>JAJCYV010000044.1 GCA_029262695.1 Chloroflexota bacterium | reverse complement strand
CCGGACAGCGACATCGCGGACGTGCGCGGGATGGTGGAGGAGCGCACCGGCAACCCGATGGAAGCGAAGAAGCGCCTGGCCCACGAGCTGGTGGCGCAGTTCCACGACGCGACCGCCGCCGAGGAGGCGGAGGAGTTCTTCGAGCGCACGTTCAGCAAGCGAGAGTTGCCCGCTGAGGTGCCGGAGAGAAGGCTGTCCTTCAGCGCCCTCACGGCCGGTGGAACGGTGCGGATTCCGACGTTGCTTGTTGAACTCGGCCTGACCGAGAGCGTCTCCGACGGAAGCCGTCTCTTCAAGCAGCGCGCGGTCGAAGTGGACGGAGAAGTGGCCGAAGAGCTGCGCATCCCCCTGCGGGACGGGATGATCATCCGCGCCGGCAAGCACCGCTTCGTGCGGTTGTTGAACTCCGACGGCTGAGCGCCTTGCCGTGACCCGGCGCCACCGCTAAGCTACCGCGTATGGCGGAGCTTCCCGAAGACCTGCGCGCCTCCGTGGAGGATCAGGCGCAGGCGCGCGTCGAGATGAGCATTCAGGGCTACGCGAAGTACCTGACGCCAGAGGCGACGGACAGCCTCCGCGCCTCGGCGAAGGGTATGCCGCCGCGCGTCAACCGCTTCGACGTCGGTGCGGTGGCGGGCGGCGGCGGCGCGTACACGATCGACGTCCACTATTTTCAGCGTGACGAATTTTTCGTCGTCCGCAGCCGCTGGCAGCGGCGCGACGATGCGTGGATGGTCGTGCACGCGGAGCGGATGTGGCGCGAAGGCGACGCGCGGCCCGGGTTCATCTCGAGGGTGCTGGCGAAAGTGCTTGGGCCCATCGCCAGGCTGCGGCGCTAGTTCACTCTGCACTATCCACGAATCGCGCTTCCCAGAGCGTTGACAGGCAGCTTTACGCAGGGGGACACTGTTCCGCAATGGTGACCAAGTGGAGGTTGAGACGATAAGTTGGTGACGTGACTTGGCCGACCTCAACGTCGCCGGACTAGCCAAGAAGTTCGGGGGCATCGTTGCCCTCGATGGAGTCTCGCTCACCGTAAAGGCGGGCGAGATCGTCGGCCTCATCGGTCCCAACGGCGCCGGCAAGACTACCGTCTTCAACTGCATATCTCGCTTCTATACTCCCGAGGAAGGCGAGATCAAGTTCGGTGGGGTGGACGTCCTGCGGCTGGCGCCGGACGCTCTTACAAGCGCCGGCATCGGCCGCACCTTCCAGCACGCCGAGTTGTTCAAGACGATGACCGTGGAGGACAACATTCTCATTGGCCTCCACAACCGCGCCGGGCGCATGAACCCGCTTGCATACTTCGTCTCGATCTTCACGGGCGTCGAAGACCGCACGCATCGAGACGCCGTTAACGAGATCATCGACTTCCTTGATCTTGGCGAGGTGAGGAAGGCGCCGGCCGGTTCTCTGCCGTTCGGCCTTCAGAAGCGGGTCGACGTCGCGCGGGCGCTCGTCGCCGCGCCCAGCCTGGTGCTGCTTGATGAGCCGGCGGCCGGCCTGACGCAGGGCGAACTGGAGGACCTGGCCGACCTGATCCGGCGGATCCGCGATGACCTTGGCGTCACGGTCCTGCTGGTGGAGCACCACATGAACCTGGTGATGGGCGTGTCGGACCGCGTGGTCGTCCTCGACTTCGGGAAGAAGATCTCCGAGGGTACGCCGGAGCACGTCCAGAACGACCCGGCTGTAGTTGAAGCGTACCTGGGGGGGCCGCTCGATGCTGAAGATTGAGGGCATCGAAGCCTCCTACGGCCCGGTGAAGGCGCTGCACGGCGTGACGATCGAAGTGCCGGAAGGCGGCGTCGTCACCCTGCTGGGGCCGAACGGCGCCGGCAAGTCGACGATCTTGCGCGTTGTGTCGGGTCTCTTGCGGCCGACGGCCGGTCGTGTCGAGTTCGACGGGCGGCGGATCGACCGCCGCTCGGCGGAGGCGATCGTGACGATGGGCATCTCCCACGTGCCGGAGGGCCGCCAGCTGTTCGATGAGATGACAGTCCACGAGAACCTGATGCTGGGCGCCTACACGCGCCACGACAGTGACGGGATCAGGTCGGACATCAAGCGTCTCAACGGGTACTTTCCGATCCTGGAGGAGCGCCGCGAGCAGCCCGCCGGATCACTATCGGGCGGTGAACAACAGCAGCTGGCGGTCGCCCGCGGGCTGATGAGCCGGCCGCGTCTCCTCCTGCTGGACGAGCCTTCGCTGGGGCTGGCGCCGCTGGTCTCGCGGGACATCTTTCGCATACTGCGCCAGGTGAACCGCGAAGAAGGGATCACGATCCTCCTCGTCGAGCAGGACGCCACGAGCGCCCTTTCGTTCGCGGAGTACGGCTACGTCGTGGAGACGGGCCGCATCGTCATCGAAGACGCGAGCGACAAGCTTAAGGAGGACGAAAACGTTCGTCGTGCGTATCTCGGCTACTAGCGTATCCAGGGAGCGATCGGCATGATCGAAGTCTTCCTGGCGCCGGCGCCGTGGAACGACCCGGAGCTGTTCGGCGAGCAGGTCATATCCGGGCTGGCGACGGGCAGCATCTATGCGCTGCTGGCGCTGGGGATCGTGCTGATTTACCGCTCGACGGACGTCGTCAACTTCGCCCAGGGCGAGATGGCGATGTTTGTGACGTTCCCGATGTGGTCGCTGACCCTTGCCGGCTTCCCGCCGTGGACGGTGATCTTCATCGGCATTGCGCTGGGGTTTGCGCTCGGCGGCTTCATCGAGCGGACGATCATCCGGCCGGTGGAGGACAAACCTCCGCTCAGTGTCGTCGTGGTCACGCTCGGTCTGTTCGTCTTCTTGAACTCGATTGCGACCTGGATCTGGGCGCAGGGCGAGCTTCCAAAGGTGTTCTCGACGCCGTTCGAGTTCAACAGCGTCGACGTTGGCGTTGCGCGGGTAACGACCCACAGCATCGGCATCCTCGTCGCCGCGCTGGCCATCATGGGGGTGCTGTACCTGCTCTTCAACTACACGAAGCTGGGCCTGGGGATGCGGGCCACCGCCCACAACCCCGGCGCGAGCAGGCTCATGGGGATCAACGTTGGCCGGATGCTGATGCTGGGTTGGGCGCTGGCGGGGGCGGTCGGCGGGCTGGTGGGCATGCTCGTGGCGCCGATCACGTTCCTCTTCCCAAGCTTCATGCTGGCGGTGCTCCTGTACGCGTTCGCGGCGGCCGTGTTCGGCGGGTTGGACAGCCCGCCGGGAGCGATCGTGGGCGGGTTCTTCGTCGGGGTGGCGGAGAACCTGTTCGGGACGTACACGCCCAGCGACATTCTTGGCCCCGAGATGAAGCTGCCGCTGACGCTGCTGTTGCTGGTGATCGTGCTGCTGTTCCGGCCGGCCGGGCTGTTCGGTCACGTGCGGACGAGGCGGGTGTAAGCCGTGGAGATGTCGATCTGGCTGTTCTTCGGTCTGCTGGTTGCCTGCTCGGTCGGCGTTCGCCTGCAGCCGCTGGGCAGCGTTGTTCAGCGCGCGATCGCGGCGGCCGTGCTGGCAGTCGGCTTCCTGGTCTGTCTGGTGCTTGGCGTTGGCTTCGTGACCGAGCTGTTCGGAGTGTTGCTGGCGGCCGTCGTCGCCAACCTTTTGACGGCGGACTACGTTCCGCAGCGCTACCGCATCGCACTGGCGGTCGCCGTCGCGGTCGTGTTCTTCCTCGCCGCGCCGTGGCTGCTGGAGAACTTCCGCCTGTTCCAGTTCAGCCGCGTTGCCGTCTGGGTGATCGTCGCGGTGGGGCTGAACATTCTCACGGGGTACAACGGGCAGATCTCGCTCGGCCACGGCGCCTTTGTACTGATCGGCGCGTACACGTCGGCGATCCTGATGGACGATCAGTCACAGCTCGGATTCGTTGACGGGGCAGCCTGGCCGTTCTGGACGACGATCATCGCCGCGGCCGTCGTCTCCGGTGTCGCCGGTTTCGCGCTCGGCTTCCCGGCGCTACGGCTTTCGGGTCCGTACTTAGCGATCGCGACGCTGGCGCTCGCCATCAGCATGCCGGCGATCTTGCGCAAGTACGATGGCCTCACCGGAGGCGCACAGGGGCTCTTCGTGAAGCGGCCGCCGCCACCACCGGGGCTTGGGGACGTGCTTGAGCGCGACGAGTGGTTATACCTCCTGTGCGTCGGCGTGGCGATCGTGATGATGCTCATCGCCTGGGGCATCCTGCGTGGGCCGCTTGGCCGGGCGTTCGTGGCGGTGAGGGACAGCGAAGTCGCGGCGGCCGCGATGGGCATCAACGTCGCGCGGGTGAAGATCGCCGCCTTCACGATCAGCGCGCTCTACGCGGGCGTTGCCGGCGCGCTTCTGACGCAGCTGCTGGGCGTGATGACGCCGGAAAGCGTGGATATCGTAACGTCGATCAACTTCTTGACGGCGATCGTGATCGGTGGGCTGGCCTCGCTGCTGGGCGCTGTCATCGGCGCCTTCGCGCTGGTCCTCCTGCCTTCGGACGGTCCGGACATTCTGGGTGAGATACCGCTCTTCCCGGATAACTTCGTGCAAAAGGCGCCTGGAGCGATACAGGGGGCGCTCGTGATCCTCGTCGTGTTGCTGATGCCCTTTGGCGTCGCGGGCAGCTATCATCGTCTCATCGCGACGCCGGCGGGCAGGATCATCGATGGGGTGAAGGGCATTCCGGCCGGCCTCCGGAGCCGTTTGGGACAGGTTAGAGAAGATGTGCTCTGGGCCTGGGAGGATTCGCCGTTCAACCGGAGGAGTTCCGAGTCAGATTCCGGGGAGGAGGCAGACCCATAACAACGCTCTTCTGCTATTGACGCAGGAAACATTAAGAGATCAGAATGTGACGCCGCATTCTGGCAAGCGGACGTATGATCTAGGCGAGAGGAGACAAAAGATGGGAAACATGTTCAAGCCTTTGTTATTGCTGTCGGCGCTGCTCATCGTGGCCCTGACAGTGGGGATCGCCTGTAACGATGACGACGACGACGACGACACCGGCACGCCGACCGACGCACCGACCGGGACCGACGGCGCGACCGAGACGCCGGGTGAACTACTGACCGACGTCGGGGTCTCGGATACCGAGATCAAGCTCGGCCAGAGCATCGCCCTGAGCGGCGCGGCCGCGTCCTACGGCACGGCGATCGTGCCGACGATAGAGGCGTACTTCGAGTACGTGAACACGGAGCTTGGCGGCGTCTGCGAACGCGACATCAAGCACGTCGCGGAGGACGACAAGTACAGCCCGGCTGACGCCCGCGAGGTGGCGCAGAAGCTCATCGACCAGGAAAAGATCGCTGCCTTCATCGGCAACCTGGGCACGGCGGCGAACTTCGGATCCTACGGGTACATCAACGATCCGAACGACGATGGAGACACTTCCGACGGCGTCCCGGACCTGTTCATCGCGACCGGCATCAACGCCTTCGCGGATGCGAGCGCGGCTCCCTGGACGATCCTCTTCAACCCGGACTACACGTCCGAAGGGACAATCCTCGCCAACTTCCTCAACGACAACAACCCCGGCGAGACGGTAGCGATCCTCTACCAGAACGACGACTTCGGAAAGGCCGGACGTGACGCGTTCGTCGCGGAGTTCGAGGCCGACATCGTCGCCGACGGCGAGGAAAGCTACGAGTCGACGGCGACAGAGATCACTTCTCAGCTTGCCAACCTGCGCAACGCTGATCCGGATATTCTGTTCCTGTACTCGATCCCGCAGTTCACGGCCAAGGTCTTCGCTTACATGGCGCAGAACGACTGGGCGCCTCAGGTTGTGATGAGCTACGTCAACTCCGCCGGACTGGTGGCGTCTCTGGTGGGCGGCGACGCGGGCGTCGCGGCAGGGTTCGAGGCGATCGCCGGTGCGATCTCCACCAACTATCTGCTCGACCCGGTAGCCGACGCCGCTGATCCAGCGATCGTCGAGCACACGCGGATCATGGCGGATTACGGCGGTCCGTCCGTCGGGAACCTCACCGTCTACGCTCAGGCCATCGCCGAGACGGCTGTGGAAACGCTCGAGATCGCTTGCGACAACGGCGACATGACCCGCGCCGGCATCATGGCGGCGGCGGAGTCTGTCACTGACTTCCATCCATCCATCATGCTCGCAGGGATCAACCTGACGATGTCCGACACGGACCACGCGGCTATCCAGTCGCTGATCCCGGTCGAGATCCAGGCCGACGGCGTGCTGGAGCCGCTCGTGGATGAGCCGATAAGCGCCGGCGGATAAACGAACAGCTGATTAAGACGAAGAGCGGGCACGCCCTGGGCGTGCCCGCTCTTCGGTCTCCAACTACTGGAGCCTTCTTGAACGAACGGCCGTAAGTCCACTACCATCGGAGCGACCCACCCTTGCGTTCCATGGCATGGCTCTGGCTCCCCGCCATAGTGGGGGCCTTCACGATGGTCGCTGCCGGCTGCGGCGGGGACGATGAACCTACGCCCGCGCCCGCCACTCTGACCCCGATGCCGACTGCGCCACCCGGCACGTCCGGCACGGGCGTCACGGAAACGGAGATCCACCTCGGCATGACGAACGACGTCGCCGGCGCCGGTGAGACTCCGTACGCCGCCGTGAGCCTGGGTCTGACCGCATACTTCGAGAAGGTGAATCAGGAGGATGGCGGCGCCTGCGGGCGGCAGATCGTGCTCACCGTGGAGGACGACGAGTACCTCTCGGAACTCGCCCTGGCCCAGACTCAGAAGCTCGTGACAGAAGACGGCGTGCTCGCCGTCATCGGCGCGCTGAACACGCAGGCGCACCGCGACGTGGCCGCCTTCTTGAACGATCCGAACGGCGACGGCGACACCGCCGACGGTGTCCCCGATCTGTTCGTCTCGACCGGCTGGAGCGGCTGGGGCGATGTCGCGACGTATCCCTGGACGACGGCCTTCATCCCGGACTACCGCTCGGACGGGCGCGCGCTGGCCGCCTACATCGCCGTTAACCTGCCGGGCCGGCGGGTCGGGCTCCTCTACCGGGACGACGAGTTTGGCCAGGACTACCGGGCGGCGCTGGAGGAGGCGTTCGCGGCGGAGGACGTTCTGTTCTCGCAGCCGTACCCGGTCGGCGATGAGGACGTTAGCCAGGAGATGAGCGCGGTGTTAGACGCGGGCGCGGAAGTTATCGTCCTCGCCTCGACGCCGGCCGTCAGCGCCGACGCGATCATTTCGGCCCGGGGCGGCGATTTCGATCCGCAGTTCCTCCTCAGCTACGTCAATCAGCCGAGCAACCTGGCGAGCGAGCTGGGCGGCGGGACCGAGGCGGAGGCGATCATCGCGGGTTTCGAGCAGTTGGACGGAGTGCTGACGACGGCGTATCTGCTGAGCGCTGTTGAGGACGAGAACAACAGCGCGGTCGTGGAGCACCTGCGCATCATGGAGACGTATGGGGGACCGCCCGCAAGCAGCCTGAGCATCTACGGCCAGTCGCTGGCGGAGACGGTGGTCGAGACGCTGGAGCGCGCCTGCCCGGACCTGACGCGGAGCGAGGTGATGGCGGCCGCCGAATCGCTCGACAGGTTCCACCCCTCGTTGCTGCTGCCGGGGATAGATGTCGTGTTCGGAGAGAACGACCATGCGGCGATCCAGGCGATGCAGGTGATGCGGATCAACGCCGATGGCACGCTGGATTCGCTGGGCGAGCCGATCGATGCCGGTCCGTGAGCGGCGTTGACAGGCGCGCCGGGCGTGCCTAGCATTCGCGGCGGAATGATGGCGAGGAGGGACCGATGACGCAGGATCAGGGGATCGACGGTGTCGTCGACGCGCACGCGAAGGCGATCCTGACGATGGACATCGCGAAGATCATGGACGACCTGATGCCGGAGCCGATGATGAAGCTACAGGAGCAGGCCGGCGGTGGCACGGCGCTTCAGATTGACTCCTACGAGATCCTGGGCCACAGCCGCGAGGGGGCCGACTACTGGTACGACGTGAAGTACATCGGGCCGGAGTCGTTCACGGTCCGTGCGCGCTGGTCGGAAGTGGGCGGAGCGTGGAAGATCGTCGACGCCGATATTTCGGCGCGCGGGTAGCGGCTAAGCCTTCGCCTCTTCGCGGACACGCTTCGCCTCTTCGATGACCTTCTGCGCCATGTGCGAAGGGACTTCTTCGTAGTGCGAAAACTCGATCGTGAAGAAGCCGCGGCCCTGCGTCAGCGAACGCATATCGGCGGAGTAGTGCTGCACTTCCGGTAGCGGCGCCTGGGCTTCGATCGTCGTCATCGCACCTGACGGGATCATCCCCTGGACGCGGGCGCGCTTACCGTTGAGATCGCTGATGACGTCGCCCGTGTTGGCTTCGGGGACTGTGATCTGCATGTCCATGATTGGCTCGAGGAGGATCGGCTGCGCGGCCTCCGTCGCTTCGCGAAGGGCCATCGAGGCGGCGATCTTGAACGCCATGTCGGACGAATCGACCGGGTGCTCCTTGCCGTCGTAGAGGACGATCTTGGCGTCCACCATCGGGAAGTGGGCGAGGACGCCCTCCCGGGAGCCTTCTATGACGCCCTTCTCCACGGAGCTGATGTACTGCTTTGGCACGGAGCCGCCGACGATGCGGTCTTCGAACTGGACGCCTCCGCCGCGCGGCAGCGGGCCGATCTCCAGCGCGACGCGTGCGAACTGGCCGTGGCCGCCGGTCTGCTTCTTGTGCGTGTATTCCGCCTGGGCCTTCGAGCGGATCGTCTCCCGGTAGGGCACTCGCGGTGTGTGCATTTCCAGCTCGACGCCGAACTTGCGCTTGACACGCTCCAGGTTGACCTCGACATGCGAGTCACCGAGGCCGGATAGGATCATTTCGCCCGTGTCCGGGTTACGTTCGAGTCGCAGGCTCGGGTCTTCCTCGACGATGCGGTGGAGGGCGGTACCCATCTTGTCGAGGTCGGCCTTGGTCTTCGGTGAAACAGCGGCGCTGGCTGAGGGGCTGAGGAATGAGATCGGGTCGAACTTCGTTTCGCTGCCCTTCTCGCAGAGCGTGTCGCCGGTCTGCGTATCGGCCAGCTTGGCGACGGCGCCGATATCGCCGGCGATGATCCGCGGCACCTGGTCCTGGTTCTTGCCGGTGATGTGGTAGACGGTGCCGATGCGCTCGTCGGAGCCCTTCGTGACGTTCCAAACGTGAGAGTCGCCCGCGAGCGTGCCGGAGAGCACGCGGAAGTAGGTGAGTCGGCCGACGTAGGGGTCGGCGGCTGTCTTGAAGACGAGCGCGGCCAGCGGGGCCGCGGCGTCGGTCTTCAGCTCTTTGTCGCCGGCCTTGACGGGGCGGTGTGTGGGCGCGGGGAAATAGTCGGTGATTGCGGTGAGTAGGCGGCGCACTCCCATCACACGGGTCCCGGCGCCGGCGAAGATCGGGATGAGGCTGCCGGCGGCGATGCCTGCCCGGATGCCGGCGGAGAGTTCCTCCGGCGCTAGCTCCTCGCCTTCCAGGTACTTGTTGATGAGCGTGTCGTCGGTCTCGGCGGCGGCCTCAATGAGCTTCTCTCGCGCCTGGTCGGCGGCGCCCTGCATGTCGTCGGGGATGGCGCCTTCCTCGCCCTTATCGCCGGTGTACGCTTTCATCGTCAGCAGGTCGACGACTCCCTGGAAGGACGACTGGGAGCCGATGGGCAGGGTCACGGGCAGGCACTTGTTGCCCCACGCCGACTGGATGTCGGCAACGCAGCGTTCGAAATCGGCGTTGTCGCGGTCCATGCGGTTGACCAAGATGGCACGCGGCAACTCCAGCTCGTTGGCGAAGCGCCAGGCAAACTCAGTCCCGACCTGCAGGCTGGACACGGCGTCGATCGCGATCAGGGCAGTCTCGACGGCGCGCAGGCCGCACTTCACTTCGCCCATGAAGTCCATGTAGCCGGGAGTGTCGATGATGTTGATCTTGTGGTCGTTCCACTCAAGCGGAATGATCGAGAGGCTGAGGCTGAAGCTGCGCTTGTGCTCGTCCGGGTCCCAGTCGCTCGTGGTGGTGTGGTCTTCGATGGTGCCGAGGCGCGTGACGGCGCCGGCGGCAAAGAGCATCGATTCGGCGAGCGTCGTCTTGCCAGTGCCGGAGTGACCGACGAGGGCGACGTTGCGGATGCTGTCCGCAGGGTATTCCTTCATAGGGGCGTTCCTCGCTTCTGAGTAGGGAATCGTCTGGATTCTATCGTATCTGCACCACGTGGGGAAACGGGTGCATCCTGGGCAGGTGCCGCGCCCATCGCGCCCGCGGGCCTTCCACCACTCCCACTCCACGACTATCCTGTCTTCGGAGGAGGAATGATGCCACGAAGCAAGAAGACAACCGTCGCCGCCGCGCAGATCGCGCCCGTCTTCATGGACCGCGCGGCGACGATCGAGAAGGCCTGCGAGACGATGGCCGAGGCGGCGAAGAACGGCGCGAAGCTGGTTGTGTTCCCGGAGGCGTTCGTGCCGTCGTACCCGGACTGGGTCTGGGTTACGCCGGCGATGAGGGCCGATCTGCACAGCCAGCTCTACGCGGAACTCGTGGACCAGTCGGTGACGGTCCCGGGGCCTGACGTCGACAAGCTATGCCGCGCGGCGAAGCAGAGCAAGTGCTACGTCGTCATCGGCGTCAACGAGCGAAACGCCGGGGCCAGCGGTACCAGCGTCTACAACACGCTCGTCTACATCGACGACAAGGGCAAGCTGATGGGCGTGCACCGCAAGCTCATGCCGACGGCGGCCGAGCGGCTGGTCTGGACGCCGGGCGATGGCAGCACACTGGAGGTGTTCGACACTCCGTACGGCAAGCTCGGCGGGCTCATCTGCTGGGAGAACTACATGCCGCTGGCTCGCTACGCGATGTACGCGCAAGGCGTGCAGATCTACGTGGCGGCGACGTGGGACAGCGCTGACAGCTGGGTGGCGACGCTGCGTCACGTCGCGAAGGAAGGGCGCATGTACGTCATCGGCTGCTGCATCGCCATGCGGCGCGACGAGATACCTGATCGCTACGAGTTCAAGAGCCTCTACCCTCCGAACGGCGAGTGGGTGAACGTCGGCAACAGCGCGATCGTCGGTCCGGATGGCGACATCATCGCCGGTCCGGTCGCCGCCAAGGAGGAGATCCTCTACGCGGAGATCGATCCCTCACGTCAGCTTGGCTCGCGCTACTGGCTCGACGCGGCCGGCCACTACGCCCGGCCGGACGTCTTCCAGCTCACCGTGAACCGCCGTGCCAACGCGATGATCGCCGACGCCCCCGAACCCCAGGCGGATCAGCGGGGCGCGTGAAGCTCGAAGACATCGTCTCGCGGACGGTCCCACCCGCGCCATGGGCCGAGGGCGACACGATCCCCTGGTCCGATCCGGACTTCAGCCGCCGCATGCTGGCGGAGCACTTCTCGCAGGAGCACGCCGCGGCCAGCCGCCGGACGGAGACGATAGACGCACACGTGGAGTGGATCCACGCGGAGCTGCTTGCTGGACGGCCATCGCGCGTGCTCGATCTCGGCTGCGGCCCTGGTCTGTACATGGAGCGCATGGTCCGCCTGGGCCACACGCTGACGGGCGTCGATTATTCGCCGGCGTCCGTGGCGCACGCGCGGAAGACCGCCGAGCGTGACGGCCTTCCGGTGACGGTCATTGAGGGCGACATGCGGCAGACGGAGTTCGGCGGCCCGTACGACTTCGTGATGCTGATCTCAGGCGAGCTGAACGTTTTCCGGCCGGAGGAGGCGCGAGACATCGTTCGGCGTGCGGCGGCGGCCCTGGCGTCTGGTGGCCGGCTCCTGCTGGAGGTCTCGCCGTACGAGGGGATACAGCGCCGGGGCCATCCGGGGCAGCGCTGGTACGGGATGGCGTCCGGCCTCTGGTCGGACGGCCCGCACGTGGTGCTCGAGGAATCGTTTTGGGATGAGGAGGCAGAGGTGGCGATTTCCCGCTGGTTCGTCATCGAAGCGGATTCCGGAAGCGTCGAGCGGTACGCGGCGACGTGGCAGGCGTACACGAGCGAGACCTACGCCGAGATCCTGAGGTCGGCCGGGCTCACGGAGATTCGCGAGCTGGAGTCGATGGGCAAGGATACTGCCGATCCCGAGTTGACGGTGTTTGTTGCCGAGCGCTCGGCCTAGCGGGCGGCGGTCTGCTCGGCGAGCCAGACAGTGTTGGAGAGCAACATGGCGATGGTCATCGGCCCGACGCCGCCGGGCACGGGCGTGATCGCGCCGGCGATCTTGCGCACCGGCTCGTAGTCCACGTCGCCGACGAGGCGCCGCCCCGACTTGCGGCTGGAATCCTCGACCCAGTTGTTTCCGACGTCGATGACGACGGCGCCAGGCTTCACCATGTCCGCCGTGATCGCTCCGGCGACGCCCATCGCGGCGATGAGGATGTCGGCGCGGCGGGTAAATTCGGGCAGGGCCTTCGTGGCCGTGTGGCAAAGCGTGACGGTGGCGTTGGCGCGCTCGTTCTTCTGCATCAGGATGCCGGCGAGCGGCTTGCCGACGATGTTGGAGCGGCCGCAGATCACGACGTGCTTGCCGCCCGGCGAATTGCCGGTGCGGCCGAGGAGCTCAACGATGCCGGCGGGCGTGGCGGGCCAGGTCGTGGGCTCTCCCCGCAGCAGCTTGCCGAGGCTGGCCGGAGTGACACCGTCGGCGTCCTTCGCCGGGTCGATGGCGGCGATGACGGCGTCCTCTCGCATCTGTTCCGGCAGCGGCAGTTGGACGAGGATGCCGTGGAAGCGCGCGTCGGCGTTTAGCGCGGCGATGCGGGCGATGATCTCGTCCTGAGGCGTGTCCCCGGGCAGGTGGATCAGCTCCGAGAGGAGGCCGGCCTCCTCAGCCGTGCTTCCCTTCGAGCGCACGTAGGAGAGCGACGAGGCGTTGTCGCCGGCGAGGACGAGCGCCAACCCGGGGGTGACGCCGTGCTCTTCGCGCAGGCGTCCGGCGCGCTCGGCGACTTCGGCCCGGACCTGCTCGGCGATCGCTTTGCCGTCGATGATTTCGGCTGGCACGGGGCAATCATATCGGCTCGCCGCGTCCCAATCCACGCGCGGGCGGCGCTCTTCGTTGGTACAATGCCGCGCATGACCCGTTCTGGCACTGTCTCCGCGCTCTGGCGCTTTCCCGTAAAGGGGATGATGGGCGAGCAGCTGAACCGCGCGCTCATCACGCCCGGTGGCCTGGCCGGTGACCGCGACTGGGCGCTGATCGACGGCGACAACCGCATTGGCACCGGCAAGATCCCGAAAAAGTGGGGCCCGCTGTTCGGTTCGCGCGCCCGCTATCTCGAAGAGCCGCACGGCGGCGCGCCCATCGCGGCCGAGATGACGCTTCCGGACGGCGAGCGCCTGATGACGTCGGACGCGGAGGCGGACGCCCGCCTTTCCGCGCTCCTTGGCTTCGAAGCGCGGCTGATCACGGAGGCGCCGGCGGCGCTAACGCTGGAGTCGCCGGCGCTGGGCAAGGTGCCGGACGCCGGCGCGGACGATACGATCGATTTCCCGGTGATCAACCGCTTCTTCGACCTCGGCTCGCTGCACCTGCTGACGACGGCGACGCTGGCGAAGCTGCGCGAGCTGAGCCCCGGAACGACGTTCGACGCGCGGCGCTTCCGCCCGAACGTGATCGTGGAGACGGACGGCGCCAGCGGCTTCGTCGAGAACGACTGGCCGGGCAGGATCATCGCCATCGGAGACGAAGTGCGGATCAAGGTGATGATGCCGACGATCCGCTGCGTGGTGACGACGCGCGCGCAGGACGACCTGCCGGAGGATCCGGCGGTGCTGACGACGGCGGCCGAGCACAACAGCGCGAACGTCGGCGTTTACGCGGCGGTTGAGCAGGGCGGCACGGTGCGCCGCGGCGACGCGGTCGAAATCGTCGGCTGAGCGGCGGGGCGAGGCTCTATTCGACGACGACTGCGATGCGCTGGCGGGCGTTGTTACCCAGGCGCGGACGGGTCACACTTTCTCGTTGGGCGTGCTAGTGACCTCGGTGCCGTTCTCCAGCGTGAGGAGTTCGTAGTCGCCGAAGACGCTTGGCGCCTCCTTCTGCATGAGGCGCAGGAACTTGACGGCGACGCGGCGGATCTCGGCCTCGGCGCCTTCTGAGCCGCGCAGTTCGATGAAGTGGCGCAGGGCGCGGGCGTTGGCGGTGCAGAAGATCATCGTTTCGGTGGCGTTGGGGAGGACGGAGCGCGCGGCCTCGCGGGCCATCTTGCGGCGGCTCGTGCCTTTGACGCCGGCCGCTTCGAGCTTCGCCGAAAGTCCGCCGACCAGCTCGAGGTAGGCGGCGTGCGCGGTCTCGATCGCGCGCTGCCAGGTCTCGTGCAACTCTGGGTCATCGGCGATGATCTTCGGCTCGACATAACTCGCGTCGGACTCGTCGACGTAGCGTTGCGAGAGCTGGGAGTAGGCCCAGCCGGCGCGGTGGCGGATCAGCTCGTGCGTGAAGGAGCGCGAGACGCCGGAGATGATGAAGTTCCAGGCGGCGTGTTCGAGGACGGAGCCGTGCTTCTGGCCGATGATGTTGGCGATGTACTCCTCGTTGGTCTTGCGGCCCTTGCCGTAGGAGACGTAGCAGAGGCGGCCGCCGGCCTCGATCAGCTGTTCGCCGCCGACCTCGCTGTCCGTCTCCCAGTTCATGCCGTGGTCGCCCAGGAAGCGGTCGATCTCGCTGCGGTCAACGTCCTGGCGGCCGACGATATAGACCTGCGGCTCGCGGATGATCTTTGGTGTGGTAGTGTTTGCCGTCTCGGCGGCGGCGCCGTTGTTCATCGTGGGCCTCCTCTGGTCGTGTGACCTCAACCTATAGGCGGCCTTATTGTCCCACAAGGGACGAACGTCACAGGCTTGTGGAGAACGCTCGGCTAGCCGATGCCGGGGCAGCCGCCGGGGATGCCGGGCGGTAAGCCGCCGGCGTAGCGCAGGATGACGAGCGCGTCAGCGGCATCGAGCACGCCATCGCAGTTGACGTAGCCCTTGCTGATGCAGTCCGCGACCGGCTCAGCGAAGGCCAGGAAGCGGACGATGCCCAGGGCGTCGAGGGCGTCCACCGTGTGGCTGCAGTTGACGTCGCCGCAGGGAATGGGCAACGGTGTCGGCGAGAACGTCACAGTGGCCGTCGGTGATGGCGTTTCCGTCGGGCTGCCTGTGGGCGTTGCGGTGGGAGCTGGCGTACCGGTGGCCGTAGCCGTCGGGTTTGGTGAGGGCGTTAGCGTTGTGGTTGTGGTCGGTGTTGCGGTCGGCGTGAGCGTGGGTGTCGGCGTCGGCGTTGGCGATGGTGTCGGCGTTGGCGTTGGCGTTGGCGTCGGCGTTGCGAGGCAATCGTTCGGTGGTGGAACGGGCGTCGGCGACGGCGAAGGGCTGGGCGTTGGTGTGAAGGGTTCGCTATCGATGCAGTCCGGTGTATTGTCTCCATCGGTGTCGCGGACGGCGGCGTCTGTCTGGACGAGGCCGTATCCGGTCTCGAGGTCAACGCCGGGTGTGTGGACATCGGCGGCGCTGCACTGCAGCAGCGCCCGCACCTGCGTGCCGTTCAGGTTGGGGTATGCCGAGCGGATGAGCGCGGCAGCGCCGGAGACGTGCGCGGCGGCCATGGACGTTCCGGCCTGGGCACAGAAGGCGAACGTCTGAAACTCGACCGGGCTTTCATTGCAGAGGAAGCGATATGACTCCTGCCAGATGAAGCTGGTATCGCCTTCGTTTTGAACGTCGCAGACCGGTGGATGAACGATCCGTGGATTGCCGCCCGGTGCGATCAGGTCCACGTGCGTGTTCGCCTCGCCGACGCCGTAGTTGGAGTAGTAGGCGAGCGAGCCGATGAAGCCGCCGGCGGAGACGGCGATGACGCTGGGAACGGCGGCCGGGTAATCGAGGATGGAGTCGCCGTCGCATTGGTTGTCGGCCCCGAAGTTGCCGGCCGCGGCGACGACGACAGCGCCCGTGGTGCGGGCGAACTCCAGGGCTTCGCGTTCCGCCGCGGTCACGTTACCGGGGTCGCTGAGGCTCATGTTGATCACCCTGGCGCCGTGCTCGGCCGCCCAACGGATACCGTCAGCGATGGCGTCCGTCGAGCACTCCGCCTTGCGCGGGTTCCCCGGCAGCGGTCCGCAGACCTTCACGGGCATGATCGTTGCCCTGTAGGCGATGCCGGCGAGGCCGTATGAGTTGTTGGTTGTCTGGGCGATCGTGCCGGCGATGTGCGTGCCGTGGCCGTTGTCGTCGTTCGCGTGTGGGTCGTCGTTGTAGAAGTCGTACGGGTCGACGATCGTCGCGCCGGCCAGATCCGGCGCCTGTTTGAAGTCGCCGAAGTCCTCGTAGGCGACGCCGGTGTCGACGACGGCGACGATGACACCCTCGCCCTGCGTCGTGTCCCAGGCGTCGTCGGCGGAGATGAGGCGCATGTTCCACTGGTCGATCCAGAGGGCGTCGTTGGGGATCGCCGCGGGGTAGCGGTAGGTGATCTCTTCGACGGTGCGGACGACGCCGCTGGCGGCCAGCGCCTCGCCGATCTCGCCCCGGTGGTCATCAGGGACCGAAACGACCGCGAATCCATCGCCGAGCATCGGCCTGTCGAGCGTGGCGCCGTGCGCGGCGAGGATGGTGTCCCAGCGGTCCTGCGGTACGTTGTCCGCGAACTGGACGGTGAGCTGGCCGGCGACGTGCTGCGAGTCCGGGTGCGGGATGTAGACGCCGCGCTCGGCGTCGAGGCCGGGCCGAGCGAGGACGAGCCAGGTGAGGGCGACGGTGGCGATGACGATCGTACGCAGCAGCCGGAGTTGGTTCAGTCTCATAGTCAGGCTTTGCTCACCTCTTCCGCCGCAACCCCTCCGGCTGCAGATACGTTGCCTGAGGGGGATTGTATTCGCTGGACTTGCGGCGGAAAAGGGCGGGCCCCACCGGCGCGGGTGCGTGATACGATTGACATCTGGCCCATCCCAACGAAGGAGCGCCCCTAACGTGGCTGACATTACAACCGACATGCTCGACTACGCTACGAACGGATCGAACGCGAGCGGGTTCCTGGCCCGGCCGCAGGGAGAAGGTTCGTTCCCGGCCGTGATCGTGATCCAGGAGTGGTGGGGCCTGAACGATAACATTAAGGACATCGCGGGGCGCTTCGCTGATGAAGGCTTCGTGGCGTTCGCGCCAGACCTCTACCACGGCGAGGTAACGTCTGAGCCCGACGAGGCGCAGAAGCTGATGATGCAGACGGACATGCCCCGCGCCAGCCAGGAGTTGGTGAAGGCGGCGGAGTATCTCTCGCAGCAGCCATATGTCACAGGCCGCGGCATCGGCGCCACGGGGTTCTGCATGGGCGGCGGCCTGGCGTTGACGCTTGCCACCGAAACGCCCCTGATCAAGGCCGCGGCGCCGTTCTACGGGGTGAACCCGCAACCGATCGACAAGCTGCAGAGCCTCCAGGGGCCGGTGCTGGCGGTCTACGCCGAGCACGACGACTTTGCCAGCGCGGCTGTGCGCGGGGAGTTGCAGTCGGCGATGGCGCAGTACGGTAAGCCGCTGGAGGTGCAGGTCTACCCGGGCACCGAGCACGCCTTCTTTAACGACACGCGGCGCGAAGTCTACCGAGAGACTGCCGCCAACGACGCCTGGAACCGCGTCCTCACGCTCTTCCGGGCGGAACTGTAAGGTCCATTCCACATCTTCCCGGCGTGGGCGATTCAGGTCGTTGCCCGCGACTGATAGACTTGTCGTAACTACATGACACAAACCGCCACGCGTTACGAGACCGTCATCGGCGTTGAGGTCCACGCGCAGCTACTGACGCGGAGCAAGATGTTCTGTCCTTGCTCCCAGCCAACGCTGGAATCACCTCCGAACACGCATGTCGACCCGATCTGCCTGGGCATGCCGGGTGTGCTGCCCGTTGTCAACCGCGCCGCCGTTGAACTCACGATCATGACGGGGCTGGCGCTGAACTGCGAGATCGCGCAAGAGGCGAAGTTCGATCGCAAGAATTACCACTACCCGGACCTGATGAAGGGCTATCAGATCTCCGAATATGACATGCCCATATGTGTGAACGGCTGGCTGGAGATCGAGGTCGATGGCGAGACGAAGCGCATCGGCATCACGCGTGTGCACCTTGAAGAGGACACCGCGCGCCTGCAGCATGCTACGGACGCTTCCACGGGCGAGCAGTACAGCCTCGTCGACGTCAACCGCTCCGGCGTGCCGCTGATGGAGGTCGTGTCGGAACCGGATGTGCGCTCTGCGGAGGAGGCGCGGGCCTACCTGCAGAAGCTTCGCCAGGTGCTGCGCTACATCGGCGCGAGCCGGGCGAACATGGAGGAAGGCAACATGCGCTGCGAACCGAACGTGAGCATTCGGGAGCCGGGTGCGGAGTTCGGCCAGAAGGTGGAGCTGAAGAACATCAACTCGTTCAAGCACGCCTTCGACGCGATCAAGTTCGAGGAGAAGCGCCAGGCCGAAGTGCTGGACTCAGGAGGCGCCGTCGCCCAGGAGACGCGAGGCTGGCGCGAGGACATCGGCGAAGCGGTGCAGCAGCGCACGAAGGAGTTCGCGGAGGACTACCGCTACTTCCCGGAGCCGGATCTGCCGCCGCTCGTCATCAGCCGCGAGTGGGTCAAAGAGATCGGGGCGCGCATGCCTGAACTGCCCGACGCCAAGCGCGCACGGCTCCAGGAGCAGTACGGCCTGTCGGAGTACGACGCCCAGGTGCTAGCCGAGTCGCGGCCGCGCGCCGATTTCTTCGAGGCGGCGACGGCGGACGGCTCGGCGGAGCGCGCGAAGGCGGTGTCGAACTGGGTGACGGGCGACTTCGCCCGCCTGCTCAACGCCGACAATAGCGAGATCCAGGACGCCAGAGTGACGCCGGAAGCCCTCGCCGCGCTGATCGACCTGCAAGAGGCGGGAACGATCTCCGGCAAGACCGCGAAGGCCGTTTTCGAAGAGATGTTCGCTTCCGGCAGGGCGCCCGGCGAGATCGTCGAAGAGCAGGGCCTGACGCAAATCACTTCCTCGGACGAGGTCGTGACGAGCGTGGAGAAGGTGATCGCAGACAACGCCAAGGCGGTGGAAGACTACCGTGGTGGCAAGGAGGAAGCGATAAAGTTCCTGGTGGGTCAGGTGATGCGCGAAACGCGGGGCCGGGCCGGTCCGGACGTGGTAACCGAGCTATTAACGGAAAAATTGGCTGAATAGCCGTAGTCTTATGGTGTTTCCGCACGTTAGTAGTACTGGACTATGACACATATCGCATCTGCGGTGCGCCGCTTCTTCGCCTTCGACTTCCTTAAGTGGTTCTACCCGGGAATGCACATCAAGCGGTGGCTCGCGCTGACCATCATCGGCGTGGCGATGATGACGTTCGGGTTGAGCTACATCGTGCGCGAGGCCTACCTTACCGGCTTCACGCTGCCGGACTTCATGTACTACGTCACCGGTCAGTTCATCCCGCGTTACATCCGTGGCGCGGCGTTTATGATGACGGCGCTGGGGCTGATCGTCTTCTCGATCTGGAAGCTCAACTCCTCGCTGATCTCTGTGTTGGTGCCGAACCGAACGCGTACGGAGAGCCTGGTGAACACGATCTATACGCAGCGTTTCCTACGCCGCGGTCCGAAGATCGTCACCATCGGCGGTGGCACGGGCCTCGCGACGCTCCTGCGCGGCCTCAAGGAGTACACCGGCAACCTGACCGCGATCGTCACCGTCGCTGACGATGGCGGCTCCTCCGGCGTCCTGCGCCGGGAGCTGGGCGTGCTGCCGCCGGGCGACGTGCGCAACTGCATCGCGGCCCTGGCGGATGCCGAGCCGCTCGTCACCAGCCTCTTCCAGTACCGCTTTTCGGACGGGTCCGGCCTGGCCGGTCACTCGTTCGGGAATCTGTTCATCGTGGCGATGTCCGGCGTTGTGGGCAGCTTCGAGGACGCGATCCGGCAGACGAGCCGCGTGCTGGCGGTGCGTGGCCAGATCATCCCCTCGACGCTGGCGAACGTAACGCTATGCGCGCGCACGGAGGACATGCGCACAGTTGAGGGCGAGTCGATGATCGCGCCTTCGATGACTAACGGTGATGGCCCGTCTGACCGCATAAGCGAGGTATACCTCCTCCCTGAGAACGCGCCGGCCCACCCGGAGGCGGTGCGGGCGATCCTTGAGGCGGACCTGATCATCCTCGGGCCGGGCAGCCTCTACACGAGCGTTCTGCCCAACCTCCTTGTGGAGGGCATTCGCCGTAGTGTAATCGCCTCGTCAGGACGCAAGGCCTACATCTGCAACGTGGCCACGCAGCATGGCGAGACCGACGGCTTCGACGTCGATGCGCACCTGTCGACGCTCGAGGAGAAGCTTGGCAAGAACGTCATTAGCTCCGTCCTGGTCAACGACAACCTCTCCGACAACATTCCGAAGGCGCTCCACTCGCATCCCGTGCGGCTGGACGGTGAACTGAATAATCGGATACGATTGGTGACGGCCGACGTGATCAGCGAGGAGAACCGCTATCACCACGACTCCACGAAGCTAGCGCAGGCCATAATGCGTATCTACTACGACCGCGATCAGGCGGCGCCGCTACCGGCGGAGCTGGAAGAAGACCTGGTCAGCGCTCTGGACAGCTAAATGCAACTAGAAGATTGGCTCTCAGTCGCGGCGATCCTTGTGTCGATAGCGCTTGTCGCCGTCGTTCTCTTGCAGGTGAAGGGAGAGGGCGTGGGTGGCTTGCAGAGCGGGTCTTTCGTCCGCACCCGCCGTGGCCTTGAGAAGAACCTTTTCCAGCTAACGATCGCGATGAGCATCCTCTGGATATGCATCGCCGCGCTGGCCGTTTACATCCGCTAAGCCGCCAGTCCGTTCCCACTGATAATGAGTTCGCCGCCTCTGGGAACGTCCTCTGCCCATCACGGTCACCGCTGGCCGTTTGTCGCCGGCGCCGTGGGAGCCGTCGCCCTCCTCATCGTCCTCGTCTTCGCCTTCCTCAATCCGTTCGGCGGCTCTGGCGAGGATCCGCCGGTGCGCTACGTCGAAGGCGTCGTCGGCGCGAGTTCAAAGATAAACCCGCTGTTTGTCTACCAGAACGAGGTCGACCGCGACATCGCCGCGCTCGTGTTCTCCGGTCTCACCCGGCTGAGTGTGGACGGCACGCCCGAGCCGGCGCTGGCGGAGAGCTGGGACGTTTCTTCCGACGGCTTGACGTACACGTTCCACCTGCGCTCTGGCGTCACCTGGCACACGGGGATCGAGTTCACCGCGTCTGACGTCGTCTTCACCTACAACATGCTCGGCGATCCGCTCTTGCAGGGCGACCCGGACCGGGCGCAGCTCTGGCAGTCGGTCGGCTGCACCGCGGGCGACCCGCGGACCGTTACGTGTGATCTGCCGGAGCCGTTCGCGCCGTTCCTTTCGTACGCGAGCGCCGGAATCCTCCCCAGGCACATCCTGGAGGCGGTGACCGCGCCGAACATGCGGGACGACCCGTTCAACCTGGCACCCGTTGGTGCCGGCCCATACCGGCTAGCCCGAATGGACGCCGTGCACGCGCTGCTCGTGGCGAACGAGGAGTACTACCTGGGCACGCCGGAGATCGAAGAGATTGAGATACGGTTCTTCCCCACGGTCTCATCGGCAGCGGCCGGCATTGTGCGCGGCGAGATTGACGGCTTGCTCGTGGACCTCACGATCAACCCGCAGGACTTCCTGACGCTCGGAGCCGTCGAGGGTGTGGAGAGGCACGCGTTCAGCCGCAGCGCCTACACGAGCCTCTACCTGAACAACCGCGAGACGCCGCTCAACGACCACTTTGTCCGGGAGGCCATCGCCCGCGCCGTCGACGTTGAGGCGATCATCGCTGAGCTGCTTGGCGGCCGCGGTCTCCGGGCGGACACACCGATCGCGCCCGGTACCTGGGCCTACTCCGACGTGAACGCACCGGATCTGGACCTCGGCCTGGCGCGCAACCTGCTGGACGCCGGCGGCTGGGATCTGCCGCCCGGCGAGACGGTGCGGCGGCGAAACAACGTCGATCTGCGCTTCTCCTTGATGACGGACCAGGACCCGCTGCGCGGCGCGATCGCCGACGCCATCTCCGGGTACCTGACGGAAGTGGGGATTGAGGCGGTGGTCGTGCGCGAGACGTCGAACAGTCTCGTGACGGACTTCCTGATCCCGCGGGAGTACCAGGCGGCGGTCTTCGGCTGGGACCCCGGCGCCGATCCGGACCCGTATCCGGCGTGGCACAGCTCGCAGGCGATCGGCGACGGCCGCAACCTGGCTGCTTACACCAGCGATGAAGCGGACGCGATCATGGAGGCGGCGCGCCAGACCACGGCGACGGACGCCCGCCGCGACCTTTACGCGCAGTTCCAGGAGCTGTTTGTGCAGGACGTTCCGAGCGTGCCCCTCTACTACCCCGTCTACACGTACTTCGTGTCGTCAAGGGTGGACGGAGTTGAGCCGGGCGTGCTGTTCACGCCGGCCTCGCGATTGGCGAACGTGCACGAGTGGACGGCCACGCGGGTGCCGGACCTCGGCGGCTAGCGCGGCTCGACGACGATAGGGACCTGGACGACGCCGCGGGCCTGCCCTTCCGCGTCGACGTCCTGATACACCCAGATGCAGAGCGGGATCTCACGGACGATATCGCCCTCATCCAGCAGGATGTCGATGGCGAACGGCCGTGTGAACTCGGTGATCTCCAGTCCGGACGGTGGTACACGGAACTCGCGCGGCTGCGGCGGCACTTCGTTCGTCTGCAGCACGTCCTGCTTCTGATCAACGACGGCGACGAAGACGACCTTGTCTTCCTCGCCGAGGTTGGAACTCCATCCGCGGACCCGCACCGGTATCGTCGTTTTGGCATCAACCTCCGGGGTCTCGACCTGCAACACAGCGAGAGTCGCGGGGTCCGGGTTGGGCGAGCAGATTTCCAGTGGCGTTGGTGACGGCGATGGCGTGGGGGACGGCGTGCGGCTGGGCGGTGGCGTGGCCGTCGCGCCGGGGCTGGAGACGACGACGGCGACTCCAGTGGCGTTGGATCCAGTCTCGCCGCCATCGCCGCCGCAGGCGAGCGAGAGGAGCACGAGTGTGCCGACGACCGCCGGAAAAAAGGCTGTTCGTGGCATCAGGCTGTTGATCATCTCAGGTTGTATAACGTATCAGGGCGCTCGCGGTTCCGAAACAGCGCGTGCTAGAATCGCCCGCGACGTGGCCATAGTCTTCATCGGAACTCCCGCCTTCGCCGTACCGGCGCTCCAGAGCGTCGTCGCGGCCGGGTATGAGGTCTCTGCGGTGTTCACGCAGCCGGACCGGCCCGCGGGGCGCGGCCGCTTGAGCACTGCGCCGGCGGTCAGGGCAGCGGCCGATGAGCTGGGGCTGCCTGTGCACCAGCCGGCTGCGCTGAAGGATAGCGGCGTGGTTGAGCAGTTGCGTGCACTCGCTCCTGAGGTGATCGTCGGCGTTGCGTATGGGCAACTGATCCCGCCGCCGGTGCTGGCGATCCCGCCACGCGGAGTCCTCAACGTCCATCCTTCGCTCTTGCCGCGCTGGCGTGGCGCCTCGCCCGTCGCGGCGGCGATCGTGGCCGGCGACGAGGAGACGGGCGTCACGATCATGCTGATGGACGAGGGCCTCGACTCCGGCCCGGTCCTTTCGCAGGCGCTGCGGCCGATTTCGCCTGCCGATACGGCTGGCTCGCTCACGGGGGCGCTTGCGAAGGAGGGCGCGGGTCTGCTGGTGGATGTGCTGCCGCGCTGGCTGGCCGGCGAACTGGAGCCGCAGCCGCAGGATGAGTCCCGGGCGACGGTCTGCCGCCGGCTGCGCAAGGCGGACGGCCTGATCGACTGGACGCAGACGGCGACCGAAGTATGGCGGCACGTGCGAGCACACAATCCCTGGCCGGGCGCTCATTCGTCCCTCGCCGGCGAGGCGATGAGCTTCTGGCGTGCCTGGCCGCTTGATGCGGAGTCGGGAGAGCCGCCGGGTACGGTGGTGGCGGCGCCGGGCGGCCTGCCGGCAGAGGCGGAGGGAGCGGCCTTCGCGGTGCAGACGGGCCACGGTATGGTCGCGATGCTGGAGGCGCAACGCCCTGGTAAGCGTTCGATGGGAAGCGCCGACTTGCTGCGCGGCATGCCGGCCCTCATCGGGCAGCGCTTCTCGGCGCCGGAGTAAGAAAAAGGGAGGCGTGAAGCCTCCCCGGCAACTGAATCCGCGTCTTGAGGGCTTATTCGCGCCCACCGCGCCCGCCGCGTTCGTCGCGTCCGGACTCGTCCTTTTCGCCCTCGTCCTTTTCGCCTTCGCCCTCGTCGCCTTCCACGCCCTCTTCGCCTTCTTCGCCCTCTTCACCCTCTTCGCCTTCTTCGCCCTCTTCCTCCTCGGCGCGCTCAGCGGCCGGGATGTCGATGCGGGCGACCACGGTCTCCAGATCGGTGAGGATGTCGACGCCTTCCGGTGCGGTGAGGTCCGACACGTGGACCGACTGACCAAGCTCTGTCAGGCCGCTGATGTCGGCGGTGAGAGACTCCGGTATGTTCGTCGGCAGCGCCTCCACCTGGACGCTGGTCAGCGCGTGCGTGATGATCCCGCCGTGCATGTCGACGGCAGGTGCCACGCCGGTAACGTGGACGGCCACTTCCAGGCGCACCTTGTGGTCGAGCGAAACCTGGAGGAAGTCGATGTGGAGGATCTGGTCAGTGACGGGGTTGCGCTGGATGTCGCGGATGAATGTCGGGCGGTCCTCGCCGTCGACCTTCAGGTAGATGATCTCGTTGCGGGAGTGGCCACGCAGGAACAGGCGGAACTGCTCGGTCGAGAGCTGCACCGCGACGGAATCGATGTGGTTTCCGTAGATGTTCGCGGGCGTCGTGCCCTGGCGGCGGAGGCGGCTAACCTTCTTGCCGAGCACGTCTCGCCGGGCGACTTCGATTGAGGTCTTCTCTTGCGTGGTCATAGGAGTGTTTCCGTTGGGAATACCGTATCAGGTTACCGGTACCGTTCCGCACGGTCAATCGACGCCGCCGCCGCTAGCCCGCCGCCCCGGCCTCTCGCAGGGCGGCGATCTCGTCCGCGCTGAAGCCGGCCCTGCTGAGTGCTTCGTCCGTGTGCTCGCCGCGGGCCGGGCCCGTTGTGCGCACCGCGCCGGGAGTGTCGGAGAACTTGGGGCCGATGCCGACCTGCTTCACAGGGCCGAACTCCGGGTGTTCGACCTCGATGACCATGTTGCGGGCGAGGACGTGCGGGTCCTCGAACACCTCGTCCATCGCCAGCACGGGCCCGACGCAGATGTCGCGCTGGCGGAGCTCCTCGAACCACTCGTCGCGGGTCTTCTCCTTGAACTTCGCCCGGAGCCACTCGAACATCTCCGGGAACTTCTCGCGGTTGTTCTGGTGCGGGATGAACTCGTCGCAGCCCAGCGCCTGGCAGGTCTCCGACCAGAACCACGGCTCCAGGCTGCCGATGCTGAGCCACTTGCCGTCTGAGCACTCATAGACGTGATAGGCGGGGAGGGCGCCGTTGAGGAAGTCGGTGCCGCGCTGCGGGACGTGCCCGGCGCTGAAGAACTGGCCGGTCGCCATCGCCAGCAGCGAGGTGACGCCGTCGCTCATCGCCATGTCGACGTACTGGCCGCGGCCAGTCTTCTCGCGGGCGACGATGGCAGTGACTATCGCGAACGCTGCGTAGAGGCCGCCACCGGCGAAGTCGGCGATGACGTTCAGCGGGATCGCCGGCGGCCCTCCGGGTGAGCCGATCGCCCCGAGCGCGCCGCCGAGCGAGATGTAGTTGATGTCGTGGCCCACGAGGTTCGAGTACGGGCCCGTCTGGCCGTAGCCGCTGAGCGAGCAGTAGACGATGCGAGGGTTGCGCTTCGAGACTGCCTCGTAGTCGACGCCGAGCCGCTTGACGACGCCGGGCCGGTAGCCCTCGATGACGACGTCGGCGGTTTCGGTGAGCCTGAGGAACGCCTCCTGTGCGGCGGCGTCCTTCAGGTTGAGGCCGATGGAGCGCTTGTTGCGTCGCAGTGGATCGTACGCCCGCGTACGCTCGTTCGCGCCAAAGTCCAGGCGGCGGCCGGCGCCCGGTGTGGCTTCGACGACGATCACGTCTGCACCGAGATCGCCGAGGAGCATTGTGCAGTAGGGCCCCGGCGCGAGGCCGGACATGTCGAGGACGCGAATTCCCTCAAGCGGCATCATGGGCGGATCTCCTTCGTATGGCGGTTTCGGAAGGCATCATGCTAAGCCGGTGCGATGCGTGTCAACGTTGGGCGGCTCCGATTGCCGCCGCACGGGCGTTCTGCTACCATCCGTACGGTCGGGGCTGTAGCTCAGTTGGGAGAGCGCCTCAATGGCATTGAGGAGGTCAGGGGTTCGAGCCCCCTCAGCTCCACCATTCCGAATCTGGTAAAGGCTGCGACGAAGATTAGTACGGCCTGAGCGCAGAGAGCCGGCAGTCCCGCAAGGCGCGGGCGAACGCTGCAAGCCGGCGAAACAGGCCCGAACTCGCTTCTGAGCTCCGCCCGCGGAAGTGGGCGGCGGGGCCGGCGCCCGTTACAGCGCCCCCGAGTGCTCTCCGCCCGAGGCGGGGGGAACCAGGGTGGTACCGCGGAGATCGGCCCTCCGTCCCTGTGGACGGAGGGCTCTTTTGATTAGGGAGCGACATGGATCTATCGACGAGCGACGAACTTGAGATTGTGGCCCGCCTGGTGCTGGCCGCTGCCCTCGGTGGCTTCGTCGGCCTGGAGCGTGAACTCCGGGGCTACCCGGCCGGTATCCGCACCCTGGCGCTCGTGGCGATCGGCGCGACGCTGTTTACGGAGGCCTCGCAGATCCTCGGCGGAAACGATCGCGTGGCGGCGCAGATCGTGACCGGTATCGGCTTCATCGGCGCCGGCCTTATCTTCCGCGAAGGCTACAGCGTGCGCGGCATCACGACGGCGGCGACGATCTGGGCCGCTGCGGCGATGGGCATGGCGGTCGGCCTGGAGCTGTACATCGTCGCGGTCGCCTGCGCCGTGATCCTCTTCGTCGTACTCGAGGCGCGGCCGCTCACGAGACGCTTTGAACGCGTTATGGCACCCGGTGAAGAAGGGCTGTGGGGCGCGCTGAGGCCGGATGACGAAAACGGAGACGAGCCCATCAAGGACGAAGACTGATATGGAGCAGACGGCGGAGCCCAAGAGCGAACGCTACGCCCCGGCGGCCGTGGAGAAGAAGTGGCAGCAGCGCTGGGAGGACGACGGGCTGCACGACGTTGACCTGAGCGCTCCCGGCGAGAAGTTCTACTTCCTGACGATGCTGCCCTATACGTCGGGCGATCTGCACGTCGGCCACTGGTACGCGATGTCGCCTTCGGACGCCGCGGCGCGCTACCGGCAGATGCACGGCAAGCGGGTGTTCTTCCCGATCGGCTTCGACGCCTTCGGCCTGCCCGCCGAGAACGCCGCGATCAAGCACGGCATCCACCCTCGCAAGTGGACTTACGACAACATCGACCGTATGCGCGGCCAGCTGCGCCGCATGGGCGCGATGTTCGACTTCTCTCACGAGGCGATCTCCGCCGACCCGGAGTTCTACCGCTGGAACCAGTGGTTCTTCGTCAAGATGTTCGAGCGTGGCCTGGCCTACCGGAAGACGGCGCCGGCCAACTGGTGTCCCGGTTGCCAGACGGTGCTGGCGAACGAGCAGGTGGTGAGTGGCGAGTGCGAACGCTGCGGCACGGCTGTCGTCCAGCGCGATCTGGAGCAGTGGTTCTTCCGCATCCGCGACTACGCCGACGAGCTTCTGGACTTCAGCGGCATGGACTGGCCGGACCCGGTCGTGACGATGCAGACGAACTGGATCGGTCGCTCCGAGGGGTTGGAGGCGAGCTTCGAGCTGGACGTGCCGGGCGTCGAGGAGAAGGAGATACGCGTCTTCACGACGCGGCCCGACACTATCTTCGGGGTGACGTCGATGGTGCTGGCGCCGGAGCACCCGCTGGTGCCGCAGATCACAACGCCCGACCACAAGGTGGAGGTGGAAGCCTACATCGACCAGGCGCGCCGCCAGACAGAGATCGAGCGCCTTAGCGTCGAGCGCGAGAAGACCGGCGTCTTCACCGGCGCCTACTGCGTCAACCGCTTCAACGGTGAGCGTGTGCCGATCTGGATCGCCGACTACGCGCTGCTCTGGTACGGCACGGGCGCTGTCATGGGCGTGCCCGCGCACGACGAGCGCGACTTCGAGTTCGCGAAGAAGATGAGGCTCGAATGCCCCGTCGTGATCGCGCCGCCGGACTGGGACGGAGCGCCGCTTGAGGAGGCGTTCCTGGAGCCGGGCGCGATGGTGAACTCCGGCCGCTTCGACGGACTGCCGAACGAAGAGGGCAAAGAGGCCGTCACCGCCTACGCCGCGGAGCAAGGCTGGGGCAAACGACAGGTGACGTACCGCCTGCGCGACTGGCTGATTTCGCGGCAGCGCTACTGGGGGACGCCGATCCCGATCATCCACTGTCCGGCTGACGGGCCCGTGGCCGTGCCGGAGAGCGACCTGCCAGTCGTGCTCCCGGACGACGCCGAGTTCGCCCCGACGGGCGAGTCGCCGCTGGCCACGCACGAGGCCTTCGTCAACGTCGATTGCCCGAAATGTGGCGGCGCTTCCAGACGCGAGACCGACACGATGGACACGTTCATGGACTCGAACTGGTACTTCGCGCGTTACCTCAGTCCGGACTATCACGATGGCCCCGTCGACCCCGAGCTGGCGAAGCGCTGGCTGCCCGTCGACCAGTACACGGGCGGCGCCGAGCACGCCGTCATGCACCTTCTCTACGCGCGCTTCTTCTGGAAGGTGATGCGCGATCTGGGCGTCGTGCAGGGCGACGAGCCGTTCAAGCGCCTCTTCAACCAGGGCCAGATACTGGGCCCGGACGGCCAGCGCATGTCGAAATCGCGCGGGAACGTCGTCGCGCCGGACGAGCAGGTGGAGCGCTACGGTGCGGACGCTTTCCGCTGTTACCTCATGTTCATCGGGCCCTGGGACGAAGGCGGGCCGATGAACCTCGAAGGGATTAGCGGTGTTGAGCGCTGGCTGAACCGCGCGTGGAACATCGTCGTCCGCGAGCCGGCGTATGGCGACGTTGACGGCGCGGCGACGAAGGCGTTGCGGCGGCTGACTCACCAGACGGTGAAGCGCGTGACGACAGACGTGGAGGGGTTCCGCTGGAACACGGCGATCGCGGCGCTGATGGAGTTGGTGAACGGCCTGATGCGCGCTCGCGAGAGCGGTCCGGTGGACCGCGGGGCCTGGAGCGAGGCGATCGAGAGGATGGTCCTGCTGATGGCGCCGCTGACGCCGCACCTGGCGGAGGAGCTGTGGGAGCGCAGGGGCGGGTCGTACAGCGTTCACCAGCAATCGTGGCCCGAGTGGGACGATGAGCTGACGAGTGAGGACGAGGTCACTCTCGTCGTGCAGGTGAACGGCAAGCTTCGCGACCGCATCGCCGCCCCGGCGGACATCGGCGAGGACGCGGCCAGGGAGCTGGCGCTGGCCAGTGAGCAAGTGGCGAAGCACCTTGGTGGCAAGGAGCCGCGCAAGGTGATCTACGTGCCGGGCAAGCTCGTCAACATCGTCGTCTAGACGCTGCCGCGCGGGGCCCTGATAGCGCCCGTTAGATCGACTTCTTCAGTTTCTCACTAGGTGGCCCAAAGGGCAGGCGGCGAAACGGTTCAACCGTTGAAGCCCGCTGCCATGTAGCGAATCCGAGCTTTCGCCATCCTACTATTCGACATGGCGATGATGCCCCGCGCCTCCAGTGGGCCAATGAGAACCCTTCTCCTCGTCGTCGCAGCATTCGGGCTGGCGTTCCTGGCCGCTTGCAGCGACGGCGGAGTCGATGCCGGCCGAGAGATGTCCAGCTCAGAGCCTGCGCCGGCGGCACCCTCGGAGACCGCCGAAAGCGAAGCGCCACTTCCAGACCAGACTGAGGACGTATCCGGCAAGCTACCCAACTGTGGATCAGAGTCCGAGTTCTTCTCCGTCTCTCCCGTCGCGATGTCGGACTTCATGGGCCTCGTACCGTTAGGTAATTTAGCCCCGCCAAGCCATGTCTTCCCGACCGATCACCTTTACTTCCATATCAATCGAATAGATCGCTCCCAATGGTATCTGGGCACTGTTGAGGTTCCAGTTGTCTCTCCCGGAGACGTCTGGGTGACCGAGATTCGCTCGACCCGGCACCTTTCAGACGGTCGCACTGACTACGACATCCACTTTGCGCCGTGCGAAGAGCTGCGGGCCTTCTTCATCCACGTAAGCTCTCTCACTGACGAGCTTCGAGAGCGCTTCTCACCTCCGTATGACCAGTGCCATGATCAGAGCACCGGCGACTTTCAATATGAATACTGCATCAAGACCATGGACGTGAAGCTCTCGGCCGGGGAACTCATCGGAACAGCCGGCGGCGACGAATGGCAGAACGCGCTGGATCTGGGCGTCTCCGACTTGCGGTCCGACCCAGACCCGTACGCTCAGCCGAGTCGATGGACCGACCGCACTCGTCATATCGCCTGCCCCCTCGATTACTTCACAGCTGATGTTCGCGACGCATTGCGTGCGAAGTTAGGAAGGCATGACGGAACGGTTTCGAGAACTGCTCCGCCGGCCTGTGGTGACGTCGAGCAGGACGAACCCGGGACCGCGCAGGGTGTCTGGTTCGCGAAAGGTTCGACTCATACCTACCCCGAGGACCCGCACCTCTCGCTCGTTCACGACAATGTCGACCCTTCGATAGCGGTCTTCTCGGTGGGGACGTCGATGGCCGCCAGCGGATTGCCCGCGGACCTCTATTACTTTGACCCGGCGGACTCAGGCCAGGTAAATGGCGACTTCAAGAATGTCGAGGCGAACGGGACGTTCTACTGCTATGAGACCAGGGACCGATTCGGCGAGGCTCCTGCGCCGTTCGTTATCCTCTTACAGATGACAAGCCCCACGACGCTCCGTATGGAGCGGCTTGATTCGACTAGTTGCGGCGAAGACCCATGGCAGTTCAGTTCAACCTACGCCGACTATGACCGCTAGCCCAACCGCCCTGGTGCCGGGGGTGGGATTCGAACCCACATTCCCTTGCGGGCAGCCCGGTCGCGATCTCTGCAAGAGATAGCCGCTCCGTAGCCGTGCTTACACTCAGGCAGCCGTGACCGCGGATATGATCTGACGTATTCACAGCAGGCAAGCCAGTTGTCAAGGAGGCACCCAATGGCGATACGACTAGGCGACAAAGCTCCCGACTTCGCCCAGGATTCCACGGAAGGCAAGATCGCGTTCCACGACTGGATCGGCGATAGTTGGGCGGTCCTGTTCTCACACCCCGCTGACTTCACGCCGGTGTGCACTACCGAACTGGGACAGGTCGCGCATCTCAAGCAGGAGTTCGACAAGCGCAACGTGAAGGTGATCGGCCTCAGCGTGGACCCCGTCGAGTCTCACGAGAGCTGGGCGAGCGATATCGAAGAGACTCAGGGTGCGGCGCTGAACTTCCCCCTTCTCGCAGATGCGGACCGCAGCGTGGCGGAGCTCTACGACATGATTCACCCGAACGCCGAAGCGACGGCGACCGTACGCTCGGTGTTCATCATCGATCCGAACAAGACGGTGCGTTTGACGCTGACCTATCCGGCGTCGACCGGGCGTGACTTCGGCGAACTGCTGCGGGTCATCGACTCGCTGCAACTCACGGAGTACGAGAAGGTGGCGACCCCTGCGAACTGGAAGTCTGGTGGAGACGTTGTGGTCTTGCCCGCCATTTCAAACGAGGAGGCTGACAAGCTCTTCCCCAAGGGTTACAAAGAGCTGAAGCCGTACTTGCGCATGACGCCTCAGCCCAACAACTAGCCCAGTAGCACCGGGCGGTCAGATCGCCGAGATGTCCATCGCGTCTGGCGCGTGGCCGAGGTCTCGGCAGCAGAGAAAGGAGAGGAACCTTGACAATTCAGCTGGACAAATTGACTACCGATGAGCTTTTCGCCGAAGTGCTCAACCGAAGCGCAGGAGATAGGCCGGCCCTCAGTCACATGCAGGCAAGGATAATCTACGCTCTGCTGGATGACTGCGACCAGAAGGCCGGCACCGGCGCTCGCGCACAGTCGCTCCACTCGTAGCTTGGCGAAGAGCTCTCGCGAAGGATCCGGTGCCGTGTGCACAGGTTCGGGCGGACGCCCGCCCGTCTGGGCGAGTTCTGTCCGGGGCGCCAGTCGGCAGGCTTCGTCGAGCGGAACGTTAGCCCCCGCGCCCGACGTATCTCGCTCCGCCGGCCCAGCCAATCGACCAGATCGTAGGTGGTGTAGACGATGGTGAGATTCAGAACCGCAATCAAGCAATCGGTTCCGGGGAGGCGCGCCCTCCTGGTAGGCGTCGCGTTGTCCGTAACCGCTATCGTGATCGCCGCCTGTGGTGGCGGAGGGGAGTCTGACGGTCCCACGTCTGGCACTCCATCTGAGACTCCCGCATCGTCGGATCCGGCCGGAATCGAACTCACCGCCAACGTCGCCGACGGTTGGTCGGCAATTCCGATCACGGAAGGAATCAAACCGACTCTGGCGCTGGGACCTGACGAGGCACCCGCCATCGCCTACCTCTTCGAGTCCCTGAGCGAGGGGTTCGTCGGATACGCCAGCGCCGGCGAGGGCTGGGCCGCCGATAACTTCGTGGAGGGTTACTTCTACGGGCCGCTTGACCTCGCGATCGACGCCGATGGTCTGCCCAACATCGTCTATCATGATCACCAGGCGCTTCAGTTCGACCAGTCCAAGGGTGATCTGACGTTCGCGGCGCGCAGCGGCGGGGAATGGCAGATCGAAACACTCTCGGACGATGGACACGACGGTTGGGATTCAGCGTTGGTCCTGGCTCAGGACGGCGGGAAGCACGCCTTTGGCATCGACCCCTCCCAATTCGGATCGACGGACGGCGTCGAGCACTACTCCTACACCGACGGCTCCTGGACCGTCTCACCCATCGGCAGCGGCCCCATAGCCTACGAGTTCAACGTTAGCCCCGCGCTGGCCCCGGACGGAGATCCCGCCGTCTCATACTTCAACGACCGTGACGGCGATCTGATGTACGCCGAATACGATGGGACGACCTGGGCCATCGAAGCCGTCGCCACCGAAGGCATCGTCGGCAAGTTCTCATCGCTTCAGATCGAGGCGCAAGGAACCCCGCACATCGCCTTCTATCAGGAGATCGGCGCGGGCACGGGCATCGTCCAATACGCCTCACGAGTCGACGGCGGATGGCAGATCGAGGACATCGCGACTCTCGATGACGTCGAACTCGGAATGCAGGGTGCCCGGCGCATCACATCGCTCGCACTCGGTAGCGACGGCGAGCCTCGCGTGGCGTTCTCCGACCGCTCCAGCCTCTTCTACGCGGTTCACGATGCAGACGGCTGGACAGTTGACGAGGTAGTATCTGCGGACTCGCTGCCATTAGGGCAACTCGTATCCCTGAAGGTCGATCCTGCCGGCGCCGCTCATATCGCCTACTACGAGGTCACTGGGATCTCACCCCTGAGTGGCGTGATCGGCTACCTGACGAACTCGTAAGTCGCCCCGTGTAACACGCTACTCGCCGTGCATGGTTGCGTGTCGGCGTTGTTAGGCCCAGCATATTCCTGGCTGGCGTTTGTTCTACCTGCCGTCAACCGCTGGCACTGGCGGCGTGATCGAAAGCGCCATCGGCACGGAGATCAACGCTCCGGCCGAAAGGACCAGGAACGCCAGCCGGTAGCTGTCCGTCTCGTCGAACATGAACCCGGCGAACACCGGGCCGATCAGCCCGCCCACCTGGGCTATCGTAAACACGATCCCCTGGATCGCCCCGAACGCCTTCGTCCCGAAGTAATCCGCTTGGAACGCCGCTCGTATTGGCAGCAGCCCTCCCCAGCCGAAGGCAAACACCGGCAGCGTGTACGCGATCTGCCACGGCTCGTACAAAGTCGCGAACAGCACGAGTGAAGCACCAGCAAAGGCACATGCCCCGGCCAGCACGAACTTGGTGTCGATCCGGTCAGCGAGCTGTCCCGCGACGAACCGCCCGATCAAGCTGAGCAGGATCATCGCCGTGAAAGCGACCGCCGCCTGCCCGTCCGTGAAGTCCAGCGACCCCGTGAGGAACGGGATCAGGTGCACAATAATCGCGATCAGCCCGATGTTCACCAGCCCGATCGAGCCGGCCATCTTACAAAAGGCAGAGCTCCGGAGCGCCTCCCGCACGGTCATCCCACCGCGGACCGGAGTCGGCGGATCGCCGCCATCCGCCAGGGGCGGTGGCGGGGGCTCGCCGTCCGGCCGTAGGCCAATGTCAGAAGGGTAGTTCTGGATGCTGGAGGCCATTGGCAGGCAGATGAGCAGCTGGGCCCCCGCGATTACGAGCAGCGCCTCCCGCCAGCCGAAGGATGAGATAAGAAACTCCAGCACGAGTACCATGACGCCGCTCATTCCGGTACCCATCGCCATGTAGGAGAGGGCCCGGCCGCGACGTCGGTCGAACCAATACGCAACCGCTGTTGTCCCCACCGCGCCGCCGGTCGCGCTCATCCCTACCGCGATCACTAAGATCGAGCCGTAGAACCACAGCAGCGACTGCATCTGGCTCAATAACACAAACCCGGCCGCGACGAACAGCACGCCAGCCATCATCAGAAGTCGCGGGCCCAGCCGGTCGACGAGGTATCCCACGAGCGGTGCCGCCACGCCACCCATGTTCGACCGTAGCGAGAACCCCAACGAGATGCTGGCCCGGCTCCAGCCGAACTCCGCAACGATTGGGTTGAAGAGCGTGCTGAAGCCATAGAAGAACGTCCCCGCTGTCAGGAACAGCGTGGTTCCGCTGGCGATGACCACCCACCAGCCGAAGAAGATGCCGCGGCGCGCCAGTGCATTAGCTAGTGCGGGCAAGAATAGACTCCGCAGCCAATCATAGACGGGGATTCTAACCCGCGATCCTCTGCTGAAGGCAGATCGTTCCGACAGCACGCTAGTGCCGTCACCGTTGCTGTCAGATCGACCACCACGGCCAAGCACTTGCAACCGGTGCCGGACCGGTTTAGATGTGAGAATGTGGTGCCGGGGGTGGGATTCGAACCCACATGCCCTTGCGGGCAGCGAATTTTAAGTTCGCCGTGTATACCCTTCCACCACCCCGGCCCGATAACGATTCTAGCTGCCCGCTTGCGAAAGCGCCTCAGCCGGCAGCGGCTACTCTTCGTAGCGCTGGACGTCGAGCCTGCTCGCGAGCGCTTCCCGGGCGTCGCGGCCGGACTCGTCCAGGGGGATGCCGGTGGCGTCGGCGATGCGGGTGTCGGCGGCGATGGCGACGCGCTCGGCGCCGGTCCACCAGGTGCCGGGCCGGGAGATGTGCTCCCGCGTCTTCCGGTGCGCGGCTGCCTCGTCGCCGCGCACCGTCAGCGGGGCGCCGTTGTACGAGAGTTCTTGCGCCGTCATGTGATCTCGCCCGCTATTCTACGCCAGCCGCGGTGAGGCTCGCTGGCGCCCTGTGGCGCGCAACGGGGCCGGCCCTTTTGAGGCCGGCCCCGTGTCTGATTTCGTGGAGGCGACGGCGGGATTCGAACCCGCGATCAGGGTTTTGCAAACCCCTGCCTTAACCACTTGGCTACGTCGCCCAGCGCTATTTGGTGCCGAGGAGGGGATTTGAACCCCTACGCCCTTACGGGCACCGCCCCCTCAAGACGGCGTGTCTACCTATTCCACCACCTCGGCAGTACCACTTATCTTAACGACTCCGCTTCCGGCGCGGCAAGAAGAGAGAGGCCCGTCCGGCGGGCGGATGGGCCTCTCTTGGTCGTGCGGTCTCAGGTTACGGTGTCGGGAAGAGGTCGCCGAAGTCTACCACCGTGAACGGCGGGTCGAAGTCCGAGTCGGGGACGTCGTCGCTGGCCGCTGTGGCTTCGAAGCTACCTGATTCGTCGGCGCCTTCGAACGTGAGGCGGAGCATCAAGCCGCCGTCGGAGAAGCAGAACTCGCTGCTTTCGTCGCCGGCCTGCTCTGGGTCCAGGTCGCCTGTGGCGCTGAAGCAAGTCGCGTCGATACCGGCGATCGTCTCATTGGACACGTTGACGTCCACGTCGTCGGGGATGTCATCGATGTCTTCGGTGATCGTGTCGGCACTGAAGAAATCTGCGAAGTCCTCCACGCTGTCGTCGGCGGTGTCGTCGCCGGCCGGGAACTGGAGACACTGGCCTTCCGTGCACATGTAGGTTTGGTCCGGCGTGCTGATGACAGAGAACTCGCCTTCATCGGTTGCCATGTCGAAGCGGGACGAGCCGTCCTTCTGGTAGATGGTCATGCTGCTGATGCCGCTGTCCTCGCCGCTGAAGTCGGTCATGCTGTACGTGACTTTGCCCTCGAACGACTCGTAGTCGCTGCCGAAGCTAGCGAGGTCGGCGAGCGAGGAGCCGTCGCCGTCGCCGTTGCCGTTGCCGTCGCCGTTGCCGTTGCCGTCGCCATCGCCATCGCCGTCACCATCGCCATCGCCGTTTCCGTCGCTCGTCGTGGCGGTCGGATCGCCGTTGCCGTTACCGTCGCCGTTGCCACCGTCATCATCGTCGTTGCAGGCGGCCGCGGCCACGAGGCCGAGCAGGGCGATGGCGCCGATCGCGAGAATGAGCAGGCGCCAGGCCCGTGAACGTCGGTTCATCATCTGATTCCTCCTAGAGTGGGTGCGTAAGGGCGCGTTTGATAAAGGGTAAGTGACCCTACGCTAACGGTCGAGCGTTCACCGGTCTAGGAACGTTCGAGCAGCGCCGGGTCGCTTACGGTCAGCTTGTCCCGGACGGTGCGCTGAACGTGCTCGAACAGCCTGCGGGCCGCTTCGCTGTCGCCCGCGTCGCCGTCGCGGATGAGCGTGCAGAGCGCCTCGTTTCGCTCCTGCAGGGCCGATCGCAGCTCTTCGCGGCCGGCGGGGCGTTCGGCCGGGCCGAGGACGGCGTCGAGGCCGGACCATTCGGCAGCGAGCTGGTCTTCTTCGTTGGCCAGTTCGCGGCGGACGATGCGGATGGCGTTGGCCGCGATGCGAGCGTGAAAGCCGCGCGAGCCGGGCACGTTCGGCACGATTTCGGTGTCGAGAAAGTGCTCGACGGCGGCGAGCAGCTCGTCGTATGAGGGCCGGTCTTGCATCAGGCGCCCTCCAGCAGGTTCAGCAGCTCCCATTCGGTCTCGGCAGTGCGGCGGCCGATGGTGGCCAGCTCGACGGACTTCGAGAGGCCGTCCAGGTAGGCGCGCGCCTGCATGATGCAGATGACGCCCCAGCGCAGGTTGCCGAAGACCTCCCACCAATGGACGACCGCCGGGTCGACTTTGCGTCCGCCGGCGGCCTCATAGGCGCGAAAGAGCTCCTCCCGCTGGCCGACACCGGCGACGGGCTTGTCATCGTTCCCGAAGCGCCAGGAGCGGACGCAGACCCAGGCGAGGTCTTCCATCGGGTCGCCCACGTGCGCCAGTTCCCAGTCCAGCACCGACCGCACGCCCTCCGGGCCGACGATGAGGTTGCCCAACCGGTAGTCGCCGTGCACGAGCGTCGGCTCTCCCGATGCCGGCAGGTGCCCCTTGAGCCAGCGGACCGCCAGCTCGAAGGCGGGGTGCGGCTCGGGCGCGATCGAGCGAAACGTCCCTTCGATGCGCTGCAGCTCGCTTTCGGCGGGCGACTTGCCCTCGATCGGCGCGGTCAGAGCGTCCGCGAGACCGTGCTCGTCGACCGGGAGGCGGTGCACAGCTGCCAGGATCTCGCCGAGCTGCGCGGTCATCATCTCGCGGGCGCCGGCGTACTCGTCGTCGCGGAGGATGCGGCGGGCGATCGTCTCGCCCTCGATGCGCTCCATGAGGAAGAACGGTGCGCCGAGCGAATCGTCGCCCATGAGGTGGACGCGCGGGACGGGGACGCCCCCGGCGTGAACGGCTTCGAGGAGACGGTACTCGGTCTCGCGCGTCATCAGGCCGACGCTCTGGCGCTGGTCGGCGCGCGCGATGAGCGCCAGCGTGTCGGTTCGGCCGTCAGCGTGCTCGATCACTGCGTCGAACGACCACGTCTGGCGGGAGGCGCCGCCGGTGAGGAGGCGGACGCCGTCGATGCGCACGGACTTCGCGCCGTGGGAGCGCTTGAGGAAGGCCGTTAGCTTCTCGCCGACTTCGTCCGGAGTTGCGGTCTTACGGGGCAACGTCTACTGAAGCTGGTCGAGGTATTCGGAGATGCCGAGGCCGGTGTGGCCCAGGCAGGTGTACTCGGTCATCGCCTCGCCGATGTGGGTGACGTGGCCCTGGCGGCGGTTGCGCAGTGGGATGTAGCCGACGACCTTGCCCTCGACGGTCACTTCCTCACCGTCTTCCAGAGTGACGTCGGCGCGCATCGCCCGGAGGAGCCGTTCCTCGGCGTCGAACTGCGACTCGATATGGACGTTGGTGATGCGCGAGATGGCGCCGTCTCGGATGACGACGCCCCACTCCATGCGGTCGGTCTTCGTGCGGTTGATTTCGGAGACCATGATGTTGAGCGCGGGCCCGAAGGAACAGTTGAGCCAGCGGTAGGAGAGGATGTTCTGCCAGTAGCGCGGGCCCCAGGAGTGGTCGCGCAGGCCGAAGCCGTCGATCTCCGTGGTCTCGCCGTCGATCGTCAGGTTGCCGGTTACGCGCATGTGCTGCTCGTAGTGCGCGCGGCCGAATCCCTCCTCCTCGTTTTCGTGTGCGGCGTCGGTGCCCCGCGACCCGAAGACCGGCGCGACGCCCTCGTGCGTGAGGTCGACCTGCACCTTCTTGTGCGGGTTCTCCCGGAAGGCCTGGCCGGGGTCCGACATCTCCTCCGGCTTCGCGAGGAAGACGGACGAGCCGTCGTACGTCGTGCGGTGGCGGGTCAGGGGTTCGATCGTTTCGAAGCGCATGCCGCCGGCGTCGTAGGCGTCGTTGTTCGCGATCTCGGGACGCTTGTAGTTGAAGAGGACGCTGCCGTCGGGCTCGAAGAGGGAGAGCGTGACCTCTGCGTAGCCCTCGTTGGCGCGGTTGCCGAGGCGCAGGAAGCCGCCGCGGCGCCGGCGATTATCGAAGAAGTTGAAGTACATGCTCTCGTTGAAGTTCTCTTCGGGGCCGAGAGGATGGGTGTAGTCGTCTTCGGGCCTGACGTCGCCGAACACTCGTTCCGTGACCATTGGGGCGCCCTCCTGCGAGTTCGTGCCGCGCCTGCCGGCAGGCGGGCCAGCAGGCGGGGCGATTGTAGCACGCTGGTCCAGGACCGGAACTCCACTTGTCGTCAGCGCACCGATAACCGGTGCCGCGTCGTTGGAATAGATGATGGAAGGTAACAAGAGACTGGGAAAGGAGGTCTAGATGCTTTCGTTCGCACCGGAAGAGACGATCGGATATAAACTGCAGGAGCTTCAGGCCGAAGCCGGCCGACTGAAGGTGAACGTGCCGCGAGCGAACCGTGAGGAGTGGGCCTCCCCGCCACGGGTCGGCTTTTATCGCGGCCGCTCGGCCAGCCTCGCAGAGCTGGCGATCGAACCGACCAGCGCCTAGCTTGCCGCGACTCAGGGCCGGACTAGCACCTTCTGGTAGTCGTTCCGGCTGCGCGTCATGTCGTCGAACGTCCTCGGCACGTCGTCCAGCGCGACTGTGCGGGAGATGAGCGGCGAGACGTCCACCTCACCGGAGCAGATGAGGTCTCGCGCCTCGGCGAACTCCTCGACGTAGCCGAAGGTGGCGACGATCGACTGCTCCTGCACGATCAGGTTGAGTAGTCCGATCGTGTACGGCAGATCGAACGTGCCGGCGATGACGATGCGGCCGGCCCTCCGGGTCGCTCCCAGCGCGTCGTCCATCGTCGGCGGGATGCCTACGGCTTCGATCGAGAGGTCGGCGCCCATGCCGCCGGTCAGCTCCCGAACCTTGAGCGAGGCGGGCTGCGCCGTGTCGATGACGTGGTCCGCGCCCAGCTGCAGGGCCAGTTCGCGGCGTGACTCGGCGGGCTCGGAGAGGATGATCGTGCCGGCTCCTCCGCGCCGGGCGGCGATCAGGGAGAGCAGGCCGATGGGGCCGCCGCCGGCGATGAAGACGGTCTCACCGGTCTTCATCTCGCCGCGGTTTGTTGCGCGCAGGGCGACGGCGAACGGCTCCGTGAGCGCGGCCTTCTCGAGCCACTCCTCGCCGGGGATCGGCAGGCACTGGCTCGCCTGGACGAGGCAGCGCTCGGCGTAGCCGCCCGCAAGCATGTAGCCGGTGCCGAGTTGTGTCGCGCAGACGTTGGCCGCTCCGTGGGTGCAGTGCCAGCACGTCCCGCAGGTGGCGCCCGGGTTGACGACGACGGAATCGCCTGCGCGCAGGCCATCGGCGCCTTCGCCAAGCGCGGCGATGGTGCCGGTGAACTCGTGGCCCATGACCGGCTGGAAGACGCCGGCGGCGCGTATCGACGGGCCCGCGGCGTCGTACTCGTGCAGGTCGGAGCCGCAGATGCCGCAGTAGCTGACCGCCACGACGACCTGGCCGGGGCCTGGCTCGGGCTCAGGCGCGTCGCGCAGCTCCATGACGCCCGGCTGCACGAAAGCGGCTGTCTTCATGATCGTGCCCAAGCTTATCGCAGCGGAGGCGCGTGGGGCGACCGCTCGCATATACTGCGGGATGCAAACGAAGAGCAGGCAGAAGGAAGCCCCATGGCGGAGCAGATGAAACTGGGACTGAATACCGGCTACTGGGTCAGCGGCCCGCCCGGCGGCATCGAGCAGTCGATAGCAGTGGCGGAAGATCTGGGGTTCGACTCGATGTGGGCAGCTGAGGCCTACGGCTCAGACTGCCTGACTCCGCTGGCCTGGTGGGGCGCCAGCACGAAGAAGATCAAGCTCGGCACGTCGATCGCGCAGATCTCGGCGCGGACGCCGGCGGCGCTGGCGATGGCGGCGATGACGCTGGACCATCTCTCGGAGGGCCGCGTCATCCTCGGCCTCGGCGCGTCCGGCCCGCAGGTGGTGGAGGGCTGGTACGGCCAGCCGTACCCGAAGCCGCTGGAGCGCACGCGCGAGTATGTCTCGATCCTGCGCAGGATCTTCGCCCGTGAGGAGCGCGTGACGTTCGAGGGCAGCCACTACCACCTCCCGGCTCAGGGCGGCAGCGGTCTCGGCAAGGCGCTGCGCAGCACGCTGCACCCGTTCCGCCCGGACATCCCGGTCTACCTGGCGGCGGAGGGGCCGAAGAACGTCGCGCTGGCCGCGGAGATCGCCGACGGCTGGCTGCCGCTGTTCTTCTCGCCGAAGATGGACAAGTTCTACCGCGAGGCGCTGAGCAACGGCTTCGCGAAGGACGGCTCGCGCGAAGAGGGCTTCGAGGTGGCGGCGATGGTGCCGATCATCGTCACGGAGGACGTTGAGGCGGCGGCGAGCTTCGTGCGGCCGATGCTCTCGCTGTACATGGGCGGGATGGGCGCGAAGGGCGCGAACTTCCACAACGACGTGTTCGTGCGGCTGGGTTACGAAGGCGTCGCCGCGAACGTGCAGGAGCTATACCTGCAGGGGAGGAAGGACGAAGCGACGGCCTCGATCCCGCTGGAACTCGTCGAGGACGTGGCGCTGATCGGCCCGCCCGGGAAGATCAAGGACGAGCTGCCGAAGTGGAAGGACTCCTGCCTGACGACGATGCTGCTCAGCGGCCCGTCGCAGATGCTGGAGACCGTCGCCAACCTGGTAAACAGCTAGCGGAAGAGCCGTCCGCGGTCTCCCGCACGGCCGGCGGTCAGACGCCGGCCCAGAGCTCTTCGAGGGCGGACGCCGCTTCGGCCGGCTTCTCCAGCGGCCACCAGTGCGAAGAGTCTTCGAAGACGAGCAGGCGCGCGCCGGTGCGTTCCGCCATCTTGCGCGCGAAGCCGACCTGCATATACGGGTCTCTTCCGCCCCAGATGAGGAGGCCGGGCCGGTCGATGTTCTCGGTGCCCGGCTGCCACTCCTTACCGACTTCGGTGGCCGATCTGTAGAGCTTTAGGATGCAGTCCTTCATCGTGTCGTCGACGTTGCTTGCCGTGACGCCCGCGTGCTCGGCCGGGACGCCGGCGGCAGTCATGCCTGCCTCCAGCGCAGCGCTGGTCATCCCCTGCATCACCTGTTCACCGAGTCCCGGCGTCTGCCAGGAGCGCGCCATATCGTGCCACACGTACTCTTCGTCGATAGCGCCGCCGCCGATCGTCCAGCTGCGGACGAGGTCCGGCCGCAGCGAGACGAGACGCGCGGTGAGTAGCGCGCCCCAGTCGTGACCGACGATGTCGACCGGCGCACCCGCCTTTTCGACGGCGGCGATGAGCCAGTTGGCGTACTCTTCTTTGGTTGCGTTCCAGCCGTCCGGCACAGGCGAGCCGAATCCGGGCAGGTCGACCGCGGAGACGTCGTCGCGGGAGAGGTGGGGACGGAGGGCGTCCCAGACGTGGTGGGTGTCGGGGACACCGTGGACGAATATGGCGGGCATGGGCTTCTCCTTCCGTCGGGCGTTGGCTGGGGCTGAGTCTAGGTTGCGCGCCTGCTCCGCGTCCAGCGCGCCAGAGGCGCTGCTATTGCTATACTGGATCGTAGGTAGGGGCGTAGCTCAGCTGGCAGAGCAACGGTCTCCAAAACCGTAGGTCGCAGGTTCGAATCCTGTCGCCCCTGCCAGATTTCGTATCTGATTTCTAGATGTTGAGTTGGCCTCAGCGTCACTGAGTGCTGGTTTGACAGCAACGCTGAGTTTCCGTGGCGGCGCCTGCCTGAATCGCTGGTCGAGCGATTCGGCGCTGTAGCTCCCGAGGCAGGCTGTCCGCGGGTTGCGGCGACGCCGGCGGGTAAGCGCCGCTGCCTACATTCACGCGAAGCTCGGAGAGGCCGCCTTCTACTGGGAGTGGGCGGAGGACCATGCCGCATGTTGGTCAAATGCGTCATTGTCCGTGATCTGCACCTCGTTCGAGCCGTCGGCGTTTACGGTGCAGATCTCGGAATCGCCTTGCCCGCAGACAAAGGCGATGGTGGCGCCGTCGGGCGACCAGGCGGGTGCCGCGTCGAAATCGAAGGTGGAATCACCGACTGGATCTGCGCTCACCTTTCGGAGGCCTGATCCGTCGGCGTTCACCACCCAGACCGTTCCTGTCGACAACGACTCAAAGGCGATCCGTGAACCGTCCGGAGACCAGACGGGCGGCCCGGCGAAGGTGAGTGTGGCGTTCCCGTCCTGAAGGCTGACGATGCGAAGATCACTACCGTTGGCGCTCCTGACGGCGATTTCGCCCGCTTCCTTGAAAGCGATCTCCCTACCGTCCGGTGACCAGGCTGGCGACTCCCCGCCAACTGTCGTCAAGGGCCGAATGCCGGAACCATCCGAACTCATGATAGAAACGCCTTCAGGCCCAGCAAACGCCAACTGCGCTCCGTCCGGTGACCAGGCCGGTTCCCCGTCACGAACTCCATCGTTAGTCAGGTTGGTCAGATTGGAGCCGTCCCCGTTCACCACGTAGATGTCGCGGTCACCGTCGCGGTCTGAGGCGAACGCCAGTTTCTGCCCGTCATTTGACCACGCGGGTGCCGCCTCAGCTGCGAGATCAGCTACCTTGACTCCTCCCGAACCGTCGATGGGCCAAACCCATATCTCAAGGCGATCAGCACCTTGAGAAGTTCCCGGGGCCGGCTGACCCAGGGGTAGACGCAAGAACCCAATACGCGTTCGGTCAGGTGACCAGACAGGGTGCGTGTCCGATGTGTCGCTCTTTGTGACACGAGCGATTTTTGACCCGTCGGCGGCCATGACGTACAGCTGGAAGTGCTCCTCGTCCCGATCGGACACGAACACGATCCCGTCGTCTGCCAGATCCTGTACTGTGGGTGAATTGCCGCCGCATGCCGATACCAGGAGGAGCAGCAGGGTCGTGAAGATCCCGACGGCGCGGCCGGCGCCGTGGCCCATATCGGCAGCCCGGTCTTCTGCACGAGGCTTTGGCCTCGCTTCGCTCCTGCTGATGGGTGTGCCGAACATGGTGTGAAGTGTGAATGCCCCACCAATGGGACTCAGACGCGACTCAGTCTAGCCGCCGTTGGGCCGCTGTCAATCTGTCTGTAGAGCCATAACGTGGCTGGTTCTCCCGAGGTAGCCGGTCACGATGCCTGGAAGGCAGTGCGGGCGCTCCTGAGCCAAGACCAGGGGGATTCGAAGCTAAGCCGCATCCGGAGTCGGGTCCATAGGTCAGCTGAACGGCCCTGATAGCAAAAGGGCCAGCCCAACTCTTCAGTTGCGTAAACGCCTCACGAAGAGGCCTTCCGACTGAGACATCTCAGGCGGATAATGTCCTACGAGGAGGTAAGTCTTAGCGTGTACGCGATCCAGACCCACCGGTCCGGAAGAGGGGCCTTCACGGCCGCTCATAACTCGTCACCTTACGCGGCGCGGGTCGGCCCGATCCATCTGGATACTCTGTAACTACTACCTTTTGAGTAGGTCGCCGCTCTCCGGACTCATAGATTCCTACCGGGAAAGCACTAGAAGCGATGTGCCGAACGGCACTAGTGGCGCTCCCCAGCGGGCACTGTACACTGAGCATTGGCGCAGTCTATTACTATAGCCGTCTGCAATAGACAAGGTCAATAGCCACAGGGAGGATCAGACCATGACCAGCACACGGAGTCTCCGAGCCTTCATTCTTCCCGCGCTTCTCCTCGTTTTGGCGCTGGCGGCGTTGTCTTTAGCATGTGGCGACGACGATGAGGCGCCGACATCGACGCCCACCCAGGGCCCTGCCACAAGTGCCCCAGCGACGGACGCTCCGACGCAGTCACCAGCGGCCGGGACCGAGTATCCAGTCACGGTCACGGACATGCTTGGCCGGGAAGTGACGATCGACGCCTTGCCTGAGGCAGTCGCCGCTCTCAGCCCAACAACTGTTGAGTTTGTGTACGCGCTCGGCGGGACAAGCCTGACCAGATCGTCATCGGTCCGCTACCCTGAAGCGGCGGCGTCCGCGGAGGACATCGGCCCATCGTACCAACCGAGCTTTGAAGTCATCGCCTCGGCCGGCCCGGACCTGATCGTCGCGGATAGCATGCTGCAGCCGCAGCTCGCCCAGAACCTGGAAGATCTCGGCGTTCCGGTGGTCTACGCAGGAGTGGCCGTTTGGGACGATGTCGCGACTGGATTCGAACTCCTCGGCACGATACTCGACAGGGCAGATGAGGCGGACGAGGCGATCGCAGATCTGGACGTTATCAAGGCCGACGTGATCTCGCAGCTGGGAACTGACGGGCCGACGATCCTCATCGTCAACGGCACGCCGGACGATTTCTACGCTGCGAAACCGGACTCCTATGCGGGGAACCTCGCTGATATCCTCGGCGTCACGAACGTCGCTGCAGGCGCTCCGGACGTCGGACAGTTCCCCGGCTACACAAAGCTCGGTCTCGAGTCCATCGTCGCCGCGGAACCCGACGTGGTGCTGGCCATTTCGGCTGGCCCTCCCGGCGGTGCAACTATCACCCAGTCGCTCTCGGATGATCCGGCCTGGGCGACCGTTCCGGCAGTGATGAACGGCCGCGTGAGCGAGATCAGCGTGGAGGTATTCTTGCAGGCGCCCGGCGCGCGAGCCGGTGAGGGGCTACAGGAACTGGCAAGGCTGATCTATCCGGAAGTCTTTGGCCCATGAGCGAAGGCGCAGGCCTCGCGGCGGTTGCCCGGGTGAGGACGGACTCTTTCACCCGGGTGGCGTTCCTTTGGATCGTACCGCTAACGGTGCTCCTTGTGGGCATCGTTCTGGGCCTGTCGCTGGGCGCCGTTAGCCTATCGCCGGCGCGCGTCCTCGCCGGCCTGACTGGCCGGGACGACGCCATAGCGCACACGATAGTCTGGGACCTTCGCTTGCCTCGCGTCTTGATCGCGATTCTCGTCGGCGCCTGCCTCGCGGCGTCGGGAGTGTTGCTTCAGGGTGTGACGCGCAATCCGCTGGCGGACCCGCACATACTGGGGCTGACGGCCGGCGGAGGCCTGGCGGCCACGCTCACGATTCGAGTGGCCGGGGACGTGCCGGCGCAACTCGTGGTGCCGATCGCGTTCGGTGGCGCGCTCACGGGGGCAGCACTCGTCTACGGCATGTCGTGGCGACAGGGTGTCGCACCGGTGCGGCTTGCCCTGGCCGGCGTCGCAGTTGCATCGTTCCTCACGGCAGGAACGACGATGGTGCTGGTGACGTCCGACCTGCGGACGCAGGCGGCGCTCTCGTGGCTCGCCGGAGGGCTGTTCGGTCGCGGCTGGGAGGACCTGCGGACGATGTGGCCGTATGCCGGTGGGGGACTGCTGGCGGCGCTCCTGCTTACGGCTCGGATGAACATCTTGAGTCTGGGGGATGAAGCCGCGCAATCTCTTGGCCTGGCGCTGGAGAGGTCCCGCCTCGCCGCAATCGCCGTCGCCGCCTGGCTTGCCGGTGCGGCGGTCAGCGTCGCAGGCATGGTGGCGTTCGTCGGCCTCGTCGTGCCGCATGTCGCGAGGTTTGCCACCGGCGACGATCACCGGACGCTGCTACCCTTGTCCGTGATCATCGGTGCTTCGCTAGTGCTATACGCCGATACGCTGGCGCGGGTTGTCGCAGCGCCCGTGGAGATACCGCTGGGGATCGTCACCGCTGCGATCGGGGCGCCATCCTTGATGTACCTTATACGGACGAAGGCATGAAGCTCGAGGCACGTGACATAAAAGCGGGCTACGGAGGCGACTTCGGTGTGGAGTTCGCTGGACTGATCATTCAGGAGCGAGCCGTCACCGGCCTCATCGGCCCGAACGGGGCGGGCAAATCAACGCTGCTCCGTGTTTTGAGCAGGTCACTGAAGCCGGAGCGCGGCGTCGTGCTCCTGGACGATGAGATCCTGCACCGACTGCCGACCCGGCACGTGGCCCGGAAGCTGGCCTTCGTGGGACACAACATGGACGGCTTGCTGGACCTCACAGTTTTGGAGCTGGTCCAGCGCGGCCGTTTTCCGCACCAATCCCTACTGGGCGGCGACGCCGCGGAGGACCGCCGATCGGTCGAATGGGCCGTCGATGCGATGGGGCTCGGAGCCCTCTGCGGGCGCCGGCTCAATCAGCTATCACACGGAGAGTTGCGGCGCGCGTGGGCAGCGGTTGCGCTGGCTCAACGGCCTGACATCCTTCTGCTGGATGAGCCTACGGCATTCCTGGACATCGCTCATCAGTTTGAACTCCTTGAGCTGCTGTCCAGTCTGAAGCACCACGGCGTCACCGTGGTCATGTCCATGCACGACCTGCTGCTCACCTCTCTCTACTGCCAGCGTGTGATCGCCCTCCAGGACGGCCGCATCGCCTGTCATGGCCCGACTGACGAAGTGCTCACGCGCGAACTGGTACGAGACGTCTTTCACGTTGAGGTGGACTTTTCAGCAGGCAGTGCAGGCGACCGGCGCGTGCTGGTCCCGTACCGCCTATCACCCAACGGCTCATCTTCATCGAGCGGCCATAGCGGAGCGAATGACGGGTCGGGGATAGAGACGGTTGAGGAAGATGAGTTTTCACCGCACTGACGAGCACTCCATGAAGCGGACCACGTTGGCGACGCGACTCACGCCAATAGCGGGCGGGTGCACGAAGGGGCAGGACTGCGCATGAACCTGAGCCTGCGGCAGCTGCGATGGGTGACGATCATCGTTGCGATCTCATTCCTGGTCTGTGTTCAGGCCGTGGCGATGGGTCTGGTGATGCCGGCGCTGGGTGTTGAGTACGGGCATCTTCTCTCTATCGCCGCATATAGCGCCGGCGTGATCATCTTCACCGCCAGTGTGTATGGCGTCATCGACAGAATGCAGGCGAAGATATTGAGGAGCAATGAGGAGTCGGAGGCGCTATACGAGATCGCGGTAGATATCGCGGCGGTGGACGACGAACGCCGGGTGCTGCGGTCAATCGTGGACCGGGCGCAGGAGATGCTGGGCGGCGACGCCGCGGCGCTGTGCCTGGTGAGTCAAGCGGGGGACCGCGTGCCGGCGACGAACACCGGCTTTCCGGAGGCGCTTCGTGACCCGGTGACGGCTGTCGATGGAGAGCCGGGTCCTGAGGCCGAGTCCGTTTCCGGCGGCGCTTGCCCGCTGGACAACCCCGCGATCCGCAGGATTGCGACTGACCTGGTCATCCGGGGTGAGCGTATCGGTGAGCTTTGCGTCTCGGTTGCCGGATCGCGCGAGGTTGGTGAGGAGGAGGTGCGCCTGTTGAGTGCGATGGCGGATCTGGCGGCGATCGAGGTGGAGAAGGAAAGGCTGATGGAACGGGATCGGCTGGTGGCAGTGCTGGAGGAGCGGGAGCGGTTGGCGCGCGAGATGCACGACAGTCTGGCCCAGGTGCTGGCGTTCCTGCATCTCAAATCGGAAGGCGCGCGGCTGAGCCTGAATGCGGGAGACGCAGACAAGACAGAGCGCGAACTGGCGGAGATATCGACTGTGGCGAACGAGGCGTACGTCGACGTGCGGGAGGCGATCCTGGGGTTGAGAGAGGCAGTTTCTCAGCGGCGGGGATTCGTGGACACGCTGAAGGAGTATACCGCGAAGTTCAGCCAGCAGGCGGGGATACCGACCCGGGTGGAGACGAACGGCTCGGGAGCGCTTGAGCTGGCGCCTGAGGCTGAACTGCAGCTCATGCGCGTGGTCCAGGAGGCGCTGACGAATGTGCGCAAGCACGCCGGCGCACGGAAGGCGTGTGTGAGCCTGCGGCAGAAGGATGGGTTGCGGATCACGATTGAGGACGATGGGAAGGGGTTTGACCCGGGCGCGCTGGATAATGACCACGACCACTATGGCCTGTTCACGATGCGGGAGCGAGTGGAGCGGGTGGGCGGCCGGCTGGAGATTGATTCGGTTCGCGGACGGGGAACAAAAGTATGCGTGATATTCTCTGATGCGGAGGCTAAGTGATGAGCGCGATTCGTGTAGTGCTGGTTGATGACCAGGATCTGTTTCGGAAAGGGGTGCGCGCACTCCTCGAAGACGAGGGCGGGTTTGAAGTCGTGGGAGAGGCGAAGGACGGCGCGCACGGCCAGGAGACTGTCCTTGCCACTCACCCCGATGTAGTCCTGATGGACGTGCAGATGCCGGTCTGCACGGGTGTGGAGGCAACCCGGAATATCAAAGCGCAGCGTCCGGATATACACGTGATCATGCTCACGGTGTCCGACGTGGACGACGACCTGTTCGACGCAATCAAGGCCGGAGCGGATGGATATCTGCTAAAGAACCTGAAGCCTGAAGAGCTGTTCCAGATGATCAGAGGAGTCATGGCCGGGGAGACGCCGATCTCGCCGCCGGTGGCCGCCAAGCTACTCGGCGAATTCCGGAAACGCCCGCGGCTCGAGACCACCCAGGCAGCTGGATCGGGGCTGACCCAGCGGGAGAAAGAGGTCCTGCAATTTGTGTCGTCAGGGCTGAGCAATGCGGAGATCGCCGCGCGACTGTACATCGTGGAGGGGACAGTGAAGAATCATCTCCACAACATCCTGGAGAAACTGCACCTGCAGAACCGTGTGCAGGCGGCCGCGTTCGCGGTCCGGGAAGGCCTGGTACGGCCGCCAACCGAAACGCCTGAGAGCCAGTAGCCCTTCGCCGCCTGTATCCAGGCCTATATCCCCGCTGTATCGGTGAGTCCGCCAAAGCCCTCCGATTCCTGTTTCACGAATCTACCTTTAAGCAAGTACACAGCGTCGGCTGGCGATCGTAGCATGCGAGCTGGAGGCAACCAGTATGCGCAGGTCGAAGGTAGTGGTGCTCTATGTGCATCCTCTGTTCGGTCAGGGGATTGGTCAGCTCCT
>JAJCYV010000043.1 GCA_029262695.1 Chloroflexota bacterium | reverse complement strand
GTCTCAGCGGCGGTTTCCGGTGCTGCGGCCTCGGTCACCGGTGTCTCCTCAGCGACGGGCTCGGCCTTCGGCTTGCGGCGGCGCTTGGGCGCGGCGGGCTTCGGCTCGACGTCGGCCGCTGTGAAGGTGCCGGCCGCGGTTACGATCTCTTTGATCTGGAGGCGGGTGAAGTCCTGCCTGTGGCCGTGGCGACGGCGGTATCGAGTCTTGTTCTTGTACTTGAAGACGAGGACCTTGCGGTCCCGGCCGTGCTCGAGGACTTCGGCCACGACTTTGGCTTTGTCGACCTCGGGAGTGCCGATGCTGACATCGCCGTTGCCGCCGATCAGCAGCACGCTAAGGTCGACAGTCGATCCGACGTCGGCCTTGATGAGGTCCACGTCGAGCGTCTGGTCAGGTTCGACGCGGTACTGCTTTCCGCCTGCGCGAACTATGGCGTAAATGGGAGTCCTCCACGTTCTGGGATGGCGCGGATGCGCCGTCTCGTCGTCTGTCTTGAGATGCGCCTGTACGCCGAATGACAGTCTACAGGCCCACGAACTGGAATTGTATCGCCCGTACGTGCCGTATGTCTAGCTACGAGCGCTCAGGAGACGTCCGGGTCGAGGCGCGAGGGTGATTCCCAGGCGAGGCCGGGCTTGGGCGGCGCGACCGGCTTCTCAGGCTCCGGGCTCTCTTCCTCGGTGCCCTCGTCGCCCTTTTCGTCGTCGGGCTTCGCCCTTTCCTCGACTCTGCTGCCGTCGAGGACGCTCGTCAGGTTCTCGCCCTCGATCACCTCTTCTTCGAGCAAGACGTTGACGATCGTGTCGATCTTGTCGCGGTTCTCATTCAACAGCTTCTTGGCGGTGTCGTAGGCGCGGTCGATGATCTGGCGCACTTCTTCGTCGATCTCTTCGGCGACCTTCTCGCTGTAGTTTCGCGTCTCGGATATCTCGCGGCCCAGGAAGACCATCTCTTCCTTGCGGCCGAACGTGCGCGGGCCCAGGCGCTCGCTCATGCCCCACTGAGTAACCATTTGGCGGGCGAGGGAGGTCGCGCGCTGGAGGTCGTCCGAAGGGCCGGTCGTTGACTCGCCGAAGACCATCTCCTCGGCGACGAGGCCGCCGAGAATGGCGGCGAGCATATCGCGGAACTGCGAGCGCGAGTACAGGTGTCGGTCTTCTTCCGGCACGAAGCGGGTGAAGCCGCCGGCCATGCCGCGGGCGATGATGCTGATCTTATACGGCGGGTCAGCGTTCGGTAGCGCGTAGCCGACGAAGGCGTGGCCGGCCTCGTGGTAGGCGATGATCTCGCGCTCCTTCTTGCTGATGACGCGGCTGCGGCGTTCGGGGCCGGCTATGACGCGGTCGACGGCCTCGTCCAGCTCTGCCATCGTGATCTTCTTCTTGCCGCGGCGGGCGGCGAGGATGGCGCCCTCGTTCACGAGGTTCGCCAGGTCGGCGCCGGAGAAGCCGGGCGTCTGCTTGGCGACGAGCTCGAGGTTGACTTCGCCGTCCAGCGGCTTGCCCTTGGAGTGGACGTTGAGGATCGCGCTGCGGCCCTTGATGTCCGGCTTGTCGAGCGTTACCTGGCGGTCGAAGCGGCCCGGGCGCAGGAGCGCCGGGTCCAGGATGTCCGGCCGGTTGGTGGCGGCGACGACGATGACGTTGGTGTTGGTGTCGAAGCCGTCCATCTCAACGAGGATCTGGTTCAGCGTCTGCTCGCGCTCGTCGTGGCTGCCGCCGAGGCCGGCGCCGCGATGGCGGCCGACAGCGTCGATCTCGTCGACGAAGACGATGCAGGGCGAGTTTCGCTTGGCCTGCTCGAAGAGGTCACGCACGCGTGACGCACCGACACCGACGAACATTTCGACGAACTCAGAACCTGAGATCGAGAAGAAGGGTACGCCGGCCTCTCCGGCGACGGCCTTGGCCAGGAGCGTCTTGCCGGTGCCGGGCGGGCCGACCAGCAGGACGCCCTTTGGGATGCGTGCGCCAAGCGCCGCGAACTTCTCCGGGTACTTGAGGAATTCGACGACTTCTTTCAGCTCGTCCTTCGCCTCTTCGACGCCGGCGACGTCCAGGAAGGTGACGTTCGTGCGTGTGCCGCTGAACATGCGGGCCTTGCTCTTACCGAAGCTCATCGCCTGGTTGTTGGAGCCCTGCGCCTGGCGCAGGAAGAAGAAGATGATGGCGATGATGAAGATGATGGGCAGGAACTGGATGCCGATGTTGAGGATGTTCTTCCAGGCGCTTGCTTGCTTGATGTTGACTTCCGGATAGGCGTCCGTTCCGGGCTCGACGCCGTTCGCCTGGAGGATGCCGCGGACGGTGTCGCCCTCTTCGATCTTGGTCGTGTAGGTGAGGTCGTCGCCCTGCAGCTCGTAGTTGAGCGTGTCGTTGTCGACATCGACCTTGACGACCTCGCCGGTCTGGGCCTGCGAGATGAAGTCGCTCAACTCCTGGTCGACTTTGTCGCTGCCACCGCCGCTAAGGACGGTGAAGACGATCGCCACGATTGCGACGAGGATGAGCAGGTAGATAAAGCTATTTCGTAGCCAGCGTCCGTACATTCAGGCTCTTTCTCTAGATGGGATCACGAGGCCTGTCGGCCTGCGTGTCACTATCTGGATTGTATCACAGGGCACTCGGCTGCTTTGCCGTCTGATTAGTGGGACGGGCCGGGTGCCGGATCGGTTACAGCTAATCGTCAGACGAGAGCTTTCCCGCCTGGGCCCAGTTGTCCTTTTCGATGTCCTCAAACACGACGATGGTCGCCTCGGGCGTCGTGTGTGCGATGTTGACCATCGCGTCGGTAATGACGCGCGCCAGCTCCTTCTTCTGCGCCTCTGTCCTGCCTGTCCACATCTCTACCCGGACGATGGGCATGGCCTGCCTCCTCCTGTTGTACGATGGCGCGGTCTTCCGCGGCTTTGTCTGACGAGTCCGCCGAATTCACGGTAGGGTGGCGCTGTCGCGGTGTCAATTGTTCATTTGGATATACGCGTTGACAGTGCCAACCCTCACAGCTAGCATAACGCCAGCAATGGCTCCTCGCCGTCCTGACTTCGCATTTGAGCGCCGCCTCTGGCGCCAGGGCGTCACTCTCATCGCCGGCGTCGACGAAGTCGGCCGTGGACCGCTGGCGGGCCCGGTCGCCGCCGGCGCCGTCATCTTCGCTACAGAGCCGGGCTTCCGCTGGCTGAAGGGCGTCAACGATAGCAAGAAGCTCACGGCCGAAGCGCGCGAGGAGCTGGCACCGCTGATCTGGGAGAAGGCGCTGGCAGCGGCCGTCAGCTTCGTCTCGGCCGAGACGATCGACCGCATCGGCATCGCGGAGGCGTCGCGTCAGGCGATGCTCGGCGCGTTGGGGGATCTTTGCGTGCGGCCGCAGTACCTGCTCCTCGACGCCTTCCCGCTGCGCGCCTGCCGCATCGATCAGACGCCGATCATCGGCGGCGACGGGATGTCGCGTTCGATCGCCGCGGCGTCGATCATCGCCAAGGTGGCGCGCGATCGCCTGATGGCGGCGCATGATGAGCGCTACCCTGAGTACGGCTTCGCTTCGCACAAAGGCTACTTCACGGCCGAGCACGCCCGCGCACTGCGGGAGATTGGCCCCTGCGAGTTGCACCGGCGCTCGTTCGCTCCGCTCAAGGACCTGCTCCTTGGCCAGCAGCTGGAGCTGATGCCAGAACCAGGGCTGGCTCTCGTCCCCGCTTCGCTATAATTGGCGGCGACCTGCCGACAGCACAACGAAGGAGAGCCCCGTGCCCACGATCAACTCCGTCTCCGGCCCGCTCGATACCGCAGATCTCGGCTTCACCCTGATGCACGAGCACATCATTCTGCAGTCACAGGGCGTGAAGCAGAACTTCCCCGTTTTTGACCGCGAGGCGGAGCTGGCGAATGCGATTCAGCGCATGAAGGAAGTCCAGGAGCGCGGTGTTAAGACGCTTGTCGACCTGACGGTCGCCAACTGGCGCGACATCCCCTTCGTGAAGGAGGCGGTGGCGGCCAGCGGCATGCAGGTGATCGTCGCCACGGGGTTGTACTGGGAGGTGCCGCACTACTTCGGGGCTGAGAGCGGCCGCCCAATCGAGTACATCGCCGAGCTGTTCACTCGCGACATCACGGACGGCATCATGGACACCGGCGTGAAGGCCGGGGTCATCAAGTGCGCGACGGACGAGCCCGGGGTCACCCGGGACGTCGAGCGCGTTCTGCGTGCCGCCGCGAAGGCGCACCGGGCGACCGGCGTCCCGATCTCGACGCACACGCACGCGGCCAGCGAGGTCGGTCTCAAGCAGCAGGACATCTTCGAGGTCGAGGGCGTGGACCTGGGCCGCGTCGTGATCGGCCACAGCGGCGACACGGCGGACACCGGTTACCTGCAGAAGCTCTGCGACCGCGGTTCGTTCATCGGTATTGACCGCTTCGGCCTCGACCGTTACATGATGACGGCGCAGGGCGTGGCGACGATCAAGAAGATGTGCGACCTGGGTTACGCGGAAAAGATCGTGGTCTCCCACGATGCGGCCTGCTACATCGACTGGCTCGACCCGAACCTCAGGGCCAAAGTCCTTCCGAAATGGAACTTCAACCACATCTCGGACGAAGTGCTGCCGGCCCTTCGCGAGGCCGGCGTGAGCGAGGACGACATCACGACGATGACGGTGGACAACCCCCGCCGCGTTTTTGAGATGCAGGGCGCTTACTGAGGAGACAAGGGACAGGAGGCAGGAGACAGGTGGCGAAGGATAATGGGCGTCGCGCACTGGGTGAGCTGGGCGAACGGCTCGGCGCCGAGCACCTGGAGGCGAAAGGCTATCGCCTGCGGGAGCGCAACTTCCGGACGGCGGCCGGTGAGATCGATATCGTGGCCGAGGGAGACGGCGTGCTGGCGTTCGTCGAGGTGAAGTGCCGTCGCGGCTCATTGATGGGAACGGCGGCAGAGTCGCTTTCGCTGGCCAAACAGCGGCGCATGGTGGAGATGGCCGAGGCCTACGGCCAGGCGCGCGAGAACCTGCCGGAGCAATGGCGGATCGACCTCATTGCCATCGACTTCGAGCGCGATGGGCGACTGGCCTCGGTCGTGCACTACGAGAACGCGGTTACCGCGGACGTTTGAGCCAACCGATCTTCGTAGCCGCAGAGCTTCAGCTCTGCCTCAATCGCCCCGGCACGGTACGGCATCTGGAGCCAATCCATGCAGGCCTGAAGGCGCTGCGGCTACGAACGGGAAGGGCGGCTGTGAGTGGTGCTAGTCGTCGCCGAGGGCGGGTTCTGGGCGGTACTTTGGCGGCTTCTGTGTCCGCCGGCCGTTGTCGAACAGCGTGCCGCGGGTGGCGCCGCGCGCGACCGCCTTGAGGAACGCCGGCTTGTCGTTGTCGACGAGTGAGCAGCGGAAAGCACAGCCGACGGAGCAACCTTCCTCGCAGCCCTTGTGCGTCTTCGCGTTGGCGTTCAGGTCGTCCTGCGTGTACTCCACGATAGGCTTCTGAAGGCGCCCCAGTTGCGAGGCGCAGAGCTGTACGTCGCCGTGCTCGTCGACGTACAGGTAGCGTGCGCCGGCGCGGCAGTTCCAGTCCGGCGTCTCGCCCTGCAGCAGCTTCTTCCCGTACTCGTAGTCCAGGAACGTGAACGGCTTGCCGTTGGCGTAGAAGTCCTCGTACAGGTCAACGTACGGATCGCCCTTGATCGTGACGTAGCCGCGGTCGTTGTGGATCAGGTTCAAGGACATGCGGAAGCCGAACGACTGCACCTCCCGGACGAGCTCGCGGAAGTCGTCCTTCGATGACTCGCAGAGGACGGCCGTGACGTGCACGTCGAACCTGGCGAGCCGGGCCAGGCGCTCCAGCCGCGTCTTGAGCGAGCGGAACGACTTCTGGATGTAGCGGGACGGGTCGGCGTGGAGCGTGTCGATGGAGACGGTCAGGTTGTTGAGGCCGGCCTCGTTGAGGGACTCGATGATGCCGTTGCGCAGGAGGAAGCCGTTAGTGACGACGCTGACGTTGGACTTCCGTGCGGCGTAGCGCGTGATCTCAGCGACGTCCGGATGCATAAGCGGCTCGCCACCGAGGAGGGTGATGTTGACCGAGCCCAGGCGGTGCAGGGCGTCGATGCGCTCCTTGAGGTCATCAAGCGGGACCGGCTGGGAGAAGCTGTCGAACTCGGAGCAGTAACCGCAGGAGAGGTTGCAGCGGCGGGTGATGATGAGTTGTGCGTCCAGCGGGGCGTTGGAGAAGAGAACGCGGGGTACGGCCTGAAGCAGGTTTCTAATCTGCAAGCAGGACTCTTTGCGGCTGCGTCGTCCTATTCACGTTGTAAGAAATTATGCAGCCTGCAAGGTGGACTGTCCATGCTCGGAGCGATCGTAGGCGACGCCGCAAAGCCAGTACATCCACGGCACCCACCCCTTCTCGCGTGCCACCTTGCTGTCCGGCGAGACGATGCGCGTGGCCAGCATCTTGCCGCCGACGGCGATGCCGAGCCCGAGCAGCATGACGACGGTGCCGGCCAGGGCGTCGATGATGTAGTGGTTGCCGGTGAAGATGATGTCGGCCATCATCACCGTCGGCATCAGGACGGCGAAGGCGCGCACGAGGATGTTCCTGGAGGCCATCCAGACGGCGATGCCGACGAGCAGGTTCCAGCCGATGTGCATGCTGGGGAAGGCGGCGTACTCGTTGACGAACTCGCCGGGTGTCCAGGGTCTGCCGGTGTTGTACTGGTCGAAGACGGTGTCAACGAAGCCGAATCCCAGGTGGTCGGGGAGGAGCCGCGGCGGCGCCGTCGGGAAGTTGACGTAGAAGATCAGCGCGATCGCGCCGGAGAGCAGGAAGGCGTTGCGCATCAGCAGGTACTGGGGCTTGTGCCAGAAGTACATCCAGACGGCGAGCGCGCCGATGACCGGCAGGTGGCCGAAGAGGTAGAAGTAGTTGAAGAAGTCCACGAGCCATTGATAGCCAAGGATCCAGCCCTGCATCTCGACTTCCCAGAAGATTCCGATGCTCTTCTCAATCGCGATGATGTCGACACCTCGCTGCACCGCTTCATCGATGCGCGTGTCGGTATTGGTGAGGCCGCGGACGAGGTAGTACAGGGGCAGTGTACCGACGATAAGGAAGATTTCGGCGGCGTCTTTCTTGCCGGGCCGCCAGTTGAGCACGACATCGAACTGGCGCCGGATCTCGCGCAGCCACTTCGCGGGCAGTCCCTGGGCGTCCGTTGTTGCTCCTGAAGTGCTCATTGCTACGAAGAAGTCATCGATAACGCTTATGGTCAGAATAGCATAGGGGCAAAAGGACGTGAAGGCGGTGGCGGCGCTTCCGGGCCGAAATCGCCGTACAATTGCGCCATGACCCGCGTTTCCGCGCTCAAGGTGCGCGTCTTCGGTACCTGCCGGCTCCGGTTCCGCTATCAGTATGTTGATAAGCTGCGCGCCCGGCTGCGTCCGGCGGACACGGCAGGCAGCCTCGTGCACCGAGTGCTGTGCGACTTCTTCACGAAGGTGCCGCCGGCGGAACGCAGCGAGGAGACGTTGGTGAGGCTCTTCGAGGAGGGATGGGCGGCCCTTTCGGCCGGCTATCACCGCATCCCCGGTGTCGAGGTGCATCGCGAGGCTTCGCTGCGCCAGCTGGCCAATTTCGCGCGCTGCTTCGACCTGAGTGCCAAGCCGCTGATGGCTGAGCCGTACTTCCAGGAGGAGGTCGCGCCCAGCGTGACGCTGTTCGGCCGGCTGGACCGCATCGATGAGGAAGCGGACGGGACGCTGCACGTCATCGACTACAAGGGCGGCGGGAGGCCGGAGGAGATCGACTCGCAGCAACTGCTGATCTACGCGCTCCTGGCCGAGCGAACGCTCAAGCGCGAGGTGTCGAATGTCTCGTTCTGGTACCTGGACGACGGCACGAAGTGGACGACGGACTTCGGCGCCGGCGACGGCCAGCGTACGCTTGACGCCGTCCTCGCCACGGTGCGGGAGATGGAGGGCGTGACGGCGTTTCCGCCGTCGATCGGCGGGCACTGCGCCGGCTGCCCGTACCTCCACGCCTGCGAGGTCCGTGACGAGATCGCCGCCCGGCGCCGGCGGGAGGGCTGGTAGCGTGCCGATCTACGAGTTCCGCTGCGCGGCCTGCCGTAAGCGCACGTCCGTCTTCACGCGCAGCGTCTCAGCGGACGTCTCGGCTGCCTGCGAGCACTGCGGCTCGCGGAAGCTGAAGCGGCTCTTCTCGCGCGTGGCAGTCCACCGTTCCGGCGACGAGAGCGGGTTCGACGAGGCGAGCCTGGCGGACGTGGACGAGAACGACCCGCGGTCGATGGCGAAGTGGGTGCGCAAGATGAGCAAGGATATGGGCGAGCCGCTGGACGCCGAGATGGAAGGTGAGCTGGATCGCATGGAGGCCGGCGAGCTTCCAGGCGAGGGCGAGGCGGACGATGGGTCCGGAGACGACTTCGCCGGTGTAGACTGAGTACGATGCCGATATACGAGTACAAGTGCGCCGACTGCGGCAAGCTGACCAGCGTCTTCACGCGCAGCGTCAGCTCGCCCGTGGACGCCGAGTGTCGCGGCTGTGGCGGCAAGAAGCTTGAGCGCGTCCTCTCGAAGTTTGCTGTCCACCGCACGGAAGCGGACGTCGTGCGGGATGTCGGTTCCGAACCGCAGCGGCTTGAGGACTACAAGGACCCGCGGCAGATCGGCCGCTGGGCGGAGCGTAAGTTCGACGAGTACGGCGTCGACATGCCGGAGGAGGCCCGCGAGATGATCGACGCCGCCCGCGAAGGCGAGTTCCCGGACCCGGTCAAAGACCTGTGAACACCGACGGCCTGAACGAAATCGCCGACTCTGTCCGGGAGCACCTGGATGCCAAGCACCGGGCGCGTGAGCAGGCGCTGTCGCTCTCCCGCGACGTGGTCCGCCTCTCAGCGAACGCGATCCGTTCGGTTCACCGCAAGGAGTTTGGCCCGGCGCGCGATCTGCTGGCGAAGGCCCGCGACAACCTGGCGGAGATCGAATCGGCGCTCGCCGGTCACGCGGATATACTGCACGCCGGCTACGTGAACGACGCGCAGAAGGAGTTCGCGGAGGCCAGTACGACGCTGGCGCTGATCGCCGGTGAGCCGCTGCCGACGCCGGCCGACCTGAAGATCAGGGGCGCCGCCTATCTCAACGGCATCGGTGAGACGATCGGCGAGCTGCGGCGCCACCTGCTGGACGAGCTGCGCGCCGGCGACCTGCAGCGCTGCGAAGAGGCGCTGGCGGCGATGGGCGACATCCAGGACATGCTGATGACGATGGACTACCCGGAGGCCGTGACGTCCGGCCTGCGCCGGACCTCCGATGCCATGCGCGGCATCCTGGAGCGGACGCGCGGCGACTTCACGGTCGCCTACTCGCAGCGGCGTCTCGAAGACCAGCTGCGGGAGTTCGAGAAGCGTCAGCAGTCGTGAAGTGGCTCGTTCTGGCGGGTGTCTCTGCCGCGCTCGCGCTGGCGGCCGCCTGCGATGGCGGCGATGAGACGCCGGCGGCCGACACTGGCGGTGCCCTGACGCCCGTTGGCACGAAGGACGCAACACCGACGCCGCTCGCCACTGTCACCGGCGCGCCGACACCGATCGATCCGACGCTGGACGAAGAGCTGACGGAGATCGCCTCCGGCGGAATCGAAGCGATACTCGCGGCGGGCGATTCGAAGAGTATCGACACGGCGGCCATCGCCGGGGACGCATCGTGCATGAACTTCGCCTTCGATTTCGCGTGGCAGGTGCAGGACCCGCATCCGCCTGACGGCGTTGACCTCGTCTGGCAGTTCACCAGGGAGGCCGGTACTGTCGAAGTGGCGAACGGCCCCGGCGGGGACCAGAGCGTCGGTTGCGGCGTTCTGGAGGCGCTCAACCGCGGCGCCGGCACGATCGCGCTGGCGATCATCTACCGCGCCGGCGCTATCGAGTAGCCCAGGGGCCCAGGCCCGCCACGCTGGCGAACTCTTCCCAGCCGATCCACCACTCGTAGAAGTGGGGTACAGAATCAGTGTTCGCAGAATCCACCTCGGTGATCATCCATCGTCCGTCGCGCTCGGCGATCGCCAGTGACATCGCCGTTCCCGCGCTTGGCTCGTGGCCCCTCAGGCCGCCCAGGCCGGCGACAACGGCGTCCGCGACGTCAGGCGACTGGTCGTCGCCGAGGGTCATCTGGCCGACGGCGTACATCGCGGCGGCGGCTGCGTCGTCGCCGGTAAGCCAGTCTCTGATCTCCGCTTCGTACGTCGCCTCCGACATGTATCCGCCTTCCGATTGCCAGATGCCGTAGCTGAGGGCAGGCAGCGTGAGGCCGGGCGCCTCGTAGCATTCCTCCGGAGGGAACCCACTTGGGCTCTGGCACTCGTACTCTGCGAAGTACGTGTTGTCGATGACGGACTGCACGTCGTTGGCTTCGACCGCGTCCCGGAGGTCGCCCAAGAACGCGACAAGCCCCGGCTGAGCCAGAATCTCCTGGACGCGCTCGTCGGCGGCGGTGACTGCGGTTGGCTGTGGCTCCGGGCTCGCGGTTGCTGGCTCGCTCGGCGTGGCTGTCGCCTCGGCAGGTGTCGATGCGGCCGGCGTTTCGGGCGCGCTGTCGTCGTCTCCACAGCCGAAGGCGAGCAAGGCGGTCGCCATGACGGCGGCGAGTGTCAGGTGGCGAGCGGTGGCAGCCATCTCGAACAAGACAACGCTGCGGCGCTCAGACGGTTATGCCGTAGAGCCGCTTCGCTTCCGCTTTGAGTTCGCTCTGGAAGTCGGCGTGCGCCACGGAGATCAGCTCGCCGATGCGCTGGCGGACGTTCTTGCCGCGCAGCGTGGCGATGCCGTTCTCCGTCACGACGTAGTCCACGAGCGTGCGCGGCACGGTGACGAGCGAGCCCTCCGGCAGCGCGCCGACGATGCGCGTTCGCCGAGTGCCCTCAATGAGGTGGCTCGAGGGCAGGACGATCACGGAGCGGCCGCCCTGCGAGTACTGCGAGGCGATCATGAACGCGGTCTGGCCGCCGACGCCGGTCAAGATCCGCGAGCCGATCGACTCGGCGTCGATCTGGCCGGTGAGGTCGACGAGCAGGGCGTTGTTGACGGCCACCAGGTTCGGCTGCTGCACCAGAAGACGGACATCATCCGTGTAGCCAAAGTCGTAGAGCTCGAACGCCGGGTTGCCGTCGATCAGCTGCAGGTCTTCATCCGGCAGAGCGACGCAGGCGCTGCCAACGACCTTCTCGCGGTGCAGCGTCTTGTACTTGCCGGTGACGACGCCGTCGCGCACGAGCTGGGCGATGCCGCCCGTGATCAGCTCCGTCTGCACGCCCAGGTCGTGCTTGTCGCCGAGATAGACACCGAGCGCCGCCGAGACTGTCCCGACGCCGATCTGTACAGTGTCGCGGTCGTTGACCAGCTCCGAGGCGACGAGCGTGCAGATGACTTCGGTGACGAGGGTCTCCTCCTCGGTGCGCGGCGCGATCGGCAGGTTGCCGGTGGGCCGCAAGGCCTCGCAGACGCGGTCGATCTCCGATATGTGGATGAAGTTGTCGCCGCCGGTGCGGATGAAGTTCTCGTGGATCTCGGCGACGACCGTTTTGGCGTTCTGCGCGAGGCGCTTCGAGAACCAGACGCCCGGGCCGAAGCTACAGTGGCCGTGCTGGTCCGGCGGCGACAACGGCACCATGAAGACGTCCGGCGCCGGATCGAAGCCGGCGGGGACCTCGTCGTGTCGCCAGCGGGCGATCGGCAGGTACTCCATCAGGCCGGCGTTGACGAGGTCTCGGTTCAGCGGAGTGGCGTAGTTGTCGGTGACGACGTGCGACGTCTCTTCGTCAGGGCTGACCCAGGCGAACAGCGATGCCGGGTGGTCGATGCGCAGGTTGCTGAGGTCGTTACGCCGGGCGAAGAGCGCGTCGCAGAGGGTGAAGGGAGTCGTCGTGAAGGGCGCGACGCCGACGTGGTCGCCGGACGTGATGACGGAGACGGCTTCAGCTGGGCTCATGAGCTTGTCCCCGGCCTGTGCCTGCCAGTTCATGCCGCGCCTCCTCTTGCTGAGCCGTGGAGTTGGCCAATTGTAGCGCGTGGCGCCCCGGATGCCAATTCGCAGGCAAAGAGAGAGGAGCGAGCCGGGTGAGCCCGCTCCTCTCACACAGCGATGAACTGCCTAGAGCGTGTCGAGCGGCGTCATTTTCGCGCCGGCTCTTGCCTCGACTGAGTCATGCCCGTTCTTGCCGGCCTCGATGACGCGCGTACCGAACTCTTCGTGTTCGTCGCGGAAGCCGTCCGGGTTGCGGCGTACCATCCGCATGAAGGCTTCGACCGTCGCCGGGTCGAACTGGGTGCCGGAGTGACGCATTATCTCCTCCAGCGCGTCTTCCTGGGACCTCGCCTCGCGGTAGGGCCGGCGGGAGGTCATGGCGTCGTATGCGTCGACCACGGCGAAGACGCGGGCGCCGAGGGCGATCTCGGTGCCGCTGAGACTACGTGGATAGCCGCCGCCGTCGTAGTGCTCGTGGTGGGAATAGACGATCTCAGCCGAGTCGCGCAGGAAGTCCACACCGTTCAAAATCCTGTAGCCGAGCTCGGAGTGACGTCGCATCTCGTGCCACTCGTGCTCATCCAGTGCCGCGTCCTTGAAGAGGATGCCGTCAGTGACGCCGATCTTGCCGATGTCGTGCAGGGCTGCGGCGTATTCGATCTGCAGGACCTGGTCATCGGTGAGCTTCATTTCGCGGGCCAGGAAGGCCGACATGCGGGCGACCCGCCGGGCGTGACGGTGCGTCATCTTGTCCCGGATGTCGAGCGCGCTTGAGAGCACGTCGACAACGGCGGCGACGAGGCGCTTTTCGTCCTTACCGTTGCGATTGCTGTGCTTGAAGCCTTTGCGCTCGAGCTTGTTCGCGTACAGCTTGGCGTCGGCCCAGTGAATGATCTCCTCCAGCGTCTCGCCGCCCCACGGGTAGCCGCCCGTGCCGACTGAGACGCCGAGGAAGATGCTGGCGTTGGCCGTTTCGTTTACGGGCGTCTTCGCCAGCTCGTCCCAGATCCGCCAGGCGATCTTGTCCGCCTCTCTGCGGTCGGCGCCGGGCAGGATGACGGCGAATTCGTCTCCACCGATGCGGGCCGTGACGTTGTTCTCACCGACCTCGCGGTTGAGCACGCGCCCGAACGAGCGCAGGACCTGGTCTCCCGCCTGGTGACCGAACTCGTCGTTAATCAGCTTCAGGTCATCGACATCGAGCATCAGGATTGCGAGGGGCTTCTTGAGGCGATGCGCGATCTCCAGCTCCTCCTGCATCCGCTCGTAGAAGAAGCGGCGGTTTTGGAGCTCGGTCAGTTCGTCGCGGCCGGCCACTTCAAGCATCTCGGCCTGGCGCGTTCGCCAGATGGCCTCGATGCGCTTGCACTCCCTGTTCATCCGGTGCTGGATGAGGATGAACATGCCCTGTACGGCCAGGGCAAGGCTCGCGACAACGCCGATGGACAGTACTCCCGGTAGCGGATCGCCTTGCAGCGGGAGCTGAGTCACCACAACGCCCGCGATTGCCGCGGCGGAGACGATGAGGACGAGTGTCTGGAACAGCAGGAGGGTGCGAGGGCGCCCCTGGCCCACCTCATCGCCCGGATCGATAACGATATCTGCCACTGAAGACCTCTGTTCTCTTACAGTGCCCTCCGGCACGTCTGCTTCGGATGCTCTCGTCGCCCCTGGTTGGTAAGACGGCACGAAGCAACAGGCGTTGGAGCGCTGGGTGGTGGCTGGCAGGCGTTTTTACCGATCGTTAACGGGCGGATCGAGCCCGGATCGCCGGGAAGGCGCGGGTGTGACACTAAAACTCTTGTTCTAAATCGGAGCAGCGCTTAGAATGATCCGTCGAGCCGGAGCAGGTTCACCGGCCTCTGGAAGGACCCGAAATGCCCCTTGACGCCATCGTCGTCCGCGGCGCGCGTGAGCACAACCTCAAGAACATCGACGTGCACATCCCGCGCGACAAGCTCGTTGTGCTGACGGGCGTCTCCGGCTCCGGCAAGTCGTCGCTCGCTTTCGATACGATCTACGCGGAGGGGCAGCGGCGCTACGTCGAATCGCTCTCCGCCTACGCGCGGCAGTTCCTGGGCCTGATGGAGAAGCCGGACGTCGACCACATCGACGGCCTCTCGCCCGCGATCTCGATCGACCAGAAGGGCGCCTCGCGCAACCCGCGGTCCACGGTCGCCACGCAGACCGAGATCTACGACTACCTGCGGCTCCTGTACGCACGCGCCGGTCGCCCGCACTGCCCGGAGTGCGGCCGGCCGATCGAAAAGCAGACGGTGCAGCAGATCGTGGATTCAGTCCTCGACGTCCCGGCGGGCCGGCGGCTGATGATCCTGGCTCCGGTGGTGAAGGACCGCAAAGGCGAGTACCAGAAAGTGTTTGAGGACGCCCGCAAGGCTGGGTTCGTCCGCGTGCGCGTCGATGGCCAGGTGCGCGACCTCGACGAAGAGATCAAGCTCGACAAGAACAAGCGGCACACGATCGAGGTTGTGGTAGACCGCCTCGTTGCCGCCGTGCCCGGCGACGGCGGGGACGGTCAGGACGCGGACTCGCAGCGGACTCGCGCCTCAGACTCGGTGGAGACGGCGCTGCGCCTGGGCGGCGGCACAGTCACGGTGCAGCTGCTGGAGGACAAGAGGGCGAAGGTGAAGGCGGAGGAGCGGCTGTACTCCGAGCAGTTTGCCTGCGTCTTCTGCAGCCTCTCCTTCGGGGAGCTGGAGCCGCGCAACTTTAGCTTCAACAGCCCGCACGGCGCCTGCCGCGAGTGCACCGGCCTGGGTATGAAGATGGAGATGGACCCAACGCTCGTCGTCCAGAACAAGAGCCTATCGATCGCGGAGGGTGCGATCGTGCCGTGGTCGCGGACGTCGTCCGTATCGACCTGGTACATGCGCATGGTCAACGCGCTGGCCCAGAAGCACGGCTTCGACTTGAACGCGCCGGTGAAGGAGATGAAGCCCGAGCACCTGGAGCTCGTGCTCCACGGCGACGAGGGCGAGATCACGCTGCAGTACACCGGCCACGGCGGCCACAAGAACAAGTGGAACACGACCTTCGAAGGCGTGATCCCCAACCTCTCGCGCCGTTACAAGGAAACGGACTCCGACTACGTCCGCACAGAGATTGCGCGGTACATGGCGGAGGTGCCGTGCACCGCCTGCCACGGCGCGCGCCTCAAGCCCGAGTCGCTCGCGGTGACGGTAGACGGGCGGAACATCTCAGACGTGTCGCGCCTCTCGATCGACCTGGCGCTGGAGTGGGCCACGAAGCTCCGTGCGGAGAAATCGCCGCTGACGAAGCGCGAACGGACGATCGCAAAGCAGATCCTCAAGGAGATCCACGAGCGGCTGAAGTTCCTGAGCGACGTCGGAGTCGACTACTTGACGCTTGACCGGCGCACGCGGACGCTGGCCGGGGGTGAGGCGCAGCGCATCCGCCTGGCGACTCAGATCGGCTCTTCGCTCATGGGCGTGCTGTACGTCTGTGACGAGCCGTCGATCGGTCTCCACCCGGCGGACGACGAGCGCCTGATCGCGACGCTGAAGCGCCTGCGCGACCTCGGCAACACCGTCCTTGTAGTCGAGCATGATGAGGCGATGATGCGCGCCGCGGACTGGATCGTCGACCTCGGCCCGGGCGCGGGCGCCGCCGGCGGCGACGTCATCGCGGAGGGCCCGCTGCGCGAGATTCTTGCGTGCGAGGCATCATCGACCGGCGCCTATCTCAGCGGCCGCAAACAGATCAACGTGCCGCAGGAGCGCCGGCCCGGCAACGGTAAAGCTGTGGTCGTCGAGGGCGCGCGTGAGAACAACCTCAAGGATATCGACGTGCGCATTCCGCTCGGCATGTTCGTCTGCGTCACGGGCGTCTCCGGCTCCGGGAAGTCGACGCTGGTGACGGACATCATCTCGCGCAAGGCAGCGCAGATCCTCTACAAGGCCCGCGAGCGACCGGGTGAGGCCGACGCTATCACCGGCCTCGACTACCTGGACAAGGTCGTGATCATCGACCAGTCGCCGATCGGGCGCACGCCGCGGTCCAACCCGGCGACCTACACCGGCCTCTTCACGCCGATCCGCGAGCTGTTCGCTTCCGTGCCGGAGTCCCGGCTGCGTGGCTACAAGGCCGGGCGCTTCTCGTTCAACGTGAAGGGCGGTCGCTGCGAGGCCTGCACGGGCGACGGGTATATCCAGATCGAGATGCAGTTCCTGCCGGACGTCGAGGTGCCGTGCGAGGTCTGCCACGGCGCCCGCTACAACCGCGAGGCGCTGGAAATCCTCTTCCGTGGCAAGAGCATCGCCGAGGTGCTCGACATGACGGTCGCGGAGGGCGTGGAGTTCTTCGAGGCGTTTTCGCGGGTGCGGACGAAGCTGGCGACGTTGAACGACGTCGGCCTCGGCTACATCAAGCTGGGCCAGCCGGCGACGACGCTCTCCGGCGGCGAGGCGCAGCGCGTGAAGCTGGCGACGGAGCTGTCCCGCAGGGCGACGGGCCGCACGCTGTACATCCTGGACGAGCCGACGACGGGCCTTTCGTTTGAGGACGTGAACATGCTGATGGGCGTCCTCCACCGGCTCGTCGACTCCGGCAACACGGTTCTCGTGATCGAGCACCACATCGACGTGATCAAGCAGGCGGACCACATCATCGACCTTGGCCCGGCGGGCGGCGACCGCGGCGGCGAGATCGTCGCCGAGGGGACGCCGGAGCAGGTGGCCCGCGCGCGCCGCAGCGCCACCGGTAAGTACCTCCGCACCGCGCTCGGCAAGAGCACCAACGGCCGTAAGAAGCCCCGCAAGCGCGCGAAGGTGGCGGCGAAGTAGAGCGCGTCCGGGAGTTAGGCACCGGAGTGGCACCGGCGCTGGGGTCGGCGTTACGATGCGTGTGCCATGACCACGTTCACCGTGCGGCTGCCGCGGCACCAGGCGCGGTTGGTGGCGCTGGCGGTGGGATATCACCTGTCGCGGCCCGGCGCCGAGATCGACCCCGATACGATGCGCGAATATGCGCACGGGCTGGGCGAGGTGCTGCCGCTGATCGACGCGCAGATCGAGGCCGATGCAGCGGCGCTGGACCTGAACGCGACGCAGGCGGTGCTGCTCTCGACGGCGTTCTCCTCGGTGCTGAGCGAACTCAAGATGTACTCGCTGTTCGACAGCATGGCGGAGGGCAGCTCGCGGCCGCGCTCGACGGCGGCGGGCTTCGACGAGCGGCTGCGCTGGCTGTTCCCTGAGATCGCGGGCGATCCGGCCTACGCGATGGTGCTGGCCGAGGACCTGACTATGCTGCGGCGCGAGCTGCCGTTTCAGCGGGCGCGTGAGGTCCTGGAGGAGCAGCGTCGGGCGGTGGCTGAGGCGAAGAGGAGGCGGGGCAAGTGGTGGCAAGTCTGGCGCCGGTAGGGCCGAATGCGTCTTGACCGTGCTAGGCCGCCACGGTACAGTTTCCTCGGCTAGGCAACCACAGGTTTCCGCACGGAATCGTATCTGAACCGACCGCTTGGAGAGAGAGCTGCAATGACCTACACAATCACTGACGCCTGCATCGACACGAAGGACAAGTCCTGCGTCGAGGTCTGTCCCGTTGACTGCATCCACGAGGATGAGGCCGCCGGCGACCGCATGCTCTACATCGATCCGGAAGAGTGCATCGACTGCGGCGCCTGCGAGCCCGTCTGTCCGGTGACCGCGATCTTCGCCGAGGACGACGTGCCGGATGCGCAGCAGGAGTACACGCCGCTCAACGCCCAGTGGTTCAAGGAGCCGGATGCCGTGCGCGCCCGGATCAACGAGCTGAGCCCGCCCGCTTAGACGGCGAACCAGGAGAGGAACACCAGGAGGCGGCCCGCGCGGCCGCCTTTTCGCTTGTCAGGCGCCGACGTCCAGCTCGTAGGTGGCGCGCCAGTAGACCTCGTCTGTGAAGCCGAGGCGGCGGTAGAGATCGATCGGCGTGTCGGCCTCGTCCGCGTTGATGACGACGCTGCGTGCGCCTTCACGCTGCGATTCGCTCAGCAGGCGGCAGAGGAGGTGACGGGCGATCCCGCGGTTGCGGTAGGGCACGCGCGTGGCGAGCGAGAAGATCAGGCGGTCGCGGCGGTCGTACCAGCTCAGCGCGCCTGCCGCCTCGCCGTCGATGCGGGCGAGCCAGTAGCGCGCGCCGCCAGCCATCTCAGCGCGGCGCAGGTCGACTCGCCAATCGAGGTCTTCGGGCGGCCTCGGGCCGTCGGCGTTGGCGAACCCGCGGACGCGCGTGTCCTCGAACTCACGGAGGCCGTCGTCGGCGACTGGCTCGATGGACAAGCCGGGCAGATCCGCGGCCGCCGGGGCGGGACCGACGTGCGTGAGGAAGCTCGTGCGCTCGTCCAGCTCCAGGCCGGCGGCTTGTAGCGCCGGACCGAGCGCTGCATCGGCCTCGCGGTTCTCGATCATGATGCGGGCCGCGCGGCGGCTGCCAGCGAAGTAGCTGCGGACGTCGGCCAGCAGCGCGGGCGCGTCGGCTGGCGAGACGTCTCGCAGGAGCACCGCCGGATACGTCGCCGCTTTCACGTTGCGGCGGTAGACGCCGAACCGCCGTTCTTCGGTCGCCCAACCCATCCCGGGATGCGGTTGGGCATAGGCGGTGCGCAGGGCCGCTGCGACGGCGTCGTGGTGTGGGTGGCGCATGGTGTTCTCCGGGAGTCTGAGGGCGGGAGAGGCTAGACGGGGGGTAGCTTCTCGCGGAGTACGTCCGGCAGGTTGGAGACAGGCACGCGGTCCTGCGTCATCGTGTCGCGGTCGCGGATCGTGACGGCGTCGTCGTCGAGGGTGTCGAAGTCGACAGTCACGCAGTAAGGTGTGCCGATCTCGTCCTGACGGCGGTAGCGGCGGCCGATGCTCTGCGCGTCGTCGAACTGGGTCATGAAGTGCGGGCGCAGCAGCTCGTGCACGCGCTGCGCCGTCGGCGTCAGCTTCTCGTTGCGGGAGAGCGGCAGGACGGCGACCTTGATCGGTGCCAGGTGCGGCTTCAGGCGCAGGACGGTACGCTTCTCGTCCTTCACCTCCTCTTCGACGTAGGAGTCGATGAGGATGGTGAGGAAGCAGCGGTCGACGCCCATCGCCGGTTCGATGACGTAGGGGACGATGCTCTCGCCGCTGGGCTCGTCGAAGTAGCGGAGCGTGCGGCCGGCTGCCTCTTCGTGGGCCTTGAGGTCGAAGTCGGTGCGGTTGGCGATGCCCTCGACCTCGGAGAAGCCGGCGAACGGGAAGTTGTAGTCGATGTCGACGGTGCGCTTCGAGTAGTGTGAAAGCTCCTCTTCAGGGTGCTCGCGCAGCTGCAGGTTCTCCTTGCGGATGCCGAGGTCCTCGGTCCACCAGTTCATGCGGGTCTCGATCCAGCGGTCGTGCCACTCCTCGTCTGTGCCGGGCATGACGAAGAACTCCATCTCCATCTGCTCGAACTCGCGGTCGCGGAAGATGAAGTTGCCGGGTGTGATCTCGTTGCGGAAGGAGCGGCCGATCTGGGCGATTCCGAAGGGGAGCTTCTTGCGCATCGTCGTGAGCACGTTCTCGAAGTTGACGAACATGCCCTGGGCCGTCTCCGGGCGCAAGTAGGCGACGGAAGCGTCGTCGGCGACGGGGCCGATGAACGTCTTGAACATGAGGTTGAACATTCGTGAGTCGGTGAGCTCGCCCGAGCAGTCGGGGCAGCTGATTTCGCCCTTGTCGTTGGGCTTGATGTCGTCGGTCCGGAAGCGGTGCTTGCATTTCTTGCAGTCGACCATCGGGTCGGCGAATGTCTGCACGTGACCGCTGGCCTCCCAGACGCGTGGGTTCATGATGATCGACGTCTCAATGCCGACGACGTCGGCGCGCTCCTGGACGGTATTGCGCCACCAGGAGCGCTTGATGTTGTTCTTGAGTTCGACGCCCAGCGGGCCGTAGTCCCAGAACCCGCCCAGGCCGCCGTATATCTCGCTGCTCTGGAAGACGAAGCCGCGCCGCTTGCAGAGCGACACGAACGTATCCATGGACTGCTTATCGGTCATGTGTGGGTTTTCCCTATCCAGCCCTGCGGGTCCGCAGGACAAAGAGGGCGACCGTGGAGGCCGCCCCGCCGAACTGAAACGTTAGCAGCCGGTTGTAATTGCGTCAAAGGAGCCACATGTTCGTTGCACTCCTTCCGGCTCGTTGCTACTATTCGGATTGCCTTAGAGTCAGGGTCACGGTGCTGCGCACCACGAACGGCCAGTGTAGCGAGTTTCGGAGGTCAGTCATGCGGTTCATCCTCGGCCTGCTCATCGGAGTCGCGCTGGGCGCCGCGCTCGGCAGGCTCGCACCGCCCGAGTCCGGAAAAGAGATCCGGCAGGCGCTCAAGGAGCGGCTGCAACCGGACGCCGAAGAGGCGGAGGACGGCGTTACCGTCGGATGATGACTCCAGCCGGGGTGCTCGTTGGCTGATGTAGAGACGAAGCTACTCGTCGTCATCACTGCCGATGACGAGGCCGACACTGTGATTCACAAGCTCGTGGAACGCGGCTACCCGGCGACGAAAGTCAGCAGCACGGGCGGCTTCCTGCGTCGCGGCAGCGCGACGATCTTCTCCGGCGTCGATGCCGATGATGTCGAAGCTGTCATGGGGATCATCCGCGAGGAGTGCAGGGCGCGTACGGAGTTTGTGCCGGCACAGGCCCTGCCGTTCCCGGACAGCATCTACCCGGCAGAGCCCGTGCAGGTGCGCGTCGGCGGCGCGATCGTCTTCGTGCTCCCGGTTGAGCGCTTCGAGAAGACTTAGGGCGCGCCGGTATCCAGCCCGGCGAGCGAGAATGGGATCGGGAAGATCATCATCACCTCGCCCGTTTCCAGGTGGACGAGCACCATTATCTGGAGCGCGTCAAGCTGATAATGTACTGTCTTCACAGCGTAGCCCGGCGGCGGTAGCTCGATGGTTGTCGGGTCCGCCTCGCCGCCCCGTGAGCCAGTATCGAGGCGCGGCAGATCGGCATCAATAGGCAGAGCGTCGGCAAGAGAGAAGTTGACCGACGCGAACGTGACGCCGTCCCGGAACTCCCAACTCCGTCTGCTTGCGACCACCTCGTAAGCGGCATTCCCGAGCAACTCCGAAAGCGTCGTGTCGCCCTCAGCCGCGCGGATCACTGATTCGACGTCGTCATCAGAGAGGTCGCCCTCTTCACTCACTTCGTCGGGGGGAATACACTGCGGGTCGCCCTGCAGGCACGGTGTCGCAACTGGCGGCGGAGCCCCCGCCGTTGGCCCGTCGCTGTCGCCCTCGGCCAGACTCCGGCTGCTCTCGTTACACGCGGTCGTAGCGGCAAGGAGCAGCGCTATTGCCGAGACCGCGATGCTCACCCGCATTCTCGTCACCTTGTGACCATTATAGCTCCCGGTCGAGCGCTTCTGGTCGCGAGTCCGAATCCGGTGCCGACGCAGAAGGCCAGGCTTCCGTACAGGTCCGTCCGGAAAGCCTGGCCTTCATTCGCTTCGGTGGTTGGGTGAGCTACAAGAACAGCGGTCCGAAGACGACGGCGACGATCGCCATCAGCTTGAGGAGGATGTTCATCGACGGTCCGGAAGTGTCCTTGAACGGGTCGCCAACTGTGTCGCCGACGATGGCCGCCTTGTGCGCGTCCGAGCCCTTGCCGCCGAGTGCGCCGGCCTCCACGTACTTCTTGGCGTTGTCCCAGGCGCCGCCGGCGTTCGCCATCATCAGCGCCAGCAAGGCGCCAGCTGCGATCGAGCCGACGAGGAGGCCCCCCAGCGCCTCGGCGCCGATGATCGCGCCGACGGCGATCGGTACTAGGATGGCGAGCGTCCCCGGCAGGATCATCTCGCGCAGCGAGCCCTCGGTTGATATCGCCACCGCGCGGGCATAGTCGGGCGTCTCCGTGCCTTCGAGGATGCCCGGTTTCTCCTTGAACTGACGGCGGACTTCGTTCACCATCGCGCGGGCGGCGCGGCCGACGGCGAGCATCGTCTGGGCGCCGAAGATGAACGGCATCAGCGCACCGATGAGGACGCCGATGAGCACTTCGACTTCGAGCAGGTTCAACGTATCGATGCCGACGATCTGAGAGTAGCTGACCATCAGCGCCAGCGCCGTGAGCACGGCCGAGCCGATGGCGAAGCCCTTGCCGGACGCTGCCGTCGTGTTGCCGAGGCTGTCGAGAGCGTCCGTTCGCTCACGCACTTCCGGCGGCAGGTGGGCCTGCTCAGCGATGCCGCCGGCGTTGTCCGCCACTGGTCCGTAGGCGTCGGTTGCCAGCGTGATCCCGAGCGGCGACAGCATGCCAACGGCGGCCAGCGCGATGCCGTAGAGGCCGGCCAGCTCATACGTGATGAAGATGGCGGCGACGATGGTAAGGAGCGGGATGGCGGTCGAAAGCATGCCGAGTCCGAGGCCGGCGATCAGCACGGTTGCCGGGCCCGTCTCCGCCTGCTCCGCCAGATTGCGCGTCGGCTTGTATTCGTAGGCTGTGTAGTACTCCGTCGCCGTGCCGATCACCTGACCGGCGACGAGGCCCGTGAGAACGACGAAGAAGAGCTTGAAGTCCATGTCCAACGCCAGGATCGCGCCTGCCGTGCCAGCGAGCACGATGGCCGCGGCCACTCCGACGCCACCGCGGAGGGCCCAGAGCAAGCGTCCGACGCCCGCCTCCTCGCCCGTCCTAACGGCGAACGTGCCGATGATCGAGGCGAAGATGCCGATGCCCATGATGAGCAGTGGCAGTACGAACCCATCGGCGTCGAACGCGGCGATATCGGCCTGGTCCAGTACCCCGTTCTCGTTCGCGCCGGCGACACCGACGAACGCCAGCGAGATCGTGGCGACGATGGCGCCCGTGTAGGACTCGAAAAGGTCAGCGCCCATACCGGCGACGTCGCCGACGTTGTCGCCTACATTGTCTGCGATCGTGGCCGGGTTACGCGGGTCGTCCTCCGGTATGCCGGCCTCGATCTTGCCGACGAGGTCGGCGCCGACATCGGCCGCCTTCGTGAAGATACCGCCGCCGACGCGCGCAAAGAGGGCGATCGAAGAGGCGCCGAAGGCGAAGCCGGTGAGTGGTTGGACGCTTTCGAAGACGAGGTAGAGGATCGTGAGGCAGATGAGGCTGAGGCCGGTCGCGGTGACGCCCATGACGGCGCCGGACGAGAAGGCGACGCGCAGCGCCGGATTTAGCCCCTCGCGGGCGCTGGCCGCTGTGCGGACGTTGGCCCGTACGGCGATCATCATGCCGATGTAGCCGGCGCTGGCCGAGGCGAGAGCGCCGATCACGTAGGCGATGGCGGTGCGCGGCAGTTCGGTTAACTCGCCGGACTCGGAGGGGAACTTGTCGAAGGCGTCGGCGTCGACGAGGATGGCGAGCGTGATCGTCACGATGGTGACGAAGACGGAGATGTAAAGGTACTCGCGGTAGAGGAAGGCGGATGCCCCCTCCTGGATCGCGGCGGCGATGGAGCGCATCGCGTCGGTGCCCGTGTCCTGGGCGATGACGCCCCTCGCCAGATAGGCGGCGAACAGGAGCGCGCAGATGGCGGCGACGATGGCGATGATGATTACGGTCATTGGATCGTGTTCCCCTTACTCAGGTGTGGGATTAATGAAGCCGCACACGTGCGCGGCTAGTGGCGATTTTCACGAGGTTCACGTCGCCAGAGTCTAGCAGAGGGCATATTGGCGGGCAAGCAGCGGCAAGCGCGCCGCTCACCTGGGGAAGCGCGAAAAATCGGGCTCGCGGCGTTCCAGGAAGGCGGTCTTTCCCTCGTCCGCCTCGCCGGTCTTGTAGAAGTCCGGGGCGATCTGGCCGACCCAGTCGCGGTCCGGCTGTCGCAGCGGCTGGAACACCTCGCGGAAGGACGCCTTGAGGATCTTGAGGCAGGCGGGGCTCTTCTGCAGGAGCTCTGCGCACCAGCGGTCGACCTCATCGTCAAGCTGCTCGTGGGGGACGACGGTGTTGACGAGGCCGATCTCCAGCGCCTCCTGCGCTGAGTAGCGGCGGCAGAGCATCCAGATTTCCTTTGCCTTCTTGGCACCCACGACGTGCACCAGGTACGAGACCCAGTGGCCCGACGCCGGGCTGCCGACGCGCGGGCCGACCTGCGAGAAGACGGCGCGCTCGGAGGCGATCGTGAAGTCGCAGAAGTAGGCGAGGTGGTTGCCCCCGCCGATCGAGTAGCCGTTGACGCGGGCGATGACGGGCTTGAGGAAGTCCTCGATGCCGGCGTGCGGGTCCATCGGCACCAGCTCGCCACCCCGTTGCACCTCCTGGAGCCAGCGCACGTCGCCGCCGGCGCAGAACGCCTTGTCGCCGGCACCCGTGATGACGACGACGCCGACTTCCGGGTCGGCGTTGGCGTCGTCGACCGCCACGCGCATCTCGTCCAGCGTTTGGCCGGTGAAGGAGTTCATCGCGTCGGGCCGGTTGATCGTGAGCCAGGCCGCGCCGCGGACGCGCTGGTGCTTCTCGTAGAGGATGTCGCTGAAGTCGGGCATGGCGGCGCTCTTACTCGCCGGCGGGTTCGATGACGAGAAGCGTGTCGCCCTCGGAGACGCGTGCGCCGGCGTTGACGGCGATCTCTTTGACGGTGCCGCCGACCGGTGCTGCGATCTCGTTCTCCATCTTCATCGCTTCGACGGCGAGCAGCACGTCGCCTTCGCTCACCGTGTCGCCGGTCTTCACGTCGATGCGGACGACGCGACCGGTCATCTGGGAGATGACGGCGCCCGTGGCGGCCGCGGAAGGCTTACGCGCGGCCTTCGGGCGCGCACTGGCGGCGGCGCCGCCGGAAGCTTCGACGGCGTAGGTCTTGGCGTCGACGAGCAGCTCGATCGCGCCGTCTTCCGGCAGCGGATCGGGGAGCTGGACGGCGAACGGCTTCTCGTTGACATAAACCGTGAGCGTCTTATCGCGCCGCACGATCCGCACGGGGAACGAGTCGCCGTTAACGGTAACGGTGTCTTCTGTGGGCTGTGCGTCGAACTCCTGGTCGCCGATCTTGATCTTCATTCTCAGCCTCTCAGCGCCCTCTGGCGGCCTGCCATCTTCCAAGGGTCGTGCATATGTCCGTCTATTGTCGCGCCGGCCGCTGCGGGCCCAGCGCGCGCCTGATCGTGTGTGAGTGCGGCAGCGATCGCGGCGACGATCTCGTGTTCGATGCCGCCGCCGGCGTTGCGCCACCCCAGGAACTCCTTGGCCGGCTGCGGGAAGAGTACGTACGAGAGCAGGTCTTCGTCCGACTTAACGAGGGCGCCGGCCTCCTTGCGCGCCGCTTTCAGCTCGGCCGCGATGTGGTCGGCCGGACGGTCGGTGATCGGCCTGGCGTCCGGGGCGATCTTCTTGAGTATCTTGGCGTCGATCGGCGCGGGTGTCTGGCCGTACTGGCCGAGGACGAGAGCGCGGGTCTCCTTCGTCACCTGCTTGTAGCGCTTGCCGAAGAGAGCGTTCATCACGGCCTGGGTGCCGACGATCTGGCTCGTCGGCGTGACGAGCGGCGGGTAGCCGGTGTCGGCGCGCACGGCCGGGATCTCGTCGAGCACGTCGCGCAGCTTGTCGGCGGCGCCCTGCTCGCGGAGCTGTGAGACGAGGTTGGAGATCATGCCGCCGGGCACCTGGTGGAGGAGCACGCCGGCGTCGAGCTTGACGTTGCCTTCGAAGGCGGCGTACTTCTTGCGCACCCCGCCGAAGTAGTCCGCGAGGTGCGTCAGCTGCTCGAGGTCCAGCTTCGTGTCCTTGTCCGTGCCTTCGAACGTGGCGACGAGCGACTCCGCCGGCGGCTGCGAGGTGCCCTGCGAGAGCGTCGAGAGGGCGCAGTCGATGACGTCGAGCCCGGCCTCGGCCGCTTTGACGTAGGACATCTCGGCCATGCCGCTGGTGCAGTGGCAGTGCATCTGGACGGGGAGCTTCACGACTTCCTTGATCGCCCTTACGATCTCGAAGGCGTCGTAGGGGTGGAGGAGGCCGGCCATGTCCTTGATGCAGATGGAATCGCAGCCCATCTCTTCCAGCTGTTTGGCCTGGCTGGCGAACATCTCGGTCGTGTGGACGGGGCTGATCGTGTAGCAGACGGTGCCCTGGGCGTGGCCGCCGGCCTTCTTGACGGCCTTGATCGCGGTCTCCAGGTTTCGCAGGTCGTTGAGCGCGTCGAAGATGCGGAAGATGTCCATGCCGTTCTTGACGGCGAGGTCGCAGAACCTCTTGACGACGTCGTCGGCATAATGCCGGTAGCCGACGACGTTCTGCCCGCGCAGGAGCATCTGCAGCGGCGTCTTCTTGAAGCGCTTCTTCAGCTCCCGCAGGCGCTCCCAGGGGTCTTCGCGCAGGAAGCGCAGCGCCGTGTCGAACGTGGCGCCGCCCCAGACCTCCACGCTGTGGAAGCCGGCGCTGTCCATCTCCTCTGCGATCGGCAGCATGTCCTCGGTGCGCATTCGCGTGGCGAGGAGCGACTGGTGCCCGTCGCGCATTGTGGTGTCGGTTATCTTTACGCCCATGCTTCCGTGCCTTCCATTGGGTCTTCGGTTTCGTCTTCGGTGTCATCGTACGCTTCTTCGTCGTCGAGGGCCGCACTTCGCGATATCGCCCACACGGCGCTGCCGTCAATTGCGGCGATCGCCCCGACGGCGATCAACACGAAAAGCGCCGGCTGTACCGTTCCCTCGGTGATCACGGGAATGGTCGTCCAAATGATCGCGTTCCAGTCAGCAAAAGCGTTGTAAGCGGCAATGCCGGCGATCGCCAGCGCTGCCAGCGCCGCCGCGCCCCCGCCGAGCGTCCACCTGCCGCCGAGTCGGGCGATCCCGGCTGAGGCGATCAGGATGAGGCCGAACGCGCCGGTGAAGAAGCCGTCGCCGATGCCGACATCGCAGCTGCACCAGCCGTCGGCGTGCGGCGCCTCGGCCTCCTGGATGCTCTCGATGTCGCGTGAGGGGCTGAGCTCGGCGCCTGAGAAGCTGGCGTTGACCTCCGGCACGAACTCGCCCGAAAAGCGGGTCGCAAACGTGACCCAGGGCAGGAACGAGAGGACGACGACGGCGAGGCCGCAGATGGCGATGCCGGCGATGAGGGCCGAGCGGGCCGCTTCCACGCTCTTCTGTATCCCTAGAGCGGGATGTTCCCGTGCTTCTTGCGTGGGTTGGCGTCGACCTTGTTCTGGAGCATCTCCAGCGCCTTGATCACCTTGATCCGCGTGTCTTTCGGCTCGATGACGTCGTCGATGAAGCCGCGGGCGGCGGCGACGTAGGGGTTAGCCAGGTTGCGGCGGTAGTCGTCGATCAGCTCTTCGCGCTTGGCCTCCGGGTCGCTCGCCGCTTCGATTTCACGGCGGAAGACGATGTTGGCGGCGGCGTCCGGGCCGGTGACGGCGATCTCCGCGCCGGGCCAGGCGTAGTTGAGGTCGGCGCGGAGGTGCTTGGAACCCATGACGAGGTAGGCGCCGCCGTAGTCCTTGCGCAGGATGACGGTGATCTTCGGCACGGTGGCCTCAGCGTAGGCGTAGAGGAGCTTCGCGCCGTGGACGATGATGCCGCCGTACTCTTGCCCCGTGCCCGGCATGTAACCCGGCACGTCGACGAGAGTGACGATCGGCACGTTGAAGGCGTCGCAAAAGCGCACGAAGCGCGCGCCCTTGCGGGAGGAGTCGACGTCGAGGACGCCGGCCATCGATCCGGGGTTGTTGGCGACGATGCCGACGACGCGTCCCGCAATGCGGCCGAGGCCGACGACGATGCTGCGCGCAAAGGCCGCGTGCACTTCGATGAAGTCGCCGTCGTCGACGAGCGGTTCGATGACCTTGTGCACGTCGTAGGGCTTGCTCGAGTCCTCCGGCACGAGGTCCTGCAGTTCGTCGCAGGTGCGCTCGGGAGAGTCGGCGGGCTCGGCATACGGCGGGTCTTCCGCGTTGTTCTGTGGGAGGAGCGAGAAGAGCCTGCGTACTTCCAGGAGGCACTCCTCCTCGCTTTCGAAGGTGAAATGGGCAACGCCGCTCTTCGTGGCGTGGACCTGCGCGCCGCCCAGCTCGTCGTGCGTGACGTCTTCGTGGGTCACCGTCCGCACGACGTCGGGGCCGGTGATGTACATGTAGCTCGTGCCCTCGGTCATGAAGACGAAGTCGGTGATGGCGGGCGAGTAGACTGCGCCGCCGGCGGTCGGGCCCATGATCACCGAGATCTGGGGCACGACGCCAGAGGAGAGTACGTTGCGTGTGAAGATCTCGCCGTAGCCGCGCAGCGAGACGACGCCCTCCTGGATGCGTGCGCCGCCGCCGTCGTTGACGCCGATAATCGGCGCGCCGTTGCGCATCGCCAGGTCCATGATCTTGCAGATCTTCTCGCCCGCGGCCTCGGAGAGCGAGCCACCGAAGACGGTGAAGTCCTGCGAGTAGACGTAGGTCGGGCGGCCCTCGATCGTGCCGTAGCCGACGACGACGGAGTCGCCCGGGTATTTCTGTTTGCCCAGCCCGAACTCTTCCGAGCGGTGGGTGACGAGGGCGTCGATCTCCTCGAACGAGCCTTCGTCGAGGAGGATGGCGAGCCGCTCGCGTGCGGTAAGCTTGCCGCGCTTGTGCTGAGCTTCGATGCGGTCTGCGCCACCGCCCTGCGCTGATTCCTGCTTGCGCTTTTGGAGGTTGGCGAGCCGGTCCTCGTTGGAGCCGCCTGGCCGTGAACGCTCTCGCTTGGTAGCCATGCTGTTAGTTCCAACTTTCACTAATGGGGGTTTGCGCCGTGAATACTAGCACAGCGCAGTGCGCTCAGGAAGGGGCGCTACTCGGTGTCGTCGGAGTCTGCGGAGGGCATGTTCAGCACCTGGCCGATGCTGAGGCTGGCCGGGTCGATGTCCGGGTTGAGAGCGATGATATCGTCCGCTGAGACGCCGCACCTGTCGGCTATGTCGAATGTCGTGTCACCTGAGACGACCGTGTAGGTGTCGCCGCAGACACCGGGCTCGCCGCCGTTCGGTTCGGGAGCTTCCGTTGGCTCGGTCTGGTTCGGGTTGTCGGGCGGCAAAGGGTTGATGTTGTCGGGGTCGAGGATGACGAGTTCGGGCGTGTCGGTCCAGGGCGTGGCTGTTGGTACGCGCTCTGAATTGGTGAGGTTGCCCGGCTCGAACGTGCCGCCGCCGTCGTCGTCGCCGCCGCACGCTGCCAGGGCGAGCAGGGCCGGGACGAGGAGCAAGGGGGCGAGCGCGATCAAGCGGGGCGGAGGGGGCGGGATGTTCACTTCAGGCGAATGGTAACGCGGGCCATGTTGGCGGGCAAGCGGCTCCTCAGTTCGCAAGCAGCGCGTCGATCAGGCCGAGGCCCAGCGTCCCGGCCTCGCCGAATCGGTCTCGCTGCAGGGAGTCGAGACTGTCGGCTGCTGTGTGGAAGTTGGGGTCGCAGAAGCAGTTGAAGATGATCGACGGCACGCCGGCCCTGATGAACGGAGCGTGGTCGCTGCCGCCGGGCTCGGACGACGACAGGCGGTACGGGATGGCAAGACCTTCGGCAACCTCGCCGGCGAGGTCGACCAGAGCCGTTGAGCCGCTCAGGGGCCAGCCCGTCCCGACGGCCAGCATGTCGAAGTTGAGCATCGCGTCCAGGCCGCTCAGCTCGTCAGGCGAGAGGGCCGCGACGTAAGCGAAGCTCCCGACAAGGCCGATCTCCTCCGCGCCGAAGAGCGCGAAACAGACGTCACCGCCGCCGTTCGCCGCAAGCGTCCGGGCCAGCTCGATCACGACAGCCGTGCCGGAGCCGTTGTCGTTGGCGCCCGGGCCGGCCGGCACCGAGTCGTAGTGGCCGCCGACGACGATCCGGCAGGCGCCTTCGGCCGGTCGCGCCACCACGTTCTGCGACGCGCCGCTGACGGCGTTGATCTCGACGTCCACCGTCGCCGTCAGCGTCTCGTTCGCCATCAGGTCGAGGAGCGACTCGCCGTCCTCTCTGGTGATGGACACGACGGGGATGCCTGGCGTCCCGTCCAGCCGCCCGCTGAACGGGCCACCCTCGTCGTTGTAGATCACGGCGGCGACGGCGCCCGCGGCCGCGGCGTTCGCGACCTTTGATGAGAACGTGATCTCGCCACGCTCGATGAGGACGATGTTACCGTCGGCCGCCGCCGTGAAGTCGCCCGGATGGCCGAGACCGACGGCGACGAGTTGCCCGGTCTCGGTGGCGGAAGAGCTGCCGCCGAGCGGTACGGCCGTGATCTGCTTCGCGCCACCCGCAGAGGAGACGCTCAGATCCGAGCGGACAGTCTCGAAGGTCTCGATCGGGAAGGACTGCAGTTCGGCCGCGTAGCCGAATGCCGTCAGTTCGGTGCGGATGTAGTCGGCGGCAGCCAGCTCCTCAGGGCTACCGGCCGGCCGTGAGCCGATGCTGATGGCAAGGGTCTCCGCGTGGGCGAAGGCGCGGTCCGCGCTGAACGCCGGGTCGCGGTCGAAGCCGGCGGCCTCCGGGCTGCCGGTCGGGCTCGTGGTGGTGGCCGTCGTCGAGGGAGCCGGCGATCGCGTGGCGTCGGAATCGCCGCCGCTCGTGCAGGCGATGACGAGCGCCAGGCAGGCGATCAGGGGAAGCGCCAGGAGACGGATGGGCAATCTGGTCGCCGGTCTAGCGGCCGCGCCAGCGGTCCCAGAACGAGCGCCGGGAGCCGCGGTCTTCGAGGTCGATCGGGCGGTCCCGCCAGTACCGTTCGGCCGGCGGCCTGGATTGGCGGCGCAGTGACATGACGAAGGCGGCGATGAAGAGCGCGATGCCGCCGACGATGATCCAGCGCCAGATGTCGCCCGAGCCACCGGCGACGTAGGCGATGACGATGATGATGATCGCGGCGAGAAGCACGTGTCCGGCGGAGATGCGCGGCAGGCTGAGTCCGGAGAGGCCGCGCCGGAGCGCGCGAAGCGGCGCCGTAATGGCATCGCCGATGCGCCGGCTGCGGGGACGCCGCGGCGGGAACTTCTCGATCTTGGCGAGAAGCTCATCGACCTCTTCTTGGATGCGGTCTGACTGTCTGGGCATGGGAATTATCCGGGCGTTCTCTTACTTCCATCTTATGCTGCCTCTAGATACGCGTCCAGAACGGAATCAGGTTCGCCGGTGGCGTTCGCTGCCCGCGGTGGCCATAATGGGCGCTAACTTTCGGGAGGGTGCGACTTTGGACTGGCGAGAAGAGTACAAGCGCAAGCTCTGCACCGCTGACGAGGCGATGGCGGACGTGCAGGGCGGAGACCTGGTGGCGATACCGATCGCCGGGCCGCGCACATTGCAGGCGGCGCTCTTCCGCCGCTGTCAGGACGCGGGCGAGATCGAGCTCAGGCTGGCTGCGCCGTTGACCGACCCGGGCTGGCTCCGCCCCGGCAGCGACCTCTTCCGGATCGAGTTCGAGCTGTTCGTCAGCGATTACGGCCGGACGGCGACGGACGAAGGCAGAGCCACCTACCTGCCAAACCTCTTCTCCCTGAGCTTCAAGGGGCAGGAGGAGGGTCGCGCGGAGTGGCGCGAGGTCGACGTCTTCCTGACCTCTGTGACGCCGCCTGACGATGAGGGCTACGTGCAGTTCGGCGCTCACAACTGGAACAAGCGCGTTTACGTCCGTCACGCCAGGAAGACGATCGCCGAGGTCGACGCCGGCCTGCGCCCCGTCTTCGGCGACAACAAGGTGCACGTCAGCGAGATCGCCCGCTTTGTCGAGGTGCCCCCCTTCGAGATCACGCAGCCGCTCGTCGATCGCTGGCTCGGCCGCGTCGAGGACGAAGCGCTGAAAGCCGAATACCAGGCGATCGTTGACGACCTGGAGGGCGACGTCGACCGTCTCATCGTGATCGGGCCGGCGATGACGCGGCTGCAGCCGATGCAGGTCCGCCGGGCACTTGGCCTGGCTGAGCCGCCGGAGGAAGCGAAGGCCATCGCCGGGCACGTCTCGGAGGTGCTCCCGGACGGCGCGACGATCCAGATCGGCGTCGGCGAGCCGGGGACGTATCTGGCCCGCGCCGGCGCGTTCGACGGCAAGCACGACCTGGGCCTGCACACGGAGATGGTGGCGCCCGGTATCGCGCAGCTGGTCGAGGCCGGCGTGATCAACGGCGCCCGGAAGCAGCTGCACCAGGGGAAGGCAGTCGCGGTCGCCTGGTCGGGATCGGACCTGGAGGGTCTGAAGATCGTGACCAACAATCCGAAGTTCGAGTGCTACGACCCCGACTACCTGCTCAGCATGAACCTGATGTCACAGAACGAGAACTTCCACGCCATCAACAACGCGCTATCCATCGATCTCGTTGGCCAGATCAACTCAGAGTCCGTCTTCGGCTCGCGGCTGATCAACGGGACCGGTGGCCAACCGGAGACACACATCGCCGCCGTGCTCTCGAAGGGCGGCCGGGCGATCACGCTGCTGCCGTCGACGGCGATGCACGGTGCAGTCTCGCGCGTGGTTGCTCAGCAGGAGGCCGGGTCGCTCGTCACGATACCGCGCTACTTCGCCGATACGGTGATCACGGAGCATGGCGTGGCCCGCCTCTGGGGCAAGAACCACCGCCAGCGTGCCCAGGAGCTCATCGCCGTTGCCCACCCCGACTTCCGCGCCGATCTTCGCCGCGAAGCCGAACGGCTGTAAGGAGACAGGAGACAGGAGACAGGTGGCACGTGACACGGGACGGGGTTCCGCCCCGCTCATTGGTGAGGCTCTCGAACCATGAGCAGCGCACCATCCGTTCCGGGGCGTGAGTGCCCCGCTCGCCCCCTTCGACTGCCCCGCGGGGCGGGGCGCTCAGGGCAGGCTTCGAGAGCCTCAGGAGGAACGGGGTCTAGCACCTGACACCTGACACCTCGCACCTCGCACCTTGCGCGCTATACTGGCCGCTATGAAGCTTGGTGCACACGTGCGAACGGCAGGCGGCGTCGACAAGGCGGTCGACCGTGCGGAGGAGATGGGTGCGGAGACGATTCAGGTGTTCAGCGGTGCGCCGCAGGCCTGGCGCCGCAAGACCTACTCGGACGAAGAAGTCGCCGCGTTCAAGGCGCGTCTCAAGGAGACCGGCATCGGGCCGGTGTTTATCCATGGCCTTTACCTGATGAACTTCGCGACGGACAATCCGGAACTGCTCAGGAAGTCGCAGGAGGCGCTCGTCGCCGAGATGAACTCCGCGTTCCTCATCGGCGCAAGGGGCGTGATCTTTCACCTCGGTAGCCACAAGGGCGCCGGTTACGAGGCCCGCGTCGGCCAGGTGATCGACCAGTGCAGCCAGGTGCTGCAGGCGACGCCGGACGATGCCTGGCTGATCCTGGAGAACAGCGCCGGGATGGGTGGCGCCGTCGGCTCGAAGTTCGGCGAGCTGGGCCGCATCGCCCGCGAGTCCGGGAGCGACCGCGTCAAAGTCTGCCTCGACACGCAGCACTCGTTCGCCGCCGGCTACGACGTGAAGACGCGCGAAGGCCTGGACGCCGCGATGGCCGAGTTCGACGAGGAGATCGGCCTCGACCGGCTGGCCGCTGTGCACGCGAACGACTCGAAGATCGAGTTCGGGGGCGGCAAGGACCGGCACGAGAACATTGGCGAAGGCTACATCGGCCGTGACGGCTTCGCGAACTTGCTCTCCCACGCTGCTTTTGCCGACGTGCCGTTCTTGCTTGAGGTGCCCGGGTCCGAAGGCAGCGGCCCGGACAGGGCGAACCTCGACATACTGAAAGAGCTTCGGGCAGCGGCGAGCAGCTAGCTCGTAACGGGCAGTCGCGCGGAATAGATCTCGGCCAGCGTGTCGATGAACGCCTGCACGGCCCGCGAACGCTTGCGGTTGCGCCGGTACTGCAGCGAAATCTGCCGCCGGATCGGCTCGATGTCCGCGAGCCCAACCTGGACAAGCGCTCCCGACTCCAGTTCCCGCCGGATCGTCACCTCGGGCACGATGGCGACGCCGAGTCCCTCTTCGACCATGCGCTTGGTCGCCTCGAGCGAGTCGAGCTCCATGGCGACGTTGGGGATGACGTTCGCCTTGCGGAAAAGGTCGTGGATCAGGCCGTAGTAGGAGGAGCCGCGGTCGAAGAGCACGATCGGCTCGCTGGCGACTTCGGCGATCGTCGCCGTGCCGGAGGCCGCGAACGCATGGTCCGGGTGGGCGATGAGCACGATCTCATCGTCGTAAAGGTGAATGCTCTCCGTATCCGGGTGAGAGAGCGTGCGCAGGATTCCGACCTGCACTTCGTCGGTGAGAATCATGTTGAGGACCTGCTCTGAGCGGCCGGAACGGATGACGACGTCGACGAGTGGGTAGTCACCGCAGAAGCGGTGGAGGATGTTCGGCAGGACGTAGGTGGAGATCGTGAGAGCGGAGCCGAGGCGCAAGGAGCCGAGCTGGACGTTGCGCACATCCTCGACGGCGTCGCGGCCCTCCTGAAGGTGCTGGAGGATGCGCTCGACATAGGGGAGGAAGACGCGGCCGGCGTCCGTCAGGCGCACGCCGCGGCCGCCTCGCTCGAACAGCTCCTCGCCCAGCTCGCGCTCCAGCGCCTGGATGCGCGCGGTGATGGAAGGTTGGGTAAGGTGCAGCGCCTCAGCGGCGCGACTGAAGGAGTTGTGAGTGGAGACCTGTATGAATGCCTCGATTTGCCCGAAGTCCAAGCGCGTAGTACCTCAGCTATTCAAATTGCCTATGGGGGCTATGAATCAGAATAGAGAATCACGAACGGCAGGTCAAGGCGGGCCGGTGGCGAGGCGCTAGGCGTCGTGGCGTTCGGCTGTCGAGCGCCAGGCGCCGCTGGTGTCGTGTTTCTCGAACCACTCCGCGTTGATCGCCGTAAACTTCTTCTGCTCTTCCGGCACGTCATCCTCGAAGAAGATCGCGGAGACGGGGCAGACGGATTCGCAGGCGGCGCAGTCGATGCACATGGCGGGGTCGATGAAGTATTGAGGGTCGTCCGCGGTCGAGTGGATACAGTCGACGGGGCAGACGTCGACGCAGGAGGCGTCCTTGGTGTCGATGCAGGGTTCCGTGATGACGTACGTCATGGCTTCGCTTGTCCGGTATTCTAACGGTCGCTAAGTAACGCAACAAGCGACGTGCATCACTCATCTCTCACGCCGCGCTTGTTGACCGTCACGTCGCCGCTGACCCGCGCCTGACAGGCGAGCCGCAGGTTGTTTTTGCGCACCATCGCTTCGGGCCGCTCTTCGGTCATCGTCTTCAGCTCCGCGCGGCCGATGTCGTCGAGGTTGTTGGCGCCCGCTTCGATGCGGCACAGGCAAGTCGTGCAGATCGCCTGGCCACCGCACGTGGTGGGCCAGTAGAGGCCGCTGTCGTGCGCCGCGGCCATGATCGTCTGGCCGGCCAGCGCGTCGATCTCGCGGTCAAGTGGGAGGATCCTGATTTTCGGCACGAAATGAGCTCCGCAATGATGGTAGCACCGGCGGCGGAAAGGCTTGCGGCTGGTGGGTCGCGGTCGCATATACTTGGTCTGATTCCCCACCGTCTCAGAGGAGGTCTTCCCGTCAGATGAAGCCGATCCCGGATGGAACCAGCGACGAAATGGTCATTGAGACGACGCCTGAGATGGGTGTCCGTCACCTGCCGATGCCGATGTACTCGACGCCGACGATGGTCGGTCACTTCGAGCAACTCTGCCTGAAGATGATGATCCCGTATCTGGGCACAGGCGAGAACTCCGTCGGCTACAAGGTCGAGGTCAAGCACTCGGCGCCGACACCCATCGGCATGAAGGTTACGGTCAAGGCGAGGACGATCGAGTCCGACGAACGCAAAGCCGTCTTCGCCGTGGAGGCGTACAACGAGACGGGAGCGAAGATCGGCGAGGGAAAGCATGAACGACGGGCGATCGATATGACGCGCTTCTCCGGGCCGAGCCAGCCGGCATGACGACGCTTGCCGCCCTGGAGAAGGGCTACGACTTTCCGCCGGTGTCCTTCGACCTCGGCGACGAGTGGGTGGACGCCTACGTCGCTTCCGTCGAGGACGAGGCGACCGGCGCGCTGGACGGCGCGTTCGTGCCGCCGATGGCGGTCGCGGCGCTGGCGATCCGTGCTCTGCTGGAGCACGCGAGCCTGCCGCCGGGGACGCTGCATGCCGGCCAGGAGCTGGGGTTCACCGCGCCGGTGCGTCGCGGCGAGGCGCTGACCGTGGCCGCCCGGATCGCATCCCGTGGCGAACGCGCCGGCTGGGCCCTTATGGGCGTCGAGCTGGCTGTCGCGCGCGGCGGGGAGGCAGTGATGACAGGGCGGGCGACGATTTCGTTCCCGCTGGCGGAGGCGGCGGCCGCTTGACGCAGCAGAGCATGTCACTGGCGGCCGGTGCCGCGCTGCCAAAGGTGACGAAGACGATCACGCAGGAGAAGATCAACGCCTATTCGCTGGCCGGCGGCGACGGTAACCCGCTGCACACCGATCCGGCTTTTGCCGCCGGCACGCAGTTCGGCGGCACGATCGCGCACGGGATGCTCGTCCTCGCTTACGTCTCCGAGGTGCTGACGGCGGCGTTTGGCGAAGACTGGCTGGCCAGCGGGCGGCTGAAAGTGCGCTTCCGGGCGCCGGCGCGGCCCGGCGACACGCTGACCGCTTCCGGCACGGTGAAGCGCATTGAGAGCGGCAAGACCATCTGCGAGGTCGAATGCCGGAACGAAGGCGATGAGGTGCTGGTATCTGGAGAGGCAGAGGTGAGCCGATGATCGACCTGAGAGGGGCATGGCGGTTTGCCGCGTTGCCCGTGCTAATGGCTGGCGGACTGCTGTTCATTGCGGCCTGCGGCGACGATGATGACTCCGACCCGCGCGTCGGCCAGATCGGCGGCGTCTCTGAGCTGGCGACGTACGCTTATTCAGACGCCGGCGCGGAGGGCCTCTACGACTACCTCGCCGCGAACGTCACCGACGTCTGCAGCAAGGAACAAGTGACGGCGGCGCTGGCCGCGCACGAGCAGCCGACCGGCTGGCAGCAGATCAAGGACGTAACGTTCCAGGATGAGGACAATGCCACGGGCACTGTGATCTTGATCTACCGCAGCGATCGCCAGTCGGAGGAGTGGACTTTCGTGCGTGAGAAGGACAGGTCCTGGCGAATCGACAACGTCCCGGGCCTCGAGACTTGCGAGTCGGCGGGATGACACGCGCCGTCGTCACCGGCCTCGGCTGCGTGACGCCGATCGGCCAGGGCGTCGAAGAGTTCTGGACGGCGCTGACGGCGGGCGAATCGGGCGTGCGCCGGATCACGCTGTTCGACCCCGGCGACCTGGAGTGCCAGATCGCCGCCGAGGTCAAGGACTGGGACCCGACCAGGTGGATGGAGGCGAAGTCCGCCCGCCGCGCGGCCCGCTTCTCGCAGTTCGCCGTGGCCGCGGCCAGGCAGGCAGTCGAGGACGCCGAGCTGGCGATCACCGACGACAACCGCGATGATATCGCGATCGTGATGAACACCGGCGGCGGCGGCGTCGACGTCATCGCTGACGGCGAGAAGACCTATCTGGAGAAGGGCGCCAACCGCGTCGGGCCGTTCACTGTCCCGGCATACGCGCCGAACATGGCGTCGTGCCAGGTGGCGATCAACCTGGGCGTGCGTGGCCCGACGATTACCTCTGTGGCGGCCTGTGCCGCTGGCGTCTTCGCGTTCGTCGAGGCGAAGCGGCTGATCGACCTCGGCGAGGCGGACGTCGTGATCGCTGGTGGTTCGGAGGCCAATATCATTCCGATCTCGCTGGCGGCGATGGGCAACATGCGCGCGCTTTCGACGCGAAACGACGAGCCGGAGCGGGCCTGCCGCCCGTTCGACAAGGAGCGCGACGGCTTCGTCTACGGTGAGGGAGCAGCGGCGTTCGTAATCGAGTCCGCCGACCACGCTCAGGCCCGCGGCGCGCGCGTCTACGCCGAGCTTGCGGGCGGTGCGGTCACGTCCGACGCCTTCCACATCACCGCACCGGACCCGTCGGGCGAGTCCTCGGGCCGGGCGATAACGAAGGCTCTCGAGCGCTCCGGGCTCGCCCCTGAAGAGGTCGACGTGATCGTTGCGCACGGCACGGGCACGCCGCTCAACGACGCCGCCGAGACGACGGCGATCAAGCGCGCGCTCGGCGAACACGCGTACAAGGTCGCGGTGACGGGGCCAAAGTCGATGGTCGGACACCAACTCGGCGCGGCGGGGGCCGTTTCGGGCCTGGCGGCCGTGCTGGCGATCGACCGGGGCATCGTGCCGCCGACGCTGAACCTTGAGACGCCCGACCCGGAGTGCGACCTTGACTACGTGCCGCTAGAGTCGCGGAGGATGGACACGCGGGTGGCGCTGGTCAACGGCTTCGGTTTTGGCGGGCAGAACGGCGTCGCCGCGTTCAAGCGGGCCGATAACGGGACCTCGTAGCGGATGCAAGAAGCCGAAGACAGCCCGCGCCGTTGGTGCTACGGCTGCGGCGACAGCAACCCGGAGGGCCTGCACATCGAATTCGAAGCCGAAGGCAAGCTGGTCCGCGGTCGCTTCCTGCCGCGCAAGGAGCACCAGGGCTTTCCCGGGGTGGCGCACGGCGGCATCGCGGCGGCGGCGCTGGACGAGGCGATGGGCTGGGCGATGTACGCTGCCGGCGCCTGGGCGATGACGGCGCGCATGGAGGTGCGCTACCGGCGCCCCTTGCCGCTGGACGAAGAGGTCACGGTGACGGCGCAGGTCGTCCGCGACCGCGGCCGCCGCCTCGAGGCCGAGGCGCGCATCGAGACGGCGTCTGGAGAGGTGCTGGCCGAGGCGAACGGACTCTTCCTGCGCATGCCGGAGGAGACGTCACGGCAGTTCAACGAATCGTTCCTCGGCACCGCCTAGATCCGTTGACCATCCTCCGTCCCTCCGACTCGTTTGCCGGCCGCTTCCTGTATCAGCTCAACCGCCGCGGCGCCGGCCTCTTCCCGCTTGAGTTCGCGCAGGCGCTGGCGATCCCGCCGGCCGACGCCGTGCACGCGCTCTGGCCGTCGAAGCGGCGTTACGCGGCGAAGAACTTCGCGCACGTTACGGGTCTGCCGCCGGACGACCCGCGGGTGGAGCGGCTCGTCCGGGCCTGCTTCCGCCACTTCGGCCGCTACATCGCGGAGATGATCCACCTGCAGAGCTGGGACACGGAGACGGTGCTCGGCCGGGTGGAAGTCGAAGGTGAGGAGAATTTCGCGGCCGCGGCGGATCACGGCCGCGGCATCGTCTTCGTCAGCGGGCACATGGGCAGCACCGAGGTTGCGGCGTCACTGGGAGTCCTGCGCGGCTACCGGATACGCGCTGTCACGGAAGCGCTGCCTGCGGGCTGGATGATGGACTGGATCGTGCGCACGCGGCAGGCGATGGGGATAACGCTGACCTCCGCCGACGGCGCCGGCCTTGGCCTCATCCGTACACTTCGGCGGCGCGGTATGGTGGCGATGATCATCGATGCGGGAATTGAGCGCGCGGGCTCAATTCCGGTCGAGTTCTTTGGCCGGCCGACGCTCTTTCCGGAGGGTCCGGCGCGGCTGGCGCGGTTGACCGGCGCTCCGCTCGTCTTCGGACTGGCGGTGCGGCGGCCGGCCGGGCTCTTCAAGGCGTACGTCTGTCCGCCGCTCCTGCCTGACCGTGATCTGCCGGCGGCCGACGACATCGCGCGGCTGACGCAGGAGCTGGCGCGGACGTTCGAGGGCTTCGTGCGGCGCTACCCGGCCCAGTGGTATGCGTTCCGCCGCATCTGGCCGGACGGCTAGCGCCCGGCGAGCTTCTCGCGCACATCGCCGATCGTGACGACGTTGGCGGTCCAGTCGCGCGGCTGCGTCGCCATCCAGAGCGAGGCCTCGGAGGCCGCCTCTGGCTTCTCCCACTGCGAAAGGTCGGCGCCGGGGTTGCGGTGGAGCCAGCCCTCGGAGGCGATCATCAGCTCGATGCGCAGGGCGTTGACGGCGATGCCGTGCTCCCTTAGCTCCATGCCCGTGTACTCCGTGAGCTTCTCCAGCGCGATCTTGGAGACGGAGTAAGCGACCATGCCCGGGTAGACGGCCTCCGCGAGCATCGAGGAGACGTTGATGATGGCGCCGGACTTCCGCTGCATCATCGCCGGCAGGAACGCCTGCATGCACATCACCGGGCCGCGCAGGTTGACGTTCATCACGAGGTCCCAGCGCTTCAGCGATATCTCGTGGAACAACGCGGGCGAGCTGATGCCCGCGTTGTTGATGAGCACGTCGCAGCGGCCGAACTCGGCCAGCGTCTTCTCGGCCAGCGCCGCCACCTGATCTTCCTTCGAGACGTCGCAGGCGACCGCAAGCGCGCGCCGGCCCTCGGCTTCGACGAGGCGCGCCGTCTCGTCGATGGTTCCCGGCAGCGCGGCGGGCGCGGCTTCCGTGGTGCGAGCGGAGACGACGACGTCGGCGCCGGCCTTGGCGAAGTCGACGGCGATCGCGCGGCCGATGCCGCGGCTGGCGCCGGTGACGACGACGATCTGGTCGAGGAGTGGCTTGCCCGCGTTCACGCCGCACATCATGGCGAGCAGGCCGCGGGCGGTCAAGCGGCCGTGCTGGTAAGCGGGCCGTCCGGTAAGATGATTCTGCAATGGCGATCAGCAAGGAACTGCGCTTCGCGATGGACGAGAAGGGGATGAAAGTCCTGGCCCCGACGCTCGTCGGCCAGACGATCTCGTACTGGGAAGGCGATAAGGACCTCAAGCACGGGCTGGTGAAGGCCGCCGACGTCCTGCGTGACCGCTACGGCAACCCGTTCATCGAAGTCGAGCTCGAAGAAGGCAAGACGGGCGCGAAGGCGGCCCCGGCGCCGCCGGCTTAGGTCCGGAGCAAGAGCGGCACGAGGATCGACAGGATGAGCACGATCGAGAAGACGACGATGACCCACTGGGGCACGAGTCCGCGGCGTCTCGGCGGCTCGTAGCCAGCGTAGCCGGCCGCCTCCGACAGATCATAGTCAGGGTCGTCCGGGCCGGGAATGTAGCCGCCGTCTTCATCCACTTCGTCGTCGTAGTAGCCCTCCGGCTCCCCTTCCTCGTCCTCGGGGTTGTCCCAGTCCGGAAAGTTGTCGACGCTGTAGTCGCCGCTGGTCGGGGCCTGAACGTCGCCGCCCAGCTTGTCGTCTCGCTCGCGCATCAGCATCAGTCTAGCAGAGAGGGCGTAGGGGAATAGGGGGCGGAGTGTAAGGTTTTGCCCCCTTGTTTTAGTGACCGGCGACACGTCGGCGCGTTGACAGGTGGCGCGATTCCATGCTAGAAAAGTCGTATTACTTAGCAGCGGCTAAGTAACCTCGCGAGGCCTGTGGAAGGCTCCAAGGAGAGGAAGAAATCATGGCCATCGACGCCGACACTCTGGAAAAGCTGCGGACCGAATCGGCAGACCCGCCCAGGGTAGACCTTAGCTGGCTCAACCTGGACGAGAACGGTCACCCGTGGGGCATGCGGGCCAAGCCGGGCAAGCGCGGCCTCACGCTCGACGAGATCGAGATCGGCGAAGTCGGCGAAGTGCCGGAGCAGTCCGACAACCGCTCCATCCGCGTGCGCGGCTCCGTGCCGCGGCCGGACGCACCGCGCGTGCCGGGAGGCTACGTTGGCAAGGCGGACGTCTACAGCGAGAACTCGCGGCTGCTCTACGAAGAGGCCGTGCAGCGCCAGTGGTCATCGGCGACCGACATCCCCTGGGAGGGCATTGAGGGCCTTCCCGACGACATCGAGCGCGCGATGTGCCAGCTCTGCACCTTCCTCACCGAGGTGGAGTTCATCGCCGGCGACACGCCGGCGCAGTGGCTGCCCTCGCTCAACAGCGAGCACCACGAAGTCAAGCTCTTCCTCCTCAGTCAGATCATGGACGAGGCCCGCCACTTGGACGTCTTCCGCAAGCGCGCCTTCGCCAACGGCGGCGGCCTGCTCTCATCCCTGCCGCAGGACGGGCTGCGCGTGATCATCGAGGCGAAGGACTTCACCGAGATGTCGGCGATCATGCACGTCGCGGCGGAGGGTTTCATTCAGTCGATGTTCCGCATGGGCGAGTACATCGGCCAGAACGAGGCGGAGAAGAAGATCTTCCGGCTCTGCGGCCAGGACGAGTCGCGCCACCTGGGCTTCGGCGTCCTCCACCTCAAGTACGTGATGGAGGCTGAGCCGCACCGCCGCGAAGAGATCCATCACTACCTGGACAAGGTGGAGTCGACGCTGATGCCCGACCCGATGGACTCAGACGGCGCGAACTTCGCGCTGTTCGAGGCGCTGTCCATCCTCATGGGCGGCGGCCTCAAGAACTTCGACAAGGGGCTGCAGCTCTCCATGGGCGTGCAGCGCAAGCGCGTCAACGAGTACATGCACCGCCTGAACGTCGCCGGCCTCGGTGACCGCAAGGAGCGCATGAACCCGCTGCTGCGCCAGTTCCTCGAGAACTAGCGCGAAACGAACCGCGAAACGAAAGCGCCCCGGTCGCACGACCGGGGCGCTTGAATCTGCCCGGGACGTGTGCGCCAACGGGGGCCGCCGCGCCTGAGCCGAGTCGTCAGGCAGCCGTCGCGGTGAACGGGCGGCCCGGCAGCCGCATCGCGGCGACGGAGGCGACGACCGCGAGCCCGACCATGACGGCGAACGCCGTGCCGGTGCTCGTTCCGGTGCTCCAGTCAGCCGCGTCACCGGCGCCAACGATGGCGCCCGCTACGCCCGCACCAAAGGCGACGCCGAGAACGTTCGCGAGATGAAGAGAGGAGGAGGCATATCCAGTCTGGTCCTCTGGCGCCTCAGACAGAATCGTGAGCGAGACGGCGGAGTAGGTGAGTCCCATGCCGAGGCCGCCGACGGCCCAGCCGATGGCGGCCATCATGACGGGCACTTCGTTCGCTGAGACCGATCCGGAGATGGCGATGCCGGCAATGACGAAGAGAATCCCGGTGATTACCATCGAGCGGCGCGGCCAGACCTGCGCGCGATGAGCCTGTATCCAGGCGCCGGCCGTCCAGCTTAGCGTGGCCGCCGTAAGAGTCAGGCCGGCGATCGTCGGCGACTGGCCGCGGACGTCGGTGAGAGCAAATGGCAGGAACGCTTCGGCGCCGAAGAACGCCGCGCTGCTGATGGCCATTACGGCGACCGCGGCCGGCAGCCCGTGCGCCGCTGTGAACGTTCCGGCGGGGAGTAGCGCGCGCAGCGCCAGTACGGCGACCACGAACCCGACCGCTACCAGCGGAACGATAATGATCGCCTCGCTCTGAGTCGAGGCCGCGAGGACGAGGCCCGCCCCGGCGGCCAGCAGAACCGAGTGGAACAGGCGGTTGCCGCCGGGCCTGACGTCGTTCCCCGGCGCCAGGCCACGCATCGCCGGAAGCGTCAGAACGCCGGCCAGCGGCAGCAGCGGCACGAGGCCGAGGAACACGAGACGCCACGTGAGGTGATCGGCGACAACGCCGGCGAGCGCCGGGCCGAGCATTCCCGGAACGACCCAGGCGGACGAAAGCACCGCGAACATGCGCGGTCGCAGCGCCTCACTGTAGCCGCGCGCGATGCCGACGTAGGCGAGTGTGACGATGATGCCTGAGCCCAGCCCCTGCACGCAGCGGCCCGCGACGAGGACCTCCATTGAAGGCGCCAGGCCGCCCAGGACAAGGCCGGCGCCGAAGAGTCCGAGCCCGGCGGCGAACGGCACTGCCGGTTCGCGACGATCCGCCTGGAGCCCCGCATACGCTGCGCCTACGAGGTTCGCCACCATGAATCCGCTGAACACGAGCCCGTATAGCTGGAGACCGCCGAGGTCATCCTCGACGACGGGCATGGCTGTCGCCACCGCCAGCGCCTCGAACCCGATCATCGTGACGGCGAGGGTGAGGCCGATCGTAAGGAGTCGCCTGCCAGGTGAGAGAAGCCCCGCGGGGGGCGCGTCCCGCTGTGATAGAGCTACGGGATCGTCGTCGCCTCTCTCCACAGTGCGCCCAGCATATCAGCGGGCGTGGAGTGGCGGAACGCGAAGCGGACAGCGTTTGAGCGTCTGGAAGGGGGGTTACCCTATCAGGCGACCTCTGCTGCCCGCGTATCGAGTGTGAACCCGATGCTCATTGTCGTCAAGCAATGGGCGTAATGAGGCGGCGCTATCTACATGAACTCGTAGCCACCCATGATGCCGGGTGGCTCCTGGTCCATGATCACGTTCACGCAGGCTGGCTTACCGCTGTCCAGCGCGCGCTGGATCGCCGGGCGGATCTCCTCGGGCTTCGTGACGAACTCCCCGTGGCCGCCCATGCCTTCGACGATCTTGTCGTAGCGGCAGTCGTCGCCCAGCAGGCTCGCCACCACGCGGTCCTTCCCGTACATCGCCCGCTGGCCGACCGTGATCTGGCCCCACTGGCGGTCGTTGCCGACGACGGAGACGACCGGGATGCCGAAGCGGACGAAGGTGTCGAAGTCGAAGCCGTTGAGCCCGAATGCCCCGTCGCCGTTGACCATGATGATGCGCTTGTCCGGATAGACGGAGTTGATCGCCATGCAGAAGCCGGTGCCGACGCCCAGCGTGCCGAACGGGCCCGGGTCGTACCACTGGCCCGGCAGGTTGACCGGCAGGATCTTCGACGCGTGCGAGACGATGTCGCCGCCGTCGCCGACGACGATCGTGTCCTGGTCGACGAAGCTGGCGATGTCGGCGCAGAGGCGGAACGGGTGGATCGGCTCGCGGTCGCTGGCCATCCACTCTTCCATCTGCGCGCGCGACTTGTTCTCTTGCTCGCGCAGCCCGGCGAGCCATTCGGAGTGGTCGGGCTTGGAGCCGGCGAGGTCGGCGGCCGCCGCATCGAGGAAGGCGCGGGCGTCGGACTCGATCGGGATGTCGACGTCGTGGTTGCGGCCGAGTTCCGTCGGGTCGGTATCGACCTGGATGATCTTCGCCTCGGGGTTGAAGCGCTTGCCGTAGGAGAGCCGGAAGTCCATCGGCGTGCCGACGACAAGGATCGCGTCGGCCTGGCCGAGCGCGTTGCGGCGGCTGCGGCTGTAGAAGAGCGGGTCGTCCTGCGGCATCGAGCCGCGGCCCATCGCGTTCAGGTAGACGGGCGCCTGCAGCGCTTCGGCGAGCTGGCGCAGCTCCTGGTGCGCCTCGCTCCAGTAGATCGCGGAACCGGCCATGATCAGCGGGCGCTCGGCGTTGCGCAGCGTCTCGGTCGCCTGCGCGAGGACGTTCGTGTCAGGGTAGACGCGGCCCGGCGGGCGGTAGCTCTCGGGGAACGTCACGTCGGACTCCTCGACCTTGCGGAAGAGGACGTCGGTGGGGATTTCGAGGAAGGCGGGGCCGGGGCGGCCGGTCATCGCCGCGCGGAAGGCCATCGCGATGTACTCTGGAATGCGCTCGGTCTGGTGGACGCACTTGGCGAACTTGGTGATGGGGCGCAGGACTTCCGTGTGGTCCATGTCCTGCAGCGCGCCCATCTCGAAGCGGGCGAGCGGGCTGCGGCCGCCGATGATGAGCATCGGCGACTTGTTGTGCCAGGCGTTGGCGATGGCGGTGACGCAGTCGGTGACGCCGGGTCCGGCGGTGACGACGGCGACGCCGCACTTTCGCGTGGCGCGCGACCAGCCTTCGGCGGCGTGGCCGGCGACCTGCTCGTGGCGGACGTCGATGACCTTGATCTGCTCGTCGAGGCAGGAGTTGTAGATCGCCTGCACGTGGCCGCCGCAGAGCGTGAAGATCGTGTCGACGCCTTCCTGCTTGATGGCGCGGGCGACGAGGTCGCCGCCGTCAACGAGGGCCATGTGGGGACTCCTTCTGTGTAGTGGGCAGTGGACAGTGGTTAGCGGTCAGGGCGATTCGTGCGTAAGTGTATGGGGAAGCGCGGAGGCCCGGCAAGGGAAGGGGTGGGGGGCAGAGGCTGCTGGTTCAAGGTGGAGAGCAGGGACGATACCTCCAAGGAAGGGTGGCGCCAGCTTACCATCAGCCACAGCGTTGATCTCGAGGTCGTCCAGCCCGAAGATACCTGCGATGTTGCTCGTCACCTGACGGACGGCCAACGACACGTGCGGACGAGGAGTTATCCGCCGCTGCCGGTTTCAGGCAAAACCTTGGGGAAGTGGATGACGCCTTCTGATCGGCGCCACACACTCGCCAGCTCGGTCAGATCCTTTACGCTGAACAGCCCCCGGTCTCGAAAGTCATGCTCTTCGAAGAGGCGGCGCAGTCCGATGAATCGAACGCCCTTGCCCCTCACGAACTCGTAGTCCATCAGCGAGTCGCCGACGAAGATGACCTCATCAGGACGGAGGTTGTAGTGGCGCAGAATAAACTCGATCTGCTGGCCCTTGGCAAAGCCTGGCCTGTAGCCGAAGCACCCGTCGAGCAGGTCATCGATTCCGGCTTTCTCCGTGTACTGCCGGACGATCGTCTCCTCCGTGCTGCTACAGACGAACCGTCTGACACCCCTATCTTCGAAAGACCTCAGGACAGGGACGACCTCCTCGAACAGCGGATGCTCAAGAATACGCCCGCTCTTGCCCAATTCCATGGTGGCGGCCACTGCGCCGTTCCTTTGGTGTTCTGGAAAGATCTCCTCGAGCTGGCTGCGGAAGTCCATCCCGGTTGTCTCGAGATACCTCCGCCGTGCCTCTGCCCCGGACATCTCGTAGTTCTTGGTGAGCAGACCGACGGCCAGGCCCGATAGAAACGGCATCGTGTCCGCGATGGTTCCATCGAAGTCGAAGATCACCGCTTTCGGGCTGGCACCCACCAGCGGGCTCCGGCCATTGGCGTAGTTCCAGGAGGTCCACAGGCGCCACAAGACAATGCCACTCGTGAGCAGCGCGACAGCGAGCACCGCCACGAAGACGGATATCGGATGAATCAGTGTTCCTACTCCCCCGAGGGCGAGCACGAACATCCTCAGATCCCGACCCCTTCCGGCCGCAGTCCACTGGCCGCCGTACCGGTAGCCGAAATCCGCGACCGATTTCGCGGAAGTATAGCTGACCATCAGCGTTCCGAGCAGTGCCAGCATCGACGTGCCGACTATGAGGGTGGTGGAGGATGGGCCCAATAGGTTACCGATGGCGGACGCCGTCAGCATGTAGTAGAACATTCCGAACAATATGAAACCGTCCGAGTAGCGATCGAGCACCGCATCAAAGAAGTTCCCGAAGGGGGATTGCAGCTTCTTCAACCGCGCAACCTCGCCGTCACTCCCGTCCAGAATGCTAGCCAGCTGAATCACGATCCCGCCCACAATGGGAAGGCCGAGGAAGAAGGTCAGGCTGGCTACGAAGCTGACAAAGAAAGCAAGAAGCGACACCAGGTTCGCTGTCATTCGCCGCGATAGCTTCAGCAACAGCGGCGTGAAGATTGCCGTGGAGATCCTCCGGTTGATGGTGCGGGAGATGAAGCCGTCTGCAGGCTTCGAAAGATTCTGAAACAGGAGCCTCTCCGCATTCCGGAGGTCTTGCGGCGTATCGACGTCAAGCCAGTAATGGCCCCGGACGTCGATCACCTTCGCCTTTCCCTTCACGGCCAGGCGGCGGATCGCACCGGAAACAGAGCGGTCCCCAGCCTTCACGCTTTCTTCGACGGTGCCGAAGATGTGCGGCGAGCAGAGAAAGGCCCCGGTGTCGAACGCGCTATACGTGCTCAGCTGCTTCCCGATTTCGACGAGTTGCTGATCGTTGGCCAGGACCTTCGTCACGTCGTCGAGGTCAACCAGTTGGTTCTCATCGACCCCGAAGTCGGCGGCCAGAATCACCTCCCCGTCGTTCAGTGGCTGAGCGAGAAGCCGGTCAAGGATCGCCCGGTCAAGGACGTGGTCGGCCATAAGCAAGAGAAAGGGTTCATCAAGCCGCCTACGGCCCGCGAGCAGAGAAAGCCCATTACCCAACTCCCACTCCGGGTTCCTAATTGGGGTGATGCTCACGCGCCTGCGATGGCTCAGCTCCGACAGGAAGGCCTCGACTTGGTCAGCGGCATGCCCGGTTACCACGTAGAAATCGGTGACGCCGGCCTGTTGCGCGGTAGCAATGGTGTGCTCGATTAGCGGCATCCCAGCGATCTGGACAAGCGGTTTCGAGTCGCATTTCTCGGCGAGCCGCCCACCATCGCCAGCGGCCAGAATTAGACATTTCATGCTAGCTCCTCTTCCGGTTGGCGATGAGTCGTCAGCTGCAAGTCAGCTGCTCTCTCGCGCTTGTGGTCGTCAGCGCCACGCAGGTCAAGAGCGGGTTACAAGCTGATCTAGAATTCCAATCCAAAGGCCGGGCGTTAGCCCGTGGCGTTTCCGATCGCGGGGCCGGCCGTGCTGGCCGATCGGACAGTGCGATTTCTAGGCTTGGCCGACCCGTGTTGGTCGGCACACTCGCGGAGTTGCTGGCGGTGAACCCCGAAGGGAGCTTAGGGCTTCTCACCGTGGTGCGCAAGAATTGAGTGCTCGGAGCTCACGGGATCCGCCAAGACCTGCGCCGCGGCGCAACTCGAAGGGTGGCATGCCGGGCCAGTCGTAGGTGTCAGCAGACGACGATCAGGTGGAAGCGCCGGCTTACCACCAGCGATAGTGCGGTAGCCGCTCGCGGCGCTACATCTCCTGGTTCGTCGGGCGGACGAGCATCTCGTTGACGGCGACGCGGCGCGGGCGCGTGACGATGTAGGCGACCGCGTCGGCGATGTCCTCCGAGAGCAGGGGGTCCATCTTCCCAAAGCGCTTTGCAAGCTCCATTAGCACTTCCTGGCGGACGTGCGTGATCAGCTCCGTCGCCACAGCGCCCGGCTCGACGACCGAGAGCCTCACGTGGCGGCCAGCGACCTCCTGTCGCAGCGCCTCCGTGAAGGCGGTGACACCGAACTTCGTCAGGTTGTACACGCCAGAGCCGCCGCGAGCGATGCGACCGGCCACCGAGCTGATGTTCACGAGGTCGGCGACCTGGCGGGGCTCTTGCTCCGCCGCCTTCAGCAGGTGCGGCAGCGCGGCGTGCGCGACGTAGAGCAGGCCGGTGACGTTGAGCGACACCATGCGCTCCCACTCTTCGATCGGAGCGCTTTCCGCCGGGCCGAGGAGCATCACGCCGGCGTTGTTGACGACGGTGTCCAGCCGTCCCAGCTGACTCACCGTCCTTTCGACGGCGCCCTGGGCCTGGGCCCTGTCCGTGATGTCGGCCTCGATGGCGAGCGCCCGCCCGCCGTCTTTCGCGATCGCATCGGCCAGTCCGTCCAGTCGGTCCTTGCGCCGGGCGACCAGCGCGACGGCCGCGCCGTGGGCCGCCAGCGCCCGTGCTGTCGCGTGGCCGATGCCGCTGCTGGCGCCTGTCACCAGCGCGACGGTCCCGTTCAGTTGTTCAGTCATCTCTACCTCGCTATCGCCAGTCGCGTTCAGTGGGGTGAATCCGGGGCTAACGTACTTCGGTTGCGGCGCGCTCGCTAGATCAGCGCGCCGGCGACCATCAGGTCCGCGATCTCGTCGTCGCCGAGGCCGAGGATCTCCTTGCACACCTGCTCCGTGTGCTGGCCGAGGAGCGGCGCCGGCGAGCGCAGCTCGCCGGGCGTCTTCGAAAGCTTCGCGGGCGGGCCGTCGTACGCTGAGCGGCCGGTCTCCGGGTGGTCGAGGTAGGCGTAGTAGCCGCGTGCCTTGAGGTGCTCGTCGAAATCGAGCATCTCGCGCGCGCTCTCGACGACGTGCGCCGGAACGCCGCGCGACTGCAGGTCCTCCATGACGGCGAACGCGTCCTTGTCCGCGGTCCAGGCGTTGATCGCGGCGTCGAGTTCGGCCTCGTTCTCCTTGCGCCCTTCGTGCGTGGCGAACTTCGCGTCGCTCACGGGGTCGCCGATCGTTGCGGCCAGGGCTTCCCATTCGTCGTCGTTGAAGCAGGCGATTGCGACCCAGCGCTGGTCCATCGGGCGGCCGCCGTTGCTCAGCGGCGCGCACTTGAAGGCGTTGTGCGGCGCGGCCAGCGGTAGGTGATTTCCGGCGCGGTTCTGCTCGACGCCGTTCGCCGTGTAGTCGAAGATCGCCGGCGCCAGCGGGCTAACGGAGGACTCCAGTTGGGCGCACTCGATGCGCTGGCCCTTCCCGGTGCGGTGGCGGTAGTGCAGCGCGGCCATGATGGCGACGAGTGTGTGTCCGGGGTTGATAACGTAGTCCGGGTAGTTCGTTCCGAGGCCGACCGGTAGCCGCTCCGGGAAGCCGCTCATGTGGCTGTAGCCGGTGATCGGCGTGAGGACGGCGCCGAAGCCCAGGAAGTCGCGGTGCGGGCCGTCGTACCCCTGCATCGGCTGGTATGCGGCGATGATCTGCGGGTTCCACTCGGAGATCATCTCGTACGTCAGGCCCCAGCGCTCAATCACTCGCGGCGTGATGTTCGTGAGAAAGACGTCGGCCCATTCGACCAGCTTGCGAGCGATGCCCAGGCCCTCGGGCGCGTTGAGGTTGAGGGTGATGCCCAGCTTGTCCGAGTTGAAGTTGTTGAAGTAACCGCTGACGTTGTAGCCGGTCTTGTCCCTGGCGAACGGCGCGACGGTGCGCAGCGAGTCGATGCGCGTCTCCGACTCTACTCGCACGACAGTGGCGCCGTAAGTCGCCATGTGCCTCGCGCAGATCGGCCCGGCGCCGAACCACGAGAAGTCGGCGACCTTGAGGCCGTCCAGCGCAGCTTTCACGCGGGCGCTCCTTCGGCCACCCGGGCGATCAGGCCTTCGACGAGCGCGTTCGTCTCGTCCGGTCTTTCGAGCTGGATGAAGTGTGCGCATTCGACGGCGGCGACTTCGAGGCCAGGGTAACGTTCGGCCAGCTCGCCCTCGGCGTCGTCGTCGGAGCCGGCGAGGATGTAGAGCGCAGGGACCGGGATCGGCCCGGGCTCCATCGTGTGGGGGCCCAGCAGGTCCGTGAGAGCGGTGTGCATCAGCCGCTGCGGTGCTTCGGACATAGCCGAGATCAGCTCGTCGACGAGATCAGGCGGTGAGTTGCCGTCAAACATGAACATCCGGACGAATCCCTCAGCGACGCTCTTGTAGGCCGGCGACTGCAGGGCTGCCAGTGTGCTCTGCATGACAGGCTGGAACTGCGCCGGAAGGGGCCTGGAAGGCGTGTCCACCATGACGATCCCGCGCGCGATGTGAGGGTGCTTGCGAGCGAGGTTCATGGCGATGGCGCCGCCCATACTGTGGCCGACGATGACCGGCCGGTCGAGGCCGCGGTCGCCGATGAACCGGGCGAGGTCGTCCACGAAGCCGGCGATCGTGTAGTCCTGGTCCGGCTTGTCGGACTCGCCGTGGCCCCGCTGGTCGAGCGCGATCACGCGGTGGCTTCGCGAGAAGTGAGCGACCTGGCGCCGCCAGTTGTCGCGGCTGCAGCACCAGCCGTGGACGAAGACGATGGTGGGGTCGCCCTCGCCGGCCTCGTCGAATCGCAGCGTTACCCCGTCGGGTGTCCTGGCCTCCATCACACGGCTCCTTGCGCCTCGAGTGCGTTCCAATCGCTCTTGCTGACGCCCAGCTCTTCGCCGAAGACCTGCCGGTTGTGCTCACCGACGAGCGGTGGCCGGGCGTGGATCGCCCACGGCGTCTCGGAGAGGCGGTACGGCGTGCCCGGGTAGTCGAGCGTCGTTTCGAGGTCCGGGTGTTCCACGGGCGTCAGCCAGTTGCGCGCCATCAGTTGTGGGTTCTCCGCCAGGTCCTTGGGCGTGCTGACGATGCCCCAGAGGAGGCGCCGCTTCTGGCCCTGTTCGTACATCTCCCACTTCGTCTTCGTCGCTGTGAACTTGCGCAGGATGCCGGCGATGTAGGCCATCGTCTGGATCTTCTGGCTGATGGCGGCGGGGTCCTCCACGAAAGTCGTCAGAAAGCGCAGGTTCAGGTTGTCGATGAACTCCTTGTAGGGCTCCTCCGTCAGGTCCTCCGCCATGCCCTCTTCGTCCATCCAGGACAGCATTTCGGCCCAGGGAGCGCCGCCCGGCGTCCCCAGGTAGCCGAAGACGTGCCCGTCGCTGCACTCGTGGATGCCGATGCCGGGCACGTCGAACGGGATGATGCCGCGGGAGCCGGCCTGGCAACGCAGCGCCTCCATCATGTCCCACGTTTGCATCGCGGTCTCCTGGGCGATCGAGAGCGCCTCCTGCATGGAGACGTCGATGTGCTGGCCTTCGCCGCTCTGGTCGCGGTGAACGAGGGCGATGAGCGAGCTGGCCGCGCCGATGATGGAGGCGGAGATGTAGCCCTGTCGCCAGGGTGGGACGTTTGGCGGGTCCTGTGGCTCGCCGGCCAGCCACATGATGCCGCCGGCGGCGACGCCGACGATGTCCGGCGCCTTGTACTGCGCGTGCGGGCCGTCCTGGCCGAAGCCGGTGATCGACGTGAGGATGAGGTCGCTCTTGATCGCCGCCAGGTCGTCGTAGCCCAGCCCGTTGCCGGCCAGGTATCCCGGCTGGAAGCTCTCGACGATGATGTCGGCGGTGGCGGCGAGGCGCTTGAACAGATCGCGGCCGCCAGCGTCGTCGAGGTTAAGGGTAACGCTGCGCTTGCTCGTGTTGAGGTTGAGCCAGTAGAGGCTGGCCCTGGTGTTGCCCTGGTAGTAAGGCGGCAGCGCGCGCACGGGGTCGCCGCCGGGTGGCTCGATCTTGATAACGTCGGCGCCCAGGTCTGCGAGCAGCTTGGTGCAGTACTGTCCGGCCTCGCCCGCAAGGTCGAGGACGCGGATATCGCCGAGGGCAGTTTCGGATTCGGGCATTGGTGTCCTTCTGGT
>JAJCYV010000042.1 GCA_029262695.1 Chloroflexota bacterium | reverse complement strand
GCCTGGCGCACCGACGGCACGCTCCTCTGCTTCTACCGCCACAACCCGTCGGCCAACCCCTACGCACGCATCGGCCGCCAGGACATCACAACCCACGTCGATTTCACGACGATACGCCGAAGCGGCGAGGACGCCGGCCTGCAGACGCTCGGCCTGACGTCGCAAGCGGAGTTCCTGAGCGCACTCGGCATCGGCGAGGCGCTGCAGCCGCCAACAGGTGACCGGCCGGACATGGAAGAGTACTTCGCCCGTCGGCGCGCCGTCACCGATCTGATCGACCCGGCTGGCCTCGGCCGCGTCAAAGTGCTTGTGCAGGCGAAGGCGGCGGCGGGCCCGCTGACCGGCCTCTCGGCAAGCGACAACACGTAGGGGCGCTGCTTGCCGCGCCCCTGCGCCCCTGCTCGCCGCGCCCACCGTCCCCCGGCATGCGCTAGAATAGCCACCGCAACACGGAGGGAGACGCCTTGCGCACGTTCGAATACAGGACACCGGAGACCATCGACGAAGCGATCAGCCTGCTGAAGGAGGCCGGCGGCTCGGCGCGCCCGCTCGCCGGCGGCACCGACCTCGTCGTCCAGATGAAGGAGCGCGCCACCCGCTTCCCCTACCCCGAGACGATAGTTAGCCTCGACCGCGTCGCCGAACTGCGCACGATCGACTTCTCCGACTCAGACGGCCTGCGCATCGGCTCTGGCGCGACGATGAGCGACGTCGCCACCCACCCGGCGATCCAGGAGCGATACACCGCGCTCGCCGAGGGCGCAGGCGTAGTCGGCTCGCTGCAGACGATGAACATGGCGACGATCGGCGGCAACGTCTGCAACGCCGCGCCTTCCGCCGACAGCGCGCCGCCACTCCTCGTCTACGAAGCCGAAGCCGTGATCGCCGGCCCGAACGGCCGCCGCTCACTGCCGATCGCCGAACTCTTCCGCGGCCCCGGCGAAACCGCCCTCGAATCCGGCGAACTGCTCGCCGAACTGCGCCTGCCCGTGCCACCAGCCGGCACCGGCGCCGTCTACGAGCGGAACACACCACGCAAGCAGATGGACATCGCCGTCGTCGGCGTCGGCGTCTCGCTCACGCTCTCCGGCGACACGATCGGACGCGCCCGCGTCGCCCTCGGAGCAGTGGCCCCGACTCCGCGGCGCGCGCAGGCCGCCGAGGCCGCCCTCGAAGGCCAGCCGGCCAACGACGAAACGTTCGCGAAGGCCGCCGAGGCCGCCGCCACTGACGACTGCTCCCCGATCACCGACATCCGCGCCTCCGCCGAGTACCGCCGCCACCTGGTAAAGGTGATGACGGCGCGCCTCCTGGCGCAGGCGGCCAATCGCGCGAAGGGAACATCCTGATGCCCAGGCAACTCATCACCCTCACCGTCAACGGCCGCGAACGAGAGGTCGCGGTCGAGCCGCACTGGACGCTCCTCGAGACCGTCCGCGACGCGCTCCAGCTGACCGGCCCCAAAGAAGGCTGCGGCACCGGCGACTGCGGCGCCTGCACCATGGTCGTCGACGGCCGCATCGTCACCTCCTGCCTCATGCTCGCCCCGCAGGCGAACGGCCGCGACGTGACAACGATCGAGGGCCTGCAGAGCAACGGCTCCCTCGACCCGGTGCAGCAGGCCTTCATCGACGCCGGCGGCCTGCAGTGCGGCTTCTGCATCCCCGGCATGATCGTCGCCGCCCGCAACCTGCTCAACGACAACCCGAGCCCGACCCTCGACCAGATCCGCGAGGGCCTCGCCGGCAACCTCTGCCGCTGCACCGGCTACACCAAGATCTTCGAAGCGGTCGAACTGGCCGCCGAGCGCATCAGAGGGAGCGCCTGATGGCACAGGAGACGAAGGCCCGCGAAGACACCGGCACGGACGGCGCCGGCCACACGGCCGTCGGCCGGCGCGTCACCCGCCTCGAAGGCGCGGCCAAGGTCACCGGCAAGACCGTCTACGCCGACGACATGAAGCTTCCCGGCATGCTGCACGCAAAGGCGCTTTACGCGCCTCACGCCCACGCCCGCATCAAGTCAATCGACACCGCGAAGGCGCGGGCCGCGCCCGGCGTCTACGCCGTCATCACCGCCGATGACTTGCCCGACTACAAACGCAACGACAGCAACCGCCAGGGCCTCATCTTCCCGGACAAGGAAGTCCTCTTCCGCGGCCAGCCCGTTGCCGCCGTCCTTTCCGAGGACCCGCACGTCGCCGAACAGGCCGTCGAAATGATCGAGGCCGAGTTCGAGGCGCTCCCAGCAGTGCTCGACGCCGTCGCCGCCATGGAGGAAGACTCGCCCCTCGTGCGCGAGCCGCTCCATGACGTCGACCGGTCTGAGGAGCGCGGCCACGTCTCCGTCGAGACGGAGGAGACGGAGCAAGAGGGCGAACCATCGAACATCGCCTCCAGCGCACCGTTCGCGCGTGGCGACGTCGAGGCCGGGTTCGCCCAGGCCGACGTCGTCATCGACCGCACCTGGCGCTCGGCGATGGTCCACCAGAGCTACATCGAACCGCACTCCACCATCGCCGACTACGACATCAGCGGCGAGCTCCGCGTCTGGACCAGCACTCAAGCACCGTTCTACATCCGCGACGAACTGGCGCAGGCGTTCGGCCTGCCGGAGAGCCGCATCCGCATCACGGCAACGGAAGTCGGCGGCGGCTTCGGAGGCAAGATCTACCTCACAGAGCTGATGGTCGCCGCTCTCGCCATCGCCGTGCAGCGGCCGGTCAAGTACATCATGAGCCGCAAGGACGACATGCTCGCCGGGACGCCGGCGCCGTACGCGCACATCGAGCTGAAGACGGGCATGAAGCGCGACGGCACACTCACCGCGCTCCAGTCCCGCCTGATCTACGACTCGGGCGCCTTCCCCGGCGCACCGATGCTGCCCGGCTGCATGCTCATCGGCGGCTACTACCGCTGCGACAACATCGACATCAAGGGCTACGAAGTGCTGACGAACAAGGTCAGCGTCGGCGCGCTGCGAGCGCCCGGCGCGCACAACGCCACCTTCGCCATCGAATCGCAAATGGACATGATGGCAAATGAACTCGGCCTCGACCCACTGGAGGTGCGTCTCAAGAACGCCGTCGGCGAGGGCGACCCGATGCCCAACGGCCAGGCTTACCCCGCTATCGGCCTCCGCGAATGCCTCGAAGCCATCGCCGACAGCGACGTCTGGCGGCGCCGCCGCGAAGTCGAGGCGACGCCCAACCGCGGCGTCGGGCTTGCCGTCGGCGGCTGGCTCGGCGGCCTGCAACCGGCCAGCGCCATCGTCTGCCTCAACGCCGACGGCACGCTCAACGTCACCGTCGGCTCAGCGGACATCACCGGCAGCAACACCTCCTTCCAGCAGATCGTCGCCGAAGTCCTCAAGGTGCCGCTCGACATGGTCAACGTCGAGACCGGCGACACCAGAACCGCCCCCTACGCCGGCATGAGCGCCGGCAGCAAGACCGTGTACACGGTCGGCCGGGCCGTCAAGGAAGCCGCCGAAGACGTGCGGCAGCAGATGTTCGAGCTGGCCATGAAGCGCCTCGAAGTCGAGCCGGAGGACATGGAAGTCGCCGACGGCCAGGTCCAGGTCAAGGGCGCGCCCGACCGCGCCATGACCTTCCAGCGCTTCGGCAAGCTCAGCACCAACTTCGGCGCGCCCTTCCCTGTCATCGTCGGCCGCGGCTCCATCACCGCGCGCAAGATGGCGCCGGGCTTCAGCGCCCAGGCCGCCGACGTCGAAGTAGACCCCGAAACCGGCCAGGTCACGCTGCACGGTTACGCCATCGCCCAGGACGCCGGCTTCGCCATCAACCCGCTGTCCGTCGAAGGGCAGATGCAGGGCGGCGCAAGCCAGGGCATCGGCATCGCCCTCTGGGAAGAGATGCAGTACGACCAGCACGGCCGCCTGCTCAACGCAAACCTGCTCGACTACCGCCTGCCAACCGCGCGCGACCTGCCGCCGATCGAGACGATCATCGTCGAAGTGCCGTCTGAGGAAGGCCCGTACGGCGCCCGCATCGTCGGCGAGCCGTCGATCGTCGCCGGCGCCGCCGCCATCGGCAACGCCATCGACAACGCCGTCGGCACACGCGTCGACGAAGTACCGATCACACCGGAGCGCCTGCTCCGCGCAATGGGTAAGCTATAGCCGCAACGAAAGCAGCCGCCCCGCTGCTGCAAACCAGTAGGAGGATCACCCGATGACGCCAACCAAAGACCAGATTCGCGAATACTACGCGGCCGCCCTCGAGCGCTGCTTCGACGCTTTCTCCAACCTCGAAGAGAGGGAGTTGAAGAGGAGGACATCAGACCGCTGGACCGCGAAAGAGCACATCGCCAGCCTCGTCGCCACCATGGAGAAAGAGACGATGCTGTTGACCCGCCAGGCGCTCGCCGGAGAGCCGGCGAACATCTCCGGCTTCGCAGAACGCTCCGACCTCGTCGGCTTCCGCAAGAGCACGATGGAGGAAGTGCGCGACCTCCCTGTTGATGAACTGCTCCAGCGAATGCGCGCCCTCTACGAAGAGCACATCGCGGTTCTCGACTCGCTCAGCGACAGCGATCTCGACAAGCCGGCGAACAGCCCCGGATGGGACCGCCCCGGCACCATCCGCGACCTCTTCTTCGCCAGCTACCTCTTTCTCCCCGCCCAGTACCAGGAGATCCGCCACGTCGCCAAGAAGAAGCTGCCGCACTGGATCGAGGCCAGCACGCCGGATCAGGTGAACTATCACATGAGCCGCATCTTCCACTACATGCCGCTCATCTTTAACAGCAACAAGGGCGCCGACACGCAGGCCAACTACCAGTTCACGATGGAAGGCGACGGCGGCGGCCAGTGGGCGATCGAGATCGCCGACGGCAAGGCCGAAGCCCAGACCGGCGCCCTCGACGAATCCGACATCGAGATCAAGACGAAGCCGCAGCTCTGGATCGACCTCACCACCGGCGACCTCAACGCCGCCTGGGCGATCACGACCCAGAAGGTCAAGCTCAGCGGCAACATGGGCCTGGCGATGAAGCTCAACGAACTCTTCTCCGAAGAGGGGTGAGCGAAGGGGCGAGCGCGGCAATACTCCTCGCGGCTGGCGAGTCCCGGCGCATGGGCTCGCCGAAGCCGCTGCTCCAGTGGCAGGGCGCCACCCTGATCGAGTACCAGATCGCCCAGCTCCGTGAAGCCGGCGTCGGCGACGTCATCGCCGTCCTCGGTCACCGCGCTGAAGATGTCCTCCCCCTGGCGACCGCGGCGGGCGCCCGATGCGTCGTCAACGAGAGCTACCGCGAGGGCCGCGCCTCGTCCCTGCGCGCCGGCGCTGCCGCAGCCGAGGGAGCGGAGACGATCGTCGTCGTCGCCGTCGACCAGCCGCGCCCGGCCGCCGTTACCCGCCGGCTCCTTGCCGAGCACACCGCCGGCATCACCGTCCCCGCCCACGGCGGGCGTCGCGGCCATCCCGTCGTCCTGGCCGGCACCCTCCTTCCCGAACTTCGGGAAGTCGCCGAAGCGACGCAGGGCCTGCGCGCCGTCATCGAACGCCACGCCGCCGAAGTGCGCGAGGTCCCGTTCGACTCAGCCACCGTGCTCCTCGACCTCAACACTCCCGATGATTACGAGAGGGCGGCCGGCCGCGCTCACCCTTGACGCGCACGTCAAGGTCTGCAAACATACGAACCGATTTGTAAGGAGGTTCCCGCCTTGGCTGAAGAAACCGCCACCGAAAAGAAAACCAACCCGATCATCCCGTTCCTGCGCATCCCCGAGAAGTACCCCGATGACGCAGCCTACCTCTGGGGAATGCAGTGCGGCAGCTGCAAGGCCAAGTTCCTGGGCGCCCGCCTCGCCTGCGGCAAGTGCGGCGAGACGGACAAGCTCAGCGAGATCAAGTTCGGCGACGAGGGCGAGATCTACGTCTTCAGCGTCGTCCACCAGACGGTCCCCGGCCTCGAGGTCCCATACGTCGGCGCCATCATCGACCTCGATGACGGCGTCTCCGTGCGGGCCAACGTCTACGGCCTCGACCCGCTGAAGCCCGACGCCAGCTGGTTCGGCAAACGCGTCAAGATGTTCACCGAAGTCACGGCGCAGGACCGCGAAGGCAACGACGTGGTCGCCGCCAAGTTCAAGGTCCTGTAGGGGCACCGCTTGCTGCGCCCTGTTCGTACACGAGATGCACCCTATCCGTACACGGGAGAAGAAAGGAAATCACAATGCGTGACGTAGCAGTCGTCGGCGTCAACATGCTGAAGTTCGGGCGCTACCCGGAAAAGGACGTCGTCCAGCTCGCGGCGGAATCGTCCATCAACGCTCTCAAGGACGCCGGCTGTTCGATCAACGACATCGAGATCGTCGTCAGCGGCAACCTCTACCAGGCGAACGGCATGATCGGCCAGCGCATAATGAAGGAGATCGGCGCCACCGGCGTCCCCGTCGTCAACGTCTCCAACGCCTGCGCCACCGGCTCCACCGCCTTCCGCGAGGCCTACTACGCGGTCGCATCCGGCGCTTACGACACCGCAATGGCCGTCGGCAGCGAGCAGATGGGCAAGATGGGCCTCCTGGGCGCCGGCGGCGGCGGCGACCGCGCTTACAGCACCGAGGGTGTCATGGGCACAGGCCTGATGCCCGGCGTCTTCGGCCAGGCCGGCGCCGAGCACATGCGCAAGTACGGCACCACGCAGGAACAGATCGCCAAGATCGCCGTCAAGAATCACCAGCACGGCGTCCTCAACCCGATGGCGCAGTACCAGGTGGAGACGCCGCTGGAGGACGTGCTCAACGCGCGCGTCATCGCCTGGCCCAACACGCTCTACATGTGCTGCCCCACCGGCGACGGCGCCTCCGCCGCCGTCATCATGTCGGCGGAGAAGGCCAAGAAGTTCACCACGAAGCCCGTCTGGGTTGCCGCCTCCATCCTCACCTCGGACCCCTACCAGGAGCGCAACCCCACGATGTTCGACATCAACACCGTCACGCGGCTCGCCTCGAAGAAAGCGTACGAGACAGCCGGCATCGGCCCCGAGGACCTCGACATGGTCGAACTCCACGACTGTTTCGCCACCGCCGAGCTCGTCCACTACGAGAACCTCTTCCTCTGCGGCGAAGGCGAAGCGGGCAAGCTGATCGACGACGGCGAGACCTACAACGGCGGCAAGATCCCCGTCAACGTCAGCGGCGGCCTGCTCTCCAAGGGCCACCCGCTGGGCGCGACAGGCGTCGCCAACATCACCGAGATCGTCTGGCACCTCCGCGAGGAAGCCGGCGACCGCCAGGTGAAGGGCGCCAAGACGGGCCTGGCCCACGTCATCGGCCTCGGCTCCGCCTGCACGATCAACGTCCTCAAGCGCTAGACCCGGCGCGCAAAGCGAAATCAAGAGGGGCCGGCGTTCGCGCCGGCCCCTCTTCTTGTGCGCGGGCGCAGCAAGCAGGGCCACCACCGTCCACTGTTCACTAGCCACTGTCCGCTACCCACTGTTCACTGCCCACTGTGATACAGGTCACAACGCTTTGCCTTCTCGCCGTGCTGCAATAGAATAACGCCCCAAGGGGAGACACATATGACTGAACCATCAACGCACGCCCGACGTCCGAGCACCGTCACGCGACACCGCAGGACCGCCGGGTAATCCCGTGGAACTCGCTTTCCTCGGCTCCGCCAACGCCTTCGCCGCTGACGGCCGCTACTGGAGCTCCTTCATCGTCGACGGCAAGTATCAGTTCGACGCCCCGCCCACTCTCCTTCCGCACCTCAAGCAGCTTGGCGTGTCCCTCCCCGACATCGAGGTCATCTTCATCACACACCAGCACGGCGACCACTTCGTCGGCCTCCCCTTCCTCATGCTCGAGTACGTCTACATGACGGAGCGCACGAAGGACCTCACGATCGTCGGCCCGCCCGGTTGCGAAGAGTGGCTCGAAGACTTCGCCGAGCGCGTCTACCCACACATCCTCCGCGACGCCGGCTACAAGCGCGTCTACGTCGACGCCGAGCCCGGGCGAGAGCAAGAGGCCGCAGGACTCAAGTTCCACGCTTACCAGATGAATCACGTCCGCGACAACGGCGAACCGGGCGCCTTCGGCTACCGTGTCCAGATCGGCGACAAGACGGTCGCCTACACCGGCGACACGATGTTCTGCGAAGAGGCCATCAAGCTCGGCGAAGGCGCCGACGTCTACGTCGTCGACTGCACCTACACCGAAGGCTGCGGCCCAGAGCACATGGGCCTCGACGACGTCAAGAAGATCCGCGAGCGCCTCTCGCCGGAGACCGCTATGATCCTCACCCACCGCAACGGCCTGCCGAACGTCAACGGCCTGGCCAACACCCTGATCGCCGAAGACCTCAAGACGTTCCGCTTCTAAGCATCAGGCGCTGACTGGCACCTGTCGCCTCACACCTGTAACCTCTTCCCCATGAGCGAATCAGTCGCCGTCCTCGGTGCCGGCAATATGGGGACCGCGCTCGCGCAAGTCATCGCCGCCAACGGCCACCACGTACGCCTCTGGAGCATCGAGCACGACGTCCTCGAAGAGGTGCGCGACAAACACCTGAACACCCGCTACCTCGAAGACATCCCCCTGAACGACCGCATCGAGGCCGTCTGGGAGATGTCCGCCGCCGTCGAAGACGCCCGGCTAATCATCCTCAGCGTGCCGTCTCAGGTCGTGCGCGCCGTCGCCGCCGATCTCGCCGGCGCCATCAAGCCGGGCCAGCTCGTGCTCAACGTCGGCAAGGGCCTCGAGGCCGGCAGCCACCGCCGCATGAGCGAAGTGATCGCCGCCGAACTCCCGGACGGCTGCGCGCCCTTCGTCGGCAGCATGGGCGGCCCCGCAATCGCCATCGAGATGGCGCGCGGCCAGCCCATGGCAGTCATCATCGGCCTTCCGGGCGCGGACGAACGAGCCGCCTGCCAGTCGATCCTCCAGAACAACCACCTCAAGGTCCAGGCAACGCCCGACGTCACCGGCCTCGAGCTATGCTCCACACTCAAGAACGTCTACGCCATCGCCCTTGGCGTCGCCGACGGCCTCCAGCTCGGCACCAACACCAAGGCCTTCCTCGCCACCGTCGCCATCGAGGAGATGTGCGAGATCGCCACGCGCCTCGGCGGTCAGCGCGAGACCGTCTTCGGCCTCGCCGGCCTCGGCGATCTACTGACGACGGGCTTCAGCCCGCACAGCCGCAACCGCACGCTGGGCGAGCATCTGGGCAAGGCAACCGACTGGCAGCGCTTCCTCCGCACGAACACGGTCGAAGGCGTCACCGCCTGCCGCTCGATCGCGGAGCTTGCCGGAGATACGGACCGCCTCCCGCTCCTGGCGCTCCTCAACGAAATCCTCTTCGCCGAAGCGCCGGCGCCCGCCACCATACGCCGCTTCCTCGAATCGTTCTCCTACGCCTGAGCGCCGCCGCATGCCGCATAGGGACGTACGAGGGTCAGGGTCTTCCAACAGATCCACCGGACAGCCTGACCGGCGCTAGTCCGCGGACGCTTCGGCCAGCGCTTCGGCCAGCGTGTGCCAGGCAAGCGTCGCGCACTTGATGCGCACCGGAAACTTGCGCACGCCGGACAACGCTTCCAGATCGCCCAGCGCGTCCGGGTCGATGCCCTCGTCGCCGCGCATCATCGCCGTGAAGTCGGCGATCAGCCTGCGCGCCTCGGCCACGCTCTTCCCGGCCACCGCCTCCGTCATCATCGACGCCGACGACTGGCTGATCGAGCAGCCGGACCCGGAGTACGCGATCTCACCAAGCGCCTCGCCGTCCAGCGCCACCTCCACCGTCACCTCGTCGCCACAGAGCGGGTTCACACCCTCGTGGCAGGCCGACGGTGCGCTCAGGTGGCCCTTGTGCCGCGGGTGGCGGTAGTGGTCGATGATGATCTCGCGGTACAGATCATCCAGTTCAGATTCCTGCCGCCGGTACTCGTCGTTACTCACTGACCACTAACCACTGTTCACTGGCCACTGTCCACTACCTAAAGAAGTCCCGGGCCGCCTTCAGCCCATCCATAAGCACATCCACTTCCTCCTGCGTGTTGTAGACGTAGAAGCTCGCGCGCGCCGTGCCGGTCACGCCCAGGCAGCGCATCAGCGGTTGCGTGCAGTGGTGGCCGGCGCGGATCGCCACGCCCTGCCGGTCCAGGATCGTGCCCACGTCGTGCGGGTGCAGGTCGCCGAAGTTAAACGACACCACGCCGCCGCGGCCCTCCGGGTCGTCCGGACCGTACAGCGTCACGTCGTCGATCGCGCGCAGCCGCTCCAGCGCGTACGCCGTGACCTCAACCTCATGGCGCCGGACGTTCTCCATGCCCAGCGCGTCAAGGTAGTCGATGGCCGAGCCGAAGGCGATCGCGTCCGCGATGTTCGGCGTCCCGGCCTCAAACTTCCACGGCAGGTCGTTCCAGGTCGCGCCTTCGAACGTCACTTTGCGGATCATCTCGCCGCCGCTAAGGAACGGCGCCATCTCCTCCAGCAGCTCCCGCCGCGCGTACAACACGCCGACGCCTGTCGGGCCAAGCATCTTGTGCGCCGAGAAGGCGTAGAAGTCCGCGCCGACAGCCTGGACGTCCACGGGCATGTGCGGAATCGCCTGCGCGCCGTCGATCAGCGTCGTCACGCCGCGCCTGCTCGCCTCCGCGATGATCTCCTCCACCGGGTTGATCGTCCCCAGCGAGTTCGATACATGCGGCATCGCCAGCAGCTTCGTCCGCGGGCTAAACAGCGCGCTCAGGTTACCGAGTTCCAGCGTCCCCTCGGGCGTGACTTCGATATAGCGGATCGCCGCGCCCTTCTCCTCCGCCAACAGCTGCCACGGGATCAGGTTCGAGTGGTGCTCCATCTGCGTGAGGATGATCTCGTCGCCCTCGCCCACGTTCGCGCGTCCCCAGGCGTACGCGACGAGGTTGATCGCCTCCGTCGTGTTGCGGGTAAAGATCACCGACTCGGCGGAGGGCGCGCCGATGAAGCGCGCGACCTTCTCGCGGGCCTCCTCATAGGCCGCCGTCGCCTCTTCGCCCAGGGCGTGCACCGCCCGGTGGATGTTGGCGTTGTACGACTCGTAGTAGCGAACGAGCGCGTCGATCACCTGCCGCGGCGTCTGTGAAGTCGCCGCGTTGTCCAGATAGACCAGCGGCTTCCCGTAGACCTCCCGTTGGAGGATCGGGAAGTCCGCCCGTATAGCGTTAACGTCGAGCACTCTGTCTCTTGTCTCCTGTCTCATCTCTTGTCCCGGAAGCGCGGTAGCGCCTGCGTCGTACTCTCCTCGAGCCACTCGCGAAGTGGTTCGATCGTCACCGAGTCCAGTATCTCACTCACGAACCCCCGTACCAGGAAAAGCATAGCCCGTTCCGGGTCGATGCCGCGGCTCTGCATGTAGAAGAGCGCCTCATCGGCGATCGCGCCGGCCGTCGCGCCGTGGCCGGCCTTCACGTCGTCCGCGTAGATCTCGAGCGCCGGCTTGCTGTCGACTTCCGCCTCGTGCGAGAGGATCAGGTTCTTGTCCTCCTGGTGCGCGTCAGTCTTGTCCGCGCCCGGACGGACCATCACCGTGCCGCCGAAGACAGCCCGCGACTGTTCGTCCAGAATGCCCTTGTAGTACAGCCGGCTGTAGCCATGTGGCTTCGCGTGGTCGATGTTGATGTTGTTGTCCACGTGCTGCTTGCCGGCGCTCACGTACAGGCCCTTGAGGTCCGCTTCCGCGCCTTCGGCGTCCAGCAGCACCATCAGCTCGTTGCGCACCAGGCCGCCGCCGGCCTCGTAAACCAGCGACCGATACGCCGAATCGCGCGACTGGTGCACGCGCGTGTTGGCCATGTGGTAAGTCTCGTGGTTTTCGAGCAGCAGCTGCCGGTGGGTCACCTGCGCGCCGTCCTTCAGCACGACCTCCGTTACGGCGTTCGTGAAGTGCGCGCCGCCAGTCGCGCTGACGTAGCTCTCGACGACGCTCAGCTCGCTCGTCGGCCGCGCGACGATCAGCGTCCGCGGGTGCGTCGCCACGCGCTCGGTGGTTACGTAGACGATGTGGAGCGGCATCTCGACGGCCCCTTCGGCGAGCACGAACGCACCGTCCGCCAGGAACGCCGTGTTCAGCGCTGTGAACGCCTCGTCGGCGTACGTCGCGTGCTGAGCGAGGTGACGTCGTACGTCCTCGCCGTGCTCCTCAAGAGCCTGCGTGAGCGGCATCACAGTGAGCCCGTCCGGGGACGGCGTCGACAACTCCTGCGAGAAGCGCCCGTTGACGAACGCGACGCGGGCCATCCCATCATCGAAGGGGAACAGCTGAGCCGCGTCCACGCTCGCGGCGGCGGCAGTTTCGTAGGGGAAGGTCTCGGCGGCAAGCGGGCGGACGTCCGTGTACTTCCACGGTTCGTTGCCCTTACGCGCCACGGGGAAGCCCAGCTCCTGGAAGCGGGCGAACGCCGCGCTTCGCAGCTCCGTCAGCCAGTCCGGTTCAGCGGAGCGGGCCTCCTGCAGCTTGCGAAAGTCAGCCTCGTACTGCTCGTAGGTTGCAACGGCCTGAGTCACAGAAGCTCCCTTACGCCGACGGCGCTGCGCCCGTCTGGGCGCCTTCGCGCAACCAGTCGTATCCGCGCTTCTCCAGTTCGAGGGCCAGCTCGCGGCCGCCGGAGCGGACGATGCGCCCGTCGATGAGCACGTGCACGAAGTCGGGGGTGATGTAGTTGAGGATACGCTGGTAGTGCGTGACGAGGACGATCGCCTTCCCCGGCCCGCGGAAGCGGTTCACACCTTCGGCGACGACCCTCAGAGCGTCGATGTCCAGGCCGGAGTCAGTCTCGTCCAACAGGGCCAGCTTCGGGTCGAGGACCGCCAGCTGCAGTATCTCGTTTCGCTTCTTCTCGCCGCCGGAGAAGCCTTCGTTCACGTTGCGCTTCATCATCTCCGGCTCCAGGCCAAGCTCCTCGGCCTTCGCCTCCAGCAGCTTGTTGAAGTCGCGAATCCCCACCTTGTCCTCGCCGCGGCTTTCCCGCAGCGCATCCAGCGCCGTGCGCAGAAACTCGCGGTTGCGGATGCCCGGCAGTTCGACGGGGTATTGCAGGGCCAGGAAGATGCCGGCGCGCGCCCGTTCGTCTGGCAGCATTTTGAGGATGCTCTCGCCGCTGTAGAGGACTTCGCCGCCGGTGACCGTGTATCCGGGCTTGCCGGCGATGACGCTGGCCAGCGTGCTCTTACCGCTGCCGTTCGGGCCCATGATCGCGTGCACCTCGCCCTCGCTGACAGCCAGGTCCACGCCCTTCAGGATCTCGGTTTCGGCGACGGCGACGTGAAGACCGCGCACTTCCAGCAGGGGAACCGCCACTATCCGACCGTCCCTTCAAGGCTGACCTTCAGCAACTGCGACGCCTCCATCGCGAACTCGAACGGCAGCTCCTTGAACACTGCCTTGCAGAAGCCGTTGATGATCATGTACTGCGCGTCCTCTTCGTTGATGCCGCGCTGCATGAGATAGAACAGCTGGTCCTCGCTGACGCGGGACGTCGTCGCCTCGTGCTCCATGTGGGCCGTTGGGTTCCGCACCTCTATGTAGGGCACCGTGTGCGCACCGCAGTCGCCGCCGACCAGCAGTGAGTCGCAGCGCGTGTGGTTCCGCGCGTTCTCCGCGCCGGGCATGATCCGCACGAGCCCGCGGTAGGTGTTCTGCGCCTTGCCCGCGGAGATGCCCTTGGAAACGATGGTGCTTTTCGTGTTCTTACCCAGGTGGATCATCTTCGTGCCTGTGTCGGCCTGCTGGTAGTTGTTGACCAGCGCCACGGAATAGAACTCGCCGACGGAGTTGTCGCCCTGCAGGATCACGCTCGGGTACTTCCACGTGATCGCCGAGCCTGTCTCCACCTGCGTCCACGAGATCTTGGAGTCTCGTCCGGCGCACTTGCCGCGCTTCGTCACGAAGTTGTAGACGCCGCCCTTGCCGTCCTTGTCGCCGGGATACCAGTTCTGCAGCGTCGAGTACTTGATCTCGGCGCCTTCCTCGGCGATCAGCTCGACCACCGCGGCGTGGAGCTGGTTCGTCTTGCGCATCGGCGCCGTGCAGCCTTCCAGATAGCTGACGTAGGCGCCCTTGTCCGCGACGATCAGAGTCCGCTCAAACTGGCCCGTGCCTTCGGCGTTAATGCGGAAGTATGTCATCAGCTCCATCGGGCACTTGACGCCCGGCGGGACGTAGCAGAACGTGCCGTCGCTGAAGACGGCGGCGTTGAGAGCGGCGAAGAAGTTATCAGTGTAAGGGACGACGGAGCCCATGTACTTGCGCACTATCTCCGGGTACTTCTCGATCGCCTCGCTGATCGGGCTGAAGATGACGCCGGCGTCCTCCAGCTGCTTCTGGAACGTCGTCGCCACGGAGACGCTGTCGAAAACGGCGTCCACCGCCACGCCCGTCAGCTTCTTCTGCTCCGCGAGCGGGATGCCAAGCTTGTTGAACGCCTCGATCAGCTCCGGATCGACCTCATCCAGGCTCTCCGGCGCGTCCTCCTTCGGCTTCGGCGCGGCGTAGTAGTAGGCGTCCTGGTAGTCGATCGGCGGAAAGCTGATCTTCGCCCAGCGAGGCTCCTTGTACTCCAGCGTCATCCAGTAACGGAAGGCCTTCAGGCGCGACTCCGTCATCCACTCCGGCTCGTTCTTCTTGCGCGAGATCAGCCGGACGATCTCCTCGTTCAACCCCTTCGGGGCCATGTCCATCTCGATGTCGGTGACGAAGCCCCACTTGTACTCGGACTCCACCTCGGACGTGCGCGAGATGACCTTCTGTTCCTTTTCGGCTACCATCGACTCTCCATGATAAGGGCCGGGATACGGGGCGGCGGATTAACGAATTATTGACTGTCTTTATCTATCGCCATTCTAGCACAGGGCACTCGTCCCACTCAATCACGTACGCAGGGCATTCGCCCAGGCGCAGGCAAGCCTCCGTCGCCTGTCCACTGTCCACTGCCCGCTGTCCACTACAATGGATCCGTGACAAGCGCGCCGCCCGAACGCATCTACCTCGACCACGCCGCCACGACGCCGCTCGACCCGCGCGTGCTCGAGGCGATGATGCCCTACCTGACGACGGCCTGGGGCAACCCCTCCAGCCTCTACGCCGAGGCCCAGGACGCCCGCCGCGGCCTCGACTCAGCGCGCGCCACAATCGCCGGCATCCTCGGCTGCCGGCCGAACGACCTCATCTTCACCGCCGGCGGCTCCGAGTCCGACAACCTCGCGCTGCGCGGCGCCGCCTGGGCCGCCCGCCGCGCCGGCCGCGGCGATCACATCATCACCTCAGCGATCGAGCACCACGCCGTCCTGCACACGACCGAGCGCCTCGAACAGGCCGGCTACCGCGTCACCTATCTCGGCGTCGACGGCGAAGGCTTCATCGACATCAGCGAGCTCCAGGACGCCGTCGGCGACGACACGATCCTCGTCAGCGTCATGTACGTGAACAACGAGGCCGGCACGGTCGAACCGCTGGCGGAGGCTGTGCGCGCCGTCAAGGAGAAGAACCGGAAGACCGTCTTCCACACCGACGCCGTGCAGGCCGCCGGCATCCTTGACCTGGACGTCGACTCCCTCGGCGTCGATCTGCTTTCGCTGGCCGCGCACAAGTTCTACGGGCCCAAAGGCGTCGGCGCGCTCTACGTCCGGCCGCGCACGCCGCTCTTCCCGCAGCAGCTCGGCGGCGCGCAGGAAAAGAACCGCCGCGCCGGCACCGAAAACGTTGCCGGCGTCTTCGGCATGGCGGCCTCCCTCCAGCTCGCCTACGACGAGTTCGACTCGCGCACGGCGCACTACCGCGATCTGCGCGACCGGCTCCTTTTCGGCGTCCCGGAGCGCGTCCCCAACGTCCACGTCACCGGGCCGCAACCCTCCTCCGCTCATCCTGAGGCACTCGAAGGACGCGCCGCCAACAACGCCTCCTTCTGCTTCGAGTACATCGAGGGCGAGCCGATACTGATCGCCCTTGACCTCGCCGGCGTCGCCTGCTCCAGCGGTTCCGCCTGCACCACCGGCTCGCTGGAGCCCTCCCACGTCCTCACCGCCATGGGCGTCCCTGAGGACCTGGCGCGTGGTAGCATGCGCCTGACCGTGGGCGCCAGCAACACTAGAGACCAGATCGAATACTTCCTCGAGACGCTCCCCGGCATCGTCTCCCGCCTGCGCTCGCTCTCACCCACCTGGCCGGAACGGACGCGATCATGACCGAAGACCACCGCGAGCTGCACCTCCCCGAAGCACTCACGCACGCCGCCGTCCCGCTGCCGGGCGAACCGCAGACGGCCGCAGAGCACGATGCGCCCACCGACGAGAGCGACTCCGTCCCCAGCCGCCTGGAAGAACTCTTCCCGCTCATCTGGCTCGGAATGCTCACCGTCGTCTGCGTCGTCGGCATCTACAGCGCCGTGACTAGACTCCCCTGATGCCGGACGACCGCGTCCGCTCTCCTGGACCGAACAGGGGCAGGCCGACGGCTTCGACGACGCCTGGCACGAGGAGTGGTGGCGCCGCATGGAGGACAGCGGCGGCAAGGTCATCGCCGCCCACCGCATGCGCATGGTCGGAGTCAGCGATCAGCGCGTCGTCATGCGTGTGCCCTACCAGCCTGCCACCCGACTTACGGGCCAGCCGACGACGTCAGTCTCAGAGTACAGATGGAGAGTGGTTCGGTTCTTCCCTCGACGGTGACTTCCTGGACCGGCAGGTCAGGGTGACGATCGCGGATATCGGCATAGACGGATTCGCCAAGGACCACGTCGCCTCCCTTCGCCAGACCCTGCAATCGTGACGCTATGTTCACGGCGTCACCAAGAGCTGTGAGGTCGACCATGCCATCGACTCCGACGTTACCAACATAGGCCGGCCCCGCGTGCACTCCGACCCCTACGGTTAGCCAGGGATCGCTCTCGAAACCGTAACCGAACGCCTCCAGAAGGTCCGTCGCTGCTCGCGCCGCGCGGCTGCGATACTGTCTGCCGGCGATGCCGGGAATAAACAGGGCCATCACCTCGTCGCCGATGAGCTTGTCGATAATGGCGTCGTGTCTGACCAGGACGCGAGTCGCAGCCGAGTAGAAGCGATTCATCAGCTCAGCGTAGTCCTTCGGAGTCATCCCTTCTGCCAGCTTCGTCGAGCCTCGAACATCGACGAAGAGGACGGCGATGTCAATTTCGGCCCCTCCTGGCGGCAATCGGTCACAGCACGCGCCGCAGATGTTCGGGTTCTTGGGCGACGGTGTGAAGCCGATCATGCCGACGAGCTTCCCACCGACACCCCCGAAGGGGTTGTAACAGATTTTGCACCGGGGCTCGCTAGGTAGGTGCCTGAAGAGGGCGTGGAACCACCGAATCGTGTGGCCCTCCACGAGTAGGCTCCGCCACTTGGCTTCGAGGTCGGGCGGTGTTGGATTAGACATGGGCCACTTGACCGCCTACTCGACGACCGTCACGTCGGCGCCGATCAGCGGGCAGCTGACCGCCTGGCTCACGCTTAACCCCGCGTCGAAGCGCAGGAGCTTCAGCGAATCGACCGGCGTCACGTCGCCGCCGCAGTCCACATCACCCCAGGCGTGCGGGGAAGCGTTCTCAACATCGACAACCTGCCCAAAGTCCGGGCAATCGCCCGTGTTGGCGCTCAGGCCGGCGTCGTACCGCAGCGTCAGCAGCGCGTCGACCGGGTCGGCTGAGTCCGAACAGTTGTGGTCGCCCCAGATCAGCGTCTCCGGCTCGGGCGTCGGCGTCGGTGAAGGTGTTGGCGTGGCCGCTACTTCGACACCCCAGTCCGGGCCAAACACTCGCGCACCGGGCGGCGAGATGACTTGCGCGCCCGACCCATCCCGGTTGGCGACGACGAGGCTCTCATCCGAAGGCGATTGCGGGAGTACGCCAGCGCCGCTGACGACCGCCGGAATTTGCACATACGCGATCTTCGTTCCGTCCGGCGAGAACGTCGGATCGTACTGCTCCAACCCCGCATCGTTGGTGATGAGCTCGACGGACGAGCCGTCCGCATTCATCACCGCGACGTTGGCCACGCCAAACCCGATCATGCCGGCGGGCAAGAAGGCCGGGCGGTGCGCAAAGATTATCTGCTGCCCGTCGGGGGACCAGGACGGGTTAGCTTCAGCGACTTCCGGCGTGTTGGTCAGGTTGGTCTGGCCGCTCCCGTCCGGGTTCATCACCCAGATGTCGCTGGCGGTGCCGGCCGACTGCCGGAAGTACACGATCTTGTTGCCGAGTGGCGACCACGCGGGCGCCCATTCGTCACTGTTAGCGGTGTTCGTGAGGTTATCGAGGTTCGCACCGTCCAGGTCGACGGCCATGATCTCACCGTCGTTGAATCCGGGCGAGAACGCGATCCGATCGCTACTCGGCGCCCACGTCGGGTCGAAGGAGTCGACGCCGGTTCCGGGGATCCTCTGGAAAGTCCCGTTGTCGGGATACCAGATGCCGGCGGTAGCGGGGTCCTGCAGTGAAGTGAACCCGCGGAAGGCTATCTGACCGGGGTTGGGGCCGGCCGCTGGCTCAAAGACGGAGTCAGGAGGCGTGACAATCGTGGTCAGACCGCTCCCGTCTGGGTTTATGGTGGATATCTCCCCGGAGGACTCGTCCTTGAAGACGATCTTCCCGTTCGTGCCGGGGAAAGCGGCGTTCGTGCGGTCCGTATTGGCAACTGTCACCAGGAAAACCCCCACAACGAGCGCAACAAGCGTAGTAAGAACGATTCGTCTCATTCGATTCCTCCTGTCGGGCGCAAACGCCGTCTCATCATCGTCACGAAGACGCAAGGACGGGCCAAATCCTACGACTCAATAGCGGCGATGTTAGCACATCAGCGCTGAGCGGAATATCGGCGAACGAAGGCGTACCAGCTACTCCGTCACGCTCACCTGTGAGCCAATCAGCGGGCAGCCCGCCGCCTGTCGCCGCACCCACATCGCCGCCCGCCCGTAACGCCCGCTCGTGATAAACTCCACAAACGTAATTTCCATGTCCGATCAGCTCATCACCGTCCACGACACCGCCGAGACCTCCGTCGAGGAGTCGATCCGCCAGAACGTGCTCCTCGGCTCGGTCGACGGCCTCGTCAACTGGGCGCGCAAGTCGTCCCTCTGGCCCGTCGCCTTCGGCCTCGCCTGCTGCGCGATCGAGATGATCGCTGTAGCGATGCCCCGCTACGACATCTCCCGCTTCGGCGCCGAGCTGTTCCGCCCCTCGCCGCGCCAGTCCGACCTCATGATCGTCGCCGGCACCGTCACCTGGAAGATGGCGATTCCCGTGCGCCGCATCTACCTCCAGATGGCCGAGCCGCGCTACGTCATCTCCATGGGCAGCTGCGCCACCATCGGCGGCCCCTTCGCTTACGGCTACAGCACCCTGCCCGGCGTCAACCTCATCGCCCCCGTCGACGTCTACGTCCCCGGCTGTCCGCCGCGGCCAGAGTCGCTGCTGCAGGGGTTGATGCTCCTTCAGGACAAGATCAGCAAGGAGAGCGCCTTCGGCCGCCGCGACGTCAAGCAGCCCGCCGGCGACTTCTCGCGCTACCTCCCCGACGGCGACCCCGTCCGCAGCGAGCTAGAATCGCTCTTCCCGCCGAACATCTAAGCGCGCGATGCTGCACGACCTGGGCCCGGACTTCCGCCCCCTCAGCGCCGACTTCTCCGCCGCCAGCGGGTACGCCCGCGTCCTCCTCGTCACTTCTCCCACCTGAAGCATGTGCCTCCACGGTGCCTCAGTTGCGGGGCACGACCTGCTCCTCGCCCTGGCCGATCGCGGCCTCCGCTCCTTCTACGTCTGGACTCCCGTCCTCGCCGCCGACGACCGCGAAGCCGCCCTGCGCGGCGCCACACAGCGAGATCACGCCGCCGCCCGCCACTACTGGGACACGGACGGCACCTTCGCCCCGGCGCTCGCCGCGCCCCTCGGACTGACGCCGTCGGAGACGCCCAGCCCCCGCTCGCCACTCGCCATCGCCTGGGACGTCTACCTCACCTACCCGCCCGGCGACCAAGACCTCTTCGCCCCGCAGTCGTGGATGCACCAGCTCCCAGCAAAGACAGCGCCTCGCCTCGACCCCGCCGCCTTCCGTCGCACCGTCGAGGGCCTGCTCGCACCTCACACCTGAAACCTCACACCCTAACCCTGTAACCTATCCCCATGACGTTCGAGGCACGCCTCGCCTTCCTCATCTTCTTCTTCCTCTGCTGGACGGTCGTCGCCCTCTTCCCCTGGATCGCCACCACCATCTACGTCCGCGGCCGCGGCGCCGCCGTCGCCCTGCCGCTCGCCGTTGTCGCCGCCTGGGCCGCCGGCATCTTCGTCCCGCTCGCCGGCATGCGCGACGCCACCGGCTTCTTCGTCAGCCTCCTCGCGGCCTTCCTCGCCGCAACCGCCGGTTCCATCGCCGGCATCGCCTTCGCCCGCCGCCTGGAGGCCGCCCGCGCTCGACCGGCCGCCGAGCCAGACGATAGACTGAACTCGTGACGCCCCCTCAGGTCGCCCCGATCCACGCCCTCTCCACGATGTGGTCGCAGGGCCGCTTCCGCAACGACAGCGACGAGCACGACCACATGCCCTCATTCGCGGAGAAGACCGCGTCGCTCGGCTTCGGCCACATCGAGATCAACTACGTCATCCCCCCGGCCGGCGTCGATGCGCTCATCGAGAGCAACCACGTCAAGGTCTCCTCGGTCCACTCACCCTGCCCTCGCGTACGCGTCAACGGCCGCCTGTCGGACGCGCTCAACCTCGCCGCCACTGACGAAGAAGAGCGAGCGCAGGCCGTCCAGGTGGCGAAGGACAGCGTCGACACGGCCGTCCGCGCCGGCGCCTCGCTGCTCGTCGTCCACCTCGGCGGCGTCGGCGACAGGATGTTCGAAGAGGAACGCCAGCTCCGCAAGCTCTTCGACACGGGCACGACCGACGGCGAAGAAGTCGACAACCTGCGGGCGTCCGCCGTCAAGCGCCGCCGCGACGGCGCGCTGGACTTCTTTCCGCAGGCGCGCCGTTCCCTCGCCGAGCTGGCGGAGCACGCCGCCGCCAACAGCGTCACGATCGGCCTCGAGAACCGCTACCACTTCAGCGAGTTCCCGAACGCGGACGAGATGGCGGAGCTGCTCGACGCCTACCCGCCGCACGTCGCCGGCTTCTGGATCGACATCGGCCACGTCGAAGTGCTCCACCGCCTCGGGCTGGGACACCGCCACCGCTGGCTCGACGAGCTGGCCGATCGCTGCGTCGGCTCGCATGTGCACGATACCGACGGCCTCGCCGACCACCGCGCACCGGGACACGGCACATCGGACTGGCCGCACTACGCCGCAAAACTGCCCCCGCACATCCCGCGCGTTTACGAGATCAACCAGAAGATCCCGGAAGACCACGTCGCCGCCGCCACGCCGTTCCTCCGCCGCGTCGGCGTCCTCCCGCCCGAGTAGCCGCCGCCGCTGATCCCGCTCATGGTGAGGTTCTCGAACCATGAGCGGTGCTCCAGCGGTCCGGGATACCGGGCTCAGTCCAAATAGACGAGACCGTCGCCCTGCACCCACGCGGTCTCGGAGACCCACGCCCAGGCGACTACGTCCGGGATCGGCTTGGTGCCGCCCTGGTAGTCGATCGCCCGCCCTCTGGCCATCCAGAGATGCCCCACTTCGTCCGACAGGAACGGAGGCAACCCACCGCACGAATGCGCGCCCGGCGGACAGGTCGGCCTCTCCTCCACAACGATCAGGTTCCCCACGCCGAGTTCTCCGAGTAAGTCCGCCGCTTCGGTTACCACCATCTCCTCGATCGTCGCCGAGAAGCTGACCATCTGGCGGAGGGTTTGCTCGGCGTTTTCGGTCGCAGACTCCTCGATCTCGGCCACGCTGAGCGAAGGCGTAGGCCAGGCGGTCGGCGTGTCGGTTGTGGTCTCGCCCCCACCGTTGCCGCAAGCAGCGAGGAAGGCGCCGAGCGCGATGACGACGATTGGCAGCCGTCGCATGCCCCCATTTTACGCTCTCGGATCAAGCGCACGTCGCCGCCACCCGGTTCCTGCGCCGCGTCGGCGCCCTCCCGCCCGAATGGCCGCCGCCGGCCGGGGTTCTAGTTCAGATCGAAGGTGAAAGTCGCCTCCTCGACACCATCGTCGCCGACGAACCAGCTCCCCGGCGTGAACCGCAGGGTGTACTCACCCGCAGCAGGGTCGTTGACCAGGAACGTTACGAAGAGGTCCGTGGTGTCGAGGCCTTCATCCGAGCCCGGCAAAGAGGCCAGTTCTGACCCGTCAACGCCGCTGGCGCTGCCGCTCGGCAGGATCAGCGCGAAGTTCGACGCATGGATATTCCAGTTGCCGGCATTGCGGCTCGTCGCATCGAAGTTTAGCGTCAGCGCCCGCTTCCCTTCGTCCAGCTCCGTGTGGTTCCACAGGACGTCCGCGCGCAGCTCAGCCGACGTAAACGTCAGGTCGATCAGTTCCATGGAGATGTCGCCGGAGACTGCCGGTTCGCTCGGCGCGAGATCAACCAGCTCCCCTCCCTGCGCGCCAAGCGGTACCCGCGCCTGGTTCTCGTCGGATGCCCCCACCAGCAGGTAGGCGCTCTCCGGATCAAAGCCCTCATCGACCTCGAAGACCAACGACCCGCTGCTGGTCAGGCCACCCGGGACGTCCGGCAGATCGCTGCTGCCCCTCGCGGGGTAGGCGTCTCCGGGCGTGACGATCGCGAGATCGGAGTCGAAGAAGAGCTGACCAGTCCCCAGGTTCTCGAACGTGGCGTCGATCGACACCAGGTACACCAGATTCTGGCCAAGGAAACCCTCCTCGGCGGTGGACAGTGTGGCGTCGCCCAGCTCAACGCGGAAGCCAATGTGCCAGAACTCCTCGTTGATTGAGAACACCTGGTCCTCGGACGGGCCGTCCGTGTCCGATGGGCCGTCCGTGTCCAACGGGCTCCCGCCGGCCGGGGCGGTCGTCGCGCCGCCGGTGGGCACGTCAAATGCGTCGTCGCCGCCGCACGCCGCCAGCAGCGCCCCTCCCAGGGCGAGCGCGACCACGAAGAGCAGCCGCATCAAGTTCAGACGAAAGACTCTAGGAACCACGGGAACCTCCTCAACTCATGCCCTTCGATCTCGGAATCGCATCATATCCCCAGCAGTCGCGTCCGTCCACGCTGGCATTGGCAGCACCCGTCGACGGATCTGAGAGAAGAGAGTATCATCGGCGGCGAACGGGGGTAGTAGTCTATGGCGAACGCTGCGAATAGCTTTCCCTCTTGTCTTCCCCGTTCTCGTCTCGCGCTAGCCTTCGCGGTCGCGTACTACGACCCAAATTGGGGGTATGACGGATGTTGAAAGCAGTAGTGACCCTCAACGCTGCTTGGCTGTTGGTTGCTCTCGTCGCGCTCGGCTGCGTTGGCGACGGCGCCGAGACCTCGCCAGCACCGACTGTCGGTGTCGACGGCGTCGAGACCTCGCCAGCACCGACTCTCGGTGGCGACGGCGTCGAGACCTCGCCTTTAGCCGCCACTGGCAACATTGAGTCCTACACACCGGGCACTGAGGGAATCGACACGGTCATCGCCACGACCGTCATTGAAAGCATCGGAACAGCCGACTACGCGCCCATCTATGAGTCGCTCGAGGATATGACGCGGGTCTACAGCGTCATCATCGTGGGCCGCGTCACCGATACGCTTCTCCCTTTCGACCCGCGCCCGGGCTTCCTCGGACTCACTCCAGAGCAGCTAGAAGCCATCCAGTCGGGACCCAAAGCTTCTACACCATCAGAGGAAGAGCTTGCACGGCCTCCCGGACGTGGCTTCTCCGTGTACGCCATTGAGGTCCTCAGCGTGATCTCCGCGGACGAGGTCCGTGAGGGCGACGTCATCGGCGTACTTCAATCCGGAGGCACGTTCGAGGGCACGGCATACCAGACGGAAGGTGATCCTGTTCTGGGGCTCGGTTCCGCCTTTGTCCTCTTCCTTCAGGAGTATCGCGGCCTACAGGAGATTTCCGAACCCGAACCCTGGGGAATCACCTACTCCGGCGCTCCATACGGTCGCTTTGTGGAGGGCACCGGCGGGAAGTTAGCCGTGATCGACCAGCAATGGGCGTGCATTCCCTGCGAAGGGCCTCGGGCCATAATCGGTCAGACGCTCGACAGCGCCGCTGAGCGCATCATCGCAGCTTCCCTCGGGAAGCTGGGAGATGTGGAGTTGGCTCCTCCATACGCTCCAACTCCCCGACCAACTCCCCGAACCCCCGGCCCGACACCCGCCATCGAAATTGTGGATGGTCAGCCAACGCTCGTCCCTCAAGGGTTCAGCGAGGCCGCTCCAACACCAACCCCTTCACCATGAATATCCGGCGTTGACATCTCCGCAGGCCCCTGCTACCATCCCCGCACCATGAATATCCGGTTCGTATCCGCAGACACGAAGCAGATGCACGCCTTCGGCGGCGTATGCCTCATTACCATTTGCGGCCGGGCCCGGGTATTCCAAACCTGATCGACAACACTCCTACTGGAACACCAAAGGCCCGTCGCAGAAGCGGCGGGCTTTTTCGTTGTCCGTAGGGCGACCCGGGAAAGGAGGGGCACAGGCGATGTTAGAAGGAAAGCTGATGCGGCTGCGAGCCGTTGAGCCCGAAGACGCCGAAAACGCCTTCCGCTGGATGAACGACCGAGAGGTGTCGCGCGGCCTGATGGCGCGCTACCCATTCTCCTTCGAAACGGAGCGCGAATGGGTCAAGAATGCCGTCAAGCCCCTCGACTTCGGCAACGTGCGCTTCGCTATCGAAACCAGAGACGGCGTGCACATCGGCATCTGCGGTCTGCACCGCGCCAGCGCGGAGAACCGCCACGCGGAACTCGGCATCATGATCGGCGAAAAGGAGTACTGGGGCCGCGGCTTCGGCACCGACACCATGCTCACCCTCCTCCGCTTCGCCTTCGAGCAGATGAACCTGCACAAGGTGACGCTGGGCGTCTTCGAGTTCAACGAGCGCGGCCTCGCCATGTACACAAAGCTCGGCTTCGTCGAAGAGGGCCGCTTCCGCGACGACCTGTTCCAGGACGGCCGCTACTGGGACCTCGTCCGCATGTCCATCCTCCGCCGCGAGTACGAGACCGTACACGGCGCGATTGGCGCCGCCGCGGCCCCCGCTGCCACCTGACATCACCCCCGGCGGGCGGGCGCGCCCCCTCCCAGCGCCCGCCTGCCGCTTCGGAGCGTGTCAGGTGCGCCCCGCTTGACGCTGCTCCCCCGCCGTGCCAACTTTGGCTCCGAAGGAGGACGACCCCATGAACGACGTAGCATTCCTCGACGCCACCGCCCAGGCGGAACTCGTACGCAACAAGCAGGTCAAGCCGGAAGAGCTCCTCGACGGCACAATCGAGCGCATCGAGCGCCTCAACCCGCAGCTAAACGCCGTCGTCCTGACGATGTACGACCAGGCCCGCGCCGCGATCGCCGACGGCCTGCCCGACGGCCCCTTCACCGGCGTCCCCTTCGTCCTCAAGGACCTCGGCGCCATGTACGAAGGCGTCGTCCAGACGCAGGGCTCGTCCTTCACAAAGGACCTCGTCTCTCCGATCGACTCCGAACTCACGCGGCGCTACAAGGAGGCCGGCCTCGTCATCTGCGCCAAGACCAACACGCCCGAGTTCGGCCTCATCTCAACGACCGAGCCGCGCCTCTTCGGCGCCACGCACAACCCCTGGAACCTCGACCGCACTACCGGCGGCTCCAGCGGCGGCTCGGCGGCCGCGGTCGCTTCCGGCATGGTGCCTTTCGGCCACGCCAACGACGGCGGCGGCAGCATCCGCATCCCAGCGGCCTGCTGCGGCCTCTTCGGCCTCAAGCCGACGCGCGCCCGCATCACCGCCGGCCCCCTCATCGGCGACATCATGGGCGGTCTCGTCAACGAACACTGCGTCTCCCGCTCGGTCCGGGACTCCGCGAGGCTCCTCGACGCCACCGCCGGCTCGATGCCCGGCGACCCCTACGTCGCCCCGGAACAGAAGCGGCCGTACATCGAAGAAGTCGGCGCCGGCCCGGGCCGCCTTCGCATCGCCTTCACGGCTAACACTTACTACGGCGACCCGCTTCACGACGACTGCGTCGCCGCCGTCAAGGACGCCGCTGCGCTCCTCTCTGACCTCGGCCACGACGTGGAGGAAGCGTCGCCGCCCATCCCCGGCCAGCAACTGATCGATTCCTTCACGCTGCTCTGGGCCGCCGGCAACGCGTTCGGCATCGACTCGATGGCGATGGTAACCGGCAAGCAGCCCAGGGAAGAGGACTTCGAGATCCTTACCTGGGCCCTCTACAAGATGGGCCAGGAGATCACGTCAACGCAGTACCATACGGCCATCTTCGGTATGCAGACGCTCGCCCGCCAGATCGCCGGCTTCCAGGAGACGTACGACATCTGGCTGACACCTGTTCTGGCCAAGCCACCCGTAGAACTCGGCTACCACGATTCCACTCCCGAAGACCCGATGCTCGGCTTCACCCGCGCTGCGGAGTTCGTGCCGTACACGCCGCTCCAGAACGCGACCGGCCAGCCGGCGATGTCCGTGCCGCTCTACTGGAACGACGCGGGCCTGCCGATCGGCCTCCACTTCGTCGCCCGCTTCGGCGAAGAGGACATGCTCTTCCGCCTCGCCGCCCAGCTGGAAGAAGCGCGCCCCTGGGCCAGCAAGATCCCGCCCGTTAGCGCCTAGCACCCCGAATACGCCGCCACGGTCCGCATCGCTTGCCTGACCGCACACCTGGCGTCTGACTGCGCCCACAACCGAGTCTTCACCCGCCGCCCGTAACTGCGTCAGGTGTCCCGCCATCCAACCATACGGGGCACCCATAAATGATCGGCAACCGCATCTGGCTCACAAGAAGGCTGATCGCGGTGGCGTTACCACTCGCTGCTGCGGTTGCTTATGTCTATCTCGCCGGGCACGGCACCGGCCCCGCCGCCGGCGAGGAGTACTACGACTGCACGCCCGTCCGCACCGAGGGCTCGTCTCAGACGTCCGGATCCGGCGGCCTGATCACCGGCTCCAACGTCGATCAACTCACGGACGAGGCTGACCTCATCGTCTTCGGCGCCGTCGAGAGCCTCCAGACGTGCCGCAGCAACGGCCCCGTAACCATCGTCACCCGGATCAGGATCGCGGCCGGCGACCTCTTCAAGGCAGACCGCCTGCCCCCGACGGCTGCTCTCACCGTCGACGTGCCCGGCGGCGCCATCGACGGATACCGCCTCGCCGTAGGCACCAGCCCGGAGTTCACGGTCGGCGAGAGGCTCGTCGTCTTCCTCGGCGTTAGCGACGAGGGCGAGGTGTTCCCGTCAGCGGGCTTCCAGGGGAAGTTCACCGTCACCCCGGACCTGCGGCTCGCGCAGCCCGCTGTCTCGCTGAACGAGATGCGCGGCGCCGTCGTCGCGGCGGCAAGTGGCGACCTCCTCCCGGCGGACGACCCGATGGCAGGCGGCCCGCAGATCATGGAGAGCGCCTACTCCACGCTCGGCGTCAGCTTCATCGACGGGGAGATCCCCGTCCAGTACTACATCAACGCCGCCACCGGCAAGCCAGCGCAGCTCACGGAGCAGGAGACGCGTCTCGCCTCTATTCAGGCCTTCCACTCCTGGCAGAACGTTTCCGCCTCTTACATCGCCTTCGGGCCCGTGCAGAGCACGACGCGCACGAGCAACCAGGGCGACTGCGACGGCCTCCACGACACAACGTGGGGCATCTCCGCCAGCCATGGCTCCGGGACGCTCGCCGTCACCTACACCTGCTACTTCGGCTCGCGGGTCCTCGACGCCGACATCGAGATCGACACCGACCACTTCGGGTCGAAGTGGCGCGTCGATGGCAGCGGCGCCTGCTACACCAACACCTACGATCTCCAGACCGTGCTTCTGCATGAGAACGGCCACTTCCTCGGCCTCGGTCACCCCAGCGCCAACGGCTGCCAGCCCTGCCCCGTGATGGACGCCAGCTACGGCGGCGTCAACCGTACGCCGTGCGCGGACGACGCGGCCGGCGCGAGCGCCGTCTACCCGCTCGACGGCGGCGCCCCACCGCCGACGCCCGGCGCCTTCAGCGCCAGCGGCACCACATCCGCGCTCCTCACCTGGAGCGACGTCGCGGGAGAATGGGGCTACGAACTCTGGCGCGCACCGCTCTCCTGCCTGACGGCCACAGACCCGGACTTCACGCTCCTGGACACCGTCGCCGACGGCACGCTCATCTACACCGACACCGACTACGGCAACGGCCTGGCCGGCGGAAGCTACTGCTACAAGGCGCGCGCCTTCAGCAAGAGCGGCGAATCGGCGTTCACAACCACCTCCGGCGTCGACATCGGGGGCTCATCGCCAACGCCGTCGCCAACCCCGACGCCAACGCCAACCCCAACCCCAACACCCTCCCCAACCCCGACGCCCTCGCCAACACCGACATCCTCACCAACATCGACTCCCTCACCAACATCGACTCCCTCGTCAACTTCGACCTCCTCACCAACTTCGACTTCCTCGCCAACATCAACTCCCTCACCAACGTCGACGCCCTCACCGAGCCCAACTCCGGACCCGTCTCAGTCGCCACCGCCGGCGCCGACCGGCACGCCGATGCCGCCCCACGTGCAGGGCGACGCCGACTGCAGCGATACCGTGGACGTGAGCGACCTCCTCGCCGTGCTGCTAACGATCGGCGATGTGGGTGCCGCGCTCTGCTCCAGTTACGCCGACGTCAACTGCAATGGCACGATCGACGGCTCGGACGCGGTGATCATCCTGCGCTTCGTCTCGCAGTTCACCAGCACCATCCCGGGCTGCCCACCCGTCGGCGCCACCGGCGTCTAGAGGAACACCCGCGTAGGGGCGCCGCTTGCTGCGCCCGAAACACACACGCGTAGGGGCGCCGCTTGCTGCGCCCGAACCACACCCGCGTAGGGGCGCCGCTTGCTGCGCCCGAACCACACTCGCGCAGCGGCTCCGCTTGCTGCGCCCGAACCACACTCGCGCAGGGGCGCCGCTTGCTGCGCCCGAACCACACCCGTAAAGCGGCCCAGCCGCTAGCCGGCCAGCCGCGCCTTGATCTCCTCCACGGCCACATCCGTTGGCACCAGCTCGTTCTCATCGCTACCGCGCCGCCGCAGCTCTACCGAACCCTTGTCGAGATTGCGCGGGCTGACCGTTGCTCGCAGCGGCATGCCCAGCAGGTCGGCGTCGTTGAACTTCACGCCGGGCGACTCCTCGCGGTCGTCGAAGAGCACCGAAAGCCCCGCCGACTCCAGCTCAGCGGTCAGCGTCTCCGCGGCGGCGCGCACCTCCGGCTTCTCCACCTGCAACCCCACCACGTGCACGTCGTAAGGCGCCAGCTCGCGCGGCCAGATGATCCCCGACTCGTCCCTGTTGTCCTCGACGATCGCCGCCAGCAGCCGCTCGATCCCGATCCCGTACGAGCCCATCACGGCCGGGCGCTGTTGTCCCTCCGCGTCGAGGAAGAACGCTTCGAACGCCTCCGAATACTTCGTCCCGAGCTTGAAGACCTGCCCCATCTCGATCCCGCGGCGCTCGTCCATCGGCGTCTGGCAGTTGCTGCACAGCGTCCCACCCGCCGCCAGGGCGATGTCGGCGACGATGTCCGCCTTCCAGTCGCGGTCGTGGTTCACGTTGAGCAAGTGCTTGTCCATCTTGTTCGCCCCGGCGACGAGGTTCCGCTCTTGCACGACTAGCTCGTCGGCCACGACCTTCATGTTCTCGAGGCCCACCGCCGAGGCCGACCCGGCAACGAACCCGGCCCTGTTCACCGCGCCCTCTTCCATGTACCGCAGATCGATCGCGCCCAGCGCGTTCTTCAGCTTCGACTCGTTGACGTCCATGTCGCCGCGGATCGCGACCAGCACCGGGTCCTCGCGTGTGCCGCCGTGCTCATCGCCGTAGGAGGCCGTGTAGAACACCGCCTTGCACGTCTTCGACTTCGGCACGCCCAGGTGATCGGCCAGCGCCTCGATCGTCGTCAGGCCGGGCGTGTCGATCTCCTCCAGCGGCTTCGGCTCCTCGCCGGCAGAGGCCGGCTCTTTCACGAACGTCGCCACCTCGGCGTTCGCCGCATAGCCACACTTCGGGCAGAGCAGACAGTGGTCCTCGCCGATGTCCGTCAGGTAGAGGAACTCGTGCGTGTCTCGGCCGCCCATCGCGCCCGAGTCGGCCAGCGCCGGGATCACCGGCACACCGCAGCGCTCGAACACGCGCACGTAGGCATCGAACATCATCTGGTAAGAGACGTCGAGGCCTTCCTGGTCGGCGTCGAAGCTGTAGAGGTCCTTCATGATGAACTGCCGCAGCCGGATCAGGCCGCCGCGGGGCCGCGGCTCGTCCCGGAACTTCGTCGCGATCTGGTAGAGCATCAGCGGCAGCTCGCGGTACGACTGCACGTTGCGCTTGAAGACGTCGACGAACACCTCCTCGTGCGTCGGGCCCAGCGCGAAGTCGCGGTCGTGGTGGTCCGTCAGCCGGAAGAGAATGTCCGCCATCACGTGGTCGCGCCCCGAGCGCTCGTAGTACTCGATCGGCACCAGCGACGACATCAGCAGCTCCTGGCCCGCGCGGCCGTCCGGCCCCTCGCGGTCCATCTCCTCGCGGATGATCGACTGGATGCGGTGCACGACGCGCAGCCCCAGCGGCATGTACGCGTACACGCCCGCCGAGATCGGCGCGATCATCCCGCTGCGGATGAGCAGCCGGTGCCCCTCCGTCTCAGCGTCCGCGGGCACCTCCCGCAACGTCTTCGAGAACAACTTCGATATACGCATGGCGCTCATTATGGGACAGGCAATGGTGAGGGGGAACCGGCCCAAGTCTGTCAGCGGTTGGAGTTCCCTAAAGCGGCGTTGTCGCCGTGCCGGGGCCACCGCCGAGGCGCTGGCGCTCGGCGTCGCGCTCCTTGTCGATCAGCAGCTGCACCGACGCCGGCTTCGGGATGCCGATGATGCGGAAAGAGCCGGCGCCCCCGCCGCTCGCCGTCTGGCAGACCACGTCTCCGAAGCCCAGCACCGTCGGCACGAAACCGATCTTCTCGACCGAGATGTCCTGCACGTTGACGAGGTCCGCGGTCGCGAGGCGGTGGCTGAACGGGTGCGACTTGAAGCTGTCGATGATGCGCTGGTTGGTGACCACCCAGATGTCGTTCGCATAGCGGTACCAGTTCAGCACCAGCCGCACTGCCCACCAGCCGAGCCAGATCAGCGCGGCCAGCCAGAAGAAGATGCCGAGGTCGTCCAGGATGCCGATCGCGTCGAAGACAAGCGCCAGCACGATGACGGGCGCGAACGCGAACAACGTCCAGAGGATCGTGCGCGGCCAGAGGTACCACCAGTGGCGGTGACAGAGCTGCAGGACGATCTCGCCGTCCTGCAGCGGCGACGGCAGGCTACCGTAGGTCTTCGGTTCGGCGGCTGCTTCGGCGGACATGTTGCTGCGGACAGTGTACAGGAGACGGTGGGCGGCAACGCTCCTTGCCATTTGTCAGATTGAGTGTATCTTTGCTCCATCGCCAGCCTGAGAAGGAGGATGACATGACTATCCTGAGCGAGTTCAAGGCGTTCCTGCTCCGCGGCAACGTCGTCGACCTGGCCGTCGCAATCGTGATCGGCGTCGCCTTCGGCGTGGTCATCACGTCAATGGTGGAGGACCTGATCACGCCGATCGTCGCCGCCATCGTCGGCGAGCCCAGCTTCGGCGGCCTGACGATCGAAATTGGCGACTCGAATCTCTTCTACGGCCGCTTCCTCAACGCCGTCTTCGCGTTCGTGACGATCGCCGCGGCCGTCTTCTTCTTCGTCGTCCTGCCGTACAACCGCTTCGTCGCCGCCAGCCGCAAGGAGCCGCCGCCCGACCCGACGACCCAGAAGTGCCCGGAGTGCCTGAGCGAAATCCCCGTCGACGCCCGGCGCTGCGCCTTTTGCACAAACCCCGTCGTCACGACCGCCTAGCCGTGAGCCGCTGATCCGCTGCCCGGGACGCGCCCCCCGGCTGTTCCTTGTCCCTGTCTCCTGTCTCCTGTCACCCACCGGGATGACACTAGCCGCCAGTTGCGGCATTCTGTGGAGCAACCGAGGGGGAAGAGAAGAAGGAGTCACACAGAATGTCCCGTGTCTTTCAGATAGCCGATCGCTACGTCGACGACATCGCTTCGCTCGAGCCGTCGCTGGCGACAGCGCTGGGCATCCCCGGCCACGACCACGAAATGCCGGACCTCTCCCCGGAAGGGCCGGGGAAAGTCGCCGAACTGAACCGCGACACGCTCCGCCGGCTTGACGAAGCCACAGACGAGTCGGATGCCGACCGCGTCGCCCGCGAAGTCATGAAGGAACGGCTCGCCGTGTCGTTGGACACTTACGAAGCCGGCGAGTACCTGCGCGCCCTGCGCAACATCGCCAGCCCGCTGCAGAGCGTGCGCCAGGTGTTCGACCTCATGCCAAAGGAGACCGAAGAACACTGGTCGAACATCGCCTCTCGGCTGAGCCGCGTGGCCGGCGCCCTGGCCGGCTACCGGCAGTCGCTATCACTCGGGCTGGAGCGCGGCCTCCACGCCTCGAAGCGGCAGGCCAGCAAGGGCGCGGAGCAAGCGCACGTCTGGGGCGGTCTCTCCGACAAGCCATCGTACTTCGACCAGTTGCAGGAACAGTTCGCCGCCTCCGGAATCGCCTCCAACGGACTCGCGTCAGATATCGAGACCGGCGCCAGAGCGGCGACAGAGAGCTACGCCGAGATGTTCCGCTACCTGTCCGAGGAGTACGAGCCGAAAACGAGCGAGCGCGAAGCCGCCGGCCGCGAACGCTACCAGCTCCTCTCGCGGGTCTTCCTGGGCGCCTCGATCGACCTGGAGGAGACATACCAGTGGGGCTGGGAGGAGCAGTACCGCATTGAGGAAGAGATGCGCAAGACGGCGGCGAAGATCAAGCCGGGCGCGTCGATCGCAGACGTGACGGAGCTGCTGGAGAACGACCCCGGGCGCTCGGTGGCAGGCGTCGAGGACTACCAGCTCTGGCTGCAGGAAGTGCACGACGAGGCGCTGGACGACCTGCACGGCAAGCACTTCGACATCCCCGACGAGATCCGCACGATCGAGGTGATGATCCCGCCCGCGGGCGGCGCGCTGGCCCCCTACTACACCGGCCCATCGGAGGACCTCACCCGGCCCGGCCGCACCTGGTGGCCGACCGGAGACGCCACCCGCTTCCCGAAGTGGGGCGACGTTTCGACGGTCTACCACGAAGGGGTGCCCGGCCACCACCTGCAGGTGGCGACAGTCCGCCTCTTCCCGGAAGCGCTTTCGCGCTACCAGCGGCTCCTCACGTTCATCAGCGGCCACGGCGAAGGCTGGGCGCTCTACGCGGAACGCCTTATGTCCGAGCTCGGCTACCTGGAAGACCCCGACTACTACATGGGCCTCCTGAGTGCCCAGGCGCTGCGCTCCACCCGCGTGATCATCGACATCGGAATGCACCTCGAGCTGAAAATCCCTGACAGCGAACGCTTCCACCCCGGCGAGACGTGGAACCACGACCTGGCTCTCGACTTCGCGGTCGAGCGGGCGCTGCGGCCGCAGACGTTCATGGCCAGCGAGGTCGTACGCTATCTGGGCTGGCCGGCGCAGGCGATCTCCTACAAAGTGGGCGAACGCTCGTGGCTGAAGGCGCGGGAAGGCGCGCGCAAGGCGGCCGGCGATTCGTTCGACCTGAAAGCATTCCACACGAAGGCGCTGGGCATCGGCCCAATGGGCCTGGCGCAGCTCGAACGCGAACTGGCAGGGTAGGAGCGTCCGCTTGCCGCGCCCGTCTGGGCTGCGCCCATCAGACAGGAGATAACGAAGATGCTGACTTTGGTGCCGGAAGAGATCGAGATCTACGCGCAGGAACATTCGGCGGCGCTGCCGCCGTTGCTGGCGGAGCTGACGCAGGCGACGCAGGAGAAGTTCGGCGGCCTGGCGATGATGCTGTCCGGCCAGATCGAGGGACAGCTGCTGCAGACGCTGGCCGCATCGATCGGCGCAAAGCGGGCGCTGGAAATCGGCACGTTCACCGGCTTCAGCGCGCTGATGATGGCCGCCGCCCTGCCCGACGACGGCGAGATCGTAACGCTGGAACTCAGCTCGGACCACGCGGCACTCGCGCGCAGCTTCTTCCAGCGCAGCCCCGACGGTCACAAGGTGCGGCTGATCGAAGGCCCGGCGCTTGACTCGCTCAAGACGCTGGAGGGCCCCTTCGACCTCGTCTTCATCGACGCGGACAAAACCGGGTACCTGGACTACTACGAGGCGGCGCTGCCGATGCTATCCGAGCGCGGCGTCATCGCCGTGGACAACGTCCTCTGGAGCGGGTACATCCTCGACCCGAAGGACGACGACGGCCGGGCGATCGCGGCGTTCAACGATCACATAGCACGTGACGAACGCATCACAAACGTCATCCTCACCGTGCGCGACGGCATCATGCTCATACGTCGCAGATAGGCGCGTCGCAGCACCGAAAAGCGGCCGTCCGGAGAGGCTACGACGGTTGTTCCAGCGGTGCCGTTGGTGGTATATTTTGGGAAATATACGCTCCTTTGAAAAGTGGGGTGGCACCCGCTTTTTTTTGGCCCCGCGAAACGGGGCCGAAAGGGCGACAGGAGGTTTGCGAGGGCCGTGAAAAGCGAGTTCATGATCGCCATAACGCAGCTGGCGGCAGAGAAGAATCTGCCGCAAGAGGTGGTACTCGAAGCGATGGAGGCCGCCCTCGTCTCCGCGTACAAAAAAGACGCCGAAATGAGCGGCGATCTGGCTGTCCGCATCGACCGTGAGACCGGCGAACACCACGTCTACCAGCAACACACCGTCGTCCAGGAGGTCGAAGACGAAGCCGCTGAGATCACGATCCAGGACGCCCGCAAGCGCAAGCCGGACGCCCAGATCGGCGACTTCCTGCGCGATGAGATACACCCCGGCGCCGCCGGACGCATCGCCGCCCAGACGGCCAAGCAGGTAGTCCTCCAAAAGCTGCGCGAGGCCGAACGTGAGATGGTGTTCGAGGAGTTCTCGAGCCGCGCCAGCGATATCGTCTCCGGCGTAGTCCAGCGCATCGAGCCCAAGCACATCGTCGTCGACCTCGGCAAGACCGAAGGCATCTTCCCGATCACGGAGCAGGTGCGCAACGAGCACTACCGTGGCGGCCAGCGCCTGAAGTTCTTCCTGCTGGAGGTACACCGCTCAATCCGCGGCCCGCAGCTCATCCTCTCGCGAACGCACAAGAACCTCCTCAAGCGCCTGTTCGAGCTGGAAGTCCCAGAAATCTACCGCGGGATCGTCGAGATCAAGTCGATCGCTCGCGAAGCCGGCTACCGCAGCAAGGTAGCCGTCGCGGCCCGGCAGGAAGGCGTCGACGCCGTCGGCTCCTGCGTCGGCCTGCGCGGCATCCGCATCCAGAACATCGTCAACGAACTCAACGGCGAGCGCATCGACGTCATCCAGTGGGACGAGAACCCCTCGCGCTTTGTCGGCAACGCCCTGAGCCCTGCTCAGGTGCTGACCGTGCGCATCGATGAAGATGAAAACACCGCCTCCGTCATCGTCCCCGACCGGCAGCTCTCGCTGGCCATCGGCAAAGAAGGCCAGAACGCGCGGCTGGCGGCCAAGCTCACCGGCTGGCGAATCGACATCAAGCCCGAATCGGCGATGACCCCGGAACTGGCAGCCGAAGTGGCAGCCGAGCAGGCGGCCATCGCCGCCGCGGGCCCCGCCCCGGCGCCGGTCGCACCCGCACCGGAAGAAAAGGCGGCCCCCGCCGAGCAGGCACAGCGCGCTGAAGCGCCCGAGCCGTGGATGGAAGTCGTCGAGGCAGAAGCGGGCGAAGAAGCAGCGGTCGCCCCCGAAGCACCGGCCCAGAAGTCGCCGGCAGCCGCGGCGCCGGCCGCGGCCGGCGGACTGCGCTTCGCCGAGGATCTGGCGCCCGCAATGACGCCGGCCCCCAAGAAGGCCAAGAAGGGCAAAGGCAAATCCGCCACCGAGACAGACGAAGCCGCCGAAGAGAAGGGCAAGAAGGCCGCCCGCAAGGGCCGCCGCCTCGCCGCTGTCGTCGAAGGCGACGAAGAAGACATCGACTTCGAGACCGGCCTGGATCAGTTCGGCTGGCCGGACGAAGACGAAGAGAAGGACGCTGAAGATTGACCGCCACGAAGGCTCAGGCGCGCCCGCTGCCCCAACGCACCTGCGTAGCGTGCCGGACAACGACCAACAAGCGCGGCCTCATACGCATCGTACGGACCGCTGACGGCATCGTCGCCGACCCGACCGGCAAGCTGGCCGGGCGTGGCGCCTACGTCTGCGGCCAGAGCGCGTGCTGGGAGGAAGCGCTGGCCAGGGGCCGCCTCGAGCACTCACTCAAGGCCAGGCTGACCGCGAAGGACGCCGACGCCCTCCGGGCGTACGCTGCCGCCCATTCAGGAGGCAACCAGTGACGCAGGACGATAACAAGAGCGCGCCGGTCGCCGAAAAACCCACGTTGACGCTGCCATCAACCATCATGGTGCGCGACCTGGGAGAGATGCTGGGCCTTTCGCACATCGACATCATCAAGGAGCTGATGAAGCGCGGCGTCATGGCCTCCGTCAACGAATCCGTCGACTTCGACATGGCCTCGTCCGTCGCCACTGACCTCGGCTACGACGTCAAGCAAGGAGACGCCGGGACGGCGGCCAAAGAGGAAGAAGCGCAAGCGGTCGTCGAGGACGAAGTCATCGAGCCGGAGGACAAGAAGAGCCTGCAGCCGCGACCGCCCGTCGTCACCGTGATGGGCCACGTCGATCACGGCAAGACGAGCATCCTCGACGCCATCCGCCAGACTAACGTCACGGCCCAGGAAGTGGGCGCCATCACCCAGCACATCGGCGCCTACCAGGTGACAGTGAAGGACCACAAGATCACCTTCATCGACACGCCCGGCCACGAAGCCTTCACGGAGATGCGCGCGCGCGGCGCCAGCCTCACCGACGTCGCCGTGCTCGTCGTAGCGGCCGACGACGGCATCATGCCCCAGACGAGAGAGGCGATCAGCCACGCCACCGCCGCCAACGTTCCCATCATCATCGCGATCAACAAGATAGACCTGCCCGCGGCCAACGCAGACAACGTCAAGCAGCAACTGACGCAGAACAACATCATCATCGAAGAGTTCGGCGGCGACGTCATCGCCGTACCGCTTTCGGCCAAGACCGGGGAAGGCCTCGACGACCTGCTGGACCACATCCTGCTCGTCGCCGAAGTGGCCGAACTCAAGGCCAACCCCGATCGCACCGCCGAAGGCGCTATCGTCGAATCGCGAATGGACCAGAGCCGCGGCCCGATGGCGACCGTGATCGTGCAAAAAGGCACGCTGCATACGGGCGACATCGTCGTCGCCGGCGCCTCCTACGGCAAAATCAAAGCGATGTTCGACGACAAAGGTGCGCGGCTCAAGGAAGCCGGCCCGTCGACACCGGCCGAGGTCATGGGGCTAAACACGGTGCCGCGCTCCGGCGACACCTTCGTCGTCCTCAACAACGAACGCGAGGCCCGCGAACTGGCCGAGAGCCGAGAGCGTGACCAGGCCGAGGGCGCAACCCGCGCCGTGACGCTGGAAGCAGTCTCCGGAGACATCGCCGCCGGGCGCGTCAAGGACCTGAACATCGTAATCAAGGCCGATACCGTCGGCAGCATCGAGGCCGTCCGCGGCTCACTCGAAAAACTGAGCGGCGAAGAGGTGCGCGTGCACGTGATCAGCACCGGCACCGGCAACGTCAGCGAGTCCGACGTCATGCTGGCGACGGCCTCCCGAGCGGTCATCGTCGGCTTCACCGTAAAGACCGACCTCGGCGCCAAGAAGAAGGCCGAGATCGAGGGCGTGGACATCCGCCTGTACGACATCATCTACAAGCTGATCGAAGACATCGAAGTCGCCGTGAAGGGCCTCATGGAGCCGGTCTTCGTTGACGTCCACGACGGTTACGCCGACGTGCGCGCGATGTTCAAGGTGCGCGGCGGCAAGATCGCCGGCTGCATGGTCACCGACGGCCTCGTGCGACGAAACTCCCTGGCTCGCGTCCTGCGCGACGGGATCTTGACCCACGAGTCCAGAGTCTCCAGCCTGCGCCGCTTCAAGGATGACGTGCGCGAAGTAGCCAACGGCCTCGAGTGCGGCATCGGCGTCGAGGGGTTCGACGCCTTCGAGGAGGGCGACGTCATCGAGGCCTTCCACACCGAACAGAAGGGCTAGACAGCCGGACGGGGCGCCCGTACGGACATCCGCCCGCACCGGAGCGCCCACGGAGAGAGACGAGATGAGCAGAAGGACTGACCGCCTCAGCGGGCTCTTTCGCAGCGAGCTGGCCGACCTCATCAGCAGCGAGCTACGCGACCCCCGCGTCAAGGGCATGATCAGCATCACCAGCGTCGACGTCTCACCCGACCTGGAACACGCAACCGTCTACGTCAGCGTCCTGGTAGACGAGGCGAAGCAGCAGGCGCGGTCGCTGACGGCCCTCAACAACGCCGCTCCCTTCCTGCGCAAGCAGCTCATGGAGCGAGTCCACATCCGCCGCGTGCCAAGGTTCGAGTTCGAGGCCGATCACACGATCGAAGAAGGCGCGCGCATGCTCGACCTGATGAAAAAAGTGGCCGCAGAGCGCGAGCCGCCAGCGGAACGGTAGGACGCCGATGAACGCGCCGCCGCCGGCCCCTTCGGGTGGCATCCTCAACTTCAACAAGCCTCGCGGGCGCACGTCGTTCAGCGTCATCGGCCTCGTGCGAAAGGGCACCGCAGTCCGCCGCGTCGGCCACGCCGGCACTCTCGACCCGATGGCGGAGGGCGTCCTGCTCGTCTGCGTCGGCCCCGCCGTGCGCATCACCGAGTACCTGATGGACCTGCCGAAGGTCTACCGCGGCACCGTTCACCTCGGCATCGAGACGGACACTTACGACGCCGAGGGAAAAGTCGTTACGACGCACGACGTCAACGTCAGCGAAGCCGCCCTGCGCGAGGCGCTGGCCGCCTTTAGCGGCGAGATCGAGCAGCGGCCCCCGGCCCACAGCGCCATCAAGATCGGCGGACGCCCCGCTTACGAGCGCGCCCGCAAGGGCGAAGAGATCGAACTGGCGCCCCGCAAAGTAACCGTCCACCGCCTGGACCTCCTCCGCTTCGAACCGCCCGAGGTGGAGATCGAAGTCGAGTGCAGCCGCGGCACGTACGTGCGCAGCCTGGCGCACGATCTCGGGCAGTCGCTTGGCTGCGGCGCGCACCTCTCCGCACTCACCCGCACGCGCGTCGGGCCCTTCCGGCTGGAGGACGCGCTGGACGAAGCGGCGCTGGAGGCCACGTTCGCTGGCGGCACGTGGCCCGACGTGCTGCAGCCGATCGATTGCGGCCTGACGCAGCTGCCGTCGCTCACCGTGCCGATAGAGGACGAGAAAGACCTGCGCCACGGCCAGTCAGCGCGCATCGACGACGAGGAAGCCCTGCGAGCCGCCGGCCCGCTCTCGGACGCGCTGCAAGTGCGCGGCTACGCCGAGGACGGCTCCCTGATCGGCATCCTGCGCTACGACGCCGCCACGGAGCTCTGGCACCCGCACAAGATCTTCCCGGTGGGCTAGCGGCCACACCGGACGTAGGGGCGCTGCGCCCCTGTGACGGCACGCCGGCGCGAAGACGGCACAGCCATCTGCCCATCCACCGTCCGGTTCGATTGCCGGGGCGCTGCACCCCCACCACGCACCGGTTCACGCACCCGGGCTGGCTAACTAACGAATATTTCGTTATCATGGCCCCATGGTCACCAAAACCCTCTCCCCCGCCGCCCGCGTCATCAAGCGCTTCGGCGGGCAGACGGCGCTGGCCAACCTCCTCGGCAAACGCCAGAGCACCATCGAGTACTGGGCGAGCACCGGGCGCATCCCCTCGCAGTGGCACGTGCCTTTGATGTCGCTCGCCCGTCAGAAAGGGATTGTCTTGGAAGCAAAGGACTTCGTCGCCACCAACTCCCACGAAATCGCCCCCGCTGAGGGCCGCCTCGGCATACTCCTCGTCGGCCTCGGCGCCGTCGCCTCGACGTTCATCGCCGGCGTCGAGCACGCCCGCCGCGGCACCGCTAAGCCGATCGGATCGCTCACCCAGATGGGCACGATCCGCCTCGGCAAACGCACCGACCCTCAGACCCCCCTCATCAAGGACTTCGTGCCGCTGGCAGAGCTCGACCAGCTCGTCTTCGGCGCCTGGGACCCAATCCCCGACAACGCCTACGAAGCCGCCGTCAAAGCCGGCGTGCTAGACCGCCACGACCACATCGAGCCGATCGCCGACTTCCTGAAGACGATCGAGCCGATGCCGGCGGTCTTCGACGACTACTACGTGAAGCGCCTGCACGGCACGAACGTCAAGGAGGCTCCGAACAAGATGGCGCTGGCCGAGTCACTGCGCCAGGACATCCGCAACTTCAAGGAGGCGAATGGCTGCGACCGGCTGGTACTCGTCTGGTGCGCCTCGACGGAGATCTTCCTGGAGCCTGGCGAGGCCCACAGCAACCTCGAGAACCTCGAGGCCGCGATGGAGACGAACGACCCAACGATCGCACCATCGATGATCTACGCCTACGCCGCGCTTATGGAGGGCGTGCCTTTCGCCAACGGCGCGCCGAACCTGACGCTGGACCTGCCGTCAATGCTCACCCTGGCCAACGAGCGCGGCGTCCCGGTCTGCGGCAAGGACTTCAAGACCGGCCAGACCCTGATGAAGACCGTCATCGCGCCGATGCTCAAGGCGCGCATGCTGGGCGTCGCCGGCTGGTACTCCACGAACATCCTCGGCAACCGCGACGGCGAGGTGCTGGACGACCCGGAGAGCTTCAAGACGAAGGAAGAGTCGAAGCTGGGCGTGCTGGAGTACGTCCTCCAGCCGGACCTCTACCCCGAACTCTACGGCGACATCTTCCACAAGGTGCGCATCAACTACTACCCGCCCCGCCGCGACAACAAGGAGGGCTGGGACAACATCGATATCTTCGGCTGGCTCGGCTACCCGATGCAGATCAAGATCGACTTCCTCTGCCGGGACTCAATCCTCGCCGCGCCAATCGTGCTGGACCTGGCGCTCTTCCTCGACCTCGCCCAGCGTGCCGGAATGAAGGGCATCCAGGAGTGGCTCTCCTTCTACTTCAAGAGCCCGCAGCACGCCCCCTCCGTCTACCCGGAGCACGACCTCTTCATCCAGCAGACCAAGCTCAAGAACACGCTGCGCTGGCTCATGGGCGAAGACCAGATCACCCACCTGGGCGCGGAATACTACGACGAAGTGCCCGCAGAAGCGTAGCGCCTCGCCCGCACGTAGGGACAGACCTTCAGGTCTGTCCAGGAAGCGCCCCGATCACCCACCAGCGGCGAGGACACCCGCTGACGCGATGCCATTCGGACAGACCTGCCCCTACGTCGAGTCTGCACCACGGCGCCTCGCCACCAACCGCTGTTCACTAGCCACTGTCCACTCCGCGTATACTCTCCCTGTGCTGAGATACTTCATCTTCTGGTTCGGCTTTCGTGTCCTGGGGCGGTTGCCCCTCCCACTCCTCTACGGCATCGCTGAAATCGTCGGCTGGGCCGGTTACACGCTGACGCCGGCGGCCCGGCGCAACGTCTGGGATAACCTGCGCCACGTCATGCCCGACGCGCCCAAATCACGCCTGAGACAGACCGCGAAAGCGGTGTTCCGCAGCGTTGGCTACTACTACGCGGACCTCGCCCAACTGCCCCGCATGGACGTCAACCAGTTCCTCCGCGAGCGCCTCATCTACACGGGCATCGAGGAGCACATCCGGCCGAACATCGAGAAGGGCCGCGGCGTCGTCATGCTCAGCGCGCACATCGGCAGCGCCGAGATGGCGGGCCAGGGCCTCATCCCGCTGAACATCCCCTGCTTTGCGGTGACAGAGCCGGTGAAGCCGGCTCGCCTTTCGCGGATGCTCAACAGCATCCGCTCGACACACGGAGTCGAGTTCATGCCTGTCGGCGTGCGGTCCGCCAAGCGCATCATGCGGATTCTGCGCGACGGTGGTACCGTGGCGCTCATGGGCGACCGCGACATCTCCGGACCGAAGATGCTTCTCCCCTTCTTTGGCGAAGAGACGTGGATGCCAACCGGCCCGGTCGAAGTCGCGCTGCGCACCGGCGCCGCGATCGTGCCCTCGTTCGCCGCGCGGCGCGGCCGCTACGTCATCGACGCCGACGCCGAGCCGCCGATCGAGATCGAGCGCACCGACGACCTGCAAGCGGACGTGCGTACCGCGATGCTTGAGTACATCTCGCGTCTGGAGGCGCGGCTGCGCGCCGAGCCCGAACAGTGGCTGGTGCTGGAGCGCATCTGGGACGCCGAAGGCCGCGAACCGCAACCGGCGGCGGAGCCCGAGGAGGCCGCGGTCTAGTGGGCAAGGCCGATCTGCACGTCCACACCTCGCACAGCGACGGCATGTGCGACGTGCCCGAGCTGCTGGACTACGTCGAATCGGAAACAGACCTCGATCTGATCGCCGTGACCGACCACGACAGCCTGAGCGGCGCCCGCGAGGCGCGCGAGCGCTGCGCCAGAGGCCGCTACCGCTTCGCGGTGATCCCCGGCATGGAAGTGACGACGATCGAAGGCCACATCCTGGCGCTCTTCGTCGAAGAGCCGCCGCCCTCGCTGCGGCCCGTCGAGGAGACGCTGGCCGCGATCCACCGCCTGGGCGGCCTGGCCGTCGTGCCACACCCGTTCACCTGGCTCACGCGCGGGATCGGCCTGCGCCACCTGCGCCGCATCCTGGCCAGCGAAATCGACGGCGTACACGTCGACGCCATCGAAGTTACGAACCAGACGCCCGCCGGGCGCATCGGCGCTCGCAAGGCCCGGCGCCTCAACCGCGACGAGTTCGGCCTGGCGGAAGCCGGCGGCAGCGACGCGCACTTCCTTCCCGTCGTCGGCACCGCCCACACGGAATTCGAAGGCCGCAGCGTGGACGGCCTGCGCACCGCAATCACGGCCAGGACAACGCGCGGCGTCTCGGGCCGGCACCCGTCACTTGGCGAGATCGGCTACACAAGCGTCGTGCGACAGACGTATCGCGGGATTATGGCGACGCCGCGGGCGATGGGCTGGGGCCCGACGGCGCGCAGCTTCGTCCAGCGGATCGTGAGCGTGCGCTGAAGATCGCGCTCGTCTCACCATATGACTGGGCCGTCCCCGGCGGCGTTAACCGGCACGTCTTCAACCTCTCGCAGCACTTCATGCGCCGGGGCCACGAAGTCACCGTCGTCGCGCCGGCCTCGAAGCGCTCCGCCGACGAGCCCCCGTACCTGCACGTGATCGGCCACAGCGCCATCGGCCTGCCGGCAAGCGGCTCCGTTGCCAACGTCTCGCTCTCGTACAACCTCTCGTCGCGGGTCAAGAAGCTGCTGGCGCGCGAGCAGTTCGACATCGTGCACATCCACGAGCCGTTCGTGCCGCTGCTGCCTTTCCAGTTCGTGCGCTTCTCGCAGGCAACAAACGTGGCCACATTCCACGCCGCGCGGGACAGCGGCAGCCGCGTCTACGCCTACTCACAGTTCATCCTCCAACCGTGGTGGCACCGCATCCACGGCCGCATCGCCCACTCGCAGGCGGCGCTCGACCTCATCGGCAAGTACTTCGACGACGAATTCCGCATCATCCCCAGCGGCATCGACTACGCCCGCTTCGCCGAGGAGACGCCGCCGATGCCGCACCTGATGGACACGAAACGCAACATCGTCTTCGTCGGCCGGCAGGAGAAGCGCAAAGGACTTCCCTACCTGATCGAGGCGTTCGCCAAACTGAAGGCCGCGATGCCGGAGACGAGGCTGATCGTCGTCGGCCCCGACGGTGGCATCCGCCCGGCCTGCGAGCGCTACATTGAGGACAACAACGTCGAAGACGTCATCTTCACGGACTTCGTGGACGAAGAAGACCTGCCGCGCTACTACCGCAGCGGCGACGTCTTCTGCGCACCCAACACCGGCCACGAGAGCCTCGGCCTGATCCTGCTCGAAGCGATGGCCTCCGGGGTGCCCATCGTCGCCTCGCGCATCCCCGGCTTCGCCGCCGTGGTCAAGGACGGCGAGGACGGCCTGCTCGTCCCACCGCGCGACAGCGAAGCCCTCTGCAAGGCGCTCAAGCGGATCCTCTCGGACGCCGGAATGCGCGAAGCGATGGGCAAGACCGCGGCGCGCAACGCCCGTAACTGGAGCTGGGACGAGGTCTCGTCGAAAGTGCTCGCGTTCTACGAGGAGACGGCGGCGAACCGCAACGGGAACGGCGCCTGATGCCGGCGCTGACGCCGCGCTCCGCCCCGAAGTGGCTGACCGACCCCGCAGTCAACGCCCTCTCGCGGCTGGGCGTCACGCCGAACATGCTCACGCTCGCCGGCTTCGGCGGCAACGCCGGCGCCGCCGTGCTGGCCGCGGACGGCCGCTTCCTGGCCGCCGGCATCGTCATGCTGGCGTTCAGCGCCCTGGACTTCCTCGACGGCTCGCTGGCGCGGGCGACCGGGCGCGCGACGCCGTTCGGTTCGGTCTTCGACGCAACGATGGACCGCCTCTCGGAAGCCGCCGTCCTCTTCGGACTGCTGTGGTTCTTCAGCGACCGTGGCGCCCGCGAGGAGGAGCTGCTGATCTTCGCCGCCGTCGTCGCCTCGATCATGGTCAGCTACCTGCGCGCGCGCGCCGAGGTCATCGGCCTCAAGCTGCGCGAGGGCCTCTTCACGCGCACGGAACGAGTGCTGCTGCTCGGTGGCGGCCTGATCCTGCAGGACGTCATCGACGAAAACGTCCTCACGCCGGTGCTCTGGGCGCTCGCGCTCATCGCGGGCTTCACTGCGCTGCAGCGGCTTGCTATGGTATGGCTGAGAACGAGGGACATGAGTGATTCCACTTAAGGACCAGGAGGCGATCCAAGCCAAGTTCGCCACGGAGTTGGCCGCGCCCGTGAAGATCGACTACTTCACGCAGCGCGAGACGAAGCTGGAGACGCCGGACGCCCAGCCCTGCGCCTACTGCAAGCCGACGCAGGACATGCTGCAAGAGTTGTCCTCTTTGAGCGACCTCATCAGCCTGCGGATCCACCATTTCGAGGACAACCCGGAGGAAAAGGCGACGTTCGGCGTCGAACGCGTGCCCGGAATGGTGCTGCGCGGGCCCGGGCCCGGCTTCTTCAAGTACTACGGCATCCCCGGCGGCACCGAGTTCCCCGCGTTCGTGGAATCGATCATCGACCTCTCACGCTGGGAGACGCTGTTCTCGCCGGACTCGCTGAAGGCGCTCTCGGAGCTGACGGCGGACGTCTCCGTGCGCATCTTCGTCACGCCGACGTGCCCGTACTGCCCGCAGATGGCCCGCGCCGCCTTCATGATGGGCATGGTCACCGAACACGTGAAGGCTGAAGTCATCGAGGTCAACGAGTTCCCGGACCTGGCCGAGCGCTTCAAGGTGGAGGCCGTACCGCTGACCGTCCTCAACGACCGCATCTCGGTCCCGGGCGCGCTCCCAGAGCCGGCGCTCATCGAGCAAGTCGTCAAAGCGGCCGGCGCAAAGCCGTCGAAGGACACACCCGGCGGCCCGACGTCCGCAGCGGAGACGCCGCAGAAGCCGATCGAGCGCGGCAAGCGCCGCGACAGCGGACTGTACATCCCCTAGTGAGCGTCCCACTGCACGTCAAGCGCCTGCGGCCCGGCGCCCGCCTGCCAGAGCGCGCCACGGAGGGCGCAACAGGCTACGACCTCTACGCCTGCCTCGACGCGCCGCTGAGCGTCGGCCACGAACCGGTGCACGTGCCGACGGGGATCGCGATCGAGATCGGCGCCGGCTACGATGTCCAGATCAGGCCGCGCTCCGGCCTCTCCTCAAAAGGCGTCGTCGTCACGCTCGGCACGATCGACTCCGACTACCGCGGCGAACTCCTCGTGACGATGCACGCTCTCCACTACCGGGAACCGCACGAGGTCAGCGACGGAGACCGCATCGCGCAGCTCGTGATCGGCCAGGCGCTCGTGATGGACGTGACTGTCGCCGAAGACCTCTCCGAGACCGCGCGCGGCGCCGGCCGCCACGGCTCAACCGGCCGCTAGCCGGACACGCTCAGCGGCGAGATGCGGCGCAGCGCGGCGAGGATCGGCTCAACATCCCTGGCCCGCCGATTCGTCGTGTCGACGCTGATCAGGCGTTCCGGCGGCACCTCAGAGGGACGCTGGAAGCGGCGCCTCTGCTGAACGTAGATGTCCCAGCGGGCGTCGGAGGCATCGCGGCCGCGTCTCAGCCGGCCGGCCAGGCGCTCGCGGATAGCGTCCTCGGCTGCGCCGACCTCGATGCAAGCGTACTGAGCGCCGGTCTCGCGGGCCAAGCGGGCGGCAGCGCGGCGATGCTCGCGGCGCGTGAACGAGGCGTCAAGGACGACGGAGCGGCCGGCCATCAGCTGCTCGCGCGCGGCGTCAGAGAGCGCCTGGTAGGTGCGGCCGGTCATCTCCCCCGAGTAGAGCCCGCCGCGGTACTCGTCCAGCACCCGCTCCTGCGGGTCCATGCCCGCCATCTCCTTGCGCACAACGTCAGACGTCAGCACCGCCGCATCGAGGCGGCGGCCGATCTTGCGCGCAATGTTGGACTTGCGGGTGCCGTCGAGGCCGCAGGTGATGACGAGCATCGCCGGCGGCAGTGACTCAGCGTAGCGGCAGGCCAGTTCGAAGTAGCGGCGGGCGCGTTTGGCCGCGGCCCGCTTCTGCGACTCCGGAACCGTGGGCGCGTCCAGGAGGAAGCTCTCGACCTTGCCGCGGACGCAGGCGTTGTAGTGGGCGTAGTACGGCAGCACGTCCGGCAGGTCCGCGTCGGCCGCCTTCTCGATGTAGTGGTCGGTGAAGGCCGCCGCCAGGTCCGGCCGGCCGCGGTACTCCAGGTCCATCATCAGGAACGACACGTCACGGGCCACGTCGACGTGCGTGATGCGGCGGTTGAACTCAACACAATCGAAGATGCAGATGCCGTCGGGGCCAGACTTCGGATCGACGAAGCAGACAGCGTCGGAGCGCAAGTCAGAGTGGCACTCGCGAATGCGCAGCTCATCGACGCGACGCTGCATCACGTCGGCCCGCCGCGCATAAAACGCCTCCGTATAGTTGCGCAGGATGACGTCCTGCTCCTCCCTGATCGTGCGTCCGACATACGGCGTCCACTGGCGGACGTTCTCGCGCACGTTGTAGCGGATCGCCCAGTCACCGTAGGCGGCGATCCTGGCGCTGGTCGCCGCGCCGGCCTGGTGGAACGGGACGAGCTTCTCGGCGACGGACCGCACCATCGGCTTCGTGACGGCGTTGCGCTCCAGCAGGCGGTGCATCATCCGCTCTTCCGGCAGCCGGCGCATCAGGACCGCGTACTCGACGATGCGCCCCGCACCGGCCCCACCCGGCCCCGCCGCCAGACTGAAGCCTGAGCCTCGCTCTGATGAGGCGATCCCGTCGCCCGGAAGGTCAGGCTTAAGCCTGACCTCCGACGCGTCGATGCGATAGCCGTCACGCGTCTTGCGGATGGGGACGACGCCGATATACGTGTCCGAACACAGGCGGCGGTTCAGATTCAGTTCACGTTGGCAGTAGTAGCGGCGCTTGCCGAGCGTCGAGTAGTTGAGGAAGCCGAAGTCGACCGGCTTCTTGATCTTGTAGACGTAGTCGCGCGTGAGGAAGACGTACGAAATGTGGGTCTGTACGAGCTGGATGCGGCCGGTGGAATGAGGGTAAGGGGTGGCGCTGAGAAGCGCCTGAATGACGGGCGGCAGGTCGGATGCGGGCACGGGAACAGTATACGAGCCGCCGGAGCGCAGAGGACAGTCACCAGGCGCGCGACAAATCGGCGGCGGTGGTGTAGGCTAGGCGCCATCAGAAGGAACTCGCCGCCGGTCAGCCGGCGTAGAAGCGGAGGCACGTGCCCTATGGGTGTCTTTGATCTGAAGAGTAAGAGTCGGGGTCGCACGGCCCCGGCTTATTGTTTTCTTGAGGACCGGTGCAACCGGTGAGGGCCGAGGTCAAGGCCGCCGTCGCCGAAATCCGTGCTGACAGGGACAAAGGAGCCCGCCAGCTCGCCCTGACCGCGCTCGAAGCGCTGCGCGGCGTGGCCGAAGGCATGCCCGGCGAAGAGTTCCGCGACGCCTGCCGCACCCTGGCCCTGGCGCGGCCAATGATGGCGGCGATCGAAAACGCCGTCGCCGCCGCCTGGAGCCGCTACCTGGAGACCAGCGACGGCCCGGCCGCCGTCTCTGACACGATCGAGCTGATCAGCACCGCCCCCGAAGGGATGGCGCTCGCCGCGCGTAAGGTGATCCCGACCGGGACTGTCATGTCGTACAGCTACTCATCCACCGTCATCGAACTCCTGACGCGCGTGAAGCCGCGGCGCGTCATAATCTCCGAAGCCCGCCCGACGAGCGAGGGCATCCGCGTAGCGAAGGCGATGGTGCGCGCGGGCATCTCAATGACGATGATCACCGAGGCGCAGATGGCGCTCTTCGTGCATGAAGCAGACGCCGTCATGGTGGGCGCCGATTCGGTCCTCCCCAATGGCGACTTCATCAACAAGATCGGCACGCGCTTGCTCGCGCTGGCCGCGCGCGACGCCGAGGTCCCCTTCTACACAGCCTCGGAGACGATGAAAGTTACCGCCCCAAGCGAGCCGATGCCGTTCGCCCCCGAAGAGGGCCAGGCGAAAGAGATCTGCTCCGAAAACTGGCTCGAAGTGCGCAACGTCTACTACGAACTGACGCCGGCCCGCCTCGTCACCAGCTACATCACGGAGCAGGGCGTCTTCGACCCCGCTGAGATGGTTACGTTCTCCGCCGAAGCGGAAAAGCGCTGGCAACTGCTGATGAACTCGAACGAAGCGTAGCGCAAGCGCCGCAACAGAACTGAAGACAGGAACACGGCTCACCTGTTCCCCATCCTTGTCCCGCCCTCGCCCCTTTGCCTACAATTAGTGCCACGTGCCTGCCGACATGGCGGGCGCCTTCCAGACAGGAGGCCAGTGGCCAGTGGCAGATGACCGAGACTTCTACGCGATACTCCAGGTAAACCGCAACGCCACCCTTGACGAGATCGAGCGCGCCCACGAGCGACTATCTCGCACTTACGATCCGGAGACGAGCAGCAAGCCGCGCGCGGCGCAACGCCACGCCGACGTGCAAGAGGCGTTCGAAGTCCTCAGCGATCGCGCGAAGCGGCGCGAGTACGACGGCGACCTGCGGCGCGGCGAGCGCGAGGTCGCCGGTGCTGTCCTCCCCAGCGATGTCCTATCCAACCGCTTCGTCATCGCCGCGGCACTCACGCTGGTCGCCAGCGTGATCGCTGTTCTCGCCGTAGTAATCCTCGTCGGCGGCGACGGCGACGAAAACCTGGTGGCCAATCCGACGACGCCGGCCGTCACGCCCACTCCGGCGCCCACGGTGCCCGCCCATACGCCCGGCGTACCACCGGAGAGCCCGCCGGAGATCGCCGGCGAAGAGATAACGACGGAATCGGGGCTCGTCTACATCGACTTCGAACCGGGCACCGGCGAAGTCGCCCAGGCCAGCGACACCGTGGCCGTCAACTACAGCGGCTGGCTGCAGGAGACAGGCGAGCTCTTCGACAGCTCGATCAGCCGCACGGCCGCGCTTAGGGTTGTCATCGGCGCCGGCGGCGTTATCGCGGGCTGGGACGAGGGCCTGCAGGGCATGACCGAGGGCGGCTCGCGGCGCCTCATCATCCCCGGCGACCTCGCATACGGCGAAGCCGGAAACCTCAACGCGACCCCGCCGATCCCACCCAACGCAACGCTGATCTTCGACGTGGAGCTCGTTGACATTCTGATTCCAGCGCCACCCGCAACTCCGACGCCAGTGCCAACACCAACACTGCCCGCCCAGACCCCAGGCGTCCCGGACGAGAACCCGCCCGACGTCACCGGCGAAGAGGTCACGCTCGAATCCGGCCTCACCTACATCGACTTCCAGCCGGGCGCCGGCGAAGTCGCCCAGACCGGCGACACCGTGGCCGTCAACTACACCGGCTGGCTGCAGGACACCGGCGCCATGTTCGACAGCTCGATCAGCAGAGAGGCCCCGCTCCCGGTCACGATCGGCTTCAGCAGCGTCATCCAGGGCTGGCACCAGGGCCTCCCCGGCTTGGCAGAGGGCGGCTCGCGGCGCCTCATCATCCCCGGCGACCTCGCCTACGGCGAAGCCGGCAACCCTAACGCGACCCCGCCGATTCCGCCCGGCGCAACTCTGATCTTCGACATCGTTCTCGTGGACATACTCACGGCGGCGGCGCCGGCAACGGAAACGCCGACACCAGCCGCAGAGTCCTCGCCATAGGAGTACAATCGGGCCGAAGCACTGACCGAAGGAGCACGTTATGGCAACGAAGACGAACGGCGAAATCGACTACGCGAAGAGCGACTCAGCGATCGGCCTCAACTGGTACGCGATCGACCCCAACCTGAGCAAGCTCATGGACCGCTACGTCCCGCCCGCCGACCGCGACTGGGCCGAAGGCATCCTCCAGCGGTGGGGCGAACTCTGCGGCGGGCCGGTGGCCGAACGCGCAGAGATCATCGACAAGAACCCGCCAATCCTCGACCGCTACGACCGCTGGGGCGACGAGATCGCCAGCGTCGTGCACCACCCGGCGGCGATCGACCAGAAGCGTGACATCTGGGACGAAGGCCCGATCGGCGTCGCCGCCCGCGACGACCGCGAGGTGCCGACGGTGCTGAACTCCGCGTTCACCTACCTCCTCAGCCAGTCCGACACGGGCATGGTCTGCTCCACCGGCATGACCGGCGGCGTCGAGGGTCTCGTCGACCGCTACGCCCCACCCGACGTCCGCGAGCAGGTCCTGCCGCGGCTGCAGTCGCCCACCTACGACGGTTCGTGGGACGGCGCGATGTTCATGACGGAGGTCCGCGGCGGTTCCGACCTGGCGGCCAGCGAGGCGACGGCGAAGCAGGTGAACGGCAAGTGGGTCGTGAACGGCGCCAAGTGGTTCTGCTCCAACGTCGACGCCAGGGCGATCGCCACACTGGCCCGTCCGGAAGGCGCCGAAGCAGGCCTCCGCGGCCTGGCCCTCTTCCTCGTCCCCGGCGAGCGCTCCGACGGCACCCGCAACGGCATCCACATCAAGCGCCTCAAGGACAAGCTCGGCACACGATCCGTGCCAACCGCGGAGATCGAACTCATCGACGCCGAGGCGCACATCATGAGCAACCCAAAAGCCACCGAGTCCGAGGCACGCGGCCTGAACCGCATGATGGGCATGGTCAACGGCTCGCGCATGGGCGTGGCGACGATGGGCCTCGGCATCATGCGCCGCTCCTTCGTCGAGTCGGCGATCTACGCCGCCAACCGTATGGCCTTCGGTAAGCGGCTGGACCAGCTGCCGCTCGTACAGGAGACGCTCGTGAACATGATCGTCGCCGTCGAAGCCGTCTCGGCGATCGTCTTCGAGGCAGCGTCGCTGGCGTCCGGCAGGGGCGACGAAGAGGGCCGGCGCCTGTACCGCATCCTCATCCCGCTGACCAAGTTCAAGGGCGCTCGCGGCGGCCTCGAACTGGCCAGTCAGGCCGTCGAGATGCACGGCGGCAACGGCTACATCGAAACGTTCCCCGCCGCGCGCCAGCTCCGCGACGCCCAGTGCCACACGATCTGGGAGGGCACCGAGAACATCATCTGCCTGGACGTCCTGCGCGCCATGGGCAAAGAGAGCGCCCACGATGCCCTCCTCAACCGCGTGGACGCAGCACTGTCCGCGGTCTCGCACCCATCTCTGTCCCCGATGAAGGACGCCGTGGCGCAGGCACGACGCGAGGCGCACGAGATCATCGCCTTCACCGCCCGCGCCGACAACGACGTCCGCCAGCTCAACTCCCGCCGTGTCACCACTGCGCTCTCCGACCTGTCGCAGGCGGCGCTCCTCCTCGAGGCGGCTCAGGGCGAACTGGACGCAAGCGGCGACGCTCGCAAGGCGGCCGTCGCGCGCTTCTTCATCCGCGAGCGCCTCGGCGGCACCGGCGCCCTGCGCGGCATCAGCGACGACCGCTCCGTCCTCGACCTCTTCGAAGCCATCACCCGCTACCAGCCGCTGGCCCCGGAGAAACTCCCCGCAGCGGTCTAGCGCACCGGGGCGGATCAGACTCTCATGTCCGGGGGTCAGGCTCTCAGCCTGACCTGTAGCGCGGCCTCACGCGCACACCCCCGCCCGGCTTCTCGGTGATAGCATCCGGGCATGAGCATCGACATCCGCCCCGCCACCCTCGCCGACGAGGCGCCGTTCCTCGATCTCCTGGAGCAGCTCTTCGACGCCCCGGGCGCGCCGGCGCCGGGCTACACCCGCGAGCGCGGTAGCCACGGCTTCCGCTGGGCGATCGAGGGTGAGCACTCGGACGTCCTCCTCGCCCTGGACGGCGGTTCGCTCGTCGGACTGGCGTCCGTGTATCGCGACATCGAATCGATCCGCTACGGCCGCCGCACGTGGCTACAGGACCTCGTCGTCGACCGCGCTGCGCGGAGCGGCGGTGTCGGCAAGGCGCTCCTCGCCGCCGCCGCCGTTTGGGCGCGCGAGCGCGGATGTACGCACCTGGTGCTCAGCTCGGGCCTCGGCCGTAAGGACGCGCACCGCTTCTACGAACGCGAAGGCATGGCCGCCCAGATGAACTACGAACTGCGGCTCGACCAGTAGCGCGAACCCTCGCGACGACGCTCCTTGACCCGCACGCCCCACGCTACCTAAAATCGGGGTGCGCGCGCCCGGGCGCGCCCCGTCATCTCCGTTACGTAAAGGCGAACGCTATGTATGTCATCGGTCTCACAGGCGGCATCGGCAGCGGCAAATCCACCGTCGCGAAAGTGCTCGAGGAGCAGGGCGCCAGTGTCGTCAGCGCCGACCTCATCGGCCACGAAGTCTACAGCCCCGGCCGCCCGGCCTGGCAGGAGATCGTCAAAGAGTTCGGGCACGACGTCGTCGCCGACGACGGCACGATCGACCGCAAGAAGCTGGGCGCCATCGTCTTCTCGGGCCCGAAGCGACTCGCGGCACTCAACTCGATCGTGCACCCGCGAATGAAGGGCATGATGCGAGAACGCCTCGCCGTGCTGGCGCGCGAGGGCGTGGAGATCGCCGTGCTGGAAGCGGCGCTGCTGTTCGAGGCGAAGTGGGACGACCTCGCGAACGAGGTCTGGGTAACAGCGGTGGCCCCCAAAATCGCCGCCCGGCGCACCTCGGAGCGCAGCGGCCTGCCCGAGGAACAAGTACTGGAGCGCATCAAGAGCCAGATGTCGAACGAAGAACGCACGCGCAACTCGCACGTAGTCATCGATACGGACTGCGACATCGAGGGCACGACACAGCAAGCGCTGGACGCCTGGGCGACGCTCACAGCAAGGCTCGAACAAAGATCAGGGAACTAGGAACACGTAGCGGACACGCCCATCCCCAGGTTCCGTGTTCCATGCTCCAAGTTCCATATTCCGTGCACCCCCATGTATGCTAGAACAAGAACAAACTGCCTGAGGGGACACTAAATGACGACCGAATCAACTCACCGCCAGTACGCCATTGAAGAGTACATCGTCACGTCGGAGCCGTACTACGAGCCTCTAAACGACGAAGTAGCGCTCTTCGAGGCGGCTTACGCGGAGAAGATCCCCGTTCTCCTCAAGGGTCCGACCGGCTGCGGCAAGACCCGCTTCGTGGAGTACATGGCGTTCAAGCTCGGCCGCCCCGTGACCGTGATGCGCAACTCCGCCGACGGCTCCAACAACGGCGAAGAGTCCGGCCGGCCGCTCGTGACCGTCGCCTGCCACGAAGACCTCACCGCATCCGACCTCGTCGGCCGCTACCTGCTGGAGGGCGACTCGACGCGCTGGGTCGACGGCCCGCTGACCCGCGCGGCGAAGGTCGGCGCGATCTGCTATCTCGACGAGATCGTGGAGGCGCGCAAGGACACCACAGTCCTCATCCACCCCCTCACCGACCACCGCCGCCTGCTGCCGATCGAGAAGCTCGGCCAGATCGTCGAGGCGCGCGACGGCTTCGTCCTCGTCATCTCCTACAACCCCGGCTACCAGAGCGCCCTCAAGGACCTGAAGCACAGCACCCGCCAGCGCTTCATGGCGATCGAGTTCGGATACCCGCCCCGCGACCTGGAATCGAAGATCATCGCCAAAGAAGCGAACGTCTCCGAGGCCATCGCCGGCGAGCTGGCGAAGCTGGGCGAGAAGGTGCGCCACCTCAAGGAGCACGGCCTGGCGGAAGGCGTCAGCACGCGCCTCCTGATCTACGCCGGCAGGCTGATCCGCGAAGGCATCAGCGCGCGCCGCGCCTGCCAGGTGGCCGTGACCTGGGCGCTGACCGACGACGCCGACGTCCAGCGCAGCATCGAAGAGGTGATCTCTTCGATCTTCGAGTAGCGGGCGCCATGCGCGCCCCAACTCGTAACGTCAAGCGGGATGCACCCTCCTTTCCCAGAGTGAACGCCGATGACTAGCGGACGCAAACGCCTCTACTCCTCGTACGAGAAGCAGCTCACGCCGTTCTCGACGAGTCTCGTTGCGGAATTCCGCCGCGCCACCGACGAGATCGGCGACCTCATGAGCGACGACGAGCTGCGCGCCTGGGCCGAAGAAGGCCTGGAACTGGCGCGGCAATCGTGGCGCTCCTGGGAAGCTGCCGGCGAGTATTACCGCGTGACGCCGCAGGTGCTGCCTCTCCTGGGCAGCGATGGCTTCACGCGCTGGGCGCAGCACGGCCGCGAACTGGCAGAGCTATCGTCCGCGCTGGCCGCATCCTTCTTTCGCGCCTCGCCGGCCACGTTGCCCGCCATCACACCCGCGCGCATCGGCGACTGGGTCGGCCTGGGCCGCTTGCTCTACAAGGGCACGTGGCGCTCGGCCTCTCTCGCCGTGCAGTTCTTCGACGGCAGCCCGGCGCTCTTCGCCAGACTCAGCGCCGGCGAGGCGCGCGTGCTCGTCCGCTTCGTCGATGCGCTCTGCGACCGCTCCTACGACCTCGCCTCCCACTGCCTGACGATCGCCGGCCAGGCGCTCGAACCGCTGGAGGGCGATGACCGCGCCGCGTTCCTGACGTTCGCCGAGGCGCTCGCCTCCACCGGCTGGGCGGACGCGCGCTCGTACCTGGAAAAGGGGCCGTCGCTGCTGGCCAACATACAGGCGATGCAGCGCGGACGGTTCCTCAACCTGGCGCGCGAACTGGCGCGCCGCGAGGGCCGCCAGGCGTTCGCCTTCTTCGCCGAGTCCTCGCGCGCGCTGGCGCAGGTCGACCAGGAGTCTCACGGACTGCTGCTCTCGCTGGCGGAAGAGCTCGTGGAGCGCTCGCCGCTGGCCGCGATGGAGTTCCTGAAGACGGCATCGACGGCCCTCGAGCGCATCCCCGTCGAGACGATCGCCGAATGGCACGCCGAAGGCAGCACGCTGCTCGACCAGAGCGCAGACGGCGGCGAGGCCTACTTCCGCATGGAGTCCAGCCGCGGCGAGGAGGTGCTGGAGGCGCTCTCGTCGCGAGTCGAGCTGAGCCGTGTCGCCGACATCCTGCGCATGTACGGCAAGGCGCTCACCGGCGTCGACGTCGCGGTGCACTCGTCGGAGGCGCTGGCAGAGAAGGGCATCGGCTGGGTGGAGGGCGACTCACCGTCCACCGAAGGCAGCGCCATCTTCCTGCCCCCGCACGTCGAAGAGTTCCAGGAGAAGACCCGCAACTTCGGCGTCTACAAGGTCTACTGCACGCACCAGGCCGGCCACCTTGAGTTCGGCACCTTCGAATTCGAGTTCGAGCGCGAAGGCACGGTCTTCCCGGCCGAGCGGGCCACCGCAGAGGCGGAGCGACCCCCGCCCGAACCAGCGCCACCGCTCGACACCGACGGCCACGTGGACGCCCCGGGCGAGGTCTCGCCTCCGCACGGGCCGCTCACCGACATGGAGCGCTTCTTCGACATCTTCGCCGACCGCAAGCTCGCGTCCGACCTCTTCGCAATCGTCGAGGACGCGCGGATCGACGTGCTCATCAACCGCGAATACGGCGGCATCCGCAGCCCCTACGGCGACCGGCAGTCGCGCGAACTGGACAGGCGCCCGGAGGCGAACCGGCTGCCGCTGCGGCAAGCGTTCGTCGAGAACCTCGTGCGCGCCAGCCTGGGCGGAATGGACCGTATCCTCTGGCCGGAGCAGCTGATCCAGATCATGGCCGACGCCATCGGCGTGCTGGAGACACTGCAGCAACCGCAGGCCCTCGTGGAGGACTCCGCCGAAGCGACGCTGCGCCTCTACCGGCTGGCGGACAGCATCCCGAACGTCGTGCCGGAGATGATGGAGGACTGGGTCGAGATGGGCGAGGAGGACCTGAACGTCTCGCCGATGTCAGCCGACTCACTTGGCGACGACGCCCAGGTCGACATGCCGCAGGGCGAACCGATGCCCTACGAGAGCCCAAAGCCCGTAGACTTCCGCGGCGAGTTCAAGCCGGAGACCGTGCAGATGCTGATGAAGCTGCGCCAGGAACGGAACGAAAAGGGTCAGGCCTCCCCGATCTCCCCGGAGCAGCTCAAGCAGATGCTGGAGAAGAGCGTCGAGATCACGATCGCCGACATGGCCCAGGCCGACCTCACGCAGTCGTCGGAGCTGTTCCTCACCAACCTCATCAAGGAACTCAACCAGCAGCAGGACCAGCAGCCCGGCAAGGAGCAGCCGGTCCCCATGGAAGACGGCCAGCCGGTCACCGGCATGAGCACTGGCGACGATGACCACGAGCTACCGGTCGAGCCAAAGTACTTCTTCTACGACGAGTGGGACTTCCGTGCCGGCGACTATCGCCCGCGCTGGTGCCGCATCGTCGAGTACCCCGTGGCGGAAGGCCAGACCACGTACTACGAGCAGACGCTGTCAAAGTACTCGTCGCTCGTCGGGCAGACGCAGCGCCAGTTCGAGCTGCTGCGCCCGGAGATGTACCGCAAGATCAAGCGCCTGCTGGACGGCGAAGACGTGGACTTCGACGCGGTCACTGACTTCGCCGTCGAACGCCGGGCGCGCGTGACGCCGAACGACAAGATCTACTGGCGCCGCAACAAGATCGAGCGCGACGTCAGCGTCGCCTTCCTCCTGGACATGAGCGCCTCCACGGACGAGGAGATCGCCAAGCACGAGCGCCGCTACCAGCAGGACGACTTCGACGACGACCCGCGCCGCTACTTCTCGTGGTGGATGGCGCGACGCGCCCAGGAGCTGATGACGCCGCCCAAGCGCATCATCGACATCGAAAAAGAGAGCATCGTCCTCCTGATCAAAGCCCTCGAAGCGATCGGCGACGACTACGGCATCTACGGCTTCTCCGGCTACGGCCGCGACAACGTGGAGTTCTACATCGTCAAGGACCTCGAGGAGCTGCTGAACGATCACGTCAAGAAGCGCATCGACAAGATCGCCCCGGTGCGCAGCACGCGCATGGGCCCGGCCATCCGCCACGCCACCGCGAAGCTGGAGGAGCACGACTCAAAGGTGCGCATCCTCTTCCTCGTCTCCGACGGCCGCCCGCAGGACCACGGCTACGGCCGCGACCGCACCGAGAAGGAGTACGCGATCCACGACACGCACATGGCGCTGATGGAGGCCAAGCGCAAGGGCATGGTCCCCTTCTGCCTCACCGTCGACCGCTACGGCCACGACTACCTGAAGCAGATGTGCCAGGACATCGGCTACGAAGTCGTCCCCGACATCGAATCCCTCCCCTCCCGCATCACCACCCTCTACCGCCAGCTAACCGCGTAGGGGCGCCGCTTAGTGACACGAACCGGGTTTTGCCTTCCTGATAATCGCTAGCTGCGATCCGTCAAGAGACCAGACCCCACCGCCGGAGCCGCAACTGTGTATTAGCGCTTCCCATGTCTCATTCGTGTCGAGCCGGTAGCTGGTCAGAGCGGAGGGGCCGCAGGGGATTACCCCGCTGCTCTTACAACCCGATGTAACGACGACATCGTCCGCTGCCCAATACAGGAACTCGTAGGGCCAGGGGTCAACCGTAGTGCCCGGCCCACCGTCTGCGGGCAAAAGAAAGAGGCCGCGTTGTTTCGAACTGAGGATGGCGAGCTGGGAGCCATCGCGCGTCCACTCGGCGTCGTACGCCACTATCGGATCGTGCTGCATGGATGTTTCTGTATCGCGCCACGGGAACGCAGCCAGCGTGAGCGGAAAAGAGGGCTCCGAACCGTCGAGCCGCCCAATGCACAGCCCCCTCTGATACAGAATCCCCGGGTCGTTGGGATCACATCTAAATGCGACCAGATCGCCGTTCGGCTGAACGGCCAACACTGAATCGACGCCGGGAATAACCAAGGTCTCACCGGATTCGAGGTCAAGAAGCGCAGCGTACGGCTCGTCGTCGCCGCATCCAGCCGAAAGGATGATCTGATCTCCGCTCGGCACCCATTCATAGCTCTGCAGGCACGGGATATCACGCGCGACTGTGGCCCGATGTCCATTTCCAATGTCGTGAACGATCAGATCATAGCCCCCAAGAGGATCGCTCCCTAGGACGACGCCGTATGCGAGCTTGCTACCATCCGGCGACCAGACCGGAGGTGCTTCGCGAACGCCCGGTGAGTCGGTCAGCTGGAAGCCCTGGGAGCCATCCGCGCGGATCAGGAAGAGATCCGATTCGGCCCCTGTACCATTAACGGGAAACACGTCTCCCTGATTCCTGAGAAAGGCCAGATACACTCCATTTGGCGACCAACTCATCCCATAGGCGTCGTCGGCTTCGTAGATGCGAACGAGCCCGCAGCTCTCCACGTCCATCACGTGGAGCCCCGCCTCGAGATCCGCCGATACGACTGCCGGACAATCTGACCAGGCGCCATCTGGAGTTGCCCCGACCGGTATCGGCATTGGCGGCGGTGCCGGGCCCCCGCAGAACTCGCTGAGATTCACTTCGATGCGACTTCCCGCGCCGCCTTCACCGACGATCTGGCCTTCACCGTCCCGTGCTACCACCCCGGCAACAATCTTGTGCAGGAACGGATGCCCTGTGAGCGGCAACTCCGGCAGGCGCGTCCAGGCGACACCTGCTGGATGGGTCTCAGCGATGTCCTGAGTGCGCCTGGTAGCACCACAATTCGTATATGCGTAGATGAATTCAACGACATACTCTGCCGCCTCGGGGAACTGCTCCCAGCAGAGGTAGTCACCGACAACACCAACAGACAGGTGCGAAGGGTCATTGGGGTTGTCCGAATTGAGGTGGAATCGGCAAGTTTCACTTTGGTCTGCCGAGCCCGACCACGGCGTCGGTGCCGGCGATGGGCTCGCCGATACAGTCGGCGACGGAGTCGGCGCATCCCCATCGTCACCACAGGCGGCGAGGGAAACGACGATGGCGGCCAGGACGGGCACAACGTAGCGCATGGATCACCCGCAGAGATGGTACAGCCGTTCGAGCGAAATGTCAGGCGCCAGCCACAAGCAGCGTCCGCCGCAGCAGGAACAGCGACGTGTTGACCGCCCTGCGCTTGTTCACAACGCGGCCCTGGTTGTACGTGTACGTGATCGCCTCAGCGCGCGTGCCGTCGTGGACCGCGATGTGGATCGTGCCCGGCGCCTTGCCCTCAACCGCGTCCGGCCCGACGATGCCCGTGACGCCGACGCCGTAGTCCGCACCAAGCGCCTCGCGGGCGGCCCGCGCCATCTCGCCGGCGGTCTCGCTGCTGATGACGCCGTGCTCGTCGATGATCGCCCGGTCCACGCCGAGCGCGACCTTCAGCTCCGCCGTGTAGGCGATGTATCCGCCCTTGAAGTAGTCGGACGAGCCGTCGACGTCCGTGATCGCTGACGAGAGCAGGCCGCCCGTGCAGGACTCCATCGTCGCCACCGTCTGACCGCGCTCGCGGAGCATCTTGCCGATCGCCCCCTCCAGCGTCTCCTCGTCGGCGCCCCAGACGGCCGGGCCGAGGATGCGACGCGCCTTCTCTTCGACCGGGGCGATGAGGGCGTACGCCTCGTCCTCCGTCGCCGCCTTGGCGCCGATGCGGGCGTGGACGCCGTCGATCTTGGCGTAGATGCCGACGCTCGGGTTCGTCGACTTGAGCAACGGCGAGAGCATCTCGTCGATCTTCGCCTCCGAGACAGCGGCGGTCTTGAGGACGCGCGTGATCAGCACCTCGCCCGTCATCTCGCGCAGGCGCGGCGCCACCTCGTTCTCCCACATGCGGTACATCTCCGCCGGAACGCCAGGCATAGCGATGATGTAGCGGTCGCCCTCGGCACGGTTCTTCTCGACGAACCAGCCGGGCGCCGTGCCCCGCGGGTTGGCGAGAGCGCTCGCGGACGGTATCAGCTTCGCCTGCTTCACGTTGGACTCCGCGAAGTCGACTCCGCGCGCGGCGAAGAAGGCACGCAGAGCGCGCTCCCTGTCCGGATCGACGAACATCTCTTCGCCCAGCGCCTCGGCGATCGCTTCGCGAGTCAGGTCGTCTTCCGTCGGGCCCAGGCCACCGGTCATGATCACCACATCGGACCGCGTGAGCGCCCGTTCGAGCGTGTCGACAATGCGCTCGAGGTTATCGCCGACGACGGACTTGTGGTAGATATCGAGACCGATGCGGGGCAGGCGCGAAGCGATCCACGAGGCGTTCGTGTCGACGATCTCGCCGAGCAGTAGCTCCGTACCCACGGATATGAGTTCGGCCTTCATGGCGTGAGGATAGCAGGTGTGAAGTTTCAGGTGACAGGTCAGGGTGCACGATGAACGATCGGCTCAGGCAGGGGCGCGCACTCGGTTCACTGTCTCCCCGGCGACCGCCTCGACACTATACTGAGTGCATGAGGCATCTTCTTCGCGCGCGACCGGGCGCGCTGATCGCCGCCGCGCTGGCGATCGCGCTGCTCGCAGGCTGCGGCTCGTCCGGCGACACGCCCGGCATCGAGCGCGACGCCGACGGACTGCCGGTGGCGCGGGTCGCGGCACGCTACGCCACGGCGCTGGCGAACGACGTCGATACGCTCGTCTCGTCCATGGATGCGTCCTTCACCGGCGAGATAATCGGAACAGGCGCGGGCCGGCACGTCCAGATCGGCCGCGGCCGCGAGCAGCCGCTCCCCGTCTCCGTATTCCTCGTCCGCGTCGAGGCCTCGGCCGGGGCACCGGCCGCCGGCTCCGTCGTCAGGGTCGAACAGTTCGGCGGCGTGACGAAAGGCGGCGAGGTACGCGTCCTCCTGGCCGGCGACACGGCGATGTCGGTCGGCGATCGATACGTGTTTGTCGCCAGGCAGGACGGCCCCGAAACGTACAGCGCCTCCGCGTTCGCACGCTTCCCGATCGCAGACGGCCGGGTCACTGCGCCCGCCGGCTGGGACGCCACCGGCGCCTCTCGGGCCCTCGCCGGCCGCACACCGGCGGAGGCGATCGAAATGCTGGCCGGCCAATGAGCGTCCTGATGAGAGTCGCCGGCGCGCTCGTGATCGCGGCCTTCGTTGCGATCGGCCTCGCCGCAGTGGCCGGGCCGGTCGAGTCGCACACCGGCCACCAGCAGAAGAAGCTCTTCCCGGAGCGCTGGCACTATCAGCCCAACGGCGATTTCGGCGCATGGATGGACCTGGGCACGAGCGACGTCTGGCTGAACTGCGACGGCGACGCGGCGGCCTGCGGCGCGAAGTGGAACGGCCCCTTCGCCGATTCGATCGCCGACTGGAACAGCCAGCCGACGACCGTCCGCTTCGACTACACCGACGGCGTGCAGGACGCGGACTTCGACGTCAACGTCTACATCGAGGACGAGGTGCCGGGCGACCCTGGCGTACTGGGCATCGCTCCGACCTACGACATCAGCGGCAACCCGTGCTTCGGTTCGTGTAGCGTCTACTCCGGCATCGTCTGGATCGGCGACGACGCTCACGGCCCGCCCTACGCCACCGCCAACGACCGGCTCGCCACCCTTTCGCACGAAGTGGGCCACATCATCTCGCTGGCGCACGAAAGCACCGACCCGTCCGAGTCGCAGCTGTTCGACTGCGGGATGGACGACACCGGCCCGATACCGCACTCCGTCATGGCTTACGACTGCATCGACCCGGTCTCCATCGGCGGCGCGGGCGAGTCTGGCGTCCAGCCGTGGGATGCCTGCGGCGTCAACCACGCTTACCACGACCCGGCGTTCGGCTACTCCGGATGCGGCCTGACGACGACCACTCCAACAGCGTCACCCACGACCTCGCCGGCTCCCACCGCCTCGCCGACACCAACACCAACACCAACGCCGCCATCGTCTCCCACAGTCACCGTCACAGCCTCACCCACGCCGCCGTCACCCTCAGCAGCCGCTACGCCGCTGGTCGTGACGTTTGTCTGGGGGGACGTCAACTGCAGCGGCCAGAGTAACCCTGTCGACAGCCTCAAGTTGCTGCAGTTCGATTCCGGCCTGTTCGTCGGCCAGCCGCCCGGCTGCCCGGCCATGGGCCACGAGATCAAAGCAGCGTCGGTACTGTTCGCCTGGGGCGACGTCGACTGCGGCGGCGGCATCAATCCGGTCGACGCTCTCAAAGTACTGCGGAGCGATGCCGGTCTCACGGTGAACAAAGCGCCGGGTTGTCCGGAAATCGGGGCCGGACTGCCGGTCGTCGTTCCTTCGTAGGGCAAGCCAGCCCCTGGCGCTACTGCGAGTAGCCGTCGGGGTGCGACTGGTGCCAGCGCCACGCCGAACTGACGATCGCGTCCAGCTCATCGAACTCGATCGCCCAGCCAAGCTCGGCGCGCGCCCGCTCGTTCGAAGCGATCAGCTCTGCCGGATCGCCCGGGCGCCGCGGCCCCTCGGCGACGGGGATCAGGTGCCCGGTCACACGCCGGGCCGACTCGATCACCTCGCGGTTCGTGAAACCAACACCGTTGGCCAGATTGAACGCGCCGCTGCCATTCTCAGAGTAGTCGAGGGCCAGCAGGTGCGCGGCGGCCAGGTCCGAGACGTGGATATAGTCACGGACGCACGTGCCGTCGCGGGTCGGGTAGTCGGTGCCATAGAGGTCGAGCGCTTCGCGCTGGCCCAGCGGCACCTGCAGGACGTTCGGGATCAGATGCGTTTCCGGCCGGTGGTCTTCGCCGCGCTCATCGGTCGCGCCGGCGGCGTTAAAGTAGCGCAGCGACACGGCGCGGACGCCGAAGCGCGACTCGTACCACGGCAACATCCGCTCAACCATCAGCTTTGACTCACCGTACGGGTTCACGGGGCGCAGCGGCGCGTCCTCGCGAATCGGCACAGACTCCGGTTCACCATAGACCGCAGCGCTGGAGCTGAAGACGAAGCGCTTGACGTCGTACGTGACCATCGCGTTCAGCAGGGCGATCGCGCCGGCCACGTTGTTCGCGAAGTAACGCCCCGGCTGCTGGACTGACTCGCCGGCCTGGATGTAGCCGCCGTAGTTGATCACCGCGTCGAACGTGTGCGCCGCGAAGAGCCGGCCGAGCACGGCCTCATCCCTGATGTCCCCCTGCATAAACTCGCTCTCGGGGTTGAGCGCGGCGGCGTGCCCCGCAACCAGGCTGTCGATAACCGTCACGTCGTAGCCGGACGCCACCAGCTGGTCGACCGTGACCGAGCCGATGTAGCCGGCGCCGCCGACTACGAGGACGCGCATCGCCGTGCGGCGCTCACCCTTCGTACCGCTTGAAGACGAGGCAAGCGTTCTGGCCGCCGAAGCCGAAGCTGTTCTTGAGCACGACGTCGACGTCCGCCTCGCGCGCGCCCTCAGGCACGTAGTCCAGGTCGCACTCCGGGTCCGGGTGATCGAGGTTGATCGTCGGGTGGATCACTCTGTTCACGATCGTCTGCACCGCCGCCACCGACTCAATGGCGCCCGCCGCGCCGAAGGAGTGGCCCACCATCGACTTCGTGGCGCTGATCGGCACGCGGTAGGCGTCCTCACCGAAAAGCTCCTTGATCGCCAGCGTCTCCGACTTATCGTTTAGCGGCGTCGAAGTGCCGTGAGCGTTGATGTAGTCGACTTCCGTCGTCTCGACCTGCGCGTCTTCCAGCGCCTCGCGCATCGCGCGCATCGCGCCGTCGCCGTCCTCCGACGGCGCGACGACGTGGAACGCATCGTTGCAGGCGCCGTAGCCCGCTACTTCCGCCAGCACGGGCGCGTTGCGAGACTTCGCGTGCTCCTCGCTCTCCAGGATCATCACGCCGGCGCCCTCGGCGGCAACGAAACCGTCGCGCTCGGCGTCGAACGGACGGCTCGCTTTCTCAGGCTCATCGTTGTGCAATGAAAGCGCGCGAATGACCGCAAACCCGCAGAGACCGAGTTCGCAAAGCGAAGCCTCAGTGCCACCGGTGATGCAAACATCGACGCGTCCGGAGCGCACGAGGTCCATCGCGTCGCCGATCGCCTGCGTGCCGGCGGCGCAGGCCGTGATCACGGTGTTGTTGTAACCGCGCGCGCCAAAGTTCAGCGCAATGTGGGCCGCCGCCATGTTCGGCAGCATCTTCGGGAAGTAGAACGGGTCGAGCCTCATCCCTCCGCGCGAGTCTATCGTGCGCAGGCCCTTCTGCGACTCGTCCAGCCCGCCGATGCCGTTGCCTATCAGCACGCCCACACGGTCGCGGCCAGTGTCTTCGAGGTCCAGGTCGGCCTGGCGCAGCGCCTGCGCCGTGCCGGCGATGGCGAACTGGCTGAAGCGCCCCATGCGGCGAGCCACACGGCGGTCCATGTACTCTTCCGGGTCGAACTCCTTGACCTCGCCGGCAACGTGCACCGGATAGGCTGAATGGTCGAACGCCTGAAGGATGCCGAGGCCGGACTTGCCGTCCACTGCGTTGCCCCAGAACTCCTCCACAGAGTTCCCGATGGGCGTAATCGCACCCATTCCGGTGACTACGACGCGGGTCCCGTTCCTTCCTGGCATCTATACCTCCACCGGCTATGCCGCTGCCTTCCCAAGGTGCGCCCGGCCCTCAGCAGCGACGAACAGCGAGCCTGTCAAACATATTACCGCGTCGCTTCTGCTAGCCGCCATCGCTCCAGCCAGCGCATCAGCCACGCTGTCCACATGTTCCGCGCGCACGCCCCGCTCCGCGAACAACGCGGCGATCTCCGCGGGCTCAATCGCCCGCGGGTGCGCCGAGCGCGCCGCGAAGACGATCGCCGCCAGGGGCGCAAGCTCCTCCGCGAGGCCGCGAACGTCCTTGTCCGACGAGGCGCCAACGACGAACGTAACCAGCTCAGCGCCGAAATAATCGCGCAGCGCCTCAGCCAGGCGGCGCGCCGAATCACGGTTGTGCGCACCATCGGCGATCACAAGCGGCGACTCCTGCAGCACTTCCAGCCTGCCGGGCCAGGAGACGCTCGCCAGGCCGCGCAGCACCGCCTCGTCCGTGATCTTCACCGACTCGCGGAGCGCGTCCGCAGCGGCGACGGCCGTCGCCGCGTTCTCCGCCTGGTGGGCCCCAAGGAGCGGCAGCCGCACGTCCAGCCCGTCGCCGGGCCGCTCAATGCGAACGTCCTGACCGCGGAGGTCGTGCGCAACGACCCGCCAGCTATAGGAGGCCCGGACATCGATGAGAGGCACGCCAACATCCTCCGCACGCGCTCGCACTACGCCCATCGCCAGTTCGTCAGGCTGAGGTGCGAGCACGGCCGCTCCCGTAAGTGGGCTGATGATCGCCGCCTTCTCGGCCGCGATCTCCTCGATCGCCTCGCCCAGGACAGCCGTGTGCTCCAGAGAAAGCGGCGTGATGACGGCCAGCTCTTTCGAGTCGAAGACGTTGGTGCTGTCCACACGGCCGCCCAGCCCTACTTCAATGACCTGCGCGTCGAGGCGCGCGTCACGGAAGGCCAGAAACCCGATCGCCGTCAGGAGATCGAACGTAACCAGCCCACGGTCGTCCGGCTCCAGGCCCGCGACCGCGTCGTGGACGGCGGCGGTGAGGCGCGCGAAGCCTGTCTGCGAAATCGCCTCGCCGTCAACCTGGATGCGTTCCGTGTAGTCATGAAGGTGCGGACTGGTGTAGAGCCCACTTGAGAGACCCGCCGCGCGGAGAATCGAGTCAACCATCGCCGAAACGCTGCCCTTGCCCTTCGTCCCGGCAACGTGGACCGTCAGACGACCCTCCTGTGGCTCGCCAAGCGCCCGCAGGAGGCGCCGCACCGGCGCCACGTCCGGCCGGTCCAGGAAGCGGCCGGAGCGCTCGAAGTCCGCGAACAAGAGCAGGTAGTCGATCGCCTCTTCGTACTTCATACCGCGGGCAGCTTCGGCTCGCGTCTACTCGGGCGGCGGCGGCGGTGGTAGCGTTGGCGTCGGCGGCGGTGGAGCAGTGGGTGGCCCCGGCGTGAAGGACATGGCGCCCACCGCCGGCGGGGACCGCCGCTCTTCCATCGGCAAGCCATCCTCAAGGAACGGAAAGACAGCAGCCAGGACGACGAACGCCACGAGGGAGACCAGGAAGCCCAGCCAGTCGTTACTGGCGTCCCCCCAGTACACCATCGCCGTCAGGAAGACGACCAACCCCCCACCGAGAAGCCCCGCCCGCAGCGGGTTGAAGCGCTTGCCCAGGCCCAGGACGGCTGCGGCGAACAACGCCGAGGCGATGGCCGCAAGGATGATCATGATGTTCCGCTCATAGTCGCCGCCGTCTGCGCCCCCGGAAAACGCCTCGCCGGCCAGCGAGTCATCGACGAAGGGGATATCGCCCGGGCCGACGCGGGCCACGTCGAGCAAGTCCTGGAGGGTCTCGCCCGAAGGCAGCGAAGCCTCGTAAAGAAGGCTCCCGGAGTAAAGCTCGTAGTGGATCTGGTCGCCAATCACCTGCACGCTGAAGACGTTGCCCTGCGCCGCCTGCTCGACGAAGTGATCGGCGTCGGTCGGAACGAAGACTTCGTCCAAAGATGGGGAGCCGAAGTTGAGGGCAGACGAAAGGTCCGTGCTGGTCTCGTCGGGATCGTGATAGAAGCCGAAGACGCCGGTGACGACGACGAAGAGGCTGACCAGAGTAATGCAGAGGAAGTAGACGACGCGCAAGACGCCGGCGAGAGGTGGGTCAACGCGGCTCATCGGCCCTCACTTTCTGGGGTGCGCGTGGCGGGTCAGATCCGCGCCATTATAGCACCGGGTTCTCTTCGCCCGCGGATTATGTCGACGCCTAACAGGGCGCCAACAGCCGCGCCTTGACAGTACCGCGCGAGAGGGATTGAATGGGAGCAGACCACGAGACGATCGCACCCACAGGGAGGCCGCGATGACGACCCGCACCCGCGAATCGGCCACTGACCGCTTCTTCGACGGCATCGAGCAACGGCAGGCCACGCTCTTCGATGTTATCAGGAGCAGCAACGACCGGCTCAACCGCTTCAACCACAGCTTGATCGAGGGCGCCCGCCAGGGCAGCCTCGACTGGGCCGAGGTCGGTCGCCGCTGGGCCAGCAAGCCGACGGATCTCGTCGGCGTCTACGAAGCGGCGACTGAGGCCATCGGCAACTCGCAGACCCGCACACTGGCCCTGGCCCGTGAATGGGTCGAGGACGCCACCCAGTCCCAGCGTGAGACAGCCGACGCGCTGCGCCAGGGACTGGGCGACGCCCGCGAAGCGCTGCAGCGCGTGCAGGAAAGCGCTCCTCAGATCCTGCGCCGGGCCACCGCCCGCCGCGACGGCGAAAAAGCCGCTTCCTAGCGCATAATCGCCCAATAGCTCTTGATCCCGGAGGCAGACCTGCCGTCCTGGGATGCTGATACCATTTTCTAGCCATTGAATTGGCTATATTCGGGCATTTTCGCCGCGCTTTTACACACAAAACGGCTTCTTTATGCTAACTTCTGTTGAGAACCGGTTAAGGCCCCACGGAACTCGCCCCACGAAATCAGAAGAGGTTGGGAGACTCAATTGCAGATTCGAACACTCAGCGACCTACGGCGCCCACTCCTCGCGCCCTTCGTTCTTGCCGGCCTCGTGGCCGTCACACTTGCCGTCCTCGTGGCCCTCGACGGCGTCGGCCCGGGGCCGGCGATCGGCGTCGGCGACGGTAGTCCCGATGCGTGCACTAACGCCAACCACAAGGACCAGGCTCCCGACAACGATGACCTGGCGCAATACACCGCGCCCGCTGGCGAAGTCGTGACGGGCGTCTGCATCAAATCCGGCGACGACATGTTCGGAGGTCTCAAGCACAGCGCGTTGCTCGCCACCGATGGCAACTACGGTGGGCCGGCACCCGGAGACCCGAACTGCTACACCGTAACAGGCATCGGCACATCGACAGTCCAGGTCGTACGCAACTCGACAAACTCAATTGCCGGAGCGCTCTCGTGCCAGGCGATCAGCCACATCGACGTCCAGACCACGACGACGACCACGGCCACGCCGACACCAACCCCGAGCCCCACACCGTCGCCGTCTCCCTCGCCATCTCCGTCGCCAACGCCTGAGGAATCGGACTATGGCGACGCGCCGGACAGCTATGGGACCCTCCTTGCCAGCGGCGGCCCCAGCCACGCCCTGTCACCGTTCTTCATGGGAGCGTTTGTCGATCCAGAGCCGGACGGACAACCTTCGCCCCAGGCAGACGGCGATGACCTTAATCCACCCGGCGCGCCGGATGATGAGGATGGTGTGGTCTTGCCGCCGCTGTTGACGCCAGGAGGCCCGGCGACAATAGTTGTTGACGGCGGCCCCCTCGGCGGGATCCTGGACGCCTGGATCGACTTCAACGCTAGCGGTGTCTTTGACGACCCGGCCGAGCGCATCACGCCTCCTGGAGGCTTCCTTCTGGCCCCCGGGCCCAACGTGGTCCCATTCGCAGTTCCGGCCGGTGCGGTACCAGGCCCCACCTACGCCCGCTTCCGCCTGAGCAGTATCGGCGGCCTGCCACCCACCGGACCCGCCCCTGATGGCGAAGTCGAAGACTATCGGGTGGAAATCACGAGCGCGACGCCGTCACCGAGCCCAACTCCATCGCCAACGCCGAGCCCAACCCCAACTCCGTCACCGACTCCTACCCCCACTCCGTCACCGACTCCTACCCCCACACCGTCACCGACTCCTACCCCAACTCCCTCGCCGACTCCTACCCCCACTCCCTCGCCGACTCCAACTCCGACACCGACGCCGACTCCAACTCCGACACCGACGCCCACGCCGACACCAACGCCGACACCAACACCCACGCCGACACCGACGCCCACGCCGACACCAACGCCGACACCAACACCCACGGCCACGCCAACTGCCACGCCGTCGCCTACACCCACGCCGACCGCGACGGGTCCGGTGACCGCAAGTCCGTCGCCAACGCCAACGCCCACAGCAACGCCAACGCCCACAGCAACGCCAACGCCTACAGCAACGCCAACGCCAACCGCGACGGCTGCGGCGACCGCAACGCCGTCACCAACACCGACACCCAGCCCGTCACCGACGGCCCTGCCGGCGACGCAGACGCCGGCGCCGACAGACACGCCGTCGCCCACGCCGACGGCGCTTCCCGCGACGGCAACGCCCGGTGGCCTGCCGCCCACCGGCGGCGGCCCGGCTGACACCGGCGCCTCGAGCGCCTGGCCGTTCGCGCTGCTGGCAGCGACCTTCCTGCTGCTATCAGGCCACATGGGCCTGAGGGCCGCCCGCGCACGTAACGACTAGCCCTGCATAACGCATAACGAACGGGGGGTCAGGCTAAGGCCTGACCCCCCGTTTCGTTCTCCGCCCCCGATCGTTACGCCGTCGGCAGCGGTTCCTTCGTCTTCTGCTTCTCGAACGTGAACTCGCCCTTGCCGTCCGGATCTCCGTCGTAGTCCACGCAGGCGCTGTCGCCCTCGCTGAACTCGCCCGCCAGGATGCGCTTCGAGAGCGGGTTGGCGATACGGCGCTCGATCGTGCGGCGCAGCGGCCGCGCTCCAAAGACCGGGTCGTAGCCCTCGCGGACCAGCGCCCCCTTCGCCTCCTCCGTCAGTTCCAGGCCCACGCTGCGGTCCTCCAGGCGCTCGCGGACGTCCGCCAGCAGCAGCTCGACGATCTGCTTCAGGTCGTCCTCCGTCAGCGGGTCGAAGACGATGATCTCGTCGATGCGGTTCAGCAGCTCCGGCCGGAAGGTGGCCCGCAACTCCTTCTCCACCGCCGCCTTCTGCCTGTCCTTCTCCGTCTTCGAGGGCTTATCCTGCGGCAGCCCGAAGCCGAGAGACTCCTTCTGGAACCCCTCCGTCCCCAGGTTCGAGGTCATGATGACGACGGTGTTGCGGAAGTCCACGCTGCGGCCGTGGCCGTCGGTAAGACGCCCGTCCTCCAGCATCTGCAGCAGGACGTTGAACACCTCCGGGTTCGCCTTCTCGATCTCGTCCAGCAGGATCAGGCGGTACGGGCGGCGGCGCACGGCCTCCGTCAGCTGCCCGCCCTCGTCGTAGCCAACGTAGCCGGGCGGCGAGCCGATCATGCGCGAGACGGTGTGCCGCTCCTGGTACTCACTCATGTCCAGGCGGATCATCGCGTCCTCGTCGTCGAACATGAACTCGGCCAGCGCGCGGGCCAACTCCGTCTTCCCGACACCCGTCGGGCCGAGGAAGACGAACGAGCCGATCGGCCGGTCCGGGTCCTTGAGCCCCGCGCGGGCCCGGCGGATCGCGTCTGAGATCGCCGCGATCGCCTGGTCCTGGCCGATCACGCGGTCGTGCAGGCGCTCCTCCATCTCCAGCAGCTTCTCGGTCTCGCCTTCCAGCATGCGGCTGACGGGTATGCCGGTAATGTGCCCGACAAGCTCGGCGATGTCCTGGTCGTTGACGCGCATGTCATCTCCGCCCGTCTCCTTCAGCCACTCGTCGCGCTTCTCCGTGAAGGCGTCGCGTCGCGGCTCCAGCTCGGCCTTGAGCGTGGCGTTCGTCTCCCAGTCCTCGCGCTCGGCGGCCGCTTCGGCCTCTGCCTCAAGCTTCTCGACGTCCTTCTCCAGCTCGCGTACGTCGCCCGGCATGCTCTGCGCATCGATCACGTGCTTGGACGACGCCTCGTCGATGAGGTCGATCGCCTTGTCCGGAAGGAAGCGGTCTGTGATGTAGCGGCTGGAGAGGCGCACGGCGGCGACGATCGCTTCGTCCGTGATCGTCACCTTGTGGTGCGCCTCGTAGTGCGGCCGCAGCCCCTTCAGGATCTCGATCGCCTCTTCCTCCGACGGCTCATCGATGTAGACGGGCGCGAAGCGCCGCTCCAGCGCCGGGTCCTTCTCGATGTGCTGGCGGTACTCGTCCAGCGTCGTCGCGCCGATGACGTGCAGCTCGCCGCGCGCCAGCGCCGGCTTGAGCATCGTCGAGGCGTCGATCGCGCCCTCCGCACCGCCCGCGCCGACGACCTGGTGGATCTCGTCGACGAAGATGATGACCTCGCCCTGCGACGCCTTGATCTCGTCGATCACGGCCTTCAGGCGCTCCTCGAACTCGCCGCGGAACTTCGAGCCGGCGACCATCGCGCCCATGTCCAGCGCCAGCACCCGCTTGCCCTTGAGGTTCTCCGGCACGTCGCCGGCGACGATGCGCTGGGCGAGCGCCTCGGCGATCGCGGTCTTGCCGACGCCGGCCTCGCCGATGATCACCGGGTTGTTCTTCGTGCGCCGGTTCAGCACCTGCATCACGCGCCGCACTTCGTCATCGCGGCCGATCACGGGGTCGAGCTTGTTCTGGCGCGCCGCCTCCGTCAGGTCGATCGCGAACTTCTCCAGCGCGTTGTACTTGGACTCGGCGGTCGGGCTGTCCGTGCGGGCGCCGCCGCGGACCTCCTGCAGCACCTGGTAGATGCGCTCCTTCTCGATCCCGAACTGCTTCAGGATGCGCGCCGCGTCGCCCTCACGCTCGTCCGACATCGCGATCAGGATGTGCTCGACGCCGACATACTCGTCCTGCAGCCGCTCGGCTTCGGCGTTCGCCGCTTCCAGCATGCGCACGATGCGCGGCGTCGTGTAGATCTGCACCACGTCGTACGACAGCTTCGGCGTCGCCTCCAGCGAGCGCCCGACGGCCTGCCGCAGCTTCGTGCGGTCGACCTCCAGCTTGTCGAAGATCTCGGGCGTAATCCCCTGCTCGTAGTTAACGAGCGCCATCAGGACGTGCTCCACGTCCCACTGCGCGTGCCGGTCCTGCCGCACCATCTCCTGCGACGCCGAAAGCACCTCCTGCGCGCCCTCCGTAAACCTGTCCTGTCTCATCATGATTGCGTTTCCCTTAGCTAGCTCAATTCGATCTCAAACGTTGTTCCCGTCATCGGCGGAACTCCGAACACGGAACATGGTCACGTCCTGTCACCCGTCACCTGTCACCTGTCACCTGTCACCTCGTCCCCCGGCACGGCTGGCAGCACGCGGTCGCGGTACGCCTGTAGCTCCTGACGCAGCAGGTCCATCTCCCGCTCCATACGCTGCATGCGGCCCCGCATGTTCAGGATCACCTCGACGCCCGCCAGGTTCACGCCCAGGTCCTGCACCAGCCGCTGGATGTTGCGCAGGTGCTGAATGTCCGCGGCCGAGTACAACCGCACGCGCCCCCGCGAGCGCCCCGGCCGGATCAGCCCGACGCGCTCGTAGTTGCGCAGGCTCTGCGCGTGCATCCCCACCATCCGCGCCGCCACGCTGATCACGTAGCACGGCTCGTCGTCGGGCATCTCGTCCCGCGCTCGTTCTGCCGTCATATCCTCATCCTGTTCGGTCCGGTCTGTGCGTCTGCGGGCGCCGGTCGACCGCCGGTCGCCCCTACGCCAGTCCGGGCGTTCGCCAGCGTGGTAGGGGCGGGTCGCGAACCGCCCCTACGGCGGTTGGCGCGGCTCCAGCGCGCCGTCATGCCTTCGCCTCCGCCCGCTTATTGCCCGCCTCACGCAGCTGCTCGAACAACGTGCGCTGCTCGTCCGAAAGCTCCTCCGGAATCATGATCCGCACGCGGGCGTAGAGGTCGCCGTGAGATTTCTTCTTGCCTTTCGCGAGCTTCGGCATACCGAGGCCCGTGAGCTTGATCTGTTTGCCGTTCTGCGTCATCGCCGGCACCTTGACCGCGATGCGCTTGCCCGCCAGCGTCTCGATCTCCACCTCGCCGCCCAGGACCGCGTCTTCGACCGGCACCGAAGCGTCGCGCACCAGGTCGTCGCCCTTGCGCTCGAACGCGGAGTGCGGGCGCACCTTCGTCACGACGTGGAGGTCGCCACGACGGCCGCCCATTCCGGGCGAGCCTTCGCCGGCGATGCGGACGCGCGTTCCGTCGCGCGCGCCGGCCGGGATCTTGACCTCGATGCGCCTGGGCCGGGCGACGCTGCCCACGCCCTGGCACTCGTGGCAGACAGCGCCGGCGATCTGGCCGCTGCCCCCGCACGTGCCGCAGGCCGACTCGCCCTGCAGGTGCAGCGTGCGCGCCGTCCCCTGGAACGCCTCTTCGAGCGTGATCTCGGTGACGTACTCGACGTTCTGGCCGCGCGCCGGCCCGCGAGCAGGCCCGCGCGAGCCGCCGCCGCGGAACAGGTTGCCGAGGACGTCGCTGAAGCCGCCGCCACCGCCGCCACCGGAGCGGCGCAGCAGGTCGTTGATGTCGAACGTGAACGACTGCCCGCCTCCGCCATGCGCTCCGTGCTGTGCGCGCGCCTTCTCGAACGCCTCGGCCTGCTGCCAGTTCTCGCCGTAGCGGTCGTACTTCGCCCGCTTCTCCTCGTCGCCCAGGACGTCGTGCGCCTCGTTGATCTCCTTGAACCGGCGCTCCGCCTCGGCGTCGCCCGGGTTCAGGTCCGGGTGCAGCTTGCGCGCCAGCCTGCGAAAGGCCGCCTTGATCTCCTTCTGCGAGGCGCCCTTCTTGACCCCGAGCGCCCCGTAGTAATTCTTCGCCATCGTGACTATATTGTATCTGCGGGCGCAGAGGCAGTCAATCGCTCATTAGAGCAAAGTTGATAGCACTCGTATCAGCATGGCTGATGCGCAGCGTATACAAGCAGCGAGAGGAGTGAACCGGCCCCGGTCCTGCGCTCAGGCGCGGTCCCAGACGGCCTCTGGGCCCAGCCGACGGCCGCCGATGCAGTGCAAATGCAGGTGGAACACCGTCTGATTGCCGTCCGGGCCGGTGTTGCTGAGCAACCGGAACCCTGACTCGGCGACGCCCATCTTCCGCGCGAGCGTAGTGGCAGTCGTGAACATGCGCGCGAGCAGCGGCCCGTCATCCTCCGTCAGCGCGAGCGCGTCCCGCACGTGGCGGCGCGGCACGACTACGAAGTGCACGGGCCCGCGCTTGTCCGGGTGGCCCGGCGGGACATCGACGGCGAGGACAAGCTCGTCCTCGTGCAGGAGGTTCGCGTTCGCGCCGCTGCCGGCGATCGCGCAGAAGAGGCAGGAGTCGGCGGATTCGTCTGTCATCAGAGGTGCCCTCCCGATTTAGGCGGCGCCATCATAGCAGAAGCGTTCTCTGGTTCGGGCTGGCCATCGCGGCTGCGAGTGTGCTATTTCTATCGGCGCTAGGAGGAACAGCACACCATGGGAGACCTCGAAGGTAAAGTCGCCATCGTCACCGGCGCCGGCCGATACAACGGCATCGGCCGCCACATCGCCCTCGCCCTCGCCCGCAACGGCGCGGACGTCGCCATCACCGGCTCCGGACGCTCGCCCGAGACCTTCCCCGACGAAGAGAAGGAGATGGGCTGGCGCGACATCGATTCCGTCGCCGACGAGATCCGCGCCCTCGGCCGCCGCGCCCTGCCCCTCGTCACCGACATGCTCTCCGCGGACGACGCGGGACGCCTCGCCGACGAGACGAAGCGCGAGCTGGGCCGCATCGACATCCTCGTCAACAACGCCGCCTCCAGCCGCGGCGCCGACCGCGCGCCGGTCCTCCAGATCCCGGACGACGAGTGGCGCCGCGTCATCGACATGAACCTCACCGGCACGTTCCTCGTCACAAAAGCGGTCGGCAACGCGATCGTCGCCGGCGGCGAGGGCGGCCGCATCATCAACATCGGCTCGATCGCCGGCCGCCAGGGGATGCCCACGTTCGGCGCCTACGCCGTGACCAAGGCCGGGATGATCCTCTTCACGCAGGTGCTGGCGACGGAGCTCGCGCGGCAGAAGATCAACGTCAACTGCGTCTGCCCCGGCCTCATCGGCACGCACCGCATGCAGGACATCACGGACCCCGGCCCGATCCGCGACGCCGTCATGGGCACGATCCCGCTGGGCCGCGAAGGCTCGCCGGAAGAGATCGGCGCCATCGTCGCCTTCCTCGCCGGCCCCGGCGGCGCCTACATCCACGGCCAGACGATCAACGTCGACGGCGGCCGTGTCATGCGCTGAGGAGCACGGCAGAAGCAGGTGACAATAGTCCGTTCGGCTCTTTCGTCTGACTGCACACGCACCGACGATATGGCGATATACGAACGTGAGGAGGCTATTACATGGGATTCGCGATGCGGTCAATCTTCCCCATCGCCGCGGCGGCGGCGCTGGCGGCGCTTCTGATGTGGACTCTCGGCGGCACGCCGGCGGGAGGCAGCGGCGGTGTGCCGGGCACGGTCACCGTATCGTCCACCGAAATCTCCGGGCAGTCCGGCAAGCTGCTTATCGTCTTCGTGGACTCCCCGGGCGGGGCGGCCGGCCGCCTCTGCGTCCCGATAACCTCCGACCCCTTCGTCCTGCCCCCGACCGTACTCACCGAAATCCCGGGCGATGAAAATCCATGCGGCGACCCGACCGACACCGTCGTCTTCCCCGCAGGCGACTACACGTTGACAGCAGGCATCTATGTTGGCGGCAGTGAGACCCCGGAGGCTCAGGCGCAGGTACCCATTGCGGTGAACGGCAATGTGGGGCTGCAGCTCGACATTGCTGCGCTCTCTGCACTACCGTTCGGCGATATGAACTGTGATGGGATTGTCGACGGCCTGGACGCGCTGGCGATCCTCCGCTTCACGGGCGACCTGCCGATGGACCAGATTACGGGCTGCCCCGAAATCGGCGTCTGACATCACACCGACTGGGCCAGGTGCGCGCCCCTGAGGAAGCGTCGCTCCACGGCTGTAGTATGCGACTTGATGAAGCAAGACCATCCCGGCGCACAGCGATACGTCTGCTCCGACGGCACCATCGAGATCGCCGTGGAAAGCGCGGAGCAGTGGCACGCGCTGGCCGTCTGTCTCGGCCGCCCGGAGCTGGCCTACGAGGGCTCGTGGCAAGTCTCGCAGAAGTCGCCCGCCGACGGACCTCTGGCGGCCGTCATCGCCTCGATGTTCGCGGAGGACACAGCGCAGCGCTGGCAGACACGTCTCGAAGCGCACGGCGTCCCCTGCGCAACCGTAGCACCGTAGGGGCGCCGCTTGCCGCGCCCTGCCACTTGCCGCGCCCTGCTGCCTTCCGCGCCCTGCTGCCTTCCGCACTCCGAGAGATTGCGCTCGATCCCAGTGGCAGCCCGTGACCACACGCGCTGCGCCCCCGCGTGGGCGATCCCTGTCACGTGCCGCAGATCCGTAGCGTAGAATAGCCCTCGCACACACGAGAAGCGAGGACCGCATGGACTACGAACTGTCGGACGCCCACAAACTCATCCGCGACACCGCGAAGCGCATCGCCCGCGAGAAGGTCGCGCCGCGCTCCGCCGAACTCGACGAGAGCGGCGTCTACCCGGAGGACATCTTCCAGGTCTTCGCGCAGGCCGGCCTGCTCGGCCTGACGGTCCCGGAGGAGTACGGCGGCTCCGGCGCCGGCTTCCTGGCGCTGGCGCTCGCCGTCGAGGAGACGGCGAAGCACGACAACGCCTGCTCGCTCATCCTCCTCCTCTCCGCCCTCTCGACGCAGCCGATCAACCTGGGCGGCTCCGAGGGGCAGAAGCGTGAGTGGCTGCCAAGATCGGCGAGCGGCGAAATCAAGGGCGCGTTCTGCCTGACCGAACCAAACACCGGCTCAGACGCCGCCGCCCTGGAGTCGCGCGCGAAGCGGGACGGCGACGACTACGTGATCAACGGCGAGAAAGTCTACATCTCCGGCGGCGACGTCGCCGACTTCGTCTCCTTCTTCGCCAAAACGGCCGACAACGGCTCGTCCGCCATCAGCGCCTTCATCGTACCGACCGAGTCGCCCGGCTTCTCCGCGCCCCGCACAGACCGCAAGATGGGCGTCATCGGCGTGCCGACGGCGAACATCGTGCTGCAGGACTGCCGCGTGCCGGCCGGCCTGCGCATCGGCGAGGAGAACCGCGGCTTCAAGACGGCGATGCTAACGCTGAACACCTGCCGCCCCGTCGTCGGCGCTCGGGGGCTCGGTCTCGCCGAGGGCGCGATCGCCTACGCACTCGACTTCGCCCGCGAGCGCAAGACGTTCGGCCAGCCGCTGGTGAACCACCAGGCGATCCAGTTCATGCTCGCCGACGCCGCGATCGCCATCGAAGGCTCACGGCACCTCGTGTATCACGGCGCTTCGCTCGTGGACGAAGGCAAGTACGAGCGCCAATGGGCGCCCTACCTCTCCATCGCCAAGACGTACGCCACGGAGACGGCGAACAAAGTGGCCTCGGATGCCATCCAGATCCTCGGCGCGCAGGGCTACATGAAAGACCACCCGCTGGAACGCCACTACCGCGACGCCCGGCAACTGATGATCGTCGAAGGCACGTCGCAGGTGCAGCGGCTCGTCATCGCCCGGGCAATGATCCAGGGCGAGATCAACTACTGGTAACCAGCCGAATCCCCCCTGCCTGCCCGATTTAACGTCCGCGTAACAGCCCCGTAACATCACCGGCCCATCGCCCCGCGACAATGATCGTCGGACGGGGGTGTGTCACCCATGTCGACGCCTCTCGTTCACGCACCCTCCCCTGCGGCGCTCAGGATGAGGCACCAAACCTCACCCTGGGCGCCCCGATAACCCTGTAACGAACTGTCAAGTAGGCCGTCTGTACTCCAGATGTTCAGACTTCCAACGCTAAGCCTCGGCTTGCGCCCCGCGTCCCGACCCGACAGCGCAACCAAATGGCGCCACTGTTCGTAGTTGTATATGCACCCTCTAGATGTCGCCATTGTGCGCAGCCGCCCGGCCGCCAGGCCGAGGGTCGGCGAGCGCAAGAAAGGCCCCTGATAAGTATGCTCAGCCTCATATTCTTCGGCGCTCCGCTCGCCTACGCGGCGCTCAACCTCTATCTTCTCGCGAAGATCCAGCCCCTCCCGATCATGTTCCTGCCCGATCCAGCCAGCGACCGCTCAGAATCGCCCGAACGCGTCGCCGCCTAGGTCCCGGGCTCCGGCGCCGGCCTCCCCGAACTCGCCGGCCCAGCCTCTGACGACGGCGGCGGCCCCACCGGCCCGAACTGCTTCGAGAACGTCAGGTAACCCGCCACACCCAGCGCAGCGATCGCCGACGCCAGCAGCGTCGCCCGCACTCCCACAACGTCCGCGACGACGCCGACGATGAGCAGCGGCAAGAGCGAAAGGAAGTCGCCCAGCGCCATCTGCATCGCGAAGATGCGCCCCTGCGCCTCCTGTGGCGCCTGCTCGTTCATGACGACGCGCGTGGCCACGTTCAGCATCGTGAACGAGAGCCCCAGCGGGATGGCGAGCATCATCGTCACTGTGATCACCGAGGCCAGGCTGAAGTTGTCCTCAAGGAACGATATCCCGAAGTCGAAGTTGTCCTGGACGAAGTCGCGCACGAAGACGACGAGGCCCAGCGCGATGAAGCCGAGAACGAAGACGAAGAAGGCGCCCGCAGCGACGCGCCAGGCGCCGAAGACCTTGATCGCCAGCGGCACCATCAGCAGGCCGACGCCCGCGCCAATAGCAGCCGGCGCGGCCACGAACACCGTATCCTCCGGCGCGATGTCCAGCACGTCTCGCGTGTACTTCGGCATCAGGATGATCAGCACCTTGGACAGCGAGAGGCCAGTCGTCAGGTACACGATCGCCAGGTAAGCGTGCCGGTTCGTGCGCAGGATATGGAAGCCCTCACGCATGGCGGCGACGAAGCCGATGCTCGGCGGCTTCTCGTCCTGCGTGCGGGTGAAGTCGCTCGCCAGCCAGCCCACGATGTAAGTCGCCACTACAAAGAGCACGGCGGCAACGACGAAGACAGCGTCCGCACTGATCAGCTTGATCAGGATCGGCGCCATCACGACCAGTCCGACGATCTGCGCCAGCATCAGGCTCAACATCATCATTGAGTTGGCGGTCGAAAGCTGGTCCTTGCGCACGATCGCCGGCACGGTCGCCGCCTCCGCCGGGCCGAAGAACTGGCCGATCGTAGAGTGAATCACCACGAAAAGATAGATGTAGAACAGATCGCCGCTGTAGTAGAAGAGCGCCGCCGCAACGCCCGCCCGGGCGAGATAGCCCAGCGTGAGAGTGAAACGGCGCGGCAGCAGATCGGCGATCGCCCCGCCCGGTATGCCGAGGACGATCGAAGGGATCGTGAGCGCCACGATCAGCAGCGTGCTGTGGATCGAAGAGCCGCTCTCCGTCACGAGCAGGATGAGCAGCGCGTAGATCATCGCGTTCTGCGCGGTCTGACCTACAAAGCGTGCCTGCAGAAGGCGGCGGAACTTATCGTTCTTGAGTAAGCGTACGTCGTCCTGGAGATCGTAGTCCATCAGGTAAGAACCTGCTCTGATGCTAGCACTCGCTAGAGACAACGACAGCCAGAGCGAACCGTTAGCGGCCTTCGTCCGTTTATCTGATGAAGCGCTCCTCATTCCGGCCGCTGCTAAGATCGATGGACAGGCTCGCCATGCCCCACCGCCTACCGTTCCTCATCATCGCCACCGCCTTCCTCTGCGCGTTCGCTCTCGCCTGCGCCAGCAGCGACGGCGGATCGCCTGAGGAGACGAAACGCCCCGCCACGCCCGAAGAGGCCGCCGAGCGCTGGCTCCAACTGTGGGCCGACGACGACTTCGCCAACATGTGGAGCCTCGTCGCCACCGAATCCCGCCTCACGATCGATGAGCAGACGTTCGTCGACCGCTATACCGCAATCAAGGACGAGGCGACGATCACCAGCATCGACTACGAGCTCCTCACCGACACCTCGGCGACGGCGACGACGGCTGGCCCGTTCCAGGACGAAGCCACGGCCGACAACGAGATCCCGTTCAAGGTGACGTTCCACACGTCGTTCTTCGGAGACTTCCCTGACCACAACACGATGCCGCTCGTGCAAGAGGACGTCACCGTGCCGGCCGAAGAGCCGGGCGGCGAGCCGCAGAAGCACAGGGAATGGCGCGTGATCTGGACGCCGTCGCTCTACTTCAGCGCCCTGGACGACACCTCGCTCGTGCACTTCTTCGAGCGGGTGCCCCGCCGCGGCACGATATACGACCGCCACGGCGAACCGCTGGCGATCGAGGCCGACCTACCCGTCATCGGCATCGTGCCGGACCTCATCCTGGACGGCGAGGCAACCATCGCCGCACTTGGCAGCGCCCTGCAACTGTCCGACGCCGAAGTGCGAACACACGTCGAGACAACGCTCCCTTCGTACTACTTCATCCCCGTCCAGACCCTCCCCTACGGATCGACCGACGCCGACGTCCAGACCTTCCGCGACATGGTCGACCTCGGCGTCGTCGTCCGCGAGGAACCGCAGCGCTACTATCCGCACGGATCGGCGGCGGCCCACCTCGTCGGCTACATGACGGAGGTGACGGCCGAGCAGCTGGAGGAGCTGGCGGACGAGGGCTACGCGCCCGGAGACCTGATCGGCGCCAGCGGCCTTGAGGGCCAGTACGACGAGACGCTCTCCGGCAGGCGCGGCGGCCTCCTGGCCACGGTGGGCCCCGAGGGCACGATCACGGCGACGCTCGCCGAACAGGCTTCCCAGCCGGGCATGGACCTCTGGCTGACGCTGGATATCGCAATCCAGGAGCGCGCGGAAACGGAGCTGGGCGAGCGGCCGGGCGCGATCGTCGTCATGGACCCGCGGGACAACTCCGTCGTCGCGCTGGCGTCCTATCCCCGCTTCGACCCGAACGCGTTCATCCGCGGCCTCACGCAGCAGGAGGCGGACGACCTCTTCAACAACCCCGACCTGCCGTTCCTCAACCGCGCTCTCCTGGCCGAGTACCATCCCGGATCGACGTTCAAGCCGGTAACGATGGCCGCCGGCATCGAAAAGACAGAGTACAACATCAACTCGACGTTTCATTGCGTGCCCGAGTGGACCGCCCTGGGCGAGGACTTCAAGCAGCTGAACTGGCAGACCGTCGACCGCGGCTGGCTGACACCCGCGCAAGGCCTGATGGCGTCCTGCAACCCCGTCTTCTTCGACCTGGCGAAGCGGCTGGACGAGATCGACGAAAACGCCTTCCCCGGCGTCATCCGCGACTTTGGATACGGCAGCCCGACCGGCATCGGCATGGAGGAAGCCGCCGGCCTCGTGCCAGACCCGGAGTGGAAGCTGGACACGCAGGGCGAGTACTGGTTCCGCGGCGACGCTGTCAACATGGCGATCGGCCAGGGCTTCGTCACGGCCACGCCGATCCAGATCGCCAACGTCTACTCGGCCATCGCCGACACCGGTGTGCTGAGAAAGCCGCTCCTGGTCTGGCGCATCGGCGAGCCGTCGGCCGGCGGCGGCATCGCCGTCCAGCAGTTTGAGGCGGAGGAGGTGCGGCCGCTGCCCGTCTCGCAGGAAACGCTGGACTCCATCCGCCACGGCCTCTACCTCGTCACGCAGAGCGCCGGCGGCACCTCGTACAACGCCTGGCTGGGGTCCAGCGTCGACGTCGCCGGCAAGTCCGGCACCGCCGAAGACCTGGCGGAAGGCTCGGACCACGTCTTCTTCGTCGCCTACGCGGACCGGAGCGCGCCCAGCCTCATCGCCCTCGGCGCCCTCGAGACCGGCGAATCAGGCTCCGCCGAAGTTGCGCCCATGCTGCGCCGCCTCCTCGAAACGTACGTCGGCCTCCCGCCCCTCGGCAGTTGAGCGCTGCCCCACACCACCCGCCCCGGAACGGGGATCCCGGAACCTGGAACATGAGGCGGCATCCGTCCCTGTCCCGTGTCACCTGTCCCCTGTCACCTGTTCCCTGTCACCTGTTCCCTGTCTCCTGTCTCCTGTCGCCCGTTCCCGTACAATGTTGCCAACGTGCGAATGACGCGCAGCGAGTTCCAGGACGTCGTCAGCCAGGCTCTCGATGAGCTGCCGGAAGAGTTCCAGCAGGCGATCGAGAACCTGGATGTCCAGGTACGCTGGGCCCCGACGCCGGCCGAGCGCCGCCGCCACCGCCTGCGCCCCGGCACCGACCTCTTTGGCGCCTACCTGGGCATACCACTCACGAGCCGCACACACGGCTACTCGATGGTCGCCCCGGACCTCATCGTCATCTACCAGCGCAGCCACGAACGGGTCGGCCGGACCGTCGAGGCGATGGTCGCGCAGGCCCGCAAGACCCTGCTTCACGAAATCGGCCACTACATGGGCATCGACGAAGACCGCCTGCACGAGCTGGGCATGGGCTAAGGAGGGCTGAATGTCTGACGCGCCTGGAACCGCAACGGGGGTGGAACCGGCCGGTGACGGCGGAAACGCCTTCATCACGCTGGCGCAGCGCCCGCGCCTGATGCTGCTGATACTTGCCGGATGGTCGGTCCTGAGCGTCCTGGCGGAGACGTTCACCAGCAGCGGCCTCTTCCTGGAGAACCACCTGGCGACGCTCGAAAAGGGCACCTTGGAGCTGGAGCTGGACGGTGCGCTTGGCGGCTTCGCGCTCGGCTGGCAGGGCATTCCGCTGGCAGCGCTCTACATCTACGCCTTCCGCGACCCGCCGAAGCACCGGGCCGTCTTCTTCCTGGCGCTCATCCACATGGGCGCCCTGGCCGCCTCGCAGCTCTATCACTGGCTAGTCACCAGCGACTTCACGTTCGAGAGCATCATCGTGCCGCTCGCCGGGTCGGCCGCGCTGGCAGCGCTCGTCTTCCTGCACCTCTTCCAGCCGCGGGACGAACCGGCCACGCAACACCCCGCTAACTGACACCCGCGCGGAGCTATCAGCGTGACGCCGACAGCCAGCGCCTGACCGCGCGCTCTGCCGTTTCGCTCAACGCCTCGATCGCATCGGCCGGCGCAGGCACGACGCTCGCACCTCCGCCGGAAACCGGCTCCACCACCGCAGCAGCGCCCAGCGCCCACTCCCAGCCCGGGCCCAGCCCGCCGGGGACGACGATCACCGGCACGCCCGCATCCGACGCCAGCCGCGCCACTCCCGCCACCGTCTTCCCGTAGCGCGTCTGGCCGTCGAGGCGGCCCTCGCCCGTAATCACGAGATCGGCCCCGTCCAACCGCTCGCGGAAGCGCACCACTTCGGCGACGACGTCCACGCCGGGCCTGATCTGCGCGCCGAGGAAGGCGATGATCCCCGCGCCCAGGCCACCGGCCGCACCGGCGCCCGGCACGTCGCCTACGGCCACGCCCAGATCGCGCTCGATCACGCGGGTGTAGTTCTCCAGCGCAGCGTCCAGCTCGCGCACCGCTTCCGGCGACGCGCCCTTCTGCGGCCCGTATACGTGCGAAGCACCCTCCGGCCCGCAGAGCGGGTTCGTCACGTCGCTGGCGCCGGTCACGTCCGCTCCCGCGATGCGCTGATTGAGGCCGCCGGCGTCGATGCGGTCGAGCCGGCCGAGGGCGACGCCACCCGGCGGGATCTCGTCGCCGTTCGCATCGAGCAGGCGCGCGCCGAGCGCGGTCGCCATCCCCGCGCCGCCGTCGTTCGTCGCGCTGCCGCCGAGGCCGATGACCAGCCGTCGCGCGCCGCCGTCCAGCGCCTCGCTCACCAGTTCGCCGACGCCGTGCGTCGTCGTCACGCGGGCGTCGCGCTCGTTTTCGGCAAGCAACCCCAGGCCAGAGGCGGCCGCCATCTCGATGATCGCCGTGCCGCCGGGGAGGAGCGCCCACTCCGCCTCAACCGGAAGGCCCAACGACCCCTGGACGCGGCATCTGCGCGTCTCACCACCGGCCACGGAGGAGATAGCGCGGACGGTGCCCGGGCCGCCGTCGGGCAGCGGTACCGTCTCGATGCCAGCGTCAGGCAGGGCACGGCGAACGCCCTCGGCGATCGCCGCCGCGGCCTCTTCGGCCGTTAGCGTGCCCTTGTACTCCTGCGGCGCGACGATGACCCGCATGTGGAGACTATACGGCGTCTGAAGTACTCCGTGCGGCTGGTGCCATTTCGTATTGACAATAGAACGCCTGTCCTATTACTATTAGCACAGGCGTTCTAGGGAGGCACGACATGGCAACAGCAACCGCGACGATCACGCAGACTCCAGCGACTCAGCTTCGGCTAAGGCTCTTTCAGGGACCGCGCTGCCCCGATTGCGCCGGGCCGCTCGTGTTCGGCGAGGGCTGCTCCACCTGCCCCGTGTGCGGCTTCTCCCACTGCGGCAGCTGAGCCAGCGCCGCCCGCCCCTTCCGCAGCACCGTCGCTCCGTTGGACGAGGCCGCGCACGGCCACCTATCATGGCTGAGTGACTCAAACGACTGACGCCCAGCCGACCGTGGCCGTGCTGACCCTCGGCTGCAAGCTCAACCAGTCGGACTCCGAAGCGCTCGCTCGCCGCCTCGCCGGCGAGGGCGTGCGCGTCGTCGACCGGCCCGTGCGCGGCGCTCAAGCATTCGTCATCAACACCTGCTCCGTCACCCACGTCGCGGACCGCAAGGCGCGTCACCTCGTGCGGCTGGCGCGGCGCCTCTCACCGGACGCAGAGATCGTCCTCACCGGCTGCTACGCAGAGACCGCACCAGCAGACATCGCCGGGGTCATCGGCGCCGACGCCGTGCTCGCAAACGCCGAGAAGCCACAGATCGCGGAGCGCCTCCTCTCGCGCCTGGAGGACCGCGGCGACCCCTACGCCGGCTGCCCGACTCCCGTACGCCCTACAGGCCCGTCGGGGAACCCCCTGCGCACTCGCGCCTTCATCAAGATCCAGGAAGGCTGCGACGAACTCTGCGCGTTCTGCATCGTGCCGTACACACGCGGCCGCGAGCAGAGCGTCCCGATCGCCGACGTCGTGAGCCAGGTGCAGGAGCGCGAGGCCGACGGTGTGCTTGAGGTGGTGCTCACGGGCACGCAGCTCGGCAACTACGGCCGTGACCTCGGCTGGCCGCGCGAGGAACAGGGCCCGCGGCGTCTGCTCGCCGAACTGCTTCAACGCACATCGCTCCCGCGCATCCGCACCTCGTCGCTGCAGGCGCAGGACATCGGCACTCACCTGCTCGCCCTCTGGTCCGATCCGCGCCTCTGTCCCCACTTCCACATCCCGCTCCAGAGCGGCTCAGACGCCGTGCTCGGCCCCATGCGCCGCCGCTACTCCGCGGACGAGTACCGCCGGGCGGTCTCACTGATCCGCAAGCACCTGCCGGCGGCGGCCATCACGACCGATGTCATCGCCGGCTTCCCGGGCGAGACCGACGCTGACTTCGAGGCGACGCTGCGCCTCTGCGAGGAGTCCTCGTTCGCGGACATGCACTGCTTCCCCTACTCACGCCGGCCGCACACCGGCGCTGACCGCATGGACGGCCATCTGCCGCCCCAGACGCGCCGAGAGCGCCTGGAACGCCTGCTGACGCTGCAGAAGCGCTCGTCGAAGGCCCACCGGCAGGGGCGGCTCGGCGACACGGCTGACGTGCTCTGGGAGGAGCAGACGGAGGGCCGCTGGCAGGGATTGACCGGTGACTACGTGCGCGTTTACGCTTCCAGCGACTCCGACCTGACGAACCGCCTGACCGCCGCCCGCCTGGAGCGGCTTGAAGGTGAAGGAGTGTACGGAGTCCCCGCACCGCCATGAACGAAATGAACCGCTACCTCGTCGTGCTCTGCGCCGCCGCGTGCGTCGTTGCGGCTGCCGTCGTCGTCTTCCTCACCTGGGCGGCGCCGGTGGAGTCGATCGACGCCCTGGCGGACATCGTCGAGTTCCTGGACGACAACGACGGCACCGCCGGTAAGCTCGTCTTCACGCTCGGAGCGCTTGCGCTCGCCGTCCTGGCGCTGCTCTGGATCGTCGTCGAGCTGGCGCCCGATGACGAGGTCAAAGAGCTGCGGATCGAGCAAGCCGGCGCGACGACGATCATCCCCGCGGACGCCCTGCGGCTGCGACTGGAGGAGTCGCTCCTCGCGCTCAGCGCCGTCACAGCCGCGCGCTCGGAGGTCCGGCCGCGCGACAAGGGAGTGGCCGTCGCCATCGATCTCACTGTCATCCAATCGGCGAACGTCGGCGACGTCACGCAGCAGGCCGTGCGGGCCGTGGTGGACACGCTGCACGAAGACCTGGGCCTGCCCGTTTCCGGCACGCCGGACGTGCGCATCGCCTTCGGTGGATCACGCTCCGGCGATCACGGAGCAACGACGGTCATTGCGCCACCGGAACCGCCGCAGCCGCCGCCTGTCCAGCCCGGGATGACCCCTCCACCGCTTACCGGCACACCCACCGAACCGCCTGCGCAGGAGCACGCAGACGCCTCGCCCGACACGCTCGTATACGACGCGTCAAAGGGCGACGAAGAGCGCCCCGGCGACCCCCGCCCGCCTCAGTAAGCAGCCCATGCCCACAGGCATGACGCCAGACGCCCTCAAGCGCGCCGTCGAAAGCATCCTCTTCGTCGCCGACGGCTCTGTCGACGTCAAGACGCTGGCCCGGCTCACCGAGGAGAGCGAATCCGCCGTGGCCCGCGCCGTCGAGAACCTCGCCGAAGAGAGCGCGCCGCGCGGCGTCCGCATTCAACGCTCGGAGACGGCGGCGCAGATGACGAGCGCGCCCGAGAACACCGTCTACGTGCAGCGCTTCCTGGGCATCGACGAGAACGTCCGCCTTTCCCCCGCCGTGCTGGCGACGCTGACAGTGATCGCCTATAAGCAACCGATCACGAAGAGCGCCGTCGAACGCATCCTCGACAAGGGCTGCGACTACGGCATCCACATGCTGAAGCTGCGCGGCCTCATCGCCGAGGTCGGTCGCGCGCCCCGTGCCGGACGCCCGTACCTTTACGGCACGACCTTCAAGTTCCTCGAGCACTTCGGCCTCGAAAAGCCGGAAGACCTGCCCGCCCTGCCCGAACTCGAGGCCGCCGAGACGCCCGAGCAGCCAGAGGGCAACGACGCGGACGATACGGATCAAGACGACGCAGGCGAAGCGGATCAACGCGACGCTGGCGACACGGAGGACGCCGCGTAGGGCGTCGCGTCCAGCCATGGTAATCGGCGTCTGCCGGATACGACTGCGGTTGCCGGAGAATCAATCGCTCAAGGGCAAGCGGGCCGTGCTCAAGTCGCTCCTCGCGCGGCTGCAGAACAAGTTCAAGGTATCGGCCGCTGAAGTCGGCGACAACGACTCGTGGCAGCTCGCCACGATCGCCGCGGCCTGCGTCTCGAACGACGAGCGTCACGCGGACCAGGTACTGGCGGCGGTCGTTGATTTCGTGCGCAAGGAGCGGCTCGACGCGGAGATCCTGGACGTCGAGACGGAGATTATCGACGGGCTTGGCTGACGCCCCGCGCTACTGGCTGACGGTAATCGTGACCAGATCACCAGGGCCGACGGTGTCACCGGGCCCAGGGCTGTGCGCGACGACGACACCGACCGGGATGTCACCCTCGGTCGTGCCGACGATGAGGTAAGTGGCGCCGGTCTCCTCAACGATCGTGACCGCTTCCTGAAGCGTCTGGCCGGAGAGGTCGGGAAGGGCGTTCGCGGGGCCGCCCACCACCTGCCCCTGGCCTCCCGCACCGGGGTCGTCACCCGTGAGCACCCCATCGTTCTGCGCGCCTGTGAGGCCCCCGTCGCGGAAGTCCGGGCTGCTGCTCTCGCTGCCAAGCGAGTAGAGCGCAACGACAAGCACGATCAGCGCCCCGACGACAGCGATCGCGATCAGGCTACTCGGGTTCCAGGTACGGGGCTCCGTGACCTCCGGCAGTGACTCCAGAACGGGCTCCTCGACGTGGCCGACGGGGAAGAACGGCAGCAAGTCCCGGGGCTCAAGCCCCAGGTAACTCGCGTATGAACGCAAGAAACCCCGGGCGTAGACCGGGGCTGGTAGTATTCCAAAGTTCTCAAGCTCGAGGGCTTCGAGATACTTGCGGGGTATCCTCGTTACTCTCTCCGCATCCTCAAACGTGATCTTCTTGTCGAGGCGGGCTTTTCGCAACGTCTCCCCGAGGGGCGACCGGGGCATCTCGACCTCCTCCAGGTGCACGCTTGCAGTAAAGCAAGAGTCGGGAGGCAAGGTCAACTCTGGGTAAATCGCTCCCGGCAGTTGTCAAGATTTTGGTGGAAAGAGGCAGCTTGGCGGACGCAGTTGGCCGCCCTCCGCCGGTAGAGTAGAGGGCAGGATGCTCTCGTTTCGGTTCCTCAAGGACTGGCTCTGGACGGCGGTCCGGAAGTTCGGCGAGCACAACTGCGGCCAGCTCGCCGCCTCGATCTCCTACTACGTCCTCTTCTCGATCTTCCCCCTGCTCATCTTCTTCGTCTCCGTCGTCGGCATCTTCCTCAACCAGTCCGCCCAGCGTGACGTCGTCGACGAGGTCATGTCCGTCTTCCCCTTGAGCGAAGAAGGCGGCCGCAACGAGGTCGAGGACGCCGTCGACGCCGTCTCCGGGTCCAGCGGGCAGGCGCTCGGCTTCCTCGGACTGCTCGGCATGGGCTGGGCCGCCAGCGGCATGTTCGGCGCCGTCCGCCGCTCGCTCAACATCATCTACCACGAGCAGGAGTTCTCGCGCCCCTTCGTGCAATCGAAGCTCGTCGACCTATCGCTCGTGCTCGGCGTCGGCCTCTTCTTCGCCAGCTCGATCTTCGTCACCGGTGCGCTGAGGGTAATCCGCGCGCGCAGCGAGGACCTGGCCGCCGTCGGCGACCTCTCGGAGGAGCTGGGCTGGGCCTGGACGCTGGGCATCCTGGCCATCCCGTTCCTCTTCTCGTTTGCGGCGTTCACCTTCCTCTACGCCGTCGTCCCGGCGAAGAACGGCACGCTGCGAAGCGCCATCCCGGGCGCCATCATCGCCGCGCTGGCGTTCGAGCTGGTCAAGAACCTCTTCGGCTACTACGTCCAGAACTTCAGCAACTTCGACGTCGTCTTCGGCTCGCTGGGCGCCGTCGCCGCCTTCCTCTTCTGGGTCTTCATCAGCGCGCAGATCATGCTCTTCGGCGCGGAGGTCTCCCGCGCCTACCAAACGATGGAGCACTCGGCAGTCAAGCAGGGCACGTTCGAGGGCATGGGCGTCCCCTTCCACCTCAAGGTCTGGCGCATCGTCCGCAGCCTCTTCCTCCGCGACCATCAGGCTCCGTAGGGGCGCTGCTTGCTGCGCCCTAACGCCGCTTACTGCGCCCGATCGCCGCTCGCCCCGCCCTACGCCTTCCGCACCGCCAGCGTCACCTCATTGCCTTCGATCTTCACCGGCTCCGCCGTCGCACCGTCCGGCGGATCGCCCGCCACCAGCTCGTCCGCCAGCGTCTCCGCGCGGACATAGTCGCCGTGCGTCGCGAGCACAGCAGCGACGCGCTCAGAGTCGCCGTGATACGCGACGATGCGGTCGCTGATCTCCAGACCCGCTGCCTTGCGCAAGTTCTGCAGCCGGTGCACCAGCTCGCGCGCGACTCCCTCATCGGCAAGCTCTGGCGTCAGGCGCGTGTCGACGGCGACGGCGTATCCCGCATCGTCCTCGGCGACTGCCAGGTGATCCCATGGCGGCTCCCCTGCCATCAGCTCTTCAACCGAAAGCCCACCGGCCTCACTGCTCACCCCGGCGCCGACTACTGTCACCAGTTCCTTTGCGTTCAACTCACTCAGGACCTGGTCTTCAAGCTTCTTCAAGGCGGTCGCCTCCACGGCCGCTCGAACCATGACAGCGACCCTCGCCAGCGGCTGCCGCACCTTCATCTGCGACTTCTGGCGCGCCGCCCGGCCCAGGCTGACGACGCGCATGACGAGGCGCGTCTCGTCCATCAACGCCTGGTCGACAAGCTCCGCCTCCGCCTCCGGCCAATCGCTGAGGTGCACGCTCTCCGGCGCCCCCTTATCAACCGCGCAGACGAGGTTGCGATAAACGGCCTCGGCGACGAACGGTGCGAACGGCGCCAGCAGCTTCGCGACCGTCACAAGGCAGGTGTACAGCGTCTGGTAAGCAGCAACCTTGTCGTCGTCAAGCTCGCCCCGCCAGAAGCGGCGGCGGCTGCGGCGCACGTACCAGTTCGAGAGGTCCTCCACGAAGTCCTGGATCGCCCGGCCCGTCGTCGTCGGGTCGTACTCATCGAGCCCCTCCGTCACTTTCTTCACCAGCGCGTTCAGCTCGGACAGCACCCAGCGGTCGAGGTCCGTCCGCTCCCCGGGCCCGCTCTTCGTCGGGTCGAATTCGTCGAGGTTCGCGTACGTGACGAAGAAACTGTACGTGTTCCAGTACGTCAGGAAGAAGCGCCGCAGCGACTCCTGCACCAGCTTGATGCTGAAGCGCCGCGCGTCTCCCGGGCGCGTCGCCGTGTAGAGGTACCAGCGCAGGGCGTCCGCCCCCGTCTGGTCGATCACCTCCCACGGATCGGCCGCGTTGCCCAGGCTCTTGCTCATCTTGCGGCCCTTCTCGTCCAGGATGTGGCCCGTGCAGATGACGTTGCGGAAGGCCAGCGGCTCCGGCGCCTCGCCGACCGAATTCAGCAGCACCGCCTCGGCGTGCAGCGTGTAGAACCAGCCGCGAGTCTGGTCCACGGCCTCGCAGATGAAGTCGGCCGGAAAGTTCGCCCGAAACTTCTCCTGGTTCTCGTGCGGATAGTTCCACTGCGCGTACGGCATCGCACCCGAGTCCAGCCAGACGTCCATCAGCTCCGGTGCGCGCTTGGCCACGCCGTCGCAGTCGGCGCACTTCAGTTCGATGCGGTCGATGTACGGCCGGTGGAAGTCGTCCAGCGCCTCCACAGCCGCCGCGTCGGCGGCGCGCTCTCGCAGGTCCGCCCGCGAGCCGACGCACTGGTAAGCGCCGCACGAAGTGCACTCCCAGACGGGCAGCGGCGTGCCCCAGTAGCGCTCGCGGCTCAGCGCCCAGTCAACGTTGTTGCGCAGCCAGTCGCCGAAGCGGCCGCGCTTGATGTGCTCCGGGTACCAGTTGATCTCCTCGTTGCTCTCGATCAGACGGTCCTTGACGGCGGTCGTGCGGATGTACCAGGTCGGCTTGGCGTAGTAGAGCAGCGGCGTGTCGCAGCGCCAGCAGAACGGGTACGTGTGCTTGATCTCGCCCTGCTTGAGGAGGAGGTTGCGCTCCGTCAGGTCGCCCATGATCCCCGCGTCGGCGTCCTTCACAAACTGCCCCGCCCAGGGCGAGCCGTCCGGCATGTTCCCGCGCAGGTCCACCGGCTGGATGAACAACAGGCCGTTCTCCTTGCCCATCTGGAAGTCCTCGGCCCCGAACGCCGGCGCAACATGCACAACACCCGTTCCGTCATCGAGCGAAACAAAGTCGCCGCCGAGAATGACGTAGCCGTTCTCAACCGTCCCCAGGTCGTCCACGGACACTAACCGCCCGTCCTCCGCCGCGTCGAACCAGGACGCCGGCACTCCCCACGACAGCGGCTCGTACAGCGGCTCATAATGCAGCCCGACGAGCGCCGACCCCGCCAGCGTCGCCACCTCGGTCGCGTCCTCCGGCACGTCCTGGCGGCGCTCAGAGGCGACGACGATGCGGTCGCCCTCTACCTCGAAGACGGAGTACGTCGCGTCGGGCTTCACGGCCAGCGCGGTGTTACCGGGCAGCGTCCACGGCGTCGTCGTCCACGCGACGACGTACGTCGCGCCGCCCGCCGGAAGCTTGTCACCGAGCGCCGCCATGGACTCCTCCGTCAGGCGGAACTTCACGGAGACCGACGGATCCGGCGTGTTCTCCTTGTAACCAAGCGCCACCTCAGCGTCAGACAGCGAAGTCTCACAGCGCGGACAGTGCGGCGTCGAACGCCGGTCCTGGTAGATCAGCCCCTTGTCCCAGAGGCTCTTGATCACCCACCAGACGGACTCGATGTACTCGTTGTGATACGTGACGTACGGATCGTCCATGTCGATCCAGAAAGCGATGCGGTCGGTCAGCTTCGCCCACTCCTGCACGTAGCGGAACACCGACTCCCGGCAGCGGCGGTTGAACTCCTCGACGCCGAACTCCTCGATCTCCGGCTTGCTCTTGATCCCCAGCTCGCGCTCGACCTCCAGCTCCACAGGCAGGCCGTGCGTATCCCAGCCGCCCTTGCGGGGCACCCGGTAACCGCGCATCGTCTTGTAGCGCGGGAACAGGTCCTTGAACGCGCGCGTCAGCACATGGTGCACGCCGGGCCGGGCGTTCGCCGTCGGCGGCCCCTCGTAGAAGACGTAGGTCTTCTCCTCCGGGCGTGCCTCAACGCTCTTCTTGAACGTATCGTGCCGCTTCCAGAACTCGAGGATCTCCTCCTCAAGCTTCGGGAAGCTCTGCCTGCTGTCTACCGGCTCAAACATCTGTCACCTCGTCTGCTGGAACCTGCAACCTGAGCGCTCTTGTCACCTGTCTCCTGTCCCCTGTCTCCTGTCCCACGAAAAAACCCGTCCCCCGTAGGGACGGGCCATATGGCTCGCGGTACCACCCTGCTTCTCCGACGTATCGGAGCGCTCGTTCTCGGCGTACGCCCGTCTGGGTTATACGCCTGCCTCTGCTAACGGGGGCTTCCGGCCGGGCCTACTTCCCTTCCGGGGTTCAGTCGGCAGCTCGGGAGTGATCTTCCGGCAGCTCTGCTGCACCCCGCTCCCACCTTCCGGGGCTCGCTAAGCCGGCATCGGCCGCCGTACTCGTCTCCGTCTTCGCCTTTCAGACGTCTTCGGTTGTGCAGATTAGTGTACGTTCGGGCGCGCGAAGGCGTCAAACGCTACTCAAGAGGCGGGGGCGAAAGGCGCAGCCGACTCCGCTCAGCGGCGCCGGTCACGCACCTGCGCCACGTCCTCCGTCGCCGGGCGAACGGCGGCGAAGCACTCGGAGCAGTAAACAGGGCGGTCGCCGCGCGGCATGAAGGGCACCTCCGTCAGCTCCCCGCAGCGGTCACAGGTAGCCGGGTGCATCTGGCGCGGCGTGCGACCGCCGAAGCTGGCGCAGGGCCCGTAGTCGACGTAGCCCTTTCCCAGCGGCGAGTCGTTGCCGCCGCCTGCGCGGCGTACGTTGCGGCAGTTCTGACAGCGCCCCGGGTCGTTAGTGAGGCCGCGGCTGGCGTAAAAGGTCTGCTCACCGGTGGTGAACGTGAAGTTGCCACCGCAGTCCCGGCAGGCCAGGACTCTATCTGCGAAGGGCACGGGCAATCTCCTGTGGCTGGGCGGCCTTATGACAACGTGGGCCTTAATGTTCGCGTAATTATAGGCACGGCCATAAACGAAAACAATGGTGATTAATAGGTATACAGATGCCCGTAACAGCAACGTAACATGGCACCTGGTTCCCGTTTGACCCATATGTAGGGCGGAGATACAATGATGCGCGGCCCGCCATGCGGGCTGGTCTGCCGTTTAGCGGGGCTGGCAGGCCAACTTGCAGACGGAAGTGAGGCCTTCTTGCCCAAGCGAACGTACCAGCCGAAGAAGAGACGCCGCGCCCGGCGGCATGGCTTCATGCACCGTAACCGCACCAGGAACGGCAGAGCCATCCTGAAGCGACGCACCCTGAAGGGCAGGTGGCGGCTCGCTGTCTGATCCGCCCAGCCGGCCCGCCGGGGGACCGTAGACCGGAGGACCGCGTTGGGCTTGCCCAGGCAGATCAGACTCCGCCACCGCAAAGACTTCGACGCCGTTTTCGCCAGGGGACGGACCTGGAGCAACGACCTTCTAGTATTGAGAATCTTGCCGAATGACTGCGACCACAACCGCTTTGGTTTCGTGACCAGCAAGCGCCTGGGCAACGCCATCGTCCGCAACCGCGTGCGACGCCGCCTGCGAGAGACCGTGCGCGCCCTGCCAACCCGTCCGGGCTTCGATTGCGTGCTCTCCGCGAAGACAAAGGCCGCCACCGCCGAATTCGCCCGCCTTCGCTCCGCGACGGCATCGCTGCTTGAACGCTCAGGCGTCCTCGCCGGCCCTGCAGAGGCGTCCGCGTGAGGCCGGCAGCGCTGGGCGCCATCCGCTTCTACCAGCGCTTCATCTCGTCCTCGTGGCCGGCCGCCTGCAAGTATCAGCCCACCTGCTCGCACTACGGCTACGAAGCCATCTCCCGGCACGGTGCAATCAAAGGCATTTGGCTTACCGCCTGGCGTCTCGTCCGCTGCAACCCCTTCAATAGCGGCGGATACGACCCTGTCCCTTAACCAGCGAGGCCCCGGCGGCCCTACAAAACCAGAGGAGGACGAAACGATACGTTCGCTGAGGCACAGAGCGCCCGCACGCCGCCTTGCCCGTGGCCTGCCGTTGCTCGTCTTCCTGCTTCTCCTGGCTGCCTGCGCCGGATTCAACAACCCGGACGGCTGGGCGCCTCCCGAAGTCGCAGAAGGCACGCTGTATGTCAGCCTGGACGGTGGCGAACTTTCGGCCGTTGACCCGGAGACGTTCGACGTCCTCTGGAAGTTCCCGGCCTCAGACGAGGAGGTCTGCGGCAACGAGGCGGCGGCCCAGAAACGCGACCTCAGGGGCATCTACGCCGCGCCCGTCGTCAGCGAAGGCATCGTCTACATCGGCGCCTGGGACGGCAACGTCTACGCGCTGGACGCCGTCACCGGCAACTGCGTCTGGGACTTCGAATCGAACGACCCGATCATCGGCGGCCTCGTGCTCGCCGGCGACAGGCTCTTCGCCGCCTCCACCGACGGCAACCTTTACGCACTCGACCCCGCAAACGGCAACGAGACCGGCCGCGTCCACGCCGGCGACGTCTGGACACGCCCCGCCCTCTCGGGCGACCGCCTCTACGTCGCCGACGTCGGCGGTACGATGCGAGCCTTCGACACGGAAACGCTGGACGAGGTCTGGGACCAGCCGTTCAGCGTCGGCGCCGGTTTCCTGACCGACCCGGTCGCCCTCAACGGCACCATCGTCGTCGGGGGCCTCGGCGAGGAGCTATACGGCGTGGACGCGACGACCGGCGACGAGAAGTGGTCGTTCGGCGGCGCCACAAACTGGTTCTGGGGCCGGCCGCTGGCCGACGGAGACGCCGTCTACGCCACGAACCTGGACTCTCGCATCTTCGCCATCGACGCCGCGACGGGCCAGCGCCTGTGGCAGTTCGACGCGCTGGCACCGGTCCGCGGCGGCGCAGTCGTCGCCGGCGGCGTCGTCATCGCCGCCGATAAGAGCGGCAACGTCTACGGCATCGACCCCGAGTCGGGCAACCAGGTCTGGAACGGCCCGACGGAGATCGACAAGAAGGTCCTGGCCGATCCCTACGTCCTGGCGGACGGCAGCGTGCTGATCGTCACCACCGGCGGCGACACCTTCACGGTATCGCCCGCGGACGGCCGGCTGACAACGGTGGACATCCGGTGACCGCCGCAACGCCCGCCCCCACAAAGCGTCGCGGCAACTCGATGCCGCTCATCATCGTGCTGACGATGGTGATCGCAATCCTGACCATGCTGCTCCTCGGGCGCAATCCGCTCAACGATCTCTTCATCAACCCGCTGATCAACGCCCTCATCCTCCTGAACACCGTCACTGGAAACTTCGGCCTCTCCATCATCCTCTTCACGATCCTGCTGCGGATCGTCACCATCCCCTTCACGATCCGCCAGCTGGAGTCGACGCGGGCCATGCAGGCCGCGCAGCCGGAGATGCAGGAGATTCAGAAGAAGTACAAGGACCCGAAGCGCCGCCAGGAGGAGATGGTCAAGCTCTACCGCGAGCACAACATCAACCCGCTCGGCTGCTTCATGCCCATGTTCATCCAGATGGCCGTCTTTATCGCCCTCTACCGGGCGCTGGCCCACCTCGTCGGCGGCAGCCCGGAGAGCCTCGTCGGCCTCTCTCAGCGCCTCTACCCCATGGGCATCCTCCAGGAACAGATCCCGCTCAACCAGAGCTTCCTCTGGATGAACATGGGCGAGGCGGACACGACGTTCATCCTGCCGCTCATCGTCGGCGCCAGCACTTACCTCCAGCAGCGGATGACGATCACGCCCAACGCCAGCCCGCAGCAGCAGCAACAACAGCAGATGATGACGTGGCTCCTGCCGATGATGCTGGTATTCTTCACGCTGAACCTGCCCGCCGGCGTCGGCGTTTACTGGGTCGTTTCCAACGTATTCAGCCTCTTCGCCAGCTATTATGTGTACGGCCGTCGCATCCTGAGCTGGCGCCAACTGCTACCCATGTCCCCCGAGCCCCAGGCCCCCGCCGCCGGCCGAAAGGAACACAAGACCGACATCGAAGCGGAGGCCACCGAAGTCGAGAGTGAAGAAGAGCCGGAAGCCCCGGCCCAGACAGAAACGAGGCCCCGCCATGGAAAGCGTAGAGGTAAGCGCAAAAAGCGTCGATGAGGCGATCGACATCGCCCTCGGCGACCTCGGACTCACGCGCAGCCAGGTCAGTATCGAAGTCCTGACGCCTGGCAAGCCCGGCATCTTCGGCCTGGGCGGCGAACCGGCGCGCATCCGCGTCACCGCTCTCGAAGAAGGCACCGCCCGCCCGATGCCGGACGAGCAAGCCGAAGAGGAGCCCTACGAAGAAGTAGAGGAGGAAGAGGAGGAAGAAGCGCCGCGCCGGGAAGAGCGGCGCGAAGAAGAACCTCCGGCGGCGGAGCGCGGCGATCCGATCGAGGTCAAGGACCTCGACTCCGAAGAAGTACAAACGGCCGCCGAGTTCCTGCGGACGCTCCTCGAAGGCATGGACATCGACGCCGAGGTCACGCTACGCGCGCCGGAAACGGCCGCCGACGGCGAGGGCAGGGCAAGCGCCGTCCTGGACATCGAAGGCGAAGACCTGGGCCTGCTCATCGGCCGCCGCGGCACCACGCTGGCAGCCCTGCAATACATGGTCAACGTCATGCTCACACGCAAGATGGACAGTCGCGTCATCGTCACCGTGGACGTCGAACACTACCACCGGCGTCGCGAGGAGACGCTGCAGGGCCTCGCCCAGCGCATGGCCGATCGCGTCAGCAACTCGCGCCGGCCAATGACCCTGGAACCGATGCCCGCCAGCGAGCGCCGCATCATCCACCTCGCACTGAGCGAAGACGAGGACGTCGTCACAGGCTCCGTCGGCCAGGGTGACGAGCGCAAGGTCGTGATCCGGCCCAGAGGCGGCGGCGACCGGGACGGCGGCGGCGACCGCTACAACCGCTAACCAGCATCGCAGTGGTCTTCGTAGGGACAGGCCTTGAGGCCTGTCCAAACAATCGCCCCGACAGTCCAACAACGAACTCGACTCCAGCATGAACGAACGGAGCGTCGCCCTGACAGAGCTGCCCAACGAGTCCGCAGGAAAGCTCTGTCCCTACGGATAGTATGGCCACCTCCGCGCCAGACTTCCTCGTAATCGGACACGTCGTCCAGGACCTCCTGGCCTCCCCTCGCACGGGCGAGGGGTCAGGGGTGAGGGCATCCTGGCGCCTCGGCGGCGCCGCCGCCTACGCATCGCTCCTCGCGCACAACTTCGGTCTGCGTACCGCAGTCCTCACCTCGCACGCCGGCGACCTGCCCCTTGCGGAACTCCTCCCGGACATCGACACGCGCGTCGTCCCCGCCGCAGCAACGACGCAGATGCTCAACGTCTACGCCGGCCCGGACTCCCGCCGCACCCAGCGCGTACCGCAGCGCGCCGCGGACCTGATGCTGGACGACCTTCCTGACGAATGGCGCGGCGCACGCATCGTCCTTCTCGGCCCCGTCGCCGGCGAGGTGGACCCGGCGCTGGCCGGCGCATTCTCAGCGGAGACGCTCATCGGTGCCGGCGCGCAGGGCTGGCTGCGCGAGATCGGCGCGGACGACGTCGTGCGGCCGGTACCGCACGACAGATGGGACGCGGCGCCCCTCCTCCAGCACGTGAGCGCCCTCTTCCTCTCCGACGAGGACCTGCCGCCGGAGGACGCACCGGCGGCGCTCGCCGAGTGGAGCGCGCTCGTCGACGTGCTGGCGTTTACGCGCGGCTACGCGGGCGCCGACGTCTACCACAAGGGAGACTGGCGCCGCATCGAAGCCTTCCACGCCGCACCCACCGAGCTCACCGGCGCCGGAGACATCTTCGCCGCCGCCTTCCTCATCCGCTACGCCGACACGTCCGACCCCTGGGAAGCCGCCCGCTGGGGCGCCGCCGCCGCCTCGCTCGTCATCGAAGGCCCCGGCGTCGACGCCGTCCCAACACTCGCAGCGGTTGAGGCGCGGCTGGCTAGTCCCACGACCTAAGAATGGCCATTGACGGCCAGAGCCGGGGGGAAGGGGTATCATAGTGGCACTCGGACACCAGCGAGAGGTGAGAGATGCGACGCAGTATTATCGTTGCTCTGCTGATCGGAACAGTTGCGGGGGGAGCGATCTTCCTTGGGCGTTTCGCTACGGCTGACACCCCAGACATCTTCGGCGAGCCTGAGGTTCCGGGGCGAATCGTGTCCTACATCATAGTCGAATCTGTGGATGGCGGAGGAGCGACGGTCTTCTGTGAGGTTGACGCCTACATTCATACGCGCGATGGCAACGTGGAGGAAGTCGTTGAAGAGGGGGCACGGAAGGTACCAGTGGGCAGCGAAATCGTCAACTGGGTGTCGGCCCCGCCGCAGCCTGGCGTTGAGCCTATCCCCGCGACGTACGACCTTGACTGGGCGTCGGTCTACTGGGATGAGTCGGGCAACCTGCGCGTCGGCTGCGCCCCCGAGTCTGTCGTCGTCAAAGACGACGGGACAGAGACCACGGTAGGCGAAGAGGCGTCACTGGCATCACCGAGACCGTAGCGTCTCACCGCAGCCACCGATACGACTGACGGTCTCTTGGCCATCCGTCCCGTATAATCTGAACACCATGCAGAAGACTGAACTAGCGCTCGCCCGCGTGCTGCCCGTGACGGCCGAGGTCAACGCCGCCGGCCGCCTGGCCGTCGGCGGCTGCGACCTCGTCGACCTCGCCGCAGAGTTCGGCACGCCCGCCTACGTCTTCGACGAGGAGACGGTGCGCGGCCAGTGCCAGGCCTTCCTCGAAGCGTTCCGCTCGCGCTACCCGAAGACCGCCGTCGCCTACGCCGCCAAGGCCTACCTGGGCCGCGCCCTCGCCGCCATCGTCGCCGAAGAAGGCATGGACCTCGACGTCGTCTCCGGCGGCGAGCTGGCGATCGCGCGCTCAGTCGGCTTCCCGCCCGAGCGCATCCACTTCCACGGCAACAACAAGTCGCAGGAAGAACTCACGGAGGCGCTCGACTACGGCATCGCCCGCGTCATCGTCGACAACTTCCACGAGATCCACCTCCTCAACGGCATCGCTGAGGCGGCCGGCGTAACGCAGCGCGTCCTCCTGCGCCTTTCGCCGGGCATCGACCCGCACACCCACGCCTATACGACCACCGGCACGACGGACAACAAGTTCGGCGTCCCGCTACAGACCCAGGGCGCAGCCGCTGTCCGGCAGCTCATGGCGGCGCCCGCGCTCGACCTCGTCGGCCTCCACGTTCACCTGGGCTCGCCCATCTTCGAGCGCGAGCCCTTCGCGAAGGCCGTCGACGTCGTATTCGAGTTCGCGGCGCAGATGAAGGGCGATCACGGCTTCGAGATGCAGGAGTTCAGCCCCGGCGGCGGCTTCGCCGTCGACTACACGCTCGACCAGCACGCCCCCTCGCCTGATGACTACGCCGAGACGATCGTCCCGGCGCTCAAGGCCGCCTGCGAGAAGCACGACCTGCCCGAACCGCACATCTTCATCGAACCCGGCCGCTCCATCGTCGCGCGCGCCGGCGTCGCGCTGTACACAGTCGGCTCCTCGAAGGACGTCCGGAGAGTCTCCCCGCAAGGGGACCCGTCTGGGCGGCGCTACGTCTCCGTGGACGGCGGCATGGGCGACAACATCCGCCCGCCGATGTACGACTCGGACTACGCCGGCATCGTCGCCAACAGGCCGCTGGACGAGCGCACGGAGACCGTGACGGTCGCGGGCAAGTACTGCGAGTCCGGCGACCTGCTGCTTCGGGACGCCGAGCTGCCGCCGCTGGAGCCGGGCGATATCCTCGCGCTGCCCGCGTCGGGCGGCTACAACCTGCCGATGGCCAGCAACTACAACGCCAGCCTGCGCCCGCCGGTCGTCCTCGTCCGCGACGGCGAAGCGAAGCTGATGCGCCGCCGCGAGACCTACGAAGACCTCACCCGCCCCGACGTCTGGCCGCTGGAGTAGCGGCCCGGCCTCCACGCCCTCGTTCACCTGAACGAGAAGAGCGTCACCTGAGTCTCGCATTGCTGGAGCTCGAACCCGTCGAGCGGCACCGCCAGCTCACCCACCTCAGGGAACGTGAAGACCAGCATATTCGCGAAGACGTTGGGGGACTCGCAGGGCAGATAGTTCGAGGTGTTGGTAATCGCAACGACGACTGAGCCAGACGGAGCCGGCCCTTCTGGCGCCGGCGTGACATCCGTCGCCTGAAGCGCCAGTGATCCGTGCAGGAGGCATTCCATCCCGGCATTCCCCGGGCATGGGAGGTTGTTGCTGTAAGGAATGGCCAGGTCCGCTCCAGCGGCGTCCTCGAAGCGCAAGGCCGGCGGGCCCGGCAAGGCGCACGGCGAATCGCCGTTGTTGTTGATCCCATAGGTCGGGTAGGACGACCCGGTCGCCACTCCCCCGCGGACGAATGCGAGGGAGAGTTCGTCCGCCGAGCACAGGCGCAGGCCGGGTGCTGCCGTAACCGGAACCGTTGGGCTCGCGAAAGGTGTGGGCGCCGCAGTCGGCGTCGCCGAAGGGCTGGCGCTCGCGGTTGGTGAGGGTGTAGCCGTAGCTGTCAGCGATGGTGCCAGAGTGGCACTGGGCTCGCCATCATCTCCGCCGCAGGCGGCGAGCAGGACTGTGGCAGCGAGGGCAAGAGCGAGGCAGCGCACGTCAGAACAACGCTGGCGCGCGCGCGAGGGTTCGGCTGCGCTTACGGCCGGGGCAAACCCAGGCCGCGGATCGCGCCGATCGTCTTCATCACCTCGCTCGTGCCGCCGGCGATCGTCGCGCTCACGGCCAGCTGGTAGCCGCGCTCCATGCTGCCCTTCAGCTTCGCGTACTTGCTCTTCGGGTGCAGCGGGCCGTACATCCCCAGCAGCTCGATGCCCGTCGAGGCGAAGCGCTGCATCAGCTCCGTCGAGTACAGCTTGGCGATCGTCGCCTCGTAGTTCGGCGCCTTGCCGTCCGCCTGCATAGAGGCCACCCGGTACGACAGCGCCGCGCCGATCTCCACTTCGATCGCCGTGTCGGCGAGCCGGTTGCGGATCTCGGGCTTGTTCTCGATGAACTGCGGGTTCTCTTTCGTGAAGGCGATCAGCTCGTCGACCCCGCGACGCACGCGCGCCGAGCCCGCAATCGACGAACGCTCGAAGTCGAGCGCCACCGCAAGCATGTACCAGCCCATGTTCTCCTGCCCCACGAGGTACTTCGCCGGGATTCGCACGTCCTCGTAGAAGACCTCGTTGAAGCCGTGGTTGCCCGCCATGTTGACCAGCGGCTGGATAGTAACCCCGGGCGCGTCCATCGGCACGAGGAACATGCTGAGGCCCTTGTGCTTCGGCGCGTCGGGATCGGTGCGCGCGGCCAGCCAGCCCCAGTTCGAGCGGTGCGCGCCCGTCGTCCAGATCTTCTGACCGTTGATCACAAAGTCGTCGCCGTCGCGCACGGCCTTCGTCTGGATCGCCGCCAGGTCCGAGCCGGCGGCCGGCTCGGAGTAGAGCGTGCACCACGTGTGCTCCAGGTTCGTGATCTTGGGGATGAACTCGTTCTTCTGCTCGTCGGTGCCATAGAGCATGAGCGAAGGCCCGACCCAGGCGACGCCCATGTTGAACCCGACGGGCGCGTTCGCGTAGGCCATCTCTTCGCTGTAGACGACCTGCTGCATGACACTCGCTTCGAGGCCGCCGTACTGCTCGGGCCAGGCGATGGCCAGCCAGCCGCGGTCTGCGAGCTTCCTGTTGAAACTCTTGGCGAAGTCGCCGTGGGCCTCGACGCCAAGCTCGGACTCAGCATCGAACTCGTCGTCCCAGCCGGGCTTCAGCTCCTGCTTGAGGAACTCCTGCACGTCGGCGCGAAAGGCCTCTTCTTCGGGCGTAAATCGAAAGTCCATCGGGGGCTCCTTATTGCGTGAATTAGCGTGGCCCAGTTTGCCACAAAGGCGATGCGTTATTCCAGTTCACGTAAGGGTACGGGCGAGGGCAAGAGCGTAACCTGTCTCTTGTCTCTTGTCCCCTGTCCCCTGTCCCCTGTACCCAGTCCCCAGTCCCCAGTGACCCGTCCCCCGCGCGCAGCGCCAACCCCACCACCACAACCCGCACCAATCGGCCCCCCACGTCCCCCAAGAGATAGACGCCCAGA
>JAJCYV010000041.1 GCA_029262695.1 Chloroflexota bacterium | reverse complement strand
CCTCAACAACCCCCGATGCAGGTCGTAGAGGTACTGCGCGAGTTCGCTCGCGATGAGCACCTCTGGGGAAGCTCGATACGCGCGGAAAACAGGGTGCGTGAGATCGACGAACACGTCGATCTGCTCCTCTTTGAAGACTATTAGAGGCAAGCTTTCGCCCTGCCATGATGGCGTGATCGCACTCGAGGACGTGTAGGTGTTCACGTCGATTGCCGAGCTATGGCTGCCGTCCGCTAGGCGCAGCGAGAAACCCTGAATGCTCAAGCCGTCGTCCTTGTTGGACGAGGCAAGGAGGTGCTCGCGCGAAGCTGGTGGGAGCGTTCCCCGCGCCTTGCTGCAGTTCGAGCAAACGTCAGACTCAGCGCCATTGGTATAGTCACAGACCTGACAGCTCCAAGGCTCCACAATTTCCGGAACCTGAGAGGCACCGCACTCGGGACAAGCAACAGCAGACGTCGGAATCGTTACTGTGCATTCGATACATTCGGTTCCGATCAGCACGGCCTGGCATACCTGACACTGCTCAGCCTCAAGCACGTTCTCGGCATTGCACTGGGGACATTCCCTTAGCTCAGGAACGGGACGTTGCCCCGCCGCCTCGACAAGCTTCCACCATTCGTTGTCATCGTAATATCCGGACAGTTTCTGTTGGAATTTCGTGTAGTATTCCTTCTCAGTATCGCGGCTGATCCGCTTCGGCTTGTCCGTCTCCGTGTCCCAGTACCCCATGTACAGGTCGGCACGACCGGGCGTTCTGACTCGCCTATAGCCTTGATAGAGGCGGAAAATGGGCGAGTTGTTCTGGTCCGCATTCGGCTGGTTAGGTTGCAGAGAGCTCTCGCCGCGGAGAAACGCGATGGCGCGTCGCCACTCGTCACTGCTCCGCTGGAAGTCTTGCTTCAGGAAATCGACGGGCACGTGATCCAGGTGGACTTCACCAACGATGCGCCCGTAGGGGCTATCGATTGGATAGTCCTTGATTTCGTGCCTAAACTCATCAACGTAAGTGAAGAACGCTTCCTTTTCGGCGATTCTTATGGCGCGTCCGTTACGGATTAGGTCGACCCCAAAGTTTGTCGGGTGATCAAAGCGCTGAATACCAAACCAGCCCCGGACACGTTCGTCCACGGTTTGAAATGACGCTGAATCACACTGCGGGCACCGAGTGTCTCCGTCTGGTATCAGAGTGTCGCAGTCACCGCACCGCGTCTGAGTGGCAAGAACTTCGTTGAATTCCATGACGGCCGGTATCTGTCCGCCGCGGCCGCGCCGTTCGACGAACCTGGTTCTGTCCCAAACACAATGTTCGACGGGCTCGACCTGATCTCCGCCGACCAGCAGCCGCACTCCTTGCTCTCGTAAGACAGTTGAATAGCGTTGGCCCAGTTCACGCCTAATCGTCGGTAGGCCGTAACCGCTCAGCTTGCTGATGTAACCATGGTTAGGATTGCCCTCAGGCCACCAGCCTCGCACCTCTACAACGGTGCCGTGAGTCAGACCGGGAGGCTTCGGGAGGGACTCTGCTTGCACGCGATACGTGCGTGCGGATTGAAGCTCCGGTAGATCAACGACCGCCTGAACGGCCTCGTCATCAGTTTCTTGCGTGGTGACGAAACGAGTGACTTGGCCGAGTTTGCCCGATGCAATGTTGAAGCCCATCCCGAAAAGACCAAGGCTTCCTCGTGGCTTGTTCCCGGAATACCCTGCTCTCAAGGCGAGTTCCGCGGATTCCGCTGTGAGGCCTGGTCCATTGTCACGCACGACTACGGAGCCCTCGCCGCGCTTAGTCTCAGCCTGACTTGGCAGACGGACATCGATGAGGGGGAACTGCACCGGCGCTCCGCGCGATGATGCGTCTTCTAAGGCGTCGAGAGCGTTGTCGATTAGCTCGCAGAGCGCGTCCAAGGGCGCGAGCGGTGTATGGGTCAGCGCTACCAGAATGCGCGGATCTGGTGTGAGATCGAAATCGTCCATGCAAGCCCCCTCGATGCTGGTGTCCCGGGAGTGTCCTACTCTACGCCCGGCTGTGAGCTCCTTTCAAGCTCCCGGTTAGTGAGTCCCAAGGGCACTGCAGCCACGCGGACCGAAAGTGCGCTGGTCCCGCCCTGAAAAGACTGTGCGTAGTCTCGCGCCGCTACTATCAGCGGCGTGGCCAGAATAGCGTATTCGAGAAGTGGTTGGCGGCCGAATCGGCCCAGACGATTGTGTCGACCTGAATCACCCGCCAGCCTTCGCCTGATCGATTTCCATCTCGAATGCTCGCATCCGCTGCCAGGCCGAGTCCTTAGCAAGGCTCACCGCGCGCGAGATATGCCCGGAGGCTGCATCCAGATCGTCCGCCGCTTTCGCAATTTGGGCCAAGCGCCAATGAGTTTCGGCGTTGAGATGTCGCTCCTTCTCCCTCACAGGAGGCTCGAAGAGCGCCGCCTCGAAGTGTTTCTTCGCCTCATCCGGATTCCAGGACAGGTAGTGAGCGGCCCCGATGCAGTGCTCGATCTCGTGGTACAGCAATTCAGACTTTGCGTCTGATGATTGGCCCACGAGGCTTTGCGCGATTTCCAACGCTTCGTGAAGCTTCGTTAACGCCTCCTCTGTATCTCCCCCGTGGCGAACGATTTCATCGGCCCATCGGCGAAGGCACTCAGCTCTGCCGACCGAGACAAGCTCCTTGTAGTTGGCGCGGTCGTCTTGCGACTCCCTGATTCCCGCGCAGATCTCATTATGATCAAGCGAGGCCTGGAACTCGCCCTTCCAGCTGAGAATCGTCGACAGCTGAAACCTCGACCAGAAATATTCTTGATCGAGCGAAACTGCTCTCTCGAAGTATGCTTGCGCAGCGTCGAGATCTTGGCTCTGTTTCCGCATGCGGCCCCATGTGGCCCAGGTCTTTGGATCGTCTTGGTCGATTTCAGAGGCCTTGACCATCAACTCATCGGCCCTGCGATGGTCTCCTTGGGAATCTTCCATGGACGCCCAGAGGAGAAGCACTCCGGCGACGCTCGTATCTGTCTGATGTGCCTCACGGAACTGCTCTCGAGCGCTCGCTGGATCGCCGCGCCTATAGGTCTCACCGGCGGCGATGGCCTGAAACGCAGCAATCCGCCCAAGGTCCGTCTTGGCGGGAACGTTCACTAGCGAATACTTGAGCCGTCTCCCCCCAACATGTTGCTCCGACACCATCTGGCGGAACCTCGCGATTCGCCGGCTGAATTCAAGTTCCTGCTTTCGGTCCTTGCGGAGAAGCCCTTCTGCGAAGGCTCGCGTGAGGGGGAGTGTCGAATACGCTGTTTCAGGCTCTCCTGATTCCCCAGACCTGATGACGGGCGCAACCAAGGAGGAGAGTACCAACTCTTCTTGCATGGCGCGGCTAAATCGATCCCGGTCCAATCCGGTGGCAGCGACAATTTCGCCTTGAGTTGGAGTTTCGAAGAAGAGCGGCATGCAGGTCAGGATCTTAAGTGCATCGGCACTCAGACCATCAACCACCTCCCGAAAGCAGAATTCAAGAATTTCACTCTCGGGTTGATCAACTTCGCGGGTTACTTCTTCAAGGGATTGGCCCAGAGCTGCCTTGCCCACCGTCCATTTGATGGCAAGGGGTATGTTGCCCGCTCTGCGCACCAGTCGCTTTACATCTTCATCGGGTGCCTTGGCTAACGAGACCAACGATGCTGAGCGAGCGACGTGGCGCGCAAGCGCCATGGCCTCCTGGTCGGGCATTTCTGGCAGGTGAATGACGCGTTCGATTTCACCCAATCGTCGGCGACTTGTGATCAGCACCTTGCCCGGATATTCCCACTCCAAGATCAACTGGATTACTCGCTCATCCGTCACGGCTTCAAGGTTGTCCAGGATGAGGAGAATCGGTTCCGACGAAAGCAGTCCTGCCACCAACTCATCCTTCTTTTCGAGCTTGTAGTCGAGGCCGTCATCACCGCTGGTGACCGAGATGATCGCGTCCAAGACAGACTCGTATGTAGTAAGCGTCGGGGCTATTGATGCCAGTCCACCCGTCGTGAGTTTTGTTGACTTCGCGCTGAGGTAAACAAGCGCCGTAAATCGATGTTCGGGAGAGTGCCAGACTCTTTCCGCAGCCGTGTAAGCGAGAGCAGACTTTCCGACGCCACCAACTCCATCGATTGAGACGATCGGAAAATACTTGGATCGCAGCCTCTTGGAGACCTCCTCGAGTTGTTTTCGCCGGCCTATGAAGTCATCGAAGTCTGGCGCCGGAAGATTGTTCAACTCCCGTCCCGGCTTCGCCAGCCTTCGCGCTCCTCGCAACTCGTTCCACTTCAGCGTCTGGTGGAGCTCGTCTCGCTCGATTCGGTCAAGGTCAGTCGCGAATCCTAACTCAAGGATTGGCACTTTGGACCCCAGGTTCCTGACCGAATCGACCAGATCATCGAGTCCAGCCGTGGTAAGAACTCGATTGTGCATCACCGTATCTCGATAACTCTTTATCTTGCTGACAACGTCGTCAGCCGCTGCCAGCTGTGCCGGCATCGACGGATCAAAGAAGTCTCTGAAGTCTCGGTTCCGCAGAATCTCCCAGAGATCAGTCAGATCTGTGTACTCGATGTCATCGTCTATCTCGATGTCACTGCCTTGTTCGAGCTGATCAGCAGCCTTCCGGCCTGCAGCACGATCAATGATTAGCTGCGGAGCGAGGTCCCACCAACCATCCCCTATCTGAGCGCCCAGGGTGCTCGAGATGAATGCCCTGAGAGCTCGCTCAAGGTCGTGAATGACCGCGTAGGCCTTTACATTGGTGATTAGCACTTTTCACCTCGACGGGCATCAGGGGCCTCGCACCAGTTCGTTACCATAATGAGCTCATGTAGGCGCGACGCGCACGAGCTGCCGCGTCTCGGTCTCAGATCATACGGAGTTGTTGGAGGCGCGGCGAAGGATGTGGAACCTAGGCTCCGCGCCAGGGTAGCTGTCAGCGTCGCTGTCAGACGGCCAGTGTCTCTCGATCGCATGGCTACCCCCTAGACCACGGAATTAGGGCGCTTCAATCGGGCGCCCATGGTTAGTCCGGCGGCTCGCGTATAGACGCCGGCGGCGTTGAGCGTACTACTACACTCCGGATATAGCAAAGGGAGCCTTCCAGAGTTGAGGCTGAACTGCGGTGGGACGTCGTGGGTCTCTTAGAAGTTGTTATTCAGCCACTGCAGCAGCGATGGTTCAGTTGCTATGCCGTGAGCAGCAAGAATCTCGAGTATGTCATTCGCTGCGATCACGACGACCGGATGCTGGTCCTCGACGATCTCCTTGTACGCCTGTGTCGCTAGATAGGAGGTGGTAACCAGAATGCCGAACTGGCGGTGGCGCAGACGCGAAATCAGTCGAGCGACTTCTTTCACCCCAACCCCATTGCTCAACGTGTAGCATTTCGCTTCGAGGGCAAAGTCTACGAGTATGCGGCTACTTGGCGAGCCTATCCGGTAGAAGCCTGTCGCATCCCGACCGCCATCGACACTGGGCCGTGTGACGTGGGATTCGACGATGTTGCTGTCCATCATTTCAGCTATCCGCGCGGCGCAGAGCTCGAAGCGAGTCTCATCCCCGGCGAAATGATTGCGAATCGCCTCGATCATGCGGCGGCGGCTGCGATCAGAGGGGATCTGTTCGTCGCGCGTCCGGTATTCCAGCACCCTGGGAGCCAGCATCGCCGTGTAGCGACCGGTTGACCGCCAGCTACGCCATGCTGGAGGGCAGCCTGACCCCAGGGGGTCCCCGGCTGTTACCTGATCGATCCACTCGCGTTCGATAACCGGAACGTCCAAGATCGTGAAGACCGCCAGGTAGTTCTGGAATCGCTTGCCACCGGAAGTCTTCCAGATCGCGATCAGATCCTCGACCTGGCTCTTGGATGGAGACCCAGGCGCGGCCAGCCCACGAAACACGACATCTCGTCCGCGACCGCTCGCCTTGGTGAAGACTAAGAACGGAGGAACGTCGTGCCGTCTTGCAGGAACCGCGTGAATCGCATCGAAGGCGTCTCGTAGGATCTGGTTACCACCACGCGCGGTGTCGTGGATAGTCCGGCCGGGCTTCTTGTTGTCCCCGTAATACTCGAACGAGCCGGTCTCTAGAGATAGCGCGTCGGGCCAGTCAGGATCATCCATCGCGGAATACAGGACCACAATCTCCGGACTCGTCCGGCCCCCTGATGTTCGAAAGCCACCCTGATTCCCGACGGGAAGCAACCGCGCTAGGGGATCATCGCCGGCGTTTCCGCTCCTGCCTCCTCGATAGACAGCGTCTACGATGAGATCGGCAGCATCTAGCGAGGCGAACTCATGGATTTGCACAGGCATCAGTGTATCCGTTAGTTACTCGTCCTATCCGGATTCATGCGGGGCTGCATCTGGCTAATCCAGCCTTGTATCTTGGCCACGAGAGGCCAGCCCTCGGCAAGTCAAAGCCTCGGCTCCCACACTCTCCGCTGTGGCCGGTGACACTCTTGTTCACACCCGAGATTGTTCGTTGCTGACTCTGTGAACGGCATCGACCACGCTGCGGAGTGGGCTGCTGCCTGGGTCGATGAGATCCACCTCTGCTCGCACTGATACCGTGCCCGATATGTCCGTCATGACTCGATGGAAGCTCTTGTCGGCTGTAATCATTAGATCCGTGGTCAACAGGTAATTGGCATGTAGGACATCGATGAAGTTCCCATGCGACACCTTGTGAAATAGCTGATAGTACTCGGCCAGCCCCGTAACCACATTGAATGGGATGGCACGGAGCCGAACGTCTCGCAGCCAGAAGCGCATATAGTCGTCACCAACAAGGCAATCTGCATTGACGTAGGGTGCCATCCAGTCGTAGTAGTCTCGCATCGATGGGGCTCGTTTGTTGACAGCGAAGTGCCAGACCCCGGCTGCCCCGTGACGCACGGCGACCTCCCATGCCGGATAGCTTTCAGTGAGGGCCGCCAGTGAAGGATCCTCGGATTCAAACCGAAGAGCCGCCCGGTCGCTCCGGCCCAGAGCCTGGACGAGCGCGCTTCGTGCGCTCTTCTGCCTCCCCAAGTCTGCTGTATCTGCATCCTGACGGTACTCGCGAAGGCCCAGTGGCCTCACATCAGGACTGCGCTTCGCGTGAGCCCAACCCTCTTGGTGGCCCCCAAGGAATCTTGACTTGGAGCTGATCAGTCGTCGATCGCGAAAGCGCCGTAACCACCGCGGGCGTGCCCGCCGAATTTCGCGAATCACCTCATCCGCATGTCGTAATGAGTGTGGGCGATCGTCGAAAGTGTACGCGATGCACGTGATCGCCTGCACGCGACGTCCCATTTCCGCGAGGGGGGCCGCCCACGTCTCCACCAGGTTATCGTTTGACGCGATAACCGAGTGGTTTGACTCATTGAGCCACTCCCTCATCTGCTTTGCTTCGTCGGCCAAGGCGACTAGGCGATAGACATTGGTGTCAAAGTATATGCGCAATCTCGCGGGCCTTCCTTTCATGAGATGCCGGAGGCTGATTCGAGATATTAGCCTAGTCGCTGTCGGCTGTGTTACCGAAATATTGCGTCGACTCCATCTAGCGGAGTGCGTTCTGGCTCCCGTCGACACCCCGGACTATCCGGCTCAAGGAGCGCGTTGCGGTCAAGTACTACGGCCCGTTCCGCTGGATGTTCGACCAGCTGACGGGCCGCAGCTAGGCGATCAAGAAGTCGCATCGTAGACTGTAAACGCTCCTAGGAGGGTCGTCATGAAAATGGAATTACGGAGACGCGCTATCGACAAGATCTTCAAGCGTCGTGACCGCTATGACATACCGGTATGGCAGCGCGACGAAGTCTGGCCGCGGGAGAAGGAGCGGCTGCTCATCGACACGATCTTGAGGGGCTGGCACCTTCCTAAGTTCTACTTCGTAAAAGTGTCAGGCGCGCCAGAGGGATGGGAAGTGGTAGACGGCCAGCAGCGCCTCGCGGCCATCTTCTCTTTTCTTGATGGGACACTCAGTCTCGCGGCCGAGTCCCAGGCGGAATTCGGTGGGCCGTTCTACAAAGACCTGGCCTCCGACGTTAGTGACCGGTTCGACGACTACGAACTCGACTACGAGGAGATTACAGACGCTGAGGATGGACAGATTCAACAATACTTCTCTCGCCTGCAGGAAGGGATGCCGCTGACGCCGGCAGAGAAGCTCAATTCCGTACCGGGCAAGCTCACGGACTATATCCGTAAACTCTCGAAGCACGCATTCTTTCAAAAGAAGGTTGCACTAAAGGACACTCGATATGCCTACTTTGATGTGTCGAGCAAAGTCGTGGCACTAGAAATACAGGGAATCGATGCGGGACTTAGATATGACGAGTTGCAGGATCTCTTGAAGACAAACGCCAAGTTCTCAGGCACGTCTGCGGCAGCGAAACGCGTCGCTGGGGCTCTCGGCTATTTGAACAAGCACGTCTTCAAGGAGGAGTCGGACATTCTGAGGAATCGGAGTATGGTGCAGTCCATTGTCACACTGACTGCACGCCTGCAGCGCGCCGGCCTGAAGGTGGCCGACGCACCGCGTATCAAGAACTTCATCACCCAATTCGCGTCAGACCTCCAGGCCGAGATTGAGAAGGGGCATCAGGCCACGGATAAGGACCTGCTGGAATTCCAAAGCACGATTAGCGCGAACATAAAGACTGGGCCGGGGATTAGGCAAGCCGTGCTCCTAAGGCGCCTGTTGATGTTCGACAAAGACATGGACAGCATCGTGAACCCCGGTGTTGTCAGCGAGGTCAGCACAGGACTGAATCTGGAAGGACTGGCTTCAGATATCCAGCAGTCCGTCTACGCTCTTAACAAAGTTCACCAAGGCACCCACGGAAAGGACATGTTCAAGTCGACCACCGAGACGACTAAGGCCCTGTCGACGCTTGGTCAGACCACCTGGGACTTGGGCGCGTATAAGTCGATGATTGACGGTCTCTATTTCATTCTCTGGGAGGGAACCGGATCGGGAAAGCGACTCGGCGATCCTATTCTCCAATTCGCCAAGGACGTAAACGACTTACGCACCCAGGTGAGGCATGACGTGGACCATGGGGGCAAGAGCAAGGCAGCCTCGAAGATGAAGAGCCTTGGAAAGACCTTCAGCAAGTTTGCGAGCGGAACTTCGCCGGAAGCTCTTTCGAACGATGCCTTCCCGTTAGCCCAGATGCGGATCCTCACGACCGTTCGGCAGGGCCTTTCCGACCTACTGTCTGTCAGTTAAGTCGGCGAGATAGATCCGGGAGTCAAGAAGTGGCCACTTTGGCCACCTGCAATAGATAGGCGCCTCGGCAACGCGACGGACTTCTTGGTGTGCATCGCCAGATTATGAGATCCGCTCACTTTAGGAAGAACGAAAGATCCTTCACGCTATACAACTGTGCGAAGACGCTGAGTTCGACGATGTCCACGCGCCGCTCGCCGCTCTCACACTTTGATATGAACGATTGCGGCTTGCCGAACGCCTGTGCCGCCTCGCTCTGAGTCAGCCCGGCCTGCTTTCGAGCCTCCCGAAGTTTCTCAAGGAATCGCCCGTACTTCTTCTGATAATCGCGTTCGTCCAACAATCGCTCCGAGCATGATTATTCGGCGAAGCTTGCAAGTATCCCAAAACCGGATATCATGCGATCGCGACTCAATACGACCTGAGACGAATGGAGGCTGACCCATGCCACGACTGGCGGCACTGCTTGCATCCCTGATGCTCCTCACAACTCTAGTTGCTGCTTGTTCATCAGAGGATGACGGTGGGAACGGCGACGACATCGACCCTTCCCCTACGGCGACGAATGCGGCCGCAACTACACCGGCCAACGACGCTGACCCTTCGCCGACTGAAAACGAAGGACCGTATTCAAGCCTGGAAATAGTCGAAGTCGCCACTGAGGGCGAGCGGGTCTCGATATCCGGCAAGACGGACCTGCCAGACGACGCAAGTGTCAACGTTACTTTCGATGTTTGGGGCAGGTCGGAGGACGATCTGTACATAGGCGTTGATGGTGATGCCACCGTATCCGGAGGCACCTTCGGGATAGCGCTCGATATACCTCAAAGAGATGAGTTCGTTGATGGTCCCTATGAGGTGTCGTTGCTGTTCACTCCCCGCGGCCAATTGGACAGAGTGGTCCAGCTAGTCGGGGCAGACGGTGAGAACCTTACGGGCGAGTTCGTTAGAGAGAGCATCGTTGGGTTCAATCTTCTGGAGCTCGTTGAGAGGATAGATGAGCTCGGGGTCTCCGTTGAGCCACCCTCTTACACGTTCGAGCAGCCATCCGATTTCCCACCGGGTTCTGCTGAACGTACATTGGCCGAATATGTCCTGGCATGGAAGAATCAGGACTGGTCCGGGATGGCTGATCTAGCACAGAAGACCTGGCTCAGCGATGAGTCTGATCCAACTGCCTCGTTGGAAGCCGCGTACGGCTTCAAGACGCTACTTGGCTTTGAGGTGACCAGCCTGGATGCGGCTAGTGACGTTACGGGCGAGGTGACGTTCGTTGTTCAATATGAGGCCATTACCAATGAGATCGCGACGGTTCAGATCACGGCCAAAGTGATCAAGGAATCCGCTCCCTTTACAACCAGCGCGCAAGGGGAGTGGGGGGTCAATCCTATCTCAGCCCTGGCTGAGACGGATGTTGACTAATCCTCGGTGTCCTCGATTCGGGCCGCGCCGTATGCGTTCGTCTTCCTGCGGTGTTTGCTGTCCCGTATCAGACATTCTGAGACAGCCGTTAGATTCGAGGTAGTCAGGTCGTGACGAAAGGAAGCCGGCTTAACGGTGAGCTGATGGCTCTTCATCTCACCGCGCGAAGTGCATCTCGTAGCTCGTCGTCGATATCGCGTCCGAGAAGCCAGTCTATGTAGTCCCCGGGCACATCAGACAGCAGCTGGCCCTTGTGCTTGCCAAACGGCATGCGGCGGATCTTCGAGAGATTAGTCAGGCCTTCAAGGCTGTCTTCGTGACCGGCGTCCAGATAGCGGTCGACCAGGCGCCCAAGAAGAGCGCAAGTTGTTGCCACGTCAGCGTCCGCCCTGTGAGCTGGCAATGTCTCGACGATTCCGAGCTTGGCGCGCAGATCATACAGAGAGTAGGAACCCAGTTGGGGGATCAGGTTCTGTGCAAGGCGCATCGTGCACAGAATCTCTGTGCTCGCCACGAATCGGGGAGATGAGCGCATGAACTGGGAGTCGAAGGCAGCGTTGTGAAATACAAAAGGAAGGTCCTCTTCCCAGAACTCAGGGAACGCAGCGAGGGCCTCGTCGAAGGCCGGTGCGTCAGCGACGTCTGAGTCGAGTATCCCGTGAACTCCCGAGGCGTCAGCTGGGATTGGCCGTCCTGGGTTGACCAGCGTGCTGTTCCGGTTCTCCACGGTACCGTCGCCGCTGACGAGTGCCCAGCCGAACTCGACCACGCGATCTATCGCGGGACTTAGACCGGTCGTTTCCACATCTATGACACGAAATAGCTGCGACCGAAGGGTAGTATCCATGTTCACTCTTGTTGCCGAAACCTTGGTTCGCTGCTGGGGCCGGGCCGGCGTGTCCTGCTTGCCCCGGGCTTCGTGATCAGTAATTCTATCAGCCCGGCTCCAACGTCGCTCCTAGCCCGCGAGTCGAGTGTTCCCTAGGTGGCCGGATCAGGACGACTGCGGCGCGCTGCGTAGCTCGCGAATTTCATCTTCTTGGCAGTGAGCGCGTTCAGGAGCGTGAGGAACAGGCGGATCGCTTTAGCAGCGCCTATTTCAGATCTGGGGCACTGACTTTCTTGATCTCGATGTGATCTGAGATCTCCTTGAGGAAAGGTGACATCGCCTGCTCTTTGAGCCGACGCTTTGTGGAGGCATCCCAACGCTCATGAAACGTCAGAATGACGTCCTGCCTCGCGCGTGTTAGCGCCACGTAAAGCACACGCTCTTCCTCAACGGGGTCGCGTCCATTAGCGGGGAGGAATGTATCGTTGAGCCACAGGAGAAACACGAACTCGGCCTCCAAGCCCTTTGCCATATGCATGGTTGAGACAAGGACGCTGTCGTTACCGGATTCGTCAGGTGTCACTTCGCCATCGATCACTCCATATTTCTCGTAGACGTGACGAATCATTGGCCTGACCGAAGGAGCGAACTCAGCTATCTCGCCGACCGTAGCTTCGAGGTCCGGGCCGCCGCTCAAATGTGGGAACTCGCAGACTGATTGAGCGAATTGAGCCGGGTCCACGAGGCTTTGGAATAATCGGGTCAATGACCCGAGGCAGTTGACGACCTCGGCGTCGGCGAGGCCACGACAATACTCGAAGAGGGTCTGGCGAGCTTCCATCGCACCGCGCCGGACTTCAACAATCCGTTGAGGAGGCAGTCCCGTCAGGGTAAGCCATTGTCGCAACGCGAGACCGTCCTCCTGGAGTAGTCTGAGCAGTAGCAGAAGGCGCCATCCATCATCGGGAATGCCGCCGGGACGTTCCCTCACTGGTATTCCGTACTTGTCGGAGAGGTCCTTCGCTGCGATGCCGGCCAGGTTGTTGGTCGGGCATAACACCATGAAGTCCTGATGGGCCAACGGGGTCCCGTCGTCCTTCTTCACCGCACCCATAAGCTCATTGATCTGCTTGGCTACCGCCTTGACTTGTACGTCTGAAGTTGTGCACTGGAGCGTTAGCAGGCGGCGGCCGTCGTCATCTGGCAAAGCGACTTCGCCGCCCAAATAGCCCCGCTTCTTGATGAGCGAATTCGCAGCGCGTAGAACGTGTGAAGGAAGCCGATGACACTCGTCGAAGCCAACATTGTGCCAATCGGTCTCTTCCCAGAGTTCCCGTATGCCCTCGGGGCGCGCGTGCCGAAATCCGTAGATGCTCTGTGCGTCGTCACCAACGACCATGACCTGACTAACGTCGGACGCGCCCGCAAGGCGAACCAATGCCTGGTCCCTCAGATTCAGATCCTGGTATTCATCTACGTGCAGTAGGATGGGCGGAATGTCGCTGCCCGCTCTTTCGAAGACCAAGCATGCCGCCTCTACTAGGCCCTCCATATCGAACGTGTTGTAGAAACGTAGATGCGAACGGAATGTCGCGAGCGCCAATTGCAGCTGGCTCTCGTCTAGCGCCAGATTGGGCGGCCAGCTCCCAGTGCACTGATACTCCACAATTGCGCGCTTTAGAAGTGCCGGTGAAGTCGGTAGGCCGATATCGTCGACAACGTCGGCGACGACTATCATCGATTCGCGGTCAGGAACGAGGATTCCGAAATCGGAGTCGCGCCCGAAAAAGGGAGGGTAGCGGTGAACGAGTGCCTTTGCAAAGGCGTGGAGAGTGCTGACGCGAGGGAATTGTTCTTCTTCTACATCGACTGCCTTCTCGCCGACCGTGTCGCGGAGTTTTCCATCGGTGTCACGTCGGCTGGATCGAGTGAAAGTGACAAGAGAGATAACCCTCTCTGGGTCTTCCTTCAGAAGTCTTATGACTCGCTCGACGATAGTCTTGGTCTTCCCAGTGCCAGGTGCGGCAACTACGACGATACGGCGCAGATCGCTCTCGATAACAAAGCGTTGTTTCTTAGACGGAAACGCCATCGGGGTGGTCTAGCTTCGACCTTCGCCAGAGACAGCGCCTAGTTCTTCGACCCTGGTGCTTGGTTCGTTAATGCGTGCGCCTCCCGCCTTCAAGGTGCAACCATATCTTGCTAGTAGGCGTTGCTCGGTACGCTGACTCCCGGACTAGGTATCCGGGACTCAAGAAAACAGCCAGATTGGCCAAACTGCATTAGATAGGGAAGCAATCTGGAGGGCCCGGTGGGATTCGAACCCACGACTCCCGGATTAAAAGTCCGCTAGCCGCCGGGCGTGACGTCGGAGCCCTTGCCAGATATGGAGAGCGCGTCTCAGAGGGGCTGCCTCGCGGCGAATCCTCTCGTCGCGTACCCGATATGTGCTGACGAGGGGATTGTATGGTGACGTGCGGGCAATCCGCAACGGTGAGGGCCTGACCGGGGGGGTGGCAGACGTACGGTGGGAGTATGGATAACCTGCCCCGTGCTCATCGAACTCCCCCGTAGTGGTTCGAGTCGCGCTGGCGGCTCGCGGTTCGTCGAATGAGACGCACCGCACGGTCGTAAGTCAGGTAGTTCCAGGCCCAGTTTACCAGCACCAGCATGCGGTTGCGGAAGCCGATGAGCCACACCAAGTGCACCGTTAGCCATATCAGCCAAGCGATGAAGCCACTCAGCCGCAGACCGAAGACGTGGGCGACGGCGGCGTTGCGGCCGATGGTGACCATGGTGCCTCGGTCCGTGTAGACGAATCGCTTTGGCGGCTTGCCAGCCAGGCTGCGCAGGACGTTTTCCGCCACCAAGGCGCCCTGCTGAATAGCTACCGGAGCCAGCATAGGATGCGGCCGGGTCTTCGGGTCGCCGACATGTGCCATGTCCCCAATGGCGTAGACCTCCGGGTGGCCGGGCAGATTCAGCGTCTCAGAGACAACGAGGCGGCCACTTGAGTCTCTGGCCGTGGGCACGGCTTCAGCGAGAGGCGGCGCCCGCATGCCTGCTACCCACACCACCGCGCCGGCTGGGATCATTTCGCCACCGCTTAGAATGACGCCGTTCGCATCAGCGTCAGCCACTGGCGCGCGCAGACATATCTCTACCCCTAGCTCGCGCAGTTTGGCCAGCGCCTCAGCCTGTAGACCGGGGGGCATGCTAGGCAGAATGCGGTCGCTGGCCTCCAGAAGGAGGATGCGTGCGCATGAAAGATCCAAATCCGGGTAATCGTGTGGCAGGACGTGTCGCCGCAGCTCGGCCAGGGCGCCGGCCAGCTCCACACCTGTGGGCCCGCCGCCCACCACGATGAGCGTGAGTAACTGTCGGCGACGGTCAGGATCCTCCTCAGCCGACGCTGCCTCGAAGGCGCCGAGGACCTGGTCGCGCAACCGCTCGGCGTCGTCCAGATCGCGGAGGGCGGAGGTCACCTGCACAACCGAATCTAGGCCGAAGTAGCTGGTGGCGCTGCCGGCCGCCAGCACTAGGTAGTCGTACCTTATCGCGCCGGAATCGGTAGTGACGACACGGTGCGCGAGGTCAACGCCTGTGACCGTGCTCAGGCGAAAGCGTAGGTTGGGGACGCCACGGAGGATACGGCGTATGGGCTGGGCGATCGCTTCCGGCTCTAGCCCGGCGGTGGCTACTTGATACAGGAGCGGGACGAAAGTGTGGTAGTTGTGGCGATCAATGATTGTCACGTCCACAGGCGCGCGACTCAAGCCGCGAGCCAACCTCAGGCCACCGAATCCGGCACCGACTATGACCACCGATGGCCGGGCACCAGCGGGCTCTTCTATGGCCCCCTCCGGCGAGGAACCTGCCTCAGATTCGGATGGTTCTTCCATCGCTGCGGTGTCCGAATTCAATCTTTGTCGAGCGAACGACCACGCAGGATGTCGTCGCCGTCGACTTCGACTTGGTAGGTCTTTCCGGGCTCCTCAGGCGGCTCCTGGAGAGCGGGGGTATCCCCCACACTCTCTCTCGGTATGGGGTTGGGCCTTAGGCCGTCCAGGCTGACGCCGGCTGGGCCTTGCAGGCGTAGGTTGGCTGCCTGCGGCGAATTCACCAGGAGGTATTCTTTGGGCGGCTTGGTGCCCATCACCGCATTGAGCTCCAGTTTGAGCACCCGCGAATGATAGGTTAGACCATCAAGATCCAGGACGTTGTCGCTTCGGTCATAGACCGAACTTTGGATTGAAAGGTGACCTGTACCCAAGACAATCGCCTTTTGATACCCGTATCGTTCCTGATCGGTCGGACAGACCTCCTCGCACAGGCCGCAACGCATGCAGCGGTCTTCGTCAATTAGAAAGCGCTGCGGCAAGGTGCGTCGGGGGCTCGCGTGCCGGCACACGCCGTTGTTGACGGCCGCGCAGGACTCGACATCATGATCAGGAGGACGGTAGGTGGGATTGTCCGTTGGGCCGACGACGGTGATGCACTCGACTGGACAAACAACAGCGCACTGGCGGCAGCCGATGCAGACCGGCTCGTCGTTTTCGTGATCCCACGTCAACAGGGGCAGTCCGCGGTTCCGGCTGGGCAGTACCCTGATCTGATCAGGGTACTGTACGGTAACGGGCTTGCGAAGAACGGTCCGCGCGGTTGTCGCGAGCGCCCTTAGTATTCCAAGCATCGGCACACCTTGGTTCTCAACGAAGCCGCGGCCGCATCTCTAAAACTTACCAACATGGTCGTGGCTTTCGGCTGTAGAACCCTCCTTTCTTAGCTCACCGGCTGCGCCTCGGTGAACACGAGGGCGATAGGATATCTAAACCGGGTTCAGCTCGTTGACGCGGGCCCGCGCAGCGTCCTTGTCTTTGAACCAGACCGCGTCGATCTCGGTGTACTCCTTCATGTCATCCGGCACATCATCGTCGGCGAAGATGGCTGTTACCGGGCAGACCGGCTCGCAGGCGCCGCAGTCGATGCACTCATCGGGGTCGATGTAGAGCTTGCGGTCTACGCCTTCCTCGAAGTGGATGCAGTCGACGGGACAGACCTCGACGCAGGACTTGTCGATGGTGCCGATACAGGGATCCGTAATGACGTAAGTCAGAGTGTCACCTCTTCCCGACGCTTCGACGTGACGCCGGCGCGAGACGCCCGGAGACGGCCACCACCTCAACCTTGTCTGCGGACCGTCTCCGGCCAACGGGCAGCTCGAGCGAGAAGCCGCAGATGCAGTACAACCTGTCGCCCCAGGAGTAGCCTCTCTCGAGAAATAGGGGATTCCCTTCGCATTTCGGGCAGGTCAGGGGCTTCTCAACCATCATGACGACCTAGGATAATGAATATAGAAACTATCTACTGTGTATACTATACATGAACTCGGAGTAAGGCACTCGTCTGCGCGCGATCGGGTGCAATACAGAGTGAAGTCTAGACAGCGAAAGGGGCTCTAATGGTCTCCGAAGCAGCGATCGTCGACGGCCTCCGGGAGGTCTACGACCCAGAGCTGCATTACAACATTTACGACCTCGGCCTCGTTTACGAGATTGCGGTTGACGAGGGCGACGTCAATATTCTCATGACCCTGACGACTCCCGCCTGCCCCATCGGACCCCTCATAGTCGAGCAGATCAGCGAAAACATCGGGCTGATCCCAGGCGTTGAGGACGTGGATATCGCATTCACGTTCAATCCAGCGTGGAGCCCCGAGATGATGACAGACGAGGCTCGTGCCGACCTCGGCCTCGACTGATCGATTGTGGGTCCAGTAGGACGAACTGCCACCGGGAACGGGCGACGCGGCTAAGACCGACATCGACGATATCGACTCCGGCAACGCCCCCAGGCTGGCTCGACGTCACCGATGCCATCTTCGGTGTTGAGAGCGACATCAACGTGGCCCGCGGCGACACTGAGCTGAAGCACATCAGTGCTCCGGACTCGTATTCCGGGAGTCAGCTCACACCGATATGATGCGCGATTCCTATCTAAGGCCGAGGTGATCGGGTGTGTCGAAATCGTCCAATCCCCTGGTCGCGAAACGATCCCCTGGTCAGCATTGACCGCACGACACGGCCGAGATGGCTAGATTCGGAGGCGAGAAGCTAGGTAACAGTGGAGAATGGAGGGCCCGGTGGGATTCGAACCCACGACTCCCGGATTAAAAGTCCGGAGCTCTAACCGCTGAGCTACGGGCCCCGACCTCCAGATCGTATCTGTTTTCGCCCGCCGGCATCAACTCGAGCGCGTCGAGCGCGCTGAGCTGATGAATCATTGGCGCTCACGCGCCCATCTCTCGCCTGAGGCGCCAACACAAAGCGCTCCTACAGGCTGGCCTGCATCTCTCCTACTCTATGCGCTGGCGGAAGCGCTGGCGGCGCTCACTCACACGATGTTCCTGGGAGCGAACGACATGCGCTCTGCAAGCTCCGTCGGGCCGATGCGCGTGATCTTGCCGCGGCCCAGCTTGAACTGATAGCGCAGGTTGAGTGGCTGGAGCGACGTGTCAGCAGAGACGACCGAGTTGGCCGGCTGCCTGGGGAAGTGAAAGTAGGCGCTCGCCAGGCCCGGTGGCACGATGTCCGTGATGTAGGCGACGGCCGTGAATCCACCAGTCACCTGCTGGCCCAACTGATTGATCACGCGGTTGCTGTCGATCGAGACCATGTCGCCGCTCTCGATGCCCTTCGATTCCGCATCTTGCGGGTTGATCTCGATGAAGTTCACCGGGTAGCGCTGGAACGTGTACGGGCGGCGGGTGAAGTCGGACAGGTTGTTCCAGTAGTGGTTGACGCGCATGTTCGTGATCCACAGCTCATCGCCCTCCGGGCCCAGGATCTCGTTGCGCGCGTTCACCGCAGACCAGTCCGCCCGGACGAAGTTCGCCTTGCCGCTGTCCGTCTTGAACTTCAGGTCTGCGTGCAGTCGCGGCGTCTCCACCAGCTCGCCGCCTTCAAGCGTGAGCGGCGTCTGCAACCCCTGCGTTCCGAACTCACGCAACAGATCGTGGCCGCGCTTACCTTCGGCGCGAGCCTTCTCGACGAGCGCGGCGTAGTCCCGCCGGCCGCCCCTCGAGCGCTCGGACGCCTCCTCGAAGATCTCATTCGAGTCGGCCCAGTCGAAGCCGTCGAAGCCCATCTTCTGCGCCACTTCGGCGACGATCTTCCAGTCTGGGCGTGCTTCGCCGGGCGGATCCGAGATCTTCTCGTAGATGCGCAGCCTGCGCTCGGCGCTATTCCGCGCAAAGTCTTCCTCGCCCCAGGCGGCGGCGGGCAGCACGAGATCGGCGAACTCCGTGGTGTCGTTCGGGTAGATCTCCTGGTGCACGAACACCATCCCGCCGTTGTCCACGCGCTGCTTCAGCTGCTCGATGGCAACGGCTGTATCAGCGGTCGTCACCTGCGGATCGGTCTCCTGGATGAGCTGACGGAGCGAGTCGGAGATCTGCTGGGAGCAGGCGGAAGCGCCGATCCAATTCGTGCCGATCGCCCACATGAACCGCGTGTTGCCCTGGACAACCCAGCGGTCCTGGTCCATCTCGACCTTGTGGCCCTCGAACTCGTGCGGGGACTTGTCCAGCGGATAGCTCGCTCCCGACTGACCGCCGCGCTGGTGTCCGCCCAGCCGCGAGGTCGAGCGCCCCACTGAGCCGATAGAGCCGGTTACCAGGCCGAGATTGCCGATCGCGGCCGTGTTCTCGTAGTTGTGCGACCAGTAGAGCCCCTTCTCGAAGCGAATACTCAGCTTCGGCCGCTCGGCCGCGCCGCCGCCGGTCATCAACTCCGCCGTCTGCGTGATCTTCTCGGCGGGCACTCCCGTTATCCGCGCCGCTTCTTCGAGCGCGAAGGCCGGCTCCGAAGTGATGTAGCTCTTGAAGTCGTCGAACGACTGGCCGAACTGCACGCGCCGCCACTTGCCTTCGGCGGCGACCTCCCCGGATGACGCGATGTAGTCAGCGATGAACTCGCTGTCTTCCCAGCCGTTGTCCAGGATGACGCGCGCGATCGCGCCGTAGAGTGCTGTATCGGTGCCCGGGTTGATCTGGAGGTGCAGGCCGCCTCGGCTCTCCGCGAACGCCGCCGAGAACGTGCGCCGCGGGTCGACGTAGATCATCGTCGCGCCGCCGACCGCCATCCAGGTGGTGAAGCGGACGGTCTTCGTCTCGTACGGGTCTGAGCCGGAGATGAAGAGGACGTCTGCTTCCCTATCGTCCTCGTAGGCCGAGCCGAAGGCGTCGATTCCCGTGTCGGAGAGGCCTGGCACGTCGTCGCCGTCCGCCGGCGCGTGGTGAGGTGCGTGGTTCGGCGAACCGATGGCGCCCAGGGCCAGCTTCGTCACGGCATAGACGTTCTCGTAGAACTGGTACGAGTAGCGCTTCATCCCCCACGCCAGCTCGCCATGGTTCTCGATGACGTGCTTGGAGACTTCGGCCACGATGTCGGTGGCGGCGTCCCATGAGATCGGCTGGAGAGTGCCGCGCACACGGAGCAGCGGCATCTGCAGACGATCGGCGGTCGGCGTTTGCGGGTTGTAGAGCTTCTGCGCAATACTGCCGCCTCGGACGCTGTGAGTTCCGCCGATGTTCCCGACTTCGGAGTCGCCGTCAGGGATCACGATGACGTTGTGTGGCTTACCTTCGAACGTAACGGTGTTGAACATCGTCGGCGAAGGCCAATTGCCGCTCTGGAGGAACGCGGGATAGTCGATGCTAAGAGCGTTCTCGTCAGCCTTCGCACCGCCCTCTGTGCCAACGGGCCAGAGGTATGCCTTGTAGCCGCATGCCACCGGGCAGTACTCGCAGCATATGTTCTTGATGGTTGCGTCGGCCGGAGGCGCAGGAACCCTGCTGACGAGGGGGCCCGGGCTAACGCCGGAGACTCCCTGCTTATCCTTAGTCATGCCGTCACCTCCACCGGTGTCCCGTCCGCGAGGTTGTCACGGTACCCAAAGATCAGCCCCATCACGCCCGTGGCGTACAGGTCATCGCCGTCCAGAGCCAGGGTGATCTGCGGCAGGTTCTCGGTCGCCTGGCCCAGTACGACCAGGCCGCCGCGCGTCAGGTCAAACGTCGTGTAGTGGCAGCTACAGGGGCCAAGAATCCTGTGTTCGTCCTTGTACAGGCCGTTAAGGGGACATCCCATATGTGTGCAGGCATACGAGAAGGCGACGATGTCGCCTTCTTCTCCGACGCCGCCGTGAGCCGGCGCGCCGAGCTTGACCACGAAGTTGCTCTGGCCCTCCAGGGGATATTCGAAGTCGAGCGGCTCGCCTGGCGTCAGGTCTGACAGCGAAGCGATCTTTGTGCGCCGGAACGTCGCCACTACGACAGCGGGTGATCCGCCATCGTCCGGCGGTGCGCCGTCGCCACCATCGTCGTCAATCCACTCTGTGAGTGCGACAGGCACCAGTATCGCCACTGAAGCCGCTGCTCCACCACCAACCGCACCGATCAGAAAGTCTCGCCGCGAGAAACCTCTCCCGGCTGTCACTTCACCACTCGAATCGGGGCCCTCTGCCTCGCTTGCCGCCGCGGACGCCTGTTCGCGGAGGTACTCTTCAGAAAAGGCGGTACACGTCGGACACTTATCGCCCCCGACGTGCCATATTCGGCCACACTCCGAACACTTCATGCCGAACTCCTCTCCGACGGGAAATTAACTGCTGAAGGTTTTCACACTTCGGTAATTTGAAACAATTGCTATGGAGGATACCATAGACCGTGCGCCTCCTGAGTCGCGTGCCCTTCGGCTCTCAGGCGAGGGCGGCGCTTACGATCGGAAGAAGAAGAAGACGGCCCCGGAAGCCCGGGGCCGTCTTCATGCTGCGCCGTAGAAGGCTAACGAACGGCGCGCCGGCTCGCCACGAGGGTCACGCTACCGGCGGCCAGGATCAGTGCTCCGGCGATCGCGAGGTAGAGCGTCCAGGCTGTGCCGGTGCCGCCGTCCAGGGGCGGGCCGCCGCTGCTCGGCAGGCCGGCGGGCGCCGTCACGGCGATCCGCGCGACCGGGTCCGTCCAGCCGTGGTCGGCTGTGGTCAAGTCGGTGCCGCCCTGGACACCGGCGTGGGCGCTGACGACGCCGCCTTCGGCCAGTGCCGGGTTGGTCTCACCCGTTCCGTCGTCGTCCGAGGTGACGCCGATCACGGCCTGACAGGGCGGGACGATGTCGGCGAAGTCTTCCGTGTTGTTCTCCGTGCCGGCGTCGTAGGCGTTGGCGGTGATCGTCTCGGATCCGCTTGCCGGAAGCGTGACCGAGTCGAGGCCGGTGAAGCCGTCATTCGTGCAGATCAGCATCATCGCCACCGAGACGAGGCTCCCGGCCGGGGCATCGACGCTGAACGTGGCGGTCGCCCCGGGCAGGATCGGCGCCGTGCCGGCCTCCGAGTCGTACACCGCGCTGGAGCCGCTGACGAGCGTCAGCAGCGGGTCGGCGTTGCCGTTTTCGGCGAGGGCCTGTAGCGCCGATGAGGCGGCCTGACCGGACTCGAAGACGTCGAATCCGCTCGAATGAGTGACCACCACCGGCGGCGTGAACGGCTGGCCGTCCGTCAGGTTCTCGACCGTCACGGTGTAAGTGACGTTCGCCTGTCCGGCGGCGGGCGTCGCGACCAGCGCGAACGCCAGGGCCGCGGCTGTTGCGATCACCAGGGCGGGCGCCAGGGCCCACCTTCTTAGACTGCTTGCTTGCATGAGTACCTCCTTGGGACTGAACGTTCTGTGGCAAAGTAACCACCTGCAACGCTAGCCGGGATTCCTTACGAGGCTCTTACGCGGATGACAGCCTTAGTGCGATCCGGAGGAGGGGGCAGAGCGTCTAGGAGTGGAGAGGGAAGCGGAGCGTGAAAAGAGCGCCCCGTCCCGGCGCCGAGGTGACGTCGACGAGGCCCCCGTGAGCCTCGACGATGGCGCGGACGATCGCGAGGCCGAGGCCGGCGCCGTCGGCGGCTTCGGGGCCTCGCTTGCGAGACTTGTCGGCGCGGAAGAAGCGGTTCCAGATGTGCGGCAGATCGTCTTCGGCGATGCCCTCGCCGGTGTCGCTGACGTGCAGCCGCAGCCAGCCGTCATCGGCGACGACCCTGACGTCGATTCGTCCGCCGGGAGGCGTGTGCTCCATGGCGTTGCGGATCAGGTTGGCGATCACTCGCTCGACGCGCGCGCCGTCGACGAAGACGTCCGGCTGATCGCCCTCCATGCCGAGGGTCAGGGCCACGTCGTTCAGCCTGGCCTGCGCCTGCATCGCCTCGATCACCTCGGCCGCGATCTCGTGCAGGGCGACGTTGCGCCGCTCCAGGCGTGGCGCGCCCGCGTCCATCTGCGCAAGCTCGAAGAGGTCATCCACCATGTGGCTGAGGCGGTCGATCTCGTGGCGCATGGCGTCGTAGTAACGCTTGACCTCCGCCGGGTCTTTCACGACGTCGTCGGCCAGCGCTTCGACCATCGCACGCACGCTCGCCAGCGGCGTTCGCAGGTCGTGGGAGACCGCCGCTGTTAGCTCCTTTCGCTCACGGTCCAGCGACGCCCGCTGCCGTTCAGCCGCCTGCAGCCGTTCGGCGAGGATGTCGACGTCGTTGGCGAGCTGAGCTACCTCATCGCCGCCGGGCAGTGCGATCCTGGAGTCTAGCTCGCCGGCGGCCAGCTTCCGTATGCCGGCGGTGGCGGCCGCCATGCGGCCGACGATCGTCGAGGCCACCCACATGCTGAAGAACAACGTGACCAGGGCGCTGAACACAAGAAGGGCGACAAGCAGCTTCAGGTCGTGCGCGGTCGAGACGAACATCAGCTGGGCAACGATGAAGACGTTGAGCAGCGCGACGCCGCCGCCGATGACCGTGCCCAGGAACGCCTTCGCCTTGATCGAGAGTCCGATGGCGTGATCGGCGAGACGCAGGGCGAGCCAGCCGGCGCCGAGCGTGGCGGCGCCGGAGAGCGCGAGGTAGGCCCCGAGGTCGCGCAGCTCGCCCGCGGGCGGAGTCATCAGGAGCTCCGCGATGAGGAGGCCGATGCCGATCGCCAGCGTAAGCGCCAGCACGGGGCCGAGCCATGCCTGCGAGAGCAGGCGCAGCGGGCCGGCCGGGCTGCGGCTATGGCTCAAACTTGTAACCCACTCCCCAGACCGTCTTCAGGTGCCGCGGCCGCGAAGGGTCGGTCTCTACCTTGGAGCGCAGGCGGCGCATGCTGACCGTCACGGTACTGGTATCGCCCGGGAACTCAAGGTCCCAGACCGCGTCCAGCAGTTGCTCGCGGCTGAACACCTGCTCCGGGTAGCTGGCGAGGTGGAACAGCAGGTCGAACTCGCGCGCCGTCAACTCGATCGGGCCGCGGTGGTCCTCCACCTTCCGCGTGCGGCCGTTGATGCGCAGGTCGCCGAAGCGGAGGTGATCCCCCTCGGCCTCGACGGTGTTTTTGGCGCGGCGGAGGACGGCCTTCACGCGAGCCGCCAGCTCGCGTGGCGAGAACGGCTTCGTCACGTAGTCGTCGGCGCCCATGCCCAGGCCGACGATCTTGTCCGTCTCCTCGCCGCGCGCGGTCAGCATGATGATCGACGCCTGTGAGCGCGCCCGCACGCGCCGACAGATCTCCGTGCCGTCCAACCCCGGCAGCATGATATCGAGCACGATCAGGTCCGGCTGGAAGCGCTCGAAGGCGTCCATCGCCCTGTCGCCGTCGTGGACGACAGACACGGTGTAGCCGTCGCGGCGCAGATAGCGCTCCACGACTTCGGCCACCATGGGTTCGTCTTCGACTACCAGGACTCGTTCTTCAGCCATGCGCGCCGCTATTCCTCACATATCTAGTTTACGTCCGGGGCAGTTTGAAGGGGGTCCGCGCCCCGCTATCGAATCGTAGCGGGTAATTCTTGCGGTTGTCTTACAAGGACGTTGTTGCCGCACACTGTTGGATGGCGTGAGTAGGATAAGGCCGGCTCTACCACTTGAACATAGGAAGTGGGCTTAGCGGGTGACGGCGAACCCGCTGTAGCGTGAGTTCCACAAGGCGCCGGTGGAACCCCTGGTTCGGGAAGGTCCGCCTCACTTCGGCCGCGAACGGCCCCGAAAGGCCGAACCGGAGGAGACCGAGGGACACATCCACCCAGTCCGCTCTTCGAAACGCTTCGACGAGCGGGCCGTCGCGGTGCGCCGATCTGACCTTGTGATGCTCCGAGATCATACGTGTTATCTCGGCACTCCATTCCGAAAGGCCGCTCGCCTCAAGATACTCCCGTGCGCGCCCAGCCGATGGCTCGATATAGTCGAAGGTCGAGTCGGCCCAGATTCCGAGGTCGTGAAAGTAGCTGGCTATCTCAAGCTTACGGCGTGCGTCCGGTAGCGCCGGGGCGAGGGCAAGAGCGAAGTTGAGGACACGGTAGGCATGGTTGCGGTACGCTTCCAGGTCGGCACGAAAGAGACCTGACGATGAGGCAAACTGCTCGTCGAGGAACGCGCTCCTGGTGATCGTTTCCATAGTGGCTCCGGCGCGGCCGGCCTAATGGACCGGGCGCTCTGCGCGCAGCCCGGCTGCGCCTGGCAACAGGATGATACTCGACGTAGCCAGGCGGCAAGTTTTACGGGGCGTTAAACGCCGTTAACACTCCGTTAAGAGACCCTTAGAGAACCGCCTCCTACGCTGGGTTTGTGATCGCGAAGGAGCCACCAGGCCCGCGCTCGACCGGTATCCGTGCGCTCGCGGTCATTTTTCTCCTGTCGCTTGCCGCGCTGGCCGCCGTTGCCTGCGATGACAGCGGCAAGGGTGGCGAGATCGACATCGACGGCTCCTCCACCGTGTACCCGATCACCGCGGCCGTCGCCGAGGATTTTCACGCTGTCGCGGGTGACGTCCGCGTGAACGTGGCGTTCTCCGGGACCGGCGGTGGTTTAGAGGTCTTCTGCGCCGGCGAGACGCACCTCAGCAACGCTTCGCGCCCGATCGAGCAGGACGAACTCGACGCCTGCGCCGAAAACGGCATCAACGATGTCCTGGAGATCCAGGTCGGCCTCGATGCCCTGACCGTGATGGTCCACCCCGACAACGACTTTGCCGACTGCCTCACGATCGAGCAGCTGCACGAAATCTTCCGGACCGGCGGCGCTGCCAACTGGAGCGCTGTCGACGCCAGCTTTCCCGACCAGCCCATCGCCCTCTACTACCCGGGCACGGACTCGGGTACGTTCGACTACTTCGTCGAGGCGATCATCAAGGACGTGGACGAAGCCGCCAATCACCGCGGCGATGGCACCGCGTCTGAGGACGACAACGTGCTGGCGGTGGGCATTGGCGGCGACGGCGACTCGATCGGCTATTTCGGTTTCGCCTACTTCCAGGACGCTGGCCAGTCGCTGAAGGCCGTCTCCGTCGACGGCGGCGAAGGCTGCGTTGCTCCGTCCTTCGATTCAGCGCTGGACGGCAGCTACCCGCTGAGCCGGCCACTCTTCATCTACACCCGAGAGTCGTCCCTCGCCGAACACCCGGAGAACCCGATGCTCCGCTTCCTCGAATTCTACCTGGACAACGCGACCGCCCTGGTGGCGGAAGTCGGCTACGTCTCGTTGCCGGCTGACACGCTGCAGGAGCAGCAGGCCAGGATCGAGCCGTACCTGCCATGACCGTTGCGGACCCCGGCAACATGAATGAGGCGCTGAAGAAGCGTCAGTTCGGCAAGCCTAGAGAGTCCGTCATCCTCTTCGTGCTCACCCTCTGTGCAGCCGTCTCGCTCGTCACCACGCTCCTCATCGTCGGCGTGCTCGTTCGGGAGTCCGCCACCTTCTTCGAGGAAGTATCGTTCCGGGACTTCTTCCTGGAGACGGAGTGGCAGCCGCTGTTTGAGCCGGTCTCGTTCGGCATCTGGGAGCTGGTGGCCGGGACGCTGATGGTTACGTTCTGGGCGCTCCTCCTCGCCGTGCCAATCGGCCTGGCGACGGCCGTCTACCTTAGCGAGTACGCCCACCCGAACACGCGCAAGGTGCTGAAGCCGATACTTGAAGCGCTCGCCGGCGTACCGACGGTCGTCTACGCGTACTTCGCGCTCACCTTCGTCACACAGGACCTGCTGCGGCCCACGTTCGGCGCGGACCAGGTCAACGTCTTCAACGCCCTTTCGGCCAGCATCATGCTCGCCGTGATGATCCTGCCGACGATCGCTTCGATCTCCGAAGACGCGATGGCGAACGTCCCGCGCGACCTGCGGGAGGCGGCCTACGGCCTGGGCGCGACGCGGCTTGAGGTGGCGATTCGCGTCGTCTTCCCGGCGGCGCTCTCCGGCATCATCGCCGCGATCTTGCTCGCGATCGCACGCGTTGTCGGCGAGACGATGATCGTGGCGATCGCCGCCGGCTCGACACCGCAGCTCACGGTCAATCCGTTCGAGGGCGTCCAGACGATGACCGGCTTCATGTTACAGGTGGGCCTCGGCGACGCGGCGCGCGGCACCGTGGACTATCAGGCGCTCTTCGCCGTCGGCATGATGCTCTTCCTGATCACGCTGGCGTTCAACGTCGCCGCCTACTTCTTCGTCCGCCGCTACCGCGAGGAGTACGAATAGTGGCCAGCGAGCAGCTCCGTCTGCGGGCGGGGGGCGCCGTCGCGCGCCGTCAGCTCGTGTCGCGGGTCTCGCGGTACTTGTTCCTGGGGGCGACAGTCCTCGGCGTTAGCATCCTCGGCTTCCTGGCTTACGACACGATCGATTCCGGGGCCTCTCGTCTGAGCCTCGATTTCCTGACGAACTACCCGTCGCGCTTTGCCGAGAAGGCCGGCCTGCGGCCGGCGATGTACGGCACGCTCTGGCTGATGCTGATCACGGTCTTCTCCTCCATCCCGATCGCCATCGGAACGGCGATCTGGATCGAGGAGTTTGCGCCGCGGAACCGTCTGCTGACGATCGTCAAGATCAACCTGGCGAACCTGGCGGGTGTGCCCAGCATCATCTACGGCATACTCGGCCTCACGATCTTCGTGCGCTTCTACGGCATGGACCGCAGCCTGCTCGCAGGCGGCTTCACGCTGGCGCTGATGATCATCCCGATGACGGTGATCGCGTCGCAGGAGGCGATCCGGCAGGTGCCGCCCAGCCTGAGAGACGGGGCGCTGGCGCTGGGCGCCACGCGCTGGCAGGCCGTGCGCCACAACGTGCTGCCCAACGCGATACCGGGGATCATGACCGGCACGATCCTGGCGATCTCGCGCGCCGTCGGTGAGACCGCCGCGCTGATCATGATCGGCGGCGCTGCGTTCATCCACTTCGATCCCGGCCCCAACCTGGCCGACTTCGCGGACCCGGGCGGATTCTGGGCCGGCCTGAACGAATCCTTCACGGTCATCCCGATCCAGATCTACGCATGGACGCTTGATTCGCGGCGCGAGTTCCAGGCGAACGCGTCGGCAGGGATCATCGTCCTGATGACGGGCGTGATGGCGCTCAACCTGCTGGCGGCGCTTATCCGGGAGCGCTTCCGGCGCAATTAAGGTGGAAAGGCAAGGCCGACAATGCGAGAATTGATAGCGGAGCTCCGGCAGGGAGTGAGCATACCGAGACCGGAGAGCCCAAGGAGTAACTTGACGCCTGATGCTACCGCGGCCGAAAGCGTTCAACGGGCAGACCCCATCCGTCAGCCGCCGGAGGACACCGTTTTCCGGCTGCAGGACGTCGGCATCTGGTACGGCAACAAGCACGCGATCTCCGATATCAGCCTGAACATCCCGGTCAACCGCGTGACGGCGCTGATCGGCCCGTCGGGCTGCGGCAAGAGTTCGCTGTTGCGCTGCCTCAACCGCATGAACGACCTGATACCGTCGGCGCGCGTCGAGGGCACGGTCGAGTATCACGGCGCCGACATCTACGCCAGGAGCGTCGACCCGGTCGAGGTGCGGCGGCGCATCGGCATGGTGTTCCAGAAGCCGAACCCGTTCCCCAAGTCGATCCAGGACAACGTCGTCTTCGGAGCGAAGGTCAACGGCATCGAGGGCAGCAGCGGCGAAATCGTCGAGCGCGCGCTGAAGCAGGCGGCGCTCTGGGACGAGGTGAAGAACGACCTCAAGAAGTCCGGACTGGAACTCTCCGGCGGGCAGCAGCAGCGCCTCTGCATCGCGCGGGCGCTGGCCGTGCAGCCGGACGTCATCCTGATGGACGAGCCGTGCTCCGCGCTGGACCCGATCGCCACGCTCAAGATCGAGGACCTGATCCGCGAGCTGGTCAAGGAGTACACAATCATCATCGTCACCCACAACATGCAGCAGGCGGCTCGTGTGTCCGACTACACGGCCTTCTTGCTGGCGCAGGAGCACGGGCTCAACGGCACACTGATCGAATACGGCCCGACGAACGAGGTGTTCACCCAGCCCCGTGAACAGCGAACGGAAGACTACATCACGGGAAGGTTTGGCTAGCCGATGACTCGCTCCGTCTTCGAGAAGAAGCTCGCCGAAGTGCAGGAAGACATGCTGGTGATGGCCGGCATGGTGCAGGAAGCGATCCAGCAGGGCGTCGAAGCGCTGAAGACGCGGAACGTGGAGCAGGCCCGCCGCGTAATCGCCAACGACGTCGAGATCAACGACAAGCGCTACGAGACCGAAGAGAAGTGCATCGAGCTGATCTCACTGCAGGCGCCGCTGGCCAGTGACCTGCGCGCGATCATCGCTGTGCTGCACATAACGGTTGACCTCGAGCGTATGGGCGATCACGCTGAGGGCATCGCCCGGATCGTCCTCATGCTGGCGGACGAAGCACCCCTCAAGCCTTACATTGACCTCCCGCGCATGGCGGAGATCGCCAGCGAGATGATGGAGGGGGCGCTGGAGGCTTACAAGAACCGCGACACGGCGCTGGCCCGCCGCATCATCGACCGCGATGACGAGGTCGATGAACTGTACGAGCAGCTCTACCGGGAGCTACTGATATTCATGATCGAAGAGCGGGGCACGATTCAGCGCGCGACGTACCTGATCTGGGTCGCCCACAACCTCGAACGCATCGCCGACCGGGTGACGAACATCTGCGAGCGCGTGGTCTACCTGGTTGAGGGCAAGATCCACGATCTGAACGTCTCCAAATACTAGCGAGTCGCCGCGCTCAGGCCGCGAAGCCCTGGAGCGCCGTATCGCCCGCGGCTTCCGTCGCCGCGCGGACGTTCTGCAGCCTGCTCAGGCCGCGCAGGAGGGTCGAAATCACCGTGTCCACAGGCAGCTCCAGCAGACCGGCAACCTGCTCGCGCGTGAGCTGAGCATCGAAAGTCAGCGAAAGCACCTCGCGCTCGCTCGTATCGTGCGCGCTCCTGCCGACGCCGCAAAGCTCGCGGGCGTTGGCGAACAGCGAGAGGACGAAGGAGTCCTCGTTGGCGTGAGGCTCGCTCAGCGCTGCCTCAAACGCGGAGACAACCTTGTCGACGCCGCTCGAATAGTCATCGGACATCGTCCGCACATAGGCGAAGAGGCCAGGGAAGTAGCGCGCGAACCGCCGTCTGTGAGCGACGGAGACCGCAGCGGAGCCGCTGTTGATTGCTGTGATTCGTCCCATTTCCAGTACCTCCGGTTTGGCTGCTTAGACCAACCTATCAGAGGCGGCGCGCGCCGGGGCACGTTATGGATAAGGCGCGGTGCAGGAGTGGTTGAGGTTGCGTGAAGGCGCTAGTCTTCGATCAGCGGCAGCAGCGGGTCGTTTTCGCGGATGCGGCCTCTGCGCTCCAGCATGTATCCGAAGCCACGTACGCAGACAATGTACGGGCTGGCGTCGTTGGAGTCCTTCAGCTTACGGCGCAGGTTCGCGATGTGGACCTTCACCAGGTTCTGTGCGTCTCGCTCGCTGTAGTCGTGCTGGTGCACTGCGGAGAGCAACGCACGCGGGTCGACGACACGACCGGTCTGCTGAGCGAGCACGGCGAGGAGCCGGAACTCCGTCGGTGTCAGCTGCACGGGCTCGCCGGCCACGGTCACCTCATACGTCTCGAAGTCGATCACCAGGTCGCGGACGATGGTGCGGTTGGCTGTTGGGTGGCCGGGCTGCACGCGTCGCAGGAGCGCTCGCACGCGGGCCGCGAAGATGGCAGGGTCGACGCGCGAGATCACGGCGTCGTCGGCGCCGGCGTCGAGCGAGGTGATGAGGTCGCTCTCACGCGGCATGACGACCATAATCGGCGCCTTCTGTAGCTCTCGCGTGGCGCGCGAGGCGCGGACGGCGACGTCCGGCTCTTCCTGCGCAATGATCACGAGGCCGGGACCGGAAGCCTTGGCTGACTCGAACAGGTCGGTCAGCTCGGGACAAGGCTCGACCGAGAAGCCGAGTGACTCCAGAGCATCATTGAGCTGGCCGGACCACACGTTCGGGTCTCCCAGCACGGATGCCGATTTGGTGGCGACGGATTCAGCTGTGGTCGTAACGGACTGATTCATAACACCCTTCAGTACGGTTTTGCCGCGTCTGTTATGAAATGACGGGCCCCGGCGGAGGATGTTACAGCGACGAGTGGGAAAGCCCGGTTTCGGCTAGCTTGTGGAGGCAGTGCTCGGGGCCTGGAGGCCAATGCCGCCGGCGCATGAACATGGCATATAGTAGCGTGCGTGGGGGCACGCAAAGCGTCAACGCAGCTATCCCGACTGTTGTCTGATGTCTGACGGCGATTGCACTTTGATGTCGCCGGAGAACTGAGAGTCTCGTATGGAAATCGCCATTCTCTTGTCACTTCTTGCTGGGATGCTTGTTGCCCTGGCCCTATTGCTATTCCAGCGGGGTGCTGGTGGAGCGGCGGAGCGTGGGCTCGATAGTCGCTTGCAGACTCTCCAGCAGTCGGTAGAGGCGCAGCTTGGCAATGTCAATCAACGGCTGAGTTCGGTCGAGCAAGGAATCGGAGGATCCCTTGCAACTACCGCCAGCACGCTTACGAGCATTGGTACGCAACTAGGTCGGCTCTCTGAGTCAACCCGACAGATGCTGGACATGGGAAAGAACATCTCGGAACTCCAGGATATTCTGCGTCCACCCCAGCTACGCGGCGGGCTTGGGGAGTTAATGCTGGAAAGGCTGCTAGCTCAAATCCTTCCCGGTGACAACTTTGAGACGCAGTACAGGTTCAAGAGTGGCACGACGGTCGACGCCATCGTTAGGCTGGGAGACGGCCTTGTGCCGATTGATTCCAAATTCCCTCTTGACAACTTCGTCCGCTACATGGAGGGAGAGACGGATGAGAACAAGCGAGCTGCGCTGCGGACGTTCGTTCGTGACGTGAAAGGCCACATAGATAGTATCTCCCGGAAGTACATCCTTCCGGATGAGGGGACTTTCGACTTCGCTCTAATGTATGTCCCTGCTGAGAACGTCTACTACGAGTGCATCGTCAAGAACGACCTCCTGATCGACCAGGAGAGTCTGTCATCGTATGCGCTCGAAAGGCGGGTCATTCCGGTGTCGCCCAATAGCTTCTATGGGTACCTTAAATCGATCGTGTTGGGTCTGAAGGGGCTGCAAGTAGAGGAGAACGCGAGACGGATCGTCGATCACCTGGACCAGCTGGGTCGCGAATTCGACCGTTTCCGAAGTGACTTCCAGGTGCTTGGTAGTCACATCTCCCATGCAAAGGGAAGATACGATGAAATCGACAAGCAGGTAGACAGGCTGGCAAACGTGATAGCACTCCCCATGGAGAAGGGCCTGCCGGAGTTACCTGACTCTCGCGAAGATGCAGACTAGCGCGGCTTTCAGTAAGTAGCCTGCGGCTTGGAATTAAGTAGATCTTGTATCCGCTGAGGCAGGCTTGACGCACCTCCCGCACGGCGTACAATAGCGGCCCGCAACCCCATTGCACGACGATCTGGAGGGCCGCCATGATCCGCGTACTGCAAGACTCCCAATGGTTGACCGTGCGAGCGCTTCGGGAGTCGTTTCGCCAGCCCGCAATCGAGCTTGGGAGCCTCTTCATCCCCATGTTTGTCTTCACCATCGCCGCCAGCTCCTTCGGCAACGTCGCCGAAGTCGCCTTCGGGGTCGAGAACTACGCCGGCTTTCTCCTGCCCGCGGTCATACTCCAGGCCGCCGCCGGTGCCGGCGGCAGCTCCGGCGCCGGCATGGTCCAGGACATCCAGAGCGGCTACTTCGACAAGCTCCTCCTGACACCGTCGTCCCGTGTCGCCCTGCTCTTCTACCGCCTCCTGGCAGACGCCGTCCGCGGCATGCTCCTCGCCGTCGCCATCATCACAGTCGGAATCATCGCCGGCTCCGGCATGGCAACGGGCGCCGCCGGCTTCGCCACGCTGGTCCTGCTCGCCGGTCTCTTCGGCCTCTCCTACTCCGGCCTCGCCCTCGCCATCGCCCTCAAGACCGGCAGCGCGCAGGCAGACAAGGTCGGCTTCCTAATCTTCTTTCCCCTCCTCTTTCTCTCTCCGGCCCTGGCTCCCGCCGAGATCTTCAGCGGCTGGCTCGAGTTCGCCAGCGAGCTTAACCCGATCACCTACATCCTCCAGGGTATGCGCGACCTCGTACTCAACGGCTGGAGTGCCGGCTCCTTGCTTGGCGCCCTCGCAGCGATGGCCGGCTTCGCCGCCTTCACATGGGGCCTCTGCGCCCTCGCATTGCGCACTCGTACTGAGTAGTCGCAGGCAAGGCGCCAGAATTGGAGTATTCGCGAGGTTGGCGAAGCACCCACAGGTGGGGCGCAGGTGATCGGCGCACACGGGCGGGAACGAGTGGCGGGAGTGCATGGGAGTCGAACCCACCTGTCCGCCAAAGACGGACACACCGGTTTTGAAGACCGGGAGACCCACCGGGGCCTATCCACTCCCGCAGATAGCCTCGTACCTGGCGCCGCCTGCGGTCAAGTGCAGGCGACGGAGCGCGGGAAACGGTAGACCAGCTTGATCAGGAGCCGCTGTCTTCCACGAAGCGCCCGTAGGAGCGGTTGAAATGAAGCAGCGGCTCGTTGCCGTTCGCGTTCGCGGTCAGCACTTCGCCGACGAGGATCGTGTGGTCGCCGCCGTCCGACCGTGAGCGGATGCGGCACTCCAGGCGTGCGGCGGCGTCTTCGATCACCGGGATTCCGGTGACGCTTCCCCGTTCAGAGGGCGTGCCCTCCCATTTGTCGATCGCCTTCGTCGCGAAGCGTATCGCGATTGGCGACTGGCCCTCGGCCAAGATGCTGACGCCGAACTGCTCCGCCTCCATGAACGCGGTGTAGCAGTCGGCGTCCTTCTGCAGGCAGACGAGCAGCAGCGGCGGGTCCAGCGACAGCGAGCTGAAGGCGCTGGCGGTGAATCCGACAGCGCCGCCGTTGCTGTCAAACGTCGTCACGACGGTGACGCCGCTGGCAAAGCGGGCCATCGCCTCGCGGAAGTCAGCGGGGTCAAGTGCCTCGTTCATCCGGTAAGTTTAACGTGCAGTCTCGTATCCCGCGTTGACCTCGTCAACCTCTCGGTCGACGGCGGCGCCGGCCTGCGCTAGACCTTGCCGATGAGGCTCTTGAGCAGGGCGTTGGTGCGCGCCAGCGATGCCTTCGCGTCGTCGTCCGTGGGGAAGCCGTTGGCGACGAACTCGGTTGCGCCTGCGGACGCGACGTCGCGGATCTGCTGTTCCACCTGCGCTTCGTTGCCGACGATCGCCAGGTCCTTCGGGCCGTCAACGCCTTCGATGTCCAGCATTCGTCTGTAGTTCGGCAGCGCGCCGTAGACCGCAAACAGGTTGGCGGCGCGCTGGCGGGCCGTGTCCGGGTCGTCGGTGACCGCGACCGGCAGGGAGGAGGCGACGCGCGGCTGAGGGCGTCCGGCGCCTGCGGCAGCTTTCGTCAGGCGCGGCAGGATGTGGCTCTCGAGCGTCTTCGGCCCGACCATCCAGGTGATCGTGCCGCCGGTGCGCTCGCCGGCCATCTTGAGCATCACCGGCGCCAGCGCCGCGATCATGACCTGCGGCGGCTCCGGCGTGGGAACTGAGGCTTGAGCGTTCACGCGGAACATCTCGCCGCTAAAGGAGACCATTCCGTCTGTCAGGAGCGGTTGGAGGACGTTGAGGTACTCACGCATGTGCACGGCCGGCCGCTCGTAGGAAAGTCCCCACATACCCTGGACGACGGGCGCGTGCGAGAGGCCGAGCCCGAGGGTGAAGCGGCCGCCCGTGGCTGCCTGCACTGTGAGCGCCTGCTGCGCCATGATCGTAGGGTGGCGGACGTACGTCGGGACGACGGACGTGCCGAACTGGATGCGGCTCGTCCTCTGGCCGGCCAGCGCGATCACTGTCAGCACTTCGGCGCCGAAGACTTGGCCGTACCAGATGGTGTCAAATCCGTCGGTTTCCGCATCGACGGCCGCCTGGACGTGGCTCTCGACGTCCGGCGAGCCGCCGTAAAATGTTGATATCTTCATTAATCGTCCTCCTCGTTTGGAGAATATCTGGCGCTACCTTGTGCGTCAAAGAGGAAGGCCGATAACGGCATGTTTCCTTAACCTTAATTCCATTGACAGATTTCCGTAGTCGGCTAAGCTGTGGACAAAGGCCGAATTCTCCGGGAAGCCGGAGGAACGGGGGATCCACCACCCTCATTGGGGGTTAATCCGCCACGGCGGAGGGGCAGTGAAACCTCTCAGCTCTAACCCGACAGCTAACCCCGTAGGCCACTGAGAGGGCCGCACGTCGCACCCCGGCCGAGCACAGTTGCTCCGCGACGCAAGGTCCGCCAGATAGGAGTAGTGTGCAATGCGTTACTTCCCCCCGCGGGCGCGTCAGGACCTTGATCTCGCGATGATGCTGAGATGCTGTCCGCACTGCATGGGGGACCTCGAGTTCCGCTCTGACTTCACGGGTGAGTACTACACGTGCCTCCAGTGCAGCAAGCGGGCAGACCCCCCGGCCTGGTTTGGCCAGCCGGCCGTCCCGGCCTCGCGCGATCGCACGCATCCCACTCGCCCCGGCGTGGCCTTCAACTGAGTGCTTGCCCCTGACAAGGGTGACCTAAGGCCCGGTTGTCAGTGACAGTCGGCAGGATGGCGCCGGGACAGTCGCCGTGCTACACATGATGTGGCCGCGGCAAGGCGGCTGCCTGGAGGTATCGTGTTCAAAAAGATCCTCGTCCCGCTCGATGGCTCGAAGACCGCCGAGGCCGTCATCCCCTTCGCCCGCGAGATCGCCGCGAACGCCGGCGCCGAACTCCTCTTCGTAACCGTCATTCAGGAGGTCGGCGTCTGGGACGCCACACAAAGTCTGGAGGTCCTCAAGCGCGAGTCCGAGATCGCTGCCGAGTACCTGGCCACGATGGAACGGGACGAAACGGGCAAAGGCCAGAAGGTGACAACGCAGGTGCTCGACGGCGACGCCGCGGAGGCAGTTCTCGTCGCTGCGGACGAAGCCGGCGCCGATCTGATCGCGATCAGCACGCACGGCCGTTCAGGCGTCTCGCGCTGGCTCTTCGGCAGCGTTGCGACGCGCATCCTCGAGCACTCCAGCGTCCCGCTGCTCGTCCTGCGCCCGAAGGAGGGCGAGGACCGGGGAGCGACGGGTCCCGCCGTCAAGAAGATCCTCGTGCCCCTGGACGGCTCGGAAGTGGCGAAGAGCGTCCTGCCCGTGGTCGAGGAGTTCGCGAAGACGATGGGCGCCTCGCTCGTGCTTTACCACTCAGTCGCGCCGCTGTCGGCCTATCCAGGATTCGAGTCTGCCGGCGCCGCCGCCCTGGGCGAGGCGGTCGAAGAGATGCAGCGGCAGGCGAGAGAGATACTGGCCCGCGCCGCCGAAGAAGTGAAGGCGCGCGGCGTCGAGGCAACGACCGTCGTCAGCCTCGGTACCGCCGTGGACGGTGTGCTGACCGCAGCCGCCGAGCTGGACGTCGACCTGGTCGCCATCGCCACGCACGGGCGGTCGGGTCTCGGCCGGGCCATCCTCGGCAGCGTCGCCGACGGCGTCATCCGCCGCAGCGCAGACGTGCCCTGCCTCGTGATCCGGCCGTCAGGCTAATGAGGGGCTTCGCTCCGTCGCTCCGGGAGGCATCTCTGGTCGTGCGCTCGCCGCGGCGAGCGATCTAGGCGATATTCTGAGGGCTATTCAGTCGTGGTTCTAGCACCGCGACCGCGACACGGCGTGGCGCAGCGCCGGCGCGTTCCACAGTGGCGTCGTGCGCCGCTGATCGGATTCGTGCGTCGTGCGTTCCGGATCTGGCCGTCGTTCCGTGTGCGGGCGAACCCGGCGCGCCTCGTCCTCGCGCTCGCGACCCATGGTCCGGACCAGCTCTTCCGATATAAAGCCGAGCATCGCATCTTCCTTTCGCGGGTGCGGCCGCCTGTGACGTGCCGCCCCTGTATAGGGTAGTGCGGCGGGCCGCGGGATGCTGTGACGGAAATCACAAAGTATGGTGAGGGCGTGTCCTCAACCCGATCTTGCTCCGGGCGCGGTAACTCCGGCGGCGTTAGTGCGATCTACTCAAGTGGAATGCGTACTGAGACGGCGAGACCGCTGGCGACGCTGATGTTGCGGGCCGTTGCTGTGCTGATCGCAGGCCTGGTGGTCCTTCTCGGCGCGCGCGACGTCCTCGCCGCAGGTGTGACGGTGTCGGCGGAGGACGTCAGCGTTGCGTCCGGCGGCGCGGTGGGGCTTACGCTTTCGGGTCACTCCGAGCAGGCGATCGGCGCTTTCGGCATCGACATCCTCTTCGATGAGGCGCTTGTGACGCCGCACTCCTGCCAGACCGCGATCGCCATCTGCAACACCGGCGCGCAGCCGGGACTCCTGCGCCTGAACAGCGTCAGCCTGCTCGGGTTTAGCGGCGATATCACTTTCGCGACGATCATCTTCGAGGCGATCGGCCCGGCCGGGTCCACGGCGCTGATCGACGTCGACGTCACCGCAATCTCCGACACTGTCGGCGCCGATATGATGGAGCAGGTTAGCGTCACCGACGGTTCCGTGATGATCGACGGTCTGGCGCCGCCGACGCCTCCGGGCGACGCCAACTGTGACTCGACGATTTCCGCCGCCGACAGCCTGGCCGTCATCAGTGACCTCGCCGGCGCGTCCGAGGCCGCCTGTTTCGGAATCGCGGACGTCAACTGCGACGGTAAAGTGAATGCCGCTGACGCACTGACGATCCTGCGCTCGATCGGCGGCCTATCGCTCGATCTTCCGGCGGGCTGCACCGCCATCGACTGAACTGCCATCGCCTGAACCGGATTGACACTGGCGCTCCCGCTGGCGGACAATCCGCCCGCAAACTCGGTCATAGAGGCGAGGTGGAGCATGACCGTCGGCGATCACCTGCGAAAGAACCTGCACTTCTGGCACTGGTATCCGCGCCTGCTCTGCGAGGACCTGACGGAAGAGCAGCTTCACTGGCAGCCAGAGACCAACCCGAACCACATCGTCTTCGCGCTCTGGCACGCCTATCGTTCCGAAGACGAGATCATCCACGGCCTTCTCGCGCAGCGCCAGTCCGTCTTCGCGCGGGATAACTGGGCGCCTCGGCTGCCCGTGGAGGAGCCGGGCAACCCACCGTACGGCACGGGTCTCGACCGCGACCAGATCGCGCGCATCCGCCTCGATCTCGATGAGATTCTCGCTTACGCTGAGGCCGTCGGCGGGGCGATGCAGGAATACGCGGACAGCCTGAGCGAGGCCGATGGTGAAGAGATGATCCCGCTGCCGTTCTTCCAGTCGGTCTACCCGATGCTCGATGCGGTCAGCCGCGCGGAGATACTGACGTTCTTCTGCGTCGGCCATACGGCGGAGCACCTCGGCGAGGTGCAGTACATCAAGGGGCTGCTCGGCAAGACCGGTGCGCCCTTCTAGGACGACTGTGAGCCTGCCTGCCGTCTTCCGCATCATCGTCCCGCTCGTCGTGCTGGCGGCGTTGGCGCTGGCCGCTCCCTCGACGGCTGCTTCGCCCGGCGCGCTCGAACAGCCGGACTACGCGGCGGGTGAGGTGATCGTGCGCTTCAGCGGCGAGTCCCCGCACGCGGAGTCCGCGCGCCTGGCGTCGCGGGTGGGCGCTCGTGTCGAGCGTGTTTCCGCGCGCGGTGGCTTCGCGACGCTCTCGTTGCCTTCGGGCCAGGAAGTGGAGGCGATCGAGCGTCTGCGCGCCGATCCGGCCGTTGAGTCGGCCGAACTGAACGCTCTCAAGCAGCCGTCGCGCGTTCCCGTCGACGAGTTCTTCCCGCTCCAGTGGAACATGAAGATGATCGGCGCCCCCGAGGCCTGGAGCACGTCCTTCGCCTCCGGCGTCACGATCGCTGTCCTTGATACAGGTATCGCTTACGAAAACTACAAAGAGTTCGGCCGCTCCCCGGAGCTTTCGCAGGCGAAGTTCGTCTTCCCGTACGATGCGACCGAGGACGCGCTCCATGCCAACGACGAAGACGGCCACGGCACTCACGTTGCCGGGACGCTGGCGCAGGACTGGGACGCTATCGGTGTCGCCGGCCTCGTCCCCCAGGCGACGATCATGCCGGTGCGAGTCTGCCGCCCGTACGGCTGCTCGGCCGATAGCGTTGCCGCCGGCGTCTACTGGGCGGTTGATCATGACGCGGACGTGATCAACCTCAGCCTCGGCGGGTCCATCGTAACGGAGGTTGAGCGTGAGGCGTTTGAGTACGCCGAAACGGCGGGCGTCGTCGTCGTGGCGGCGGCAGGCAACGGCGGCAGCGACCTCATCGGCGACCCGCAACTCGACTTCCCGGCCAGAATCGAGACCATCATCTCCGTGGGCGCCCTGGACCGGTCCATGGACCGCGCCGGTTACTCCAGCTACGGCGAGCACGAAGGCGAGGGCGGTCTTCATCTGATGGCCCCCGGCGGGATCAAGGACGTAAGCGGCAACGGCGACGGAATCCTCCAGAGCACGTACGCCTTTAGCTGTGGCGACGGGCCGGAGGACTTCACGGAGTTTGCGCTCTGCAGCTACTTCGGCACGTCGATGGCGACGCCGCACGTCAGTGGTATCGCCGCCATGCTGCTCTCGGTGCACCCGGACCTGAGGCCGGTGCAGGTGCGGCAGGTGCTTCGCTGCGCCGCAATCGACCTCGGCGATCCCGGCTACGACGCCGAGTACGGCGCGGGCATGTCGTTCGCCCCCGCAGCGGTCGCCGACTGGGACGAAGACGGCATCGTCGACTGCCTCGATGCGCGGCCGTCCCTCACGGCCTCAATCGGCAGAGTGGACGCGCGGCCGGGCGAGACGTTGAGCGTGCCGCTGGACATCGGGGTCTGGTGGCCCGGCGTCAACGTCTACGAAGCCCGCGTCTCGTTTAATCCGGACGTGATCGCGGCCGTCGGCTGCACGCCGCGTGAACAGACGGTCTGCGCGATCGGAGACGGCCTCGTCACGGTCTTCGGATCGCCGTCGTCGCCGCTATCGGGTCACTTCCGGCCGGCCTACATCGACTTCGAGGCGTCGACCACCCTCAACGCCTTCAGCTCGCTGCACCTCGCAGTCACAGCGCTGAGCGCGCGCGTGCCAGACATCGGGATGCAGCTGTTCACGGAGGACGGCTCGGTCCGCATCTCTGATCCGGGCCCGACGCTGGCCGGCGACCTCAACTGCGATTCGAAAGTCGGGCCCGGCGACGCCATCGACGTCCTGCGCGCGACGAGCGGCAGCGCTTCGCCGTTCTGCGTCGCGCAGGGCGACGTCAACTGCAGCGGCGATGTCGACGCCTTCGACGCGCTGGCGATCGTCGCCTACATAGCGGAGGTCGCACAGCCCTCGCTGACGGAGTGCCCGGAGATCGGCTCGTCGCTCGCGCCCGAGGCCGAGGAGCCAGAGTAAGGGGTGTCTGCGCCCATGCTATTCTTGGGGGCACCATAGGAGGTGCCCCATGTCCCAGTACGCTGACCTGCTCTACGACGTCAAGGACCACGTCGCCACCATCACCCTCAACCGGCCCGACCGCCTGAACGCGATCTCCCAGCCGATGCTGGAGTCGATCTCGCAGGCGCTGCGCGACTCCGATCTCAACGCTGACGTCCGCGTGATCGTGATCACGGGGGCCGGGCGCGGCTTCTGCGCCGGCCTCGACCTCAAGGACCTCGCCGCCGGCACCGGTATCGGCTCCAACGGCAACCTCGCCATTCTGCGCTTCGACCTCAGCGGTAGCCCGCCGGTCGTTCTCCACAACACCGACAAGCCCGTCATCTGCTCGCTCAACGGCCCCGCTGCCGGCTACGGCATGGACCTCGCCCTCGGCTGCGATATCCGCATCGCTTCGACCGAGGCGAAGCTGGCCGCGGTCTTCACGAAGCGCGGCATCCTTCCGGAGAGCGGCGGCGCCTGGCTCCTGCCGCGCCTCGTCGGCTGGGCGAAGGCGTCCGAGATCGCCTTCCGGGGTCAGACGCTAAGCGCGCAGGAAGCGCTCGAAGCCGGCCTCGTCAACCACGTCGTCGAGCACGATAAGCTGGCGGCGTTCACGGGCGAGATGGCGGCCGAGATCGCGGCCAGCGCACCGCTCGCCGTCCAGGCCACGAAGCGGATGATGCGCCTGAGCATGGACGAGACGTTCGAGGCCAACGTGCACCACGTCTTCCTGCAGCTCCTGCCGCTGTTCCAGACCAAGGACTTCCGCGAAGGCTTCCAGTCCTTCCTGGAGAAGCGCGCGCCCGAGTTCACGGGCCAGTAGGCGGTGTCGCGCTCGGTCGACGGGCCCGTAGACCTCGACGATCTCGAGGCTCGCGTCCTCGCCTGGGGTAAGGCGCGCAAGGACGTGCGCGGGATTCTTATCCTCGGTTCGCGGGCGCGCACGGATCACCCGGCGGACGAGTGGTCGGACATCGACTTCGCGATCGCCGTCAAGGACCCGGAGCGTTACATGCGAGACCGCCGCTGGGTCGCCGACATCGGACAGGTGGCGGCCTGCCACCGTGATCCGAACCCCGGTGGCGTCACGCTTCACACTCTCTTCGCCAGCGGCGTCTATGCCGACTTCGGGTTCATCCCGGTCGGGGACGTGCGCCAGGCGGTCACATTCATGCCCTGGGTGCGCCGGCTCGCGCCCGTGCTCGACCGGCTGCCCGGTTCGATCGCGTCCGGGCTCGAGGAGCAGCTACGGGAGGGCGGCGCCTATCTGCAAACGGGCGTGCGCACGATCCTGGACAAAGAGGGCGTAGCAGAGCGGTTTCTTGCGCTCCTGACGCCGCTGCCCGAAGTCACGGCGTCCCCTTCCGCGCACGATTTCGCCGAGACCGTTGGCGAGTTCTGGTTCAACACGGCGCGGATCGCGAAACACCTCCGCCGGGGCGAGCTGTGGTCGGCAACAACCAACGGCTGGAGCCACTACATGCACCCGCTCCTTCTCCGCATGATCGAGTGGCACTCAAAGGCCCGTCACGGCTTCGGCTACGAGACGTGGCGGGACGGCCGCTTCCTGGAGGAATGGGCCGATCCGGCTACCGTCGCTCGCCTCAAAGGGACGTATCCGGATCACGACGAGGACGCGGCGTGGGAGGCGTTGCTCGCGACGATGGACCTCTTTCGCGATCTCGCCAGAGACACGGCCCACCGGCTCAACTTCGATTATCCGTCTGAAGCCGACGACACTATCACGGAGCAGGTCACGCGGCTGAACTCCGGGCGCTGATAGCCCGGCTTTGCGCTTGACTCTCGCCTGGCCACCGGTGACGCTGGGCCTGTGAGCGACTCGCCTCGCACCGACTGGAACGCCGCCGTCTACAACCGCATCGGCACGCCGATGCGCGGCTGGGCGCAGCAGGTGATCGACGACCTGGAACTGCGCGGCGACGAGACGGTGCTGGACGCCGGCTGCGGCTCCGGCTCCGTTACGCTCGACCTCCTGCAGAAGCTGCCGGACGGCAAGATCTACGCCGTCGACAGCTCGCCTGACATGACCGCGAACCTGGAGAAGGAACTCGCCGGGCGTGGCGTCTCCAACGTCGTCGCCGTCACCGCCAGCCTCACCGACTTCACGCTACCGGAGCAGGTCGACGCCGTCTTCTCGAACGCCGTCTTCCACTGGATCCCGGACGACGACGGGCTCTTCGGCTCGCTCGCCCGCGCCACGAAGCCCGGTGGACGGCTGCGGACGCAGTGCGGCGGCGCCGGCAACATCGCCCGGCTGACGGAGGTGACGCACGCCGTCGAGAAGCGCGCACCGTACTCCGATTACTTCTCGGGCGACAGCGAGTTCCGCAAGTACCGCTCGGTGGAGGAGGCGCGCGCGGCGATGGAGCGCAACGGCTGGTGCGACGTGCGGGGCAACCTGTTCGAGGCGCCCGTCACGTTCGAGGACGAAGACGCCGCGGTGCTCTACCTGCGCACGATCATCCTCCAGCAACAGGTGGCGGCGCTCCCGCAGGAACTCTCCGATCGCTTCCTGCGCGACGTCGTCGCTGAGACCGTCGAACGGTTCGGCTCACCGTTCGTTGCCGACTACGTGCGCCTCGACCTCTGGGCGACCCGGGCCGGCTGAATCCGCCCGTTCTAAGGCGCGACTGACGCTCGCTCAGGCGCCGAAGGTGTCGCCGAGGTCGCTGCTCTCTTCGTCCTCGAAGTCCTCGTCCGAGTAGTTCCCGTGCTCGCGGCCGTTCCAGACCGTGACGACGAAGTCCTCCCGGAAGGGGTCGCTCGTCAGGACGAAGCGCTCGTCGATCTCGCTGATCAGCGAGCGGATCTCCTCTTCTGTCATGCTGGCGAGAACGCAGATCGTGCCGTAGGTGACCGAGGCGGTGTAGTGCAGATCAACGCGGCCGACTTCCTCGTCGGCCATCTCGACGATGAAGCTCTCGGACGTCATCGTCCGGGACTCGCGGTCGAACTGAAACGTAGCCATTACGGGGACAGGGGGCAGGGGACAGGGGACGGGGGTCGAGACGCGGCCGAAGTGTTCCTTGTCACCTGTCTCTTGTCTCCTGTCACGGCCGAGTCTGGCCGTTACCGAATACGATCCACTTGTAAGTGGTGATCTCTCGCAGGCCGACGGGCCCGCGGGCGATCGTCTTCTGCGTGGAGTCGATGATCTCGGCGCCCAGCCCGAACTGCGCGCCGTCGGTGAACTGCGTGCTGGCGTTGACGTAACAAACGGCCGTGTCCACCTCGTCCAGGAAGCGCATCGCCGCCGAGTAGTCCTCGGTGAGGATCGCGTCGGAGTGGCCTGTGCCGTGCTCGTAGATGTGCTCGATCGCCTCGTCCAGAGTGTCGACGACACGGACGGCCGCCGTCAGCGATAGGAACTCGGTGTCGAAGTCCTCGGGGCCGGCGGCGACGGCGTTTCCGCTGTTCTCTAGGATCGCCATCGCTCGTTCGTCGCAGCGCATCTCGACGTCCTTCCCGGCGAACGCCCGCGCCATATTGGGCAGGAAGCCTGGTGCGACGTCGGCGTGAACGATCAGCGTGTCGAGCGCGTTGCAGATGCTGAACTTGCGTGTCTTGGCGTTGAGCGCGATGGCGACGGCCTTGTCGAGGTCGGCGGCGCGGTCGACGTAAGTGTGGCAGACGCCGATGCCACCGGTGAGCACGGGCATCGTTGCGTTTGCGGCCACGAAGCTGATCAGCTCCTTGCCGCCCCGCGGGACGACGAGGTCGATCGTCTCCTTCATCGCCAGCAGCTCGCCGATCAGTCCGCGGTCGGTGTTCTCGATGAGCTGGACGGCCTCGCCGGGCCCACCGGCAGCGGTGATCGCCTCGCGCAGCACGCGGGCGATCACCTTGTTCGAGTTGATCGTCTCTTTGCCGCCGCGCAGGATGCAGGTGTTGCCGGACTTGAGGCAGAGCGCGGCGATGTCGACGGTCACGTTCGGGCGCGCTTCGTAGATCGCGGCGATGACGCCAAGCGGCACGCGCCGGCGGCCGGCCCGCATGCCGTTCGGGAGCGTCTTCATGTCGATCATCTCGCCCACAGGGTCGGGCAGAACGGCGACGGCGCGGGTGTCGGCGGCGATGGCGGCGAGGCGGTCGTGGTTCAGCGTCAGGCGGTCGATGACGGCGGGCGTCAGGCCCGCCTCTTTGCCGCCCGCGACGTCGGTCTCGTTGGCGGCGATGATCTCGTCGGCGTGGTCAAGGAGTGCATCGGCGATCGCTTCGAGCGCGCGGTTCTTGACGTCAGTGGACGTGCGCGCCAGGTCGCGGGCCGCGCGTCGCGCGGCATCGCCCTTGGTCTGGAGTTCGTTCGCGGTAGTGGTCATGGTTTCACCGTTAGCCACTCACCAGGCGGCACGGCTAGCCGTGCCGGCGCTGCCAGCGGGTCTTCTTCAGCATCTTGCGGTGCTTGTGCTTGCTTATCTTCTTGCGCCGCTTCTTGATGACGGAACCCATCTAACCTCCAGAGATTCGCCTGAGACGCGGCACCTCGGTCGAGGGAGTCGGGAGGGATCTCCTGAGCCCCGGGCGGGGCCTCGTCTCTCGGTCAGGCCGGTTCGAACTTCAGAAGCGCGATTCCGGCCGCTGTCCTATCGTACAGGGCTTTGACCGGCATTTCCACTCGGACGTCCTCCGGCGAGCAGCCGATGACGTTCGTCGCCACGCGCGGCCCTTCCTCCAGCTCGACGATGGCGAAGACGTACGGCACGTCCGGCCGGAACGCCGGATGCATCGCCCGCCGCACGACCGTGTACGTGTACACGCGCCCGCGTCCGCTCACACGCGTCCACTTCAGCGCTTCGGAGAGGCAGTGGGGACAGTGCGGCCGCGGATAGAACACGTAGGCGTCGCACGCGGCGCATCTCTGCAGGCGCAGCTCACCCGCGGCCAGACCGTCCCAGAACGGCTGCGAGAGCGGGGACGGCCTCGGGAGCGGCTTGCGCGGCTGATCGCTCATACGCCAAGCACCAACGACGCCTGTTCGCTCATGATCCCGCCGTTTCCGTTGACGAACGCCAGCTCACAGTCCGCCACCTGGCGCTCGCCGGCTCTGCCCTGGATCTGTCGCACCGCCTCTGTCACGTGCGATGTCCCGCCCGCCAGGCCCGGCTGCCCGAACGAAAGCTGCCCGCCGTGCGTGTTCAAAGGCAGATCGCCCCGGTACGTCAGGTCGTGCTCCTCGACGAACGGGCCGCCGCCGCCCTTCTCGCAGAATCCGGCGTCTTCGAGTGTGACGACGACGGTGATCGTGTAGCAGTCGTAAACGGAGACGAGGTCGATGTCGACGGGCGTCACGCCGGCCATCTCGAACGCCAGCGGAGCAGACTGGGCGACCGGCGACGTCGTGACCGACTCGACTTGCGCGAGCATCACGCCTCGCGTCGCCTCGCCCGCGCCCAGCAGCCAGGCCGGTGTCTGCGCGCTCGACGGCGCCAGGTCTGCCGAGACGACGACGAACGCAGCGCCGCCCGTACACGGCCGTACGATCTCGTACAGGTGCAGCGGGTCGACTATCAGTGGCGACGAGAGGACCTCGTCGACTGTGAGCGGGTCGCGGTAGAGCGCGTCCGGGTTCGCACCGGCGTTGGTGCGCTGGTCCACGGCCACCTTCGCCAGCTGGCGGCCGGTCGTGCCGAACTCGTGCATGTGGCGCATCGCGATCTGCGCGTATCCGGAGTTCGCGCCCATCGGCCCGTACGGCGCCTCGAACTCGCGCAGCGGCAGCTGCTGCGTCGGGCGCTTCGCCCGCGGCGCGTAGAACGTATCGACGTCCGAAGCCTCGCCGCTGACGCAGAGTACGGCGCGGCAGAGGCCCGACTGGATCGCCGAGGCTGCGCGCCAGGCCATCCCCGCCGCGGAGGCGCCGCCCAGGTCGACGATGTTGGCGTACCGCGGGTGAATGTCGAGGTACTCGCCGAGGTGCGACGGCCACATCGCGACCATGTCCACGATCGGCGGCGCTACGAGGAGCCCGTCGATGTCGGAGGGTTCGAGTCCGGCGTCGAGGATCGCCCCGCGCGAGACGTCGGCCCAGATGCCGAGCGTGCTCAGCCCCTCGGCCGAGGCGCGCGGCGCCATTTCAGCGATGCCGGTGATGGCGGCGGCACGCTTGAGAGTCATGCTAAAGCAGCACCATGTTGTTGCGGTGCAGCACCTCGCTGCCGTAGTGGTGGCCCAGCACGTCTTCGATCTTGTCTGAGTGGATGCCGCGAATGCGCTGGATCTCTTCCGAGCTGTAGTTCGTGATGCCGCAGGCGATGCGGTTGCCGTCCCCGTCCACGATCGCCACCGTTTCGCCGCGCGCGAACTCGCCTTCGACTTTCTGTATGCCGGCCGGCAGCAAGCTCGCTTCCTTCTCGCGCAGCACTCTGGCGGCGCCGTCGTCGACGACGATGTCGCCCTTCACCGAGAGCGCCGCCAGCATCCAGCGCTTGCGGCTCTCCATGCGGTCGACGCCGGCCGGGAAGTGGGTGCCCAGGCCTTCGCCGTGAGCCAGGCGCTTGAGCGCGTCCGCTTCGCGGCCCGAGGCGATGAAGACGTCGGTCCCGCCGCCGGTGGCCAGCCGCGCCGCCTGTATCTTCGTCGCCATGCCGCCGACGCCGTGGCCGACTTTCGCCTCGCCGGCGAGCGCCTCGACTTGCTCATCGATCGTATCGACGCGCGGTATCAGCTCGGCGGCGGGATGGACGTGCGGGTCGGCGGAGAAGAGGCCGCCGGTGTCCGTGAGGATCGCCAGCAGGTCGGCGTCGACAAGGTTGGCGACGAAGGCGGAGAGGTTGTCGTTGTCGCCGATCTTCGCGCCCTCAATCTCATCGACCGCGACGACGTCGTTCTCGTTGACGATCGGCACGACGCCCAGCTCCAGCATCGCCAGCAGCGTGTTGCGCGCGTTCAGGTAGCCGACGCGGTCCGCGAGGTCGCGCCGTGTGAGCAGCGTCTGAGCGATCGTGATGTCGTGGCCGGCGAATATCCCCTGGTACGCCTGCATGAGGTCGCTCTGGCCCACGGCGGCCAGCACTTGCCGGAAGGGGATGTCCTTGCGCTCTTTCATGCCCAGGCGGTGGCGCCCTGTGGCGATCGCGCCCGAAGTCACGACGATCAGCTCGGCGCCTTGCTTCCGCAGCGCAGCGACCTGGGCCGCGAGATCGGCCATCAGGTCCATGTTCAGGCGGTCGCTGCCGGCGGTGAGCACGTTCGTGCCGATCTTGGCGACGATGCGCTTGTACTTGAGCGGGGTCTGGTCTTCGTTCTTGCTGCTCATGGCCTCGTCCCGAATTGTACCCGCGATGGCGGCCAGAAACACCGCGCTCCCAGAGGCAGCGGGCGGCGTGAACCGATCATCCGGTCTGGTGCATCAGGTGGCGTGGCCTCGGTCGGGCTTAGCCGCGCGAGGGCGCGGCCTTCTTCTCGAGCTCGTCCAGCTCTTGCTTCCAGCGGGCGAAGAGCTTCAGGCGCTCTTCCAGCTGAGTCTCCATCTCGCGCATCTGCTCCGTCTTCTGCTTGACGATGGCGAACTGAGCCTTGGTGACATCGGTCGCCTTCTGCAGTTGCTTCCGCTTCTCAGTGATGGCGGACTCCGGGCGATACTGCGACCGTAGCTCGCGCAGCACCTCGTCGGCGTCGACCATCTCCTTGATATCGGCCAGGCTGACGCCCAGCAGGTCCTGAAGCCGGCGGATGTGCTGGACGCGCTTCACGTCCTCTTCGGAGTAGAGGCGAAAGCCGCCATCCATGCGGCTGGGTGGGCGCAGCAGCCCCTTCTCTTCGTAAAAGCGGAGCGTGCGCTGGGTTACGCCGGTGCGCTGGGCGACTTCGCCGATCTGCAGATCGCCCTGTTTCTCTGCCAAATAGAGGCTCCTTGCCGGTACGGCCCAAACGGGCGCTGTACTTGCAGCGGAGTATAGGTACACCTTACGCCAACGTCAAGGTTGGAACGGCTTGCGCGCCGCTACTCGTCGAAGTCGTCGTCTTCGTCGTGATCGTGCGGCGTGGTCGCCTGCGCCGGTATCAGCGCGTCCGTGTGGGTCTCCTTGCGGCGACCGCGCGGTGGCAGGGCGGCGATGCGCTTCTTGACCGCCGCCAGCTTGCCCGCGTCATCCAGCACGATTCCGGCCACACCGGAGTCGCGCAGAAGCTCCAGCGACTTCTCGTCGATGTCCGGCTTTGCGTTCGCCAGAAGCGGCGTGCGCGCTAGCGACGAGAGGCGCCGTACCGTCAGCAGCCGCTCGATCGTTAGCGGCACCTCGGTCGCGGCGATCACAAGGGCGTCGAGGCCAAGGTCGCCCAGCAGGCGCAGGTGCGTGTCGTCGAGATCGCCGTCCAGGGCCATCACGCGCCCGACCGACTCATCGGCGAGTGGCGCGGCGTTCGCCCCCGGACCGGCCAGCACGACGAAGTCGACGCCGGCCTTCACCAGCGCTTTGATGGCGTCCGCGTCGAAGTCGCCGGCGACGCCAACGCTGGCATCGACCTTCGCGACTCCTCTGACCTTCGTGACGCCTTCGAGGATCACGAAGTCGGCGCCCTTCGACGCTGCGCTCGCTGCGGCGGCCGGGTCGCCCAGCCGCACGCCGCAAAGGAGGCTGTCCGTCGGGGCCTTTGCAGCACCGGCGGCGAAGCCGAGCGGCGCTGGTTCGGCGCGGCCGGCGGCACGTATCTTCTGCGAAAGCTTGCTCATGAATGGCTCCGGGGTGCTGGCATACTTGTCTCAGCCATCATGCCAGAGCGAGGCGTCGACCCGCCAGTGGGCGACGGGCTAGGATACTGACGAGGAGGGGCACCGATGGCAGAAGGAAGACTGGAAGGTAAGACGGCGCTCGTCACCGGCGCCGGGTCAGGCATCGGCAAGGCGGTCTCCACCGTCTTTGGGCGCGAAGGCGCGCGCGTGATGGCGTCCGATATCAACGAGGAGGCTGCGGGTGCCGTCGCCTCCCAGATCGAAGACGCCGGCGGCGAAGCCCGCTCCCTGCGCACCGATACGACGAGCGAGGAAGACGTGCAGGGCGCGCTCCAGGCTGTCGTCGACGCCTGGGGCAAAGTCGACATCGTCGTCAACAACGCGGGCATCGGCGGGCCGCAGTACACGTGGGAGCAGGTGATCGCCGTCAACGAAAACGGCGTCTACTACGGCTGCCTGCACGGCCTGGCGCAGATGATAAAACAGGGCGAAGGCGGCGCCATCGTCAACCTCTCGTCGATGATGGGCGTCACAGGCACGACGACACCCGCCGGACCCGGCGGCGTCGGCTACGCTTACCATGCCTCGAAGGCCGCTGTCATCGGACTGACGCGCCAGTTCGGGCTGGACGGGGCGCCGCACAACGTCCGCGTCAACGCGCTCTGCCCCGGCTGGATCGACACGCCGCTGATCGCGCTGGCCAAGATGTCGGAGGAGCTGACGAACTGGATGGTCGACGGAACGCCGATGGGCCGCCTCGGTGGCGCGGACGAGATAGCGAAGGCCGCCCTCTTCCTGGCGAGCGAAGATTCCTCGTTCGTGACGGCGACGCACCTGGTCATCGACGGCGGCTGGACCGCGCGCTAGGCGCGCTTGACCGAGCGCCGCCGGTCTGCCTACGTTGACGCCCGCATGAGCAACTCCCACGGATCCGCCGGATATCCCGTCATCGTCGGCGTTGGGCAAGTCACGCACCGCGCGCAAACCGTAGACGACTCCATCGAGCCGGTCGAGCTGATGGCGCAGGCCGCCCGCCTCGCCGACGATGACGCCGGCGGCGGGCTGCTCGCGCGGATCGATTCGCTGCAGGTCGTGAACACCATCAGCTGGCCCTACCCGGACGCCCCCGGCCTGCTGGCGTCGCGGATCGGCGCCGAACCGGCGAACACGCTCTACTCCGCGATCGGCGGCGAGACTCCGCAGCGGCTGGTCAACGAAGCTGCCGAGGCGATCGTCACGGGCCGCACGCGCGTCGCCCTGATCGCCGGCGCTGAGGCGATGCACTCGCGCCGCCTCGCCCGCGCCGAAGAGGCGCGCCTGTCGTGGTCTGTCCGCGGCGCACCGGAGCGAATCGTCGGCGATATGCGCAACGGCTTCTCTGACATCGAAGCGCGCCACGGTGCGGTGTTGCCGTCGCGCATGTATCCGCTCTTCGAGAACGCCATCCGCGCCGCCGCCGGGCGCACTATCGAGCAGCACCAGGCGCACCTGGGCCGGCTCTGTGCCCGCTTCACCGAGGTCGCCGCGGCGAACCCCTACGCCTGGTTTCCCCAGAAGCGCACGCCGGAAGAGATCGCGACTGTGCGCCCGGACAACCGCTGGGTCGCCTTTCCGTATCCGAAGCTGATGAACGCGATCATGCAGGTAGACCAGGGCGCCGCGCTCATCCTGACCGGTAGCGAGACGGCACGCGAGATGGGCGTCCCGGAAGAGAAGTGGGTCTACCTGCACGGCTGCGGCGATGCGGACGACAAGTGGTTCATCAGCGACCGGGCGGACTACCATAGCTCACCGGCGATCCGCGCCGCCACGGCACGGGCGCTCGGCATGGCCGGCACGAGCACCGCCGAGATCGACGTGTTCGACCTCTACTCCTGCTTTCCGGCGGCCGTCCAGCTGGCGCTAGGCGCGCTCGGCCTGAAGGCGGATGACCCGCGCCCGCTCACGCTGACTGGCGGCCTTCCGTACGCCGGCGGCCCCGGCAACAACTACGTAAGCCACTCGATCGCCACCGCCGTGGAGCGCCTGCGAGAGCGCCCGGAAGCGCGTGCCCTCGTCACCGGCCTCGGCTGGTTCGCCACCAAGCATTCGGCCGGCGTCTACAGCGCGCGGCCGCCGGCCGGAGAATGGCAACGCACCGACCCGCAGGTAGACCAGGGCGTTCTCGACGCCATGGATTCGCCGCCCCTGGCACCGGAGCCGGCCGGCGACGCCACCGTCGAGACTTACACCGTCGCCTTCGGCCAGGGGGGCGAACCGGAGCAGAGCATCGTCATCGGCCGGTTGGCCGGCGGCGAGCGCTTCATCGCCAACACGCCCGCGGACCCGGATCTCCTGTGGTCGATGACGCGCGAGGAGTTCGTAGGCAGAAAGGGCAGCGTGACGCACGACCCGGCGACGAGACGCAACGTCTTCGAGCCGGCCTGAGCGGCTGCGGCAGGTTTGACGGTTTTTGTGGCGTTAGGCTATATTCGAATCCCGAACGACTGAACTCTCGAACGGAGCGTTGATCTCAAGTGGCAAATCAAGTCGGCAAGCGATACCAGTGCGCGAAGTGCAACACAGAGATGATCGTCACCAAGGGTGGCGAAGGCGAACTCGCCTGCTGCGGCGAGACGATGCAGCAGAAGCAATAGGCGGAGGTTGAACCGTGGCGAACCAGCTTGGCAAGCGATTCCAGTGCGAGGCCTGCAACAGCGAGGTGCTCTGCATCAAGGCGGGCGACGGCGAGATCCAGTGCTGCGGCAAGACGATGGATCTGCTGCAGCCGAAGGTCCTCCCCTCGGCCGATTAGCGCCGGAATAACGGGAAAAACCACGGGCCGTCCGCACGGACGGCCCGTCTGCGCGCCGCTGTCGGGCGATGTCGTCCGATGACGGCGCTAACTTGACACTCTCACGTGAAAAAATCTACAATCTAGGCAGTTTCCTATACAATTCGCGATCCGAGGAGGCGTCTTTCTTTGCCCGAAGTCATCATCACCAGTAACGACAACTTCGACCACGCACTGAAGAAGTTCAACAAGATGGTCCAGCAGAGCGGCATCCTGGCCGAGGCCCGCCGGCGTGAGCATTATGAACCGCCGAGCGTCGTGCGCAAGAAGAAGGCCGCCGCCAAGCGCCGCAAGACGATGAAGAACGCCCAGCGCGGCTAACCCTCTCAACGCGATCATTCTTCCTTTCCAGAGTCACACCTGACGCTGATGTCGCTCAAAGAGCAGCTGGCGAACGACCTCACGGACGCCCTCCGTCAGGGTGACGACACCCGAAAGTCCACGATCCGTATGCTCATGTCCGCGATCAACACGCAGGAAGTCGCGGGCTCCGAGCGGCGCGTGCTGGGCGACGACGAAGTGCTGAAAGTGATCGCAACTCAGATCAAGCAGCGGCGCGACAGCATCGATGCTTTTCAGAAGGCCGGCCGCCAGGAGCTGGCGGACAAGGAAGCGGCGGAGCTGCAGGTCCTGCAGGCCTACATGCCGGAGCAGGCCGGCCGCGAGGAGATCGAGGCCGAGGCGCGCAAGGTGATCGAAGAGGTCGCCGCCAGTGGCCCGCAGGACAAAGGCAAGGTGATGCAGGCGATCATGCCCCGCCTCGCCGGTCGCGCCGAAGGCCGCGACATCAACGAAGTCGTCACACAGCTACTGTCGGCGCTGTAGAATCGCATCCGCCGTTTCGGCGTTTAACTACGTGAAACCTCTGTTATCATGGTCGCGCCCTAATTCGCATAAGCAGAAATGCCGATGAATGCCACCAAGGCGCACACAATAGTCTCACCGTTCCAGGCGTTCGTCCTGGCGCTGGCCATCGCGGTGGCGCTCGCCGTCGTGCTCATCCCGGTGCTTCCGGGCGAGACACCGCTGGACGTCGGCGACGTGGCGTTCACGACGTTCGAGGCCAACGGCGAGACGATCGTCCGCGAGGGCCAGATCGTGACTCAGACGAGCCTCTCCCAGATCAAGGGCGCCGGTCTCCTCGACAACGACATCGGCTTCGGTGAGGTCTTCTCCGGCCTGCTCGTCGCGGTGCTGGCGGGCGCCTTCACCGGGCTCTACCTCTATCTCTTCCAGCCGCCGGAGGTGAACACCAACCGGCGGCTGTTCATGTACGGCCTGTTGATCGTGCTCTGGGTCGCCGGCGCCAAAGTCTTCTTCTCGCAGGCGCTGCCCGATGGCGACCGGCTCTACCTGAGCTACATGCTCCCAATCGCCACGGCGCCGATGCTGATTGCTGCGCTGCTCGACGCCGGGCTCGCGCTCTTCACGGCGGCGCTGCTGGCGGTCGTTGCCGCCTTCGCCGGCTTCTACATGCCCGATGCCCGCCAGACCCTCTCCACCGGCCCGATGGAGTCGCTGCAGATGGTGACGACGCTGCTGCTCACGAGCTTCGTCGGCGTCTTCGCCGTCCGCAATGCCGAGCGCATGAACAACTACGCGTCGGCCGGCGCCGGAGTCGGTCTCATGACGATCGTCTCGCTGTTCACCTTCTGGCTGCTCTTGCCGAACAAGGAAGGCGTTGACCTCGTCTGGATCATCAGCGCCGGCCTCGTGGCCGGAGTCGGTTCCGTCGTGATCACGATGGGCGGCGCGTACGTCCTGGGCGCCGTCTTCGGTGTGGCGACGCGCGTTCAGCTGATGGAGCTGGCACAGCTCAGCCACCCGCTCCTGCGCGAGCTGCAGGAGAAGGCGCCCGGCACGTTCCACCACAGCGTCATCGTTGGCAACCTGGCGGAACGCGCCGCGGACCTCACCGGCGCCGACTCCCTGCTCGTGCGCGTCGGCTGCTACTTCCATGACATCGGCAAGATCGCCAAGCCGGGCTACTACATCGAGAACCAGATGGGCGGCGAGAACCCGCACGACCGCCTCGATCCCGCCGCCAGCGCCAAGATGGTCTCAGAGCACGTGCGAGCGGGCCTGCGCGTCACCGGCAAACACCGCATCCCGTCAAAGGTGCGCGCCTTCATCCCGGAGCACCACGGCACGCGCCTCGTCACCTACTTCTATCGCAAGGCGGCGATCGAGGACCCGAACGCCGACGCGGAGAAGTTCCGTTACCCGGGCCCGAAGCCGCAGACGAAAGAGACCGCCATCGTCATGCTTGCCGATTCCGTCGAAGCTGTCGTCCGCTCCAGCAAGGACCGCTCGCACGAGCGCATCGACGAGCTGGTGGACGGCGTGATCCGCGAACGCTTCAACGAAGGGCAGCTGGACGAATCCGACATGACGATGCGCGACCTCAAAGTGATCGCCGAATCCTTCAAGGCGACGCTCCGCGGCATCTACCATGAGCGCATCGAGTACCCCGAACCGACAGCGGGCGAGATGCACGCCTCCGGCAGCGCGGCGAGCGTGGCGTACATGAAGCCGCCGGCCGACCCAATGGAAGTACCGCCGGCCTAGGGCGTGTCTGCTGGCGTTCGGATAGCCCCTTGCGTGTGATGCGTCGGCCAAGCCCCCACCTACCGCATCGGCATCCGGCGAACGCGCCTTTAGGCGAGACAGTCGGCAGAATAGGCCGTTCGGTACCTGCACCTGGCGGGGCAGTCGGATAGGATTGCGAAGATATGTTCCTGAGATTCGATTCTTGATCGCTGACCTGAGCGGCGAGCGCATCGCCCAGAACACTCTGTTCTCACGCCGCAGGCGCGCGCGCCGCCGGCCCCAGCCCCAGGGGAAGTACAGGTTGCCGGACTGGGTCTGGGGCCTCGCTATCGGCATGTTGGTCTTGATCGTCGGTGGTGGGGTCTTCTTCGTCACCAGCCTTGGTGGAGGTGGTGGCGGTTGCGACGAAGAGTTGCCGCCACTGCCTGGCGCCGCCAACGTCACCGCTGAAGGCTTTCAGACGGAGGACGATGCTCTGGCAGAGACTATTGGATATCTGAACCAGGGGGATCTGGACAACACGTTCGCGACTTTCTACGGCGATGTTCACGCGTTTACTCACAACATCGACCCGGAGGTGCGCGCCGTTGACGAAGATATAGCGAAGGAGCTCTGCGAGCTGGTGAACGAGCTGGAAGAGGAGTATGACCCTCCTCCGCCTGAGCAGCGTTCGCTTGCCCGGATGGCCTCTGCCACCATCGAACTCCGTGAGCTGCTGAGGGACGTCGCCGAGGTTATGGGCTTCCCGCGTCCCGGCGGCTAGCGGAGCGCTCCCGCCTAACGTTCTCCCGACACCTTGTTCAGGAAGGCGCCAAGCGCTGCGTTGTACAGCTGCGGTCGTTCCCACTGGGGCTGGTGCGCCGTCTGAGGGATCACCGACAGCTCCGCGTCCGGAATCGCCGCCGCGAGCCGCTGCGAGCCGTCGATCAGGAACTGGGCATCGAGGTCGCCATAGATCACGAGCGTCTGCGTCCTGATCTGGTCGGCGCGGTCGCCCTTCCATTGCTCCAGCCCTTTCCAGGCGCCGATGAAGGCGTCCGTGGACATCTTCGACATCCGGACCCGCGTCTCCTCTAGCCGCTCCGCCGGCAAGTGAGGTGGCGGCGGGAAGGGGGAGCTGGCGTTGGCCACCGCCTCCATGCCCTCACTCTCAGCGAGATTGAACCGGAAGTCTCGCCAGGCGGCGATGGCCGGATTCGAGGCGGCGGCGCTGAAGTCATCGGTAGTGTCGTGCAGCGTCAGGGACAGCAGCCGGTCTGCGCTCCGCAAGGCGATCTCCTGGACGACGGCGCCGCCCATCGAGTGCCCCAGCACGTGATAGCGCCCGATGCCAAGCTCGCCCACGAGCGCCTCGACGTCGTCCGCGAGGTGCTCGATGGTGTACGCCGACCGGTCGGCCGGCGCCTCTGATTGACCGTGCCCGCGGTTGTCCACGATCAGCACGCGGAACGATTGTGAGAACGCCGGCAGCTGGTGTCGCCAGTCAGTGATGTCGCCGGTGTAACCGTGAACGAAGACCAGCGGCTCGCCGGACTCGCCGTGCAGCTCGTAGTTCAGCCTCACCCCGTTTACAGTCGCGTTTGGCATCTTGCGTTTCTCCTATCCACGCCCATCTTACGCAGTCACTCGCTGCGGGTGCTGGACACGGTCTCCATCGGTGACTATCCGATCGGCTTCCGAAGCATCGTCCACATGGGGGGGCCGTCACCGCCGACGGGGACTTCGCGCAGCACGTCGAATCCGTGTTTCTTGTAGAACGTAACGTTGATCTCCTTCGCGGTTTCCAGGTAGCAGGGGAGGCGATCGCGGTCCGCCTTCGCCAGCCCCGGCCCAATGAGCCCGCTGCCGACTCCTTGCCCCTGCCGCTCCGGCTCGACCCCCAGCACCATCAGGTACCAGTGTCGCTTCGGCACGTCGCGCTTGTGCAGCTCCTCCATCTGGCGGACCATTCTGAAGAAGCGCGGCAGATATCCGAAGCCAACCTTAGCCGGAGTAGAGATGAACTGCCACGCACCCACGCGCAGCATCCCCAGCGTCGATACCATCGGATTGCCGGGCGGCAGCCAGATCGCCGCGCCGTCGCCTGCCTCGCTTGGAACGTAAACATCCCCATAGCGCAGGCCGTATCGCGTGGTCGCCGTGAAGTCGCCAAGCATCGCAATCTTGCGCTTGTTCTCATCGGGGAAGAGCCAGATGCTGGGCGGATCGTCGTGGAACGCTCTCGCCAGCGTCCCGGCCGTTTCCTTGACGGCGATAGCACCGCTGGCGACGGGGCCTTCAACGGGGGTCATGTGAGTGGCGTCGCAGCCATGATGGCCTTAGCCCTGCGATTCCCCGTCGGCCGCCGCCTTCAACATGTCGTTCTGCTTCTTCAGCAACTTGTTCTGCGCGCGGAGCAGTGTGGCTATCTCGTCGTTCTGCTCTTCGAACCGGCGCATGGACGACACCATCACCTTCGGGGGCGAGTCCTCCGGCATCATCTCCATGCAGTGCTCCATCATCGCGCCGGGCACACTGGAAAGGCTCTCCTGCAACTGAGCCCGTTGCTCGGCGGGCAGGACGCGGCGCAAGAGAGCGACGGTCCCGGCCCCGATGGCCACCATCAAAAGTAGCTTCCTCATGACTCCTCCTTGTGATGCACTCTAGCCCTCCCACCGAACCTCGTACAACCGCACCGGGTCCTCGAAGCCGCGCAGCTCCGTGTCGCCGCGGTCGTTGAACAGGAACTCCTTGCCGGCGACGAGCTGCCGCACGACGTCGGCCACCAGGATCTCCCCCGCGTCCGCCTTCGACGCGATGCGCGCGGCCATGTTCACCGCGGTGCCGAACAAGTCCCCACGCCCGCCCGGGTCATCCTCAGCGATCGGTTCTCCCGCGTTCAACCCAACGCGAATCCGTAGGGGCGCCGCTTGCTGCGCCCCAGCGTTCCACGCCGCGAACGCCCGCTGCAGAGCTACTGCACATTCGAGAGCCTTCGTGGCCGACGAGAACGAGGCCATGAACCCGTCGCCCATCGCCTTCACCTCCGAGCCGCCGTGTGCCTTCAGCGCCTCCCGCGTGATCCGCTCGTGTTCGTGCAGCAAGTCGCGAGCCTTCGCGTCGCCGAGGCGGTCGGTCATCGCCGTCGAGCCCTCGACGTCGGTGAAGAGGATGGTGCGGAAGGCGCCCACCCCCGGCGCTTCGGACACTGATGTCGCATCCTCGTCCTCACCCAGGAATTCGTTGATTGCCCGGAGCACCGCCTCGGCGTCGCCCCATTGCGGGTTGCCGGCCGCCCCCTCCAGGAGGGCCAGGCGGGCGTCCGGAATCCGAGAGGCCAGCTCTGTGGCCAGGGTCACTTCGACGAACGTCACCCCCCGTCGGTGAAGCACCAGCGTCGGTGTCCTCAGCTGCGGTAGCTGGTCCGCAACATCGAAGTCGCGCGCCGCGCCCATGAACGCCCGCTGCCCCTCTTGTGTGACCGCCTCGCGAATGAACGAAGCGTACCGGCGCGATTCCTCCTCACTGGGAGGCCGTCCCAGAATGTTGTTGGCCATGGCCTCTGTGTATAGGTCCCAGTCCGTCTCTCTGATTGCCGTGAAGGCCTGAGAGCGTGGTGAGCGCCAGAAGTCGGAGCCCCGCGCGAAAGAGCACCAGAGGATAACGTGCGACACCCGCTCCGGGTACCGCGCCGCATAGGCGACCGATACAGGTCCTGAGAAAGCGGGGGCGAACAGCGCGAACCTCTCCAGACCCAAGCGGTCAACGACCGCCTGCAGATCCCGCAGAAGCGCATCCAGGGAATAGTCGGTGACATTACGCTCAGACAGCCCGCTTCCTCTGCCGTCATACCGGACGATCATTCTCTTCTCCGCCAAACGCTCAGCCCAGCGACGAGCCTCAGGGAACTGCCATTCCAGCTGGATGTGAGATAGTGCCCCCCACGGCATGTACACAAGGGGTATCCCTTCCCCCAGCGTGTAATAGGCGATGTTCACCCCGTCGCTCGTCTTTGCGTACTGGATGCGCGGCTCCATGGCGCACCTATCCTACATCAGCCGACCGTCGCTGCCACGGCGCCCTTGACGGCGCAGAGTCGCGACCGCATATAATCGCCGCCAGCCGAACGCAGTAGAAGGAGAACGCTCCATGAACTCTATCGAACTATTCCGCAACCAGATCAACGTCTCGCACGAGATCGTTGAGGGCACCGTCGCCGACCTGACGCAGGAGCTCATCGACCACAAGCCAGAAGGGACCGCGCACCCGATCGGGGCCTGTTACGCCCACCTGCTGACGACCGAGGACTTCATCGTGAACATGATCCTCCGCGGCCAGCAGCCACTGATGATGGGCGAACTGGCCGGCAAGTCCGGTATGAGCGCTCCACCTCCCGGACCCGGCGGCGACCACGCTGCCTGGGCAGCGAGCGTCAAGGTGGATCTCGGCCAGGCGCGAGAGTACGCGAAAGCCGTCTACAAGGCCACGGATGAGTACCTGGGCACGCTGTCACCGGAGGACCTTGACGAAGAGGTCGAGGTGCCCGGCTTCGGTACGCACCCACGCGCCTACTTCCTCGGCATCGGGGCGCTGATCCACCCGGCGAACCACGTCGGCGAGATCTCGGCGCTCAAGGGCGTGCAGGGCGCCAAGGGCTACCCTTTCTAGGGAGCGACAGTCGTGTCAGGCTGAAGCCTGGCCCTCGACCGATGTGACTTGAAGGCCAGGCTTAAGCCTGGCCTTCAGCCGTTTACGGGGCGAGACAGCCTGACCTTCAGCTGTCCCGTCGCTGCCAGTACTTCGTGTGCGCCGCCAGCGCGTGCACGGCCCGCTCGACGCTGGGGTAGACCGCCAGGCCAGCCCCGGCCAGCCGCTCGCGCATGTCGGAGACCAGCCGCCAGCGGTCTTCCTCCGCGTAGTCCGATGGGCCGAGCACAACCGCGAACGGCTTCTTCGTCCGGGCGCCGACGCCGACGAAGCGGTCGGCGACGCGCGGCAGTATCTCCTCCACGTTTGGACGGCCGAACGCCCACGCCTCGTTCATGTTCGCCAGCAGAAGATCGATCTCCGGGCTCTCGTCGAACCACTCGAGGACGCGCCCGCCGCCCAGCCCGCTGCCGGCCAGGATCGACTGGTCGACCGGGTTCGTCAGCCAGCCGGCGAGGTCTGGCGTGCGCTCCGCCACCTTCGCTTCGATGTCAGATGGCAGCGGTGGCACGGCGAGGCCCAGCTCCTCGCAGAGGTCTGCCGTGAGCACGGATCGGCCGCCGCCCGAACCGACCATGCCCAGCCGCGTGCCCGTCCCCGGCCGCATGCGCGAGAAGGCGATGAGCATGTCGATCAGCTCCTCCACCGTACCGACTGACAGGCAGCCGGCCTGCCTCAGCGCCGCTTCCCACACTGCCGCCGTACCCGCCAGCGCCGCCGTGTGCGAGGCGGCGGCGCGTCCGCCGGCGCCCGTGCGGCCGCCTTTGAGCACGACGACCGGCTTGCCCGCGGCCGCCCGCCGCAGGGCGTCGAGAAAGCGGCGGCCGTCCCGCACTCCCTCGACGTAGGCGCCGACCACTTTCGTCTCCGGATCGGCGCCGAAGTATGACGTGAAGTCGCTCTCGTCCAGGTCTACGCCGTTCCCGTAGCTGATGGCCTTCGAGAAGCGCAGCCCGCGCGGGCCGCCGTAGTGCGTGATCTCGAACAGCAGGTTGCCGCTCTGCGAAAGGAAGCCGACGTTCCCGGCCTCGCGTGACATGTCCCCGCGGAACGAGATGCCGTGCGCCGGGTACAGCAGCCCCATGCAGTTCGGACCGATCAAGCGGACGCCGGCGTCGCGCGCCGTCTGTAGCAGCTGCCGTTCCAGCGCTGCGCCCTCCGCGCGGCCCGTCTCGCTGAAGCGCCCGGTGAAGAGCTGAAGCGCCTTCACGTTGCGCTCGCCGCACTCCCTCACCAGTTCGAGGATGTGGTCCGACGGGATGCAGGAGATGACGTAGTCGACATCGCCCCGGATCTCGCCGAAGGAGGCGGACACCGGCAGGCCGAGGATCTCGCCGCCTTTTGGGTTCACCGGGTAGATGCCGCCGCGGAAGCCGAAGTCCTGCAGCGACTTCACGTAGTCGTAGCCCGGCGAGTCAGGGTTGGCTGACGCCCCGACGACAGCCACCGAACGCGGCCGGAAGATGGCGTCGATGCGGGCGAAGGCGTCTTCGGGCGACTGCTGTGTCACGCGCAGAAGACTAAGGGATAGGCGCGGCGGAGAACAACCGGCGCTAGGCGGACGGGCCGGGCGCTTCCGGCTGCGGCGTTCTCGCCGCGAGCGTGGCGAGCTTGCGGCCGAGCTTCCTGGAGAGCGGCGTCAGGAGCGTGCCGAGGACGGCGATAACCGCCCAGGCCAGCGCTACGCTGAGCACGGCCACGAAGAAGTCGCGCAGGTCGCCGGCCATGTCGCGGATCAGCTCCCTGGCGATGACGGCGTACAGCGGCTCGTCCTCGCCGGCGGTGCCGACTGCGTTGCCGGCGAGCGTCCAGAGCGCGGCCAGCGGCGCGGTGCTCAGCGCCAGCACCACCGCCGGGGCGCCGAGCCGGCCGAGGCCACGACTGAGGAACGCGACGAGACTCAGTAGAGCGATCACGATCGCCAGCGCGACGAAGAGGAGCGTGCGGAAAGTGGAGTGCTGGCCGGCCGTCAGGGAGCTGGTCGGGCCCAGATCGATCGCCTCCTGCGGCTCGCCCTCCTCGTTCGGACGCGGTTCCAGGATCAGGGCTTCGGCTGCTTCCGAGCCTTCCGCGTAGAGGACGGCGGCAAGCTCGCCCGCCAGGAGCAACGAGGTCTCTTCGTTGTCCAGTCCCGCGATCTGTGAGCCGGGTACCTCAACGTCGAGCGGACTCAGCGAGACGAGGCTCGATGGATCGGCTGCGGCCTGTGCCTGTACTGCGTCGAACTCGTCGTCCGTGACGCGGCCGTCGACGAGGAAGGCGACGAACGCCGTTGACAGCGGCTCCGCGCGGCCGCGCTCTGTGATCTCCGAGAGCGAGAAGAGGATGCCGGTAACGAAGATCGCCACGCAGGCGAAGATGCCGGCCACCCACTTGAGGTCGATCTGCCAGCCGGGGCGCGTCTTCGCTTCCATCACATGTATCAGACGCGACTGCGGGCGATCTGGTTACGTCGGTCCGCGCGATATCTTCCCGCCTCGTGCGATACTGGCCCTGATGACATCTCAATCTGGCAGCGCGGAAGATAACCAGGCGACGGCTGTCGTCGCTGCCGGCTACGATGCGGTCTACGCTGCCGTGGACAAGTCCCCGACGCTGCGCCGCCTGTGGCACGAAGGTGCGGAGGGCCCCGACTTCCCGGAGGAGTTCGGGCACATCAGCTTCACGACGCTCGCCGACCTGCGCCGTACCGCGAGTGAGCTGCGTCTCGCCAGCGGCGACACGCTGGCCGGCCTCGGCTGCGGCATGGCCGGGCCCGCGCTCTGGCTCGCGCGCGAGACCGGCGCGAACCTCATCGGCGTCGACCTATCAGCGGTGGCTGTTGAGAAGGCAACCACCCGCGCCGTGGCGCTGGGGCTGGGCGCACAGGCGGAGTTTCGAGTCGGCTCCTTCGCGGCGACCGGGCTCGCCGACGAGTCGGCCGACGGCGCGACGAGCGAAGACGCGCTGCAGTACGCGCCGGACAAGAGCGCGGCGATGCGCGAGGTCGCCCGCATCCTGCGCCCCGGCGGCCGGTTCGTGTTCACAGCCTTCGAACTGGACGCGGCGCGGGCGGCGCTACTGCCGGTACTGAGCGCCGACCCCGTCGAGGACTATCGGCCGTGCCTTGCGGACGCTGGCTTCGATCTCGAAGCCTACGAAGAGATCGGAGGCTGGCCCGAGCCGACGATCGCGACGTATTCAAGCATCATCGCCGCGAGGGAGGATCTGGTGCGGGAGATGGGTGAGGTCGCCGTCGCCGCTCTGTTGTCGGAGATGATGATGACAGTCGAGGGCCGGCCCTACCGCAGCCGCGTGCTCGTCGCCGCGACGCGTAAGTGAGCGCCTTCCAGATTGATCGCGCGTCTGTGGTATAACGGGGGCAGGTCATGCGCTTCGCCGTAATCGTCTTCCCCGGCACCTGGAGCGACCACGATTCTCAGTACTCGCTGCAGCTTGCGGGCCAGCATGCTGACCTCGTCTGGCATCGCGAGACCGATCTCTCCGGCTACGACGCGATCGTCCTCCCCGGCGGTTTTTCCTACGGCGACTACCTGCGCTGCGGCGCCATCGCGCGCTTTTCGCCGGTGATGCCCAGCGTCGTCGCTGCCGCCGAGGCCGGAAAGCCTGTGATCGGCATCTGCAACGGCTTCCAGGTGCTCTGCGAGGCGCATCTGCTGCCCGGCGCGCTCATGCGCAACGACTCGCTGCAGTACCGCTGCGAGTGGGTGAACCTGCGCGCGGAGAACAACACTTCGGCCTGGACCGGACTCCTTGAGCCGGGCCAGGTGATCCGGGTGCCGATCTCGCACGGCGAGGGGCGCTACTTCGCGGAGGAGGCCACGCTCGACGAGCTGGAGTCTTCGGGACGCGTCGCCTTCCGCTACTGCACAGACGCCGGAGAAGTCACGCCCGCGGCGAACCCGAACGGCAGTGAGCGCGGCATCGCCGGAATCGTCAACGAACGCGGCAACGTCCTGGGGATGATGCCGCACCCTGAGCGTGCCTGTGAGCCGCTGCTGGGCGGCGAGGACGGCCTGCTGATCTGGAAGTCGGTTGCAGAATGGACGAAGGTGGGCGTATAACGACGTTAATATATCCGTCGCCAGCGGGTCATCTGAATATGCGAACCGCCGTCGCCAGCCGACACACACAGGGGGAGTGTAGATGACAGACGATACGGTCCTTTATGACGCCCAGCCGCCGAAGCAGCCTCCGTATCCGGTCTCGTTCGACGTCGAGGGGCCGGCGGAAGTCTCCCGCCTCAGCACCGCCTTCCGCATCATCCTGCTCATACCACTCGCCATCTTCGCCGGCATCATCGGCAGCGTCGGCGCCGGAGGCCTTCTGGGCGGCCTCATCCTCGCGCACTGGATCACGATCCTCGTTCGGGGGAGGCCGGTCGGCTGGATCTGCCGGGCGATCGTCGCCATCCAGCGCTTCACCTATCGTGCCTACACGTACTACTTCCTGATCACGGATCAGTATCCGCCGTTCGAAGGCGACTGGAACGTCAACTACGAGGTCGAGCAGACGGAGCGCATCCAGCGCAAGCAGCTGGTGATCTGGAAGACGCTGGCCTCAATCCCGCACGTCATCGCGCTCGTCGTGCTCTGGTTCGCGGTCGTCGTCTGCGTCGTAATCTCCTGGTTCGCGATCCTCTTCACGGGGCGGTTCCCGCTCGGTCTGCGCGGCTTCATCGTCGGCTGGTTGCGCTGGGGCGCCCGCGTCGGCGCTTACTGGATTTCGCTGCGGGACGAGTACCCGCCGTTCAGTCTCTCCGCCGAGGCCGCGCCGGCGAGCACCACCACGCACGTCTGGTCGGGAATCGGCGGCTTCGTGCTGGCCGGTGGAGCGATCGGCGGCATCATCGCCGTCGTCATCGCGACCTCGAACCTTGAGGAGGCGGAAGTCTCCTACGCCGGCCTTCTCACCGGCGAGTCTTCACCGACGCTTGAGGTGCAGAACATGGAGGTCACGCTAATAGGCGCCGCCGACGGCTACCAGATGAGTGACAACCTCTTCTTCTCGGACGAGGGAGAGCGCTTCGTCTTGTTCACGGCGGAGATCGTCAACGTCGGCTCGTTCGACGAGGAGATCCGGGACGAGGACTTCGAACTCAAGGACACAGAGGGCGACAGGCACGAACCAGCGGTCGTCAGCTACCTGGGCCGCACGGGGCCGATCGACCTTGAGGAAAAGACCTTCGTCTTCGTGAGGGTGATCTTCGAGGTTCCGCTCGGAGAGGACCCGGTGCAGTTCGAGTTCGAGCCGACAGCGCTGCAGCGCGCCAAGTTTGAGTTCAAGTGATCGCTCAAGCCAGCAGAGGAACCAGCGAAAAGGAGGGATACAGATCATGACTGCAGAGCCTATGGCAGCAGCGCCGGCGTCCGGCGATCCTGTTCGATTCGACGTGGAGTATCCGGATCAGCTTTCGCGCCTCCTGATCTTCTTCAAATGGCTACTGGTGATCCCTCACCTGATCATCATCGGTGTCCTGGGCATGGTGCAGTACGTGATCACGATCGTCGCGTTCTTCACGATCCTGTTCACGAAAAAGTATCCGGAGGGGTTGTTCAACATCGCTGTAGGCGTCATGCGCTGGAACGCGAACGCGAACGCTTACATGTTGCTGCTGCGCGACGAGTACCCGCCGTTCAGCTGGGAACCCGGTGAGTATCCTCTCTCGCTGGAGATCGACTACCCGGACGAGCTCAGTCGCTGGGCCCCGCTGTACAAGTGGCTGCTCATCATCCCGAACCTGATCGCGCTCGTCATCGTGGCGATCGTTGCCTACTTCCTGCTCTTCATCGCCTGGTTCGCGATCCTCTTCACAGGCAAGTTCCCGCGCGGAATGTTCGACTTCGTCGTCGGCACCATGCGCTGGGGCCTGCGCGTCAACGCCTACCTCTACCTCATGCGTGATGAGTACCCGCCGTTCAGTCTGAAGTAGCCGATAGCTCCGGCAGCACCAGGGCGTCCGCCCGGCCGAAGGCCTGGTACGAGTCCCTGTGGGCAACGATCCTTACCGGGTACGTCTTCGCGCCCGTCGGCATCTTCCTGATGTGGCGCTACCAGCCGTGGCCGCTCTGGCTCAAGGGCGGGTTCACCGTCTTCGGCCTCACGATGTGGGCCGTCGGCTCCTACGTGTCTTCCAACTACATCATGCCGCGGGTATTCTGACGCCCGCGACGCACCCGCGATGCACCCGCGACGCACCCGCGACGTAGCGGAAGGCTTCAGCCTTCCACGGGAGGTGAGGGGCGGCGCGGCGCTCGGAGCGACTGCCGGCGCCGCCGTGGAGGCCTGAAGGCCTCCGCTACGTTGCGCGGTCACGTTCGGCGGTTCGCGGGCGAAATTGTATGGCCCGTCGCCGCCCGTTATTCTGGGGGGTGCACCCATGGCCATCGAACAGTCCGTTCTCGACACGATCGCCCTCAGCCGCGACGAGTACCAGCTCATCGTCGAGAAGCTCGGCCGCGAGCCCAACGAGGTGGAGCTGGGCCTCTTCGGCGCGCTCTGGAGCGAACACTGCGGCTACAAGAACTCGAAGCCGCTCCTGCGCCTGCTGCCGGCGGAGGGCGCCTACGTCCTGACGAAGCGCGGCGCGGAGAACGCTGGCGCCGTCGACATCGGCGACGGCATGTGCATCGTCATGAAGATCGAGTCCCACAACCACCCGTCCGCGGTCGAGCCCTACGAGGGCGCGGCGACCGGCGTCGGCGGCATCGTCCGCGACATCTTCGCGATGGGCGCGCGGCCGATCGCGATCCTCGACTCGCTGCGCTTCGGGCCTCTCACGGAGGCGCGCAACCGCTACCTGCTCGAGGGCGTCGTCGCGGGCATCAGCGGATACGGCAACTGCCTCGGGATCCCTACCGTCGGCGGCGAAGTCTGCTTCGAGGACTCGTACGCCGCCAACCCGCTCGTCAACACCATGTGCATCGGCTTCGCGCCGGTCGACAAGCTCGTAACGGCGGCGGCGGAAGGCCCCGGCAACATCCTCCTCCTCGCCGGGGCCGACACCGGCCGCGACGGCATCCACGGCGCCTCCGGCCTCGCCTCCCGCACGGACCCCGGTGAGCGCTTCGAGGAGCTGCGCCCGGCGGTGCAGGTGGGCAACCCGTTCCTTGAGAAGATGCTCCTGGAGGCCTGCCTCGACCTGGCGCACAACCACGTCGACTGGATCACTGGCATCCAGGACTTCGGAGCGGCCGGTCTCACCTCCTCCGCGATCGAGTCCGCCAGCCGCGGTGGCACCGGCATCGCCATCGACGTTGCGAAGGTGCCCCGCAGGGAAGAGGGCATGACTCCCTACGAAGTGATGCTTTCGGAGTCGCAGGAACGGATGCTGATCATCGTCCGCAAGGGACACGAGGACGACGTCGCCGCGCTGTTCGAGCGCTGGGAAGTGCCGACCGCGATCATCGGCCACGTCACCGACGACAGGCTCGTGCACATCTTCGACGGCGAGGAAGAAGTCGGTACGCTGCCGGTCGAGCTGCTCGTCGAGGCGCCGGAGTACACGCGCGAAGGCGAACCGGCGCAGGAGCTGTACGAGATGGAGTCGCTGGACCTGATCGGCCTGCCCGACGTCGCCGACGCCGGGGCCGCGCTCCTGCGCCTGCTCGCCGCGCCGAACATCACGAGCAAGCGCTGGGTGCACCGTCAGTACGATCAGAGCGTGCTCTCAAACACGGTCGTCGAGGCCGGCGCCGACGCCGCCGTCCTCCGCATCAAGCCTGTCCTGAGCCCGGCCGAAGGGGCGCCCGCCGACGCACGGCAGCGCGGCATCGCCGTCGCGACCGACGGCAACGGCCGCTACTGCCACGTCGATCCGTATCGCGGCGCGTCGATCGCCGTCGCCGAAGCGGCGCGCAACGTCGTCTGCGCCGGTGCCCAGCCGGTGGCCGTCACGGACTGCCTCAACTTCGGCAACCCGGAGCGCCCCGACGTCTACTACCAGATGCAGGCCGTCGTCCATGGCATCGCTGAGGCCTGCGACGCCCTGGGCACGCCCGTCATTTCGGGCAACGTGTCGCTTTACAACGAGTCGGACGGCGTGCCGGTCTATCCGACGCCGGTCATCGGCATGCTCGGCATCCTCGGCGACGTGACGGAGCACTGCACGATGGCGCCCTCGCCCGGCGACGAGCTGTTCGTGCTCGGCTCCAGCATTGAGCAGGCCGTGGATTCGCTCAGCGCCAGCGAGCACCTGCGGCTGGAGCACGGGAAGATCGGCGGCCGGCTGGAGATCGACCTCCAGCTTGAGGAGCGGGTGCAGCGCGCCGCCCTCGCCGCCATCCGGCAGGGCGTCGCCACCGCCGCGCACGACTGCTCCGACGGTGGTCTCGCCGTGACGCTGGCGGAGATGTGCCTGGCGGCGGACGCCGGGCTGGACGCCGCGAACGCCGTCGTCGGCAACCGGCTGGACGCCGCTCTCTTCGGCGAAGCGCAGTCGCGGATCGTGCTCGCGGTCAAGCCGGAGAAGCGCGACGACCTCGTCGGCGTCGTCACCAGCATGAACGTACCGCTGGAGTACATCGGCACCGTGACTGCGGAGGGCCACTTCCGCCTCGGCCCCCTCGACCTGCCGCTAGCGGACCTCCGCGACGCCTACGAAAACGGCCTCGAGCGCGCGCTGGCCGGCTAGGGCTCCCTAGCCCACCCGCCGCCGGTATCGGTGCCAGTACACGCCCGCCACGCCAACCGCCGCCAGAGCGACGGTCAGCGCCGCCACGCTGCGCTCGCGGCCGCGTGGCTCAGACGCTGAAGTCAGTAGGACGACCTCTCCGCCAACGGCGGGGCATGGCTCCGGCGTTTCACGCAGGCAGATGTCAACCACGTCCTTAAGGACGGAAGTCTGAAGCGGGGAACGAATCTCCGTGAGCAAGAATTGATAGAGGCCTGGACTAGGAGGATTGGTGAGCAACGGTGTTCCGTCTCCTGACGCGCCGAAGAAGGTTAGTTCGACAATGAGGGGCGTACTATACGGCAGACTAGTGTTGTCAAACAGAAGGGAGTACCCGTCTAGGACGGAACCGCTGAGCGTGGCGCTCGAGCCGCCCAGCGCGGACGAAACGCTCCATCTCAAAGGATTTGGGTCACAGCTGTAAATCGAAAAGGGAAGTGTGCCACCGGCCGCCTTCACCGTTCCAGTCGCTCTCAGCGTGCACGAACCCAAGTCGTTGAACTGCCAACCTCGGGGGAACCTGATCTCGACGGAGGCGGGATATGGAGTGCTCCCTGCCACCGTCTGGACGAGGTGAATATCAGCGTGTGCGCCGACGTTATAGCTACTTGCGGTGACATCGAGGGTAGAGCGCGCGGGTTCGCCGCAGTTGGGGTCGCCGCAGTGCAGCACCCTCAGTTCAGTGTTGGTGCCGTGGCTGTAGCTGACGACCGGGTGGCCGCTTGTATCCAGCGCTAGGGACGGGTAAAGGCCGACCATGTCGAAGCCGACATGACCCATGGTGTCCGGCGAGATGATGCCGTTGCCTGAACTACAGTTGGCGTCACCGCAATGGAGCACCCTCAGGCCAGAATGGAAGGCAGCCTCGCCGTAGCTGACTACCGGGTTGCCGCTGCCGTCCAGTGCCAGTGACGTGAATTCGCCGACGTTGCCGAAGGCGTCCGGCGAAGTAATGACGTTGCCAGTGCTACAGATGGCGTCGCCGCAGTGCAACACTTTCAGGTCGAAGTTGGTGCGGTCACTGTACCTGACCACCGGATTGCC
>JAJCYV010000040.1 GCA_029262695.1 Chloroflexota bacterium | reverse complement strand
GGGACGCAGGCTTACGGTTCGAAAATTGGTCCACAGCGATCGGTATATTCGAATCGAAGTCGCCGATTCGGCACCGCGATCCAGCTCACATCGAATCATCAATGGGTCGGGCGTGTTGAAAAAGTCGGCGCAGTCTGAGCGGGTCAGCGGTTGATTCCTCTTGATCTGTCCATCGGTTTGGCGGTATGGGCAGGTTCGCTTTGCTTCACATTACCCCTGTTTCCCACCTTGGGGGTCGCTCATGCAAGGATTGCATGTCTTTGAGCCGAAGACCAGGACGGTCATTGATCTGGAATCTTTCATGCCGGACGACCACTTCCTCCGGGAGGTGGACCGCATCCTGGATTTAACGTTCGTTCGAAGACTCACCGCCTCGTGCTATGCGGAAGAAATAGGACGGCCTTCGATCGACCCGGTTGTCTACTTCCGGATGGTGCTGGTGGGCTACCTCTACGGCATCGACTCACAAAGACGCTTGTGCGAGGAGGTGTATTGCAATCTGGCCTATCGCTGGTTCTGCCGCCTGTCTCTGGAAGACAAGGTGCCGGACCACTCGTCACTGAGTAACATCCGCGATCGCTACGGAGAAGTGATCCACGAGCAGGTCTTCACCGAAACTGTGAAACTGTGCCAGCAACACGGCCTGGTCAGAGAGAAGTGTTCTGTAATGACCGACGCCACCCTGATTGCAGCCAACGCCTCGCTTGATTCGCTGGTCCACAACGATCCCGAGCAGGCGCGCGAGGAAGCCGAAGCGTTTGAGGGACGGACCAGAGCCATCGAGGCTCCGGCAACACGTAAGATCTCGAACCAGACCCACACCAGTCGCACCGATCCCGATGCGACACTGGCCCAGAAGCGAGGAAGTCCGCGACAATTGAAGTACAAAGTGCATCAGAGCATCGACGCCGACAGCCGCGTGATCTTAGACACGCACGTCACCACCGGAGCGCGGCATGACAACCAGCCTTACCTGCAGCAACTCAAACGGATCGAAGAGCGGTACTCGCTGACGATTCACGAAGCAATAGCGGATCGTGGCTATGGTTCGGCGGCCATCATTCGCGAATTGACTGAGCAAGGCAAACAAACCTTCATTCCGCTTTGGAGCGGCCGCGTCGGAAACAGCAAGTATCTGACCAGCGGACTCGTTTACGAAAAAGACCACGATCGCTTTCGGTGTCCGGAGGGAAAGCATCTGAATCCAAATCCCGCGATCATTGAGAACCACAAGCGGTATGTCAGTTCGTCGGGGGATTGTCAGGTCTGTCCACAATCGTCAACGTGCCCAGCTCGAACACGCGGCACGTCTCCTCAGCGATTCGTTCTCCGCAGCCTGGATCAAGACCTGTTTGAAGAAGTGCAAACGCGAATGCGCGATCCGGTGTTCCGGCAGAAACTGTCCGAGCGGATGTGGAAGATCGAAGGATTATTTGCCGAGGCCAAACAGAACCATGGTTTGTCTCGGGCACGGAATCGTGGGCGAGCAAAGGTCCAAATTCAGGCCTATCTGAGCGCCACTGCGCAGAATCTGAAACGGTTGGTGAAGGCGTTTCTTTGCTGGCTGTTTCTTTGGCTCTCACACCGCCGGAGCAACATTGCTCAACTCGCGCAGCTTGCCAACATGCCGACTTTTTCAACACGCCCCGTCGTATTATGACGTGAAGCTCCGTCAGAACCTGTAGCTTAGTGAACGAATTGGCGTAAGAGTTGCATACCGTGTTCTCCTGAAAGGAGGGCACAGCCCATGTTGACGCCTGCGTGTTTCCGTTAGCTGAAGCGACATGACGCGGCGTCCAGGACGGATGACCTGAAGCAACTCACAGAAGAGCAATGGTTTCTGATCGAAGACCTGTTTCCCTGGGAGGCTCCGTCGCGAAGCGGTGGATGCCCGAGAATTCCACCCAGAACTGTTCTTGAAGCCTTGTTGTGGCTGCTACGAAACGGTGGCCCTTGGCAAGATTTACCAAAATGCTTCCCATCCGAGTCCACCTGCCGTCGCCGGCTGCGGGAGTGGACCGATTCGGGAGTGCTGGCCGAGGTCTGGTCGCGACTGGTCGACCTGAGCGACGAACTCGGGTGGATCGACTGGAACCAACTGATCGCCGACGGCACGTTTTGCCGGGCAAAAAAAGGGGGCAATTGGTCGGAACCGGTCGCAAAGGGACGGGCACAACCGCTCTTGTGCTGATGGATGGCGACCAGACGCCGTTGGGCGTCGTAATCACTGCTGCGAATGAGCACGAAGTGCGGCATGTGGAACGTCTCGTCGAGAGCGCTGTTGTCGAATTACCTCTGAAAGCCGAGTTGATCTATGACAAGGCCGCGGACAGCGACGAACTGCGAGATCGGTTGGCGGCTCGCAGCATCGATCTGATCTGTCCGCATCGTGAAAACCGAACGAAGCCGAAACGTCAAGACGGACGTACGTTGCGTCGCCATCGTCATCGGTGGAAGATCGAACGCACCAACAGCTGGCTGCACAACTACGGCCGGTTCATCATTCGCAAAGATCGACTCGCCGTGATGTTCCTCGGCTGGACTCAACTCGCTTGCCTGTTCACTATCCTTAAGAGGTTCTGACGGAGCTTCTTGCAACACCTGCGCGATTCCTGTGTGGAGGGATACTCTCGTTGACGGACGTCACAATGGAAAACAATCCGTTGTACGTTCGCCCGGGAAGCCACCTGTTGATTG
>JAJCYV010000039.1 GCA_029262695.1 Chloroflexota bacterium | reverse complement strand
CATCGACCACCTCGTGCGCATGGAAGACGCCAAGGCGCGCGGCGAGTTCGAGTTCTACCCGAAGAAGGAGCGCCTGAAGCTGGAAGAGGAGATCGTCCGGCTGAACCGCTACCTGGGCGGGATCAAGGAGATGACGGCGCTGCCTTCGGCGGTCTTCCTGGTCGATACGACGAAGGAGTACATCGCCGTGGCCGAGGCGCTGCGCATCAACCTGCCGATCGTCTCGCTCGTCGACACGAACTGCGACCCGGACGTCATCGACTATCCGGTCCCTTCCAACGACGACGCGATCCGCTCCATCAAGCTGATCACGAGCCTGATGGCCGACTCCGTACTCGATGGCCTGACGGCCCGCGAGTTCGCCGAGCAGGCGTCGCTTGAGGCCGAAGACGTCGAAGTAAGCGCATACAAGGAGACGGGCTACGTCGTCTCGCCGGACGAGCAGTCGCCGGCCGACATCGCTGCCGCTGAGGAAGCGGCCGCCGCCGAAGTTGCCGCTGCCGAGGCCGCCGAAGCTGCCGCCGCCGAGGCTGCCGCCGCCGAAGCCGCTGCTGCCGAGGCCGCCACTACCGAAGCCGCCACCCCTGAGGGCGCCACAGAGACCGCCGCCGAAGCCGGCACCGCTGACGCCGAAAAGCCGGCGGCAGAAGCAGAGGCGGACGCTCCGGCCCCGGTGGCCGAGCCGCCTGCCGCGGAAACCGCGGCACCGGCCGCCGAGAAGGAAGCGCCCGCAGCAGCAGAGGAACCCGCAGCCGAGGCGCCCGCAGCCGCCGAACAACCGGCCGCCGAAGAAACGCCCGCGGGCAAGGCCGAAGCCGCCCCGAACGAGGCGAAGGCGGAAGAAGCCGAAGCAGCCCCGTCCGCGGACGACAGCAAGACCGAGTAACCCAGCCAGTTAGTTTCCCCGGGAGCATCACCTGACATGGCAATTTCCGCTGAAGACGTTAAGAAACTGCGCGAACAGACGGGCGCCGGCATGCTCGACTCCAAGAAGGCGCTCGAGAAGGCCGAAGGCGACATCGAAAAGGCGAAGACGATCCTCAACGAGGCCGGGTTTGCCGCCGCCACCAAGCGCGCGGGCCGCGAGACCGCCGAAGGCCTCGTCCAGTCCTACATCCACCACAACCATCGCGTCGGCGCGCTCGTGGAGGTCAACTGCGAGAGTGACTTCGTGGCGCGCACCGACGCCTTCAAAGAGCTGGTCGCGGCGATCGCCCTGCAGGTCGGCGGCACGCAGCCGAAGTACGTCTCGATAGAAGACCTGCCCGAGGACAGCGACGAGGACCCGAAGGCTGTCGTCCTCCTGGAGCAGCCGTACCTGCGGGACGAGTCGAAGACGATCGGCGATCTGGTGAAGGAAGCGATCGCCAAGACGGGCGAGAACATCCGCATCAAGCGCTTCGCCCGCTTCGAGCTGGGCGCCGAGTAGGCGACGTCAGCGCGCTGCCCCACCGGGTAGACTGTCAACGGATTCGCGGAACGGATAAGCGAACGCGTCCTCGAACAGTCGCTCCGTTCATCCGTTTCCCCAGAATCCGCTGACAGCCGGCCGCTGATGGGCTGGCCAACGGCACCTCGCTGCCTGTAGACTGCGCACAGTGCGTTCCCCCGGTTGAACCGGGGCTCCTACTGCCATGACGAAGGATCCTCCCTATCAACGCATACTCCTGAAACTCAGCGGCGAGGCGCTGCAGGGCGACCTGCCCTACGGAATCGACACCGGGAAGCTGAACGCCATCGCCGGCCAGGTGAAGAAGGTGCAGGAGACGGGCACACGGATGGCGATCGTCGTCGGCGGCGGCAATATCTTTCGCGGCGCCACGGCTGAGGCGGCGGGGATGGACCGGGCGACAGGCGACTACGCGGGGATGCTGGCGACGATCATCAACGCCCTGGCGCTGCAGGACGCACTGGAACGCAGCGGCGTGGACGTGCGCACGCAGTCAGCGATCACGGTGACGTCGGTCGCCGAGCCGTACATCCGGCGGCGGGCGATGCGGCACCTGGAGAAGGGGCGCGTCGTCCTCTTCGCTGCGGGCACGGGCAACCCGTACATGACGACCGACACTACGGCGGCCCTGCGCGCGGTTGAGACCGACGCCGACGTGCTCCTGATGGCGAAGAAGAACGTGGACGGCGTGTATGAGGCTGACCCGCACGAGGACTCCTCAGCAAAGCGCTTCCTTAAGCTTTCCTACCTCGATGCGCTGAACCTGCGGCTGCAGGTGATGGACGCCACGGCGCTAACCCTCTGCATGGAGAACGATCTGCCGATCCTGGTCTTCAATCTGCGCGGCGAGGACAGCATCGTGCGCGCAGCCGCCGGCGAAGAGATCGGAACGCTGGTGAGCGGCGATCAGTCGGCGCTTCAAGAGGCATCGGCGACCAGTACGTAAGCGTGGGTGAAAGGAACGGACGATGACGCAAGAACAGCTTGGCGATGCCAGATCGCGAATGCACGGCGCGGTCGAAGCGCTGCAACACGATCTGGCGGCAGTGCGCACCGGGCGCGCCAGCGTTGGCATCGTGGAAAACGTGAAGGTCGACTACTACGGCACGTCCACCCCGCTGAACCAGCTGGCCACGATCAGCACACCGGACCCGAAGATGATCTTGATCCAACCCTACGACAAGGGCGCAGTCGGCGACATCGAGAAGTCGATCCTCAAGTCGGACATCGGCCTCACGCCATCGAACGACGGCCAGGTGATCCGCCTGACGATCCCGCCGCTAACGGAGGAGCGGCGCAAGGAGCTGGCGAAGCAAGTGCGCGCGAGAGTCGAGGACGCGCGCGTGGCGGTGCGCAACGTGCGGCGCGACGTGCACGACCATCTGCGGAAGCTGGAGCACGACCACGATCTTTCGCAGGACGAGCTACACCGCTCTGAGGTGGACCTGCAGAAGGTGACGGATGAGCACATCGCAGAGGTAGACCTGGTAGGCGAGGAGAAAGAGCAGGAAGTCCTGACCGTCTGAGCCGCAGGCCGAATCGCGGCTGACCCTTTCACGTTCTATACTGGTGAGAAATATGGCCCCATCTCTTCGTCTCCCCCGCAAGAAGACGGCCCCACAGGCGCCACCGCTGCGACTCCTGGAGCAGGTACCGCCGCACGTCGCCATTATCATGGACGGCAACGGCCGCTGGGCACGACAGCGGGGCAAGCCGCGGCTCTTCGGGCACCGCGCCGGCACGGAGAACATCCGCCAGATCATCGAACGCTTCAGTGACTACGGCGTTTCGTACCTGACGCTGTACGCCTTTTCGACGGAGAACTGGGACCGCCCGCGCTACGAAGTGCGGGGACTGATGCGCCTGCTTTCGATGTTCCTCAAGCGCGAACTGGGGAACCTGCACGAGAACGGAATCAGGCTCGTACACCTGGGAGACCTTTCGCCGCTGACGGAGGGCCTGCAGAAGCAGGTGCGCGAGGCGATCGAACTGACGAAGCACAACGACGGCATGACGCTCGCGATCGCATTCAACTACGGGGGCCGGGCGGAGATACTGGAGGCCGTGAGGGCGATCGTCGCGGACGGCGTTCCGGCGGAGAAGATCGACGATGCGCTCTTCTCCCGCTACCTCTTCACGAACAGCCTGCCCGACCCCGACCTGATCATCCGCACGGCCGGCGAGGTGCGTATCTCCAACTTCCTGCTCTGGCAGGGGGCGTATTCGGAGCTTTTCTTCGTGGACGACTACTGGCCGGACTTCGGCGTGAAGCACGTGGACGACGTCCTGACCGCCTACGGCCTCCGGCGGCGACGCTTCGGCAGCCTCCTGCCGGACGAGACCGACGCGGCGGCTTCAAACGGACACGCTCATACCAACGGGGCGGCGTCGCCCTACCAGAACGTCCACAACGGGGCGTAACCGCGCGGCATGCTCGCGCAGCGGCTGATCACAGCGGCCATAGGCATACCGGTAATCGCGGGACTCATCCTGCTCGGCGGCACCGTTTACGATATTGTTGTCGCGATCATCCTCGCGGTCGCCGCATTCGAGTTCTGCGCAATAGTGTCGACTCACGAGGGCCTGACCAGGCCATTCTGGAGACCAACTCTCTGGCAGCTTCTGGCGATAGCGTGGATCGCCCTGATCGTGTCGCGGGCGGGTCGACTAGACGATGAGATTGGTGTGATCTGCGGCATCATCGCTCTCTACCTAGTCTCCACAATAGTCCGGAACCGGCCTCTGTCGTACCGCAGATTTGCCTGGATGAGCGTTCCAGTAGCCGTCGCCTACATCGGCTTCCTCGGCGCGCATTTCGTCCCACTTCGCGACCTAGACGGGGACGGCAAGTGGGTGTTCCTGGCGATCCTGGGGACGTGGGCGACGGATACGTTCGCGTACGGTGTGGGCCGACTGATCGGGCGGAGGAAGATAGCGCCGCGCATCAGCCCGGGCAAGACGCTGGAGGGGACAGCCGCGGGCCTCGCCGGCGGCCTCGCCAGCGTGATCGTGATCGCCGAGGTGCTCGACTTGCCAATGTCGATAGGCGAGGCGGCTCTCCTCGGGGCGGTGCTGCCGACGGCGGCAGTGCTCGGCGACCTTGTCGAATCGCACATCAAGCGCGGCGCCGGCGTCAAAGACACGAGCGAGCTTGTGCCCGGTCACGGCGGCTTCCTGGACCGGCTGGATTCGCTGCTGTTCACGGTGCCTCTGGTATACTATTTCGCGATATGGGTCGTTCTTTGACCCGTCCGGGTCGCCCTAAGACCCGATTCTCGCGCCAACCTCTTCCCACCTCGCAATGAGACCCACCGGCGTCGCTATTCTCGGCTCTACCGGCTCCATCGGCCGGCAGACGCTGGACGTCATGCGCGCTCTCCCGGACCGTTTCCGCGTCGTCGCGCTGAGCGCTGGACGCAACGTCACGCTGCTGGAGGAGCAGGCGAGCGAGTTCCAGCCGGCGCTGATCTGCTCCGACCGCGAGGCGGACTACCTTCGCGAGCGGATCGGCAGCGGGCCACTCAGAGCCGAGTGGGCGGACATGGAAGAGATGGCCGCGCACCCGGACGTCGACGTCGTCGTCGTGGGGACGGTGGGCGCGGCGGGGCTCGGGCCATCGCTGGCGGCGGCGCGCGCGGGCAAGGCGATCGCCATCGCGAACAAGGAAGTGCTGGTGATGGCCGGCCAGATCGTGACGGAGGAGGCGCGGCGGCACGGCGCCGATCTGCGGCCGGTGGACTCGGAGCATTCGGCGATCTGGCAGTGCCTGTGGGGTGAGGCTTCGGAGTCCGTCGACCGGTTGATCATCACGGCCTCCGGCGGCGCCCTGCGCGACGTGCCGCCGGATGAGCTGGAACGCGTAACGGCGGAGCAAGCGCTGCGCCATCCGAACTGGCAGATGGGCAAGAAGGTGACGGTTGACAGCGCGACGCTCCTGAACAAGGGCCTGGAGTGCATCGAGGCACGCTGGCTGTTCGACATTCCGTACGAGCGGATCGATGTGCTCCTGCACCGCGAGAGCATCATCCACTCGCTCGTAGAGTTCATCGACGGCTCGGTAAAGGCGCAACTGGGGGTACCGGACATGCGTCTTCCAATACAGTGCGCACTGACTTACCCCGACCGCCTTCCCGGCGCGGGCGTGCCCCGTCTGGACCTGAAAACGCTCGGTACGCTGACGTTCGGAATCCCGACCGCAAACCGCTACCCATGCCTGGCGCTGGCGCTGGAGGCGGGACGGCGCGGCGGCACGGCGCCGGCGGCGCTGGCGGCCGCCGATGAGGTCGCCGTCGGCCACTTCATCACGGGGCACATCGGTTTCGCCGACATCCCGCGGGCGATCGAGGACACCGTCTCCGCCGACCGCCACGTCGCGGACCCGTCGCTGGAAGAAGTGGTGGAAGCGGACCGACGGGCGCGCGCTTTCGCCGAGGACTGGGTGCGGGCGAAGGCGTAAGACCGGGGCCGGAGCAAGATCGTATAGAGTGAAGCAACGTTGTTCCTAGCGAGAGGCGTACTAGAGTAGATATATGGATATCCTGCTGAACTACATCCTGCCGTTCGTCGGGATGCTCATGGTGCTGATCATCATCCACGAGCTGGGCCACTACTTCACGGCCAAGATGTTCGGCATCAAGGTGCTGGAGGCGGGCATCGGCTATCCGCCGCGCGCCTGGGGCTTCACCTGGCGCGACACGATCTACTCGATCAACTGGCTGCCGCTGGGCGGCTTCGTGCGCCTGCTGGGCGAAGAAGACCCGGATGACCCGCAGAGTCTGGCCGCGCAGGCCGCCTGGAAACGGATCATCGTCCTCGCGTCGGGCTCCGCGATGAACTTCGCGCTGCCCGTCCTGCTGTTCGCCATCCTCTTCATGCTGCCGCGGCAAGCGCCGGTCGGGCCCGTGGTGATCGACGTCGTGGAGGAGAACTCGCCGGCGGAAGCGGCGGGCCTGCTCGCCGGAGACGAGATTGTCACGATCGACGGCAAGGAGATCAAGAACACCGTCGACGCCAGCCGCGTGATCCGGCTCAACCTCGGGGACACGCTGGACTTCGAGGTACAGCGCGACTTCTTCGGCGGCGGGAGCGGCATCGTGGAAGTGCCGGTGGAGGCACGCTGGACGCCACCAGACGGGCAGGGCCCGACGGGAATCCGTATCCACAACCTTGTGGCGGGATCGGCGGTCTGCCAGGGGGAGGGGCGACCCGATCAGTGCTATGAGACGGAGAAGTACGGCTTTTTCGAGTCGTTCCCCAAAGGCTGGACGGCGACGTGGGACACGCTAACGCTGGCCCGCAACCAAGTGATCATGATGTTCAAGGGCGGCAGCGGCCCGGACCTCGCCGGCCCGGTCGGCATCGCGCAGGCGACGGGCGAGGTGGTGGAAGAGTCGGGGTGGACACCGATCCTGGAGTTGGCGGCTCTGCTCTCGATCAACCTCGGGATCATCAACATGCTGCCGTTGCCGATGCTGGACGGAGGTCGTACCGCCTTCGTGCTGCTTGAGGTGGCGCGGAGGGGCAAACGGATCGCGCCGGAGAAGGAAGCCCTCGTGCATCTTATTGGGCTGGCGCTTATCCTGACCATGGCAGTCGTAGTGACCTACTTCGACGTCGCCAGGCTCATCAGCGGCGGAAGCCTCTTCGAGTAGCGCTGCCGCTCTGGCCGGAGGGAGAGATCACTGACTGACGAGCCCACACCCCTTAGCGAGCGGCGCAAGTCGCGGCCGGTGCACGTCGGCGACGTGCAGGTCGGCGGCGACGCTCCCGTCATCGTACAGACGATGACGAACACCGACACTGCCGACGCCAGGGCGACGATTGAGCAGATCGCCCGCCTTGGTGACGCCGGCGCCGAGATCGTGCGCATCGCCGTCCCGGACAGGCGCGCCGCGGCCGCCGTCCCGGAGATCGTGGCGAAGACGCCGGTGCCGCTGATCGCCGATATTCACTTCGACCACCGCCTGGCACTGACCGCGATTGAGGGCGGCATTCACGGCCTGCGACTCAACCCGGGCAACATCCGCGACGCGGACAAGGTGCGCGAAGTGGTGAAGGCGGCGAAGGAGCGGGGGATCTCGATCCGCATCGGCGTGAACGAGGGCTCGCTGCCCCCGATTGCTGCCCTGGCCGATGGCGAGCTGCCGCCGGCGAAGCAGAGACGGATGGTGGACGCCGGCCTCTGGGAGATCGGCATCCTGGAGGAGATGGGCTTCGAGGACATCAAGATCTCGCTCAAGGCGTTCGACGTGCCGACGATGGTCGCCGCCTACCGCGAGATGGCCGGGCGCGTGCCCTACCCGCTGCACCTGGGCGTGACGGAGGCAGGCACGCCGGGCGCCGGCACCGTGCGCTCGGCGGTCGGCATCGGGTTGCTGCTGGCGGAAGGCATCGGCGACACGATCCGGGTTTCGCTGGCGGCCGATCCGGAAGAAGAGCTGCCCGTCTGCTGGGACATCCTGAAGTCGCTCAACATCCGCATGCGGGGGCCGACGATCGTCGCCTGCCCGACCTGCGGCCGCATCGAGGTCGACCTGATCCCGCTGGCGAAGAAGGTCGAAGAGACGTTCAAGTCGATCGGCAAGCCGATCACGGTGGCGGTGATGGGCTGCGTGGTGAACGGCCCGGGGGAGTCCCGCGACGCCGACATCGGCCTCGCCGCCGGCAAGGGCCGGGGGGCGATCTTCCGCAAGGGAGAGGTGGTGCGCACTGTCTCCGAGTCCGAGTTCATGAGCGCACTCCTGCAAGAAGGCGCGAAGGTGATCGAGGAGCGCTACGGCGAGACGATCGACGTCTCGGCGTTCGATGGCGGCGAGGCCGCCAGTGCGCCGGACGACCCGCTGATCGCGCTGACGCCGGCTGAGGCGTCGGAGACGCTGCCGGGCCGCGCGGCACGGCGCGGCTAGCGGCGTTCGGCGCTCGCTTGACGTCACGGCAGACGACGTTCATCATGCACCCCACCACAGCTTCAAGGGGGGGGAACCATGAACCGTCACGCTACTAGCACGACCGAGATCGAGGACAAGTGGCTCCCGGCGCGACTGATCCCAACGTCAGGCATCAAGGGCTCTGACGAGAGGGAAAGACGAGCGACATCCGCACTGCTCTCCGTGATGACGGCAGTACCGGAGTTCTCACGGGCGTTGCTGAAGAGAACCGGTGCCCCAGCCGGCAAGCTTGACGCTTACATAGAGACGCCGTTCGACACAAAGGACGGGGCAAAGGTGCGCCCCGACGGCGCGATCGTTATTCGCCGGGGGAGCAAGGAGTGGAAGGCGTTCGTCGAGGTCAAGACTGGCGGTAATACCCTGGACTTGAAGCAAGTCGAAGCCTACCTCGATCTGGCAAGGGATGAGGGCTTCGACGCGGTGCTCACGATATCGAACGAGATGAACACGGCGGTGGACAGCCACCCGCTTCCAGTATCGAAGAGCAAGACGAAGAAGGTAGACCTTCATCACTACTCCTGGGTTGCAGTAACAACAGAGGCGCTCATCCAGCAAGACTTCCGAGGCGTCTCGGACCCCGATCAGGAATGGATACTTGGCGAACTGATCGCGTACTTAGAGAATCCGCAATCTGGCGCGATGCAATTCGAGGACATGGGTCCTCACTGGGTCCGAGTCCGCGACGGCGCACGAGAATTAGGATTGCTACGGCCGAGTGACGAGGGTGTAGCGGACGTCGTAACCCGCTGGGAACAGTTCATCCAATATCTTTCTCTGTCGTTGTCGCGAAGACTTGGCGTAAAGGTAAAGCAAGTGCTGTCGCGGAAGGAATCCGACCCAGACGCGCGCCGGACGTTTCTCTCGGAACAGCTGACCGAATCGGGCGATCTATCTGGCGTCCTGCGGGTCGAAAACGCCGCCGGAGACATCACGCTCGTTGCGTCCCTTAGAGCCCGCAACGTGACTGCTCGCGTAGATGTTGACGCGCCCGGCGAAGGGAAGCCCCTAACCCGAATTCGATGGCTGCTGAGGCAGTTGCCGGAGGACGCTGACGATCTTCGTGTAGATGCCTGGTACAAGAATGAGCGGTATCCAGTGTCCGTCCGTCTTTGGGAGGCGATCGAGGATCCGCACAGGCTCCTCTCGTCTGACACACGCAAGCCCCCGCGCTGGTTCGTAGTGTCTCAGACAGGTGACATGGGCACCAAGAGGTCTGGCACCAAGGGGTCATTTACGGGCCAAGCAACAGAACTGTTGATGAACTTCTACCGAGAGATCGTGCAGCCGCTCAAGGCATGGACGCCGTCAGCACCGAAGCTCCGCGAGAGCCAAGCCGCCGAATCGGCGGATCAACAAGGGGAAGAAGCGCCGGACGAGGCAGCCCGGTGAATACACGACTGCCCGGCGACGCAGCGCGGCGGGGCTAGCGCGCGATCACTCTCCCCCCACCCCACCCCGGCAGGCCTGAAGGCATGCGGCTACGAGCAGCTACGCCTGTGTGGCTAGCGGAATGATGGTGGGCGAGCGCCGCGCGGCACGCTAGGCGGGGCTGGCGGCGCCGGCGTTCTTGATGCGGAAGAAGAGGTAGGCCGCCAGCGTCATACCGAAGCAGAGGCCCATGAGCAGCAGCGCGATCGCCGGCGTCGTCTCGCTCAGCGTGTCGAACGACTCGCGCTCGGCGTTGAGGAGGACGTGCCAGAAGAGGAACGCGGTGATACCGGTGACGCCGAGCCAGACGAGCTTGCTCCAGGCCCACAGGCGGTGGCCGTCCATCCACTTGATCGGCACCATCTGGAAGAACATGCCCTCGAGCCCGCCGACGAAGATGCCGACGGCGACGCCTTCCGGCAGCGCGGCCCAGAGCGAGCTGTTGTCCGTTGCCAGATTGCGAGCCGGGGCGAGGAGCAGGAAGGCGGCGGCGCAGACCGTAAGCAGCACGAGCGCCGGGAAGAGGATCTGCCTGCCCTCCTGGTCGCGGGTTATCACTGAGCCTGCCACTAACGTATGGGCGGCGATGAAGCCGTAGATGATTCCGGGCTGGAAGCCGAGAAGGCGCGTGACGGCGATGCAGAAGATGGCGACGAAGATGCCAGCCGGGAAGAGCCTGATCGAACCCGGTATGCCGTAGCTGTTCGTCATCAGCAGCTGGCCGCCGTCGTAGACGTAGGTGAGGACGGCGAAGGCCGCCAGGAAGCTGACGAAGATGACCACGCTCTCTTCGTTGATGCCGTAGCCCGGCTCCTCCAGCCCGTAGAGGAGCGCGGCCAGCGCCAGGAGCACAATTGGCGCGAGTATGCCCGCGAACCCGCGCCCGTCCGTGATCACGCGGCCCATCTCTCCGATGACGCCGAAGAGGCCTTTCAGCGGCCCGCTGATGCGTCCGAACCACTTCTTGATATCGCCCTCGTTCTCTTCGATCGTCTGGTTGAAGATCTCGGCCGTGAGCAGCATGAGGACGAGCGTGACGCCGCCGAGCACGATGTTCGTGAGGATGATGCCGAGGTCGCCCGAAAGGTCACCCAGTTTGGGGACCGAGCGCACGAGATCCGGACGCGAGTCGTTGCCACCGCCCAGCTCCGCGATCACGGATGGGACGTCACCATCGCCGTCGGGCGGTTCCTGCTCCGCGAGCGCCGTTGGAGTGGGCGCGGACGTGACGGACGGCGTGCCCGTGACGCCACCGTCCGCGAGCGCGGTGGGCACCGGCGTCGCGTTGGCGGAGACCGCAGTTGGCGAGGCGAAGGTCTGCGTCGCCGGTGGGGCCGTCGCGCCCGTCGCCGGTGTGGCCGTCGGTGTCGCCGTCGCGGTCGGCGTTGGCGTGGCTGTCGGTGCGACCGGCGCGGTCGCCGTTGGCGTGGGCGTGTGCGTCGGCGCGGGCGTAGTCGTGAGCGGCGGCACGAGCGTCGGCGGCGGCGGCGGCGTCGGTGTGGGAGTGGGACTCGCGGTCGGTGTGGGAGTGGGACTCGGCGTCGCTGTTGGCGCTTGCCATTCTTTTGTCCCGTAGTCGCAGAGCCACTGGTCATCAGGCGCGCCATCGCAGGTAGGGTTGTTGAAGAAGATGTCGACGCAGGATGCGGGACTCGCCAGGCACGGGGCGATGAACCCCGAGCAAGAGCTCGAGATCAGAGCGGCCTCGGTGCCGATCATGTCGGTGCCGGGCCCGCTGCCCGTATACGTCAGGCGAAGCTCACCGGCAGAGTCGGTGAAGCCCGTGATGTGCTCACCCATGCCCGGCCCCTGTATGACTACGATGTAGAGGCAGACACCGGGCCACGGCAGTCCATCCACAGTCACGGTGGCGATCACCGTATGATCTTCGCCGACGGTGTTCGTGGCGGCCTTTGGCGTGAGGCTGATGCAAGCCTCGCCCGGTTGGTCCGTGACCGGGGCGAGAACCTGACACTGCAGAGACGCTGCCGGTGTATTCGTCGGCGCGAGCGTCGGTGTGGGCGTCGGCGTGTCGGTTGGAGCGGGCGTTGGAGTGTCCGTCGGAGCCGGAGCGGGCGTGTCCGTCGGTGCGCTGAGGGCCGTGAACACGAACGTGTCGTAGAACCAGATCGGGCCTTCCTCGGAGTATAACCAGCAAACAATCACGTTGTAGTTTCCCGGTGACACGGTGGGAACGACGAAGGGGATGTTGGTAGCGGAGGTACTGTTCAGCGGGATGACCCCGGCCCCAACCTGTGCGCCCGACATGCTGCCCCAGATGATCTGGAGAGGCTGGTCTTGAGTCCCGTCGGCGATCGGGACGGTGATGTTGACTCCTATGATGTCACCCGGCGAGCCCCAGTTGGGTGAGGGAGCCACCGCGGCACCACCGCCGGTAATTGGAGTGCCACAATTGACTGAGTCACCGGCGAACGCCTGATCGGCCGAGGGAGGGGTACGGTCCGAGAGGAACACGAGAAGCGCCAGCGCCACGAGTAGTGCGGCGCCGGCCGGGCCTAATGTATTCCTCAGGAATGTGCGCAAAGTTCCTCCCCTGTGAGCGAGTGGGACTAAGTCTACCCGTTCGGGCGCAAATCAGGTACCCCCGCGAACGGGCACTATTACGTAAACCTCTCGGCCGCGCATATATAACGGGTGCCTGCCGCGCTACGGGCGACGCCAGTTGTCCTGTGGCCAGTAGACGAGCCAGGCGCGTGCAAGGAGATGGCGCCGGCTGACGGGCCCGAACGCGCGGCTATCCGTGCTGGCAACGGTGTTATCGCCCTCCACCCAGTATTCGCAGCGTTCCAGCGTACGCCCGCGGGCAGCGTCGCCCGGCAAGGCCGTGATGCGCTTGACGAGGCGCTGTCCGGGCCGGTCCGGGTGCTGCACGAGCACTACATCGCCCGTTCGCGGACGATGCCGGGCAAAGGCGAGGCGATCGAAGAGGACGCGCTCACCCGGCAGGAGCGCCGGCGACATGCTGCGGCCGTCGATGCGAACGCGCCGGGCGCAGGCGAAAGCGACGAGCGCGTAGAGGCCGGGAACGGCCGAGATCAGGCGCAGAATGCGGCGACAAGACTTTCGGGACATATTAGACTGTAGTAAATTCTACTTCGAGTCGCGCCGGCGCGCCTGGAAGGCCCGCCCCGGCGGACGCCAGCCCCAACCAAGAAGGAGGACCCCGCATGCTCAAGTCCACATTTGCCCTCGTGAACCGCCTTTTCCCGCTGGAAGAGGCATCCGCCCACTGCGACGTACCGTGTGGAATCTACGATCCGCACTACGCGCAGATCGCCGCGCTGACCGTCGTGCGCATGAACCAGCTGATAGAAGCGATGGAGCCGCCGGCGATGGACCCGGTCTCGCGCAACAACTACATGCACGCGCTCGTCCGCTACACGACGGCCAAGGAAGAGGCCGCCGAGCTGGTGAAGCACGAGGTGCGGATCATCCGCGGCGACTTCTTCAAGCCGGACAACAGCCCCGAGAACATCGGCGAGATCACGGACGGCATCATGAAGGCGGCATCCGCCGCGCGCCAGAAGATAGACGCTGACGCGGCGAACAAGCTGCTTGACCTGGTCAACGACTTCGCGGAGGCGTTCTGGACGACGAAGGGCGTCAAGACGAAGAAGCAGAGCTCCAACCAGGCCGCCGGCGGCGAGTTCGTCGTCCCCGCCGGGTAGCACGACCCAGAGTAACGACCAGAGGGGCGGCACGATGTGCCGCCCCTCTTCTTCGCCGCAGGATTGGTTGCATCCGAGATAGTTGCGCCTGCAACTATCGTGCGGTACTATCTGACCGTGGAACTGCCAGAAGAACTCCTGAAGTACTCCGACGCGATCGACGCCCTGCGCGCCATCGGCCGCGTGCGCTGGGCCGTCATGGACGTCGTCGGCAAGCAGGTGGCGGAGCAGGAGGACATACCGTTCGACTGGATCGAGGTGCTGATCGAGGTGGTCGAGGCGCCAGACGAGCGGATCAAGATGACCGATCTCGCCCGGCTGACGCTGCGCAGCAAGAGCGGCGCCACCCGCCTGGTCGACAGACTGGAGGAGGCCGGCCTCGTGCAGCGGGGGACGTCGCCGGAGGACCGCCGGGCAGTGTACGTGACGCTGACGGACAGCGGCCGCGCCCTGTTCGAGAGGGTCAAGGCTCCGGTCACCAGGATCCTGATAGACCGTTTCGCCGCCCATGTATCGCCCAAGGAAGCCCGCTTCATCACGCTGGCGCTCGCCAAGGTGCTGAAGGCCAACGAGCTAGAGCCCATCGTCGCCCCGCTACGCCCGGAAGAGCCGTCACCCACCGGCGGTCTTCGCTAGCCCCGGAGGAAGCTTGAGGAAAGAGTCGCTCCTGTTCGAGCGCTGGCCGCGCTTCGCCTACCGGCACGCCCGGCTGGTGCTGCTCAGCACGCTCGTGGCGCTGGCGGTGCTGGCCTCGCTCTGGAGTTCGCTCCGGGGCGACTTCGGGGACGCGTTCTCGATCCCGGGCTCGGAGTCTCAGGAGCTTTTCGACCTTCTCGAAGATCGCTTCCCCGCGACCGCCGGCGACTCCGGCTACATCGTCGTCCACTCCGCGGACGGCGTCGAAGACGCGGAAACGAAGGAACGAGTGGCTGCGCTGATCGGCGAGATCGAGCAGTTGCCGCAGGTTGCCGCCGTCTCATCTCCGTACGAAGCGGCGGATGCGATCTCCGAGGACGGCACCGTCGCCCGCATCGACGTCCGCTACGTGGAGCAGACAAACAAGATAGAGCCGGCGAGCGCGGAGGCGCTGATCGCCCTGGCGAAGGAGACGTCGAGCGAGGAGTTGCAGGTCGAAGCGGGTGGGCCGGTGGCACAAGTTGCTGAGCGGCAACCATCCGGCAGCTCCGAGGTCATCGGCCTTAGCGCGGCCGTCGTCATCCTGCTGATCGCCTTCGGTTCCGTCGTGGCGATGGCCCTACCGATCCTCACCGCGCTGCTGGGCCTGGGCTCCGGCTTCTTCATGATCGGCCTGGTCACATCCGTCGTGGGCTTGCCGAGCTGGACGACGCAGTTCGTCGCGATGATCGGGATCGGCGTTGGCATCGACTACGCTCTGCTCATCTCCACGCGCTTCCGGGAGGCCAAATCGCAGGACCTTTCGAGCGAAGACGCCGCGGTGGTCGCGGCGGCTACGGCGGGGCGCTCCGTCTTCTTCGCCGGTGGCACGGTCGTCATCGCGCTGCTCGGCCTGTGGGCTTCCGGCATCGCCAGCATCGGCTGGGTGGGTACGGCGGCCGCGCTGGTGGTGGCGACGACGGTGGCGATCGCGGTCCTCGTAATGCCGGCGATCCTGCGCTACGCGGGCCCGGTGATCAACAGCCTGCAGATACCGTTCCTGGCGGCGCCCGCGGCCGAAGCCGACACCGGGATCGGCTACCGGCTGAGCCGGATCGTGCAGCGCCATCCCGTCGTCTGCCTGGCCGGCGCGGCCGCGGTGCTCTTGCTCCTGACAGCGCCGGTGCTGGACTTGCGCCTGGGCATCTCCGACCCCGGAAACAACCCGGAGTCGTTTACGTCCCGCCGCGCCTATGACTTGATTTCGGACGGGTTTGGGCCGGGCACGAACGGCCCGATCGTCGTCGGCTTCAGGATCGACGATCCGGCCGCAGGCGCACACGTCGGCGAGGCGTCGGACTTCCTGGCGACGGTCGATGGCGTCGACAACGCCGGGCCCGTTGTCTTCAACGGCGACCAGAGCGCCGCGGTCGTCACTGTGATCCCGGAGTCGGCGCCTCAGGACGAGGCCACCGTGACCCTCATCCACGAGTTGCGATCGGCGCTGGGTAGGGAGTACGCAGAACCGGGAGCGAGGCCGCTCGTCGGCGGATCGACGGCGACGTTCATCGACGTCGGCGAGCACTTGAGCGACCGTCTGCCGTACTTCCTGGGCGCCGTCATCGCGCTGAGCTTCGTGCTGCTCGTAGTCGTGTTCCGGTCGATCCTGGTGCCGCTCAAGGCGGCGTTGATGAACCTGATCTCGATCGGCGCCTCGTTCGGAGTGCTGGTCGCGATCTTCCAGTGGGGGTGGCTGGGGGGAGTCTTCGGCGTGGCCCGCGAGGGGCCCGTGGAAGCGTTCCTGCCGATGATGCTCTTCGCCGTGCTGTTCGGCCTGTCGATGGACTACGAAGTGTTTCTCGTGAGCCGCATCCGCGAGGAGTACGATGCCAGCGGCGACAACACGGAGGCGGTGGCACGCGGGCTCTCCGTGACGACGCGCGTGATCTCGGCGGCAGCGGCGATCATGGTCGCCGTCTTCCTGACGTTCGCATTCAGCGATCAGCGCGTTGTGAAGGAGTTCGGCATCGGGTTGGGCTTCGCCGTCTTCCTGGACGCGACGCTCGTGCGCCTGGTACTTGTGCCGTCGCTGATGCAGCTGGCGGGGCGCTGGAACTGGTGGCTGCCGTCGTGGCTGGACCGCCTGCTCCCGCATGTCGACATCCATGGCCGGCTGGCGAAGACTACGCGGCCGATCGCGCCGGGCAGCAGCTAGCCTCGATACGCCCGGCTGCTATACTGCCAGCATTCTGATGGAGCCACGAGAGTACGCACTGCGCGCGGAAAGCGCCCGCGTCGCGGAAGACGAGCACGAAGAGGCCTTCTCCGGATACGGAGTGATGGGCCTCCCGTTCGCGTCCGGTCACGTCCTGGGGTTGCGGCGCTTCCCGGCATCGTCAATCGGGCCGGGCTACTTCTCGGTGTGGCACCGCGACCCGGACGGCCGCTGGGATTTCTACTCGGACGTCGAGGCGATGTCTTCGTGCAACCGCTTCTTCGGAGCCGCCGTCGCGGGCTTCAAGCAGACGGAGATACGCGTCAGCTGGCCCGAATCGCACAGACTCGTCGCGGAGATGCCCGCGGAGGAGTTCCGCTGGGAGGCGACGCTCAAGGCGACGCCGGCGACGCGGCTGATGAACGCGCTGGGCGCCGTCATGCCGGAGCCGCTCTGGAAGAGCAGGCTCGTGCTGGGCGTGATGGCTCGCGTGGCAGGGCCGTTGCTGGGGGCCGGCAAGCTACGTCTCTTCGGCTCAGCGCCGAACCGCCAGCAGTTCATCGCCAACCCAAGACGTATCTGGGTTGTGGCGTCGAGCAGGGCGTCGCTGGCAGGCGAGGACATGGGGGAGCCGGGGCCGCTCGCCAAGCAGGCGCACCTGGGCGACTTCATGATCCCGCAGCGCGGCGTCCTGGCGATCGGCGGCGCCTACTTCGAGCCGCTGGACGAGGCGCGACACCTAACCGCGGCAACCCGCGCAGGCTAGACGGCGGACCGCGCTACGCGGGGTTCGCGAACCAGATATCGGGCGGGCTGGCGACGCCGGCGTTGCCCATCGCTTCGCGCAGCTCGTTGCTGCCGGCGAACGCCTGCGCCTTCTCGAGCGATTCGAAGTCGTGGTAGGCAGTTATGTCGTTGGGGTCATCGGCGGCCTGAAAGATGGCGTGGCCGGTGACACCCATGCTATTGCGGGTCGCGTCGAAGTCATCGTAGGCCTTGCGCCACGCGGCGTAGTCGCTGACCTTGTGGCGGACGAACATGCGGATCATTCGTGTACCTTTCTTCCGGGGCGTGCAGATCGGCCCATGTTACCACCGGACTGGGGCCAGGCACGCTTCGTGATGAAATTCACTTGAAACAGCGCTAACGCCTCCCTACAATCGGACGTGCGGGGCTCCGTGGCCCCGATAGAGGGAGCTAAGGCGTCTTGTTCGGTACTGGAATCGCTAAGGGGCTATCGGTGACGCTGCGTTACCTGACCCGCCGCCCGGTCACGATGCAGTACCCCGAAGAGGTCCGCGCCGTTCCCGTAAATGCCCGCACGAACCTGCTCTGGTTCGAGGAGCGCTGCACCGGCTGCTCCACATGCGCGCAGGCCTGCCCCGACGGCTGCATCCTGGTGCAGACCTCGCCGCGCGAAGACGGCGCGCTAAACATCGACCGCTACGAGATCGACTTCCGGCTGTGCATGTACTGCGGCCTCTGCGTCGAGGCCTGCCCGTACGAGGCGATTCAGGCCGGCGGGCCGCTGGACGACGTCACCTACGTCTGGGAAAGCCTCTACCGGGACAAGCACGCCCTGACGGAGATGGCGCAGAAGCACTTGCACGGGCACGACCACACTTATCCGAACGGCAAGAAGGCGCCACTTGAGGACGAGATCCCGCTGCACATCGGCAAGCCAGTCGAACGCGACCGGGTGAAGTAGCCACCCGTGGCCACGATCAACCTCAACGGCGTCGACATCGAAGCGGCCGAGGGCGCGCCGCTGGTCGAGGTGATCAAGAACCAGGGCACGTTCATCTCCAACCTCTGCTATGTCGACGGTCTGCCGCCCTACGCCGGCTGCCGCACCTGCATCGTCGAGATCGAAGGCGCGCGCGGGTTCCAGCTATCGTGCACTTCGAAGGTCACCGACGGCATGATCGTGCGCACACAGGCACCCGAGCTGAACTCGACGCGGCAGGCTGTGCTCTCGCTGATCATGTCGTACCACTCCGACCGCTGCCTGACCTGCCACCGCGTGGTTAAGTGCAAGCCGGGCGACACCTGTCTGCGGGACGACGCCGTCACCCACCGCTGCCTGACCTGCTCGAAGAACTACCGCTGCGAGCTGCAGACGACCTGCGAGCAGCTGGAGATGGCCGGCTACGAGCCGTGGGACGGCGACGAGCGCACTTACTACAACCTCGAGCAGCCGGCGCCCGACCAGGGCAACCCCTTCCTGGAGTTCGACCCGCAGATGTGCATCATCTGCACCCGCTGCGTCCGCGCCTGCGACGAGATCCGCCACACGGGCGCGATCACGCTGGCCGGCCGCGGCCCCTCGACTCGAATCGCCTTCGGCGCTGACGGCGCAGTGGACGCATCGAACTGCGACTTTTGCGGCTCGTGCATCGACGTCTGCCCGACGGCGACGCTGATGGAGCACCCGAACAAGTGGAGCGCCACGCAGACGGAGCGGTGGACGGCGACGACCTGCACGCAGTGCTCCGTCGGCTGCTCGATCTCGCTCGGCGCGAAGAAGGGGCGCGGCGTCATCGTCCGCCCGGACGAGACGGCGAACCCGGTCAGCGCGACGCAGGTATGTGTCCGCGGCCGCTTCCACTACGACGCCGTCAAGCCGGGCGTGCGCCTCGGTCAGCCGCTGATCAAGCGTAATGGCGGGCAGGACGCAGCGAACTGGGACGAGGCGATGGAGTTCACCGTCGCGCGGCTGGCGCAGGTGCGAGAAGAGCACGGCCCGGAGGCGATCGGCTTCCTGGGCTCGCCGCTGGCCACGAACGAGGAGAACTACCTGCTGAGCAAGATCGCCCGCGCGATCGTCGGCACGAACAGCGTCGACACGAGCACCGCCGCCGTGACGCGCGCGGCAGCCGAGACGCTGCGCGAGGCGTTCGGGTCGGAGGCGCTGCCAGCCGACGGCACGCGCATCGCCACTTCGAAGACGGTGCTCGTCGTCGCCGACGACCTTGACTCCAGCCACAACGTCTTCGGGTTGCGCGTCAAGGATACCAACGTCGGCGGCAAGGCACGCGTCGTCGTGGTCAGCGCGCTCTGGGGCGAGCTGAACGACTTCGCCGAAGCCTGGGTACAGCCGAAGCCGGGTGATGAAGCTGCGGTGGTGGCCGCTCTGGCCGCTGCCGCCGAAGGCGGCGATGGCGCCGCCGGCCGCGCGCTGCTCTCGAACAAGATGCAGGCGGCGTTCGACAGGGCCGTGGCGGTCCTCACGGAGACCGGCGAGGGCTTCTCCGCGATCTGCGCGCTGCCGCACTTCGGCGCCTCGGCCGCGCGCGCCATCGTTGGTGCGCTGGCGAACGTTACGATCGCCGTTGCCGGTGACGAGGCCCCGAACGCGCTCTTCGTGCTGCCGCCCGAGGCCAACGGCTGGGGCGCGCGCGACATGGGCGCCTGCGCGGACCTCTTCCCCGGGGAACGACCCGTCTCTGACGCCTCCCGCGATGAGATGCGGCGCCTCTGGGGCGCGCAGGTGGCGACGGGCGCCGGCCTCACCTTCGAGCAGATGACGAACGGGTCGCAGGTGAAGGCGCTGGTCGTGCTCAACGACAACCCGCTAATGCTGGCGCCGGACCGTGCCCGCGTGGAAAGGCTGCTCTCGTCCGTCGAGCTGCTGGCGGTGATCGACTCCCTGCCGACGGACACGGCCGGGATGGCGCACGCGGTGCTGCCGGACGGCGGCTACTGGGCGAAGGAAGGCACGACAACGAGCGCCGACCGCCGCATCATGCGTCTGCAACAAGCGCACGACCTGCGCGGCGAAGCGAAGCAGGGATGGCGCGTGCTCTCCGAGCTGGGCAAGCGCCTGGCGGAGCGGCTGGGCACGGGCGAGATCCGAATCACCTACCCGGACGTCGGCGACATCACGGACGAGATCGCGCAGGTGGTGCCGCTACACGCCGGCGCGACGTGGCGCGAGCTGGACTCCGGCAGGCAGCAGAAGCTGAACCCGGACGGGCGCAGCGGCGCCGGACCGAAGTCCGCGAACCGCGTCGCGGTGCAGGCGAGCGGGGCGTCCCGGAACGGTGGCTTCACGCTGGCGACGGGCCGTGGCCTGTACACCAGCTACGAGGGCGCGGCAGTGCACTCCCCCGAGGCGGACAAGCTGCACCGCGAGGACTCCGTGAAGATGCACCCGAACGACGCGGCAGCGCTTGGCCTCGCGGCCGGTGATGACGTCGTTCTGCGGAACGGCGCGGGCGAGGTGCGCGCACTCGTGGCCGTGACCGCGGCCGTGCAGCCGAAGATGCTGTACCTGCCGCTCTACTACGACGGCGGCGCCGTTGCCGCGCTCTTCGACGCCGACGCGCCGGTCGCGCCGGTCGAAGTCAGCCGCGCCTAGCCTACGGCGCGTACTGGATGTTTACACCGTCGCCAATGAGGGGACACCCTGCCTCTTGCGCAACGGACAGCCCGGCGTCGTAGCGCAGGATCTTGAGGCCGTCCACCGGCGTGATGGCACCGCCGCAGTCGACGTCGCCCCAGATCTGTGGGTCATCGAGGCTGGCCGGCGAGATCGAGTTGAGGATGATGGCCTGGTTCATCGGCGGGCAGCCGTTGAGCTGGACAGAGAGACCGGCGTCGTGGCGCAGCGTGACGAGCGCATCGACCGGGTTGGCCTCATCATCGCACTGGTCGTCGCCCCAGACGAGGTCGCGAACGATCGGTGTCGGACCCGGTGGGGTGGGACTCGGCGAAGGCGTCGGGGTTGGCGAAGGGGTCGGGGTTGGCGAAGGGGTCGGGGTTGGCGGCGGAACGGGCTCCCAGTCCGGGAAGAACTCCGTGGGGAGGATCCCGGAGCCGGGCACCGCGGTGTCCTGACCGCCAGCGGCCGGAATCGTGCTGACCGTGCCCTTCGTTGTCACGAGCGCCGGGGCGACGCCACCCTCTCTTACCGGGGCGATGAGCTGCACGGCCGTGAAGGCGATCGTGGTTCCGTCGGGCGAGAAGACGGGATTCTCCGGGTGGCCGCCGATGAGCGTGGGGACGATCGTCTGAGCAACGTTGCCGGGGAACGTCGAAACGACGAGCCCGCTGTCGTTGGTGTATGTCAGCCTGTCACCGGACGGCGACCAGTCCGGCGGCCCCTCGGACTCGCCGGGCGTGTTCGTGAGCTGAAGCTGGCCGAGCCCGTCCGGAGTCGTCGTCCAGATGTCGTCGGCGGAGCCATTGACGCCGGCGACGCCGGGCCCGCCGAGCGGCCCGAAGAACGGCCGGCGCTGGAAGGCGATGAGCGTGCCGTCTGGCCGGTACACAGGCGCGCTGTCCCAGAAGCTTTGATTCTGGGTGATTGGCACATCTCCTCCCGTGCCGTTGGCGTTCATCTCGCGGATAAAGCCGTCGGTCGAGGCGTAGACGATGCGCGTACCGTTGGGCGACCAGGACGGCGTCGTGCCGGTTCCGACGTTAGTTGCGTTAGTGCCGTCCGGGTTCACCGTCCAGATCGACGGCGGGTCGGCGATGGCACCCAAAGGCAAGGCTGGCTGCCGCTCGAAGACGATCTTCGAGCCGTCTGCCGACCAGCTGGCATTGAAGTCGGCGCCGGTGGTCACGGGATGGCGGTTGTCGCCGTTGGCGTCCATGACCCAGATACCGCCGTTGTCTGTGTCACTGTAAAGGATGCGGCCGTTGTCACCCGGCCATGCCGCCTGGCTGCCGCCGCCCTGCAGGACGACCAGCGCTGAAATACCGATAACAACTGCTGACAGGATGACGAGAAGACGCATCGGACGACCTCCAATAACTACGGGCCCGGCGCGAGTATAGCGGACACGGACGGTGTGGGGCTACTCGGACCAGAGCGCCTGCCGGGCGTGCTGAATCTGCACGCCGTCTCCTATCGGCGGGCAGCCGACGGCCTGCGATACGCTTAACCCCGCGTCGTGGCGCAAGAGCTTCAGCGAATCAACTGGCGTGACGTCACCGCCGCAGTCCACATCGCCCCACGAGTGCAGCGAGGCGTTCTGGACATCCACCACCTGCCCAAAGTCGGGGCAATCGCCTGTGTTGGTGCCGAGACCAGCGTCAAAGCGCAGAGTGAGCAGCGAATCAACCGGATCGGCTGAGCCGGAGCAGTTGGCATCGCCCCAAACGAGTTCGAGTACGTCGGGTGTCGCTGTTGGTGCCGGCGATGAAGTCGAGGGCCCCGACGGTGTTGGCGTCGGGCTCGCAGTCGGGCCGGGGGTGACCGTGGGAGCGTCCGTCGGCGCCGGCGGGTCGGACTGGAGCGAGATGGGAGTGGCCGTCGGCGTCGGGCTGGGAGAAGGCGTCGGCCCGGTGGGAACAGGCGACGGCGTCTGGCCGATAGGCGTCGCAGTCGGCGTAGGAGTGGGCGTTGGTGTCGGTGTTGGAGGCGGTGCCTGCTCGACTTCGGCGCAGTTCGAGAACTCAGACGTGTCGTTCGTCGTCAGGTTCGTCGCCGTCGTCGTGATCTGCTTACCGAGAGCGAAGCTGGCGGAAGTCTGGACCGCGAAGTCGGCGATGCCGCCGGCGTCGGTGGTGACGATGACGGAGCCCAGGAACGTCTGCCCTTCGCCGTGGCCGCTGGGGTCGCAGGCGTCATTTTTGAAGAACTGTACCCGGAAGTCCGTGTTCGGCGCGCTGTCGAGGGTGGCGTGCACGAGGAGGCTGCCGGCGAGCGCGTCGATGAGGATGGGGAAGTTCTGGAGGTTGTTCGCGCCACTGTCGGGATCGTCAGGGTCGTTAGGAGTGACGCCGTCGGCGCCGAGGTCGATGCCGATACCGGTATTCGAGTGAATGAGGTTGGAGACGAGCGAGACGCCGGTGGCAGCGGGATCGACGGCGACGCCGGCGCCGCCGTTGAAGGCGACGGTGTTGGCGAAAGCGCCGGGACCGCCAACTACGGTTCCCGAACCCTTGATGAGCATGCCGTCGCCCCCGTTCCCGAGCGGCGCGGCGCCGGAGACGTCCGTCCCCACGCGGTTGTTGCGGATGACGAGACCGCTTCCGCCTTCGAACGCCAAGATGCCGCGGCCGCCGTTGTCGGAAATGACGTTGTTCTGGACGGTTACGTCGACGATGTTGAGGCCGATGAAGATACCGTCCGTAACGTTGCCGAGGGCCTGAGTGCCGGTGACGTTGGTGCCGATGAAGTTGCGCTTGACGGAGGTGCCCGAAGACGCTGGCACGCCGGGGATCACGACGCCGCGGCTGTTGGCGGAGATGACGTTGACGCCAGCGAGGGAGCCGTCGCCGACGACGGTGTTGTCGCCCGAGGAGCTGACTCCCGAAGCGCCGTTGCCGAGGGCAAGAGAGCCGGAGGCGTCGGTGCCGATGTAGTTTCCGAGGATCTTGTTCCCGGAGCCCGCCAGCACGTTGACACCCTCCGCGCTGTTGCCGGAGATGACGTTGCGCGCTCCGGCGGCCGTGCCGCCAACGGTGTTGCCGGGGCCTTCGATGAGAACTCCAACGGCGTTCGGAACAGCCTGCGTCCCCGTGACGTCCGTGCCGATGCGGTTCCCCTGGATAAGGTTGGTGTCCGTTAGATCGTCCACGATATGAACGCCGTGGAGGGTGTTTCCGGAAATCACGTTACGGTCGGTCGCACTCGTACCGCCGACGACGTTGCCGTCGGCGCCGGTGACGGTGCCCGGCCCGGCCGGGGACCCGATGACGACTCCCGAAGCGTTGGCGAGGGCCTGTGTTCCAGAGGCGTTCGCGCCTATGTAGTTGTTCTGGACGGCGTTTGCAGTGGAGTTCCCCCGGATCTCAACGCCGACCTCAAGGCCGGAGATAACGTTGCGGTGAGCGGGCGCCGGGCCGCCGATGGCGTTCTCGAAGCCATCGAAGACCTGGACACCGACCCCGCCCACACTGGCGTCGAGGGAGCCCGTGGCGTCCGTGCCGATGTAGCTGCCGCGCAGGGCGTTCCTCGCTCCCTCGAAGAACACCACGCCTCTCATGGTGAACTGCAGTCCGTTGATGACGAGGCCGCGGACCGCGTTGTCCGAGCCCGTAAAGATGAGGGCGTCGTCAACCGCGGTGCTCATGTCGATCTCGATGGCGAGAGTGGCGTTGTTGCCGACGGCGAGAGTGTTAGGGCTCGCACCAGACTGACTGTAGCCGTCGATAGTGACAGAGTCATCGAGTTCAATGAGGCTCTCGGTTGGCTGAATGGTGCAGAGACCGCCGGAACAGCCGGGGTCGGCGCCGGGGATGTTGAAGTGGACCGAGTCGCCGTTGGCGGTTGCGGCGAGGGCTTCGCGAAGTGTGCAGTCGCCGCCAGGGAGGGCATCGCAGGCGCCGTCGTCGTCGTCCGCGGTGGAGTTAACGGTGAACGTGGCGGCCGCCTCGCTGCCGCCGCCCTGCAGGACGACCAGCGCAGAGATACCGATAACAACCGCTGACAGAATGACGAAAAATCGCATCGGACGACCTCCTAACTACGGGCACCGCGCGAGTATAGCGGACACGGACAGCGTACGGCCACTCGGACCGGAGCGCCTGCCGGGCGGCGGGCGCGGAGGGCGAAGTCGCACGCGTAGCGAAGGTCAGGCTTGAGCCTGACCTTCGGGAGAAGGGGTTCCGGCCGAAGAGCGCCTTCTTTCTTGGTCTAAGTCCCGGCCTGCCTGACGAACGCCACGGCAGCTATTGTCACGGCAGGTCGGCGCCGACGGGCGTGCAGCCCGGTTCCTGTGGGACGCTCAGGCCGGCATCGTAGCGCAGGAGCTTCAGCGAGTCGACGGGGTCGACGTTGCCGTTGCAGTCGACGTCACCCTTGACCTGCGGCTCTGGCGTGGCTGTGGGCTCGGGCGTGGGCGTGGGCGTCGGTGTGGGAAGTCCACCGGTCGTGAAGAGGACTGCGAGTCCATCCGTAAGGACCATCTCGTTGGCGGAATACTGGAGACCGGTGGTGCCGTCCTTGGTGATGCCAACGGTGGCGGTGCCGCCGCGGTTCTCCTCGGTGAGATCGGCGTCGGTGTCGCCGAAGAATGTATCAGCGTATTGTATCTTGACGTCGTTGGAGCCCTCGAAGAGGATCACGTCGAACGTGACGCCTTCTCCCGTTTCGCATATGTCGCAGTCCTGGTGGCAGACATCGAGGAACCGGACAACGAACGAGCGACTGGGCGCCTCACCTGCCGTGCCGGCAAAGACAGCGCCGCACTCGCTTACGTCGAGGTCATCAAACCAGGCGGCGATCAATGGCTCGCCACCCCATTCGGTGGTCGTGCAGTCGCCCGGGACGGGGATCGTGTTTCCGTCTTCGCTCGTGGGGTTGTTGTAGTTATCGTTGCACGGGTTATCGATGTCGAAGCTGAGAAAACCGTTGGACGAGACGTCTACCTGGGTGTGGTCCTGGCCGAAGAAGTTGAACGTGAAGGGCAGGTCAACGGTATTCCAGTTGTCGTCTCCTCCCACGACGAGAGCGTCCGGGGTGCTGATAGTGACCGGCTGGAAGGCCACTTTCGGGGCCGGGTTGTTGCTGTCGAACCAGGTGTAGCCTCCGGCGGGGCCGCCGGTGTGGGCGCTGGCGCTGAGTAAGCCTGACGCGAGGACAGCGATCGCCGCGACGGCGACAAGGACGCCGACTGCGACGCCGAGCTTCTGGAACGAGTGCGAGTGTGCCAAGAGCTACCTCCTATGCGAGTTGCTTGTTAAAGGCTGAGTACATTGCTGCTCACAATAGCACGGCGGCGAGGCTGTCAGGCTGAAGCCTGACCTTCGGGAACACGCGGGCGAGGCTGTCAGGCTGAAGCCTGACCTTCGGGAACACGCCGGCGAGGCTGTCAGGCCCAAGCCTGACCCTCGGGAGCACGCGGGCGAGGCTGTCAGGCTGAAGATGAACCGTCGGGACGGGCGATCCGGTTCTAGTCGAAGAGCGCCTGCTGCGCGGCTTCCACGTTGGCCGGCACGGCGAGGCCGAGGTGCGCGTACGCGTGGCGCGTGGCGATGCGTCCGCGCGAAGTGCGCTGCAGGAAGCCGACCTGCATCAGGTACGGTTCGTAGACGTCCATGATCGTGTCGGCTTCTTCGGAGATGGAAGCGGCGATCGTCTCGATGCCGACGGGGCCGCCGTCGTACTTCTCGATGATCGTGAGGAGCACCTTCTTGTCCACTTCGTCGAGGCCAAGCGCGTCGACCTCCAGGCGTTCCAGCGCTTCGCGGCTCACCTCCGCCGTGATGTCGCCGTCGGCGCGGACCTGCGCGTAGTCGCGGACGCGGCGCAGTAGCCGGTTGGCGACGCGCGGGGTGCCACGGGAGCGCGTCGCGATCTCCTGAGCACCTTCGCTATCGATCGGTACTTCGAGGATGGCGGCGGCGCGGCGAACGATCGTGGCGATGGCGTCGTGATCGTAGAAGTCGAGGCGGTAGACGGCGCCGAATCGGTCCCGCAAGGGCGCGCTGAGCATGGCGTAGCGGGTCGTGGCGCCGACGAGGGTGAAACGCGGCACCGAGAGGCGCACGCTGCGCGCACCGGGTCCTCGGCCGAGCACGATGTCCAGCGCGAAGTCCTCCATCGCCGGGTAGAGCACCTCTTCGGCAGCGCGGGGCAGCCGGTGCACCTCGTCGATGAAGAGGACGTCGAACTCCTGGAGGCCGGTCAGGATCGCGGCGAGATCGCCGGCACGCTCGATCGCCGGGCCGGAAGTGACGCGGACGGAGACGCCCATTTCGGAAGCGATGATGTGGGCGAGTGTGGTCTTGCCGAGGCCGGGCGGCCCGTAGAGGAGGATGTGATCGAGCGGTTCTTCGCGCCCGGTGGCGGCCTGGACGGCGATTCCGAGGTTGTCCTTGAGCTTCTCCTGGCCGACAAACTCATTGAGGCGACGCGGCCGGAGAGTCGTGTCCAGGGAGTCGTCTTCGTCCTCCTGGGCTTCGCCGGCGATGATGCGGTCTTCAGTGGCCGTCGTACGTCCCCTGTCCTACGGATCCGTCGGTATCGAATGCGCGTTCTACTCGGGCCATTATAGGGGCGCGGGCGGCGATCAGTCGAGGGGGCAACGGCGCGGGTCAGCAGAGGTCGGCGACGGTCGGGTGAGCGAGCCGCGCGAAGTGCGCTGTCAAGATGCGAAGGCGGGGCGGCGCTCGCTTTTCGACTCTTCGCCATCCGTAGTATGCTCGCGCCACCAGAACCAACCCCAGGAGGAGCCCAATGCCGTCCGAACTCAACTTCAAGCCCGCGCACGAACTCGCCGAGGCGATCCGCACGAAGCAGCTCTCCCCTGTCGAGCTGATGCAGGCCTGCTTCGACCGCATCGACGAGACCAACGAGACTCTCAACGCCTGGACGGGCATGCGCGACCGCGACGAGCTGCTGGCGGACGCCCGCGACGTTGGCGACCGCATCGCGAAGGGCGAGGACGTGGGGCCGCTGGCGGGCCTGGGGTTCGGCGTCAAGGAGCTGGAAGACCTGAAGGGATTCGCCTCGACTCATGCGTCGGTGCCGTTTCGCGACAACTACCCGCAGTGGGACTCCACGGAGGTGACACGGCTGAAGGCGGCCGGCGCGATCGCCATGGGCAAGACGAACTCGCCGGAGTTCGGGTACACGGCGGTCACCAAGAACCTCCTCTTCGGCGTCTCGCGCAACCCGTGGAACCCGGAGCGCACGCCGGGCGGCTCCAGCGGCGGCTCGTCCGCGGCAGTGGCGTCCGGTCAGGTGCCGTTCTGCACCGGCTCCGACGGTGGCGGCAGCATCCGCATCCCAAGTTCCTGGACGGGGCTGCCCGGCTACAAGTGCTCTCAAGGTCGCATCCCGCGTGGACCGTCGGAGATGCTCGATTGGGTCGACAACAGCGTCCTCGGGCCGATGGTGCGCACGGTGCGCGACGCCGCGCTCTTCACCGACTGCGTCGTCGGCAGCTCGGAGGAAGACCCGAACGCGCTGCCGCACCCCGGATACAAGTACGCCGACGTCCTCGACCGGCTCCCGAAGAAGCTGCGCATAGCCTGGAGCCCCGACCTGGGCTACGCGAACATCGAACCTGACGTCCGCCGCGAGTGCACGTCCGCCGTCAAGGCGTTCGAGGAGATGGGGCACACGGTCGATGAAGTGGGTCACGTCTTCGACGACCTCGGTTCGGCCTGGGGAGCCATCTCCTCCACGGCAACGTACGCCACGCTCTACGAGAAGCTGGAAGAGCACAGTGACCGCTTCGGCCGGTCGTTCCTCGAAGGCGCGATGTACGCCGAGCGCGTCACGTGGGACAGGTTCGGGGACCTGCAGCGGGCGCGCGCGACGCTGATCAACCAGCTCGCCGAGTTCTTCGGCAAGTACGACCTTCTGCTGACGCCGACGCTGTCGTTCGACGCTATCGACGCGCGCGGCGCCTGGCCGACGGAGGTTGACGGGAAGCCGCTGGCGAACCCGCTGCACGTGGTGCCGTTTACGCCGCCGTTCAACATGTCCGGCCACCCGGCGCTGAGCGTGCGCGCCGGCTTCAGCGACAACGACCTGCCGATCGGCCTGCAGATCGTCGCCGGGCGCCACCGCGACGACCTCGTGCTCCAGGCCGGCTACGCCTTCGAGCAGGCGCGGCCCTGGAACGACCGCTGGCCGGTGGAGATCCCGGCTTTCGCGAGCTAGCGATGCCAGCCGCGGCCGTCAACGGCCTCGAAATCCACTACGAGGTGCTCGGCGAGGGCAGGCCGGGCGCGCCGCTTGTGCTCACGCACGGGTTCGCCAGCGCGTCGGCGTTCTGGCGGCCGGAGATTGCGCCGCTGGCAGAGACGCGGCAGCTCGTCACCTACGACGTGCGTGGCCACGGCAAGACGACGACGCCCGACGACCCGGAGTCGTACTCGCTGCCGGTCTTCGCGGCGGACCTGGCCGGGCTGCTGCGGGAGATCGGGATCACACGCGCTCACGTCGGCGGCCTCTCGATGGGCGGGATGATCACGGCGCAGTTCGCGGTGGACTATCCGGACGCCTGCGAGTCGGTGCTGCTCTGCGACACGACGTGCGGCAACGCCGCCGACCTCGGGCCGGGCGGCGACTGGGAGCGGCGGCTGCTGGAGGGGATCAGCGCCCTGCAGCACCTCGTATCGGCTGACGGCCTGCGCGACACGCTGATCCGGGAGTGGGAGTACAAGGAAGCGAACGACCCGCACTTCGACGTGACGCCGTACTCGCTCGAGGACGACTTCCGGCGCATCGAGATGATGACGGTGCCGGGCTACGTGGGCGCGGCGAACGCGATCGCCGGCCGGCCCGATCTTACGGAGAGAGTTACGTCAATCACGGCGCCGACGCTGGTGATGGTCGGCGAGTGGGACGACTTCCGGCCCTGCGCCGAACGCGACCACGGCCTGATTCCCGGCTCGCGGCTGGTCGTGCGCGAGGAGTGTGCGCACGGATCGCGCTGGCGGCTGGAGACGTTCCTCGCGGAGATCGAGGCGTTCCTGGCGGACGTGGAGGCGGGGCGGCCGGTGGCGGGCAAGCGGCGGGTGTGAGGCGCCGGCGAAGCCTGGGTGCTCCGCCCGTCCTTCGATGCCTCAGGACGAGCGGGACGGGGCGCTATACCCCACCGAGTTCGAGTTCCTGGGTGTATTCGCCCTTCTCTGCTGAGTAGCGGAGGCGGAGGCCGAGGACGCGGCGTTTGGCGGCGCTGAGGCCGGCGACTGGGTCGGTGACTTCGATCACGTCGTACAGCTCCTGGGCGCAGTTCGGGCGCACGGTGATGCGGCCGTCGGCGGCGTCGATGGCAGCGTGGCGCAGGAGGGCGTCCGCGCGGTCGGCCGCCTCGGCGGCCGTCGTCAGGTTGGCGTCGATCACCTGCGCCGTGCGGTCGTACGACTCCTCGATCCGCGGCCAGTCGAACGCCTCCGCGAATACGCCCTCGCCGAAGACCTGCGCGCGGTTGCCGGGCGGCGCCACGTCCAGGTAGCGCCCGGCCAGCAGACCGTGGTCCGTCCCGTACGAGTACGCCACAGTCTCCGTCGCGACGGGGTCCTTGAGGAAGCTGACTTCGGCGCGCTGGAACATCACGTCCGCGACCGGACGCAGGGCGCGTCGCACGGCGGTCAGGCTCGACTCGCCGGCATGCACAGCGAACGCCGGCCGCAGCGTGAGAGCGGGCAGGCTGGCGCTGACCGACGAGAAGTCGAGCCCGGCGCGCCCGAAGAGGAACAGCAGCAGGTCGAACACAGTTGCCGCCCCGGCCGCCCAGGCGAACTGCCGCCGCAGACGCTGCGACTCGAGGATTCCCCAGGCGTTGCGCCCGCGGATCTCGACGGCCCCGCGACCGCCGCCGGTTATGCTCTCGACGCTCTCGATCCAGTAGCGCGGCCCCTCCGAAGACTCGGCGCCGAACGACGTCTGATAACCGGGCTCGATCTCGATCTCGGCGCCGGTCCGCAGGGGCGGAGGCGCGTCGGAGTAGCGTCCGTCGTCGTTGCGGATCACAAGCCGAACTTCGCCACCGAAAGGCCGGTCCGTGACGTCCGCCTCCAGGACATCCGCAGTGACGTCGAGGGTATCGACGGTGAGCGGGCCGCGCCAGACGCCAAAGGGCGTACAGAGCCAGGCGGCGTTGATGTCGAAAGCGATCGCCAGGCCGTATTCCGTGCCGAGATCGAACGGGATGGGCTCGCGCCAGCGGTTCTCGGCGAAGTTGGCCGGCGGCGGCCCATAGGTGTGGTAGGCGCGGCTGTACGCCGTGACGCCAGTGTACTTCTCGACGAACGTCGCCCGGTGCGTCGCCGGCCGGCCCAGGAACGGCGCCCGGAAGCTGACGGACGACCCGGCGCTGGCGCGCGTCATCTCTCGCAGCGCGGACCAGGTGTCGGCCGCCTGCCAGATGCCGTCGCCGAAGATGCACGTCCAGACGTACGCCAGGCCACCCGAGTCGGTACCGGCGACGGCCACGTTCCAGTCTGCCTGATGGTGGCAGGCGAGGCCGCTGACCGAGGCCACGGAGTTCGTCCAGGCGACGGGTGATCCCCAGCTGCCCGACGTCCGCTTCGCGCGGTAGACCGTCGCACCAACTGAGTACACAAGCACGGAGTCGCCGTTCGACTTGACGTCGGCGGCGAGCCACGTCACGCTTCCCGCCGCCGACGCCGCGGCAACCGCTGTGCCGAGCGTCGCGCCGTTATCGGTGCTTTCGCGGACGCGGACCGTCGTGCCGTCCGTATCGACATAGAAGAGGAGGACGCGCGAGCCGTCGGCGCAGAGCGCAGTATCGGCGCTGGCGACGGCTCCCAGGTCCGTCCAGGACGAGAACGAGCTTCCGGCGCCGGGGCTTGTCACGCGCTGGTAGTACACGCGACCGCCGTCCACGCGCGAGCGGATGAGCGAGCCGTCGCCGGGCATCGCCGCTGCGTGGTAACCTTCGGGCTCGCTGCCGGTGTAGAGGCGCTCGAACGCCGGACGCCGGACGCCGCCGATGCGATCGAACAGCGCAACCCTGAGGTACGGTTCCGCGGAGGCGCTCTTCTGCGCGGCGAGCAACGTCGGCGAGATGCTGCGCAACGCTACGGCCCTTGAACCGTCGACTGGTCGGCCGGCGCTGCTGCGGGCGAGTAGAGGCGGCGGACGCGGACGGCGTTGCGCCGGCCGTGCTTCGCCAGGGCGCGCTGGAAATCGGCCAGGCGCTCCTGTCCCCACGTCAGGTAGTCGCGCCAGACGTCCTGCCCGCCGACGTTCACGCGGTTCGTCGCGAAGGACGACCACTCGACGGCCGCGTAGCCGCCAGCGGCGCCGGCGATGACGTCCTCGAACCGCGGCGGGACCGTCGATGACGAGACGTCGAGCGTGTGCAGAGTCGTGTGGTAGACGTTGACGTCCTCGCCCCCGGACGGTGTGCTGTCGATCAGCATCGTAAGCGTGTTCAGCCAGACCGAGTACCGCACGTACGACGGCGGGTACTCGCCGGCGGGATACTCCAACGCCTCGATCGCCACGAGGTCACTGAGCGAGGTGATCGAGAGGTCGCGGCTGCCGGCTGCCGTCGTCAGCGTCGTCGTCGCCTCCAGCGGAACGGCGAGGCTAAACTCGCGCAGGGCGCGCCCGATGTGACGGTCCAGTTCGGCGTCGGTCCAGCGGTAGTTCGCAGCGTCTTCGTCGTGCAGGTCCGTGCGGATCCTGCCGCGCATTTCGGAAAGGTCCATCGTTACGCCTCCTGCCAGTCCTCTTTCGTTACCCGAACCATCTCTTCTCTTCTAGTCGTAGCCGTCTTCCGGCGTCTGCGTCGGTGAGTTCGTTGCCGACGTCGAGGAGATCTGTCACGTGGTCTTGCCTTTCGCGTTGAGGGCGTTGGCGGCGCCGTTGAGGCGGCGGTCGATGTCGTCGATCTGGGCCTGGATCATGAGCAGGCCGTCGGCGATCTGCCGCAGCACCTGCTTGCGGTCCGCGTCGCTGAGCGCGGTGTTGGCCTGCTGCAAGCGGTAGGCGGCGGCGTTGAGCGCCAGCTGTTGTTCGAGGTTGGTGCGCTGCTGCTGGAACCCCGTCTGCATCTGGTCGGTCGGGATGGTGGCGATGAGCTTGTCGATCTTGTTCATGCGATTCCCTCCTGTGCTGCTCTCCTCAGTAGTAGGCGATGTACTTGGTTGCTCCGCCGACGGTTACGGGGATGCGGCCCGCTGCCGCGCCGCCGCCGCCGGTCGGGTCGGTGGCGTTTGCCGGTAGCTCGAAGACGTGCGTGCCGTCGCCGTCGAAGCGCGACAGCCCCGCGTCTACCCAGATGGCGTAGGTGGCAGCGTCCTCGATGTAGAGGCCGTAGCCCGCGGCGGTGACGCCGGAGTTGTCGCCGATCCAGACGCCGTAGGCGGTGCCGATCTTGTTGCTGGACGTGCCGTTGATCTGGATTCCGTACATGGTTGTACAGGCTGCTATCTGGTCGAGGGCGCTCGCGAAGTTAACGATGTGGATGCCCCGAAGCAGCGTGACGGTGAGGCCGGTGGCACCGAACCAGAGGGAGCCGACGTACATGCAGTTGACCTCTGCGAAGGTGTGGGTCCCAGTGACGGAGAGCGTCCCCACGGTGAACACCAGGCCGTCTGTGACGACGGGATCGGTGCCAGTACCGGAGAACAAGACCTGCCCCTGAATACCCACCGCCCAGTTCGCTGTCGGGCCTGGCGGCGTGCCTAGCGCCGCGATGACTCCCACTTTGCCGTAGGGCCACGCGGAACCTCCGAACCAGCCCGAGACGTTGGCGTTGGGTACGCCGTTGTCGGTGCGCAGGACGGAGGTGACTCCGAGGGTGCCGGTGACGGTGACGTTCGGTGAGCTCGCGGCCAGGGTGAGCCGGGTGGTGCCGCCGGTGTCGGCGATGCCGGCGAGCTTCGGGGTGCCGCGCCAGATGAGGCCGGTGGCCTGCGCGGAGTCCGCCTGCAGGACGGCGTTGTTGGCGCCGACGGCGAGCCGCTGGTCGCCGGTGTCGTAGGTGAAGAGGTCGCCTTTGGTGGTGAGCGGGGACGCGCCCGCCACAGGCGGGCCGCCGCCGGTGACGGCGATGACGACGGCGTCGTCGGGGTTGTCGTCGGTGTGGAAGAGGACGGCACACTCGCGCCCGACGACGACGGACGACGCCGCGATCGCGTCCGACACGGCGATGCTATCCAGCCAGACGGAGAGCGATCCGGAGATGCCGGCAGCGGCACGATGCGACCCGGCGTCGTAGGACTTGATGGTGGCGCGCTTGAGTAATGTCATCGGAATGGAACCGGGAACACGGGACAGGGAACGTAGCGTGCCCCTGTCCCGTGTCTCCTGTCTCCTCGTCCTACGGGCGGACGCCGGTGAGGCGGGAGAGCTTGACGGCGTTGAAGAGCGCCAGGGACGAGTACCACTTGATGCGCGTCCGGCTGGCGTCTTTCGTCTCCAGGCTGCCGACGCGCTCCACGTGCAGGCCGCCGGGCGAAGTGAGCCCAACGAGTCCGCCTTCGCCCATCTGGAAGGCGTAGACCGTCGAGCAGTCGGTGCTCGTGCCGACGGTCTGAGCATCGCTGATGTAGTCGGACACGCCGACGGGGATGCCGTCGTAGAACTGCAGCATCTGCCCGAACTCATCGCGCTCGGCCTCGAGGAACGAGCCTGACGTGCGCGCGAGCTTGCTGAGGATGCGGCGAGAGCGGCGGGACATCAGGAGGATCTCCGGCTTGCCGCCCTTGACAGCGTCGATCAGCTCGTCGAGCTTGTCCAGCGTGAGCGACCCGCCGTTCGCGCCCATCGAGATCGTCTGCGTCGGATCGCAGAGCTGGTCCAGGCCGTCGAACTCCTTGGGGCTGGTCACCTCGTCACCGGTGACGAACGTCTGCTCGAACAGCTGCTGCACGGCCTTCGCCTTGAGCTGCACGACGGCGGTCTCGACGTCCTGGATGTTGGACCGCGTGGCGATGAGGAAGTTGTCGATGTCTGCATCGCCGCCCATGATCTTGAGCGCCACGGTCTGCTGCGTGAACGTTGGCGTGGATTCGGTCCAGGTGTCGCCGACGTCGAAGAAGCCGGCGTTCGGCGCGGTCGCCTCGCGGTTGTAGGTCAGGCCGTTGCCGACGATCTCGATGAACGGCAGACGCTGCAGGACGGGCGAGTCCTTGATGATAGTCTCGACGACGCCGGTCAGCAGGACGTCGTTCGAGAGCTTGGCGGCCTCGGCCAGGGTAAGAGCCATTGCACTTCCTCCCCACACTCACGGGCGCGGCGACGGCTGCCGGGCGGCAGCGGCCCCGCGCCCCTCCCAAAATGGCTTGTGCGCGCAGACTAGCGGAGCGCGAACGCTAAGTGGAAGGGGGAAGTGGCGGCGGCGAGCGGTTGACGGCGGCGGTGCAGCGAAAGGGATTGTGGGGTATTTCCCCGTTGACAGGTCTCCCCACTTGCCGCAGACTTGCGATGCTTAGGGGGGATTCAATGAGTCGGACGGGTTTGCCCGCATCAGTGCTCCATGCGCTGTTCGCAGTTGTCGGAGCAGTTCTCTTGTTCAGCCCGTGGTCGAGCAGCTCAGACGTTGGCTCCGTGAATGCAGCCCGAGCAGCGCTTGGGGCGCCTCGAGTGAGACACGCCAAGTGGTTGCTCGTGGCCGCCGTGTTCTGTGCTCTGGGGCTCATCGCCACAGGCGTCAATGCGGACGCCAATGATACGCCTGCTGGTGCCCCAGCCTTGACGCTCGGCTCTCGGTATCAGGCGTACATTAACCCGGCGGGCGATGTGGACTGGTCCAAGTACTACATCCCGGGGCCGGGGACGATTCACGTGCTGTTCGAGGTGCCGCCGGGGGTTGACTACAACGTCAGGCTGTATGACTCGACTGCGCCTTCAGGCTATCTTGCGGGATCCTTCAACGGACCTGGGATCGACGAGACGATAGACTACCAGGTCTCTAGCGCTGGCTGGTACTACGTCAAACGATACGGATGGAACGGAGGTTGGAGCGCAACCGAGCGCTATTACATTAAGGTCAGCTTCGATCCTCCGCCCGTGCCCAACCCGACGACCACTTCGTTGCCGACGTCGTCACAGACGGTGACGGTCAACACGCCCGTGACGCTATCGGTGTGGGCGCGGAACGATGGTGACTCCGCCGAGCACGGCGGCATCTCCATCTCCTTTCCGCAGCTCACCCAGGACACCGGCAGCGGTAGCTGCAAGACCTCGTACTCCGCCACGAACGCCAGCGTCACCACCGCCTCCAGTTCCGTTTCCGGCGTCTGCTACTTCGACAAGAACGACACGATCCACAACGCTGCCGGACCGATGTCGGCCCAGTACCTGCTTGTCGAAGGCGACCAGGCCTGGAGCGCCGGTTCGACCAAGAACACGACGCTGACGTTCACGCCGAAGCAGACCGGCACCTTCTACGTGTATATCCGCGTTTGGATGTCAGGCGTCGGCTATGGTCCGCCTGTCGAACGCGACCCGACGTCAAGCCCCTACGCGGACCAACAGGGCTACAAAGTGTACCGCCGCATCATCACAGTTCAGCCGCCACCGGCGCTCGACGTGAGTACAAACTCTCTTAACTTTGGGACGAGCTCCACTTCGAAGACGTTCACGATCAGTAACTCAGGCGGTGGCACACTTACTTGGTCCGTCTCTGAGAACAGGTCGTGGATGACTGCATTGCCCGCGAGTGGCTCCGGTAACCAGACGATTACCGTGAACGTCAATCGGACTGGTCAATCGGCGGGATCCCACTCCGGAACCATAACCGTCAACTCGAACGGTGGCTCCCCCAAGACGGTCTCTGTCACGATGCAGGTACCTCAGCCTGTGCCCAATCCGACGATCACGTCGTTGCCATCGTCACAGACGGTGACGGTCAACACGCCGGTGACGCTATCGGTGTGGGCGCGCAACGATGGTGACTCCGCTGAGCACGGCGGCATCTCCATCTCCTTTCCGCAGCTCACCCAGGACACCGGCAGCGGTAGCTGCAAGACCTCGTACTCCGCCACGAACGCCAGCGTTACCACCGCCTCCAGTTCCGTTTCCGGCGTCTGCTACTTCGACAAGAACGACACGATCCACAACGCTGCCGGACCGATGTCGGCCCAGTACCTGCTTGTCGAGGGCGACCAGGCCTGGAGCGCCGGTTCGACCAAGAACACGACGCTGACGTTCACGCCGAAGCAGACCGGCACCTTCTACGTGTATATCCGCGTTTGGATGTCGGGCGTCGGCTATGGTCCGCCTGTCGAACGCGACCCGACGTCGAGCTCCTACGCGGACCAACAGGGCTACAAAGTGTACCGCCGCATCATCACCGCCGTCCCTGAAACGCTGACTATCACCGGCTGGCTCCGACATAGAAACGAAAGTGGCGCGACGGTTAATTCAAGGTATATCGCAGTCGAGGCTTGGGAACGGCAGGCGCTTCAAGACTACAAGATAGCTGACGGACTCACGGATGGCACTGGCCACTTCACCTTCACCAACGACACGAATGGTCAGCCCATTCTCAACGAAGATTCGGGCTTGGGCGAGTCCGGTAGCCGCGACGTCTTCATTAAGTTCTTTGCAGAGAATGAGGCGGCACGCGTTTCTCCGAGTCTTGTTGCTGGGGCCCTTGGTCTCACCTACACTGGCCAGACCGAGCCCGACTTCGACGTCACCGGGCCAACGCACAACGTGGGGACGATTATCGTTTCAGGCGCTGGTGCCCCCGGCTTGGGACTTCCTGGTCTGATCAAGGACGACAGAGATTGGCTCGCGGGGCAGACAGGGGGATGGACTCGGGACCAACTGGGGGTGCTCTATCCAGAGGGTGACTGGCCGGGTTTCTACGGGCCCTGGCTTGTCAATTTCATGCGGATACCCGACAACACCACGTGCAATGGTTGTGGTGGCGCCGATGCCATCGGTACGATTTCGCACGAGTACGGACATGCCGTCCAGTTTTCGGCGCGGGGCAACACGTTGCTTTTGGTGTGTCTGTTGGGGGGATGTCCGGTCGGGGTGGAAAATCCGTCGCCTCAAGGCACGCCTGGCCGGCACAACATATTCAGTGAATCATCTGGGGAGTTTGCCGTAATCGAGGGGTGGGCAGAGTTCTTCGCTAACGCGCGTCACGGCGATTATGTGAACCTTGATCAAAACGAGTACTGGATGGGAGACGATGGAAACGGGGGCGGCGCTCCCAATCCTGACGGCACGACGGGCGAAATCGTGGAGGGGGCATTCGCAAGCATTCTCTGGGATCTGTTTGACAGCGGTGCTCCGGATGACGATGGGATTCCGGGTGGCTGGTCTGACCTGTGGACAGTCATGTTGAACGACGATCCAGATCGCGTGTGGGAGCAATCGGAGAACGACGATTTCTACCACTATTGGGTCAGCCGCTTTGGCCAGACTAGGGCTGTCGATGAGATCTTTATCGACCACGGAATCCCAGTAACGGATGACCCGTTTGATGCCGGCTCGGGAAACAACGATTCCTCGTCCCCGAGCGACCTCGGCATCATATCTGGCGATCGGATCGTTTCGGACCTCATTCTGACCGACCTCGACTGGTACGAATTCAGTGTCAATAGTCCAGTAGACACTGGCTACGTCACCGTGAGATTCATCGAGGACCGAGGAGACCTGGATATCTGCCTCTATGAGTCAAATGGCAGTCTCCAAATTGCATGCGGCGCTACATTCGGCAATTGGGAGGTGATTTCTCTGAACAACCTCTCTGCGGGGAGCTACATGCTGAAGGTCTTTGGCAGCGGAGACGACGATTCAACAGTGGCTATCTACGAGGGCGACTTCAGTCCTTGGTACGAACTCGAGGTACATGTGACCCTCGGCCAGACGCCCACGCCAACGGCCACGCCGACGCCGACAGCTACACCGACGCCCACTCCCACTCCCACGGCCAGCCCGACACCCACTCCCACCGCCAGCCCGACGCCCACACCCACCCCAACGCCGACGCCCACTCCCACGGCCACGCCCACCGCGACACCGACTGCCACTCCCACCGCCAGCCCGACGCCTACTGTCCTGGGCGAGACAGCCACGCCATCTCCGACGGCATCGCCCAGCCCCCCAGCGGGCCCGCACATCGGCACTGTGGCCATCGACCTTCAGCCGACCCTTCCAGCCGCGAATACGTGCAGCACCGTCGGCGGCGGGGCTGCTGTCATCGATGCCGGCGACATTACTTCCACCCTCAACAACGTACCGCTGAACTCACCGTTCTTCATCGACATCGTCGTCGATAGCGTGCCATCACCCGGCACGTCCGGCATCGGCCTTGACTTCGGCTTCAACGACAGCATCATGCAGGTGAACGCCATCATCGCCAACCAGCCCATCCCCCCGTTCCTTCCCGCCGGCCCGCTCTTCTTCTGCAGCGGCTCCATAACACCATTCGGTCCGGTCACAGACGCCGTTCCTGATACGGCCAGCCCCTTCCGGGTTGATGCCGGCGACCTGAGCGGCACTGACGAGACAGGCCCCGGCCGGGTGCTCACGCTACTTCTGGAGTGCACCGGTACCGGCACGTCCCTCCTCACGCTCTCAGACTCCATCACCGGCGGTAACGGGATCGGGCCCGGCGGCAGTAACACGATGGCTATCTATGGCCCGGCCCTCGCCGACCCGTACCCGGTCGCGGACGAGATAGAGGCGGCGGTCGGCTGCAACACGCCAGACGCTGACGGGGACGGGATACCGGGCAGCACCGACAACTGCCCGAATTGGCACAACCCGACGCAGGTGTTCCCGCCGTGGCCTGTCCCCGCCGACGACCCGGACTGCGATGGCTTCGATACGGCGACCGAGACCTTCCTGGGCACCGACCCGCTCGACCCGTGCGCCGCTGACAACATCGCCGACAACGAACCGGCGCCGGACGTGTGGCCGCTGGACTTCAACGACAGCCAGGTCGTGACGACGGCGGACGTGGGCTACTTCATTCCGGTACTGAACGCGGTGAAGCCGAACCCGCTGTACTCGATGCGCTACGACTTCAACATGGACGACAAGATTACGACGGCAGACGTCGGGTTCTTCGTCCAGCCGCTGAACAAGTTCTGCACTCCCTGACGGACGACCGAAGGCCCCGGTGTACGGCGCGCACGGAGCGCGAACGCTAAGTGGAAGGGGGAAGTGGCGGTGGCTGGTTGACAGCGGGTGGCCCGCGGGAGTACCGTGCGGGCGTTCGAGACACGGGCGAGCGGATCGCCCGAGTCAGGGGGTACGCCATGCAGCGCTTCCGTTCCTACGCCCCCGCTGGGGTTCTTCTCCCGCTCTTCGTTCTTGCACTGGCGACGCTTGGGGCGGCCGGCGTGTCGACAGCGTCTGCTGACACGCCGACGCCAAGTCCTGGTCCGATCCCCGCTGGCTCCGGCAACGTGCACGTTCGCAATACACTGGATGGGGAGCCGTTCATAGATACTGTGGCACTGCTCGGCCAAGCCTTGGTTGGCGGCCAGACGTGCATCTTGTTTCTGACGACAGTCTCGATTGAAACGATCGTGCAGTCCACGTACTGGCCGTGGGACGATGAACCACCATGCAATCAGCCTGGAGCTTCCTCACGCATGTGTCACAGCGTAGCCCTGCACATCTGCTCGGACGAGTTTATATTCACTGGGGACGACGTTACCGTCGATGTGGAGCTCGGGCCTCACACTCCCGACGCCGTCCCTATAGTTAGATTTCGCTTTGTCCACGATGGCTCAGCGCAGCCCGTCACTCTCCTGTCGTGGTCCTTCAAGTCGGGGGGGGGGAAACATTGCACAGTTGGCAGCACCGATCCCACAATTGTCTCCACCGTAGTTACGGGTTGGATCGGCCCGACTGGCGGCCCGAGAGGTGTGTGTGCGACGGTCGGGCAGGAGGTCGACGTGCGATTCAAGACGGAAGAATTCGGCGAGCTGGAGGGCAGCTTCACGTGGCTCGGTGAGGATGTGACTGTGGCAATCGACACTGGCGCATTCCTGTCTACGCCGACCGCTTCTCCATCGGTCTCTCCCAGCCCAACAACAGCGGCAACTGACACGCCTTCACCGACCGGCACAACTCCGACACCGGCTGGCCTACCCGAGACCGGCGGCCAACCGGGGAGCTCCACCCGCGCGGATACTGTCGCACTGGTGGTTATCGGCGCACTGACCGCCGTCACTGCCGCTGCGGCGGCGGCCCGACGCCGTCGCTAGCCGGTCACGACCGAAGGCCCCGGTGGTTCCACCGGGGCCTTCGGAGCGGACGAGCGCGGCGTTCGGCCTACCCCTCGGAGAGCTGCTGCAGGCCGAGGCGGATCTTCTCGCTGGCGGGCAGCGCCGAGAGGTCCGGCTGGCGTCGCGCCGGGGAACCGGCGGGCACGCGCGCGCCGCGCTTCCCGCTCTGCTCCTCCTCCACGCGCTCGCGCACCTGCCCCACGACCTTGAGCGCCGCCTCGAACTCGCGGTCGACGTCCTCGACCGTTTCGCCCTCGGGCACTAAGTCGTGCGGGATGTCCGGGTGCGCGGCGAGGCGCACGTCCCGATAGCGGGCGGCCGCCTCGCGCGCCTGCTCCCGCGCGCCTTCGAGGTCGCTCCGCGACTGCGCCGCCTCTGTTGCCGCGGATTCGCCTGCGGCAACGGCCTCCGTTAGCTGCGTGCGCGTCTCGTCGTGCTCCTCCTTGAGCGCCGCCACCTCGCCGGCAGCGGTCGCCGCCCGCGCCTCAGCGTCCGCGGCGGCTGACTGGAGCGACTCGATCTGCGCGAGCGCGTCGGTCAGCTGTTCTTCGGTCTCGCCTGGTCCAGATCCCTGTCCCATCATTCCTCAACCCCTCCTCCTCCATGGAATCCTGTGCTCAGCACGATAGAACATACGTTCTTATCTCTGCAAGCGGGAAGTGTCACTCGGCTGGAGGGGCCAGCCCGGAGGGCGACGGCGTCGCAGTGGCTTCGAGGACGGCCGGCGTCAGCGTCGGGTTGCTAACAGCACTCCCGCCGCCACCGTCGCTAAACACGCCGGCCTGCATCATGCCGAAGCTGACGGCGATGACGAGCACACCGGCCGTGATGAAGGCTGCCAGGTTCAGCGGAAGGCTTTGCATGGGAACTTTGCGCCACTCCAGCGCGTCATGTCTATGAAAGTAAAACGCAGGAACGAGGACAAGGTTTCATGACACGCTCACGATCGATCTCCGCAAAGGTGGCCCTGGCGCTCGCCGCTGCTCTGACGATGGCGCTCTTGAGTGCCTGCTCGAGCGACGGCGATGCCGCCCCTGCCCCGATCGCCGGCGACCCCGACATCCGCGGCGCTATCACCAGCATCAGCGCCGGCTCCGGCGACGTCATCGGGAGCGTCCGCATCGTGGGCGCCATCGCCCAGGACACCGCGTACGACAGGGCGGCCGTGCGTGTGGAGAGCGACACGCGCATCCTCCGGCAGGCCGGCAACGCGACGATGGAGGTCACGTTCGCCGACCTGAAGGTGGGTCAGACGGTGGAGGCGTGGTTCACAGGCCCCGTAGCCGAGTCTTACCCGGTGCAGGCGAAGGCGTCTCAGATCGTGATCCTGGGCTAGCCCGCCGATTGGCACCGGCCGCGGCTACCCGAACGTCTCCAGCGTCTTGAGGTCAGCCGACGATATCTGCACGCGGACGACGCCGTCGCAGATCTCGCGCACGTAGCGCGCAGGCAGCACCGACTCGTGGTGGAAGACGACGCCGCGCTTGATCACGAGCGCTTCGATCTCGCCCGTGTCCTCGTTGACGAGCACTCGCTCGACGTCGCCGATGTGGGTGTTCGGCTGGATCCGCCAGACCGGCGCGTCGTTCAGGATGTGGCGCTCGAACGAGGCCTTGCGAAAGTGCTCCGCCGGCACGGCGATGCCCGTGAACAGGCCGCCGAGCGAAGCCGCGATCGCCAGACCGGTGCTCCACAGCGCTGGCTGACCGTGCGCCTCGGGCGGCGCCTTCTCCTCGTCCGGGACCTCAAGGAAGTGGTTGTGCGAGTAGAGTGGCAGCGTCTCGAACGCCGGCTTGTCGACCTTCAGGTCAACGTGGTCTTCGCCGGCGTCGTGGAGGTCCGCCAGGCCGACGCTGATGATCTGCGGGTCGCCGAATCCGGGCTCGGGAAAGAACGGTCCGCGGTTGACGGCGATGTGCGTTACCGTGTTTTCTCGCGGGTCGACGACGATTGCATGCAGCCTGCCCACTTCGTGGCCGTCGCTGGTGCGGACGGCGGCGCCGTGGCGCAAGTTCTCCAGGACATGTGATTCGGTCACGCTACTTCCCCTTGTACTGTGGCGCGCGCTTCTCGGCGAAGGCCAGCGGGCCCTCCCGCGCGTCCTCCGTGCGGAAGACTTTGCCAGCAAACTCTGATTCGAGTCGTATGCCGTCCTCGAACGGCATCTCGCGGCCTCGCATCGCCGCCTCTTTGATGTAGCGCACGGCGAGCGGGCCGTTCTTCAGTATCGACTGCGCGATCGCCTCCGCCGTTTCCATGAGCTGGTCCCGCGGGACGACGCGCGAGACGAGGCCGAAACGCAGCGCAGTCTCCGCGTCGTAGCGGTCACCCGTGAGGAGCAGCTCCATCGCGAAGGCCAGCGGGACGGCGCGCGGCAGACGCTGCGTGCCGGTGGCGCCGGGGATGATCGCGCGCTTGGGCTCCGGCAGGCCGAACTGCGAGTTGTCCGCAGCGATCCGGATGTCGCAGCTCAGCGCCAGCTCGAGGCCGCCGGCGAGGCAGTAGCCGTGGATGGCGGCGATGATCGGCTTCCAGCACTCATAGCCGCGGGTGATCCCGGCGAAGGCGGCGGTCAGGGCACCGGAGTCGCCGCCGCCCCCGGAGAGCGACTGTGACATCGCGACGAGATCGGCACCGGCGGAGAACGCCTTTTCGCCGGCGCCGGTGAGGATCGCTACCCAGAGGTCGTCGTCCGCCTTGAACGCCTCGAAGGCGTCTTCTAGCTCAGCGCTGGTGGCCGGGTCGATGGCGTTGCGGCGCTCCGGGCGGTTGAGCGTGACGTAGGCGAGATGGCCCTTCCTTTCGAAAAGGATGTTGTTGTAGTCGGGCAAGGGGTGCCTCCTTCTTATCGGCACCGCCAGTATACGGCAGCGGTCTACACGGAAGACTTTCCGGTGTGGTTACAGGTAATGGCGATAACACTGCCTGTGTTGAATGGACTGGAGGAGGTGCGGTTCTCGGAACTCATCAGTTGCGGGGCTGATGAAATGGTCTTTACAGACCCGGGGTGCGTGCCCGCCTCCTCCGATATTTCTCCTCGCGAAACGAAGAAGGGAGGGCAGGGGAAGATGACGCGACGGATCGCTTACTCCGTCCTCGCGCTCTCCATCTGGTTCCTGCTCATCGTCGTCGCGATGTCAGGCCAAGTCTAGACGCTTACTGGGGGTGCGGCGATCGGGGCCTTTCCGTCATGGCGGAGGGGCCCCGCCCGCTTCTACCGGCAGGCGCAGAAGCGCCGTTCTGACGCATGCCCCTTCGCATTGGCTCACAACTACGACGCCGGTTCACCGCTCGCCGCCGGTTGCGGCTCTCCATTCTTCCACTGACACGGCCTCGCGGTCTCCCCGCCCTCCAATGCGTTCCGGAGGAGGGCATCGTCACCAACCTCGCCGTCGCCATCATGGTCGCCGTCTTCGCATACACCGCAGTCTTCGCCGTGCTCAGCGTCGCCGTCGGCCTCGCCGTCGCCATCATGGTCGCCGTCTTCGCACTCACCGCAGTCTTCATCGTGCTCAACGTCGCCGTCAGCCTCGCCGTCGCCATCATGGTCGAGGGTCTTGCCACAGAACTCCTCGCCGGTAGCCGCGCCGAGCGACACCGAGACCGTCTCCGTGTCCGAGAACACGCTGTAGACGCCGCCGATATGCGGCAGGACGGCGATGAGGGTGGCCAGCAACAAGAGACCGAGAGCCAGCAGGAAGTTCGGAGTGACGCGGTACTTCACGCATCCCTCCCCACGTCTGCGCCCAGATCTACTGACTTACGCCTCTTGAGTGCCCCCTTGATGTTCCACGCCTCGCTCGCGATGAGGAGGCTGCCTGGCACCACCATGACAAGGACAAAGGCCCACGGCTCCCTCATCTCGCGGACTGCGTACCCGAGGAGCGGAACGCGGAACTGCATCTTGCCCAGGACGCGGCTGGGAGGCACCACCCCACGGTCCTCGACAAGGTTGGCGTCGCCCTTGGTCACGAAGGACGGTGATCCATCGCCGGCCACGACCTCCACAACCCGGTGGGCGATAGTGGTACCGGAGTCGGCGGGTGGATGGAATAGGATGACGTCGCCCTCCTCGATCTGTCGCGGGTCCACCGACCAAACGACCATCATGTCCCCAGTGCTCAAGGACGGGGTCATGCTGTCGCTGAGGACCGTGGCGAGGCGCACCCCCGACACCTGCGGCGCCATGACAACGGCAAACATCGCGAGCACCGCAAGGCACAGAGCGGCATAGACCAGCGCCTTGGTCAAGGCGCTGGTCAACCTGGCAGCGAGTCTCACATAGCGCATTAGGTTGCGGGGCAGGTGGGGCGGAAGAATCCGCCCCACCTGCCGACTAGCCGCTTCTCCTACGGCAGGTTGAAGTCCAGGGTGGCCATCTCCGTGAGTACAGGCGTGTAGGTGCCTGGCCACGGCGGTGTTGAAGGCGGCCCGGCCCAGGCAGTTTCCACCTCCTTGACGAGGAACTTCACGTCGCCGTAGACGCCCACCGGCAGGGCTGGATTCGCGGCGGTCACGTTACCAGAGCCGGCGGGGTCACTCTCACCGCTGTTGGCAACAGGATGGAGGCCGCTGTAGTTACCGCTGGCGTCAGTCTTGACGTAGGCGAAGTTGTAGACGCCCTCCGCGTTGGGCGCGGCGCAAGCGCCGTGGTCGAGGGCTGGAGCGTTCCCGGGCCAGAAGCCGCTGTCAAAGAGCGCAAACTGCTCGCTGCCGCTGGCCAGTTGGTCGTCAGTGGCGTCGCAGTCACCTCCCTGACCGTTCAGCGTCAGCTGGTGCCAGGTGTCCGGTGCCAGACCGTTGAGCAGCACCGACATCTCCAGATCGCTGCCGACGGCTTCGGCTACGCCGTAGCAGACGGAGCCGTACAGATCGTCGTCCACGATAGGCGCCCAGGCGGGGGCCCCGCTCTTGTTCTCCAGGCGGACGCACTCCGTGCCGATCGGCAAGCCCAGGGTACCCAGGTTGAGCTGGTGCAGAGTGAACTCGAGTTCGAAGCTGCTCGTGTCACCCTGGTACTCGTTGCCAGCGAAAGTATCCAGGTGGAACGAGATGCAGATAGCGTACCACTCGCTCGGGTGCGCCACGACGCCTAGATCAAACGTCGTGCTCTCGATGTCGGCCAGCTTCCCGAGGGTCGGGCCGGATCCGCAGGTCACAGTGGGTGGCGCTGCCCCGGGGGCGACCGTGTATGGCCCGGCGCGCCAGTAATCGATGTCGATCCAGTTGCTGAGGTCGAAAATCGGCCCACCCCACTCAGCCGCCGCTTCCGGCTCTGTCTGCGTGCCCTGACCATCCACGACGTTCATGAAGTGGAGGTCCAGCCCACCGGGGTTGCCGCCCGCGTTGTGGACCCAGAAGGGCCCGAGGAAGTGCGGTACGGACGGCTTGAGGTCGCTGATCTCCGCCGGCACTACCGCGGATGTGTCAAGGTCCAGGTCGAGCGACCCGGCTGTCGCGGTGTAGGGCCCAGCGGTCTCGGTGTCGTTAAAGACAGCCCAGCTGCCGATGCCAAGCATGGTAGCCACCATGACTACCGTCATCAAGCTTAGAAGGACGCTCCTTCTCATTGTTTTCCTCCCTGTAAATGATTGTCTTCGTATTGCTGATCGTTCCAAACTAGAAACAGCCGTGCTATGGCGTCACACCTCCTTCGGTAACGCCCGCACGGCCGGGAAGATCAGCAGGGCCAGCCCCGTTGCCGCGGTGCCGACCCTGTAATACGATCAGTAACGGCAGGGCTCTGGTAATGTGGTGTCCTGCTCCCGGCCCCGCGTGGTTTCGGCCATGCGGGGCTCCCTATTAGAAACTCAGTTGTTAGAAACTTAGTTGCGGCTGGGGACTATCCCGAGACGCAAAAACATCGGTGACAGGACGTCACCGATGTCACAGAATGCATAGTTCACCCCCTGTCCAGGTAACAGTTTTATCGTATCTGGCGTGGGGAACCTTAGGACGGCTATCAAGTGGTAGTCAGTCGGGTAAACCACCTATAACGGGTGGGGTGATGCCCCATGCCGGCCACAGAGATACCGATAATGGTCCGTGCCCCAAAACCGAGACCGGAGGCTCCCAACTGTCCTGGTGGGACGGCAGTGGGAACTACAGCTAGCCGGAGGCGCCCAGCAGCTCGCGCAGGGCGGACTCGTCCACGCTGGGGCCGACGATGGCCAGCGCGGCGCGTTCCCGTTTGAGGATCCGCTGCGCGACCCTGATCACGTCGTCCGCCGTGACCGCGCGCAGCTTCGCAACGACGGATTCGACCGGCTCGATCTCGCCCAGCGTCAGCAGGCTCTCGCCGGCGCGCTGACCCAGCGCCATCGACGATTCGAGGCTGAGCCGGAAGCTACCGACCGTGTAGTCCCTGGCCTTCTTCAACTCCTCAGCGCCCACGGTTTCCTGCGTCATCCTTTCCAGCTCCTCCAGGATCACGCTAACCGCCTCCGACACCTTCTCCGGTGAGACACCGGCCGAGACGACAAACATGCCGATGTCGGAGTAACGGCTGGCGGACGAACCGACAGAGTAGGCGAGGCCGCGCCGCTCGCGCACCTCTTTGAACAGGCGCGAACTCATGCCGCGGCCCAGCACTGCGTTCATGATCATCAGGTTGTAGCGGTCGGGGTCCTTGCGCGCGATCGAGGGAATGCCGAGCGCGATGTTCGACTGCGAGATCGGCCGCTCGTCAATGGCGAGGCGGTCTGCCGGCAGCACGTTGCCGTTGATGCCGACGTTTGCGGGCGCCGCCACGTGGCGCGAACCGCTGAACAGCCGCTCCGCCAGGGCGACGACCTGCTCGTGGCGGGTGTTGCCGGCGACGCTGAGCACCGTGTTCGGCGCCGTGTACTGAGACTCAAGCCAGTCGACGAAGTCGTCCCGCTGCAGTCCGTCCACGGTTTCGTCCGTGCCGGCCGTGGGCCAGCCCATCTGGTGGTCGCCGTAGACGGCGCGCCCCAGCAACTCTCCCACGTACGACCCCGGCTGGTCCTTCCCGCGGCTGATCTCCTGCTTGACCACGGTGCGCTCACGGTCGATCTCTTCGGGATCGAGCAGCGAATCGTAGAACATGTCGGCGAGCACCGTCATCGCCAGCTCCAGTTCGTCGTACGGAACGTGGTTCCAGTAGCAGGTCAGTTCCTTCGCGGTGTAGGCGTTGAGCACGCCGCCGGCGCCTTCGATGGCCTCGGCGATGGCGATCGCCGTCGGGCGCTCGGTGGTGCCCTTGAATATCATGTGTTCAAGAAAGTGCGCGACGCCCTTCGTGCGTTCGGTCTCGCCCCGGGCGCCGGCGCCGGCAAAGACGTTGACGCTGACGGACTGCGCCGTCGGCATGGGCGTGGTAACGACGCGAAGGCCGCCCTTTAGTTCGGTGATCTCTGGGGTTACGGACAAGACGCCTCCATTCAGATTGAGAGTGGCCTCAGTATACCGGCGGCGGCAGGCAAGGGCAGGGCCGCGCGGATTCGTCTTTGTGGGGAGCGCCGCCAATCTCTTGACACGCCCGTTCTGGATTCCTGTATGATTCCAACTGGGCGTCCCTTCGAACCTGCCGCCAACGACGGCAAGCTCAAGGCAAGCGCGAGAGGAGACAGCCCCCCAGTCAGGGGGTTTATGGCGACAAAGTACATATTCGTCACGGGTGGCGTGGTGAGTTCCGTAGGCAAGGGGATCACCACCGCCGCCATCGGCAGGCTCCTCAAGTCACGCGGCATCTCTGTCGTGGTCCAGAAGCTAGACCCGTACCTGAACGTCGACCCCGGTACGATGTCTCCTTATCAACACGGCGAAGTCTTTGTCACCGCCGACGGAGCCGAGACCGACCTTGACCTCGGCCACTACGAGCGCTTCCTGGACCAGGACCTCTCACGCGGCTCCTCCGTCTCCAGCGGCCAGATCTATCAGGCCGTGATCCAGCGCGAGCGCCGTGGCGACTACCTGGGAGGCACGATTCAGCCGATCCCGCACGTCACGAACGAGATCAAGGAGCGCGTCCGCGGCATCGGCCGTGATTCGGGCGCCGACGTCGTAATCATCGAAGTCGGCGGTACGGTTGGCGACATCGAAGGCCAGCCGTTCCTGGAGGCGATCCGCCAGATGCGCAAGGAGGAAGGCCGCAGCGACACGTTGGCGATCCACGTTACGCTCCTCCCCTACATCTCGACGACGGCCGAGCTGAAGACGAAGCCAACGCAACACTCCGTCCGCGAGCTGCGTTCTTTCGGTATCCAGCCGGACGTCATCGCCTGTCGCTCGGACATTCCGATCTCCGATGAGATCCGGGACAAGATATCGCTCTTTTGCGACGTTGAGCCGCGGGCTGTGATCCCCCTGGTGACGATGCCGAGCATCTACCAGGTGCCGCTCGTCCTGGAGGAGGCCGGCCTGGGCGACTTCATCACCGAACGCCTGAACATCTCGCCAACCTCGAAGGACCTGGACGAATGGAAGGGCTGGGTCGAGCGCCTGCTGGACCCGCAGCACGCGCTCGAGATCGCCGTCGTCGGCAAGTACGTTGAGCTGCCGGACGCCTACCTCTCCGTAAAGGAAGCGCTGATCCACGCCGGCGTCCAGAACGGTTCGGGCGTGCGCATCCACTGGGTGCACTCAGAGGACGTGGCGAAGACCCAGTCCGAGGCTCTGCTGGCCAACATGGACGGCATCGTCGTACCCGGCGGCTTCGGCGAGCGCGGCTTCGAGGGCAAGGTCGAGGCGACCAGGTACGCGCGGCTGAACAACGTGCCTTACCTGGGTCTCTGTCTCGGTCTGCAGGCGATGGTCGTCGAGTTCGCGCGCGCCCACTTCGGCACTGAAGACGCCAACTCGACGGAGCTTGCGCCGGAGACGGTCTATCCGGTGATCACGCTCCTGGACGAGCAGCGACGTGTGGTCGACAAGGGCGGCACGATGCGCCTGGGAAGTTACGCCTGCCGGCTGGAGCCCGGGACCACGGCTGGCGAGGCTTACGGCGCCGACGAGACGTCGGAGCGGCACCGCCACCGTTACGAATTCAACAACGAGTTCCGCGAAGAGTTCGCGCAGGCCGGACTGGTAGCCAGCGGGACATCGCCGGACGGCGGCCTGGTCGAGATCTGCGAGATCCGCGACCACCCCTTCATGGTGGGCACGCAGTTCCACCCGGAGCTGCGTTCACGGCCCGGCCGGCCGCATCCGCTGTTCGACGGATTCGTCCGCGCGGCGCTGACGAGACAGGCCGAACGCCAGAAGAAGCCGTCCGCGCCCGCTGACCGGCCATCCCGCCGGAAGGCGTCCACGTCCTCACGCTTGCGCACGCCGCTCTAGACCGTGTCGGTTACCGACGAAGTCTTCGTCTTCATGCACGTGCTGGCCGCGATCTGGTACGCGTCCGGGCTCACTTCCGTCCAGCTCGCGCTCGTGCGTGGCTGGCAGGCGCCGGAGGTCAGCGCCAGGGTGGACGCGTTCAGCGAGGCGACGCACTACCAGGGCGTCCTCCTGATTCCGGGCGCCATCGCCGTAGCGACGACGGGGCTCTTCCTCTGGGGCCAGCTGGACTACAACTTCGTGACGACGCCATGGCTGCTGGGCGTCGAGGCGATGTACATCGTGACGCTGCTCGTCTGCATCCCGTTGATCGGGATGGGGCTGCGCCGGGCGCGCATCGCCGCGCTGATGGCGGAACGCCGCGGCGAAGTGACACCGGAGATGGAAGAAGCGATGGCGGACAACGTACCGCTGGTGTTCGGCGGCATCGCCACGATCCTCGTGCCGGCGATGGTGGCACTCAGCGTCTTCCGGCCGGGCTAGAGTGCTGGAGCAGCCCCGAGGCTCTGGAGCTAACGCCGGAGGGGTATTGCGCGTCTAATATGATTGGAGTACCGTAAATGGTGACCGGCCTGCGGGCGGTGGTCGCAAGATCCTCTTCTCATAGTTCTCTCAATCGAGGCATTCTTTATTTGAGCCCATCCTCACCCCCTATTGCCATATGGAGTTGACTTGAACCTTACTGAACTCGAAACCAAGACAAAGGACGAACTGGTTGACGTCGCCAAAGAGCTGGGCGTCAGCGCCAGCGGCCTGCGCAAGCAAGACCTCGTCTTCAAGATCATGCAGGCCAAGGCAGAGGGCGAAGGCAACTACTTCGCCGGCGGCATCCTGGAGATGGCATCCGACGGCTTCGGCTTCCTGCGCACGCAGGGCTTGAGCCCGAGCCTCAGCGACGTCTACGTCTCCCAGACGCAGGTCCGGCGCTTCGCGCTGCGCTCCGGCGACTACGTAATGGGCGCCGTCCGCCAGCCGAAGGACTCGGAGAAATACTATGGCCTGCTGCGCGTTGACTCGATCAACGGCCTCGACCCCGAAACTGCCAAGCAACGGCCGTACTTCGAGCAGCTGACGCCGATCTTCCCGGACGAGATGCTCAAGCTCGAGGAAGGCATCACCAACCTCTCGACCCGCGTGATCGACCTCATAGCACCCGTCGGCCGCGGACAACGAGGCCTCATCGTCTCGCCGCCGAAGGCCGGTAAGACGCTCCTCCTCAAGACGATCGCCACCGCCGCGGCCAAGCGCTACGAAGACATCTACATCATCGTCGCGCTCATCGGCGAGCGACCGGAAGAGGTCACGGACTGGCGGCGCTCCGTCGTCGATGCCGAAGTCGTCGCCGCGACCTTCGACGACCCGGTGGCAGAGCAGACGCGAGTGGCCGAGCTGGCGCTGGAGCGCGCCAAGCGCCTCGTCGAGGGCGGCCGCAACGTCATGGTCCTCCTCGACGGCATCACGCGCCTCACCCGCGCCTACAACCTGGCACTACCGCCGTCCGGCCGCACGCTTTCCGGCGGCATCGACCCCGTCGCCCTGCACCCGCCGAAGCGGCTGTTCGGCGCCGCCCGCAACGTGGAAGGCGGCGGCAGCCTGACGATCCTCGCGACCTGCCTCGTCGACACCGGCAGCCGGATGGACGAAGTGATCTTCGAGGAGTTCAAGGGCACCGGCAACTGGGAGCTGTGGCTGGACCGCCGCCTCGCCGAAAAGCGCGTCTACCCCTCGATCGACATCCAGAAGAGCGGCACCCGCCGCGACGATCTGCTGCTGGACGAGGACACGCACAAGCGCATCGTCCTCCTGCGCCGGATGACATCGCTCGTCGGCAGCCAGTCGCAAAACTCGGGCGAATCTACGGAGCTGATTCTCGACCGGCTGACGCGCACAAAGACGAACGCAGAGTTCCTGGCAACGCTCAAAGAAGCGATCTAGCCTCCCGGCAGGCAGCAGACCGCCCAGAACCTCTCCCAATCGCGCGCGCTCGTGGCTCGCACACGGGTTGAACCTAAGCAGGCGAACAACCAAACTTTGTACTTGAGTTGCGAGCTTGTCCGGGACAGCGGATAATTTGTCAATTTGTGAAATACTGGACAAGTGGGGTATAATCCCCGGCAAATAGCTGCAAAACTGAGCAGGAACCGGACTGGAGCCGGGCCCAAACCAGGGCACGCCTGGACCCGACGATAGGGAGGTTTAACATACGAGACCCGCACGCTCCACGCCGGCGTGGCCGAATGCCGCCGGACCGTGAAGAGCACTCGTCTCGCCTGAAAGCTGCCGGGCAGTCGCTCACTCAATACCGGCATTACGCGCTGCACGGCATTCTCCTAACACTGGCATTCGTCGCTGTCGTCACGGCCGTTGCCGGTGGTGTCGCTGACCCCAGCCCGACAACCGTCTCCAGCATTCCGACCGGACCGGTGGCTGAGGCCAGGGCCGGCTACCTGAAGCCCGCGGCGCTCATCTCCACAGTGCCTTCCTTAATCGCCCGCCACGAGGCCGAGGTCATCGCGACGACGGCATCCCCCGCACCGGAGCCGACCGCAGACTTGGTCGCCACAGTCCGCGAGCCGCTCCCTCCGTTCTTCACCTACACCATCCAGCCGGGCGACACGATGGGCGGGATCGCCGCGAACTACGGCATCAGCGAGGCCTACCTGCTCTGGAACAATCCTCTGGTCAGCGTCGACCCGGACCTTCTCTACATCGGCGGCACGTTGCTCGTCCCCGGCGTCGACGGAATCGTCTACAATGTGACGCTTGGTGACACGCTGGGCGACCTCGCCGCTTACTACGACGTCACCGTGGACTCGATCGTGAGCTACGAACCGAACAAGCTAACCTCGCCGGATAGCCTGATCGACGGCACGGTGCTGGTCATCCCGGGCGCCGTCCCGCCGCCAACGACCGCGCCCGTGCTCATCGACGAGGGCGTCGACCCCGTCTCGGGCCCGGTGCCCGCGGCGGCCAGCCTCGACACGCCGGCGCCCGCTCCGGCGCCTGTGGCCAGCGTCGGCTTCATCTGGCCGTACAGCAGCTCGCTCACGACGTACTTCGGCGAGCCACAAGGAGCTAGCTACCACAAGGGGATCGACCTCGACGGCTTCGGCAACTGGGGAGCACCGATCGCCTCAGTGGCCAGCGGCACGGTAGTCCTGGCAGCGTGGGACGACTGGGGCTATGGCTATCACGTCATCGTTGACCACGGCAACGGGTTCCGCACGACGTACGCCCACCTCTCGGAGATCTGGGTTGCGCAGGGCCAGTGGGTGAACCAGGGAGAAGCTGTGGGCGGGCTTGGCAGCACCGGCTATTCGACCGGGGCGCACCTGCACTTCGAGATCTGGTCCGGCGGCATCCCCGTGGACCCCCTGGCCTACCTGCCCTAGAAGCCCACGCGCATGATGATCCGCGCCCTGCCGCCGCTGGCGGCGTTACTCTTGCTCGCCCTCACCCCGTTCGCCACAGCCGGCACAGCCTCTGCTGAGACCGAACCGGCCTACCTGGCGCTCGGCGATTCGCTCGCGTTCGGTGTCGGCGCGACCAACCCGGCAGCCGAGGGTTATGTCGCACTGACGGCGGGCGCCCTCGGTGAGGGACTCTTCGCCGGCAGCGGCCTTGAGCTGATCAACCTCAGCGAACCGGACGCCACCAGCGCCGATCTCATCGCGCCGGGCGGCCAGCTGGAACGGGCGCTGACCGAGATCGCGACGCGCCAGTCCGACAGCGAGACCAGCGACGACGTTGCGGTCATCAGCATCGACATCGGCAGCAGCGATCTCTCAGCGCTGTCCAGGCCGGACTCGCCGTGCTTCGAGGACGCAGCCAGCGGCCTCTGCCGGAGCGCCCTCAACGCGATGCTGGGCGATCTGCAGACGAACCTGACGCGGGTATTGAGGGAGTTACGCGGGGCGGCTCCGGCGGCGGATGTCTACGTAGTCGACGTCTATCATCCATACGCAGGGGCCGGCGAGCCGCAGGAGGCCGTCGCCGCGATCGGCGTGCAGCAGGTGAACGGCGTGATCGCCGCCGTTTCCGCGGACGATGAACTCGGCGCCCGCTTCGTCACGGTCCACGAGCTGTTTAAGCGCAGCGGTGAGCAGTGGGTGGCCCCCGACGGCGTCCACGCCAACAACGACGGCCACCGCGTGCTCTCAGAAGCGCTGATCGCCGCAATCGAAGGCCGGGACGTGGCCCTGCCCACGGACCTGGTGCAGCAGCCCAGCCCGGGCCCGGCGCTGACCGACGACAGCGGCGGCGATGACAACGTCAGCCTGACGTTGCTGCTGGTGATCGTGCCTCTCGCCTTCGTCGCCGGCGCGTTCGTAGGCGCGGCGTACTTCGTTGTGCGCGGCCGACGCTAGCCGTTCTTGCCCCGGTAGTCCAGCAGCATCACCTGAGTGTCCGAAGGAACGGTGTTGTAGGTGATCGAGAGCTTTGGCTGCGCCTGGACCGCGGTCGCCTGCATCTCCTTGAGGAAGCGGTCAGCCGGCTCCAGGTTGCCCTTGGCGACAGGCGTCTTGTAGTGCATCGGGATCACGATGCGAGCATCGAGCATCGAGACGATCTCCGCCGCCTTGGCGCCGTCGATCGTCGAATCGCCGCCGACGGGGATCATGAGGACGTCGGCGCCGGTCATGTCCTCCGCCTGATCGGCCGTGGGAGTGTGGCCCAAGTCGCCGAGGTGACAGATCTTGATGCCCTCCATCTCGATCACGAAGGCCAGGTTCTTGCCTCGTTCGCCGCCCTTCTCCCCATCGTGGTACGTGGGGATCGCGGTCAGGAAGGCGCCGGAGATCTCGTATTCACCGGCGCTATCGATGACGGTCGGCTTGCCGGCGACAGTCTTCAGGTAGGTGTGGTCGTCGTGGGCGTGGCTGAGCGTGATGACGTCCGCGGTCGGCTTGCCGGTCGTGTAGCCGGTGGACGGCGGACAGGGATCCGTTATGACGGTCGCTTCGCGCGCGCGGATGCGGAAGAAGGAGTGTCCAAGCCAGACGATCTCCATCAGGCGCAGGCGTCAGGCGGTGAAATCGTAGCCAGGGTAGTGGACCGGCGTCTAGATTTCGTCGTCGTCGTCGAAGTCGTCGTCGTCGCCGCCGCGGCGTCGCCAGAACGTCAGGACGGCGAAGACGGCGCCGATGATCGCGAGCAGGCCGAAGAGGCGCTTGATACCGCCTCCCTTTTTCTTTTCCTGGCCTTCGTCGTTCTCTGCCATGGAGAAAGCTCCTTCGTGCGGTCTGAAACTCGCCGGTTAGCGGGGCAGTTGGAACACCCGGGAAGTCGCCGTGAGTATAGCAATCGTCCGGAAGGAGGGTCAACATTCGGTAACGGCCCCGCCGGGACGAGGCAGCGGCGCTCGCTCTTACGGCACGTACTGTATCTGCACACCGTCGCCGATCGGCGGGCAGCCCTGCTCCTGGGGGACGGTCAGACCGGCGTCGTAACGCAGGATCTTGAGACTGTCGACCGGCGTGATCGAGGCGTCGCAGTCGACGTTGCCCCAGTTCTGAGGGTCGCCGTCGCCCTCGCCCAGGCCGGCCGGCGTGATCGATAGCACCTCGATGTCCTGATCCATCGGCGGGCAGCCGTTGAGCTTGACGGAGAGGCCGGCGTCCGAGCGCAGCGTGATCAGCGAATCGATCGGGTTGGCCTCATCGTCACACTGGTTGTCGCCCCACACGAGGTCGCGAACGATGGGGGTCGGGCCTGCCGGGGTGGGGCTCGGGGTCGGCTCGAACCAGTCCTTCGTCGCGACGTCACACTGCTGGTGCTGCGACGAGTCTACGAAGCAGGCCTGGATGGTATCGGTCCCGGTCCCGCCGCTGCCCGTGTACGCGAACGTCGCCTGGCCGCTGGCGTTCGTGGCGCCCTGACCGTTCGCGCCCGCGTTCGGCCCGGCTGTTACCTCGAAGTCCACATCAACGCCGGAGACGGGGCTGCTGTCGAGCGGGTCAAGGACCGTGGCCGTGACGGTGTGCTGCGTACCGGTCGGGTTGAGGTCGCTGTCTGGCGTGAGGTCGATCTGGCCGCGCAGAACGACCTGCGCCCCGCCAAGGATGGCGGCCGACGGTTGATTGCTCGCGTCAAGGACCTCCGGCGTCACCGCCAGGACGTCCAGGCCGCCGAAGCCGGGCGGTCCCGTCCAGACGTTGTGCCAGTTGTCGTGGTCCATATTCGTCCCGTTGGCCGCCGGCGCAAGTGCTGCCAGCGCTGCTGTAGGCTCCGCGTCGACGTAGTCGACGTTCTGGAACTGCAGCGGGATCGGCAGGAAGCCGAATGCCAGGTTCGGATCAGCATCCTGCTCCGTCAGGGCGATCAGCCCGCCGCCGAGGTTGTTGACAAAGTTGACAATGTCCGCCTGGCGGCCGTTCAGAAGCGCCAGGCTGGCGTTGCTGATGCCGGGAGGATCGCCGCCGTCATGCTCGGCGGAGGGGACGAAGATGACGTCAAAATTGGCGAAGTCAACTGAGGAGATGGCAGCCCCCGTGACGGTTGTGATCGAAACGTTGGGGCCGCCGTTCGCCGGGTCGTTCCAGGAATTGAGGGCGGGTACTGAGTCCGGGTCGGCCATGTCGATGGCGAGAATGCCGCTTCCGGGGCTCTGAGACAGGTTCACGGCGGACTTCAGCACCGCGGCATAGAGGCCGCCACAGTTCGTGCCCGCGCAGTGATCCTCCGCATCGTCACCGCTGACGAACACTGGACCACCGAGCTGCGCCCCCAGGGTGTCGCTGGAACTCCCGAAGTGGGATCCGGCAAGGACGGCTGCAATCGTCACAAACACGCAAATCGTCAGGACAACTGGCAAACGGAATCGAAACATGATGGTGGCCCTCCCTCAGGCGACTGAGACAGCCCTGCACGAACGCGGCTCCGCGGGCAGGATGCCGAGATATATCGGCCAACGGTATTACATTCCCGCCGAAAAGCCAACAGGCACCGGCATACGCCGAAGCTTTCGGGACGACGCGCGCCACTGCGCCATCTCGCGCCGCCTGCCCCATCCACACCCCGTGTTACCTTGACATCTGGCACGTTCCGGTGCTACTCTTCTTGCGGTTAGCACTCTCACCTTGCGAGTGCTAATTCAGGTACGAATCATGCTTACAGACCGCCGAAAACAGCTCCTCCAGCACATCGTCGAAGAGTACGTCCTGACGGCGCAGCCGGTCGGCTCGCGTACGCTCGTCGACAAGTACGAACTGCCGCTCTCCTCCGCCACCATCCGCAACGAGATGGCCGCACTCGAGGACGAGGGGCTCGTCGCCCAGCCGCACACGTCGGCCGGCCGCGTGCCGACTGACACCGGCTACCGCTACTACGTCGAAGCGCTGATGCACGAGGAGGAGCTGACTGACGACCTCCGCCAGACGATCCGCCATCAGTTCCATCAGGCCGCGCGCGAACTCGAAGAGTGGGCGCGGCTGGCGGCGGCGATCCTGGCGACGCGGCTGCGCAACGCCGCCGTCGTCACCACTCCCCACTCGCCCGAGCCACGCGTGCGCTGGATCGAACTCGTCGGCGTGCACGACTACCTGGCGCTGCTCATCGTCGTCCTCGAAGAGGCCCGCGTGCTGCAGCAGACGCTGATGCTGGACGAGCCGTTCACTCAGGAGGAGCTGACGTCGCTGGCGCGGCGCCTCAACGACCTGGTGGCCGGCAAGAGCGCCGCCGAGATCAGCGAGCAGAAGATGGTCGCCTCGCCCGCCGAGGTAACGGTGCGCCAGGCGACGAGGGACCTCTTGAAGTCCGCCGATGAGCTGACGCCGGAGCCATCGTTCATGGACGGCGTGCGCGACCTGCTCAAGCAGCCGGAGTTCACGGAGGGCGAGCGCGTCGTCGACCTGCTGGGGGTCCTCGAGGAGCGCAACATCTCGAAGGCGATCCCGGTCTCGGCCGGCGGTGACCTGGCCGGAGAGCACGCCGTGTCGATAATCATCGGCGGCGAGCACCCGGTGGACGAGATGCATCTGTGCAGCGTCGTCACGACACGCTACGGCGGCCCGGAAGGGTTGCGCGGCGTGCTCAGCGTCGTTGGGCCGACTCGTATGAACTACGGCCGCAACGTGGCGATGGTGCGCTACATGTCGGCGCTCATGGAAGAGCTGCTGGGCGTCTACTTCAGGTAGGACGGCTCACCAACAACGTCGTAGCCGCATGGCTTTACCCTTGCCTGATGAAACGATAAGGACCGGAGACAACATGGAGAAGGACACAACTCAACCCGCCGACTCGCCCGAGTCCGCAGACGACTCCGGCGCCCAGCCCCAGGAGACCCAGACGGGCGCGGCCCAGGACATGCCGATCGAGGAGCGCGTGAAGAAGGCGGAGGAGGACACGCAGCGCTACCTGGACAACTGGCGCCGCGCGGAGGCCGACCTGCAGAACTTCAAGCGCCGCTCCGACAAGGAACGCTCAGACTCCTCGCGCTACGCCGGCACCTCGCTGATCATCAACCTGCTGCCGATCGTGGACGACTTCGAGCGCGCGTTCGGGTCGCTGGACGCGCACATCGCCGGGATGACGTGGTTCGACGGCGTGCACCTGATCTACCGCAAGCTGATCGCGCTGCTGGAGAGCGCCGGCGTGAAGCCGATCAAGACGGAAGGCGAGACGTTTGACCCGCAGTTCCACGAGGCCGTGGCGCACGTGGAGGGCGAAGAGAACAAGGTGATAAGCGAAGTGCAGCGCGGCTACCTGCTGCACGACCGCGTCCTGCGCCCGGCGATGGTAGTCGTCGGCAAGGGCAGCGAAGCCAGCGACACGAGTGGCGAAGAGCCGACTGAGGAAACAGAAGGAGAGCCCGCAAATGGCTAGAGCAATTGGAATTGACCTTGGGACTACGAACAGCGCGATGGCGGTGATGGAGGGCGGCGAGCCCGTCGTCATCCCGAACGCCGAGGGCGGCCGCACCACGCCGTCCGTCATCGCGATCAACAAGGGGGGCGAGCGGCTAGTCGGCCAGGTCGCCAAGCGGCAGGGCGTGACGAACCCCGAGAACACGATCTTCTCGATCAAGCGCCTGATGGGCCGCCGCCTGGACGACGAAGAGGTGCAGCGCGACCTGAAGGTGCTGCCCTACAAGATCGACGCCGCCGAGAACGGCGACGCCCGCATCTGGATGGGCGAGCGCTCGTACAGCCCGCCGGAGATCAGCGCGATGATCCTGCAGAAGCTGAAGGCCGACGCTGAAGCTTACCTGGGCGACGAGGTGACCGAGGCCGTGATCACCGTCCCCGCCTACTTCAACGACTCGCAGCGCCAGGCGACCAAGGCCGCGGGCGAGATCGCCGGACTCAACGTCCTGCGCATCATCAACGAGCCGACGGCCGCCGCGCTGGCGTACGGGCTGGAGAAGAAGGACGAGAAGCAGATCGCCGTCTACGACCTGGGCGGCGGCACGTTCGACATCTCGATCCTGGAGATCGGCGACGGCACGTTCCACGTCAAGTCGACGAACGGCGACACGCACCTGGGCGGCGACGACTTCGACCAGCAGATCATCGACTGGCTGGTGGAGGAGTTCAAGAAGGACCAGGGCATCGACCTCAAGCAGGACAACATGGCGTTGCAGCGCCTCAAGGAGGCCGCCGAGAAGGCCAAGGTCGAGCTTTCGTCGACTCAGGAGACGGAGATCAACCTGCCGTTCGTGACGGCCGACGCCGGCGGCCCCAAGCACCTGGCGATCACGCTCTCGCGCGCCAAGCTGGAGCAGCTCGTCGGCGACCTCGTCGCGAGGACGATGGGGCCGGTCCGCCAGGCGCTGGACGACGCCAGGGTGAAGCCGGACGAAGTGGGCGAGGTGATCCTCGTCGGCGGGCAGACGCGCATGCCGCTGGCGACTGACAAGGTCAAGGAGTTCTTCGGGCGCGAGCCGCACAAGGGCGTGAACCCGGACGAGGTCGTCGCCATCGGCGCGGCGATCCAGGCCGGCGTCCTCAAGGGCGACGTGCGCGAGGTGCTGCTGCT
>JAJCYV010000038.1 GCA_029262695.1 Chloroflexota bacterium | reverse complement strand
CAGGTCCGGATCCACGAAGCGGGCCGGATTCGAATCGGGGCAAAGACGGTCGTCAAGTACCGGTCCGGCGGGTCGGGGACCGCACCGACCAAACTGGAACACTTCAGGTTGACCAGTTCCGACAAGTCCAAACTGGACCGTGCGGCCGAACTGTGGGGCGGGACTGTTCAGGAATGGGAGTCCCCTTCCGGCAAGCAATGGGAACTATTCACCGACACTGAAGAACTGTCGGTCATTCTTCCGCCGACCCAACTCGCGTTCTCCCAGCACTTCGAGACCTGGAGCGCTGGGGGCTGTCAGCGAAGGTGCGATGGCGAGTGGGAATCCATCGGAGAGACCGCTTGCATTTGTGAGCCAAACGAGGCCCGCAAGTGCAAGCCACACACCCGGCTTTCATTGATCCTGCCCGACTTGGACGGGATCGGCCTGTGGCGGTTAGACACCCAGGGCTGGCACGCAGCAGCGGAACTGGCCGGCGTCGTCGGCCTAGTCTCCGGGCTCGGGACCCTTCTCCCGGCCAAGCTGAGGCTAGAGCAAAGGCGATCCCTGAAGAACGGCGAGACCAGACGGTTTGCCGTCCCGACGTTGGATATCGAAATGCCCGCCCGCCAGATCATGGCCGCCGACTTGAGGCGGGCGCAAATCGGACTCCCGCAGTTCTCGGTATCAGAGCCACTGAGTCAGGACGTAAGAGGCCAAATGATGGGGCTAGCCCGACAGAAGGGGCTCAGCGACGAACAGCGCCACCAGTTATCCGAAGGCGTCTCTTGGGGCGATGCGGGCTTGAGCAACGCGGACGGGCAGAGAATCCTAGCGGCCATGCGCGAGATGCCGGACGCTAGGACTATCGAGGCCAAGTCCGCGGAAGTCGAACCGGTAGAACCACCGGCGCAACCGGAGTTGACGGCCGAGGAGGAGGCCAAGCGAGAGTATCGGGAATCGTCCACCGGGGGGTATGTCTGTTCGGCAGTCCACAAAGAACTCGGTCGGTGCGTCAACACCAGGCCGCACCAGAGGGCGCACATTTGGGAGGGGGCGCAATGATCCGGGCTAATCGCTGTCGGGAGTGTGGCTATTGGGTTGGTGGAGAAGTTCCAGATCACATCCTCGAAAAGTGTTGGGAATGTCGATTCAGAGAGGAAGGGAGGCAAGACCGCACTTGTGAAGCCTGCGGAGGTACCGGCGTAGCTGGAACCGTCAGTAGGGAGATGGAGCCCGACCCAGCTGAAGAAGATTGGATTCAATGGTGAACAGCGATCCCGATGCAGAACCACCTTTTACCGATCCATTTTGGGATTGCCCCGAGCATCCTGGAAAGCGCGATGGTGCTTGCGAAGTGTGCGACGCAAACGAAAGGCAGGCTAGCGATGAGTGAGGCGTGTTACCGCAACCAGCATTCAGAAGAAGCCACGACTTACGGGGAACCTCCTAAAAAGGTTGTTCGGGTAGCGTCTGGGTTCTGTCGGGATGGGGGATGCTGGACTCCGCAAGGATGCGCTCCGGGACACTGCGCAGGCAAACCCTACTACCGCCCGTGACCAGTTGATTGAAGTTTTGGAGAAGCGCAGAAAGGGGATGAATGATGGCAAGCGATCGCAAGGGCGGGGAATTGTCGTTCCTCGCATCCAAGGCATGGATGGACGCCGATGGACGGCACGTCTGGGTAGCGCACAACTGTGTGAACCGTGAGCGGGTAACCACGATGTTGCCCTGGCCTAGTTGGGCTGCGGATGGAGATAGGGTCTCGCCATCCGTCCTCTGCACTGCCTGCGGCTATCACGACTTCCCAATAATCGAGAGCCCCGAGGCCGAGGATGCCTAGGGACTTCGACCGGGATCTGCCGGACAAACTGAGGGCTGCCCCAACGAACGCCTCCTGTCGCCACGTCTTAGATCTAGCAGCGGATCTGTTGGAGGAGCACTTCACCACACGCGACTGGTGGGACGTACTACACGAAGCGGAAGGGGGAACATCGGAATGAGGCTAGGCGAGTTGATCGACGTTTTGGAGAAGCACAAGAGCACCCAGACGGTGCGATACAGCTATGGCGGCTACCCGGAAGCGTTCGTATCGTGGCGCGGCGTCTACAAGTGGCTCACGCTGATTCCCGGCCAAGCGCACATGGCGGTCGGAGATCTGCTGAAGCTAGCCAGGGAGTACTTGTCTTACAGCGGGAGAACATCGAGTCATACATGGACTTTCCCGCTGTGAGCGACCAAGAGATCAACGCACTGTCCCCCGACGGGCGGCGCAAACGGTACGTGGTGGGCTTTTACGTCGAGGTCGAGACCAACGCTTATCAGGAGGTCGAAGCCCCAACGGTGGCACTGGCTGCAACGCGGTGGCCACAGAGAATGACCCACGACCCGTTGCACGTGCAGGGCGAACTGAATGGCGACCTATTCGGAGCGGATGTGATCTACGCCTCTCCGCTCATGGTGAAGAAAGCTGGAAAGTCGTGAAAGCCGTCACGCTCCACCAGCCCTGGGCCTCGCTCATCACCGAAGGCCCAAAGAAGATCGAGACCCGGTCGTGGTCCACTAAATACCGGGGGCGGTTGCTGATCCATGCGGGCCAAGCGACGCCGAACTCCTGTTCTACGCGCAGACTCGGGGACTCTCGCCGGGGGACGTTGCCATGCTCACCCTGCACGATTTGGCGACACGAAACTACTGTTGGTTCGAACTGGACGCATGAGCGCCGACGAGATGGATCGAAGCGACGATTGATGAAAGGTACGCAAACACCCGCATCGTAGGGATCAACGGCTACCAAGCGGACCAGACGACCAGTTCGGCTGGGCGGCGACGGCGCGAGGGGATCACGCAATGGTACGAGGACAACGACCTCCAGCCGCCGACAATGGGAAGACGAGCCCGAAGACGACCTACCTGAGTAACCGGATAGGCTAAGCCACCAACCACAAGAGAACGGAGGGAACCAAGGGAATCGAGAGCCGCCCAGAAAGACGGCCCGAATTCAAAGGAAGGAACCCCCGATGCTCCAGGGACTCAGCATTTCAATCGCACTAGCGACACTCACGTTTCCACTGGCCCCGGTCCAAGTGCCGGACATCCAGGCCAAGGTAGCCGAGATCCAGCAGGCCGCCAGAACGCCCCCGACCGCCCCACAGGCTGAACCCGAAGTGAAACCACCACCCGATCCTCCGGCCCCCGTGACGGCCGCCACACGGCTCCCAGCGCCAACCCTGAACCTTCCGCCCCGGTCGGTGTTGATGTGTGAATCCGGCGGAAACTACCAGGCACAGAATCCGATCTCGTCAGCGTCCGGCGGGTGGCAGATGATCAATAGCACGGCCTGGGGTGCTGCCAGGGCGATCGGTCGGCCTGATCTAGTTGGCAGGCCCGCGCGAACGTGGACCCGCTACGAACAGGATCTAGCAGCGGCGTGGCTCTGGGATGATGGAAGGGGCAAGTCGCACTGGCGGGCCTGCCTCTAGGGGCAGAAAAAGATAGGCCCTTGGCCCCGTAGGGGGTTCTGGGCCTATCTTTTTCTGAAACCAGTTGGCGACTGTGCTTAGTTTATCACATCCATAGAGCCGCCCCGAGGTCTCGAACCCCGCACCTGCCGCTTACAAATCGGCTGCTCTGCCAGCATGAGCTACGACGGCAATTAAGGGCGCAACCCCAGACCTTCGTTTGGGGAAGGGTTCGGCGCGAGGAACCCCCGGCGTCATCCCTTTAGGCTTGCGCCCACCAAGAATCGCCTTGGCGCGGATCAGGGCGTTTCCTAGGGCTACCCCTCACAACCTCATGTTAACATCCCCCGTCAAGCGGCCCCCGAATCATCGCCCCGCCGAACGCGCTGGACGAACCGGCGCTGGTCCACACTGATCCCCACACACACCCCCAGGACCGACCACAGGACGCCGTAGAGAACCCAGCCAGTAGGAGTCCTAGGACCGTCACCTGGGTTTGACCAAGCTAGCACTGCTAGCACTAAAAGGATCAGCAGCAGGCAGACGTAAGCGACCCCCGAATGAACGATCAGCCGACGCAAGGCAGCATCAACTGTGAGCTCGTCGGTCTGTCGTCTAAAGGTCTGGAACGAGTCGAGCCAATTCAGAAGGCAAACCAACAGACCGCCACAGGCGACTAGGCCGTAGGCTACGAAGAGGGTCCGGTACATTTCAGGCCGACCCTTGGATGATCCGGATATCCCGCCGCAACTGCTCATCTATCCGCTCATGTTCTCTGCGCATTTGCTCCAGCTTAGCCACCTGTTTCGCTGCCGCTTCCGCGACAGCGTCCACCGCTACCTGGGTCTGGTTTGTGCGCCAGCGCTTGCGCCACATCATTTTGCCATCCTGTCTGCAATCAGTTCCGCCAATTGGGCGACCTGAGAGTTGGTCGCAAGCTGTTGCTCGTTGAACCCCACCGACAGCTTAAACAGGCGTTCGAACTCATCCCCGCGCTTAATGGCGCGCCTTAAGGCTGCTCCCGGAACCACCATCTCCTTGATAAACGCGATGGTCCCGCCGACAACGAACAGCAGAAGAACGGCGATCGCAATGCCGAACTGGTCGGCCACGGTGATAAAGGATCCCGAGTCCGGCATTTAGAGCAAGTCCGCGAGTGGAGGGGTCAAAAAGCCCTGAGCCAGCACCCCCGCTTCGACCGAGAAGGCCGTATCTAGTACCGTGCCCTCGGCGCTGGCACCAAAGGGAGACTTGAGGCGCATTGTGTTCCCTCGGTCCCAGGCATCCACGCGGGCCAAACGAATCGAGAACCCGGCCAGCAGGGAGTCGATACCCAGCAGAACCTCGCCCGAATAGGTGTCCCGGAATTCGGGAAGCACCTGCTCATCCATCGTGCGCACCAGGATGTCGGACACCCCGTTGTAGTCGTTGAAGTGCTTGCCAACGAACAGTTTGTTGCGCGGTACGTCTATCCACCGTTCAGTGTCGAAGACGGCCAGCGATAGATCCCGGAAGATGTGCGCTGTCAGCCCAGCCACGATGTGCTGCACCGCCAGTAGCTGTGGGTCCATCCGCTGGGAAAATGTTGGCTTCCAGCAGGCGGGGACCTTTAGCGGACTGTTCTTCGAGAGGTAGTAGGCGCGCAGCCAGTAGGGAGCGAACGCTCTGTCTAAGCGGTAGATGTAATCCCGGTCAGAAAAGTACCCGTCGTCAGCAGCAGCGAGGACGTTCTCGCGGCTCAGCAAATAGGTTCGATTGAATAGTGCCACCCCATCGTTGGGCGGAAGCTCGGCGTTGATGGCCCGCATGTGGCCGCTGATCTCGGCGGTGGTGTTCAATCGGTCTCCCCTATCTCTGCTCGCGCCAGGCGCATCGCCTC
>JAJCYV010000037.1 GCA_029262695.1 Chloroflexota bacterium | reverse complement strand
GCAAGAGATCTTCATGGGTGACTTCCCGCTAATGGCGGAGAAGGGCACCTTCATCATCAACGGCGCCGAGCGCGTCGTCGTCTCCCAGCTCGTGCGCTCGCCCGGCGTCTACCTCACCCTGGAGCGCGACGCCACCAGCGGACGCGCCCTCTGCTACGCCAAGCTCATCCCCAACCGCGGCGCCTGGCTGGAGTTCGAGACTTCCAACAAGGACGTCGTCTCCGTCAAGGTCGACCGCAAGCGCAAGATCCCCGTCACCACACTCCTGCGCGCCATCGACGAGCCGGACCTCCTCCCCAAACACCCGAGCACAAAGGAGATCCGCGCGATCGAGAAGGAGATCGAGTCCGCCAAGACCGAGCGTGAGGCCGACAAGCTGCGCGCCAAGATACTGCTCTTGCTCGGCACCGACGAACGCATGCTTGCCCTCTTCGAGGGGATCGACACCGGCGAAGACCACCAGTTCGTCCAGTCGACGCTTGACCGCGATACCGGCGCCGAGAACAAGGAAGAGGCGCTGCTGGAGTTCTACCGGCGCCTGCGACCCGGTGACCCACCGACGATCGACAACGCCAAAGGCCTCGTCACCTCGCTCTTCTTCAACCCGCGCCGCTACGACCTGGGCAAGGTCGGCCGCTACAAAGTCAACAAGCGCCTGCGCAGGGAAGTGACGACGGAGCGCGTCCTCTCGCCGGCCGACCTCCTCGACATCGTGCGCGAGATCGTCCGCCTCAACAACAACAAAGGCAGGCCCGACGACATCGACCACCTCGGCAACCGCCGCGTCCGCACCGTCGGCGAGCTGATCCAGAACCAGTTCCGCATCGGCCTCCTGCGCATGGAGCGCGTGATCCGCGAGCGCATGACCATCACGGACCCGGCGGAGACGGCGCCCAGCCAGCTGATCAACATCCGGCCGGTCGTCGCCTCCATCAAGGAGTTCTTCGGCGGTTCACAGCTCTCGCAGTTCATGGACCAGACGAACCCACTCGCCGAGCTGACCCACAAGCGGCGCCTGTCCGCTCTGGGCCCCGGCGGCCTCTCGCGGGACCGCGCCGGCTTCGACGTGCGCGACGTCCACTTCAGCCACTACGGGCGTATCTGCCCCATCGAAACTCCCGAGGGCCCGAACATCGGCCTCATCGCCAACCTCGCCACCTTCGGCCGTGTGAACCAGTACGGCTTCATCGAGACGCCGTACCGCAAGGTGTACCGTGACCTTTCGCCGAAGTCACCGGCGCTGGCCGGACGCAGCCTGCGCGAGGACGTCACCGACGCCAAAGGCAAGGTGTTCGCCAGGAAAGGCGACGTCATCGACGCCAGGCTGGCGAAGAAGCTGGTATCGCGAAAAGAGTCAGTGCCCATCACCCCGTTCGTCTCGAACGAAGTCGAGTACCTCTCTGCCGACGAAGAAGAGACGTTCGTCGTCGCGCAGGCCAACTCACCACTCGATGAGGAAGGACACTTCCTGACCGACCGCGTGGAGGCCCGGACCGATACGTTCACCACGGCGAGCCCCGATCACGTCGACTACATGGACCTCTCACCAAAGCAGATCGTCTCCGTGGCGGCCTCCTTGATCCCGTTCCTTGAGCATGACGACGCCAACCGCGCCCTGATGGGTGCCAACATGCAGAGGCAGGCTGTGCCCACCGTCCGGCCTGAGATCCCGCTTGTCGGCACCGGCATGGAAAAGCAGACCGCCATCGATTCCGGCCAGGTGCTTATGGCCGAGGCCTCAGGCGAGGTCGCCAGTGTGACTGGCGAGTCGATCTCGGTGAAGTACGCCAAGGAAGAGAAGACCTACCCGCTCAAGAAGTTCCTGCGCTCCAACCAGGGCACCTGCATCAACCACCGCGCCCTCGTGAAGCGCGGTGACAAGGTGACCGTCGGCCAGACGCTGGCCGATAGCTCCTCGACGGACGGGGGCGAGCTCGCGCTTGGACAGACGCTCCTCTGCGCCTTCATGAGCTGGGACGGCTACAACTTCGAGGACGCGATCATCATCTCGGAGAAGGTCGCGCAGGACGACAAGTTCACCTCCATCCACGTCGAAAAGCACGAGGTCGAAGGCCGCGACACCAAGCTCGGGCCAGAGGAGATCACGCGGGACATCCCCAACGTCGGCGAAGAGAGCCTCCTCGACCTCGATGAATACGGCATCGTCCGCGTCGGCGCGGAAGTGCAGTCCGGAGACATCCTCGTCGGCAAGATCACGCCCAAGGGCGAGACCGAGCTGACGGCGGAAGAGAAGCTCCTGCGCGCCATCTTCGGCGAAAAGGCGCGTGAGGTGAAGGACACCTCGCTGCGCGTCCCCCACGGCGAACGCGGCAAGGTCATCGAGACGCGCTTCTTCGCCCGCCCGGACGACGACGGCAACCGGCCGGATCACGGCGACGCCGGCCATCACTGCCGCTGGCCTCACTACGCACAGATCACCGACGAACTGGCCCCCGGCGTCCAGGCGATGGTGCGAATCTCCATCGCCCAGCGGCGCAAGATCGCCGAAGGCGACAAGATGGCCGGGCGGCACGGCAACAAGGGCGTAATCGCCCGCATCCTCCCCGTAGAGGACATGCCCCACCTGCCCGACGGCACACCAGTGGACATCATCCTCAACCCGATCGGTGTGCCGAGCCGCATGAACATCGGACAGGTGCTGGAGACGCACCTCGGCTGGGCCGCCCGCCGCATGGGCTTCCGCGCCGTATCTCCCGTGTTCGACGGCGGCAACCCGATGACGATCGAAGACTCGCTCTGCCGCCTCTGGATGTGCGAGCAGGCCGGCGCCCTTCTCTCCCCCGAGACCCTCTCGTCAAACGGCTCCGAAAACGGCCACATCGCGAACGAAATCGGCGAGAACGTTGACGCCGAAAAGGTCCGCAAGTGGCTCAAGAGCAAGAATCAGGACCCGGACCTCGTCTTCGACGACGCGACGGAAGGAGAGGCGCGCCGCATCGGCCTGGAGCTCTGGCTGGAGCAGCAGGGCTCGCGCAGCGCCCGCGGCAAGACCTACGCGCAGCTGGACGCCATGGCGGAGAAGCTGCTGCTACAGAAGGGCCTGGCGCCGCCGACCTACGGCAAGCACTACCTGTTCGACGGACGATCGGGCGATCGCTTCGAGCAGCCCGTCACCGTCGGCTACATCTACATGCTCAAGCTCGTCCACCTCGTGGAGGACAAGATCCACGCCCGCTCCACCGGCCCCTACTCGCTCATCACGCAGCAGCCACTGGGCGGCAAGGCCCAGTTCGGCGGCCAGCGCTTCGGAGAGATGGAGGTCTGGGCGCTGGAAGCCTACGGCGCGGCGAACATCCTCCAGGAGCTGCTGACCGTCAAGTCCGACGACGTCGTCGGCCGCGTAAAAACATACGAAGCGATCGTCAAGGGCGAGGACATCCAGGAGCCGGGCGTGCCTGAGTCGTTCAAGGTGCTCGTCAAGGAGCTGCAAAGCCTCGGCCTGTCCGTAGAAGTCCTGAACGAAGAAGAAGAGAGAGTTACATTGGCGGATACTTCAACGGCGGAGCTGCCGGACCTCGGCGGCATCGACCTCAGTGGATTCGAAAAAGGGGAGGACCTAGTTGGCTCTGGAAGTTAACGACTTTAACGCGATCCGAATATCCCTGGCTTCCCCGGAACAGGTCCGCTCGTGGTCCTACGGAGAAGTAACCAAGCCGGAGACGATCAACTACCGCACCCTCAAGCCGGAGAAGGACGGCCTCTTCTGCGAGAAGATCTTCGGGCCGACCAAGGACTTCGAGTGCTACTGCGGCAAGTACAAGCGCGTGCGTTACAAAGGCATCGTCTGCGACAAGTGCGGCGTCGAAGTCACGCGCGCCAAGGTGCGCCGCGAACGCATGGGGCACATCGAGCTGGCCTCCCCTGTCGCGCACATCTGGTTCGTAAAAGGCACGCCCAGCCGCATCGGCCTCCTGCTGGACATCTCCCCGCGTGCGCTGGAGCGCGTCCTCTACTTCGCACAGTTCATCGTCACAGAAGTCAACGAGGACGTGCGTAAGGCCGCCCTGGAGCAACTACAAAAGGAGATGGACGACGCCGTCGCCGTCAGCGAGGCCTCGAACTCCGAGCGCATCGCCGAAATCGAAGCGGCCACCGCAGAAGCCATCGGCCTGGTCGAGAGCGAGCGCAAGGCCCGCCTGAAGGCGGCGGACGATGCCGTCAAGGAAGAGATCAAGGCACTCAAAGTGAAGCAGGAAGATGCGCTCAAGCGCATCGAGGAGATCGGCGACAAGAAGAAGGTGCCGCGCAAGACCGGTCTCGACGACGACTTCATCCTCGCCAAGCGCGGCGAGCTGCTGCCCAGGAAGGCCGCCGACAAGATCAAGAAGGAAGTCGAGAAGCGCACCAAGGCACTCGAGGCCAGCCGCCCGAAGCGCAAGGAAGTGGCCGAGGAAGCACTCAAAGCTGACATCGAGAAGGCGCGTGAGGCCGCCCTGGCCGAGATGGAGCCGCTGCGCCGCCAGGTCAACGAGGAACGAGACGCCGTCCGCGCCGAGTTCCTGGAGCGCATGGACGCGCTCGAAGACCTCAAGGACCCGATCCGTGACGACGAATGCACGATCCTCCCGGAGGCAACCCTGCGCGACATGCAGGACAACTACCCCGGCCTGGTCAAGGCCGGAATGGGCGCCGAGGCTGTGGTCGAGATCCTCGAACGCGTCGAACTCGACCCGCTGGCCCTTAAGCTCCGCGTCGAGATCCAGGAATACAGCGGCCAGCGCCGCAAGAAGGCAACGAAGCGACTGCGCGTCGTAGAGGCCCTGCGAAAGAGCGGCAACAAGCCCCCCTGGATGGTCCTCGGCGTGCTGCCCGTACTGCCCCCGGACCTGCGCCCCATGGTGCAGCTGGACGGCGGCCGCTTCGCCACGAGCGACCTCAACGACCTCTACCGCCGCGTCATCAACCGCAACAACCGCCTCAAGAGGCTGCTGGAGCTGGGCGCGCCGGAGATCATCATCCGCAACGAGAAGCGCATGCTCCAGGAAGCGGTAGACAGCCTGATCGACAACGGCCGCCGCGGCCGCGCCGTCTCCACCGCCGGCAACCACAAGCTGAAGAGCCTCTCAGACATGCTCAAAGGCAAGCAGGGGCGCTTCCGCCAGAACCTGCTGGGCAAGCGCGTCGACTACTCCGGCCGCTCGGTCATCGTCGTCGGCCCCAAGCTAAAGCTCCACCAGTGCGGCCTGCCCAAGAAGATGGCGCTGGAGCTGTTCAAGCCGTTCGTCATGCACGGCCTCGTCGCGCGCGGCCTCGCGCACAACATCAAGTCGGCCAAGCGCTTCGTGGAACGCGCCCGCCCCGAAGTCTGGGACATCCTGGACGAGGTGATCAAGAAGCGTCCGGTGCTCCTCAACCGCGCACCGACCCTGCACCGCCTCGGCATCCAGGCGTTCGAGCCCGTCCTCATCGACGGCAGCGCGATCCAGATTCACCCGCTGGTCTGCACCGCCTTCAACGCCGACTTCGACGGCGACCAGATGGCCGTCCACGTTCCGCTTTCGCGCGCATCCGTCGCGGAGGCGCGTCAGATCATGCTCTCCAGCCAGAACCTGCTCTACCCCTCAAACGGCGAGCCGGTCGTCGCGCCAACGCTGGACATCGTCCTCGGCTGCTACTACATGACCGAGCTAAAGCCCGGCGCTCGCGGTTCCTTCAAGGACGGCTCGCCACCGAAGGGCGTCTACAGCTCCTTTGACGAGGCGCGAATGGCCTACGCCACGGACCACCTCAACCTGCGTGCGCCCATCCGCGCCCGTGACCCAAAGACAGACGGCGCGCTGATCGACACGACGGTCGGCCGCATCATCTTCAACGAGGTCGTGCCGGAAGGAATGGCTTTCCGCAACAAGGTCATGGACCGAAAGGCGATCAAGGAACTCGTCGCCGAATGCAGCGCCGTGCACGACAACGAAGTCGTCGCCGAAATGGTCGACCGCATGAAGAACGTCGGCTTCGAGTACGCCACAAAGTCGGGCATCTCCATCGCCATGAACGACCTGCGCCTGCCCGAAGAGAAGGCGCAGCTACTCGCCGACGCTGACGCCAACGTCGCTGAGATCGACGAGCAGTTCAACCTTGGTTTGATCACCGATGATGAGCGCTACGATCAAGCGATCGCCATCTGGCGCAAGACCACAGAGGACGTGCAGCACGTCATCCAGAACCGGCTCGAGGAGTACGGCGGCGTCTACACCATGGCCGTCTCCGGCGCCAAAGGTAACATCAGCCAGATCTCCCAGATGGCCGGCATGCGCGGCCTCATGAGCGACCCGTCAGGCCGCATCATCGACCTGCCGATCCGCTCCTCCTTCCGCGAAGGCCTGACCGTGCTGGAGTACTTCATCTCCACGCACGGTGCGCGCAAGGGCCTCGCTGACACGGCCTTGCGCACCGCCGACAGCGGCTACCTGACCCGCCGCCTCATCGACGTCGCCCAGGACGTCATCATCACGGAAGACGAATGCGGCACAACCACCGGCATCTGGGTCGGCGAACCGCAGGAAAAGGGCCTCTTCGAATCGCTGAGCGAGCGCCTCGTCGGCCGCCACGTCGCCATGGACGTCGCCGACCCGAAGAGCGGCGAAATCTTCGTCGAAAGAAACGGCGAGATCAGCCAGGAGGCAGCTGACAAGATCATCGCCGCCGGCCTGGACAAAGTCTACGTCCGCTCAGCCTTGACCTGTCAGACAAAACGCGGCCTCTGCGCCCTCTGCTACGGGCGCGACCTCTCCCAGGGCCTCCAGGTGCGCGACGGAACAGCGGTCGGCATCATCGCCGCTCAGAGTATCGGTGAGCCCGGCACCCAGCTGACGATGCGCACGTTCCACACCGGTGGTGTGGCCGAAATCTCCGGCCGCGTCGACATCACGTCCGGCCTGCCTCGCGTTGAGGAGCTGTTCGAGGCGCGCGTCCCCAAGGGCGCGGCCATGATCGCCGAGATCGACGGCAAGGCCGAGCTCGTCCGGGATGGTGAGCGCCGCACCCTTCTCATCACAAACAGCGAGATGTACCGAGACGAATACACCGTGCCCAAGGGCGCCAAGGTCGTCGTCAAGACCGGCGACAAAGTAGAGCAGGGCGACGTTCTGGCCGCTCCCAAGGCCAGGAGGAAGTCCACAGCAAAGAAGACCACGACCAAGGCGAAAGCCGCCGCAGAAGAGAAGGCCATCGCCGCCGCGGAAGAGAGCCTGACCGCTCGCACCTCGGGCCAGGTGGCCGTCGAACGCGGCGGGCGCATCGCCATCATCTTCGAAGAAGAAGAGTCGCGCGATTACGTCATCCCGGCGGCCTCGCGTCTGCGCGTCCACGACGGGGACAGCGTGCAAGCGGGCCAGCCGCTCACGGACGGACCGCTTAACCCGCAGGACATCCTCGGCATCCAGGGCCCGGAGGCGGTGCAGATGTACCTCGTCGAAGAAGTGCAGAAGGTCTACCGCTCGCAGGGTGTGACGATCAACGACAAGCACATCGAGGTCATCGTCCGCCAGATGCTGCGCCGCGTAACCATCGACTCGCCCGGCGACACGGCTCTCCTGCCCGGGGAGCTGGTCGACCGCTTCCGGTACGAGCTGACGAACGGCAAGGCGCTGGCCGAAGGCGGCGAGCCCGCCACCGCGCAGCCCGTTCTGCTCGGCGTCACCAAGGCCTCGCTCAATACCGAAAGCTTCCTGGCCGCCGCCTCCTTCCAGGAAACGACGCGCGTCCTCACCGAAGCCGCCATCAACGGCCAGGTGGACCGCCTCCTGGGCCTCAAGGAGAACGTCATCATCGGTAAGCTCATCCCGGCGCGGGCAGAAGTCGAGGTCCAGATGCCGGCCGTGACGATACTCGAACTGCCGGCAGCCCTCACACCTCTCATCGTGAGTCCGGACGCCGAGGGTGAAGATGGGGAAGGCGGCGTCAACGGCGACCTGGCCGCGGGCCTCAAAGTGCTGCGCGGCGAAGCTGACGCCACAGACGAAGATGTCGCCGAAGAAGAGCCAGTGGCCGCAACGGCGGACGACACAAAAGAATAACGGACTACCGTTCGGCAACGAACCGAGAAGCCCGGTCTCGACGGCCGGGCTTCTCAGCGCCTGCCGCCTGCCGCTGGCGGGCCTATAATGTCTGCAGGGCCGGACCGTATGCCAGTATCAGACAAGGACCCTGAGGCCGCCACACTGGGAAACAACGCCCTCAGCACCGCCCTCACCCAGTTCGATGACGCCGCCGAGCGTTTGCACCTGGATGACAGTATCCGGCGCGTTCTTCGCGTCAGTAAGCGCGAACTCTCCGTCAACTTCCCCGTCAACATGGACGATGGCTCCATCCGCGTCTTCTGCGGTTACCGCGTGCAGCACAGCATCGCCCGCGGCCCCGCCAAGGGCGGCCTCCGCTACAACCCTCACGTCTCCCTGGACGAAGTGCGCGCCCTGGCGATGTGGATGACCTGGAAGTCGGCCGTCGTCAACGTCCCCTTCGGCGGTGCCAAGGGCGGCGTCATGGTCGACCCGCGTTCCCTCTCCGCTGGTGAACTGGAAGACCTCACGCGCCGCTACGCCACGGAGATCAGCATCATCATCGGCCCGGCAGAGGACATCCCGGCGCCGGACATGGGCACCAACCAGCAGATCATGGCCTGGATCATGGACACGATCAGCATGCACAAGGGCCATACCGTCGCCGGCGTCGTCACCGGCAAGCCCGTTGCCGTCGGCGGGACGCTGGGCCGCGTGGAGGCGACGGGCCGCGGCATCCTCTACGTCGTCGAAGAATTATGCAGCCAGAAGAGCATCCACCTGGAGGGCGCCACCGTGGCCATCCAGGGGTTCGGCAACGTCGGCAGCGTCGCCGCCCATCTGCTTCAACGCGCCGGCGCGAACGTCGTCGCCGTGAGCGACCGTTCCGGCGGCGTCTACAGCGGCGACGGCCTCGACATCGACTCCATCCTCGAATGCCGGTCCGGTGCGAAGCCGCTCGCCGAGTGCAGCGGCGTCGACAAGATCACAATCGCGGAACTCCTCGCACTGCCGGTCGACTTCCTCATCCCGGCGGCGCTGGAAGGGCAGATCACCACCCAGAACGCCGGCGACGTCCGGGCGCGATTCGTCGTCGAAGGCGCCAACGGCCCGACTACTCCCGAAGCGGACCGCATCCTGGAGGAGAAGGGCGTCACCGTCGTGCCGGATATCCTGGCTAACGCTGGCGGCGTCATCGTCTCTTACTTCGAATGGGTGCAGGACCTGCAGTTCTACTTCTGGGAAGAGGACGAGGTCAACGACCGGCTGCGGAAGGTCATCACCCGCGCCTACCGGGAAGTCGCCGCCGCCGCCGAGCGCGACGGCGTAACGATGCGCGAAGCGGCGATGGCGCTGGGCGTAAGCCGCGTCGTCGAAGCGACGTCAATTCGCGGCATCTACCCCTAGCCCGCCGGCCCAGTCGCGCCGCCACGTAACCAGGATGCTGGCTCGGCGTTCACATAGGCGAATGACGATCGGCGGCGCTCGTCGCGGGCGCTGCTACAATCGAACGGACGCCGCATCCCCGCTGCGGCGGGTTTACACGCGTTCGCGATAGGAGAGGCGTTGGCTATGACCCGATACAGGGCGAGAGTGGGCCCTCTCGCCCTTTCCTTGACTGCCAGGCGATGACAGACAAGGCCGGGCGCGAACGCGTGACCGCCCGCGAGGGCGAGGAGGAGATGGAGCCGTCCCAGGTCCTGGCAGCCGCCGGGCGGTTCCACTGGCGCCTGGAGTACACGCTACTCGTGGGCGTCGCCCTGATGCTCACGCTCTTCGCGATCGGCTTCTTCTACTTCAGCACCGATATCTCCAACCTGCGCAGCTACGGCTACTTCGGCGTCTTCATCATCAACGTCGTCGGCGCCGCCTCCATCCTGCTGCCGTCGCCGGCCGCCGCCAGCGTCCTCGGCGGTGGCGCCCTGCTCGACGACTTCCTCGGCATTCCGGCCTGGTTCTGGGTCGGCATCGTGGCCGGCCTGGGCGAGGCGATCGGCGAGTTCTCCGGCTACGCCGCGGGCTACGGTGGCCGCGTGATCATCGAGAACCAACCGTCCTACGCGCGGATCTCGCGCTGGATGGAGCGACGCGGCGCCTTGACCCTCTTCCTCATGTCCACGATCCCCAATCCGCTGTTTGACTTCGTGGGCCTGGCCGCCGGCGCCGTTCAGATGCCCATGCGGAGATTCTTCTTCGCTGTCCTCGGCGGCAAGATCATCAAGGACATGTGGCTCGCCGGGCTTGCCAGCGCCGGTGTTACCGTATTCAGCCACCTGGCGTGATTTGCTGCGCTATAGTGGCGACGTATGTCTGAAGTCTGCGCAGCAGTCATCGTCGCCGCCGGCGCCGGCGTGCGCATGCGCGGCGGCGACAAGCTCTTCTCAGTCGTCGCCGGCCGGCCGTTGCTGGCGCACACCGTGGCCGCCTTCGAAAGCTGCCAGGAGATCGATCGCGTCGTCCTCGTGATCTCTGAGAAGAACCTGGGGCGCGGCAAGTCGCTCATGAATGAAGAGAACTTCAAGAAAGTGGTCAACGTCTGCACCGGCGGCCCGCGCCGGCAGGACTCCGTGAACTGCGGCCTCGCGGCGCTGGGCCCGTGTGACCTCGTCGCCGTGCACGACGGCGGCCGCCCGCTCGTGCGGCCGGGCATGATCTCGCGCGGACTGGAAGCGGCGCGAAAGACCGGGGCCGCCGTACCGGTCGTACCGTTGTCCGATACGATCAAGGAGATCGATGAGACGGGCGCCATCACACGCACGCTGGACCGCTCACGCCTCGTCGCCGTCCAGACGCCGCAGGTCTTCCGCTACGATCTCCTCCTCCGCGCGCACGACGAGGTCGCCGGCGACGTCACGGACGACGCGGCGATGGTAGAAGCGCTCGGCCATTCCGTGGCGACCTTCGAGGGCAGCAACCGCAACGTCAAGATCACCACGGCAGAGGACCTCATGCTGGCGGAAGCCTACCTGCACTAGCGCCATGCGAATCGGCATCGGCTACGACATCCACCGCTTCGGCCCCGGACGTACGCTCGTCCTCGGCGGCGTCGCACTTCCCGGCGAGACAGGCCTGGCGGGACACTCCGACGCCGACGTCGTCCTGCACGCCGTCATCGACGCGCTGCTGGGGGCGGCAGCTCTCGGTGACATCGGCACGCACTTCCCGTCTGACGATCCACAATGGAAGGACGCCGACAGCGCGTCGCTGGCCGAGCGGACGCTGGAGTTGGTCAGAGACGCCGGATACGCGATCGAAAACGTCGATGTCACGGTCATCGCTGAAAAGCCGCGCCTGGCGCCGCACCTGGAAGGGATGAGGGGCCGCACGGCGGCAATTCTGGGCGTCTCGGCGGTCGACGTCAGCGTCAAGGCGACGACGAACGAGGGCATTGGCGATATCGGACGCGGCGAGGCGATCGCCGCCGTCGCCGTCGTGCTCCTGCACCAGGCCTGAATCCTTGACTGCCCGCTTCGGGCACGCCTATACTGAACAGGCCTCCTTGTGGGGCGAATTTTTTTGGCGTCTGGCGGAAACACGCGCCGAAGTGGCGCAATGGTAGCGCAAGCGATTTGTAATCGCTAGGTTGTCGGTTCGATTCCGACCTTCGGCTCCAGGCCAATGGGACGCGGAACGGGAACAGGGAACGCGGGTTCCATGACCCACACTCCTGGTTTCCATGTTCCGTCGAAAAGCGGCGGGGTGGCAGAGCGGTCAATTGCACCGGGCTGTAAACTCGGCGCCCTAAAGGGCTACGCAGGTTCGAATCCTGCCCCCGCCACCAGAAACGAGGGAAAAAGGCGGGCCCACGTAGCTCAGTTGGTAGAGCACGTTCTTGGTAAGAACGGGGTCACCGGTTCGAGTCCGGTCGTGGGCTCCAGCGCCCGGAAAACCACATAATACGCAGGCAGCCGCGCGGAAGGCGCTGGTTTCCTGTATCATGCCGCCGCGCTATCATAGTCTGGTCGGTCGAAGAGTTGACAGGCTGGCGCGAGCCGATTCAATAGGAGGAAAGCCCCAGGATGGCCAAGCAAAAGTTCGTTCGAACTAAGCCGCACCTCAACGTCGGAACCATCGGTCACATCGACCACGGTAAAACCACGCTGACCGCCGCCATGACCAAAATCATGGCGCTGAAGCAGCAGGCCGAATACCGTGACTTCTTCAGCATCGACAAAGCGCCGGAAGAACGCGACCGCGGTATCACCATCGCCATTGCGCACGTCGAGTACGAGACCGATAAGCGGCACTACGCCCACATCGACTGCCCCGGTCACGCCGACTACATCAAGAACATGATCACCGGCGCCGCCCAGATGGACGGCGCCGTCCTCGTCGTCGCTGCCAACGACGGCCCCATGCCCCAGACGCGAGAGCACGTCCTCCTGGCCCGCCAGGTCGAAGTCCCCGCAATGGTCGTCTTCCTTAACAAAGTGGACATGATGGAGGACCCCGAACTCCTCGACCTCGTCGAGCTGGAAATCCGCGAACTCCTGACCAAGTACGAGTTCCCGGGCGACGACACCCCGATCATCCGCGGCAGCGCTCTCAAGGCGCTGGAGAGCGAGTCCACCGACCCGGACGCCGAAGAGTACAAGCCGATCTGGGAACTCATGAATGCAATCGACGACTTCATCCCGGAACCGGTGCGGGCGCGCGATCAGCCGTTCCTCATGCCGGTTGAGGACGTCTTCGGCATCAAGGGCCGCGGCACTGTCGTCACCGGTCGTGTCGAGCGCGGCATCGTCAAGTCCGGCGAAGAGATCGAGATCGTCGGCTTTGGTGACACCCGCAAGACCGTTTGCACCGGCGTCGAGATGTTCCAGAAGACTCTGGACCAGGGCGAGGCGGGCGACAACGTCGGCTGTCTCCTCCGCGGCATGGAGCGTGAGGACGTCGAGCGCGGACAGGTGCTGGCGCACCCCGGCTCAATCACGCCGCACACCGACTTCGAAGCGGAGGTCTACTGCCTGAGCAAGGAAGAGGGCGGCCGGCACACCCCGTTCTTCAACGGTTACCGCCCGCAGTTCTACATCCGCACCACCGACGTCACCGGCAGCATCAAGCTCCCCGAAGGCGTGGAGATGGTGATGCCCGGCGACAACATCAAGATGATAGTGGACCTGATTACACCGGTCGCCCTGGAAGAGGGCGTGCACTTCGCCATTCGCGAGGGCGGCCGCACCGTCGGCGCCGGAGTGCTGACGAAGATCCTGAAGTAAGCTGGAGATAGATGGCCAAGAAGGATAACCGCCTGCCGATCGATCTGGCCTGTCCAGATTGTCGCGTGCGTCCGTACACAACCACCAAGAACCGGGTCAACGATCCGGACCGCTTGGAGTTGCGCAAGTACTGCCCGCGCTGCCGCGGCCACCGCATGTTCAAGGAGGCCCGCTGAGTGAGTAACCGCGCGGTTCGGCGTCAGAAGACGCGGGAGCCGAAGTCCAAGCGGGGCGGCGCTCAGCGCGCCCTCCCCAGCACGGGCACCAGTCCGCAGGGCCGGCCGTCATCCGGCGGCGGGCTTCTCTCCTGGCGCCCGCAGTTCATCGTCGACATCATTACCGAACTGCGCAAAGTGGTCTGGCCGGAGCGCGGCGACGTCGTCCACCTGACGATCGTCGTCGTCATCGTCACGATCCTGATCGGCGCCTTCCTCGGCGCTATCGACATCGGCTTCGGCTGGATCATCGACAGAACGTTGCTGAACTAGGTGGGTAGCAGTAGTGGCTAAGAAGAGAAAGAGCGCAACGCAGATCGTCGTTGAAGATGAGGCCGCCCTGGCTCGCAAGACCCCTCGTCTGGAGATCAGCGAAGAAGAGATGTTCCGGCCAGGCCAGTCCTGGTACGTCATCCACACCTACTCCGGCTATGAAGACAAGGTAAAGACGAACCTCGACCAGCGCATCAAGTCCATGGACGCCGAGGACATCGTCTACCGCGTCATCGTCCCCTCAGTCGAAGAGATCGAGATCCGTGACGGCCAGCGCCGCACCGTACCCCGCAAGATCTTCCCCGGCTACGTCCTCGTCCAGATGATGACGTTGCAGCAGGATGACCCCGGTGCCACAGAGGCCGACAAGGCGCTCTCCAGCAAAGCCTGGACCGTCGTGCGCAACTCTCCCGGCGTCACCGGCTTCGTCGGCTCCGGCACCGCGCCCACTCCGCTCGCCAAAGCAGAAGTGCAGTCGATCATCCGCCAGATGAAGGCGGAGGAGCCGATCATCAAGGTCGGCTTCGGCGTCGGTCAGAGCGTGCGCGTCGTCGACGGGCCGTTCTCCGACTTCGTCGGCACCGTAGAAGACATCAACCCGGAAAAGGGCAAAGTGAAAGTCTCCGTCTCCATCTTTGGAAGGGAGACGCCCGTTGAGCTTGACTTCCTGCAGGTGGAGCGCCTGTAGGAAAGCTCTCTGCGCCGGGATACGTTATTATCTCATGACCGGAAGAGTGTACCGCTATGGCTAAGAAGATCCGCGCAATCATCAAGCTGCAACTGCCCGCAGGGCAGGCGACGCCTGCGCCGCCCGTCGGCCCCGCGCTCGGCCAGCACGGCGCCAACATCATGGGCTTCGTCAAGGAGTACAACGAGCGCACGTCCAGCCAGGCCGGCGCCATCGTCCCCGTCGAAATCAGCGTCTTCGAAGACCGCTCCTTCGCCTTCGTCCTCAAGACGCCGCCCGCCTCCGACCTGATCCGCAAGACGATCGGCATCGAAAAGGGCAGCCCGACTCAGAAGCGCGAGAAAGTCGGCATGATCACGCGCGACCAGATTCAGCAGATCGCCGAGGCGAAGATGAAGGATCTCAACGCCAACGACATAGAGGCGGCCATGCGCATGGTGGAAGGCACCTGCCGCAGCATGGGCGTCGAATATCCGAGGAAGACAGATGGCTAAGCACGGAAAGAAGTACAGGGACGCCGCCGAGAAGATCGACGAGACGAAAGAGTACAACGCCCAGGAAGCGATCGCCCTCCTCAAGGAGGTCGCCTACGCCGGGTTCGACGAGACCGTCGAACTGCACATCCGCACCGGCCTCGACACGCGCCACGCCGACCAGCAGCTGCGGGGGACGATCCTCCTGCCGCACGGCCTCGGCAAAAGCCAGCGCATACTCGTCTTCGCCGAGGGCGAAGCAGCCCGCCTGGCGGAGGACGCTGAAGCCGACGAAGTAGGCGGCGACGCGCTCGTCAAGAAGGTGGGAGAGGGTTACATCGACTTCGACATCGCCCTCGCCACGAAGGACATGATGGGCAAGGTCGGCAAGCTCGGCCGCGTCCTCGGTCCTCGCGGGCTGATGCCAAACCCGCGCACCAACACCGTCGTCGACGCCGCAGACCTGCCCCGGGCGATCAACGACGCCAAGCAGGGCCGCGTCGAGTTCCGGACCGACCGCACCAACCTCGTGCACGTCCCGATCGGCAAGATCAGCTTCTCGGAGGAAGCCCTCGGCGACAACCTGGCCTCGCTGCTCGACGCCATTCGGCGCGAAAAGCCCGCCGGCTCCAAGGGCCACTACATCCGCACCCTGACGCTAACGACCACCATGAGTCCCGGCATCCGCATGGACCCCGGCGCCGTCGGCGCCGCCGCGGCAGCCTCGAACTGAGCTTGAACCAAACGGCGGAGCACCATACAATGCTCCGAGTGCCAACCAAATAGCGCACGTCTCACCGCAGACAGCAGGTCCCGCAAGGGTTAAGTCTCCGCAAGGAGAGCCCGCCGAGGAGAGATCGGATTCCCAGAAAGGCCAGGCTTCAGCCTGGCGGGGGGAAGGTCGATGTCCCTTGCTGCGGCGGGGGACTTTTTCTTTGCGCACGAACGAGCCAACCCGGGCGTAGCGCCCGGCGGAAACGGAGGGCCTATTGCCCACACAACATAAGATCGATCAGGTAGCCGACATCAAGGACCGCATCGAGCGCTCGACGATCGTCATCGGTGCAGACTACCGCGGCCTCACCGTCCAGGAGATGCAGACCCTGCGGCGCAAGCTGCGCGAAGGCGGCCTGGAGTTCCGGGTGATCAAGAACTCGCTCCTCAAGCTCGCCGCCGAAGCGGCCGGCGCGCCCGAGGTGTCCCAGCTCGCTGACGGCCCCACCGCGCTCGCCATCTCCTACGACGACATCGTGCAGGCGGCGAAGGCGATCACGGAGTACGCCCGCCAGGCGCCCGCCGCCTTCAAGGTCGGCGGTGGCTACCTCGAAGGCACACTACTCACTGCGGACGCCCTCAGGGAGCTGACAAAGATCCCGCCGCGGCCGGTACTCATCGCCCAGTTCATGGGCACGATCGAAAGCCCGCTGGTGAACTTCGTCGCCCTCATGGACGCTCCGTTGCGGGAGTTCACACAGCTCCTGCAAGCGCTCCTGCAGGAACTCCCCGGTCTTCTCGAGGCCCGGGCACGCCAGCTGGAAAGCGAAGCAGCATAACCCAACGCCCGGCCATCGGCCGGCCCAACCATCGCAAGGAGGAACGAACATTATGGCCAAGGCTGACAGCAAGATTGACCAGGTCCTGGACATCATCAAGGACATGACGATCCTGGAGCTGCGAGACCTCAACGAGAAGATCACGGACGAGTTTGGCATCACGGCCGCCGCGCCGGTCGCCGTTGCCGCCGCGCCGGGCGCCGCCGCCGGTGACGCCGCCGCCGCCGAACCGGCGGAGGAGAAGAGCGAGTTCAACGTCGTCATCAAGGACATCGGCGCCAACAAGATCAACGTCATTAAGGCCGTCCGCGAGGTCACCTCACTCGGCCTCAAGGAGGCGAAGGACCTGGTCGAGAGCGCGCCGGCTCCCATCAAGGAGGGCATCGGCAAGGCAGACGCCGAAGCGACACAGAAGAAGCTCCAGGAGGCTGGCGCTACCGTCGATCTCGAGTAGCGATAAGATAGCCGGGCCGGGTACAGGGCGAAACCCACAGCCCCGGTCCGGCGTTTTGGTACTGGGATGCGATGCTACGCGTGCGAACGGCAGGACACTTCCCCGTGCCAGCGTTGCGGTAAGAACTACTGCCCCGACCACGGCGCTGACCTCTGTGCCGTCTGCCTCGACCCGGTCGTCGCCGCGCCTTCTTCCTCCACCTTTCGCGTCGCCCTCTTCGCGCTGCTCGGAGCCAGCGTCCTCGCCCTCTGGCTGCTCGTGCGGCCGCCGGGCTTGCCGGGCGATGGCGGCGGCGTCGTCCAGGAGCCGGACATCTCGCCCGACTTCACGCCCGGTCTGACACCCGACACAGGCGAGTCGCCGACCCCGACCGCCACCGCCTCCCCGGACGGCTCGCCCCAGCCCACCCTCACGCTGATCCCGGACGATCAGACGCCCGCGCCTACGGCGGAGCCGACCGTCACGCCAACGCCTGCGCCGATCGAGCACGTCGTGGTGACGGGCGACACCTGGAACGGCATCGCCGCAACATACGATGTCGACGCGGCGACGCTGGCTTCAACCAACGGCTACAGCGTGGCGGACGTCCTGCCGCTGGGCATCACCCTCATCATTCCCCGGTAGCCTGCGGCCATGTGCGACACGCTTTGCGCCATCAGGCCCGCCGGCACCCTCTTCGCCAAGAACTCTAACCGGCCTTCGTCCGAACCCCAATTGATCGAAGCGCTCGCATCGCGCACCGGCGGTGGACAGCTGCGCACGCAGTACCTCGATCTGCGGGACGCCGGCGCGCTCTCGATGCTGGGCTCGCGGCCGGACTGGCTCTGGGGACTGGAGCACGGCGTCAACGAGCACCGCGTCGCCATCGGCAACGAGAAGGTCTGGACGACGCTCGATCCGGCGAAGGAGCCGGAGGCGCTCATCGGCATGGACCTCGTGCGCCTGGGCCTCGAACGCGGCGCCACCGCCGACGAGGCGCTTGATGCGATGACGTCCCTGCTCGCCGAGCACGGCCAGGGCGGCGTCGGCAACCGGACCTTGGGCGAGGCGTACTTCTCTTCGTTCATCATCGCCGACCCGCAGGCCGCCTGGGTTCTCGAAACGAGCGGACGCAGCTGGGTCGCCGCTCCCGTCACTGAGACCGCTGCCATCTCGAACCGGCTCACCGTCCATGACGAGTGGACCCGCTCGTCACCCGACATCGCTGCCGGGACGGACTGGGACGGCTTCCGCCCCGCGGACATGGACACCACTCAGGCCGACGTTCGGCTCGCCGCCAGCCGTGCCTGCCTCGCCGCCGCGCCGCCGGCGGGCCTCACACCGGCCGCTCTCGCCGCGCACCTCCGGGACCATGGCGAGGGCCCCTGGGGCGCACCGGGCGATCCGGGCACGGCCCCGTCTCCGCTGCCGAGCGGGTTTAGCATATGCTGGCACGCCCGCCGCTTCGAAAACACCAACTCCTCGATGATCGCCGATCTGCCGGCCGATCCTGAGGCGCCCTTGCGCGCCTGGGTTACCCCTGGCAGCCCCTGCGTCGGGATCTACGTCCCGGTCTTTCCGCCGGACGCCGTCCCCGCCGCGCTCGCCGATCCCGTCACCTGGCACGCCTTCGCCGCCCTGCGCGACCGCGTCGAGGCCGACTCCTCCGCCCTCGCGCCCATCCGCGCCGCCTTCGCCCCCCTCGAGGCCGAACTCTGGAGCGAGGCCGACGACGTGGCCCCACACCCGGACCGCCACACCGCCTTCGTAGAGAGCGCCTGGCGCCGCGTCTCCGAAGCGCTCTCTTCGCTGACGTAACACACCACCCGCGACGTAGCGGAACCCTTCAGGTCTCCACCGGTGGGGTGGGGGCAAGGCGCGCCGCGCTCGAATCGGGGCCTCGTCGCGCGCCCGACCGCAGCATGGAAGGCTGAAGCCATCCTCTACGTTATCCGCCCGACGAACGTAGAACGTAGCGGAGGCCTTCAGGCCTCCAGGGTGGGGCGGGGCGTCGCAGCGCCCGCTCACCACCGCAACGTAGCGGAAGCCTTCAGGCTTCCAGGTGGGGCGGTGGGGAAGCCCAGCGCCCCACCTAATGGTGCCACCAGCGCCTTTCGGTTCGCCCCGCCGCGCGCATAAGCTCCCACCGTGACGCAGACCGCCGAATACCGCCCTCTCATCCGCGACATGCCCGCCGACGAGCGCCCCCGCGAGCGTTTGCGCATGCGCGGCCCGGAATCGCTCACCAACGCCGAACTGATCGCCATCCTCCTGCGCACCGGGACGAACGGGGAGAACGCCGTCGCCGTCGCCCAGCGCATCCTCTCGAAGTTCGAGGGCCTGCGCGGCCTGGGCGCCGCCGGCTTCGGCGAGCTGTGCGCACAGCACGCGATGGGCGAGGCCAAGGCCGCCCAACTCATCGCCGCCGTCGAACTGGGCAAGCGCACAGTCCACGCTCAGCCACCGGAGCGCCGCATCATCCGCTCGCCGGAGGACGTCTACGCGCTGCTCTTCGCGGACATGGCGCTCCTTGACCGGGAGCAGTTGCGAGTCGTCCTCCTGAGCACGCGCAACGAAGTACTCGCCGTGCGCGAGGTCTATCGCGGCAACGTCTCCAGCGCCCTCGTCCGCGTGTCGGAGGTCTTCAGCGCCGCCGTCCGCGACGGCTGCCCCAGCATCATCGTCGTCCACAACCACCCGTCCGGTGACCCGACGCCGAGCGCCGAGGACGCCGCCCTCACGAAGCAACTCGTCGACGCCGGCAAGCTCCTCGGCGTCGAACTCCTCGACCACATCATCATCGCCCGCGACGGCCACAAAAGCCTGCGCGACCTGAAGCTCGGCTTCGGCTAGACTTGACGCGACGGGCGTAAGTGTCCAACCTTACGCCATGTCCCGCTACAAACTCCTCGCCGTCGATCTCGACGGCACGCTACTCAATTCGTCGATGAGGCTCTCCGAAGGAAACGCCGAGGCCGTCGCCAGGGCCAGCGACGCCGGAGTTGCCGTCGTGCTGGCGACCTCGCGCTGGTTCGGGCTCGCCAAGCGCACGTCGGACCACCTGAACCTGACGGCGCCGATCATCTGCTCCAACGGCGCTGAGGTCCGCCGCCAGGACGGCGGAACGATACTGCACCTGCCGCTGGACACGGAGGCGGCGCGAGAAGTCGTGACCTGGGGCGACGACCACGGCTGGGAGATGTTCACGACCCTGGGTGAGGCGACCTACATGAACATGCGCCCCGGCCTTATTCCCGAAAAGCTCCCTGCCGGCCTGCGCGTCGCCGAACGACAGTCCGATCATCTCGACGAAGGGACGCCGGTCACCGTTCAGGTCTGGCAGGAGGACGCAGTGCGCGAAGTGGGCGAGCTTTTCGCGCCGAAGTACGCCGAGAGCGTGCGCTTCTCGTTCAACACGCCCGTTGGCCTGCCCCACTACGTCGTGCTCGCCAACCCGGAAGCGGAGAAGGCCAACGCCCTGCGCCGCGTCTGCGAAGAGCTGGGCATCGCGCTGGACGAAACGGTGGCGATGGGCGACTCAGAGTCCGATATCGAAATGCTGCGCCTGGCCGGGCTGGGCATCGCCGTGCGCAACTCACCCGACGAAGTCAAGCGAGACGCCCTGCACGTCGCGCCGTCCAACGACGAAGACGGCGTCGCCTGGGCAATCCACAAGTTCGTCCTCTGAGGCGCGGCACCTGGGGGCGCACGTAGGGGCGCAGCGCCCACGACATCGGAACCACGTTCGTTCACCAAACTGCATCGCATGTGCCATCATCAGCGGCATTCCGGGGCGCTGCGCCCCCACCTCGCAACCCCACGGATCAGCAGGTCAGACCGCGAAGTAGGCGACCAGGAACGCCCCCGCCGCCAGCCGGTAGGCCACGAACGGCAGGAAGCTCCGCGACTGCACGAGCCGCAGGAGCACGCTAATGCTCAACCAGCCGACGATCGCCGCAAAGACGGCGCCGGCGACGATGACATCCACGTTCCCGGACAGCTTGTCGTCGCGGATCGCCTCGCCCAGCGTTAACATCCCGGCGCCGAGGATCGCCGGCGTTGAGAGTACGAACGAAAAGCGGGCCGCCTCCTCGCGCGTGAAGCCCAGCAGCAGCCCGGCCGCAATCGTGATCCCGGACCGCGACACCCCTGGAACCAGTGAGATCGCCTGCGCTGAGCCGATGAGCAAAGCATCGCGCAGACCCAGGTCAGAGAGCGCGCGCTGTCGCCGGCCGGCCCGCTCCGCGAACGCCAGCGTCAGCCCGAACGAGATCAGCATCGCGCCGACGACGATCGGCGAGCGTACCTCATCCTCGATCCAGCTGTTGAGCGCCAGCCCGGTAATGGCCACTGGTACCGAGCCGCCGGCGACGAACAGCAGCATCCGGTCATCGTAAACGCCGCCGGACTCCAGGCTGCGCCCGCCGCTCAGGCGCAGGAGAGCGCTGCGCAGCATCTGTGCCCACTCGCGCCAGAAGAAGACGAGGACGGCCACCGTCGTCCCGAGGTGCAGCGAGACGTCGAAGGTGAGATCGTCGGCGAACTGCCAGTCGAACAGCTCGCGCACGGCGATTAGGTGCCCTGAAGAAGAGACGGGGAGGAACTCCGTAAGCCCCTGGACGATGCCCAGGACGATCGCGCGCAGAATATCTTCCATGCCGCCTCCGTAGCATAGCCGCGCCATCGCCTGAGAGCCATTCCGCGCCCGAAGCAGCCCGCCGCTGACCGGCACCATGGTTGCTTGTCAGCTCAGGGGCCCGCTGCTATACTTCCGCAATCACGGAAGGGGGACAATGCAGTGGTAGGAGAGATGGGATTTCCGAAGTGCCAGAAGTGCGACGTCGGAGACCTGGTGCCGCTATCAGACTTCGGCAGCCAGGGCGCGGCGATCCACTACAAGGCCTGGGCCTGCACAAACCCGGACTGCGGCTTCAACATCAAGATCCGCAACGGCGACCTCTACGTTGACGAGCCGATAACCGACGGCGCAATGCACCAGCCGCGCGTTCGCGCCTGACCCGGTCCCGCACACCAGAATTGGGCCCTCCGTACTGGGGGTCTTAATGCTTATCCGCTATGCTGTATAGATGCATTGGCGTATCTATACTTCGTCATCGACGTTCTTGTCGATGGTTGTTACGAACTTCACGGCTTCTCCGTCTTCACAACCGAAGGAGCCCCCGGGGCGTTAGCAGAACAGTGGCCGGAATGCGGATGCAGTACTTGAGTCTCACCGCGAGCCCCATCGCGGTGGCCGTCGCGCTTGGCGTGGCG
>JAJCYV010000036.1 GCA_029262695.1 Chloroflexota bacterium | reverse complement strand
CTACGACGAAGCTCTAGCCGCGCGCGTCCGCTCCGCCCTCGCCGGCGAGCCAAACGTCACTGAGAGGAAGATGTTCGGCGGCGTCGCCTTCATGCTCAGCGGCAACATGGCCTGCGGCATCACCGGCGACGAACTCATGGTCCGCGTTGGCCCCGATAACCACGAAGACGCCCTCAGCCGTCCCCACGCCCGGCCAATGGACTTCACCGGCCGGCCCATGCGCGGCCTGGTCTACGTCGGCCGCTCCGGCTTCGAATCGGACTCCGGCCTCGCCGCCTGGGTCGAGGCCGGCGCATCCTTCGCCCGCAGCCTCCCGCCGAAGTAGCCGCTCTCGCTAGCCCTGCGGCCGCCCCGCTGCTTCCCACGCCGCGATCACGCCACGCACCTGCAGCACGTGCTGCTCCAGGTGCGCCGCGTACGTCCGCAGCCAGTCCTCCGCCGTGTACGGCCCCGACTCTGTGTGCGTCCCTGCCGACGTCCAGTCCTCGCCCGTCATCCGCCGCAGGACCGGCACCGTGTTCGCCCGCACCGCCTCCACCGCCAGCAGCGCCGCCCTGAGCGGGTGATCCTGGTACGAGAACTTCCGCGCCCAGGCGTCCGGGTCGTAGCCGAAGATCGTCGCGTTGTCCTCCGCCACCAGGTAGCGGATCCGCGCGTGCGAGTTCGTCTCGGAGTCCGCGCAGTGCACAGCGACCTCGTGCACGGAGAACTCACCCGCCTCCGGACGCCACTTCCGCATCGACTCAGGCGCCGCGTCGACAGCCGCCCGCAGCTTCGCTGGCCCGTCGGCATACGCTTGGATCAGCACATCGCGTTGTGCGCTATCCACCGTCACTAACCACTGTCCACTCGCCACTAAATACAGACTCGGCCGGCCCCGTCAGGTACACGTCGCCCTCACCGTCCCATTCGACCGTCAGCAACCCGCCCGGCTGCCGGATGTCCACCCGGTCGTCCACCAGCCCCTTCACGTGCGCCATTACCATCGCCGCGCAACAGCCACTGCCGCAGGCCAGCGTTTCGCCCGCGCCGCGCTCCCACACCCGCACCTCCATCGCCTCGCGCGACACAACCCGCGCCGCGCCGAAGTTCACGCGGGCCGGAAACGCCTCGTGCTGCTCCACCTTCGGCCCTGTGCGCTCCAGCGGGTACTCGGCCACGTCCGTCTCGACGAACAGCACCGCGTGCGGGTTGCCCATCGACACGCAGCTCACTGCGATCTCATCGCCATCGACCTCGATCCCGAGGTCCAGCACCGGCGCGCTCATCTCCGTCCGCACCGGCACGTCCGCCGGCGCAAAGTGCGGCGGCCCCATCGACAGCCGCGACCGTCTAACGACGCCGTCTTCCAGCGTCACCTCTGCCTCCAGCACGTCGTGGATCGCCTCGATCGTCACGCGGCCGTCTTTCGGCGTCACGCTCATGCGCTCCACCGCGTACTTCACCAGGCAACGCACGCCGTTCCCGCTCACCTCCGCCTCCGAACCGTCCGCGTTGAACAGCCGCATCCGGAAGTCCGCCCGCTCCGACGGCAGGATCAGCATCAGGCCGTCCGCGCCCACACCCAGGTTGCGGTGGCAGATCTCTTCGGCGATGCGCGGCCAGTCGCGCTCTTCCCCGGTCGACTCGGCGATCAGGAAGTCGTTCCCCGCGCCGTGCATCTTCGTGAACTTCAAGGGCATCTCCTAAGCGGCTAGGTCGCGTCGATTGTACCAATAGAGCGCCGCCGCCCCGGCCACCACCGCGGCCACTGCCAGCACCACCAGCGACCACACGTCGATCGCCCGCCCGCTCATCGCCTCCGCCGCACGGTAGTGCTCGAACGGGCTCAGCCAGCGCACGGCGTCCGGCGCGCTCGCCGCTCGCAGCGCCGCCGTCGCGATGTAGGTCACCAGCGTCCCGCCGATGGCGATGCCGATGACCCGCGCCTGCTCATCGATGAACGAGGCGATGAGCGCGTAGCCGCAGAAAAGCGCCGTGCCCAGCAGGAAAGCGTTCGCCAGCGCCAGCGCGTAGCGGTCCGGCGAGGCGTCGTAACCCATGAGCGGCACCTGCACTGTAAGCAGGACGAACGCCCCGCCGCAGATCACCCCCATGTTGAGGATCCCCACCACCAGCCGCGAGCCCATGAACTCGATCCGGCTCACCGGCAGCCCCAGCACGAAATCTACCGTCGACGTCTCCGTTTCGCGGCTGATGTTCCCGGCCGCGAATATCCCCCCGTACATCCCCAGCACCAGCGGGATCCAGGACATGAACTCAAGGTGCAGCCAGCCGTCGATCGTCCCGATATTCACGTCCCCGACCAGCTCCCGGATCGACTCCGGGTAAAGCTCCCACAGGTCCGCCAGCTCGTCGGTGCCGCTCAGCGACCCGTATATGGCCACCACGTACGCGCCCATCGCCAGCAACCCCACCATCCACCAGGCCAGCGCGAACCACGACCGTCCCAGCAGGTCGCCTGCCAGCGCCCTCATTCCGAGTCCCCGTCCCGGTAGTAGTCGAGGAACACCTCTTCCAGCGTCGGCTCCGTGATCGATACGTCCGTGATCTGCGCCGCTGCCAGCGCCACCAGCAGCGCACGAGCGTCGCCGCGTACGCGCACGACCATCCGCTTCGCCTCTTGCCAGACCACCTCGTACTCGCCGATCCCCTCGAAGGACGGAGCCTCGCCGTCGAAGTCGATCGTGACCTCGCGGAACTTCTCCTCGCGCAGAGCCTCAACCGTGTCCAGCCGCGTCAGCCTGCCCTCGCGCAGGATCGCCACTCTCCCGCAGATCTGCTCGACTTCGCTCAGGATGTGCGAGGAGAGAAGAACGGTGCGCCCGGCCTCCGCTCTCTCCCGCAAATAGCTCAGCATCGCCCTCTGTCCCAGCGGGTCGAGTCCGGACGTCGGCTCGTCGAGCACTATCACGTCGGGATCGTGCGACAACGCCAGCACCAGCGCCACCTTCTCGCGCATCCCGCGCGAGCACTTACGGATATCTCGCTCCATCGGCGCGTCCAGCGCCTCGATCAGCCGCTCCGCAAGCGGCGCGCGGTCGATTCCTCGCGCTCGCATCACCAGCTTCAGCAGCTCGTTGCCGTTCCGGTTGCCGTAGAGCGCCGGGTCTCCCGGCAGATAGCCGACCCTGCGCCGCACTTCGACGCTGTCGCGCGTCGTATCGAAGCCCATGACTTCGGCGCGCCCGGACGTCGGCCGCAGAAGTCCGATGAGCAGGCGCAGCGCCGTCGTCTTTCCGGCGCCGTTCGGCCCAAGGAGGCCCAGTACCTCTCCGCCCCTGACCTCCAGCGTCAGGTCCTCGATGCCACGGTTCGGCCCGTAGAACTTCGTCAGCGCATCAAGCCTTATCGTCGGCGTTGAGGTGCGCTCCTCCAGTCCGGTCGCGCCGGCCGTGTTCATCGTCTTAATCCTACTCCAGCCTCGGCCCGCCTCAACCGGGCCTCTGCTCCCCGATCAAGCCTTCGCCGCCCAGACGTGACATAATCTCATCGACCGTCTCGGCAGCCGTCTGACCCCTGCTGTCCACCCACAGACCGCTCCCGGCCATCGTCTTTCGTTGCTCGCCGTCGAGATAGCGCGCCCACTCCTCGCCCGCCGTCTTCTCTCGCTCCCCGTCCCGCGCGATCACCGTCGCCACGTCCGGGGCCAGCACCACGAGACGGAACGGCACGCCCGCCAGCTCCGCCCGCAGCTCATCGAACCGCTCGCCGATGATGATGTCGTCCACCACAGCCGTGAACCCGGCGGCTAAGAACGACCGCGCCACCAGGCAGGCGTTGTGCAGCCGTAGCCGCAGCTGTCGCGCCGCCTCTCCCGCCGGTTCGCCCGCTTCGCCGGCCCACTCGCCGCCGGAGACGATCATCCGCTGCAGCGCGTCCCCCTCGATGTGCACGCCGCGCGCGAACCACCCTGCCAGCATACGGGCCACCGTGCTCTTCCCCGCGCCTTGTATGCCCGACACAACGATGATTGCCGGCTCCTCCCGCTCCATCCGCTAGCCTCCTGTCTCCTGTCTCCTGTCTCCTGTCTCCTCGTCTCCCGTCTCCTCGTCTCCCGTCTCCGCGCCCAGCCACTCGGCCGCGATCGCCGCCGCCGCCCCGCCCGCGCCTTCGTCCGCCTCGGTCCAGCGGATCCGCTCGTCGCCCGCCTTGAACCACACGTTCTGGTGTCGCGCCAGCCGGTGCGTCCCCGTCTTCGTCCGCTTCACCGCCTCCGCAAGCGACATCTCCCCGCGCAGGTGATCGCACAGCTGCCGGTAGCCGATACCCGACATCGACGGCAGGTCGCAGCCGTAGCCGCGCTCCACCAACCCCCGCACCTCATCCTCGAAGCCGGCCGCCATCATCGCGTCCACCCGCGCGTCGATGCGCTCGTACAGCTCACCGCGCGCCAGCCGCAGCCCGATCACCAGCGACTCGAAGCGCGGCGCGTCCTTCGTCCGCCAGTGCGAAAGCGGCTTGCCCGTCGCGTGGTACACCTCGAGCGCCCGGATCACACGACGCACGTTCTTCGGATCGATGAAGTCCTGCGACTCCGGGTCGATGCGGCGCAGCTCCGCCACCAACTCCTCCGGCGGACGGGCCTCCATCTCCCGCCGTAGCATCTGCTGCGCCGCCACTCGCGGCACCCTCCAGCCCTCCAGCAGCGCCCACACATACTGTCCCGTCCCGCCAACGACGATCGGCACCCGCCCCTGCGCCCACACCTCGTCGAGCGCCTCCTTCGCCAGCTCCAGCCAGCGACCCAGGCTGAACTCCTCGTCGGGGTCAACAATGTCGATCAGCCGGTGGGGCAGCGCTGCTCGCTCCGCCGCCGTCGGCTTGGCGGTCCCGATCTCCATGTGCCGGTACACCTGCCGCGAGTCCGCGTTCAGCGCCTCGAACCCACCACGCAGCCGCCGCGCCACCTCGATCGCCAGCGCCGTCTTCCCCGTCGCCGTAGCACCAACGACGGCGATCACCCTCTGCTTCATACGTCGAGAATACAGCGCCGCAGCCCCGCGTAGGGGCGACTGGCAGTCGCCCTCACCCCGGCCCGCTCATCCTGAGGCTCTCGAAGCACGTCCCGAGCCACTCCTTCGGTATCGAACGCGGCCGCGCCGGTCTTACCGCCGATGCCTCGAGTCCTGTGCCGTGCAGTCCGTGCCTCCTGTTAGGTCTTCTCTATGTCTACTCCGTTACTCTCGGTGCATGTGAATCGTGCGCTGTCTCGTTGACCATAAGTGTGGTGGTAAGGGATTCCCTTGGAGCCACCTTGCAGGAGGATTGGCAGCGATGAGTACTTGGCTCGCGAGGACACAGCTTGGCCGCTTCGGCGGTCTGGCGTTGCGGCTGCTGGCAGTGCTGGCGGTTGTCATCGTCCTCCACTTGCTCGTCGGCGCCCCGGGCGGGTCAGCGCAGGCCGACAACGGTCCGCATGGCTCTGTCGGCCCAACCCCCGACGGGTGCGCAGGCTGCCACCGCATTCACACTGCCAGCGCTCCCGGTCTGCTTGTCGACGCCGCCGTGAACTTCTGCCTCACCTGTCACGATGGTTCGGGCGCCGATACCGATGTCGTTGACGGACTGTTTCTTGGCCTCTCCGGCCGGGGCTCGAGGGCGGGCGGCATTACGAACGCGCTGATGGACACCGACTGGGATACCGTGTCGGCTTCGTCATCGGGGACCTCCCACCACACCGTGGACGGAAGCTCCGGAGTAGCCTGGGGCAACGGCGCAATCGGATCGGGTCCCGGTGCAACGGGCTTCGCTCTGTCATGCGTCACCTGCCACAACCCTCACGGCAAGGCGGGTTCGGGCGGGACGGCCACATACCGCATCCTTCGGCCGATACCTCTTGGCTCGGGAGCGGCAGTTGGGGTCGATGTGGCGGACGAGACAACCAAGACCTACGCCGTCGCCGACGCTAACAACCAGTACTTCGGAGAGCCGTACGGTCTCCTTATGGACCCGCTCTCCGACTGGTGTGTGCAGTGCCACACTCGCTACCTGGCGCCGCCGGGCAGCGCAACGACCGATTCCGGCGATGGCATCTTCGCTTACCGGCACATGACCAAGGCCGGCGGGTTTGTCGATTGCGAGACATGCCACGATGTCCACGGCCCCGGACCGTTTATTCCCCCTAACCCCCATGGTCTTGACTCTAGCGTCTTCCACTCCATCGGCTGCGCCACCTGCCACGTCGCACACGGTACGTCCGCAAGCATGGGCACCTACTCTGGCGCCGTAGAATGGCCCGACGGCTCAACAACGCCCTCGGGACACGAGCGCAGCTCTCTTCTCCGCTTGGACAACCGGGGCGAGTGTCAAGTCTGCCACCCAAGGTAGCCCGTCAGGCCGGGCCGGACGGGAACCGTCGATATGCCGGAGAACACGCGGCACCTGGCCAGCAACCCGATCTCCATGCTCGGGGGTTTCCTGGTACTAATCGCCCTCCAGGGTCTGGTGTTCTTCCTCGGCATCCAGGCGCTCCAGGTGGAGCTGAGCCCCTATGTCGGGCTCGTGGTGTTCATGGGGCTGCCGGCGGTGCTGGCGCTCGGCCTGCTCCTGGTTCCGGCGGGAATGCTGTGGGAGGCGCGGAGGCGCGTGAAGGCCGCGCGGCGGGGCCTTGGCGTATCGCCGGCGCTTCAGATCGACTTTGGGAACCTGCGACACCTGGTCGGCCTGATGCTGTTCGCGACGCTCACAGTCCTGATCCTGGGCGTGTCCGGGGCGACGGGACTCGGCGCGGTCGAGTTCATGGAGACGCCCACCTTCTGCGGGACTACTTGCCACACAGTGATGGAGCCGCAGTACGAGCCGTATAAGCGCTCGGCCCACGCGGAGGTGGACTGCACGGCGTGCCACATTGGCCCCGGAGCCAGCTGGTACGTGCAGTCCAAGCTCTCCGGCGCGAAACAGCTCTTCGCGGTGCTCCTTGACACCTACCCAAGGCCCATTCCGGCGCCGATCGAGCACCTGCGGCCGGCGCGAGATACCTGCGAGGGTTGTCACTGGCGGGAGAAGGTGTACGGGATGTTCTTGCGGGTGTACCGCACGTACCTGCCGGACGAGAGCAATACCCAGCACGTGCGGGCGCTGTTGTTCCGCGTGGGCACGGGCGGCAGCAAGCTGGAGGAAGCGGGCGGTGTCCACTGGCACACAGCAGCGCGGGTCTGGTACCGGACGGTGGACAAGGAGCGGCAGGAAGTCGCCACGGTGCGCGTAGAAAAGGACAGCGGTGCTGAACTGTGGACGAACCCGAATGTGGAGCCCGGGACGGCGCTGCAGCCCGAACGGTTGATGGACTGCATCGACTGCCACAACCGCGCCGCGCACAAGATCCCGGCGCCCGACCAGCTCGTTGATGAGGCCCTTACGGCAGGCCTCCTGGACGCGGAGTTGCCATACCTGAAGCGAGAGGCGCTGCGGCTGCTGGGACAGGACGGATCGCAGCCGACGACAGCGGAACTCGTGTCTAGATGGAACTCTGATGGGTGGTTTGAGCAACTCGCAGTGTTCTATGAAGAGAACTATCCCGAAATAGCGGAGTCTCACGCGCACTCCATCCGCAGGGCCATCTGGCAACTCAAGTCCATCCCCGAACGGGTGGCGTACCCGGAAATGCTGACCACCTGGCTGACGTATCAGGACAACCGCGGCCACCCGGGCCTGGAAGGCGTGAACATGGGATGCTTCCGTTGCCACACGACGCTTGAAAAGGTGGACGATGGAGAGCTACTACCGGGGGGAGTGGGTGGGAGTGGATGCCTCGCCTGCCACGACCTCGGCGACACAGGGCCGGAGCAGCTCGGCGGGGACGCGATCAGCACACCGGAATGCGCGTACTGCCACGTATCCATCCCGGTGGACACCTTCGAGAGGCACCTGCCCGACGCCTACAGTGACTGAGAGGCGCCGTCCGGGCCAGGCCGAACTAACGTAGGGGCGACTGGCAGTCGCCCTCACCCCGCCGCGCTCGCGGAAACGTACTTCCCGCTCACCCTGAGGCTCTCGAAGGACGCTTACGCCCGGGCCGCCGCCGTCTTCTCGATGATCTCCGAGAACACGTCCGGTTTCAGACTCGCACCGCCCACCAACCCGCCGTCGATCGTCTCGTTCGCCATGAACCCGGCGATGTTGTCCGGCGTCACGCTGCCTCCGTAGAGAATGCGCACCGCCTCCGCCGTCCCCTCGCCCGCGATCGAAGCCAGCTCCCGCCTGATCAGCGAGATCGCCGCCACCGCGTCTTCCGCCGTCGCCGCCTTGCCCGTCCCGATCGCCCAGACCGGCTCGTACGCGACTACGAACGTATCCGGCACTTCGACCCCGTCCAGGCCGGCGCGAGTCTGCCGCAGCAGCACGTCCTCCATCTGCCCGGCCTCGCGCTCCTCCAGCGTCTCGCCGACGCACATGATCGGGAACAGGCCCGCCTCCAGCGCCGCCTTCACCTTGCGGTTCACGGCCTCGTCCGTCTCTCCGAACACGTGCCGCCGCTCCGAGTGACCGATGATCACGTAGTCGCATAGCTCCTCGAGCTGTCCCGGGCCGATCTCGCCCGTCGCCGCCACGTCGTCCTCCCAGTGCACGTTCTGCGCGCCCAGCCGCACCGTGCTCATCGTCAGCGCCGTCTCCACCGTTGCCAGGTAGACGAACGGCGGGCACAGCACCTTCTCCACGCCCTCCACATCATTCGTCCGCGACACCACCTCCGCCGCCAGCTGAAACGCCGTATCCAGCCGCGTATTGCACTTCCAGTTCCCGGCGATCATCGGTACACGGCTCATCAGGCACTCCTCGTTCGTTCAAGATCAGTGTTTTCAATCATCCGTGCATCCTGAGCAGCCCGCTGAGAGGCGGACGTGTCGAAGGGCCAGTTCCCAGCGATCATCGGTACGCGAGCCATTGCCGTCTCCTGTCTCTTGTCTCCTCTATGCCCCGTACTTCCGCAGCCGCCCCGCGTGCGCCATCGCCAGCGGCAGCGACTCCTTCGCCGGGAACGTCCCCAGTGACCCGCGCGCCAGCGCCGGCTCGTTGAAGTCATCGACGTCGTCGGCGCGCGCCCACTTCGATCGCAGCATGAACGGCACCGGGTGCCAGGAGTGCGCCGCCATCGTCGCCGGCGTCGAGTGGTCGCCCGTCACCATCAGCACGTCCGGTTCCATCTCTGCCAGGGCGCCGATCACCGCGTCCACCTCTTCGATCTTCTCCACCTTGCGGTCGTAGTCGCCGTCCTCGCCCGCCGCGTCCGTGTGCTTGTAGTGCACGAAGAAGTAATCGAAGCGGTCCCAGTTCTCGCGCAGCACCGCGAAGCTGTCTTCGAGCGCCGGCCCCACCGCTGGCGCCTCCATCCCGACGAGCTTCGCCAGGCCGCGGTACATCGGGTAGTGCGCCACCGCCGCCGGCCGCAGCCGGAACACGTCCGCCATCTGCGGCCAGTCCGGGCGCTTGGCGAACCCGCGCACCAGCAGCATGTTCGCCGGCGACTTGTCCGCCAGGTACGCTTGCGCTTCGCTCACCCATGCGTTCACATGCGCCGCCGTCGCCTTGCCTGCCTTCGACGCGCCCTCCGACGCCAGCGCCTTCGCTCCCAGCCTTTGCGGGTCCGTGTCCGCAATCTCGTCCGAGAGCCCATCGCCGCGCAGCACGAGCACAAAGCGGTGTTCCCGCACCGGCTCCACCAGCGCCTGCACGCCCTCGCCCAGCGATATCTCGCTCAGGCCGGCGACCAGCTCCTCGCAGCGCTCGGTGCTGATTCGCCCGGCGCGGCGGTCGGTGATCACACCGTCGCCATCGATAGTGCAGAAGTTGCCGCGCGCCGCCACGTCCGACGGCTGCAGGTCGAAGTCGATCCCCGCCGCCTCCAGCACACCGCGCCCGATGTTGTACACCAGCGGGTCGTATCCGAAGAGCGCCAGGTGCCCCGGCCCGCTACCGGGCGTCACACCCATCGCCACCGGCACCGTCAGCCCGCAGATGCTCTCCTTGGCCAGCCGGTCCATGTGCGGCGTCCACGCCGCTCCCAGCTCCGTGCGGCCCGTCTCCGGGTGCGGCAGACCGCCCAGCCCGTCCATCACGAACAGGACGATCTTCGTCTCAGCTTCCTGCGACAGCTCCCGCGCCAGTGCCAGGTCCATACCGCCCCCGATTATGGCCCAACCCTAACCCCCATACCAGCGACCCGGGTGCCAGAGCGCCGGATTGGCGTAGGGGCGGTTCGCGAACCGCCCGAAAAGCACCCGCTAGCGCGAACACTAACGGCCGTGCCGGAAGCATCCCACCTCGTGGTCGTCCACCATCCCCGCGCTCTGCATGTACGCGTAGCAGATCGTCGTCCCCACGAAGCGGAAGCCCCGCTTCTTCAGGTCCTTCGCCATCGCGTCCGACTCCGCCGTCGACGCCGGCAGCTCCTTGTAGCTCCGCCGACGGTTCACCTTCGGCTTGCCGCCCACGAACCGCCAGATGTACTCGTCGAACGACCCGAACTCCTCCCGCACAGCTATGAACGCCTGCGCGTTCGAGATCGCGCTCGCCACCTTCAGCTTGTTGCGCACGATCCCTGCGTCGCCCAGCAGCCGCTCCACGTCCCGCTGCGTGTAGCGCGCGACCTTCTCGTAGTCGAACCCGTCGAACGCCAGCCGGTAGTTCTCGCGCTTGTTCAGGATCGTCGTCCAGCTCAGCCCCGCCTGCGCGCCCTCCAGCACCAGCATCTCGAAGTGCATCCGGTCGTCGTGGATCGGCTCGCCCCACTCCTCATCGTGGTAGCGCAGCATCAGCTCCGATCCCAGCGCCGCCCAACCACACCGCTTCAGTTCACTCATGCGTCAGATCATACCGCCGGTCGGGCCAACCGCGAAGCCGGGCCTGGCACCCGTAGCGGAGCGCCTTCAGGCCTCCACCGACGTTCCCCCCGACACCAGCCGCCAGCCCCTGATCTCGATCCCCACCAGCAGCGGGAACGCCCGCGGCCTCCCGTCAGCCTTGCGCGGCGTCACCTTCCGCCGCGACGGATACGGGATCCCCTCCCACTCACCGTGCTCCTCCACGACGTTCGCCGCCTTCGCCCAACCCCCGAACACCTCCGCCGTGTAATCGTGCTGCCTGAGCAGCCCGTTCTCACCGTCGATGTGAAAACGCTGCACCGGCGAATGCGTCGGCAGCGACTCCGGGAACCGCGCCTCCAGCGTCGTCTCCGAGACTTCGCTCCACGCGATGTCCTCGCGCAGCAGCAGCGCCGGGAACGTCAGGTAGTTCCACGCGGCGTATCCCCCGAAGTACGCCATGTCGAGATCGTCCCAGCGGAACGTGCGGCGGCCGCCCGGGAAGTACTGCCGCGGATCCGCCCGCGACGCCACCCGTTCCCCCGCGCCCGTCTCGATCCGCACCTCGTCCGCCCCGTCCACGATCGTCCGCTGGCCGTCCTTGGGCCAGTCCCGCGTCACGACGTACGGCCGCGCAAGCGTCGCGCGTATCTGCAGGCCCTTCATCGCCCGGCGCATCTTCAAGCGGAACGCCCAACCGTGCGCCGAAAGGCGGCACTCTACCGCCGTCGCGCTTCGCCAGCGCTCCTCGCCTCCGTAGGCGTCCAGGGCCCGCTGCGCGAGGCGCGTCAGCATGTCAGCGCGCCGGCGACGCCGCCATCGGCTCGCGGCCCCGGGAACGGCACCAGTCCTCGTACTCTGGTACCGCCTCGCCGACCACGTAGAGGAAGTAGAAGCAGCCCATCTCGCCCATGAAGCGGAACCTCTTGCGCAGGTCCTTCACCGTCGCCTCGAAGCCGCCGTGGGAGCGCAGATAGTTCCGGAACCCCTTGTGCTCCTCGTCAAGCTCCACGATCCGCCGCGCGTTGTCCACGATCGCCTCCACCTTCTTGCGGTTGCGGATGATCCGCCTGTCCTGCGCCGCCTCGGCGATCTCCGCTTCCGGCATCGAGGCCACCGCCAGCGCGTCAAAGTCGTGGAACACTTCGCGCGTGCCCGCCCACTTGTTCTCGACGACCTTCCAGCTGATGCCGGCCTGGAAGATCGCCTTGCTCATCACCTCCAGGTAGTCGCCCGGCCGCTTCGGCTTCATCTGCGCCGGGGCGTGGTGTTCCTGGGCCATGCGCGTCCTCCTCTACTCGCTGAGTTCGGGCACCGCCGCACGTATCACTCCGGCGATCTCCTCTTTCACGTCGTCTTCTCCGTCGAACAGATTCCCGAACCCCCACTCGACGATCGCCCGCATGATCGGGAAGAGCGAGCGCCCGCGCTCCGTCAGCGCGTACTCTGATCGCGGCGGATACTCGCTGTACACCTCGCGCGCCACGAACCCGTTCTCGATCAGATACTTCAGCCTCCCTGAGAGCAGCTTCGGCGGCATCCCCGCCGAGGTGCCGAGGATCTCGTTGAACCGCCGCTTGCCGAGGAAGAGATCGCGGATGATCAGCAGCGTCCAGCGGTCGCCGATGAGGTCCAGCGTCCGGGCCACAGGGCAGTCTTGTTCGTAGCGCTTCTGCATGTGCCCGGCAGTATACAGGCGGCAGTTGACACAGACAAGGAACTAACTATACTCAGGAAACTAATAACCACACCGTCCCGCATTCCGCACCTGCCAGAAGGAGTACGCACCATGCCCAACCCCGTCGTACATTTCGAGATCATCGGCAAGGACGGAGCCGCCCTGCGCGACTTCTACGCCACCACCTTTGGCTGGCAGATCCAGGCCCCGCCGGAGATGGACTACGGCCTCGTCGACAACAGCGGCGAAGGCATTGGCGGTGGAATCGGCGGTGGTGGGGCAACCAGCGTCATGTTCTACATCCAGGTCGACGACCTGCAGGCCTTCCTCGACAAGATCGGCCAGGCCGGCGGCAAGACCGTGACGCCGATCACCACGATCCCCGGCATGGTCACCCTCGCCCACTTCGCCGACCCCCAGGGCAACGTCGTCGGCCTCGTCGCCGCCGAAACACCCCCCGCCTAGACCCGGCGGTGCACCCGAACCGCGTAGGGGCGGTTCGCGAACCGCCCAGCCCAACGTTCGGCTGAGCACCACGGCCCGTTCCTGCCCACCCCGAGGCCCGGACGGACCCGGAGGCTCTCGAAGCCTGCCCTGAGCGCGGCCGCGCCCCGATGCTTCGGGGGGTCAGGCTTTCAGCTTGACCGGGAGCGGCCACGCTGCGCCGTCAGCCGGCCAGCGCGTGCTTCACGCCCGCGACCAACTCAGCGTCCTCCGACGGCGACACCGTCCGCGGGTCCAGCAGCAGCGCGCCGCTCTCGATGCGCCCCACCACCGGTGGATCACCCTCTCGCAGCCGTCGAGCCAGCCCCGTCACCCACGCACCCGCGCCCGCCACCGACACCAGCTTCGTCGGCAGCGACTCCTCCGGCAGGCTGCCCCCGCCGACCATCGAGCGCCCGTCCACCACCTGCGCCTTGCTCCCGAGCGAACGCTTCCAGCGCTTCGCCCGCGCCTCGATCTCCGCCACCGGCGCCGCGATCATCCGCCACACCGGGACCTGCGTCAGCGCCTCGCCCCGCAGGTAGTGCAACAGCGTCGCGTGCAGGCCGGCGATCGTCGCCTTGTCCATCCGCACAGCGCGCGCCAGCGGGTGCCGCCGCGCCGCCTCCAGCAGGTCGCCGCGTCCGGCGATGATCCCCGCCTGCGGCCCCCCCAGCAGCTTGTCGCCGGAGAACATGCAGACGTCCGCACCCGCCGCCAGCGACTCGGTCACCGTCGGCTCAGCCGTCAGCCCAAACTGCGTCGTCTCCAGCAGGCACCCCGATCCCAGGTCGTCCAGCAGCGCCAGACCGTGCTCGTGCGCCACCCGTCCCAGGTCCTGCAACGAAGGCTCTTTCGTGAATCCGACGACCCGGAAGTTGCTCGTATGCACCCGCATGATCGCCGCCGTCTCAGCCGTAATCGCCCGTTCGTAGTCCCGCAGGTACGTGCGGTTCGTCGTCCCCACCTCCACCAGCCTCACGCCCGACTGCGCCATCACGTCCGGTATCCGGAAGCCGCCGCCGATCTCCACCGCCTGCCCGCGCGAGATGATCACCTCGCGCGGCGCATCGCCCTCCGCCCGCCGCTCGGCCAGCACCGACAGCACCAGCAGCAGTGCGGACGCATTGTTGTTTACCGCGATCGCCGCTTCCGCCCCCGTCAGCTGCCGCAGCACCGGCTCCAGGTGCGCGTACCGCGACCCGCGCTCTCCGGCACCGAGGTCGAACTCCAGGTTTGAGTAACCCCGCGCCACCGCCGCCATCGCCTCGATCGCCGCCTCCGAAAGCGGTGCGCGTCCCAGGTTCGTATGCACGATCACCCCGCTGGCGTTGATCACCCGTCGCAGCGACGGCTCCAGCACCACCCGCGCCAGCCCGGCCACCTGCTCCGCGATCTCGTCCTCGCTCGGCGCCCCCCGCCCGGACGCGATCGCCTCCCGCGCCGACTCCAACGCTTGCCGCACGAGGTCAGCCGCCGCGTCGCCGCTCGCGCGCACGTCGTCTCGCGCCAGCAGACGGTCCACCGACGGCAACGCCCGGTACGGGTTCTCGCTCATAGCACGAAAAATTGTAGCACCAGACGGCTGCCAACCCCTGCGCCGCCCACCGCTTCGATCATGCGTGGCGCGTGCGGTATGATCGGGAACGAACCCATGAAATCGATGAAAGTGGAGCGAATCTAGTGGCAGAAGGCGGCAGGCAACAACGCATACCCGGCGTGTTCGATCAGGCCTTCCTCACCGGCGTCGATGGCGTCACCGAGATCATCATGGTCCGTCACGCCCAGCCCGACATCAACTTCGAGGGCATCGTCGGCGACATCATTGATCCCGTCCTCACCGAGCACGGCCGCATGCAGGCACGCCTTACCGGAGAGGCCTTCTCCCTCAAACAGATCGACGCCGTCTTCGCCAGCCCTCTCAAGCGCGCCATGGAGACCGCCGAAGCGATCGCCGGGCACCACAAGAGCCTCGATATCCAGGTCTTCGACGACCTGCGCGAAGTCGAAGTCTTCCGCGACGTCCCTCCCGACAGGACCGCCATCGAGTTCGTCGGCCGCGAACTCCTCCTCGCCGCCCGTCAGCGCATGCTCGACGAGCGCTCCTGGGACGTCTACCCCTACACCGAGCCCAGCCGCGACTTCCGCAAGCGCAGCATCAACGCCGTCGAGTCCTGCATCGCCAAAAACGCCGGCGAACGCATCGTCATCGTCTGCCACGGCGGCGTCATCAACTCCTACCTCGGCCACATCATCCGCTCCTCCTACGACATGTTCTTCCGCCCGGCCCACGCCTCCGTCAACATCGCCGTCGCCGGCGAAGGCCGCCGCGTCCTCCGCCTCGTCAACGACACCCACCACCTCTCCACCGCCGAAGGCGACCTCGCCACCTACTAACACTGCCGCCCGGTAGGGGCGACCGGCGGTCGCCCGCGCCCCGCCGCACCCGCAGTGCCCGCTTTGGGCATCTGAACTTGTACAGACCATCTTGACTTATCCCACGCAAACCCCGTACTCTCTCACCATGGACAACGTAATCGAACACGGCGCTCCGCTCCGTTCACAGAACTCGTTGACCCTAATCTGGACCGACCCTAACATGGACTCCCACACTCCCGAATCGAGGTCCCACGAATGACCCAGAAGCAGAATCCAGTCAACCTCCGCATCCCCGGCCCAACACCGGTCCCGCCCGACATCCTCGAGGCGGTCGGCAAGCCCATGGTCAACCACCGCGGCCGGCCTTTCGCCGCTCTCGTCGAGCGCATCACCGCCCATCTCAAGAGCTTCTTCATCACGCAGCAGGAAGTGATGGTCCTCAGCTGCTCCGGCACCGGCGGCCTCGAAGCCGCCGTCGTCAACGTCCTCTCGCCCGGCGACAAGGTCCTCGGCGTCAGCATCGGCTCCTTCGGCAACCGCTTCGGAACGATCGCCGAAATCTACGGCGCGGACGTCACAATGCTCCCCTACGAGTGGGGACAGGCCGCCCAGGCCGACGACGTCCGCAAGGCGCTCAAGGCCGAGCCCGACATCAGGGCCGTCCTCGTCACCCACAACGAGACCTCCACCGGCGTCACCAACGCCCTCGCCCAGATCGCCGAAGTCGTCCGAGAGGCCGACAAGCTCATCCTCGTCGACGCCGTCAGCAGCCTCGGCGCGATCCCCTTCGAGATGGACGCCTGGGGCCTCGACGTCGTCGTCACCGGCTCACAAAAGGGCTGGATGGTGCCGCCCGGACTCGCCTTCGTCGCCATGAGCGAACGCGGCTGGAACGCCTTCGAAAGCGCCCGCATGCCCCGCTTCTACTTCGACCTCGGCAAGCACCGCGAATCGCTGACGAAGGGCCAGACGCCGTTCACGCCCGCCATGTCCGTCTTCTTCGGCCTCGACGTCGCCCTCGCACGCATGGCCGAAGAGGGCCTCGAGAGCATCCAGACGCGCCACCGCCGGATGGGCGACATGACCCGCCGCGAAATCAAGGCCCTCGGCCTCGAACTCTTCTGCGAAGACGAGCGCTTCGCCTCCGACACCGTCACCGCCGTCAAAGCGCCGGACGGCATCGACGTCAACGCCCTCCGCAACATGATGGAGGACGAGCACAACACCGTCCTCGCCGGCGGCCAGGCCAAGCTCAGCGGCAAGATCTTCCGCATCGGCCACCTCGGCCTCGTCGACGAAAGCGACATCCGCCTCACCATGGACGGCCTCGCCCAGTCCCTCGAAAAGCTCGGCTTCACCCGCCCCTCCGCGTAGCCGCTCCCACCCCCGCGTAGGGGCGCTGCTCGCCGCGCCCTAGCCTCGCCGCGCCCTAACCACGCCCGTCCCCGCTCGTCCTGAGGGATCGAAGGAACGAGCGGAGCGCCAGCGCCCCGGCGCCACCCGCACCCCGAATCGCAATACCTGAACTAATACAGACCATCTTGACTTATCCCACACAAACCCCGTACCCTCTCCATATGGCCAACCCAACCGAACACGACGCCCTCAACGACCTCAAAGCCGAAATCGTCCGCCGCGGCTGGAAGTTCAAGGACCTCGCCGACCGCATCGGCGTCACCAACCGCCACCTCAGCGAAGTCCTCAACGGCCGCGCCCGCCTCACCCAGCGCCTCGGCCAGCAGATCCACGAAACCACCGAAATCCCCATGTCCGCCATCCCACTGGAGAGCACCATGAAGGTCCTCGTCTGCGACAGCATCGCCGAAGACGGCGTCGAAATCCTCCGCAAGGGCGGCGCTGACGTCGAAGTCAAGACCGGCCTCCCACCCGAAGAACTCAAGAAGGTCGTCAGCGGCTACGACGCCCTCGTCGTCCGCAGCCAGACGAAGATCACCGCCGACATCCTCGACGCCGCCTCCCACCTGCAGGTCGTCGGCCGCGCCGGCGTCGGCGTCGACAACATCGATGTCGAGGCCGCCACCGAAAAGGGCGTCGTCGTCGTCAACGCACCCACCGGCAACACCACCTCCGCCGCCGAGCACGCCATCGCCCTCATGTTCTCCCTCTCCCGTCACATCCCGGAGGCCCAGGCCTCGCTCAAGTCCGGAAAGTGGGAGCGCGGCAAGTTCCTCGGCCTCGAAGTGCGCGGCAAGACGCTCGGCATCATCGGCCTCGGCCAGGTCGGCTCAGAAGTCGCCCGCCGCGCCCGCGGCCTCGACATGAACGTCATCGCCTACGACCCCTTCGTCGCCGAAGAGCGCGCCCGCGTCCTCGGCGCCGATCTCGTGCAGATGGAGCAGATCCTCGCCGACTCCGACTTCATCACCGTCCACACCACGCTCTCCGAAGGAACGAAGAAGCTCATCGGCGCGGAAGAGCTGCAGAAGATGAAGCCCACCGCGCGCATCATCAACACAGCCCGCGGCGGCATCATCGACGAAGCCGCCCTCGTCAAGGCGATCGAGGAAGACCGCATCGCCGGCGCCGCCATCGACGTCTTCGAGGAAGAGCCGATCACCGAGCACCCCCTCTTCGGCCTCGACCGCGTCGTCGTCACCCCTCACCTCGGCGCCTCCACCGCCGAGGCGCAGGAGCGCGTCGCCATCGACGTCGCCGAGCAGGTGCTCGCCGTCCTCGGCGGCGAACCGGCGCGCTGGGCCGTCAACGCTCCCCTCATCGACCCCGAGGCCTACACGCACATCGCCCCCTTCCTGCCCGTCGCCCAGAAAGTCGCCGCCCTCGCCGTCCAGCTCAACGAAGGCCAGCTCAACGACCTCGAGGTCGACTACGCCGGCGATATCGCCCAGCACGACCTGACGCCACTCAAAGCCGCGATCATCGGCGGCCTCCTCAACCAGATAAGCGAGGAGCACGTCAACGTCGTCAACGCCGAGATCATCGCCGAGCGTCGTGGCCTGCAGCTAAAGCAGGTCACCAGCCCCACTCACGAGCTCTACTCCAACCTCGTCACCGTCCGCCTCGGCTCAGGCGACCGCCAGACCGTCGTCTCCGGCACCATCGCCCACGACGGCGCCCACATCGTCTCCATCGACGGCTACTGGGTCGACGTCCCCCCCAGCGAAGGCTACATCCTCCTCTGCGAGAACCAGGACCGGCCCGGCATGATCGGCACCGTCGGAACGCTCATGGGCGAATTCGCCGTCAACATCAGCTATATGAACGTCGGCCGCCACGAAAAGAGCGGCGTCGCCCTCATGGTCATCGCCCTCGACGAACACCTCACGCCGGAACAGCTCGACCGCGTCCGCGAAGTCGAAGGCATCCAGTCAGCCCGCCTCGCCCAGCTCTAACACCCGACCTCGCCCGCGTAGGGGCCGTTCGCGAACGGCCCAGCCCCGCGTCCCGTACCCGGCTGCTACTCCTCCAGCAGGTTAAACAGCACGCCCGTCACCGCCTTCGGCCAGAAGAACGTCGACTTCTGCGGCATCCTCTCGCCCGCGTCCGCCAGCGACAGCACCGTCGACACCGGCAGCGGCGCCAGCAGCACCGCGTACGTCGCCGCGCCGCGCCGCACCGACTCCGCCGCCGCCTCCGCGTCCTCCGTGAACCAGAACCGGCTGTAGTCCCTCATCTGTTCCTCAGCCAGCCCCAGGCAGCGCCGCAGGATCACGTGGTTCGCGATCGCGTAGCTCAGCCCGCGCCACTCCGGCGACCGCTCCTGCGGCATCAGCGCGTCCAGCCCGGACGGGTCCTTCACCTTCAGCAGACGCAGGCCGTCCTCGCTCACCAGCCCGAACGCCGCCGCACCCGCCTCCGATGCCAGCTCGCTGGCGCTCCCCTCGAACGCCGACACCTCGAACAGCTCCTCGAAGCGGCCGAGAGCCTTCGTCAGCGGCAGTTCCGCGTTCGTCACCCGGTGGATCGGCAGCACCAGCATCCCCGGGTCGTCCTGCGCCACCAGCGCGATCATCGCGAAGTTCTCCGGCTCCTCGTCCGTCCAGCCGCCGGCCGCCGCCTTCGCCTCGTCGCGGTACGCCAGCGCCGTCTCGAAGCGGTGGTGCCCGTCGGCGATGTAAAGTGTCTTCTCGGCGAACACCTTCGCCAGCTCCGCCACGGCATCCGCATCGTCCAGCCGCGACAGCGACTGCCGCTGGCCGTCCGGCGAGACGAACTCCACGACGTCTGGCCGCTTCTCTTCGGCCGCCTTCAGCAGGCCGCGCACCCGCCCGCCGTCGTCGCGATAGAACACGAACACCGGACTCGGGTTCAGGTGCGTCGCCCGCATCAGCTGCAGCCGGTCTTCCTTCGGCCCGCCGAACGTCTGCTCGTGCGGCAACACCGCCCCCGCCGACCACGGCTCCACTCGCACCCGGGCGAAGAGCATCGTCCGCGTGTATTCGCGTTCGGCGTGGCGGAACGTCTGCCGGTGCACGTAGAACGCCGGCTGCTCGTCGCGCCTCAGCACCCCGTCCGCCGTCCACTGCCGCACCGTCGCGCCGGAGCTTTCGTAGCGCCCCATGCCCGATTCCTCCGCCAGCTCGATTCGCACGGCGTTGTACGGCGAGCGCTCGTACAGCTCGCGTTGCTGCTCGGCCGAGATCGTATCGAAGGGCGGGCAGACTATCGCCGAAAGGTCCAGCGAGTGGGCGTAGCGCAGCGCACGGAAGGGGCGGACATCTGCCATCACCGCGAGCATAGCACCCGTCTGGCGGCAGCGGCCAGCACCTGCTAACGTGAGCCGCATCCGCCCCATGCGTTACTGCGTCTTCTGCGACATCGTCGCCCACAAAGCACCCGCCGAAATCCTCTACGAGGACGACGAGGTCATCGTCTTCCGCAACCGCCTCCGCTGGGTGCCGACGATGCTCCTCAGCGTCCCCAAAAAGCACCTCTCCCAGGCCGAACTCTGGAAGAACCTCGGCCGCGTCGGCGAGATCGCCGTGCGCATGGGCCAGGAGCACTGCCCCGCCGGCTTCCGCCTGCTCTCCAACTTCGGCCACGACGCCATGCAGAGCCAGGAGCACGGCCACATCCACATCCTCGGCGGCGTCTTCCTCGGCGAATACGCCTAGCGAGCACCCGCACCCGGACTACCCACCTCGCGTAGGGGCGAGTGGCACTCGCCCAGACCACGTCGCGCCCCCTCGTCCTGAGGCTCTCGAACCTACCCCGTCGTAGCCGCAGGGCTTCAGCCCTGCCTCGAAAACGCTAAGACGCCGCCGGCGCCGCGGGCGAGACCGTAATCCCGGCCTCCTTCAGCGCCGCCTGTTGCGCGCTGAACAGTTCGCGGATGCCGGCTGCCGATAGGTCGATCAGCTCCGTCATCTCCTCGCGGGTGAACGGCCGGCTCTCGCCCGTCCCCTGGACTTCCACCAGCTCGCCGTCTTCGGTCATCACCACGTTGAAGTCGACGGCGGCACGGAAATCCTCGCTGTAGTCCAGGTCCAGCAGCGTCGTATCGTCCACCAGCCCGCAACTGACCGCGCCCACGCCGCAACGCACCGGGAAAGTCGTGTAGTCCTTCGACTCCACCAGCTTGTGGAACGCCTGCATCAGCGCCACGTACGCCCCCGTGATCGCCGCCGTCCTCGTCCCGCCGTCTGCCCTGATCACATCGCAGTCCACCGTGAACGTCCGCTCGCCCAGCAGGTCCAGCCGCGCGACCGACCGCAACGAGCGCCCGATCAACCGCTGGATCTCCGCCGTCCGCCCCGACGTCGCGTTCCGCTCTCGCGACGTCCGCTCGTGCGTCGATCGCGGCAGCATCGAATACTCCGCCGTGATCCAGCCGGAGCCACTACCGATCGCGAAGCGCGGCAGCCGGTTCTCCGTCGTCGCCGCGCAGAGCACCGTCGTCCCGCCCATCGAGATCAGCGCCGAGCCCTCGGCGTGCGCCAGGTAGCCAGGCTCGATCGTCACAGGGCGTAGCTCAGTCGGCCGTCGGCCGTCGTTCCTGATCATCGCCGTCGAGTATAGCAGGCGGCATCCGCTTATCCGTTCCCGCAATCCGTTGACAGCCCCGCTCCTACACCGGCGCGCCTCATCCCCACCTGAAGGTGAGGCTCTTAGCCTGACTACGTCCGCGGCAGACGCTCGCCCACCGGCGGCAGCGGGTGCGGCGCGCCGTGCGGCTCCGTCTGATACCAGTACGCCGTCGACGAGTAGTCGTTCGACAGGGTGTTCGCGTGCCCGTTCTCGATCGTCACCCGGATCGACTCCCGGAAGTGCACCGGGTCCTCGATGTGATAGCGGTAGACCGACTGCTTGCCCTTGTACAGCCACCCTTCGCCGCCGGTCGAGGCAACCGGCTGTCCATGGTACGGCGTCCAGAACTCCGTCAGCGGGCTCCAGGCCGTGTTGAAGTAGTCCTCCGTACCGGTGCCGTGCAGCGTCGGCTTCGTGTCGCCGTCGATGAAGATCATGTCGTCGCCTTCGCCGTACCAGTCGTTCTTCAGCCGCTGGAAGCAATCGATGTTCAGGTTGCAGCCGACGTAGTGTCCCCGTCCCTTCGCCTCCAGGATCACGTAGTTGCCCTCGCCCGTCGTGTTCGGCGTCGTCCACACCTCGCGCAGGAACTCGCCGTCCTCGTCCATCCGCCGGCTGTCGTCGCCCCAGCCTTCCGTCGGGTTCTCGCGGCGCCACTGCGCGTGAAAGAGCCCCGCGTTCGCCAGCGGCTCATCGTACGTCTCGTAGTCGATGTAGAAGTACACCACCAGCCGCCGCTCGCCCTCGTTCGTCATCTCGATGCGCCCCTCGCGGTTGAACGGCATCGGGAAGTAGCAGTTGAATCCGCGGCCGTCGCGCGGGCTCATCGTCAGCGGCAGCGACCAGTAGTCCTTGACCAGCCCGTGCCCAACGCCGAAGAAGTCGCCCGTCGGCACCTCAACGCACGGCGTCTGCGCACCGTCCCAAAACATCCGCAGCACACTCCGTCGCGGGTACGCCTCCTCGCGCGACGCCAGCGTCATCCAGACGTGCTTCACCGCGCCCGGCCCCTCAATCTCCGCCAGCGTCCGCGTCTCCCCCGGCTCCAGCATCCAGCGGTCCACATTCCCGCCGCTCTCGTCGAACGACGACGCGCGCCCGCGACGCGCGTCGCGAATAAACGGAAGTCCGGAAAGCGAAGACGAGTCGATCATGGATCCGTGTCCGCGTATAAAGGGCCGTCTCCATTGTCGGCTGGCGTGTTAGGCGGGCAAACGGTAAACGTGATCTCCTCTTCGGCACCTGTCTTTCACCTTGATGCCAATCTTGTCTCCAGACTTCGCAGCCTCCACGGATGCGTGCTCGATCTGGAGGCTGTCGACCGCCTGCTCGAAGTCTGTGGTGTGTCCCTGAAGGCGGATTCGGTCGCCCACATGAAGCGGGCCCGTAAGGTCGATCCCGGCCACTCCGATCTTGGCAAAGTAATCGGCCACCCGCCCTATCTCCTTGCCTTCCACAGTCGGCGTGTCCACCATCGCGATGCCTCCTTCCAACGTCAGCTGACGCGATCTCAGAGCCGAGGTCTCGCGCCTATCTTAGCCCTCGACCGGCCTCACCTCATACACCCGCACCGGCTCCTCGAAGCCCTTTGCCACGAACTCCCCGCGGTCCGCGAAAAGGAGCCCCTTACCGGTGCACAGCCCGCACCATGTCCGCCACCAGTATCTCGTCACCCTCCGCCTTCGCGGAGCGGGATCATATCACCTCTTCGTCCCGCAGCTTCACGATGTCGTCCCAGTCGAACCCTGCCTCCAGCAGCACCTCCTCCGTGTGCTGTCCCACCTGCGGCGCCGGCCCCCGCACCCCGACCTCCGACTTCCCGAACCTTATCGGCACGTCCACGATCTCAACCTCGCCCGCGTTCGGATGTTCCATCTTCGCGAACGCACCACGCGCCCGCGCCTGCGGGTCGTTTACGACCTCCGTCAGCGTCTGCGCCGGCGCCCAGATGATCCCCTGCTCGTCCAGCGCCTTGTCCCACTCTTCCAGCGTCCGCGCCGCGAAGATCTCGTCGAGGATACCGATTAGCTCCTCGCGATTCACGGCCCGGTTCTGGAACGTCGCGAAACGTTCGTCCTTCTCCAACTCCTCGCGCGCGATCGCCCGGCAGAACTGCGGCCAGTACATATCGGGAACCAGCATCACGAGCTGGATCCAGCGGTCGTCTTTCGTTTGGTAGCTATTCCACAGCGGGTTCGGCATCTCCCGCCGCGACGGCTTCGGGCCATCGAACCCGTGCAGCGCCCTGGTGAGGTCCGCCGACATCACCCAGATCCCGGTGTTCTGCAGCGAGATGTCGACCTCCTGCCCCTCGCCCGTCCGCTCCCGCGCCAGCAGCGCCATCGCCACCGACCCCGCGGCAACAAGCGCGCTCGTCATGTCGCCCATCGCCGGTCGCTGCGGCGGCGGCGGATCGCCCGGCTCCCCCAGCGAATTCATGATCCCTGAACGCGCCCAGAATGCCGCGTAGTCGTACCCCGGCCGGTTCCGGTCCGGGCCCGTCGAGCCGTATCCTGTCAGGCTCACGTAGATCAAGTCCGGCCGATGCTCGATCAGCTCCCCGTACGTCAGCCCGTACTTCTCCCGGCGGTAGGGGAGCAGGTTCGTCACGAACACGTCCGTCTCTGGCAGCAGCCGTTCTATCACCTCGCGCGCTCTCGGCGCACCGAGGTTCAGCGTCATGCCCTTCTTCCCCCGGTTAGGCAGCTCGAACACGAAGTTGTACGTCGACTCGGTCCCCGGCCCGAGGTAGCCTCGGAGCGCCTCCCCTCCCGGCGGCTCGACCTTGATCACGTCCGCCCCCAGGTCGGCCATCAGCGCGCACCCTGCCGGTGCGGCGTACCAGTTCGCCACCTCCAGCACTCGAACTCCTGCCAGCGGTCCTTCCATCAGTCGCCCTCCTCCCACCGCACCTCATACACCCGCACCGGGTCCTCGAACCCGCGCAGCTCCGTCTCCCCGCGGTCTGCGAAGAGGAAGTCCTTGCCCGCCACCAACTCCCGAACAACGTTCGACACGAGGATCTCACCCGCGTTCGCCTTCGCCGCTATCCGCGCCGCCACGTTCACCGCCGTGCCGAAGAGGTCGCCTCTCCCGCCCGGATCGTCCTCGGCAATCGGCTCGCCGGCATTAAGCCCCACCCGCACGCGGATCGGCTCCTCCGCCGACTCGTTGTGCTCTTCGAACGCGCGCTGAATGGAGATCGCGCACGCCAACGCCTTGGTCGCCGAGGAGAACGACGCCATGAACCCATCACCCATCGTCTTCACCTCGGACCCGCCGTGCGACTTCAGCGCCTCCCGCGTGATGCTCTCGTGCTCCCGCAGCAGCTCCCGCGCCCTCGCGTCGCCCAGCCGCTCGGTGAGCGCCGTCGAGCCCTCCACGTCGGTGAAGAGGATGGTGTGAACTATGTCGGCTGACAGCCCCTCGGATTCGGCATCTGCCTCGCCCTCGCCCAGGAACTCGTCGATGGCTTGAGCCGCGGCCTCCCAGTCTCCGGCCGCTATCCCCATCGAATCTCCGTCTTGGAGCACGAGGCGAGCCCCCGGTATCTTCGATGCGAGCTGCCTGGCCGCGTCCACCGTGGGGAACGGAAGCTGGCGGCGATGGATTATCAGCGTTGGCGACGCGACCTCGGGCAGGAGCGCCGTAGCGTCAATCTCGCTAGTGGCAGCCCAGGCCGCCCTTGCCGCCTCTGGCGTAACGCTCTCCCGTATCAGGGCAGCATACTGGCGCGACGATTCGCCTTCTGACCATCCGACAACGGAGTGCGCAACGGTCTCTGTGGCCAGATCCCAGTCCGAATCTGCGAGGCTCAGCATCCCCTTAACCTGGGGCGCCGCAAAGATGTCGGAGGCCCGCGCAGACGCGCACCATAGAACGAGGTGCGATACCCGCTCCGGGTGGCGCACGGCATAAGCGATGACCGCCGGTCCCGGGGCGCCACTCGGGAACAGGGCGACTCGCTCCCGACCAAGACAGGTGACCACGGTCTCCAGGTCGAGCAGGTGCGCCTCAAGCGAATAGTCGGTTACGTCGCGGTCGGACAGACCGCAGCCCCGACTGTCGTATCGGACGAGCATTCGGTTCTGCGCCAGGCGCTCGTACATGCGGCGCATCGTAGGGATCTCCCACTCTAGCTGGATGTGGCTGAATCCAGCCGGGAACATGAGCACCAGGGGCAACCCTTCCCCCAGAGTCGAGTAGGCGATGCTCACCCCGTCCTCGGTCTTCGCGTACTGTATGCGCGGCTCCATGGCGGCATTCTACGACATGCCGCTGCCGTTCGAGGGCGACTCGCCCTCCAGCGGGTCCACCTACCGCCCCGTCGTCACCCACAGCCGCTCGCCGTCCGTCTCCATCCGCACGTCCCCGTCCTCGTCCGTCCGCAGCACGTAGTCGTCGCTCAGCCGCGCAAGCACCGCGTCCGTCGGGTGCCCGAACGTGTTCGTCGCCCCCACCGAGATCACATCGATCGCCGGCCCCACGCGCGAGAGGAACGTCGCCGTCGTCGAAGTGCTCGACCCGTGGTGTGCCACCTTAAGCACCGTCGCCCGCAGCTCCGCGCCCGAGCGCACCAGCGCCGCCTCTCCCTCCTCCTCAACGTCCCCCGCCAGCAGGAACGACACCTCGCCCATCACCACCCGCAGCACCGTCGAGGCGTCGTTCGGGTCGGCGTCCGACAGACCCGCTGAGCGGGCGGTCAGCGCTCCGTCCGGCCCGATCACCTCGACCCGCGCGCCACCGCCCAGGTCGATCGTCTGTCCCCGCGCTGCCACGTACCGCGGCACGCCCGCCTCCCTCATCGCCTCCACCAGCGCCTCGTAGGCCGGCGACTCGCTCTCTAACGCGCTGTTCAACACGGCCCCCACGTCGTACGACTCCAGCGCCTCCGGCAGCCCGCCGATGTGGTCCGCCTGCGGGTGCGTCACGAGCACTAGATCGATCCGCCGGTCGTAGAACGGCAACTGCCGCCCCAGCGCTCCCGACAGCACGTCGCCGCCCGGCCCGCCGTCCACCAGTATCCGCTGTCCATCGGGCCCCTCGATGAGGATCGCGTCCCCCTGACCGACGTCCAGAAACGTCACCGACAGCCGGTCGCCATCGTCTCGAGTCCCGATCGCCACCCACACCAGCACCCCCGCGACGGCCACCACGGCCGCTGCCGCCAGCGCGTTCGCCAGCCGCGGGCCGGGCCGCTCCCACAGCCTCGGTAGCCGTGGCACTCCCACCGGCTGCGCCTTCAACCACCACGTGAACCCGATCAGCGCCGCGTAGTACGGCGCCGCCAGCCACAGGCTCACCCCACCGACCGTCACGGACGCCGCCGGCAGCGACGCGAACAGCTCGATCACACCGATCATGTACGTCGCCGGCAGCCACGCCAGCCAACCGAGCATCTCGCCGCCCGGAAGCACGCTCGCCGCCACCGCCAGGGCCGCCGTCACTGCCACCGCCACGAACGCCGGTACCGCGAACAGGTTCGCCGGCAGCGCCACCAACGACACCTCGCCGAAGCTCAGCGCCGTGATCGGCAGCGTAAACGCGATCGCCGCCGAAGTGATCGCCAACGTCTCGATCAGCGGCGTCGACAGCGGCGACCGCGCCACCGCCGGCCACCGTGCGGCGAACGCCTCCAGCCGCAACTTCGCCTCCTGACCCAGCGTGATCAGCCCGATCGTCGCCGCGAAGCTCAACTGGAACCCCACGTCGTGCACCACCTGCGGTTCGAGCGCCGTCATCACTGCCGCCGCCAGCGCCAGCCCCACTGGCGCCGCGCTCTGCCGTCCCAGCACGATCGACATAACGTACATCGACGCCATGATCGACGCCCGCACCACCGAAGCCTGCCCGCCGACCAGCACCGCGTAGCCCGCGATCGTTGCCAGCGCCAGCCACGCCGCCGGCCGCCGCCCGATCGCCCACGCGAAGGCCGCGATCATCAGCCCCGCCAGCAATGCCACGTTCTGCCCCGATACCGCCACCAGGTGCGACGTCCCCGTCGCCTCCATCGCCGCCTTCAGGTCGGGCGCCAGGTTCGACCGCGTCCCCAGCAACACACCGCTCGCCAGCGACGACTGCGGCTCCGGCAAAACCTCGTCCAGCCGCCCCGCCAGCGACCGCCGAGCGTCGATCACCGCCTCCGTCAGCGCGCTACCGTGCCCCGGCTCCACCAGCGTCACGTCGGGGTACGCCGCCAGCGCCACCACTCCCTGACGCAGCAGGTAGTCCCGGTAGTCGAACTCCGGGAACACAGGCGCCGCCTCCAGCTCGCCCTCAATCTCGATCAGGTCGCCGTACTCGTACGCCGGGAACAGCCACGTCCGCACCAGCACCTTCCCCTGCGCCTCCGCCCAGAGCCCCCCGTCGAACACCCCGCGCACGTCCACCCGGTACAGCCGCCCCGTCGGACGTTCGTCCGGCTCGCCGTCCACCACCCCGCGCAGCCGCACCGCCTCCCCCGAGCCGTTGTGCACCGCCACCGTCCCTTCCGCCGACGGCGTCGTCTCGTCGTACCGCAACGTCGCCCCCGACACCAGCACCGCCCCGGCCGCTGCCACCACCAGCGTCCCCGCGCGAGGCCGCACCGCGAACGTAACCGCGCCCAGCAGAGAGGCCGCCGCGACCGCCGCCGCCGCATCAGCGCCCGAAAACGCCGCCGCAGCCACGCCCAGCAGCCACGCCAGCGCCAGCACCGCCAGCGTCACCCGCCACCCGAATCGTAGGGGCGACCGGCGGTCGCCCCCTCCACCGTCCCGATGCCCTGCTGCGCCCGGTCGTCCATCGGCGCGAGAGTCAATACACCGTGATCATCGGCGCGATCTCCTCGAACACCGACTCCGGCACGATCTCCCGGCCCAGCAGGTCCTCCAACGCACCGAACGGCCCGTCCACCGTCCGCGACTGGATGATCGCCCCCGCCCGCACTTCGCCGATCCCCGGCAGCGTCTCCAGCACCGACTGGCTCGCCGTGTTGATGCCGATCAGCGGCTCCGCGGCCGTGCCCAACACCGCCGTCTGGCCAACCGCCGGCACCACGATGTGGTCTTCGTCCCGCGCGTGCCGCGAAAGGTTGATCGCCGTCAGGTCCGCCTCCTCCGTCGCCCCGCCCGCCGCCGCAACCGCGTCCACCCAGCGCGACCCATCCTCCAGCGGGTACACGCCCGGCGCCTCAACCGCGCCCACCACGTACACCCGCACATCCGTCGAAAGCTCCCCCGCCTCAATCACCAGCGGCGACGGTCCGTCCAGCTCCTCGTCCAGCAGCATCCCCACACCCACCAGCATCGGTACCGCCAAAAGCGCCACGAAATACCACCGCCAGCGCTCCAAAACCTCCGTCACAAGACACCCCCCAGATGTCAGTCGTACGAGTGCGCGCGATTATCCCGCCGATGGCGGCAGCCCGTCAAGGGCCGTTCGGCCACCCGGCGCCCTCAAAAGGGTCAGCGGCTGGCGAGCAGGGTCATAGCAGGGCCATGTGGGTGATCGTAGTGATCGAAGTTGGTCTTGACGTTCGCGAAGCCAAAGTAGTTCAGGCACTGAACGAGTTCATCACGGACCATCCAGTTGCTGTATCGCCGGCTCCCACCACAAAACTCCGGCATGCCCAGAGTCTCATCGCCATAGTCCTGCCGAACGAGCGTGTGCGAAAAGCCCTCAACGTTGACTTCCTGCCGGGACGGGAATTGCGCTTGACGTTCATTTGCTGTCGCCCAGGCTTCGTCGTAGTAATGCGTCCAGATAAGCAGGTGTGATCGGCACGATTTCGACAGCAGAGAGATCAGCTCCACCGGATTAACCATGTGATACAGAACGCCACTGGCGACGCCGATGTCGAACGACCCGCAGTCCAGGCTCTTCAGATACTCGACGAAATCACCACAGAGAAACTTGACCCGCTGCATGCCAAGCAGCTCCTTCGCGATCAAGCATCGGAGATACGAGTGAGTATTCGCCTCGATCGCCGTGACAGACGCCGCCCCGCTTGCCTCGAGCATGTAGGAGTGTCCGCCCTCGAGCGGCCCCAGCTCTAGGATGCTTTGCCCGTGAATGCCCTCCAGCTCGTCAACAAGCCACGTGATTCGGCCGTCGTCAAACAACGGAACACTTCCCGCTTGAAGGCCGTCAAACGGCGGCGGAAGCTGCGACGACCATTCCCCCTTGAATATATCGAGAGCACCCTGGGGCGACGGAGCATCCGTCACGTAGTAGTCGTTGATCGGATCGGGAGGAATCACTGCCGGTGCATCGGCCGCGGAAGCCTGCCTTCGGAAAAGCTGTCTTAGACGTTCCATGCTCTGTTCCTTCTCGATCGAAGTTGCGTGACCTGCCGCCATGGACGCTACCACACACCACGTCAAGGCACTCAAAGCCGTCAAGCCGCGCCTACCTTCATCGGGGGTCAGGCTCTCAGCCTGACATGTCATCCCGCAAGCGCCGCCCGCAGTTCGTCGCAGAGACGCCGCCATGCAATATGATGGGCCGGTGAAACTCGTACCACTCGGTACCAACGGATTCTTCTCGACCTTCGGCCGCCAGACGCAGTGCTATCTCGTGCTCACCGATGATGCAGCGGTCCTGCTTGACGCCGGCACCGGACTCGGCAGGCTACTCGAGCCGGAGATCGCAAAGCTCCTGGAGGGTTACGGCCGGCTGGATATCTTCCTCTCCCACTATCATCTCGATCACTGCATCGGGCTCGCCTACCTTCCCGAAGTCTTGCCCGGGCGCCAGGTGGTTATCCACGGCCCCGCGCCTCCCTTCGCGACGGCGACTCCTGATGAGGCGCTGAATCGTCTCCTCAACGTGCCCTTCTCAGCACCGTTGGCGGTCTTTCCGCTGAAGGCGGAAGTGGTTCCCGTCAGCGAAAGCGCCATGTCCGTCAACGGCCTCGACATGGCCTTTCGCGGCCAGAAGCACATGTTCGGCTCCATGGGCATTCGCATCGGCGACGACGTAGCTTACGTGACCGACACCATAGCTGACGAAGGTACGATCGGCCTGACCAGGAACGTCAAGCTCCTGATTCACGAAGTCTATCTGACTGACAGCGAGGCGGAGACCGACGAGATCAACGCCCGCAATCACTCCTACGTCAGCGGCGTGGCCAGGATCGCCCGCGAAGCGAATGTTGGGCGGCTGATGATCACGCACCACCATCCCCGGCGGACGCCCGCCGCGGTGGCCGGCATGGCACGCGCCATCGAGAAGCTGGCCGGGCGAGAGGTTATCGTGCCTGAGGAGTCAAAAGTCTACGACCTCTAACGCGGCCCAGCACCAGCCGACCTGTCGCCACAACGCGCCAACGCCCATGACCCACGTAGCCGCAGGGCTTCAGCCCTGCCTCGAATCACCCGCCGAAGGTCAGGCTTTCCTACGCACTCATCACACGCCCTGACACGTCCTCCACCGCTCTCCGAAGGTCAGGCTTCAGCCTCACACGTCACTCTGTGGCGAACTGCCTGAGCGTCAGATGAACGCCCACCGCTCTGGCTGCGCTGTCGAAAGCGGCGGAGTATCGCTCATTCACTTCGCGTAACTC
>JAJCYV010000035.1 GCA_029262695.1 Chloroflexota bacterium | reverse complement strand
AAGGTCCTGAGGTTTGACGCGGGCCTGCCGCCCTCCCAGCAGGCGAGCTGCCCGGAGATGGGCGCCGCCGTCCTGATCGCCACCGGCTAGCGGGCCCTTCTTGCTTCACATCGTCGCAGACCGCTAACATCAACCGAGCCGACGGTCGCCCGCAGAAAGCGCTCCGCCGGCCTTTGCCATGGCCCGAGCACAACCGATACCGCGACAGCCCATCGCCACCGCGACCGGACCGCTGGACCTGCTGCGCCACCTCGCAGAGTTCTGGCGGCGCCGTGACTTGCTCTGGCACATGACCATCCGCCACCTGCGGGGCCAGTACAAGCAGTCAGTGCTCGGCTACGCCTGGGCGTTCCTCAACCCGCTCGCGCAAATGCTGACGCTCAGCTTCGTCTTCGCCACTCTGCTGCGCTTCCCCAGCCAGGGCCTTCCCTACGCGCTCTTCGTGCTGGTCGGCCTGCTCCCCTGGATGTTCTTCTCCAGCGGACTCTCCTCGGCGACCGACTCCGTATCCGGTGCCATGAACCTCGTCACGAAGGTCTACTTCCCGCGCGAAATCCTGCCCGTGGCGGCGATCAATACAAAGATCGTGGATCTCCTCTTCGGCCTCGTCATCCTCGCCGGGCTGATGGTCGTGTACAACCACCCGCCGACTGAGACGGTGGTCTGGGTGCCGTTGCTGTTCGCCATCCAGCTCATCTTCACGGCCGGCCTTTCATTTCCGCTGGCGGCCCTGAACCTGTACTTTCACGACGTGCGGTACCTCGTCGGTGTCGTGCTGACGCTGTGGTTCTACCTGACGCCCGTGATCTACCCGATCGAACAGGTGCCGTCGAAGTACCACTTCATCTTCGACATGAACCCGAACGCGCTCCTGATCAACGCCTATCGGCGCGTGATCCTCCTCGACGATAGCCCGGCGATGGACCGCTTGCTGCTGGGCCTGGGTATCGCCGTCGGCACGTTCGTCGTCGGGTACTTCCTCTTCAAGAAGATGGAGGCGGGCTTTGCAGACCGCATCTAGCGCCGCGATCGAGTTTCGCAACGTCACCAAGCGCTTCCAGATGCGCGAGAGCAGCCTCCGTGAGTTCGTGCCAGCGATCTTCAACAAGCGCGAGGCGACCCCGCCCTTCTACGCGCTGCAGGACGTCAGCTTCACCGTGAATCGCGGTGAGACCCTCGGCATCATCGGCCGCAACGGCAGCGGAAAGAGCACGGCGCTCAAGCTGATCGCCGGCGTCATGGCGCCCACCCAGGGTACGGTGCTCGTCGGCGGACGCGTGTCGCCTCTGATCGAACTTGGCGCCGGCTTCCACCCGGACCTTACCGGCCGCGAGAACGTCCACCTTAACGGCTCGATCCTGGGATTGTCCGGCCAGGAGATCGACGATCAATTTTCGGCGATCGTGGAGTTCGCCGAACTGCAGGAGTTCATCGACATGCCCGTAAAACGATACTCGTCAGGCATGTACATGCGGCTGGGGTTTGCGGTCGCCGTCCACAGCAGCCCGAACATCCTGCTGGTGGATGAAGTGCTATCTGTGGGTGACGCCTTCTTCCAGGACAAGTGCCAGCAGCGGATGCACGACTTCAAGCAGCAGGGCATGACGATCGTCGTCGTCTCCCACAGCGCGGAAACGATCACAAGTTTCTGTGACCGCGGGATGTGGCTTGATCACGGGCGGGTGGTGGCCGATGGGCCTGCGCAGCAGGTCGTGGACGACTATATGGCGACCGTCCCCCAGCACGCCGAAGCGGGCTAACCCCTTCCGTAGGCGCTGCCGCGACCAGGCGCCCTCACAGCTTCAGCCTGAACTGGTGGTCCAGGTCGAAGTTCGGGTTGTAGTACGGATCGCGGTAGCCGGCCCAGCGCGTGCGGAATCGTCGCTCGTCTTCCTCCGGGTGACGGTGACCACGGGTGCCGCCTTCGTGGTGCGATAGTTGAGCGTACGGCGTGTAGATCACGTCGTAGCCCTTCTCCCGCAGCTTCAGGCAGAGGTCCACGTCGTTGTAGGCGACGCTCAGTTCTTCGTCGAGGCCGCCCACCTCCTCGTAAGCTTTCGTCTTCACCAGCATGCAGGCTGCAGTTACGGCGGAGACGTTGCTCACGCACTCGCCCATGCCGAAGTACCCTCCATGATTCATCTGGCCGGCCAGACCTCCGCTGCCGCCGACGAGCACTCCTTCATGCTGTACCTGTCCATCCGGAAAGAACAAGCGCGCCCCGACAGCCCCGACGTCCGGCCGCTGCCCGTACTCCAGCATCGCTTCGATCCAGTCTGGTGAGATCACCAGCGTATCGTTGTTGAGCAGGATCACATAGTCCGCACCGGCCGCCCGCACGCCCAGGTTCATCTGGGCTGAGTAGTTGAACGGGTGTGGGTAATCGATCACCCGACCCTCGAACGTCTCAAAATATCGAAGCGTCTCGGCCTCGCGGCTGTCGTTATTGATGATAATGATCTCGTAGTTCGCGTAAGTTGAGCGGCTGCGGATGCTGTCGACGCAGCGCCGAAGCATCGGAGCCTGGTCGCGCGTGGGAATAACGATCGTCACCTTCGGCGAGCCCTTGATCGCGTACTTCACCCGGTAATGGCCGCGGTTCGGCCCGTCCAGCACCTCCGCCTCCAGGCCCCGCCGATCGAGCGCTTCGGTGAGCGCCTTCTTTGCCGCCTCATACGCGTACTCCTTCGCCCCGACGGACGCCGCCGCTGATCCCGGCACTTTGCGCCAGGAATAAAGCTGCAACGGGAGGTGGGCGATGTTCTGCGTCTTCTCGGTTACTCTCAGCGTGAGGTCAAAATCCTGGCTTCCCTCGAAACCGGTCCGAAACCCGCCAACTTCGTCGAGTACTGACTTTCGATAGACGCTGAAGTGGGTCACGTAGTTCATGCAGTTCAGCAGGTCCGGCGCCCAGTCCGGCTTGAAGAACGGGTCCAGCCGTGAGCCGTCCAACTCCATCTTGTCTTCATCGCTGTAGACATAGTCCAGTTCGGGCCGTTCGTTGAGCAACTTGACGACCTCAAAGACGGCGTCCGGAGTCAAGACATCGTCGTGGTCGAGCAGGCCAACGAACTCGCCGGTCGCCAGCGACAGCGCTGCATTTGAGGCGACCGAAATGCCGCCGTTCTGCTCCGCGAACGCCACCTTTATGCGACTGTCCAGGCGCGAGTACTCCTCCAATAGATCTCTCACCCCGGGCTTCGTCGATCCGTCGTCGGCGAGGCAGAGTTCCCAGTTGCCGTAGACTTGCCCCCGCACAGACTCGATCGCGCCGCGCAACCAACTCACCTCAGGGTTGTAGACGGGCGTGACGATGCTGACGAGCGGGCGGTAACTCAGCGCCTCGGCTTCTTTGCGGAGGCCCTCAGCGCGCTCGGGCGTTACGCTGTGCTTGCTCAGCCATATCTGGTACCGGGCGTTCAGGTCCATCGCGACCGGCGGCGGGCGCTTGAGGTTGCGCAGCACGGCCGGCCACTCACGCACCCGCAGGGCCTTCTTTACGAGCGCCATCGGCCCGCGACGCCGTGCCAGCCGGAGCGCCCGCCGGGCCACGGCCAGGGGAAGACGCTGCGGGCTTCCGGGCGGCGCGAGGAATCGGACGGGCGCCCGCACCTTTTTCAGGATTCGATAGCCGATACTCCCGTGGATCAGGTTCAGCTCGTGGCCCAGAGCGCCCGCGTACTGCTCTGCTTCTACCAGCCGCTGCTCTGCCTCTTCCAACCGCTGCTCAATTCCCTCAACCTGCTTTGACGCCTCGCCTAACTCAGATCTGAGCCCCGCTGTTTGTCGCTCCGCGGCAACCGTCCGCTCATGCTCCGCCCACAGCGACTTCAGCGAAGCGCTCATCACCGTGCGGCGACCTTGATGCCCAACCCCAGACCGGCTGCGAGTGGAAACAGGCTCCTCGCTAATGGACGCTTTCACCACGTACTGGTAGGTCAGCGCGTCTTCATCCTCGCGCATCGCGGCGGTCAGGAAGGGAGGGTAGTCCCCTTCGCGCAGATCTTGCCCCGTGCCGAACGGCTCCATTACGATGCGCCTCCAGTCGGATATCACATATCCGGTGGTGCGAAAGAGTTCGTCCACAGTTTCGCGTGTATAGAAGCGCAAATGGGTTCGGTCCAGCAGTCCAAGATCGGTGTACGAGAAATCGCCGCGCAGAAGCGCCAGACGCAGACTGGCGTGAGCAACGTTTGGTATGGATGCTACGACGTACCCACCCGGTGCAAGGATTTGGCGGGTGTTCTCAAGAACGCGATCGGGGTCCACCAGGTGCTCCAGTACATCGCCGTATATCACGACATCGAAACGCTCTTCTCCGAATGTGGCTGACAGATCCATCTTCTCGATGTCGCCCACTATCATCCGTGTGCAGAACGGCTCAGCGATGGCGGCTGCCTGCTCGTCAACCTCGATCCCGGTGACTGAGCAGCCACGCTCCTTGAGCACGCGGGTGACATAGCCAGTGGCAGGTCCGGCTTCAAGGACTCGTTTGTTATTGCCGGTCAGGAGGACGAGCTGAGCCTGCGAGCTGTTCTCGTTGCTGAGGTCGACTTCGGATTCGTACCGGAAGCATTCTTCCATGCTGCGGAATTATATTCTCACTTGACCGCAGGCGCGATCCTTCCGAAGGCGTGCTCGGGCGCTCAGGCGCTGCCAACGCTCCCCTTGCCGCCACCGGGCTCTCGCGACCCCGGGCGGCCCTAAGGAGCCCGCGGTGGTATTCTTTATCAGACATATGGGCAATGCACCCAACGTCTCTATCGTAATCCTCAATTGGAACGGCCTGGCCGATACTCGTGAGTGCCTGCACAGCCTGCAGGCGGCCCGCTATCCCGCCATGCGCGTCATCGTCGTCGACAACGGCTCGCAGGGCGATGAGGCGTCAGAGCTGGAGCGCGAGTTCAGCGGCTTCATCGACGTCTTGCCCCTGCCGGAGAACCGCGGGTTCGCCGCCGGCGCCAACGCCGGCATCCGGCGCGCCCTCGAAGCCGGCACCGACTACGTCCTCCTCCTTAACAACGACACCGTCGTCTCACCGGAGTTCCTCCAGGCGCTGGTAGACGCTGCCCGCGACATCCCAAACCTCGCCGCCGTCTGTCCCCGCACCCACTTCTACGACCGGCCGCGCATGATCTACTCCACCGGCGGCGAAGTCAGCATCTGGCGCGGCGTGGCCACCCAGGTCGGGCGCGGCCAGGACGACCGCGGCCAGTTCGAGCGTCTGGAGCGGCGCGGATACGCCGACGGCGTCTGCATGCTGATCCCGGCCCCGGCCCTCGCCGCGGTGGGCCTCCTCGATGAGCAGTACTTTGCCTATTGGGAAGAGACCGACTGGTGCGTCCGTGCCGCCGAACGCGGCCTGCAGTGCTACTACGCGCCGCAGTCGCACGTCTGGCACAAGGCGTTGCGATCGCGGTTTCCGGACGCCCGCTTCGACTACCTCTACCGGCGCAACGCGCTACTCTTCGTGCGCAAGCGCGGGACGCCTCTCCAGGTAGTCACAGCGGTCCTGCTGCACGCGTTCGTCTACGCACCGCTCTACTTCCTCCGCAACCCGACGCGCCTGCCGCGGGCCCTGCCGGCACTGCGCGCTCTTGTCTGGCACACACGCAACCAGCCGAAGGAGCGGCCGCTAACCTGAAGATGGCAACTACTGCGACCAAGAAGAGCGAGAAGCCGGCAACGCCCACCTCGGGCGGCAAGAACGGCGGGCTCAAGGGGCTCGTGCTCAGCGGCGGCAAGGGCAGCCGCCTCCGTCCGTTCACCTACACCAACGCCAAGCAGCTCGTACCGATCGCCAACAAGCCCGTGCTCTTCTACACAATTGAGCAGCTCGTCGAGTGCGGCATCACCGACATCGGCATCATCATCGGCGACACGGCGGAGCAAGTGCGCGCGGCCGTCGGCGACGGCTCACAGTTCGGCGCCTGCGTCACCTACATCCAGCAGGACGCACCGCTGGGCATCGCTCACGCCGTGGCGACTGCGCACGATTTCCTGGGCGACTCTCCGTTCGTCCTCTACCTCGGCGACAACTTCGTCCTCGGCGGCATCAAGCCGTACGTCGAAAAGTACCGTGCGAACGGCGGCCCGACGCAGATCCTGCTGCATCCGGTGGAAAACCCGCAGGACTTCGGCATCGCAGAGCTGACCGACGGCGTGGTCACGCGCATCGTCGAGAAGCCGCACGAGCCCGCCTCCAACCTCGCCGTCATCGGCGTTTACATCTTCGAGCCGGCCGTCCACGACGTCATCGCCAACCTGCAGCCGTCCGGACGCGGCGAACTGGAGATCACCGACGCTATCCAGGGGCTGATCGACCGCGGCGCGGGCGTCCGCGCGGAGGTCATGGATCGCTACTGGATCGACACCGGCAAAATGGACGACATACTGAACGCCAACCGCATGGTGTTGTCGCTGATCGAAGCCCGTCACGAGGGCCAGGTCGACGAGAAGACTCGCGTCTATGACCCGGTCGTCATCGAGGCCGGAGCGCGCGTCGGGAACAGCGTCCTCCGCGGCCCCCTGATCATCGGTGCGGAGACAGAGGTCATCGACTCCTACATCGGCCCCAACACCTCAATCGACGCCCGTTGCCTGATCAAGGGCTGCCGGATCGAGGACAGCGTCGTGATGGAGGACAGCCGCATTGAGGAGATACACTGGCCCGTAGTGAAGAGCATGGTCGGCCGCAACGTCGAACTCCGCGGCAGCCACGGCGCCGGCAGCGGCTACAGCCTCACCCTGGGCGACCATAGCCGCATCGAGATGCCCGATGGCTAGCACCTACCTGATCACGGGCGGTTGCGGCTTCATCGGCAGCAACTTCATCCTCCGCCTCCTGCGCGAGCGAGCGGACGCCAGCGTCATCAACCTCGACACGCTGACCTACGCCGGCAACCAGGACAACCTGCGCGATATCGCCGACGACTCGCGGTATCGCTTCGTCCAGGGCGACATCACCGACGCCGCGCTCGTGGGCGAGCTGATGGAAGGCGCGGACTGCGTCGTCAACTTCGCCGCCGAGACGCACGTCGACCGCTCCCTCATGGAGCCGGGCGCATTTATCCAAACGGACGTCTTCGGCACCTATGTCCTGCTTGAGGCGGCGCGTCAGGCGCGCGTAGAGCGCTTTCTGCACATGTCTACCGACGAAGTGTACGGTGACGTCCCTGAGGGCCAGACGTCTCTTGAGACGGACGCCCTGAACCCGCGCAGCCCATACTCGGCCAGCAAGGCCGGTGCCGAAATGCAGTGCCGCGCCTATATCGAGACCTACGGCCTGCCCGTCGTCGTCGCCCGGCCCGCTAACAACGTCGGCCCGCGCCAGCACGTCGAAAAGCTCGTCCCGCTCTTCACGACGAACGCGCTGCAGGACCTGCCGCTACCCGTCTACGGCGACGGCCGCCAGCAACGCGACTGGCTCTTCGTCGATGACAACTGCGAGGCGCTCGACCTGATCCTCCACGAAGGCCAGCCGGGCGAGACCTACAACATCGGCGCCGACAACCACCGCTACAACGTCGATGTCACACACCTTATCCTCGACCTGACCGAGAAGCCGCGCTCGCTGATCACCCACGTCGAGGACCGCGCCGGCCACGACCGCCGATACGCCGTGAACTCGGACAAGCTGCGCGCGCTCGGCTGGCAGCCCCGCCACGACGCAACGGCCGGCATCCAGAAGGCGGTCGAGTGGTACCTGCAGAACCGCTGGTGGTGGGAGAAAGCGCGCGACGAGGACTTCCAGGAATACTACGACAAGCAGTACGGCAAGCGCCTGACCGAGGCTATGCCGGACCACTCCGACTGACCGATGATCGATAGAATCAGCGAAGAACCCGCGAAGAAAGTCCTCACGCACGACCACGGCGGAAAAGAGAACGGCTTCCTGATCGAACTCTTCAAGGACGGCGACAAGACGGATGTCTACCTGACGGCCGCCAGCCCCGGCGCCTTCAAGGGCTACCACCTGCACCGCGTCCGCGCCGCCCGCTACATGTGCGTCAAGGGCACGATGCGCATCACCCTCTACAGCCGCTCCGGTGACCGGTGGCTGCGCGAGGAGCACGTCCTGGACGCCGGCAGCCCGAAGCGGCTCTTCATCCCCAAAGACGTCGCCACCGGCCTCGAGAACACCGGCGACGAGGAAGCATGGCTCATCAACTATCCCGATCCCCCATACGACCCGGGCCTGAAGGACGAGCAGGTTGAGTACACGCTCGAAGAACTCGAACAGGGCGTAGTAAAGTAACGGCCCGCCCTGTACCGTCAGTAGACGTAATGCGCATTCTCGTAACCGGTGGCAAAGGACAGCTTGGAGCCGCTCTTCAGCGCGCCTCCTCCGCGCACGAAATCCGCGCGCCCGGCCACGGCGACCTCGACGTCACCTCGGCCGCGGCGGCAAGCGAGATGATCGAGCTCTTCCGGCCGGAGATCGTCATCCACGCTGCGGCCCAGACTGACACCGCTGCCGCCGAGCGTGACCCGGCGGCAGCTCTCGCCGTCAACGGCGAGGGGACCGGCAACGTCGCCCGCGCCTGCGCCGCCGCCGGCGTCCCCATCGTCTACGTCAGCTCCAACGAAGTCTTCGACGGCGAGAAGGGCGCCCCCTACGACGAAGGCGACGCTCCGCACCCGATCAACGAGTACGGGCGCAGCAAGCTCGCCGGTGAGGAGGCCGTACAAGAAGCAGGCGGCGACTTCTACATCGTCCGCTCTTCCTGGCTTTACGGTCCCGGCCGCACCAGCTTTCCGGAGAAGATCATCGAGCGCGCTCAGGCGGACGGCGCACTGCGCGGCGTCACCGACGAGATCGCCTCCCCCACGTGGACGGTCGACCTCGCCGCGGCGCTCCTGGCGCTCGCCTCCGCGGGGCGCTTCGGCGTCTACCACCTCGCCGGCGAGGGTAGCTGCTCGCGCCAGGAGTGGGCAGAGGAAGTGCTGCGCCTCGCCGCGATCGACGTCCCGGTGGAGCCGGTGCACCAGGCAGACTTCGGCCTGCCGTTCCGCAAGCCACTGGACTCAACACTCGCCAACCAGCGCGCGGCGGAGCTGGGCATCACCCTCCGTCCCTGGCGGGAAGCGCTTGCCCAGCACATGCGCACGCCGCAGATAGCGGAGCTGATCGCGGCGCGGGCAGGCCGCCGATGAGAGACCCGGACGCCAGGCGAGCGCAGGCCTCGGCCCCGGCCGGCCCAAACGGCCAGAAGCCGGCCGGCCAGCCTCTGCCCGAAGGCCGGTATCCCGGCATCGATCGCGTGGAGACGGGCGAGACTTCGCCGCTCAAGCGCGCGCTCGACATCACAGTGGGCGGACTGATGATCGGCATCCTCTGGCCCGTGTTCGCGCTGGCGGCGGCGCTGATCAAGATGGAATCGCCGGGGCCGGTGCTCATCAAGCAGGACCGCGTCGGTCTCAACGGCGGCGGCTTCCGCTTCCTTAAGTTCCGCACGATGCACCACAATCGCCGCGGCAGCGACCTCGCCGAGCGCCTGCCTACCGGCGACCTGATGCGGCGCCTGCTCAGCCCGAAGGGCCGCCCGCAGCACGCCACGGCCATCGGCTGGTCGCTGCGCAAGACCACCGTCGACGAGCTGCCCCAGCTGGTGAACGTCGTCAAAGGCGACATGAGCCTCGTCGGCCCGCGCCCGGACCTTCCGGAGATCGTCCAGGCCTGGCCGCCGCACTTCCGCCAGCGACACCAGGTCAAGCCGGGAATGACCGGCCTGGCGCAGGTCAACGGCCGCTCAGACCTTACCCACTACGAAAAGGTGCGCTACGATCTGCGTTACGTGCGCCGCCACCCGTTGTCCGTCGACCTGATGATCCTCGTCCGCACCCTCAGGCTCGTGATGTCGAAGAAGGGCGCGCGTTAGGCAGACCGGATGCGCATTCTATTCATCACCGCAAACTTCCCCTACCCGCCCGATAGCGGAGCAGCGCTCAAGACGCTCAGCGTCTTCGAGTACCTGTGCCAGCGCCACGACGTCAGGGCGGTTTCGATCGCCCGCGCGCCCCTGACACGGGCGCAAGAGATGTGGGCCGCCGAGAACGGCGTGCAGAGCGTGCAGTTGAACCGTGGACGCAGCCCCGGCAACCTCCTCCGCAGCTACATCGGTGGCGTGCCGCTGAGCGTCGAGCGCAACAGCTCCGGCCAGATGAAGGCGCTCGTCGAGGAGAAGCTCTCCGCTGGCCTGCCCGACGCTGTCTTCGTCGACGGCTGGCTCGTGGCGCAGTACCTGCCGGAGTGGTTCTCCGGCCTCAAGATCCTGCACCAGCACAACGCCGAATACCGCCTCTGGGAGAGCGAGTCCGCCAAACGCGGCGTCGGCCCCCTGCGCTTTCTCGCCGGGCGCGAGGCCGCGCGCGTGCGCAAGTACGAGGCGAAGATCATGCCCCGCTTCGGCACCGTCTTCGCCGTCTCCGTCGAGGACGCTCGAGCGCTCGTGTCCATCGGCGCCGACAGGGAACGTGTGGATCTTCTACCGAACATTCCGGATCCGGCGCTGCTCGAGCTGCCTTCGCTCTCGTTCGACGGCTCGGAGCCCGAAATCATGTACTTCGGCACGCTCAGCTGGCAGCCGAACATCGATGGCCTCGAGCGGTTGATCACCCGCATCCTGCCGCTCGTCCGTGAGCGTCTCCCCGACGTCAAGCTAACCGTCGCCGGCCGCGACGCGCCGCGTCGCCTGATCGAGTTGGCAGAGCGCAGCCCCGCCGTTCAATACGTCGGGCCGCTGGATGATGCGGAGCCGCTCTACCAGCGCGCTCGCGTCTTCGCTGAAGTGACGCAGACCGGCGGCGGCACCCGACTTAAGATCCTGAACGCACTCGCGCGCGGGCTACCGACCGTGGCCAGCGTCGCGGCGGCACAGGGCCTCGACATAGTGACCGGCGACCACATCCTCGTCGCCCGTGATGACGACGCCCTGGCCGCGGCGATCGTCCTCCTCCTGACGGACGAGGAGCGCTGGCGCATCGTCAGCCAGAACGGCCGCGCGCTTGTACGCGGCAAGTACGTCGCCGAAGTGGCTTTCCAGTCGCTTGACCGCGTCTTCGCTGCCGCCGGGCCGCCGCCCACAGCGCAACCTGATCGGGGCGGCAAGCGGCGTCGCGGCCAGCGCCGGGGACGGCGCGGTGGCCGCGGCCGTCGAAGGTCGTGACCGCCGAAACGGTCGCGGTCCTCAACGTCCTCTTTCACGACTTCACCCGCCGCGAAGCCGCCGCCGAAATCGCCAGGCTCGCCGGCGGCGACGCGAAGACGTACGTCGTCAAGCCGTACTCGGAGTTCATGCCGCGGGCCCATCGAGACGAGCGCATCCGCGGCATCCTGAACGGCGCCGCGCTGCGCCTTGCGGACGGCGCCGGCATCCTCTGGGCGGCCAACTACCTCTCTCTGCCCGGTGGCCCGCTGCGGGCGCTCCTGCAGTTCCCGCTCTCGCTCGCCTCCCTCGTCTTGCGCCCGTCGGCGTTGCAGCGGCCGCTACCCGAGGCGATGGCCGGCGTCGACCTGACGTGGGAGATGCTGGAAGCGCTGGCCGCCGCCGGCCGCAGCGCCTACCTGCTCGGCGGCACGGCGGAAGAATCGGCGGGCGCGGCGGACGCCATCCGCAGGCGCATACCGTCGCTGACGATCGCCGGCGCGCGCGACGGCTACTTCCGTCGCTCGGAGACGGAGGCCGTGATCCAGGCGCTCAACGCCGCGTCGCCGGATGTCCTGCTCGTCGCCATGGGATTCCCGCGACAGGAGAAGTGGATCGCCGAAAACCTGCCGCGGCTCAACGTCCGCGTAGCCGTCGCTGAGGGCGGATCGCTCTCCTTCATCGCCGGAGCGACCCGGCGCGCGCCCCGCTGGATGCGCCGCGCCGGCCTGGAGTGGCTCTTCCGCCTGCTGCGTCAGCCTTCGCGGCTGCGGCGGCAGCTGGCGCTACCCGTCTTCGTCTGGCTCGTCCTTCGTCAGCGTCTCGCCGCTGCCTGAGGCACCGTTCCCGGCGCGCCGGCCCAGCGCGCGCTTGACCGCGGCCGCGTAATAGCCGATGTCGCTTGGCCGCCAGAGAAGCGCCTCGCTCACGCTGCGCCCCGACTCCAGCCGGTACCAGTACGCCGTCGCGCCCAGCGCCGTGACGTAAGCGATCGACGAAGCGACCGCCGCACCTTCGACCTCCCACAGCGGGATTAACACCATGTCCGCCGCGATCGTCACGCCCAGCGCGATGAACGTTGCGAACGTCGTGAAGATGATCTTGCCCCGGCTGAAAAGGTAGCTCCCCAGCACGCGAGTGGCACTGGCGGCGACGATCCCCGGCATCAGCAGCACCAACGGCAGGAACGCCTCCGGGTAGAAGTCGCCACCAAAGAGCACCTGAATCGCCACGGGCGACACGGCGATCAAAAGGCCCGCCGCCAGGATGCTCGCCAGCAGTGTGTTGCGGCTGATGATCGGCGTCACCGCGTCGGCGTCGTCCTTCTCCATAGCCGTCAGCCGCGGCAGCAGCACCATCGATATCGCCGACGAGAGCCACCACACGCTCTCGGCCAGCCCCACGGCGACGGCGTAATGGCCGACGCCGGCCGTCGAGACGAAGGCGGCGACGAGGAACTGGTCGAGGCGGTAGTTGAAAAGCGCCGCCATGTTCGCGGCCTGCCCCTGCGCGCCGTACTTGATCTGCTCCCGCAGTACTTCAAAGGGCGGCCGGATCACTCGCCCTAAATCCACGTTCCCCGGCAATATCAACGCCAGCGTGACGACGTCCGCAACGAGGAACGACACGGACCACACCGCGATCGCGCTGCCGACAGTCAGCTCGTCCGCCGCCAGCAGTGCACCGGCCGCGATCGCCGCGATGCCGCCCTGGACGATAGCCACCACGCTGAGCGCCACGAAGCGGCTGGAGCCGTGGAGGAACGACGTGAAGATCGTGTAACCGATGATCGCCGGCAGCGCCGCCCCATAAAGCCAGTACGTCTCGCCCGTGACGAAGAGGTCGGCGCCGCTGGCCAGGCCCCAGGCGCCGAGCAGCAACCAGCCGGCGATCGACATCGCACCGAAGGCGGCGAGGCTGCCGGAGAGCAGCGTGCGGTACGGGTACGTCCCCTTGTTGAGGAAGTAGACGTTGCCGAGGCCGATGCCCAGGTTCCCGACGCCGCCGGCCACCAGCACAGCGACGAAGAACAGTGAGTAAGTGCCGAGACCCTCGTCGCCAAGGCCGCGCGCAAGGAGCACGCGCAGCACGAAGGCAAGGCCGTATATCGCTACCTGCGAAAGGAAGACGAGATTGACGTTGAAGAGGAAGCCGCGGCCTGAAATCGTTGACTGCATCTGCCGTCCGGCCCAGCCCCGGCCGGGCGAGTCGTTGCCGCCAGTGTAACTGCCGCCTCCGGGGCCAGCAATCCGCCTCGACACCCTATAGCCCGTCTGGTACCCTAGCGTTGCCGCCGGTGCGACCGGCGGTTTCGCTTGTGAAGGCGTGCGCCCGCGCAGAGAGAACGCTCATCGGGGTGTAGCTCAGTCAGGTTAGAGCGCACGGTTCGGGACCGTGAGGTCGGCGGTTCGAATCCGCCCACCCCGACCACCTCCCGGTTCGTCGTCCTCTTGCTCATTGCGGGAGCCCTTGTCGCCGGTAGTCGCCCCGGCCCCCTCGCCCCGCACCGGTACGCGCCCGCACCAGGACGGAGTTATCCCCATTTTGCATCCCCTCTACCTCTTCGATTTACCAACCGAAGTGCGGTAACAATGGTGACCGCGCACCGTCTTACACTTACCGGAGAGCCGAACCGAGGAAAGTACGAAAACGTTATACGAAGTAGACGCGGATAGTTGTTGCAATTGCGCCGCTGGCCCCTCTACAATGCAGCGTCCAGAGGAGCTATAACGGCGACTAGATAAGCAGGTTACAAATGGTCTTTCAGGCAGAAGATAGAACAAGGTCAAAGAAGCACCACGCCGACGTCGCGATCCAGATGGCCCTCCAGGGTCAGTGGGAGCAGGCCGTCGACCTCAACCGGTCGATCCTCGAATCGTTCCCCGCCGACGTCGACGCCTGCAACCGGCTGGGCAAGGCGCTGACGGAGCTTGGCCGCTTCGCTGACGCCCGTGACTCCTACATGAAGGCGATCGAGATCGACCCGCTCAACCTCATCGCCCGCAAGAACCTCAGCCGCCTGGCGACGCTCGGCAAGACCGCACCGAAGAAGAAGAGCAAGAAGGCAGCCAACCGAAAGCTGTCTCCTGAGATGTTCATCGAAGAGACCGGCAAGACGATCATCACGGAACTGGCGCAGCCCGACATGGACATCGCCAACCAGCTCACTGCCGGCGACCTCATCGAGCTGGTGCGTGACAAGAAGGGCAATCTCTCCCCCCGGACAATGGCCGGGGAGCGATTCGGCGACGTCGAGTCCCGCCTCGCGCAGCGGCTCGTCAAGCTCATGGACGGCGGCAACAAATACGTCGCCGCCATCTCCAGCCTGCGTGAGGACGGCGTCAAGCTGTTCATCCGGGAAACCCTCCAGGACTCCTCGCAGGTCGGCAAGCTCTCGTTCCCGGCGACAGTCACCGAGTCGGTTCGTCCCTACACCAAGAGCCGCCTCGTGCGGACAGACGAAGACGATTCCTCGGCGCCGGACGACTCTGACGAAGCCGCAGACCCGGCTGCCGACAGCGATGACGAAGACAGCAGCGACACGAGCGAAGGCACTCTCGCGGCCCGCTCGCGGGGCAGGCTGCCCGGCGCTGACGGAGACGACGAGAACGACGACTAGCCCTCGCAAACGCAAACAAAGGCCGGGCATTCCGCCCGGCCTTTTTCTTTACCCCCGCGGCGCTGCTATCATCGCGGCGTGAGCGGTGATCGTCTCCTCCCCGACGAATGGCAGCGTGGCCCACGCTATGGCGGCGCTTACACCTTCGCCCGCTGCCCCGCCAGCCGCGACCTCTCGCGTGCTGACGTCGCCGTCGTCGGCGTGCCGATGGACATGGCCGTGCTCTATCGCGCCGGCGCCCGCTTCGGCCCGCGCGGCATCCGCGACGCCTCCGGCCAGCTCCGCCCGCACGGCTGGCAGCCGGACGAGATCGAAGCGCCGTTCGACCAGCTCCGCGTCGTCGACTTCGGCGACCTCGATGTCTTCCCCGGCTATATCGAACAGACCATGGACCACCTCACGGGCGAATTCAAGCGGATCGTCGAGGCGGGCGTGGTGCCTGTCGTCCTCGGTGGTGATCACGGGACGTCGCTTCCTGTCCTACGCGCACTGGCTGAGCGGCATGGCAAGATGTCGCTCGTTCACTTTGACGCCCACCCCGACTTCTGGCCCGGGCCGCCCGGCCGTCCTTATCATCACGGCACTCCCTTCCGCATCGCCGTCGATGAAGGCCTGATCGACCCCGCCGCCTCGGTGCAGGTCGGCATCCGCGGCTCGCTCTCCGCCAACCTGATCGAGGAGGCGCGTGCCGCCGGCTTCCACCTGCTCACCGCCTCCGAATTCGCCGCACGCGGCGTCAGCGGCACGCTCGAGGATATCGGCCGCATCGCACGGGCGCCGGTCTACGTATCGCTCGATATCGACTGCGTCGACCCGGCGTACGCGCCCGGCACCGGCACACCCGAGGTCGCGGGGCTCACCAGCCGCGAGATCGTCGCGCTCGTGCAGGGCTTGCCGGCGGCCTCCGTCGTCGGCTTCGACGTAGTCGAAGTCGCTCCGGCGTACGACCAGGCGGAGATCACGGCGCTCCTGGCGGCAAACCTCGTCTACGAGTTCCTGCTCATCCTCGCCGGCACGCGCTGACGGGATCCGGAACATCGAGCGCTCGCCATCTCCCGTGTTCCGTGTCCCAGGTTCCCAGTTCCCTGCTCCACCCGGTAACATCGCTCCATGGACAACGGCTCCGGGCCCCTTATCGCCATACCGCGCTGGGAGGCGCCGACCTGGGAGCGCACCGGCTACTACATGGAGTCCGTCGAGGCTGCCGCCGGCCGCTGCCGCCTGATCGAGGAGAAGAAGCTACCGAATGACGCCGCCGGCCTGCTGCTCATGGGCGGCGTCGACGTCAACCCGAAGCTCTACGGCGAAAAGCGCGGCGAGCGCACCCAGTCGCCGCAGGACGACCGCGACGAGCACGAGACGGACTTGCTGGAGGACGCGCTCGCTCGCGACGTGCCGGTGCTGGCGATCTGCCGCGGCTTCCAGCTGCTGAACGTGACGATGGGCGGCTCGCTCCTTCAGAATATCGACGCCGACTCCCACCGCGCGCGGAAGGACATCTCCGCCTGGCACGAAGTCATAATCTCGGACAAAGCCAGCCGGCTGGCCGCAGCCTACGATGGCGAGGACACCCTCCGCGTCAACTCCCGCCATCACCAGGGCGTCACCCAGCCCCTGCTGGCCCACGGCCTGCGCAGCGTGGCATCGTCACCCGATGGCTACGTCGAGGCGTTCGAAAGCGTGGCCCATCGCTGGACCGTGGGCGTGCAATGGCACCCGGAGCGGCCGGAGATGCGCCCGGACGCCGCCCCGCTCTTCCGGGCCTTCGTCCAGGCCTGCGGCGAGTGACACTCGTCCGATCCATCAATCTGCTAACTTAGCGTATCGATTTGCGTGTAATCAGTACCTGAATACTGTAAAATAGATACGTGCCGGAACAGCCGCCTATTTGTCACTCTGCCCTATTCTGGCCTGCGCCCATCACATTCGCCCCTCACCAGGAGCCCCTATGACTATCGAACCTCCCGTATTCCCCCTCGGCAACAGCCGCCCAATCAAGATCGAGGAGGAGATGCGCACCTCCTACCTCGACTACGCGATGTCCGTCATCGTCGCCCGTGCGCTCCCGGACATCCGGGACGGCCTCAAGCCCGTGCAGCGGCGCATCCTCTACGCCATGTCAGACATGGGCATCACCGCCGGTTCGGCCTACAAGAAGAGCGCCCGTATCGTCGGTGAGGTACTCGGCAAGTACCACCCGCACGGCGATAGCCCGGTCTACGAGGCGATGGTCCGCCTCGCCCAGCCGTTCTCGCTGCGCTATCCGCTCGTCGACGGCCAGGGCAACTTCGGCTCCATGGACAACGACCCACCGGCCGCCATGCGCTACACCGAGGCGCGGTTGTCCCCCATCGCCATGGAGCTCCTCGTCGACCTCGACAAGAACACCGTTGACTTCTTCGAAAACTTCGATGGCTCGCTCAAGGAGCCGCTGCCGCTGCCCGCGCGCATGCCCAACCTGCTCGCCAACGGCGCTTCCGGCATCGCCGTCGGAATGGCAACGAACATCCCGCCACACAACCTCACCGAACTCTGCGACGCCATCATTCGCCTCGTCGACGACCCGGAAACCACCGGCGCCGACCTGGCGGACATCGTCACGGGGCCGGACTTCCCTACCGGCGCCGTCGCCTTCCGCTACGAGACCCACAAGATCCCGGGCTCTAACGGCGAAGGGCCGACGACTGAGAAGCGGGACGCCATCCGCACCGCCTACGCCGACGGCAAGGGCCGTGTCGTCCAGCGCGCGCGCGTCCACGTCGAAGAGACCCCGAAGGGCAACCGCAACCAGATCATCGTCACAGAGCTGCCCTATCAGACGAACAAGGCCGCGCTCGTCGAGAAGATCGCCAACCTCGTGCGCGCCAAGAAGATCGACGGCATCGCCGACCTGCGCGACGAGTCCGACCGCCACGGCATGCGCATCGTCATCGAGCTGAAGCGCGAGGCGCAGCCCAAGCAGCTCCTCAACGCCCTCTACAAGCACACGGCCATGCAGTCGGCCTTCGCCGTCAACATGCTCGCCCTCGTCGACGGCCAGCCCCGCACCGTCAGCCTCAAGAAGATACTCGAGTCCTACATCGACCACCGCCGCGACGTCATCCGCCGCCGCTCCGAATTCGAACTGGAGAAGGCGCGCGACCGGGCGCACATCCTTGAGGGCCTGCTCAAGGCGATCGACATGCTCGACGAGGTCATCAAGACGATCCGCGGCGCCGCTTCTGCCGATGACGCCAAGACGAAGCTCATGGCGAAGCCGTTCGAGCTGACAGACCGCCAGGCGCAGGCCGTCCTGGATATGCAGCTGCGCCGTCTCGCCCGCCTGGAACGCGACAAGATCAAGGAGGAGTACGCCGACCTGCTCAAGCAGATCAACTACCTCGAAGACCTCCTCGCCAACCCGCGCAAGATCGACTTCCTGATTCGCGACGACGCCGAAGAGCTGAAGGACAAGTTCGGCGACGAGCGGCGCACTCTCATCATGGACCAGGAACCGGAGGAGTTCTCCGAAGAGGACATGGTCGCCCACCAGGAGGTCATCGTCACCATCTCCTCGCGCGGCTACATCAAGCGCATCCCCCTCAGCACCTATCGCTCGCAGCGGCGCGGCGGCGTCGGCATCATCGGCGCGCGCACAAAGGAAGACGACGACATCCGCCATCTCGTCGTCGCCGATACGCACGACCGCCTCATCTTCTTCACCGACCGCGGACGCTGCTTCCAGGTCAAGACGTGGGAAGTCGACGAAGGCAAGCGAGAGGCCCGCGGCGTCTCCGTGATGCAGCTGCTCATGCTCGACCAGACGGAGCGGATCACTGCCGTCGTCCGCGCAACCGCCGGCGTGGAGAACGAGGTCATGGTGATGGGCACGAAGCTGGGCGAGGCGAAGAAGACACCGATGAAGAACTTCGCTAACGTGCGGCGCGACGGGCTCATCGCGATGGACCTCGAACCTGCGGACGAACTCGTCAACGCCCACATCTGCAGCGACGACGACGACGCGATCATGATCACCGGCAGCGGCCAGGCGATACGCTTCTCGGTCAAGTCGCTCCGCTCGGCCTCGCGTCTGTCCGGCGGCGTGCGCGGCATCAAGCTCGCCAAGGACGACAACGTCGTCGGGCTGGAGATCGCGCGTCCGGGCCATGACCTCCTCGTCGCCAGCGCGCAGGGACACGGCAAGCGCACGCCCATGGAAGAGTACCCGCGCCACAACCGCGGCGGGCAGGGCGTCATCACGTTCAAGACCCACTCGAAGAGCGGCCCCCTCGTCCACGCCCGCGCCGTAGACCCGGAGCACGAACTGATGATGATCTCCGAGAACGGGATCATGCTCCGCACGCAGGTAAAGCACATCTCGCAGCAGGGCCGGCCGACGCAGGGCGTCAAGCTCATGGACGTCGGCGACGACGACCGCGTAGCCGCCATCGCCATCGTCGACATGCGCCGCGACTACTCGGAGGCCGGCGACGACCTTCCGACCGGCGCCCACGGCGAAAAGCCGGCGAAGGGCAAGCGCCGGGCCAGGCCCGCCGCCAGAGCAAAGGCGAAGGCTAAGCCCGCCGCCAAAGCGAAACCGCCGGCCAAGCCCGCCGCCAAGGCGAAGCCGCCGGCAAAAGCCAAAGTCCGGGCAAAGCCTGAGGCGAAGAAGGCCGAGCCCCGGACGAAGAAGAGCCCTCCGAAGCCGAAAGCGTCCGGCAGCAGCGCGAAGCCAAAGCCACGCGGCGCCGGCGGCAAGAAGCCAGGGTAACCAATGAGCGTCACCGATCGCCTGCGCGAGATGGGCCTGGAGCTACCGACTCCCTTCTCCGGCGGCAACTACCTGCCTGCTGTCAGCGCGGGCGATCTCGTCTTCGTCTCCGGCGCCGGGCCGGCGAAACCAGATGGAAGCGGGTTCGTGCAGGGCAAGGTCGGCGCGGACGTCAGCGTGGACGAAGCGGCGGCGGCAGCCAGCCTCTGCGCGCTCGGCAACCTCTCCGCGCTTCAGCAAGAGATCGGCGACCTGGAACGCATAACGCGCATCGTCAAGCTGCTCGGCTTCGTCAACAGCGCGCCCGGCTTCAGCCAGCAGCCGAAAGTCATCGACGGCGCCTCCGATCTGCTGATATCGTTGTTCGGAGAGCGCGGCCGCCACGCCCGCAGCGCCGTCGGAGTGGCCGAACTCCCATTCAACATCGCCGTTGAACTGGAGATGGTGGTGCAGGTGGCCTGACGGCCTTACGGGTGCTCCATGGCCAGGCCAAAAGTAAAGATGTCGGACTTCGAGCAGCACATCCAGGAGCGCATGAGCCGCGCCTACCAGCGTGTCTTCGGCTCTCCCGCCAGCCCCGGCTTCGGACGGCCCTACATGGAGCCGCCAGTCGACATCTACCACACGGACAAAGAAGTCGTCGTCCTCATCGAGATCGCCGGCATCCCCGAAGAGGAGATCGAGATCGAAGTCGAGGGCCACGCGATGATCGTCCGTGGCCGGCGCAAGCCCCTGGGCGGGCGTCCGAACCGCGTCTACTCACAGATGGAGATAACGCAAGGCGCCTTCCAGCGCGAACTTCACCTGCCCTCTGATGTCAACGCTGAGGAGGCCAAAGCCGTCTATAGACACGGGATACTGGAGATCACACTTCCCGTGACCAAACCGCACAGCGGCCGCCACCTCACAATCGTCGTCCGCTGACTACCCGCACATGATTGACAAACCAAAGCGCAAGACGAAGCCGGCGCCAGAGCCGGCGCCGCGTCCCGAGGAACTCGTACTCCCGGCCGTGATGCCCGTGATACCCAGCGGGACGAACGTCGTCTACCCGCAGCAGCTCATGCCCGTCATGGCCGTGGAAGAGCGCGACAGGCGGGCGATCGACGAGGCGGCCTCTTCCGAAGGCAAGCTCATCGCCATCTTCAGCGAGCCGGACGACGAAGCTGGCGCCGACGGCGGACTGCGACTGCGCGACATCGGCACCGTCGCCGGCATCGTGCGCATGGCGAAGGCGCCCGACGGCTCCGTCCACGCCATCCTTCAGGGGCGCGTCCGTGTGCGCCTCGTCGCCGTCGAAGGCGAAGGGCCGCCCGTCCGTGTCCGCGTCGAAAGGCTCGACGACGAAGGCGGAGACGGCCTCCAGGCCGAGGCCGCCATGCGCAGCGCCTCCGAAGCCTTCGTCCGCGCCGCCAACCTCTCCGACACGATGCAGTCGGAGATCGCCGCCGTCGTCGGCGACATCGGCGAGCCCGCGGCGCTGGCGGACTTCATCGCCGCCAACCTGCCGCTCAAGCCGGAAGACCGCTACCAGGTGCTGGCTGAGCTGAACGTCGCCCGCCGCCTGTCCCTCGTCAACTCGCTCCTCCACCACGAACTCGAGGTCCTCGAGGTCCGCGGCAAGATCCAGTCGGACGTCAAGGGTGAGCTGGACAAGCGCCAGCGCGACTTCATCCTGCGTGAGCAACTGAAGGCGATCCAGAAGGAGCTGGGCGAGGAGACCACACCGGAGCTGGCCGAACTGAGAGAGCGCCTGCAGAACGCTGCCCTCCCCGAAGCCGCGCGCAAAGAGGCCGACCGCGAGATCGAGCGCCTGGAGCAGATCCCGGCGATCTCGCCCGAATACCAGGTCGTGCGCACCTACCTCGAATGGCTCGCAGACCTGCCGTGGAGCGTCACCACGGAAGACCAGCTGGACATCCAGCACGCGGCGCGCGTCCTGGACGAGGACCATTACGGACTGGAGAAGGTGAAGACCCGCATCCTGGACTTCCTCGCCGTCCTCAACTTGAAGGGCGGCGAAACACGCGGCCCCATCCTCTGCTTCGTCGGCCCGCCCGGCACCGGCAAGACATCGCTCGGCCAGTCGATCGCCCGCGCGCTCAACCGCAACTTCATCCGCGTTTCGCTCGGCGGCATGCGGGACGAAGCTGAGATCCGCGGCCACCGCCGCACGTACGTCGGCGCCATGCCCGGCCGCATCATCCAGGAGATACGCCGCGCCGGCTCCGCCAACCCGCTCATGATGCTCGACGAAGTCGACAAGCTGGGCACGGACTTCCGTGGCGACCCGGCCTCGGCGCTGCTGGAGGTCCTCGATCCGGCGCAAAACTTCACCTTCACCGACCACTACCTCGACATCGCCTTCGACCTCTCTCGCGTCTTCTTCATCGCCACCGCCAACCTGACGGATACCGTCCCACCCCCGCTCCTCGACCGCATGGAGGTCATCGAACTGCCCGGCTACACAGAGCACGAGAAGCTGGAGATCGGCAAGCGCTACCTGCTCCCCCGGCAACTGGAGCAGAACGGCATCTCGAAGAGAGCCCTGCGCATGAGCGAAGGCGCCATCCGCGAGATCATTCGCTCTTACACGCGCGAAGCCGGCGTCCGCAACCTGGAACGCGAGCTGGGCAGCGCCTGCCGCCGCGTCGCACGCCTCGTCGCTGAGGGCGAGAAGACACAGATCTCCGTCACCCAGGACAACGTCTCCGACTTCCTGGGGCCGGCGCGTTTCCGCTGGGAGCTGGCCGCCCGGAGCGACGAAGTCGGCGTCGCGGCGGGTCTCGCCGCCACGTCCGCCGGCGGTGACGTCCTCTTCGTCGAGGCGACGGCCGTCCCCGGCAAGGGCCGGCTCACGCTCACCGGCAAGCTCGGCGACGTCATGCAGGAGTCCGCGCAGGCCGCGCTGACTTACGCCCGCTCCCGCGCCGACACGCTGGGCATCGCGCCCGCCTTCTTTGACCGCAATGACCTGCACATCCACGTCCCCGCCGGCGCCGTGCCCAAGGACGGCCCCTCCGCCGGCGTCACAATGGCCACCGCGCTCGTCTCCGCCATGACGCGCCGGCCCATCTTCAAGGACGTGGCCATGACCGGCGAAATCACCCTGCGCGGCAAGGTGCTGCCCGTCGGCGCCATCCGCGACAAGGTTCTCGCCGCGCACCGCGCCGGCATCAAGCGCATCATCATGCCGCAGGACAACGAGAACGACCTCCTCGACATTCGCGAAGAGGTCCGCCGCGACCTCGAGTTCGTCCTCGTCGACAGCGTTGACGACGTCCTGGCTGCGGCCCTGCTCGAAGAAGCGACAGACCCAGAGCCCAGAGTCGAGCAGCTCGTCGCGGGCAACTAGTCCGCGCTCCTGACACACAGCTGTCACACGCATCAGTAATCATCCCCGCGCACCCCGCTCGTAGCGGAGGCCTTACACCACCGCGATCGGCTGTGGCCAACACAGATCGCATAGCATATGACCTTGGCCAGCCGCGAAATCACTGCTCAGGCCTCCACCCGGGGCCAGCACGGCACACCATGGTCGAACGCAAGGAGGAACCCTTGAACTGGATCGAATTCGCACAGGCGGCCCCGGACCTCGCGAAGGCAGGCGAGGAGCGCTTCGAGCGCTGGGGCCTCATCCTGCTCGGCTCCGTGCGGGTGGACGGCACACCGCGCATCAGCCCCGTCGAACCGCTGATCGTCGGCGGCGACCTGCTGCTCGGCATGATGTGGCAGTCGAAGAAGGCGCTGGACCTGCTGCGCGAGCCCCGCTGCCTCGTCCACAGCATCATCACGGATCGCCAGGGCGCCGAAGGTGAATTTAAGCTCCGCGGCCGCGCCCGCGACATCGCTGACCTCGACGTCCGCGAAACCTATTCGAAGGCGCTCTTCGAAAAGATCGGCTTTCGCCCGGAGGGGCCGGAGTGGCACCTCTTCGCCATCGACATCGACCACGCCGCGCTCATC
>JAJCYV010000034.1 GCA_029262695.1 Chloroflexota bacterium | reverse complement strand
CGACCGCGCCGGTCCAGCGCCTCGATGGCGCGTGCGGTAAACCGGCAGAAGCGGCAGCCACCGTCGTAGAGCAGCACGGGCCGGTCGAGCTTCATGGTGCAATCCTAGCGCCGGACCGCCACCTTTGCACGGCTAGGCGATGAGAAGAGCGGCTACCAGCTGCCCCCGCCCCCACCGCCACCGCCACCGCCCGAGAATCCGCCGCCGCCGAAGCCGCTGCCACCCGACCCGCCCGGCGTCGAAGTGATGCTCGACGAGACGCTCGCCGAGAAGCCGTTCACGGAGTTGATGAACGAGGCCGCAACGAACGGGTGCGCGCCGACGTACCAGCCCGGTTGCTCGATCTCGCCCAGGCCCTCGAACGCGTGCGCCCACTTATCGACGCAGCCGTAGATGATAGCGTACGGCAGGTACTCGTGGAAGATATTCGTGCGCTCGGCGAAACGCTGCCTCTCCGTCTCCGCGGTCACCATGAACCGCCGGAAGCCAACGGCGCGCTGGTACAGCCGGCGACCCTTGCCCGTCCGCCGTGGCATCGCCGGCGCCATCAGCAGCAACACGAGCCCGACCAGGACGACCGGTATCGCAACAAGCGTCCATCCGACGGACCACAGACCAACGCCCAGCGCCACGCCGGCGCCCATGACCACGGCGCCGGCGATCCGGTAGATCGTGCGCGCCTTCGTAGGGCTGCCGGGAAAGAGGCCATCTTTCTTCACAATCTGGTCGTAGAGCGCCTCTTTGATCTTCGCAAGGTCCTTGTAGAACTTGGTGCGCAGCGCGCTCAGCTTCACCGTGTTCGACTTCTGCCCCTTGAACAGCGCGTTCAGCGTCTGCCGCTCATACGGCAGAAGGTCGTCGTCAGCTTGCCGTAGTCGCTCGATCTCGTACTCGGTGCTCTTGAACAGGCCGAAGACCTGGCTCTTCGTCGTCTCCTCGATGCGGATGTACTTGCGCACCGCCAGGTCGATGATCGTCGCCGTGATGTCCAGGGTGTCGGCGCTCTCGTCGATAAGGACGCCGATCTCCGCGGGGCGCAGCTGCCTTCCGTTCTTCTTGAGCGGCGGTGGCTCGTACTCCGTGAGCACCGCCTCGCGCGCGAACATCGGCTTGCGTTTCGCCAGCGCGTTCTCACCGTCGTTCAGGTACCACACCTCGCCGTACCAGCGGTCGCGGCCCTGCATCCACCACTGCCGGCCGACCGCCGCCAGACCAACAAAGAACGCCGCCAGCGCGGCGCCGACCGTCCATGGCGTTATGTCGAACGCGTCCTTGACCTCGTCTAGCGGATCCGGCTCGACTGCTCGCAGCACAGGCGGCGACACGTCCACGCGGCCGTTCTCGATCCCGACGACGATCGTCATCCCGGAGCCGCCCGGCAGCTCACGCGTGGCGGAGAACGCAGCGCTGGAAGCCGCGAAATCAGACTCGCAGCGTTCAGTCGAGCCGGTCCGCCCCTGGAAACACTCCACCGCATAGACGCCGCCGGCCGGGAGGAACACGCGGGCAGTCGCGCTCTCGATCGGCACCGGCCAATCGTTGCCGGTGACGTTCCAGAAGAACTCGTCGTGGTCAGCGAACGCGTTGAGGGCACCAGTCAGCAGATAACCGATCCGGTACCGCTGCTCACCGCTGATCAGGAAGTTCGGGTTGCCGATCTTTATCTGCAGCCGCGAGCCCGAGTTGATCAGCGTATACGACCGGGGACCCTCGCCGTCATCGACGCCGACGTTGCTGACGGAGATCAACCGGTTGTAGTCACTGTCGCGCGAGTAGAGTGTCGGTATCTCGCGAAAGATGCCGTGCCGCTGCAGCGACCCGAAGTCGACCAGGATGTCCTCGGTGACGTGGACGGCACCGTCATCGTCGATCTCGTACTCGACGTCGAACGAACGGATCACCCAGCCTTCGTCGGCGTGGGCCGCTGACGGCAGCGCCACGAGAAAGGCCGCGGCCAGCAGCACGGCGAGGCCGAGGCGGCTGAATACTGCTCCGTGGCGAGGGACTTTACCCCGCCCTCGCATCAGCCTCGCTTCTCTATCGACAAGTAGTCGCGGGTAGCCGGCCCTTCGAAGAGCTGCCGCGGACGTGCGATCTTCTGGTCCTCGTCGACCAGCATCTCGGCCCACTGCGCCAGCCAGCCGGACGTCCGTGGGATCGCGAAGAGCACGGGGAACATGCCGACGGGGAAGCCGAGCGACTGGTAGATGATCCCCGAGTAGAAGTCGACATTGGGGTAGAGCTTGTGCTCGACGAAGTACTCGTCCTCAAGGGCGATACGCTCAAGCTCGAGGGCGATGTCCAGGAGCTGGTTGTGGCCGACCAGGTCGAACACTTCGTCAGCCGTCTGCTTGATGATCCGGGCTCGCGGGTCGTAGCTCTTGTAGACGCGGTGGCCAAAGCCCATCAGCCGTTCGTCGCCGGCGCGCACTCCCTTCAGGAATTCCGGAACAGCGCTCTTGTTGCCGATGCGAAGGAGCATGTTGATCACTTCTTCGTTGGCGCCGCCGTGCCGCGGCCCGTAGAGCCCCGCCGTTGCGGCAGCCGTCGCCGAGTACGGGTCAGCGTGTGAGCTGCCGACGGAACGCATCGCGTTGGTGCTGCAGTTCTGCTCGTGGTCCGCGTGCAGGATCCAGAGCACGTCCATCGCCCGCTGGAGCACGGGGTCCGGTTCGTACTTCGGCTCAGACATCTTCCAGAGCATCGAGAGGAAGTTGCCGGGGTAGGAGAGATCGTTATCTGGATAGACATAGGGCTTGCCGAGGTTGTGCCGGTAGGCGAACGCCGCGATCGTCGGCATCTTCGCAATCAGGCGGATGATCTGGTCGTGCCGGGATGCCGGATCCAGGATCGACTTGCCGTCGCGGTAGAAGGTCGACATCGCGGCGACCGTGCCGACGAGCATCCCCATCGGGTGGGCATCGTGCTGAAAGCCCTCCATGAACTTCTTGGCGTTCTCGTGGAGGTACGTGTGGAACTTGATCTCCTCCCGCCAGTCGTCCAGCTGCCGCTGCGTCGGCAACTCGCCGTGGATCAGAAGATAGGCGGTCTCCAGGTATGTGCTCTTTTCCGCAAGCTGTTCGATCGGATATCCGCGGTGCTCCAGCACCCCGGCCTCGCCGTCGATGCGCGTGATGGCGCTACGGCAAGACGCGGTGTTGGTGAAGCCGGGGTCGTACACGAGCAACCCGAAGTCCTGCTCGTCGACCTTGATATCGCGGAACTCCATCGCGCGGACGGCGCCATCGTTGATCGGCACCTCGTATGAACGGCCGGTCCGGTTATCTGTGACGCTGAGGGAATTCTTCGACATGGTGCTCCTCGAATCTGGGCGTCGTTGTGGGGGGCGTGGGTCTGTGGCACGCATCACTTGTATTTTACGTCACAAAGCAACCCCGCTGCAGAGGGGGCTGCACACCACAAGAGACAAAGGCCTGCTAGACTGCCCACAAATGCCACAACCCGCTCTCACCGCGTGGCCAAACGGCGAGGCGCCTTCGCGCGAGTCGCTCGAACGACTCTTCGCCGAGGCTGGTCTCTCGCCCAGCTGGTGGTCAAACGCGCCACACGACCGTTACAGCCCTCACTCGCACCCGTATCACAAGGTGCTCTACTGCGCCCGGGGCGACATCACGTTCGTAGTACCGGACGCCGGTGACTTTCGCCTCCGCGCTGGCGATCGTCTGGACATCCCTCCCGGGACGACACACGCCGCCGTCGTCGGCCCGGACGGCGTCACCTGCGCCGAGGCCTCCGCCTGATGCGACTCTCGGACGCGGGAGCGCCGGCGGCGATCGCCCGGCTGCTCGCCGCCGATCTCACGGAGGCGCCGTTCCGGGTGCCGGCCCCGGACGCCAGCAGCGATGCCAGCGAGGGCGCGCCCGTCTACGAACTGCGGCTCCCGAGCCGCGAGCACGAGAGCGAGATCCTCCTCCTCATCTGGCCTTCCCTCCACCGCGCCGACGTGCGGCTCGGCAAGTCGACGTGGACGCTCAAGGGAATCGACACCGTGGAGACATACCCCGGCGTCGAAGTCCTGTTCCGGCGAGAGGAGCCCCCCGCCATCCTCTTCGTGTCCGTCGACGGCCGCGTCGCGCTGGTCGCCTGAGCCGGCGCCTGTTAAATTGGCCCGGTGAACCCTGCCTCGCTTGCCATCGTCGCCGGACTCAGCGTCGCCATGCTCGTCATCTTCCTGGCGACCGGCCAGCAGCTGAGCCTCACGGTCACCGCCGTCCTCGCCACCGGCGGCATCGCCACCCTCGCCGTCTTCTTCTACGGACGTGAAGAAGCCCGCGATCAACTCGAAGAAGACGCCTACCCGGATGAGCCGCTGGAGGCTCACGTCACGATGCGAAGCGACGAGCTTCCGGCGCCGGCCCAACCGGACGAAGCTCAGACGATGGAGAGCGACTAGCGCGAGGAGAGCCCCGCCACTCCCCGCCGCTACGGGCGACAGCGGAGCGGCTGCCCGACTCCCCTAGCCGGCGAAGAGCGCTTCTACGAAGCGCCGCGCCTCGAAGCGCGCCAGGTCCTGCGGCCGCTCGCCAGTACCGACGAAGCGCACCGGGACGCCCAGCTGATCACAAACGGAAAAGACGACTCCGCCCTTCGCCGTGCCGTCCAGCTTCGCCAGGAGGACCGCCGAGACGCCGACTGCCTCCGTGAAGTACTTGGCCTGCTGCATCGCGTTCTGGCCGCTCGTCGCGTCGAGCACCAGGAGCACCTCGTGCGGCGCATCCGGGACTTGCCGCTGGATCACGCGATCGACCTTCCGCAGCTCCTCCATCAGGTTTGCCTTCGTATGCAACCGGCCCGCAGTATCGATGATCAGGACGTCCGCCCCGCGCTTCTCTGCGGCCGCCAGCGCGTCAAAGACTACAGCGCCGGGATCGGCCCCCTGCTGATGGGCAACTACATCGACGCCCGCAAGCTCGCCCCACTTCTTGAGCTGGTCGATGGCCGCGGCGCGAAACGTGTCCGCCGCGGCGAGGATGACCTTCTTCCCCCGGGCCTTGTACGCGTGGGCCATCTTGCCGATGCTCGTGGTCTTACCGGTGCCGTTTACGCCGACGACGAGGATCACGGACATCCCCTCAGCAGAATCCAGGTCTCCGTTCGGGCTCCATATCTTGCCCCGGCCGGTGTCCACATCCAGCACCTCGACCAGCTCTTCCTTGAGCGCATCGAGGGCCTTGTCCGGCTCTCGGATCGACTCTTCCTTCACGCGCGTCTGGACCTCGTCGATGATGCGGATCGTCGTCTGCACTCCCGTGTCCGCCGAGATCAGCGTCTCCTCCAGCTCTTCCCAGAGCGAGTCGTCAAGGCCGCGCTTGAAGATGCCGCCAATGCGCCCGAACCACGTCTTGCGCGTCCGCTCGACGGCCTCTTCGACAGGAGATGCCTCCTCCTCGTCCAGCTCGGGAACGGCGTCTTCCGAAGTTGCGACTCCGGCCGCTGCTGATTCCTGGACTTCCTCAGCCACGCCCTCGGCGAGGGCAGCCGCATCCTCGGCGGGCGCGCCCTGCTCGGCGGCTGCTTCGTCGTCTTTCTTGCGGCGGAAAAACCTGACCATCACCCCGATGATATGGGCGCGCGTTCGCGAAGGACAAGCGTAGGACGCCTGGAGCCGGCCGCCGGCCCGCGGTTCAGGTCGTCTGCAGGCGGGCGCCGGAGATGGCGCCACGTATGCAGGTCGTGGGATCGGCCATGAACTTGCTGCGCGGATAGACGAAGTCGACACCGGATCGCACAGCGCCGAGCTGGCGGCCAAGGTCCGTGTGCGGCCCAAACGCCAGCACGGGCACGCGGGCCTCGCCGCAGGCCTGGACGAGGCCGATGAGATCAATCCACTGCTCGCCAAGATCGATGATGGCCAGCGCAGGGGCCAATGCCAACTGCTGCAGGAACGCATCCTCGGTCTCGACGACACGCAACTGGCCCCCCAACCGCTGGACGCCGCTTTCCACGCGGACACTGGTGATTAGCTCGGGAATGAGCGCGAGGATAACGGGAGGTGCAGTCATAGGTCTCTATTTATTGTAATGCCTGAAGTCGCCCGACGTTACGCCCGTGAAGTGTACTAATTGTGTGAGTTGGGCCGCTTGACCGCATCGAGCGGCACGTCGCCCAGCCTCATCGACAGCACGCGCGACGCCGCATCAGGCGCTATCGAGATGCCGTATATGCTGTCCGACACCTCGATCGTCCGTCGGTTGTGCGTGATCACGATAAACTGCGTCCGCTGCGCGATATCGTGGATTGCAGTCGCGAAGCGGCCGACGTTCGCCTCATCCAGCATCGCGTCCACTTCGTCCAGCACGCAGAACGGCGAGGGATTCGCCTGCAGCAACGCGAACAGCAGCGACACCGACGTCAGCGCCTTCTCGCCGCCGGAGAGCTGGCTCAGGCTCTTCGTCCTCTTGCCCGGCGGCCGCGCCTCAATGTCGACACCGGAGTCCATCGGGTGCTTCGGATCGGTCAGGCGCAATCGTGCGTGCCCGCCTCCGAAGAACGTCTTGAAGTTGGACTCGAAGCCCTTCGCCACTTCCTCGAACGTCGTTTCCAGCTTACGGCGCATGAGTGCTGTCAGCTCTTTGATCGCCCGCTTCAGCGACTCCTCAGCGCCCTGCAGGTCCTCCACCTGTCCGGCGAGGAAGTCGTGCCGCTCGCGTAGCGATTCGTAGTCGCCCAGCGCCTCGACGTTGACCGGGCCCAGCGCGCGAATCTGCGAGCGCAGCCCCTCGATCTCCCTGGCGAGAGCGTCCGGCTCAACGTGCTGACCGCCGGCCAGCGGCGGCCGCCGCCCTTTGCCCTCGTCTTCGCCCTCGGCCTCGGCCAGCCAGGCTGGCAACTCCACGTCCGCTGGCGCCTTCTCCGGCCTGACGTCGCCGTCCTTTGTCAGTACGAGGCCGTCTTCGGCGATTCGCGTACGCAGCACCTCCGCCTCCGTGTCCCACTTCCGCACCTCGGCCTCCGTCTCCAGCGTTCGTCTCTCGGCGTCGAAGAGCCGCGATTGGTCGCTCAGCACCTGGCTGTGCAGGTCTCGCTCCCGCGCCTCCAGATGATGGGTGCCCTCCTGGCCCGGGACCCCTTCCAGCACCTTCTCCAGTTCCTCCCGCGCCGCTTCCAGCTGATCTTCGTCGCGCGCAATCGACTCGTCGAGCGTCGAAAGCTCCATCTCGATGCCGCGCAGCTGTATGCCCTTCGCCGAGGCCTGGGCCTCGACCCGCGCCAGCGCCGCTTCGGCGTTCTCCCTCTGCACTTTGAGCGAGCGCAGCTCGGCGTCGACCTGCCCCAGGGCGTCGGCCGCTTCGTTGACGGCCTTGTCGAGGCTCTTTCGGCGGTCGGCGAAGATCGCATCGGCCCGGTCCAGAGTCTTCACGGTCGCCGCCGCCTCCTTCGCCTCCTCGATCAGGCCCTGCCGCTCCTCTTCGAGCGTCGCCGCCTGGCCCCGGTATGAGGCCTGCTGCGTGCGCGCGTTGGCAACCGTCGCCATGAGGCTCCGCATCTCGCCGCGCAGCTGCGCCAGCTTCTCCTGGCGCCCCGCGACAGAGTCCTGGAGATGGACTCGCTTGTCCAGAGTCTGATCGCCTTCACCACTCAGCACCGACAGCGCGGCCTCGGCGCTGCGTAGCTTCTCACGGACAACTTCCGCCTCCGCTTCCGTCGTTTCGATCGTCTTGTTGATCCGCTCGATCTCCTTCGGGAGGGCGGCCACGTCGCGTTCGTACTCGATCACGAACCCACGCGCCTCAACGTTCCGGCCGCCGGAGATCACGCCGGACTGGTCGAACACGATGCCGTCCACGGTGACGATCGTGCCGAGGCGGCGCTTCAGCAGCCGCTCGGCCGTCGCTACGTCCTGGACGACGATGACGCGTCCGAGCAGCGTGTTCATCACCTTCTCGTAGCGCGGTGGATACTTGACCAGGTTGGCCGCTACGCCGAGGATCCCCTTTTCCTTGAGCAGCGTCAGCGGATAGACCTGCTTGACCGCGTCGATCGGTATCGCCAGCGCGCGCGCGCCGTTCTGCTCGACCAGGTCCTCGATCGCCGCGATGGCGTCGACCTGTCGGTCGAAGACGAACCCCTCAAGGTGCTCCTGAAGAGCGGCCGCGATCGCGTCCTCCAGGCCGCGCGGTACGCGCAGGCCATCGAAGATCGTGCCGACCGCGCCGTTGATGGCGACTTCTTCCGCCGGCTCGGCGGCGGCCTGCTTCTGGGCCTCGGAAAGCACCTGCAGCCGCGCCTCAAGCCCCTCCAGCTTGCCGCGACGCCCATGCTGCGCCCCCTCGATCTCTGCCAGCTCCGCGCGCAGCTCCCGGACGTCCGCGTCCAGTTTTGCCCGCCGGGCGCCCGCTTCCGAGTTCTCGGCCAGGAACTGCGCGTCCTGCGTGCGCAGGCTGCGCAGTACGCGCACCAGCTCCGCCATCTGGGTCACGAGCGACTTCCGCCGCGTATTCAGGCCGGACGCTTCTCTTCCCAGCGCGGCGCCGGCCTCTGCCAGCCGGTTGATGCGCACCTTCATCTCGGCGGCGGCCGCCTGCAGCCGGTGCGCCTTTGCATCGACGTCCGCAGCCTGCACGTGCGACTCGCGGAGTTCCTGTTCCGCCGTCGTCAGCTCGCCCTGCCGCTCGGACAGGACATTCCTCGCCGCCTCCACTTCCTGTTCCAGGCGTTCGCGCTCGCTGTCCTCGGAAGTAACGACGGTCGTGGCACGCTCTCGCTCTGCCTCGGCCGCCACAAGCTCCTCGCTCAACTCTTCCTGCCGCGTCTGGAGGATCGTCCGCCGTTCCGTTGCGACGGCCCGGCGGCGCTCGATCTCGAGCGCGGCTTCGGACAGCCGTTCCTTGTCATGGAGCGCGGCGGCGGCGGCCTTCCGGCTCTCATCAAGTTGCTTCGTAATGTCTTCGAGTTCCTTCTGCACCGTCTCCAGGCTCACGCGAGACTGTACGAACTCCGCCTGCGCCTGGTCGTGACCCGCTCGGGCGACCGTTAGCGATTCCTGAGCGTGACGCCAGCGCTGCTCATAGTGCGCCTGCAGGCTCTGCCGCAGGCGCAGCGACAGTCGCGCGTGCTCGCCGGCGCGGGTCGCCTGGCGCTCCAGCTGCTGCAACCGCGGGGCGATCTCTTTGATCAGCAGCTTCACGCGCTGGACGTTCTCGTGCGTCGATTTGAGGCGGTCCTCGGCTTCGTCAATCTTCAGCCGGTAACGCTGGATGTCCGCCGCCTCCTCGATCATCTCGCGGCGGTCCTCCGGGCGCAGGCTGAGCACGCTCTCGACGAGGCCCTGCCCGATGATGGCGTACGAACTCTGGCTGACGCTGGCCGTCGCCAGCAAGACGTGGATGTCGCGCCGCTTGGCCTTCTTCCCGTTGACGTAGTAATCGCTGTCGCCGGAGCGTGAGCCGCGGCGCATGATCGACACCTCTTCGTCGTCGATCGGCAGCCAGCCGTCTGAGTTGTCCAGTGTGAGCGTCACTTCCACTTTGTCGGCCCGCGCGCGCTTGCTCGACCCGGCATAGATGACGTCTTCCATCTTCTTGGCCCGGATCAGCTTGTTCGAGTGCTCGCCCAGCACCCAGCGCATGGCGTCGGCGATGTTCGACTTGCCGGAACCGTTGGGCCCGACGATGGCGGTGATGCCCTGGCCGAAGTCGAAGGTCGTTCGGGAGGCGAAGCTCTTAAAGCCGTAGAGATCGAGGCGCTTCAGATACACGGCGTGCTACGAGCCCGTCGCCGCCAGCGTCTCCAGGGCCTGCCGCGCGGCGTTCAACTCCGCCTGCTTCTTGTTCCGGCCCTGGCCGCGGCCCATCACCTGGTCGCCAACCGATACTTCCACGGTGAACAGCTTAGCGTGGTCCGGGCCTTCGCTCGATGTCAGTGCATACTGCGGGATCTCGTGATACTGCGTCTGCGCCAGGTGCTGCAGCTCCGACTTGCTATCGACACTGAAGCCGCTGGTCCGGATCTCCTCCAGCTCCGACCCCAGAAGCTCGAGCACGATCTGGCCGGCCAGCTTCATCCCGCTGTCGATGAAGGCGGCACCGATCACGGCCTCCAGCGCTCCCGCCAGGTTTGAGGGACGCTCCCGGCCCCCGGACATCTCTTCGCCGCGGCCCAGCACCAGGTACTGCCCCAGGTTAATGCGCTCGGCGGCACTGGCCAGCGCATCCCAGCGCACGAGGATCGCCCGCACCTGGCTCAACTGCCCCTCCGTCATCGCCGGGTAGTCCTTGTACAGCCTGTCCGAGATGATCAGGCCAAGCACTGCGTCGCCGAGGAACTCGAGCCGCTCGTTCGACTCGACGTCCTCAGCCGCCTCGTTGAGATACGAGCGGTGGTAGAGGGCCTGTTCGAGGTTCGCGATCTCCTTGAAGGAGACGCCGAGCTGTGCCTGGAGGTGCTCCGCGGAGCGGGCGGCGGAAGTTTGTTCTGGCCTAACCATAGCGCGAGAATACGTGCCCTTTGACAAGGAGAGCCGCGTTTAAGCGGCTTGTTTTCATACGTTTGCGAGGGATTACAGGCAAATCATAGGACGGCCCCAAACCACGTGTCAACAGACGACTCTACAATAAGCTCGCAACATGGCAGAAAGACCAAAACTCATCGGTAAATTGATGGCCTCGCTCTCCAGGGAGCAGGTCAGCGCTCTCACACGCCTGACCGAACTCGCGGATCAGCGCGGCTCCGCCGTCTACCTCGTCGGCGGTCCGGTGCGTGACCTCCGCCTCGATCTGCCGCCCGGCGATCTTGACGTCGCCGTAGAAGGCGACGCCATCGCCCTTGCCGCGCGACTTGCCGAAACGACCGGCTGCCGGCTCGTCCGCCATGCCCGTTTCGGCACGGCCACCGTATCCGGCGACGGCGCCCACATCGACCTCGCCAGCGCACGCAGTGAGACGTACCAGACCGCCGGCGCGCTGCCCACCGTCAGACCCTCGACGATCGACGACGACCTCCATCGCCGCGACTTCACGATCAACTCCATGGCGCTCGCTCTCAACGGGACGGCCGCGGGCCAGCTGCTCGACCCTTCCGCTGGCCGCGCCGATCTCGACGCTGGCCTCATCCGCGTCCTCCACGAAACAAGCTTCCAGGACGACGCAACGCGGATCCTGCGAGCCGCCCGCTACGAAGCCCGCTTCGGCTTTCGCCTCGAGGAGGCGACCCGCGATCTGCTCGTCCGCGACCTCCCTTACCTGGAGACTATCAGCCCTGCGCGCGTCCACCACGAACTCGCCCGGACACTCCTCGATCCGGAGCCCGAACGCGCCCTCTCGCGACTGGCCAACCTCGGCGCCCTGCGCACACTGCACCCGTCGCTTCACTTCGACAGCGACCTCGCGACCGCCTTCCAACGCCTGCGAGAGATCGCACCGCGCGCCGTCCCTTCGGCGTACTGGGCGCTCCTTACGTGGCACGCCGCCCGGTCAGCGGCGGAGCCCGTGATCGCACGCCTCGGGCTCACGCGGCGCCAGGCTGATGCCGCCCGCGCACTTAACGCGCTCCGCGAGCACCCGCCGCAATCGGGCGCTCGCCCCAGCGAAACCGCCTCGCTCTTCTCGGCTCAACCGGCGGCCGCAGTCTGGGCGCTGGCAGCCGTCGGGTCCGGCGCCGCGCGAGAGCAGGCGCACGCCTACATGACACGGTATCGTAACGTGCGCCCGCTCCTCCGCGGCGGCGACTTGCTCGCGCTTGGCGTCCAGCCGGGGAAGCCCGTCGGCGACGTGCTGGCCCGCCTGCGCGCTGCTAAGCTGGACGGAGAGGTCAGGACGCGCGCGGACGAAGAACGCCTCGTCCGCGACGGCCTTGCCCGGAACGACGAATGACCGAGACCACGCCGTGCCGCGTTTGCGGCGAAGCCATCGCGCCGGACCGCACCGCCACCTGCAACAACTGCCACGAGCCGTTCCACCTGCGCATGCGCCAGGACCAGGACGGGACGGATTGCGGCGACGTCTGGATCAACGAGCAGTACCTGTCGCTGGAGTTCGCCTGCCTCGAGTGCCTCGGCAAAGGCAGCAAGGAGCCAGCCATCGGCGACGCCCACTGAGGCGTTGACAAGCGAGGGTATGCTGTACACGGCTACTTGTAAGGGGTGAGTATGACTGTCCGTTCCCGCCGTATCTTAGGTGCCGCCGCCTCCGCTGTCGTGCTGGCTGCCGTAGTTGCCGTGGCGTTCGTGGGGGCCAGCCTCGTCGGCGGCGGCGAGGGCGGCCCGTCACCGACGCCTCTGGCGGGCCACGGGCCAACCCCGCCTCCGAACCTGACTCCGCGGCCGCCGTCACCTGGCCAGACGCAAGACCCAGGCCTGCCGACGCAGCCCGCGGACGATACTGACCGCACACCGGACCCCAACGCAACCGTTCCAGGCACCCCTGATTCCATCACAATCTCCGGCGTGGAGATACCCATTCCCGAAGGGGCTCGCTACCGCTACGGCGGAGGGCCAGGAACGAGGATGCTTCACCAGATCTGGTTTGGCGATTCCAACTACCGCCAAACCGACTCGGGCTCGGTGGCCGCCGGCGTCCAGTTCGATGAGTTCGGGCTGCTACACGCGGATTTCGCGGATCCGCAGACGAATGCCCTCGTTCCGACCCTCGACGCCATCTGGACGCTGACACAGAGGGTTGGCACGCCTTCACCACCCTCGTTGGCGGTGAAAGGTGTCGATATCCCGCTCCCTGAGGGCTCCTACTACAACACTATCGAGGCTCAAGTCATGGGCGGGACTGAAGATACTGTCGTTAGCTACTACGTGAGGTTCGAGCATTCGGTACTAAGCTTCGAGCACTGGCGCTGGGTATCTAGCGTCGAGAGGATCGTCCCCGCGGCCAACGACGTCAGGCCGAGCGACGAGGCGAAGTTTCAGCCGACGCTCGCCGCGCTGGATTCCCTGGCGCAGGCTGATTGATGGACGCTCATTGTCGAAGAAGCCTTGACCAAGGGGGTATTATGCATACGGCTACATGTAAGGAGGGGGTATGACTGTCCGTTCACGGGGTATTCTGGGTGCCGCCGCTTCCGCTGCCGCGTTGGCTGCCGTGGTTGTCGTGGCGTTCGTGGGGGCCAGCCTCGTCGGCGGCGGCGAGGGCGGCCCGTCACCGACGCCTCTGGCGGGCCACGGGCCAACCCCACCACCGGGCCTTGACTCCGAGCGCCCGTCCCCACTGCCAACGCACGACCCAAGCCTGCCGACGCAGCCCGCGGACGACACTGACCGCACACCCGATCCGAACGCAACCGCTCCGGGCACCCCTGATTCCATCACAATCTCCGACGTTGAGATACCGATACCAGAAGGCTGGCGCTACATGCGCTCTGGGGGCGGCGATCTAAGGCCCGGGCACATTATCTGGAAGGGTGATTCCACGTCTGAGCAAACCGACTCCGGCCCGATACCGTTAGGCGTTCGATTCGATGACTTCGGACTGACGTACATCAACGTCGCTCCGTCGGAGGAAGCGGAGGCCGAGACCACTCTGGATGCCCTCTGGGAGCTAACCCAGAAGGTGGGAACTCCCTCGCCCCCGTCGCTATCAGTAAAGGGCCAGGACATACCGCTTCCCGCTGGCTCCTACTACAGCACGATCGAGAAGCCGTTGCTCCCGGACAACCCTGTAACGCTCATAGTGCGGCTGAGCCATTCAGTGATCATATTCGACGGCCACGGACTAGGCTACACACGAATTGCGTCTGGCGATGAGCCCAAGTTCGAGCCCGCCATCGGCGCCATTGCCACGATCGCAGCCAAGGAGTAACGCACGATGGCGCTGAAGCCAGGGCTCGTCGCAGTAGCTCTGGCAGTGGGAGTGCTCCTCTTCGTCTCGGCTAATGAGAACGTCGCCCAGGCCGCACACTACGAGCTCGTCGTGTCCAATCCAGAGTTCAACCCGGCTGGCGGGACGAGCAGCCCAAGCCTGTGGGGTGTCCGCCCGTCCTGGGTCATGGATGGCCAGTCGCTCAAGGTGTGTTCAGAGTGGGGTTCGAATTACTTGGAAATACCCCTCGGGATTCGACAAGCCATCGCTGATTGGGAACAAGTCCTCCCCGGAACGCAGTTGAGCCAGAGCTGCGGAGCTTCCGGTGAGAAGCTCTGGCTAATGCGCCGATCAGTGAGCCCTGGATTGTTTCCACTGTGGTGCGGCGCTGGATGCGTGCCATACGAGTACAGTTATGACTCGCTCCGGGAGGCGTATTATCCAAACGATCTTCCAGTCATCTGGTTCGACGACGTAGACTGGACATACACGGACAACGGGTGGCAGGCCCTAGCAGGCCACGAACTGGGCCACATCTTCGGCCTCGACGAATACTACATCGAGGCCGACCCTGAGGCCGACCCTCCTTCCGAAATCGAGTGCAATCCCGACGGTTCGAGCAGCGTGATGAACGCGTTGGCCCCACCATCCGGAAATCAGATCACAGGTCCGTGCGCAAACGGTAGCGTTTCGCCAACTCAGGGGGACATCGACCTGGTGGAGAGCTTCTACTACGCCGACCCGCCGGATGAGTTCGACCTGACGTTGCTGTCGTCGGACACACTGGACGTGGACTTCCTCGACCGGGAGTGGGCCGAGTCGGGCTACCGTTTCTACGCTGAGGTCTGGAATGGCGGCTCGTGGGTATACACAGGGGAGAACTGGCTGACGTCGGCGGGAGTCGGCAACAAGAACTACTGGAACGAAACGACTTACAACAAGGATGGCTCGCTACCGCCCGGCAACTATCACATCTGCGTGACGGGGTTGACCGAGATCTACGGACCGACCGGCTGGGAATGCTCTCCCTCTGTCCACATGGCTGACCACGACCCGGCGGCAGAGTCCGTCAACACCCTCGGCCCGGCGGCCATCAATCTGTCCGCCACGGACCCGCGCACGATGTGGCTGATCGCCGAATTCAGCAACCAGGGCGATCACGTCGAGAATATCGAGTTCTCCTTGAACCTGTACGTGCCCCCGCCGTCCGGCTGCTCGCGGACGCCCCATCTCATACTGCCGGGTATCGAGTCACGCCTCTTGCTCCCGGGAGAGACCAAGTGGGCGGTGTATCGCGTTCTCTACGAGTGCCACGCGCCCGCCGGTCCTCCGGGCGTCTACCAGCCCGTCACCTTCTCGGTCAGTCATCCAGGCGGAGGAGAGCCGCTGGACGCGCAGGACAACAACAGCGCGAGCAGTAACAAGTTCCTGATCATCCAGTAGCTGCGTTCAACCCCCAAAAACCCCCAGGAACGCCGCCACCGCCTTCGTACCGGCGCGGAAATCCGCCAGGCGAATGTGCTCGTTCGGCGCGTGGATCGCGGCGTCAGGATAGCCGATGCCGATATCGGCAGTCGGCAGGCCGAGCGTCGTCACGAACGGATACAGCGGCCCCGTGCCGGCCATCGTCGGCAGGATCACCGGCTCCTTGCCGTAGACCCCGCGACAGGCCTCCACCATCGTCGCCACGAGCGGATCAGTCACGGGCGTCCGCGCCGGGTGCTCGCTGCCGTGCGTCGTGATCGTGATGTCCTCGAAACCGTGCCCGTCCAGGTGCGCGCGAACCTTGCGCTCGATATCGTGCGGGTCCTGGTCGTTCACGAGCCGGAAGTCCACCTTCGCCATCGCCTTCGCCGGCAGCACCGTCTTCGGGCCCTCCCCTTCGTAGCCCGAAGACAGGCCGTCGATCGTCGCCGTCGGCTCGAACAGGTGCCGGACGTTGAACTCGAGGCCGCTGACGCCGGTCGTCGAACGCTCGACGCCGTACGACCTCAGCGTCTCGGCGGCGCCATCGGGTAGCTTCTCGACCGCCGCGCGCTCGTCCGCAGTCGGCGGGCGCACGTCGTCGTAGAAGCCGTCGATCATGATTCGCTCGTCCGGGCCCTTGATCGTCGAGAGCGCCCAGACGAGACGCCAGGCGGCGTTCGGCAGTACCGTGCCGTACGACGAGTGCGCGTCGTGGCTGATCGCCTCGCAATCCAGCTGCACGTAGAGGAGGCCCTTCACGCCCAGCGTGACCATCGGCAACCCCTCCCACGTCACGCCGCCGCCCTCCCAGATGCAGGCGTCGGCGGCAAGCAGCTCCTTGTGCCGCTCGACGAACTCCTCCATGAACGGCGAACCGATCTCCTCGTCCCCCTCGATGCAAAACTTGATCCCGCACGGCAGTTCGCCGCGGGCCTCTCGCCAGGCCCGGATCGCGGCGAAGCGCGCGGCGATGTTGCCCTTGTTGTCGAACGTGCCGCGACCGTACAGCTTGCCGTCCTTCTGCACCGGTTCGAACGGCGGCGTCTTCCACAGGTCGAGCGGCTCCTCCGGCTGCACGTCGTAGTGGTCGTAGAAGAGCACCGTCTTCGGCGACGCACCCTTCGCCTCGGCGTAGACGACAGGCTGCGCCGGCGGGCCTTCCGGCTTCGGCAGGACCTGCACGTCGAAACCAAGGTCTCGCAACTCACTGGCCACCCAGTCCGCCGTCTCTTCGATCGCCCGGCCCTGCGCGCTCACCGTCTCGAAGCGGCACAGCTCAACGAGCTTCGCCACCGCTTCATCGTGGTGCTCGTCGCAGTACTTCAGAACGTCGTCCACAGCTCACTCCTTCAGTTCACGAATCATCGCGATCTTACCTTCGGGCTCTCGCTTCCGCCACGGCAACTCCCCCGCCTCCGCCGGACGATAGCCCATCCGCAGCCAGAAGAAGAGGCCCAGCCCGTTCCCGGCGTACACTTCCGCCGCGAACCGCGACGCCCGGCCCGAGTCCTCGATCAGCCCCACGGCCTCGGAGCCGTAGCCCCAGCCACGAAGCCCCTCCGCCAGCGACAGGAACCGAAACTCCAGCCAACCGACGGCCGGTAGTCCGCAGACGAGCAGACCGATCGGCGACGGGTCGCCAGCCCTCGTGATCACCAGCGTCTCAGCGCCGGCTCCCTCGATCATCACGTGTAGCTCGTCAACGATGATCGGCTCGCGGACGCCGCGAACGGTCGCCGCGGCCTCGGGCCACCAGTCCTCGATCACCGGCAAATCTTCGTCTGCGACGTGCCGCAGAAGGATTCGCGAGCCTGCGAGCGAACCGTCCTCCCCTCTCCCGGCGCGGGAGAGGGGCCGGGGGTGAGGCCTCACTGCGCCGGAGTGCGCGCGGCCAGCCACTGCCCGACATGGCCGGACATCTCTTCCGTCGCTGCCTGCCGCACGGTACAGCCCGGCAGCGCTCGCAGGAACGCGGAGCCGTACTGCTTCGTGATGATGCGCGAGTCCAGTACCACGAGCACGCCGCGGTCGGACTTGCTGCGGATGAGGCGGCCAAACCCCTGCTTGAAGCGGATCACCGCCTGCGGCAGCGCGTACTCGTTGAACGGGTCTTCGTATAGCTCCGAGCGTGCCGCGAACACGGGGTCCGTCGGCACGGCGAACGGCAAGCGCGCCATCACGAGAAGCGAGAGCGCATCGCCCGGAACGTCGACTCCCTCCCAGAAGCTCGACGTGCCAAGCACCACGACCTTCGTGTTACCCCGGAGCGCGCGGACAAGCTGACGCGGCGAACCGTCGATGCCCTGCCCCAGCACTTCGATCCCGTCGCGCTTAAGAGCATCAGCGACGAGCCAGTGCGATGCGCGGAGTGTTGAGTGTGACGTGAAGAGCACGAGCGCCCGGCCCTGCGAAGCGCGCGCCAACTCGATGACGGCGTGGGAGAGGGCGTCGAGGTAACCAGGCGAGCCCGGACCCGGCATATCGCGCGGGATCAGGACCAGCGCCGCCTTCTCGAAGTCGAACGGCGAACCCAGCGCAAGCGTCTCGCAGTCTGGCAGGCCGACGCGGCGTTGCAGGTACTCGAAGCTATCTTGCGTGCGCAACGTCGCCCCGGTCAGCACGACCGTGCGGCGGTCTTCGTAGAGGCCGCTCTGCAGGAGACCATCGACCTCCAGCGGCACCCACGAGACGACGATCCCGCCTCCGCCGCGGTCGATCTCGAGCCAGACGACGCGGCCCGGGTCGTCCTCCTCCAGCGCCGCCGCCAGCCCGCTCACGAAGCCGTTGGCGCCCTCGAGCGACTGCGCCACCGTCGCGACGATGATCTCCTGGTTCAGCATCCCCAGCTCCTCGGCGCTGATCAACGAGTCGTGCAACCGGCCCAGGTGCGCCGCGATGTTGCTGAGGGCGAGACGGCAGTTCTCCCAGGCGATCTCCACGTCCGACCAGTCCGGCTGCACGCGCGTGGCCTTGGTTACGTGCAGCCTGGAGTCGCGTTCGGCGTTCGGGGCGGCCTGCTGCGCCAGGAACGCCTTCAGCGTATCCGCCAGGTGCTGGACGCGTGGCCGGGCACCCTTTGCCGCCTCCTGCAGCGCCGCTGCTTGCTCCTCCATCTCGCGGCGCGCCTCCTGCAGCACGGGCGCCGTGCGCAGGGCGCTGCCGAGCGCGGGGACGACCCCTTCGCTGGCATCGAGGAGCTGGTACAGCTCGCGCTCGCGGCAGGTGAAGCCGAACTGGCGCGTTGCCTCGTCCTCCAGGTTGTGCGCCTCGTCGATGATCACGTGCTCGTACGGCGGGATCACGCGACCGCCGGTGCCGATATCAGCGAGCAACAGAGCGTGGTTGACGACGACGATGTGCGACGCCTCCGCCGCTTTGCGCGCACGCAGCATAAAGCACGTACCATCGACCACAAACGGACTGTTGTCCGACGTGCAGGACGCGCCGTCGGCGCTCAACCGCGACCAGAGGACGTCCTCCTGCGGCGAGAGCCGGATCTCGCCGCGGTCGCCCGTCTCCGTGTCGCCGAGCCAGACGAGGATCTTCGACGCCAGATAGGCTTCGTCGTCGGAAAGCGCCGCCGCTGTCCGCAGCGCGTTGAACCGCTTGAGGCAGAGATAGTTGCGCCGGCCCTTGAGCTGACAGGAGCGCAGACCGGAATCGGGCGAGAGCGCCTTCACGGCCGGCAGGTCCTTCTTCGTAAGCTGCTCCTGGAGGTTGATCGTCGAGGTCGAGACGACGACGCGGCCCTGGTTCGCCAGCGAGTGGCAGGCCGCCGGGATCAGGTACGCCAGGCTCTTGCCCACGCCCGTGCCCGCCTCGACCATCAGCTGCTTGCCGTCGTTGAACGCCTCGGCCACAGCCGCCGTCATCGCCTCCTGCTGGGGACGCCGCTCGTATTCGGGGAAGAGGTCGTCGCGCCGGGCCGCCGACGCCAGTACCGCCAGCGCCGTCCCGGAATCGACCGGCGCCGGGTCCGTACTCGCCTTAAGCGGCCTCTGGTCGAGGTTCCCGGGCGGGCGCAGGACCGGGCGCTTCACCGGCGGGCGCGACGCCGCCATGTCGAACGCATCGCGGAAGAAGCCGCTCCAGGGGAACTCGGTCGGCGTCAGCCACTGAGCGACCTGCCCCAGCACCTCGTTCGGAAGCTCCACGGCCCGTTCGAGAAGACTCAGGAAGACGCTGCGGGCGGCGTCCGCATCGGAAAGCGCACGGTGCTGCGTGTCGAACTCAACGCCGAACCGCTCCGCCAGCTTCGCGAGGCTCCACGCGCCGAGCGACGGCATCAGGATGTACGAGAGATCGGCCGTGTCGTAGAGGCGCTTCGGCCGGCGGATGTCGTCGCGGTCGAGGATCGGGACGTCGAAGCGCACGATGTTCTGCCCGACGAGGATGCTCCCCTCGATGAAGCGCTCGAAGTCGCCGCAGACGGCCTCCAGCGGCGGCGCCGATCGTAGCTCTTCCTCGCGAATGCCCGTTAGCTGTTGGACGACCTCCGGCACCTCACGCAGCGGCCGGACAAGCGTCTCGAACGTGCCCAGCACTTCGTCCCGTGTGAACCGCACGGCGCCGATCTCGATGATCGTGTCTTGCTTTACGTCCAGTCCGGTCGTCTCGAGGTCAAAGGCTACGTATTCCAGCGCCACAGTGGCGCAATCATAGCACCGGGCCGGCCGCAAGTCGGGAGGAACCTGTCAGCCGGTTGTGGATACTTCTTCTTCCAGCTCGTACGCCGTGAGCTCGCCTTCGGGCAGCCCCTGACCGGCGTAGTAGCGGCCCGCGTGCAACAACTCCAGCATGTGCGCCTCGTCCCGAAGCTCCTCCTCGAACACCGTCACGTAGTAGCCAACGCCCTGCGTCGAGTGGCAGTCGCTGGCGCCGGCGCCCCGCTTGCCGAGCACGCGCGCGACCTTGAGCGCGAACTGGTTCTCCTTCAGGTGCGTGCCGCCGTTCGCCACCTCGATGTCATCGACGAGGCTAAAGATCGGCATCCGCTCGGCCGCCTCCTCCGGCGTCATGTCGAACGGTGGGCGGCCCTCGCGCCGGAAGTGGATCGGGTCGAAGAAATGACGGAAGGGGTGGGCGACGATCATGAACCCGCCAAGGTCGTCCAGCACCGCCCTCAGCTCCTTCGCCCTGCGAATGCCCGGCAGATACCCGGTGAGCCCAACGGCGATGATGTGCCCCATGTCCGTCGAGACCTCCATGCCGCGGTTCACGAAGAGGCCGCTCTGCTCCCGAAACTCCTTCAGCACATGGTCTTCCCACATGCGGTCGTGCTCCGTGATGTTGACGCCGGTGAGGCCGATCTCCTTCGCCACTTCGATCAACTGGTCAGGCTTGAGCGAGGAGTCGGCCGCGCCGCGCACGGTGTGTACGTGCATATCGACGATCGTGCCGGTCATTCGCCCATGTTATCCGGATGCCTCACCGTCAGACCACACCGCCGTCGACTCCGCCGTCGTCAGCGTGCGGACGACATGCACCTTCTCCCCCCGCCGCACGCGCGCCACGCGAGAGCGGATCGCCCGCGCCTCCGGCTCACCGTTTGCCACGCAAAAGAGCGCCGGTCCGGCTCCAGAGAGATGAACCGACGCTGCGCCGGCCTGCGTGAGCGAGTCACGGAAGAACGACAGACCGTCGAACGTCTCGTAGGCCGCGCGCTCGAAGGCGTTGAAGAGCGGCGCGTCCACCACAGGCCTTCCGGACGCCAGGTGCGCCAGAAAGGCGTCGGCGTGCGATCCTTGCGTAGAGTCGCCCGGCCTGAGTGCCGCATACATGCGCTTCGTCTTCTCGGACATCGTGAGCGGCGGCACGAGTATCACGAGCCAGGTCGCCCCGACGTCCGCCTGCGGCGTGATTCGCTCGCCCCGCCCCTCGGCCAGTGCGGTTCCCCCACGAAGAAAGAACGGCACATCGGAACCAAGCCCCGCGGCGACCTCAAGAAGGCGATCGCCGGTCGCGCCCGTCTCCCACAGGCGGTCGAGCACACGCAGCGTGGCCGCGCCGTCGGAGCTGCCACCACCCAGGCCCGCGGCGGCTGGCACGCGCTTGCTGACGCTGACCGCAGCCTCTGCCTCGCGCCCGATCGCCGCCGCCAGCGCCCGCGCCGCGCGGATCACCAGGTCTTCGTCCTCGGGAGCGTCGGGCGTCGAATTGCGCGCTACTGTTAGGCTCCCTGCCGTATCCACGGACACTTCGTCGCATAGATCGACCGCCTGCATCACCGTTCGCACGTCGTGGTAGCCATCGTCCCGGCGGCCCAGCACCTCCAGACTCCAGTTGATCTTCGCCGGCGCGACGGTGCTGATCATGACGCTCGCCGGAACGCGGCGAAAAGCCGGAGCCAGGCGTCGATGTCGAGCATCGCCGGCCGCTGTGCCCCGTCGATCCCGCAGGCCGCCAGCAGAGTATCCACCTCCGGCCCCTTGACTCTGAGACCGACGGCCAGCGAGTTCCGCAGTCGCTTCCGCGGCGCTGCGAACCCCGCGTGCACGAACTCGAAGAACGCGTCCACGTCCCCGGCCGCCACTGCCGGCGACTGGCGGGCCGCGAGCCGCACGACCGCGGAGTGCACCTTCGGCGGCGGCCGGAAGGCGCGCGGCGGCACCCTGAACAACACCCTGGCCTCCGCGTACACCTGCGTCTCGACACCCAGGTACGTCATTCGGCCCGGCCCGGCGGCAATCCGCTCGGCGACTTCCGCCTGTAGCGTGGCCACTATCGCCCGCGGTGGCGCCGGAGAGCGCAGGAACGCGCGCAGGATGGCCGTGCCGATGTTGTACGGCAGGTTGCCGACGACGACGTACGGTGGTGCGCCGCCACCGCGCCGAAGAATCTCCGACGGCGGCGTCTTCAGCACATCGGCGTGGACGATGGTCACGGCGTCCGAGCCGCCGTACTCCCGCGCGAGGTCGGTCGCCAACGCGTCGTCCTTCTCGACGACGAT
>JAJCYV010000033.1 GCA_029262695.1 Chloroflexota bacterium | reverse complement strand
ATGACGACGGCGATGCTGGCGGACTGGGGAGCGGACGTGGTCAAGATCGAAGGGCCGGACTCACCCGACCCGGGCCGCTCGCTGATCCGCTACGAGACCAACCCCGGCGGCCCCAACGCGTATTTCGAGACGCACAACCGCAACAAGCGCGGCCTCGTGCTGGACCTGAAGTTGGAGGCCGGCCGCGAGGTGTTCTACGGCCTCGTGAAGGACGCCGACGTCGTGATCCAGAACTTTCGCCCCGGCGTCGGCGACAGGCTGGGCATCGGCTACGAGGCGCTACGCGAGCTGAACCCGCGGCTGATCTACTGCCAGGCGTCTGGCTTCGGCCTCGAAGGCCCCGACGCCGAGCGGCCCGCGCTGGACCCGCTGGCGCAGGCGCGCGGCGGCATCATGAGCGTGACCGGTGAACCGGAGACGCCACCGACGCGGACGTTCGCCGGCTTCGCCGACCAGGTGAGCGCGTTTCTGTTGTCGTACGGGATCATGGTCGCTCTGTTCCACCGCGAGCGCAGCGGTCAGGGCCAGATGGTGGACGGCTCGCTGCTGCAGTCGGTGATCGCCTCGCAGGCGTTCAACATCACGAGCTACCTGATGTCGAACACCTACGCCGGCTCGCCCATCCCGCGCATCTCGCGCAAGATGACGAGCCCGCTGTGGAACCACTACAAGGCCGGCGACAACCGCTGGATCATGCTGGGCATGACGCAGATTGGCCGCTACTGGCCGGGGCTGCGCAAGGCGATGGCGGACGCGACCGGCGAGACGCTGGAGCCGGCCGAGATGAGCGTCGAGTGGATAAGGATGAACGCGGGCGAGTTGGTGGGCCTGATCGCACGGCTGGACGAGCTGTTCGCGAAGCAACCGGCCGCCTACTGGGTCGCGCACCTGCGTAAGTACGACCTGCTGGTCGAGGCCGTGCGGGAGTACGGCGATCTGAAGGACGACGCCCAGGTGACGGCCAACGGCATGCTGACGACGCTGGAACACGGCCAGCACGGGCCGCTGCCGATCGTGGCGCCGGCGGTTAACCTGAGCGAGACTCCGGGCCGGATCCGCGCGGCGGCGCCGGAGTTCGGACAGCACAGCGAAGAGGTGCTGCTGGAGGCGGGCTACACGTGGGACGAGATAGAGGCGCTGCGCTCAGAGGGCGTGATCGGCCACCGCTAGCGCCCATCTTGTCCGCTCGTCCTGAGGCTCTCGAAGGGCGGCGCCACGTAATCGCCCCACCCATCCTGCCAGGCTGTCCAACGGATCCGTAGGAGAGCCTGTCCCTCGGTGTGTTGCGGGACTGTGTCTGGAAGGCTGAAGCCTTCCGCTACGGGGGAGACGCCGGGCCACGGAGGGGAGGCCCAGGCGTTAGCCCGTGCCTCGGAGGGCCGACTTCGCGCGCTCGTCCATGAAAGAGAGCATGGTGACGATGCTCGTGAGCGAGAAGAGGAGCACGCCGGCCGGGATGTGGATCGCCTCGGCCGAGCTGCTGTCGTGGCTGGCGTCGCCGAGGCCAACCTGGGCAACGGTGAGAAGCAGGATGACGACCGACCAGATCACCATCCGGTAGCGCCAGGCGTCGCGGCCGAGCCAGGCGAACGCAAGCTGGACGACCGCCAGGATGAAGAGCGCGTACCCCACGATCTTGTGCACGCTCTCGAGGTCCTCTTCCTCGCCCGTCAGGAACTGGCCGGCGAGGACTGCCTGCACGAGGACGAGCAGCGCGATGAGCCCGGCGACTAGCTGGAATCCGCGGATCAGTCGCGGGTCGGTGTCCAACGTTAGGCCGTTCGCTGCGCGGCCATGATCTTCCGCAGCTTGCGAATCGTGCGGAAGATGATGACGCGGACGTTCTGTTCGGTGAGGCCCATGACCGTGGCGATCTGGGCGTTCATCAGTTCGGCGTCGAACTTGAGCGAGATGATGTCCTGCTCGCGCTGAGAGAAGGTGCGCACGGCGCGGGCGACGCTGGCGAGGTCCTCGCGGTGCATGACCTCGGACTCGACGGAGGCGGTGGCGGGCGAAAGCTCGATCATGACGTCGTGGTCAACGACGGTCTCACGGCTGTGCTTGCGAACGTGGGTGACGATGGCGTTGCGGGCGATCGTGAAGAGCCAGGTCGCCAGGGCGTCCGGGTCTCGCAGAGAGTCTAGCTTCAGGTAGACGCGCTCGAAGACGTCGGAGACTATATCCTCGGACTGGTGGGTGTTGCCGACGCGGGCGTATATGTAGGCGAAGAGGCGGGGGTAGTACTGTTTGTAGGTCTCGACGAACCCGTCCTGCCCGTTTCTACGGGCCGTTCGGAGCGCTGGTTCGCGTCGCGCGGATTGGATCATGAGTGAAAGAAGTCGTGTGTGCGCGCTACTGGACAGTGGTAGGCGTCACGTGCATAATGACACCTGAATTTCATATCGGTATAGCGTAAGGTAGTTTTCTGCTTCATGCATTGCGCCCGTCGGGTGCACTGCTCCGCGGAGATTTGTACCGATTAGTGCAGATTCACTTTACGGACGCTGCGAAAAGGGTGTCAACCCTGTTCGTTACAATAACCCGACGAAATTCAGAAGGGTAATGCGAGGACGAGAGTACAGTGCCAAAGAAATGGAACTTCCTGAGCAACTACGGCCTCGTGCTGACGCACCTGTTCCAGAACTCCGACGCAACCCTGCGCGAGATCGCTCACGGCACGGACCTGACGGAGCGCGCGGTCTACCAGATCGTGCGTGAGCTGGAGGAGAACGGCTTCATCGGCAAGAGGCGCGTGGGCCGCCGTAATACGTACACCGTGAACGAAGGGGCGCTCTTCAGCTTCCCCGTCTATCGCAACCTGAACATTGCCCAGATGGTATCGGCGCTGCGCCTCATCATGGACGAGAGCCACGCCAGCGCCCCAGACTAGCCGCCAGCCTTCGCCAGAGATACCCCGAGTTTCACCAGGACTACCCTGCCGCCGTCACTCTATGGTCACGCGCAGCACGCGGCCGTCGTGCGACCAGGTACTCGCCTCGCGCAGGCCGATCTCGTCCGGCAGCGCGAACAGGCGGTGCCGGCCGTTCAGGTGAATGACGATGCCGTCGTCAGCCTGCTCCAGCTTCAGATGCTCTCGGCTGGTGAACGGCACGACGACTTCGAGAACGAAGCTGCCGCCGGCGCGCGAGAACTGGTGCGGCTCGCCGCTGGAGAAGACGCCGGCGGGGTCTCGATCGCCGTAGACCTCGCGGGCGAGTTCGAGCAGCGCTTCCTCACCGTGCGGGGGCTCGGGCCGCAGGTCGCAGGTGAGGACGGGGGCGGCGGTGGACGCTCGGACGCCATCGAGTAGTTCGGCCTCACGTCTTCGCGTCGCGGCGAAGAATTCGTCCTGCACGGCGTCCGGGAGGAGGCGCGAGACGACGACGACGTCCTTCAAGTATCCGAACAGGCCGAGGACGCCGGACGCCTCTTGCAGAGCGCGGGGGGTCCCGTCCTCCGGAGCGACCACGAGGCGGACCGAGGTTGTTTCGTGGTCGATCATGAGGTCGCGCAGTTTGGCGAGGCGGGTCAGCAGCTCGCGGCCCGTGTCAAAGACGCCCTCGCCTGTGTTCGCGTAGTCGGCCGCGAAGGCGCGCACCAGGGGCTCGAAGACGCTCTGCTGGCGGGACGAGAAGACCAGGGCCAGCCAGCGGGCTGCCGACTCCAGCGCGCCGGGAAGGTCAAGGAACGTCTCCAGCGGCGCCGCATCCAGCACGATCACTTCGTAGCGCTCTGACGCGATCAGCTCCTCCAGTTCGAGGAGGCGGCCGATGTGGTTGATGCCGGGGAGCGCCGCGAAGTCGTCTGCCAGCTCCGGGTCCATGCTGCGAAAGTCGAGCAGGTCCGCCACCCACTCGCGGAAGGCGTCCTCACCGGCCGCGACGCCCTGCACAACGTCGAGGTTGTCGCCGGCCTTCGTGACGGCGGCGCGGGTGTCGATGCCAAACGCGTGCCCAAGCCCGGAGCCGAGGCTGAAGGCCAGCGTCGGCTTTCCCAGGCGGGACGCGGCGATAGCCGTGGCGGCAGACTGGGTGCTGACGCCGCTGCCACCGCGGCCGGAGAACAGAATGATACGCATCAGAGAAGCGCAAAGATGATAGCACGCCCGGCGCCGTTTGACGCCCGCGCCGAAGCGAGGCTACGATGCGGGCGCTATGCCGGTGGACAGCGAAACCGTCGCCGTTGGCTCGGAAGCGCCTGACTTCACGCTGGAGGCGATCGATGGGAGCCAGGTGTCTCTCTCGTCGTTTCGGGGAAGGCCTGTTGTGCTCGTCTTCCTGCGCGGCTTCCGGTGACCGTTCTGTCGACGTCATCTCTCGCAGTTGCGGGACAGGTACTCAGAGTTCACGGAGCGCGGGGCCGAGGTTGTCGCCATCGCTCCCGACACGCTCGAATCGGCGCGCTCCTTCTTCGATGGCGAAGAGATCACATTCCCCCGCCTGGCTGACCCGGACCGCGAAGTGTTCCGCATGTATGACGTGAAGAGCGCGATGATCTCGCTGGGGCAACGACCCGGGTTGTTCATCGTCGATAAGGACGGGGTCGTGCGCTACGCCCACCTGGGCTTTCAGCAGTGGGAGATCCCCTCCGTCGACGAGACGCTGGCGGAGCTGGACGCCCTCTCGTAAGCATCGCCAGCCCATCGATCTGCGGCTGGCCACTCGGCGATAGTGCGCCGCACCGCTACTGCGGCCCGGTTCCCCTCTTCTCGTCGGCGCTCCCCTGCCTCTGCATGAGACGCTCGACCGCCTTCGCAACCTCCCGCCTCGTGGCCTCCTGGTCGTCTGAGCGCGCTATGAGCATCGCCCCTTCCATCAGGCCACCAAAGATGAACGCGGCTAGAGGCTCAATCGGCTGCATCTCAATCGCGCCGGTCTCCATCGCCGCCTGAAGACTGGCACGCAGCAACCACCCATAGCCGTACTTGGAATCGATGTCCTGCCAGGCGTCCCAGCCCAGGACAGACGGCGCGTCGAGCACCGTAATCCGCTGCACCGCCGGATCGAGGCAGAGTTCGAGAAACGCTTCTACACCGACGCGCAGACGCTCCCAGGCGTCAAGACGAACGCCTGATGGAGCGATCCTGGCCATGATCTTCTCCATCAGCTCTCGTTCCACATCCCCGTAGACCGCCCGAAACAGATCCTCCTTGCGGCGGAAATGATGGTACAAAGCGCCGCGTGTGACGCCGGCCCGGTCCGCCACTTCATCCGTGAACGTGTTCGCGTAACCGCGCGTAGCAAACAGCTCTCGACCGACCGCGATCAGTGCTGCGCGCGTGGCCTCAGACTGGTCCGCTTTCGTCTTGCGAGGATTCATGGCTCGATTATCAGCTTCGGGCGCTCCTGCCTCAAGGTTGACATGCACGCGGTATGAATGTATACATACATGCAGCATGTAGGTTACTAAACGAGGCCCCAGCATGACAAGCAGAAACATGAGTAGACATCAAGGTGGACCGAAATTGAAGGAAAGGACGATCGACGTGATTCATAAGCCTCTCTTGAGTTTGGGGGCTCTGGCCGTAACACTGGCGGTCGTGGTCCTGGTGGGCAGAGCTGACCCGACTGGTGCACAGACGTTCAACCCTGAGGCCGACTTCACCGTTACGAATCCAGAGCCTGAGGTGCCATCCGACGTCATCGCGAGCTTTGACCTGCCCATCGGAGACGTCAACTTCGCCGCAGACATCAACTTCTTTCCACGGGAATGGGGAATCATTCCCGGAGATGAGATCCCGATCGGTGCGTCCGTCGGGACCGTGACTTCGGGCGCCACGCTGGGGCTCATCAACTCTCCGTGCAATCAGGAGGTCCCGGTGGTGTTCGACATGCTGAACGCCAGCCTCGACCGTGGCGACACCGTTTCCATGGACGATGAAGACGATAGCCTGACGGAGGACTTTGCGGAGGATAATGACGGCAACGGCCTCGACGACGCCATCGACCACTACCCCGACTTCATCGACCGGATCGTAGATGAGCAGCCGATCCGGCGCTCCGCCGGCATCACGATCGTCGCCGGGACGCCGGTCCTGCTGCAATTCCTCATCTTCGAACCGGGAACGCTCGTTGACGACCTCATACCCACCGACGAAGACCTGGGCTATCCCAGCGTGACGTTCCTCCAGGACGCCGGTGACCCGGATCTAGATCCGAGCCCCGGTGTCATCACGGACTTCTGTACGCCGCTGACCGTTCTCAATCTGGAGCTCGGCGAGACGGCCGATGGTGACCCGATCATGGTCAATCCACAGAGCGGCACTTACACGTTCACCGCCATCGCGGCGGGCCTGCGTGACTCGGACGGTGACGGCTATGAGAACACACTGGACACCTGTGCGCTGGACCCGAACGTCGGCAATCCGCGGGTGCAGGTGGACGGCGACCTGGACGTCGACGGCCTTGACGCCGCCTGCGACCCGAACGACGACCCGGCGGCCGGGGGGACCGACTCCGACGAGGACGCCGACGGTTACTCGAACCGCCAGGACAACTGCCCGCTCCACGCGAACGGCGAAGCGGAAGACAACCAGGCCGACGAAGACTCCGACCAGATCGGTGACGCCTGTGACCCGGACCCGTCTGTCGAGAACGGCGAACTGTCGACCGTCACGATCGAAAAGGTAGTCACGATCGGCGACGGCACCGGCCCGGGCGGCCCGCCGAGCGCTGAGGCCTGCCCCACTTGCTTCGTTTTGGACGAGAACGGTTCGTCCGTTGGTGATGGCGACGACGGTGGCTCCAGCAGTGGCATCATCATCGGCATCATCGTGGCGGTCATCGCCGCGGTGGTCATCATCGGTGGTGGTGCGGCAATGATGATGCGCCGCCGCGAAGGCGCATAGTCCGCTAGCGCAACGGACGAGGACTGTAACGGCTGGAAGAGAGAGGCCGGTCCCGTCCCGGGGCCACTTCTGTATCTGGAATAATGGTGTCGAGGGTCGAGATCGAACTGCCAACAACGCGATATACTCACTCCTGCCCCCCTGGTCGCCCAGAAGGAGTCGCCATGACACAATCACGAGCTATCGCCCTGCCGTGGACGGGGCCGCGCGTCGCCGTACTCGAAATCAGCGGCGCCATCGGCCAGCAGGTGCGCGGGCTGGACATGGTGCGCACGATCCGGGGCCTGGCGAAGGACCCGCGCGTGAAGGCGGTCGTCGTCCAGATCGACTCGCCGGGCGGTTCCGCGCCCGTTTCCGATGCCATCTTCCGCCAGCTCAGGAAGCTATCGAAGAAGAAGCCGACCGTGGCATCGATTATGGGCTCGGGCCTCTCCGGCGGCTATCTGGTCGCCTGCGGCACCGGGCACATCGTCGCGATGCCCACCTCGCTCGTCGGCTCGATCGGCGTGATCTTCATACGTCCGGTAGTCCAGGAGCTGCTTGAGAAGATCGGCGTCCGAGTCGACATGACCCACGAAGGCAAGCTCAAGGGTATGTTCCAGCCATGGAATGAGCCGACGCCGGAGGAGCAGGCGAAGGTGAAGGAGCTGACGGACGAGTACTACGACTGGTTCGTGAATTCAGTCGCCGAAGCGCGAGGCCTGGACGCCGCCAGGGTGCGCGAGTACGCCACGGGCGAAGTGTACACCGGGGCGAAGGCGAAGGAGATGGGGCTGATCGACGAGCTGGGGGACTTCGAGACCGCCGTTAAGAAGGCGCGCGCACTGGCGGACCTGCCGCAGAAGCCGCGGCTTCAGTTTGTGCGGCCACGGCGCGGGCTGCTGGAGCGCCTGATGTCACGGGGCGTGTCGGCGCGGTCGATCGCCGCGGAGATCGAAGGGCGCATCCTGCCGCGGATCGAGTTCAGGTAGACGGCCGTCCACGCGCGGCGAGGTGCCGGCCAAACCTCGTCGCGGAAAGCTTCAGCCTTCCATACGGCGCTCCGGTAGCGAGACGAAGCCTGGAGGCCTGAAGGCCTCCGCTACGAGAGCCGGACCGGCCTACGCGAAGTTGGTGTCGATCTGGTGCGTGGCGTCGAAGAAGTGCTGGAACGACTGGTTGAAGCGGTAGAAGAGGTCGCGCCGGTAGCCGTCGTTTGAGCGGGCAAGGCCGTTCGGGTCCTCGATGTCCAGCGTGTTGAGGGTGTGGTGGAGGTCCGCCTGCCCGTTGTCGGCGATGTTCTTGATCATCTCCTGCCACTTCTCGTAGGACTGCTCGATCCAGAAGTCCGTGTTTTCGGCCGCCGCCTCGTCGGTCTCCTTGACGTCCTCAACCTCGAACGCCTCGAAGGTGATCACGAAGTACTTGCCGGCTCCCGGGACCTTGATGCCAACGCTGGCGTCGCAGGTGCCGTGGCGCTTGTAGGCCTCGTCGGCGTTGATGATCTCCGTGAGCGCGTTGAACCACTCAACGGAGGGGAAGGTGGCCTTTGTCTTGACTTCCTGTGCCATGGGGCGACTCCTTGTTCTAATACCGGCGGGGTTCTAGTCCCGGCGGTCAGGCCGCGGCTGCGGCGGCCTCTTCCGGCTCGCTGATGTACTTCATGATGCTGCGGTGCACCTGTCCGCGGCGCTCGACGAGGCCGGCCGCTGCGAGTTGGTCAACGTAGTCCCTGGCCCAGCGCCTGCGGAAGTACTCCAGCTTGCCGGCGCCTTCGGCGATCTGTTCGGGTGAGGAGCCGCCGCCGAGGAGGATCATGAGCGCTCCGCGCAGCTGCTCGTCGGCGTCCCATTCGTAGTCCAGCATCACTTCGTACTTGTTGAGGACGTGGCTTATCTCCTGGCGGCGCTCACTGTGCTTGCTCAGGAAGAACTTGAGGTGCTGCGAACCGTACCCGCGCTGGCGGGCGACGTCCTGGATGCAGTAGCTGAAGATCGTGCGCTCAGCGTCGTTGTGGGCGGTGTAGTAGCCGATCTGGAAGAGCATCATTAGCTGGCTGGAGGCGAGGATGTGCAGCGCCGCGGAGGTCTCCGTCCAGGCGCGCCCGTCGATCATGGTGCGGTGAAAGTAACCGGGTGCCTGGATGCCGAGGCCGCCGCCGTTGGAGAGCGCCCGCTTGCGGAAGACTTCGAACCAGCGCGCGACGTCGAACTCAGCAGACGAAAGGTAAAGCTTGACCTCGTGGTAGCCGTAGGACATCTCCGGCAGCCATTTGCCGACGATGTCACCGGCGACGAGCGCCCGCTCGCTGATGTGCGTGCAGAGCTGGCAAACTGCCTTTTCGACGGCGTCCGGAAGGTCTTCCATCGACTCCCACGGGACGTCGGTCGAAGGGCGCCAGCGGCGCTGAATCGCCTCTTCGTAGAGGTCGGCGGCGTTCTCGGCCCAGAGCTCCGCCTTTTCGTAGATGGAGTAGCCCATGGCCGGGATACCGGGGATGGGGTAGGCGCCGCGCGGCATCTCCGTGTGGTGGGGCCAGAAGTCGGGGATGTCGGCGTATGTGCCGACGTTGATCATGCCGGTGGTGAGCCCCTTCTTGCCCGGGGAAACGCGGATGCCCCACTCCGTCGGCACCTTCATCCAGGAGAGGTCCAGCTCGATCGCTCCGCCCTCGCCGCTGCGCATCCGTTCCTGATTGGCGATGAAGCTCGCGGCCTGTTCCGCGGTGATGCCAGCGTTCATCTGCTGGATGAGCATGGCGGCCGGCGCGCCCAGGGTCAGCGCGCGCTTGAGCAGATCCTCCGGCCAGTTCTTCTCGCGGGAAAGCGC
>JAJCYV010000032.1 GCA_029262695.1 Chloroflexota bacterium | reverse complement strand
AGGTGAGGGACATCATCAACTGCCTCACCGCCGTTGACGACCCGGCGGACGAGGTGGCGGTTGCCGGGGCTCTGCGCAGCCCGGCGTTCGCCTGCTCCGACGTGGACCTTGCGGCTTTCGCGACCGACAACAGAGGGCGTTTCGACTACCTGCGCGGCGACCTCGATGGTCGGACGGGCCCCGTTGCGAAGGCGCTCCGCATCCTGCGGGGCTACCACGAAGGCCGGCACGAGACGTCGCTGGCGGGGCTCGTCGAGAAGCTCGTCTGGGAGCGCCGGGTTGTCGAGGCGGGGACGATCGATCAGGGCGACCGCAACGCCTTCCGTCGCGCCCGTTTCCTGGTCGAGCAGGCGCGGGCGTTCGAGCGCTCCCGGCCCGAGAGCCTGCGCGCGTTCGTGTCGTGGCTGGAGCGGCAGTCGGAGAGGATGATCGTCGACCACGAGGGCGCGGGTATCGACGACGACGAGGAAGCAGTCCGCATCATGACGATCCACGCCGCGAAGGGTCTCGAGTTCCCGATCGTGATGCTGGGCGGTCTCGGAGTCACGATCAACAGGAACGACTACCCGACGTACCTGGCGGACTATGCCGCCCGGCGCGCCGGCGTTCGCGCCGGGACGAAGGGAGCCAACCGTGTCTTCGAACTCGGGGCGTACGGCGACCTGCACGCGACGGAGCTTGAGCATGTCTCCGCTGAGATGGACCGGTTGCTTTATGTCGCGTCGACGCGGGCGCGCGATCACTTGATCGTGTCGCTGTACCATACCTCGAATCAGCGCGAGCCCTGGGCGAAGCGCCTGATCGATTACGGCGCGCAGGAACACGCCGAAGAGCTGGATGTGCCGTCTTCGATCCCGCCGGTCGCCGGCTCGCGGCTGGCCGGACTGACAGTGGAGCTGGCGGACGGACTCGATGGCGAGCGCTTCGACGCCGGGCGGGCGGCGCTGGTGAGCACTGCGACAACGCGCCGCTACACGAGCGCGACGGCGATCCGCGACCAGAAGAACGAGAAGACAGACGCCTCCGAGCCGTGGTCGCGCGGGCGCGCCGGCACCCGTCTGGGCCGAGCCGTACACGCTGCGATTCAGAGCCTGCCTCTGGACCCGGCCGACGCGACGATCGAGGCGTTCTGTCGGGCACAGGCGGTCGCGGAGGCGATCCCGCACCGCGAGACTGAGGTGGTGCGGCTGGTGAGCTGGGTGGTGCGGGAGTCTGACGCCTGGCGGCGCGCCGCGGCGGCGACGCGCGCTCTACGGGAGGCGCCGTTCGTGGTCAGGCGGGACAGTGCCGTGCTGGAGGGCTTCGTGGACCTGCTGATTGAGACGGCGGAGGGGATCGAGCTGATCGACTGGAAGACGGACGACGTTCGGGCCGACGCCGTAGAGGAGCGGCTGCGGCAGTACGAGCTACAGGCGGGCCTGTACGTTCACGGGGTGCAGGAGGCGACGGGCCGGCCCGTCACGAGCGTCACGTACGTCTTTGCCAGAGCGAAGGTTGAGGCGTCGCCGGGGGAGCCGGCGACGCTGGCAGCGGCGGCGGTGGCCGAGCTCTCCGCGACGTAGGACCTCATCCACCCGTACAGGCGGTTCAGCACTCGTGGCTGTACGGCGTTCCCCGGACGATGGTGACGGGCCATTCGGCATCGGCGTCGTCACGACAATCAGGGCACGTAAAGGACCAGGACGAGATCTTCATACCGAAGTCGCCGTCTGCCTCGAAGGTCGCTGCTGCAAGAAGCCCACGACGATTCTCGGGTGTGACCTCGCCGTCAGCATCAACGTCGATCTTCACCCTGACAGCATACTACGTGTTGTCAGGGCACAGTCGCGACGTACGTTAGCGGATTCTCATCTTCGCTTAATGGCGCCTTAAGCCGCGCTGCTTAGAGTCGTTCTCATCGACCGAGCCCTAGCTGGCAGAAGGAGACGGAGAATGACGACGAAGCGACTCACGTTTATCGGCGGCGGACTGATCGTCGCGGTCCTGGCGACGATCACCGCGATCGTTGCCTTCAACGGCACGTCCGCGGCCCAGACGGGCGAGCCGCAGACCGACGAGGCGGTCACGGACGGCCCGTCCGTCGAGCGCCCGAACAAGCCACCGAGGGACCCGAATGCGCTACTCGCTGTCGCCATCGGCACGATCGCGCACGATGACGACACGGGCGCCACCATCGACCTGCGTGCGCACGAGTCCGCAAAGAAGGAAGGCGGCGCGTTCCGCTTCTACTGCGACGAGATGGGCTACTACAACGGTGGCGTTCGCGACGTGACGTGGGAGGACGGCGTAGTTACCGCAACCGGCGCCGGCGGACTGTGGCAGCCGGACGGCACGCGCGTCCAGGTACAGTACACGTTCAGGGTCGACACGGAGACCGACACGGCCGAGGTCGCGATCACGGGTGAGGGCGTTGACTACAGCCTGTCCGGCGCGCTGGACGGTTTGAGCTGGGCCGGCACGCGCGCCGACGCCCCGCCCTTCGCCGAGTAAATACCCCAGAGGCACCCCCTCTCTCAGCCCCCGCCAGCAGCCTCCGGCGGGGGCTGAGTACGTCTTCGGCAGGCGTTGTAGTACTCTTATCGCCGCAATGCCCAGAGTCAAGGTGGCGACCCTGAACCTCTTCAACCGGATGGGCGATTGGGAATCGCGGCAGCCTCTCGTTGTCGACCAGCTCGTGAAGCTGATGCCGGACGTGATCGGCTTCCAGGAGATCGATCTGATGATCGACCAGGGGATGGAAGTCAGCCGCGAAGTGAACAAGCGCCTGGCCGACCAGGAACACTATCGCATCAAGCACGCCACGACGCCGGGCCTGATGGCGAGCATCTTCGGCATCGGCACGCTGGCGAGGGTTGAGTGCGTCGAGCACGAGGTGCTGGACCTGATGTCGTTCGAGCGCATCGCTCAGCGGATGGTCTATGCAGCCGGCGGCGCGAGGTTCGCGCTGGTTAACACGCATCTGCACCACCCACCGGAGGCGGCCGACGAGCGCGCCGAGCAGGCGGAGTACATCCTGCGCTGGCTGGACCGGCACGAGGCCCTGCCGACGGTCGTCAGCGGCGACTTCAACTCGTATGCGGGCGAGCGCGTCATCGACGTCATGAAGAGGCGCTTTCGCTCGGCGTACGAGACAGCACACGGTCACGAGCCGGAGAAGACGTGGCCGACGCCCGTCAACACGTACGACGACGCGCCGGCGGGCACGCTCGACTACATCTACGTGTCGCCCGAGTTCAAGATTGTCGAGGCGGGGCTCGCGTTCGATCAGCCGGCGACGGACAACGCGGACCTCTTCCCGTCCGATCACCTCGGCCTGTACGCGGTGCTCGATCTGGACGGGTAAGCGGCGAGACGACGCTGTGGACCGGCGTCGGAGGGGATGGGTCACGCAGGGGCATGTGCCGCGCAATTGAAACGGAGTGGTGTTTTCGCTACGATGGAGTGGTGGAGCGGGTCACGGCCCGCTTTCTTGCTAGTCGGCTGCCTTAGCCGAAGTGGCGGAATTGGCAGACGCGGCAGATTCAAAATCTGCTGAGGGGTAACCCTCGTGCCGGTTCGAGTCCGGCCTTCGGCACCAAAGACGCATACGCCGGCCCTAGTGCCGAGTGGTGTAACGGTAGCACACGGGACTTTGGATCCCATGGTCCAGGTTCGAATCCTGGCTCGGCAGCCAGGCAAGGGTAGACTGTCAGATACGCGCTCCCGGGTAGCTCAATTGGTAGAGCGGGCGGCTGTTAACCGCTAGGTTACAGGTTCGAGTCCTGTCCCGGGAGCCAACTCTATTCCTGACGTCCTTTCGGGGTCGTGCCGCTCCTGGCCCCGGCTCACCTGCCAGTCGATATCGTGCGAGCGTGGCCGCCTGCACCTTCTGCCCTCGCTCAACCGATGAGCTCTTCACCATTCCTCAACGATGGTGGACGACTTGCAACGATTGACAGCGGGAGTCGTCTAAGGACTCGAAGAACGCTGCCTTACGCAAGGCCGTGACCATAGCAGGAGGGCGCCAATGTCGAGCACAGTAATAGTGGTGGTGGCGGACCTGGACAACTCTGCCCACGGCGAGATAAACGTCATGGAAAGCCCAGATAAGGCGGCACGCCTCGTCGAAACACTGCTCGAGTCCGGGTATGAGCAGGAACGGGTGCGGGTGTTCACAGCCGAGGAGTTCCAGATGCAGGTCCATCACCAGCCCGTCGTATCGCTGACGATGCCAGCGGATAGAGGCGCCGAGGAGAAGAAGCCCAAGACGGCCAGCGCCAAGGGCAAGGGGAAGGCCGGCCAGCAGGAGCACGCTCCGGCCGTCGAAGCTTCAGCGGCGAGCACGCCGGCGGTGGAGGAAGCCGCCGAAGAGCCGTTCAATAAGGATGGCGTTCGCTTCTCGTCCCAGTTCCGTGCCTCAAAGTCATAGGCCGCCACTCGTTAGTCCCGGCGATGGTGACAGGCGTGCCAACGAGTCGGCCTGCGATCTCAGGTGAGAGCCTGGCACGCGGCTGTCTCCCCTCTGCCGGCGACTTCTGACGAAGGAAGGCTGGCAGCGTAAGCGAGCTTACACCCGGGCGTGGGGCGACCGGGTAGAGTGTGAAGTAGATGAAGCGGTGCGGTTACCCCCTCCCGCCGCCGACAGACAAGGGAGCCGGTCATTTGACCGGCTCCTGGCTATTATGGCGCCGGCGTGTCTGAGGCGACGGAGCTAGCGCGTCCTCTTGATAGGATCGGCGGCGGCTGCGTCTGCCGGGCCGCCCTCCGACGCAGGCGGTCCCGGGAGGGAGGACTCAGGGCACGTAAACGTCGGCGTCCGGGCACGCCGAGATCTATGCGAGTACTTGACGGAGCGGCTGCTCTGTGACAGAGTAGGCACTCGGTAATAGAGCAGGCACTCTGCTAGTTGGAGGAGTCCGGCACATGATCCGAGAGACCTTGCCCCGGCAGCGGGCACGAGAGACCCGCACGAAGATTCTCGATGCAGCGCGAAAACTCTTCGGCGATCGCGGATTCGGTCAGGCGACCATCGAAGACATCGCGGAAGCGGCTGGCGTTTCGAACGGCGCGCTGTATCACCACTTCGCTAGCAAAGAGGAGCTATTCAAAGTGATCCTGACCGATCACATTTCAGACCAGCACCTGGAGATTTCCGCGCTGGTTCCTGCCGTGTCCCTCAGGGACGTCCTGGAGCGTCTTGCGAGTTACTGGCTCGAGCACCTCCGGAAAGACCACGAGGACGACCGGCTGTTCGCAGAAGTCTGGGCCCAGGCGGCCAGAGATCCGTGGGCGCGTCAGGCTATGACCGGGTTCATCCGTGATGGAGCAGCTCTTCTCGAGAACGCTCTCCGGATAGGCCAGGAGGCCGGTCTGATCCGCCCGGACGTAGATCGCCCTGCGGTCGCCACCCTCATGCACGCGACGATGCAGGGTTCTTTCCTGCTCTGGACAGTGAACCCTGCTGCTCTCGACTCCAGGGAGCTTACCAGGGTCTGGGTTGAATCCATGGAGCGGCTCCTCGCTACGGATGGAGAGCCCGACCTGAGCCGGTTCCAGGAGGGGCTACGAAGTTTCTTCGACGACCCAGGCAGTCAACCCTCGCCCGATCAACCGAAGGCGAACCTGTGATCTGGCGCATAGAATCGCCGGGGTGATGACGGCAAGCTGGAACAAAATCGCGAGAGGATCTGATTGTGGCTAAACCTGGAGTAACAGAGCGCCTCGCGCGCACGAGCGCGCGCCGGCCATGGATCGTCGTCGGAATCTGGTTGGCTCTACTGCTAGTGGGTGGATTCCTGGCATCGGGTGTGGGTGATGTTCTGACGTCGGATATCTCCCTCACGAACAACCCGGAGTCGACGCGGGCCAGCGATCTGATCGAGGACAAGCTGAGGGGCCCCGATCGTGCGACGGAGACAGTGATCGTCGTGTCCGAGGCTGCGAACGTCGACGATCCGGCGTTCGAGGTGTTCGTGGGCGATCTCCTGACGCGGATCCGTGGGTTGGATGGGCTCGTTGAGCAGGCGTCGAGCTTCTACGAGATCGGTGACCCGGGCCTGGTGTCGGTGGACGGCGATACGACGATATTGCCGGTGGTGCTGGCCTACGATGAGTCGGACGCGACTGATGAAGTGGCGCCGCTCGTCGATCTTGTCGAGGAAGCCGATGAGGCCGAGGGGTTCCGGGTACTGACGGCCGGGCACGCCAGCATCAACCACGAGGCGAACGAGATTTCCGACCGGGACGCGCAGAGGGGCGAGATGATTGGGATTCCGATCGCGCTGATCATACTCCTCCTCGTGTTCGGTGCCGTGCTCGCTGCGGGAATCCCGCTGCTGATGGCGGTCGTGTCGATAATCATTTCTGTCGGAACGGTGGCGTTGATAGGCGAGGCGTTCGAGCTGAACTTCCTGGTGATCAACATGGTCACCATGATCGGCCTCGCGTTGGGGATCGACTACTCGCTCTTCATCGTGCACCGATATAGGGAAGAGTTAAGAGCGGGCCTCGACAAGCAGGAGGCGATTGCAAAGGCGGGAGCTACGTCGAGCAGGGCCGTTCTGTTCTCGGGTGGCACAGTGGTGGTTGGACTGATGGGGATGATGATTATCCCGTCCAACATATATCGGAGCCTTGCGACGGGGTCGGTGACGGTGGCGATTGTATCGGTTCTGGCAGCGCTGACGCTCCTGCCGGCGATACTGAGCCTGATGGGCGACAAGATCAACGCGCTGCGATTGCCGTTCCTTGGCCGGAGTGGGGACGATGAGGGGAGCTTCTGGGGCCGCTCGGCACGCATGGTGATGGCGAGGCCGATAGTCAGCATCGTGGTGGTCGTGGGGTTGCTGCTCGCGGCAGCGGCTCCGTACCTCACGATAGACAGCGGGCTGCCGGGGGTTAGTACGTATCCAGAGGACAGCGACTCGCGCGTGGCGTTCGAGATACTGACGGAGGATTTCTCTGCGGGGTTGCTCTCGCCAACGGAGATCGTCGTAGACGCGCCGGACGTGAGCGCCCCAGCGGTCCAGGCCGGGATCGAGCGCCTGACGGCGACGCTGGGTGACGATCCGATGTTTGGACCCGTGACGACGGAGGTGAACGAAGCCGGCGACCTGGAGGTCGTATCAGTGCTGATCGCGGCCGATCCGTTTGAGGACGCCGCTTACGACGCGATAGACCGGCTCCGTGATGACTACGTGCCAGCCGCGTTTGCGGGCGTGGACGCCGATGTGCTGGTGGGCGGAGAGTCGGCCATTGCGGACGACATGTTCGCGATGGTGGCGCAGTACACGCCGATCGTGTTTGTGTTCGTGCTGGGTTTCAGCTTCTTCCTGCTGCTTGTGGTATTCAGGTCGATCGTGGTGCCGATCAAGGCTCTCGTGATGAACCTGCTATCGGTGGGTGCGACGTACGGAGTGCTGGTGCTGGTGTTTCAGCACGGAGTGGGGAACGAGATCCTGGGGCTCAGGCAGACGGAGACGATCGCGGCCTGGTTGCCGCTATTCTTGTTCGCGGTCCTGTTTGGACTTTCGATGGACTATCACGTGTTCCTGTTGAGCCGAATCCGGGAGCGGTTCGACCAGACAGGCGACAACCGTGAGTCAGTCGCGTTCGGTGTGAGGAGCACGGCGGGGATTATCACGGGAGCGGCCGCGATCATGGTCGCGGTGTTTTCCGGGTTCGCGATGGGCGATCTGGTGGACCTGCAACAGACCGGGTTCGGGCTGGGGCTGGCGGTGTTGCTCGATGCGACGATCATACGGTCGGTGCTCGTGCCCTCGAGCATGGCGCTGCTGGGCGATCTGAACTGGTATCTGCCGAAGTGGCTGGAGTGGCTGCCGGACGTGCGAGTCGAGGGCGGTCCGGAGGAGACGTCTCGAGAGGCGCCGTCAGGGGCGATGGCGACGGCCGGCGATTAGGCTCCTCGACGGGCTAACGGACAAGGCGGATTCGGGCTCGGTTCCTGACGCCGGCCGGCTCTGCCGTGGCGGCGATCTCTGATAAAAGAAGGCCGGCTGAGTAAGCGAGCTTACACCGGCCCGGGGCCCTCCCGCGTAGAGTGTGAAGTAGATGAAGCGGTGCGGTTACCCCCTCCCGCCGCGGATACACCAGGGAGCCGGTCAGATGGCCGGCTCCCTGTCGTTTAGCCACCTGTGTCCTTGAGGCGATGGAGCCACTGAGGCCGTGTGGGGCATTCCACCCGTGACAACCCTTCCTGGGCTGACGCAGCATTACCTCGGACAAGAAGGAGGCAAGTCATGCGTCACACAATCCTCGTCGCGACACTTTCGTCAGTAGCGGCTTCGGTCATCACGACCGCAGTCATCAGCGGCTCGATATTCGGGGCGGACACTGCCAGCTCGGCGGACACGCCAGTCGAGGCAGCTGTTGCAGTCAGCCCCGGCGCTGTCGGGAGCATTCTCCAGGGCGACGTCGACTGCGGCGGTAACGTCACGCCTGTCGATTCGCTAAAGACCCTGCGCCACGACGCGGGGCTCTCCGTCCAGCAGGACGAGCCTTGCCCAGACATCGCGACGGTGATTCCGGCGGGCGTCAGTGGTGTTGAGCTTGTGACGGGGTCAAGTAGCTATGACAGCACCGACATCAAGATCGCCAACGCCGTGTGCCCGGCGGGAAAACGGGCGATTGGTGGGGGTGCGACGATTCTTGGCCAGGGCCTAGGTCTCGTGGCCATCACGTCATCCAGCCCGTTCTCGGACCTCGGCGGCTGGGGCGCCTCTGCCAATGAGATGAACCTGACAGGAAACAGCTGGAGGGTTGAAGCGAGCGCCGTCTGCGCCAACGTGGCCGACTAGTTCCCCCGGCTACTATAGGAACTGCTCTCTCGTTGCGAAGATCTAGGCGGGCACGTCCCGTACGTGAGACGACGCCAAACGGCAGCCGTTTGTTGACCATAAATTCACGGTGAGAATGTGGCGAGTCTCGCCTGCGACACTGTGTGCAGAAGAGAGAACGGCGGTATATCCGCAAGCAGGAGGGCGTCGATGTCGAACACAGTTATAGTCGTGGTGGCGGACCTGGACAACTCTGCCCATGGTGAGATCAATGTCGTGGAAAGCATGGAGGAAGCCGCTCAGCTTGTCGAGACGTTGATCGAGTCTGGTTACGACCAGGAGCGAGTGCGCGCGTTCGCGGGAGACGAGTTCGAGATTAGCGTTTACCACCGGCCGGTTGTGGCCTTCACAACGCCTCCTGAGGCGGGCGAAACCGGGCGGCCGGACGTTCCCGAGGATGAAGACGCTGACCAGAAGGAGGACGCCTCACTCGTTGGCGCCGCTGCTGCGGCGTCGCTGCTGACGGCGGAAGCCGCCCCCGAGCCCTACATCCAGAACGGCGTGCGCTTCTCTAGCCAGTTCAGCCCCGCATAGAAGACGAAGCAGCACGGTCGGGCCCCTCCCCCGCCCACCCATCGCGAGAGCCGGAGCAAGCACGCCCCCTGCTTGCTCCGGCTGCCTGTTCCGGCACCCCGATCTCCGCTAAGATTAGGCGCCGTGACACTCACCGACAGGGCGCTTACCACCGACCTCGGCAACTTCGCACTCGGCAACGAGACGTTCGAGCTTCTGGGCGCGACGTTCTTGCGCAAAGGCGCGTCTACTCGGCGATGGGGTTCCGGCCGGTGGCAGTGCAATCACACTACACGAAGCACGTCGACAGGTAGGCCTCGGGTATCCACAAACTCTGGTTGTTCCGTGTCAGTAGCTCCCGTATAGTGTTTACGATGAGTTGCCAGGCGCCAATATGAGAGAAACCAAGCGCGTTCAAGAGACGCCCAGCGCCGATCCGTTGCCCCCGCGTCCCGATGACATGTCGATCGACGAAATGAACAAGGAGCGGTATGACGGGGCCGACGACCGGGACATCTTTTCGAAGATCCAGCACTTCACGCTGGCCGACCGCGCGCGCGATCTGGACATCTACCCGTTCTTCCAGCCTCTGGACAACAACGACGGGCCCGTCGCCCAAATTTACGGCAAGACGGTGCTCATGTTCGGCTCCAACAACTACCTGGGCCTGACGCGCCACCCCTACGTAATCGACAAGACCCGCGAGGCGGTCCTGAAGTTCGGCACGTCGATGACCGGGTCGCGCTTCTTGAACGGCAGCACGAAGATGCATGAGGAGCTGGAGGGCCGCATCGCCGAGTTTCTGCGCATGGAGGCGGCGCTCGTCTTCACGACCGGTTACCAGGCGAACCTCGGGATCATCTCGGCCCTCGTCGACAAGAAGTCGGTCGCGGTCGTCGACAAGGCGGACCACGCCAGCATCTACGACGGCTGCCAACTGGCCGACGGCGACATGGTGCGCTTCCGCCACAATGACGCGGAGCACCTGGACCAGATACTCTCGCGGGCCAAGAAGGCTCCTCTCGTGATCGTTGACGGTGTGTACAGCATGGCGGGCGATATCGCTCCCCTGCCGGAGCTGCTGGCGGTCTGCAGGAAGCATCGCGCGCGTCTTCTGGTGGACGACGCGCACGGTCTTGGCGTGCTGGGAGAGGGCGGCCGCGGCACGCCCAGCCACTTTGGCCTCGAGGCCGAAGTCGACCTGGTCATGGGGACGTTCTCGAAATCGCTGGCGTCGATCGGCGGCTTCGTGGCAGGGCCGCAGTCAGTGCTCGACTGGATCAAGCACTTCGCGCGCTCGATGCTCTTCAGCGCGAGCCTGCCGCCGGCCTCGACAGCCGCAGCACTGGCGTCGCTGGATGTAATGGAGCGGGAGCCGGAGATCGTCGGTCAGCTGCAGAAGGCCGGCCAGAGATGGCGCGACGGGCTGAGCGAGCGTGGGTTCGACGTGGGTCAGTCGAACACGCCGATTGTGCCGGTGAACGTCGGCGACGAGTACCGGACGCTGATGTTCTGGAAGGCTCTCTTGGAAGAGGGCGTGTACACGAACCCAGCTCTCTATCCGGCGGTGAACATGCGTGAGGCGATCCTGCGGACGAGCTGCATGGCGACGCACACGGAGGAGATGGTTGACGAGGCGTTGGGGAAGTTCGAGATGGTCGGCCGCAGGCTCGGTGTCATCTCATAGCGCGCCCCCGACGACGGTCCAGATCACGCCGGTCGAGTCGAAGAAGGATCTCGCCGCATTCATTCGTTTGCCGTGGCGCATCTACAAGGACAACCCGTACTGGGTAGCGCCGCTCCGCTACACCGAAGACCACCGCTTCTCCCCGAAGCACAATCCGTTCTTCCAGCATGCCGACGTGCAGCTGTTCCTCGCGCGGCGCGACGGCAAGGTCGTCGGCCGCATCTCCGCTCACGTTGACCACGAGCACAACCGCTACCACGACGAGCGAACCGGGTTCTTCGGCTTCTTCGAGTGCGAGGACGACCCGGAGGCGGCGCGGGCGCTCCTGACGGCTGCCGAAGGTTGGCTGCGCGCACGAGGCATGGACCATGTCCGCGGCCCGTTCAACTTCTCGGCAAACGGCGAGATCGGCTTCGTGGTAGAGGGCTTCGATTCGTCTCCGCTGCCTCTAATGACGTACACGCATGAGTACTATCTGCGCCTGGCGGAGGATGCGGGTTATGTCAAGGCCAAGGACGTCTTCGCCTGGCGCTGGGGGGGCGGGCCGGTTCCCGACGGAGCGCCGCGGCGGATGGTAGACGAGCTTCGGGCGCGCCCGGAGATAACGATTCGGCGCGCCCGGAAGAAGGACTTCGACCGCGAGGTGCGGACGATCCTCGATCTCTACAATGACGCCTGGAGTGAGAACTGGGGCTTCGTTCCGGCAACAGACGCCGAGGCCGAGCAGATGGCCAAGGACCTGAAGCTCATCGTCGACCCGAGGATTGTGCCCATCGTCGAGATCGACGGCGTTCCGGCGGGCGTGGCGCTGGGAGTGCCGGACTTCAACTGGGCGATGAAGCCGCTCAACGGCAGCCTCTTCCCGTTTGGCTGGCTCCGTTTCTTCTGGCGGCTCAAGGTGCGGCGGCCCTCGGTGGGACGGCTGCTACTGTTCGGGATCAAGAAGGAGTTCCGCACGCGCAAGTACGCGGGCCTCATATACCTCCTCTGCGATGAGATGCACAGGGGCGCCATCGAGAGCAAGCTCCAGTGGGCCGAGTTCTCGTGGACGCTGGAGGACAACGGGCTCATCAACTCGCTGATCAAGAAGATCGGCGCAGACCGTTACAAGAGGTACCGAATATACGAGAAGGCGCTCTGATGAAGGTGCTCGTGACGGGCGCCAGCGGCTTCCTGGGCTCGCACATCGCGGAGCAGTTTGCAGCCGCCGGGCACGAGGTACGGCTCCTCTTGCGCAGGACCAGCAACCGGGAGTTCTTGAACTTCTCGCACGAAGAGGTGATCGGAGACGTCACGGATACGACATCGCTTCGGCCAGCCGTCGAGGACGTCGACGCCGTTGTGCATCCGGCGGGCCTGATCAAGGCGCGAGACGAGGCGGAGTTCTTCGCCGTCAATGACGAGGGCACATCGAACCTCCTCGCGGCGATCGAGGAGCGGACGCCCAGACTGCGGCGCTTCATATACGTTTCGAGCATGTCGGCGCACGGCCCGAGCCCGGGCGGGCGGCCCCGAGCGGCGTCAGCTGAACCGAAGCCCGTGAGTGCATACGGACGCTCGAAGCTGGGCGGCGAGAGGGCGACGCGCGCGTCTGCCGTGGCGGGCCGCTCGGTTATCTTCCGCATGCCGGTGATTTACGGACCGCGAGACCCGGCGCTGCTACCGTTCTTCAAGGCTGTGCGCTACCGGATCGCGCCGCTTCTGCGCGGCGGCCGCAACCGGCTGTCGATCGTCTACGCGAGCGACGCCGCAAAGGCGGTCGTGGAGGCGACGACGGCAGAGGCGAACGTGGACGGCCGGACATACTCTCCAGAGGACGGCGCTGTCTACGCCTGGCGCGACTTGCTTTCGGCGATCGAGAGCGCGAGCGGCCGGCGCGCACTTCTGCTGTCGGTACCGCTAGTCGGCTACCAGGCGGCGGGCTTCGCGAGCGAGCTGTTCGGCCGGGTTCTGGGCCGGGCGCAGGTGTTCGACCGGGACAAGGTGCGCGAGATGCGCCGGCGGGCCTGGGTCTGCTCTTCCGGGGCGCTGCGGGAGGACCTTGGCTGGCGCCCGAGTGTGCAGATCGAGGAAGGCGCGCGGCTGACGCACAATTGGTACCGCGAGGCCGGCTGGCTGTAGGCTCCGGAGCGGGCCCGGTCCGCTGCCGCGGACGGTTAGAACTTGGTGATATCTTCACCCGTTCCGCGTTAACGAGCGTCGCCATACCTGTGTCTGCCGAGGATAAGTAACCTGCGCGCTTTACAGGTCTCGTTTCCGCCTCTTTCCGCGGCAATAACGCACGGGTTCTGGCCTCGCGCTCGTCTTGCGATGCGGCCCGATATGGTATTCTAGAGTTGTTGACAAGAGCCGAATTCCCGCCCGATGAGGGTGGGAAACGGGGGACCCAATCCCTACCAGTGGGGTGAATTCCCGCCTCGGCGGGATAGGCAATCTCCTTTGCCGAACCCGACAGCTAACCCCGTAGGCACATGGAGAGGCTACCGGAGCATATCGGAAAGGCCCGGGGCACGCCTCGGGTCTCTCTTTGCGCAACGGGGACCTCTGCTAGAAAGGAGCTGTGACATGGTCACGATGCCAGGCCGCAGTGCCAACGCTAACGAGGGACGAGCCGAACGGGAGCGATCGACGCTTCTGTTTATCGAGCAGTTCAGGAAACGAAACGGCGCCCTGCCCAAGGAGGGCAACGGAGACGAATACGGTGTGCCGGATGGCGGTCCGCGGTACAAGGCGTACACGCTGGGCAACTTCCGGGACATCCCGCAGGTGAAGGAGCATCTGAGCGAGGACCAGGTCTTTGCGATCGACGTGGTCGCGCGGGTGCTGCCGTTCAAGACGAACAGCTACGTCGTCGACGAGCTGATCGACTGGGACGAGGTGCCCAACGATCCGATCTATGTGCTCAACTTCCCGCAGAGGGAGATGCTTGAGCCGCGGCACTTCGAAGACATGGCGGCGCTTGTCCGGCGCGATGCGCCGAAGTCCGAGATTGATGCGCTAGCCAGGCGCATCCGGCTGAGCCTGAACCCGCACCCGGCGGGCCAGATGGAGCACAACGTGCCCGAGATCAACGGCACGAAGCTCACCGGCATGCAGCACAAGTATCGGGAGACGGTGCTCTTCTTCCCGAGTAACGGCCAGACGTGCCACGCGTACTGCACGTTCTGTTTTCGCTGGCCGCAGTTCGTCGGTATGGACGAGTTGAAGTTCGCGATGCGAGAGACCGAGCTTCTGGTCGAGTACCTGCGGGCACACCCGGAGGTGAGCGATGTGCTGTTCACGGGTGGCGACCCGATGGTGATGCGCACGAAGAACCTGGAGCGCTACATCCGGCCGTTGCTGGAGGCCGATCTGCCGAACCTGCGAACGATTCGCATCGGCACGAAGTCGCTGGGCTACTGGCCGTATCGCTTCACGACGGACGAAGACGCCGCGGACGTGCTGGACCTCTTCCGTGAGGTGACCGACGCCGGCATCCACGTTGCGGTTATGGCGCACTTCAACCACGGCCGCGAACTGAGCACGCAGGCGGTGGAGGAGGCGATCCGAAACATCAGGCGGACAGGCGCCGAGATCAGGACGCAGTCGCCGCTGATGCGCAACATTAACGACGACCCGGAGGTCTGGAGTGAGATGTGGCGGCGCCAGGTGGACCTTGGCTGCATCCCCTACTATATGTTCATCGCGCGCGATACCGGTGCGCAGGAGTACTTCAGCGTGCCGCTGGTGCGGGCGTGGGAGGTCTTCCGCGAGGCCTACGCTTCCGTCAGCGGTGTTTGCCGCACGGTGCGCGGGCCGAGCATGTCGGCGGATCCGGGCAAGGTACAGGTGCTGGGCGTGACGGAGGTGAGTGGCCGCAAGGTGCTGACGCTGCGCATGCTGCAGGGCCGCAACCCGGACTGGGCGCTGCGTCCGTTCTTTGCGGAGTACGACCCGACCGCGGTTTGGCTGAGCGACCTGCGACCGGCGTTTGGCGAGCGTGAGTTCTTCTGGGAGCGAGAGATGCAAGAGGCGTACGCAGCAGACGCTCGCGAACCGGCCACCACTATCTAGCACGGCGCATCAGGAGAGACTTAACCGGGAGTCCGCGAGGGCTCCCGGTTCTTGTTGCGACGAAGTTTCGGCGGGCCTGAAGGGGACGTGAGAGTCCCGTTAAATCCGAAGGCGTCGGCTGCTATCTTGACGAAGCAAGACGCTGCGGTCAGGCGGGAGGCCGTCCGGTCGGCGGTAGTCCGGCCAGGGGCACTCAGGCGGGCCAGGGGGCGGATGTCTGCGTTTGTGCGACAGCACGCCGACTCGATATAATCCGCGCCAACAGCTGTAGATTGAGTTGGGCCGCTGGTGGATGACGCCCCCGGATGTGGCCGCAGGTCCGACTGGGAGGATCGCCCCGCACATGCCGCCCCATGGCGAGCAGATCGCTCGCCGCCTGAGAGACGCCTGGTGGTGGTCGCGCACGGTCGCAGGGCCGTGGCTGACCGGCCGTCGCCGCGCCGTCTCTCACGTTGCGCTGCTGACGATCGCTGTCGTGGCCTTTGGTGCGGGCATCATGGGAGTGATGGGGCCGCCCGGCGACTCGCCGCGTGATCCGGCGTACCTGACGCCGCCGGACCCGTCGAGCGACGAGAGCCTGCGCTTGCGAGCAGAAGCCGCGAAGAGCGAGGTAGATCAATCGCCGGAGCCTTCCCGTGTTGCCGACTCCCCGCCGGTGGCCTACCGAACGCACGAGGTGCAGTCGGGGGACACGCTGTACGGCATCGCTGAGCAGTACGGGGTGGGCGCGCAGTATTTGCTGTGGAACAACCCGGAGCTGACGGCGAACCCGGACCTGCTGATCATCGGCGCGAAGATTCTCGTGCCGGGGGTCGACGGGATCGTCTACGACGTGCGCCTGGGCGACACGATCAACGCGATCGCCGCGACGTACGACGTGGATCCCGGTCTTGTGGTGAGTTTCGGGCCGAACGAGCTGGAGTCACCCGACCACATCATCGAGGGATCGGTGCTGGTCTTGCCGGGTGGGGTGCCGCCCCCGCCGCCGGAACCGGAACCGGTTCCGGAGCCGCCGGCCCCGCCGGCGCAAGGCCCGGTGCCCGCAGGAGTCCCTCCAACGTTCGGTTCCCTCCCGGCAGCGAGTGTCGGTTTCATCTGGCCGGTGGCCGGGACGCTCTGGGGTGGCTTCGGCCCGCGCTGGGGGAGCTTTCACAAGGGGATCGATATCGGCGCGAACGCGGGGACGGCGGTGACCGCGGCGGCGTCCGGCCAGGTGGTCCTGTCGACTTACAGCGATAATGGCTACGGGAGCTACGTCATCGTCCAGCACGCGGACGGTTCGCAGACGCTGTACGCGCATCTCGCAGAGCGCTACGTGGTGCTGGGGCAAAACGTGGGCCAGGGTGAGGTGATCGGCTCTGTGGGCTGCACGGGCTGGTGCACCGGCAACCACCTGCACTTCGAGATCTACGTCGGGGGTGGCGTCGTGGACCCGCTCGGGTATCTGCCGTAGCGCGCTGAGACGGGCATTCTCTCTGTGAAGCCAGCGCGGGTACTGGGCCTGTTGGTAGACTTTGCCCGCGGTCTTGAGGATTCTGTGTGAAGAGCGCGAACGTTATGTGTTCCGGGAGCGGCGCGGAAAGTCGAACAGGGCGCCCTGCGCGATCGGGGTGATGTATGCCGCGGCGTCCATCGTCAGGAACATGCCGCGCTGTCGCTCGGTCTTGCGGTGTTCCCTCGCGTGTTCTTCTGACCAGAAGAATACCGAGTGTCGTCAGAAGACGTCCGTGATGCAGCGGTCCGCTGACTTCGAGAAGTCGACGATCGGAACGAACGTGATCGGATCGGCCCCCGCCTCCGCCACGGTGCAGCGCGCCGCGCTATCGATTTCGAGGTGCATCGGCTCGGAGCAGTGCGCGCATTCAGTCACGACGCTCGCCGTGGTCTCTTCTCCCAGTAGCTGCCCTTGCACGAAGGGCACCGCAAACGCGTCTACCGCTCAGGCGGAGTATAAGCGCTCGCCCGATCTGAACGTGATCTGGTGCGGCGTCTCGTGCGCGGTTACGGGGTATGCCCACTCGACCGCTCCGGCATCGTTCCGGCAGAGGAAAGTGAGGTTCTTCTCGAGATCGTCGAGAATGCCAGCGACTTGCTGGCGCGGCAGCCCCAGGTCGTCGGCGATGAGTTCCGGCGACATCGGCCCGCCGACTCTGGGCAGTTCGCGAACGGCGAACTCTCGGACGAGGTGGTGCTCTTCGGACATGAAACCGAGGCGCTTCCCGATCGCCCGGGCGTTGCCGCGGACCTGTCTCTTCCAGATGAAGCTCGGGAGCGGCACCATGAAGCGGCCCACACCCATCCACAGCTTTTCGGTCATGAGATGTTCACTCCGCCCTCAGCATAATGGCGATACCGCACGTCCTGCCAGTCAGAGAACGACATCGCCTCACCACTTTGGTGCTGTGACTTCGGACGCAGGGGTGGAAGCTTCGTCGATTTCTGATATGAACGACATCACGGCATCGGCGTACCGCTGCGGCTCCTCGATCATCGGAAGGTGACCGGAGTCTTCGAGCCATTCGACCCGGACGACGCCGGGGATGTCGTCGGCCAGTCTCTGGGCAATCGACTCTCCGAAGTTTCCGTCCCGCTGTCCCCAGAGGACCAGCGTGGGTGTCTTGAACGTCCGCATCCACTCGACGGCCCGCACAGTCAACTGGTTGTGCTCGCGGTCGAGCTGCCAGCGGAGGAAGGTGCGCAGCCTCTGCCACCGGGCAGGCGTGGAAATATGGGGACGAACGAACGCTTGCAGAACATCTTCCGTGAGGGCTTCTTTGCGATGCGCCGCGATGCTGAAGATATGCCGGCGAAACGCCGGCATATGTAGAAGCGCCCAAACGATCGGGCTGGTCACGGGATTGACGATAAGCTGCAAGTAAGGGCGCTCTTCCTCACTCGGCCAGGCATCGTAGGCCTCGATGTTCGTCAGTGTGAGGGTGCGCATGATCTGCGGCGCGCGCTCCATGAGCAGTAGCGCAGTCGCACCACCGTGATCGTGGCCGACGACGTGCGCTGACTTGATGCCGAGAGCCTCCAGGAAACCTCGGACCATGTCGGCGTCCTCGGGCAGCCGATAGTCGGCTTCGAGGCCGACAACCGTATCACCTAGACCGAGAAGGTCCGGCGCCAGGACCCGGAATCGGCGGGACAGAAGTGGTATGACCTCTCGCCATTCGTAGGAGTGAAAGGGACAGCCGTGCAGCAAGAGCAGCGGCTCACCTTCCCCTTCGTCAATGTAGGCAACGCTGTGCCCGCCAACGTCAACGAAGCGCTTCCGTTGTGAGAACTCCTCCAGCGGGTCATGATCGGGGCGCACGGCCGGGCCGCGCCGAGGTCCCAGAAAGGTGCCGGATCTCACAGCCAATAGTGTGTATATGCTCGCGAGTCCTCCCGCCGCGAGGACGGCCAGTCTGGGCAATGTCATGGTGTCCCTCTCTCTCTGTCCTCCGCCCCGGCGTAGTGGATGCGCGGCTCCATGGCGGCATTCTACGACATCAGAGCGCGCGCGCTCAGGCGGTGGGTGTTCTCTACCTAAAAGTCAGCGGCGGCTACTGGGCCTGCTGGTAGACCTTGCCCTCGGTCTTGATCGAGGGCGCGACGAGGAGTTCTGCTTCGTGGAACTCGGCCATGTTCTGCGCGCCGACCATGCCCATGCACGTCTGGATGGCGCCGACGATGTTCTCGGAGCCGTCGGTGCGGGAGGTTGGGCCGAAGAGAAGGCGGTCGAGCGTGGTGTCGGTGCCGGGTTTGATGCGGACGCCCCGCGGGAGGGCGGCGTGGCCGGTGGACATGCCCCAGGCGTGGCCGCTCGCCGGCGCTTCTTCGGTGCGGGCGAAGGCGGTGCCGAGCATCACGGCGTCGGCGCCGGCGACGAGGGCCTTGCAGACGTCGCCGCCGTTGCGCATGCCGCCGTCGGTGATGACGGGCACGTAGCGTCCGGTCTCGCGGTAGTAGTCGTCGCGGGCGGCCGAGCACTCGATCGTGGCCGTGATTTGCGGGACGCCGATGCCGAGCACTTCACGCGAGGTGCAGATGGCGCCCGGGCCGACACCGACGAGGACGCCGGCGATCCCGCATTCGATCAGCTCGCGGGTGGCGTTGAAGCCGACGGTGTTGCCGACGACGACGGGGACGCCGATGTTGGCGATCAGCTCCTGGAAGATCAGTCCGCGCACGCTGCGTGACAGGTGGCGGGCGGTGGTAACGGTGGACTGGACGACGAAGATATCGCAACCGGCGTCGACAGCGATGGGGGCGAGCTTCTTGGTGTTGGCCGGAGTGCAGGCAACGGCGCAGACCGCGCCGCCTTCTTTGATCTCGCGGACCCGGCGACCGATCAGCTCTTCCTTGATCGGCGCCGCCGTGAGCCTCTGGATAGCGGCGGCGGACTCGTCCTGGGTGGCGGCAGCAACTTCCTTGATCGCGGCCTCTGCGTCTTCGTGGCGGCACTGCAAGCCTTCGAGGTTCATGACGGCGAGGCCGCCGCGCTTGCCCATCTCACGGGCGAGGGCCGGGTTGACTGAGGCGTCAAGAGCAGCCGCAAGTACGGGGAAGTCGAAGGTGAACTGGCCTATGCTAAAGTGGACATCCGTCAGCTCCGGATTGACGGTGACAGTGCCCGGTGCGATGGCAACTTCGTCGAACCCGTAGGCGGGTCGTAGTTCTTTGAAGCCAACCGTAAGACTCATGCTACCTCGCCTCGGATATGTAAGCCCGCGGGGAGCGGACGCACGAAGGGTTTCGATCAGTGTATCAACGGCGCTTCTGGCGGGTCAATTGATTTGAGTCACATTCTGAGAACTGACATGAGCGTTATCGCTCAGTGAATAAAGTGGGCACTCTCTACCTCGTCGCGACACCGATCGGCAACCTCGAGGACGTTACGCTGCGTGCCCTGCGGGTGCTGGGCGAGGTCTCGCTCGTCGCGGCTGAGGACACGCGCACGGCGCGCAAGCTACTCTCGCACCACGGCCTGTGGGCCCGCGTCGTGAGCTACAACGAGCACAACATGAAGCGGCGTACGCCGGAGATCCTGCGCGCACTGAGCGAGGGCGACGTGGCGCTAGTTTCTGAAGCTGGTATGCCGGCGATAAGCGACCCCGGCTACGAGCTGGCAGCGGCGGCGGTCGAGGCGGGGCACGAGGTGTCGCCGCTGCCGGGGGCGTCGGCGGTGACGGCGGCGGTCGCGGCGTCGGGGTTGGCGGCGCGCGAGTTCACCTTCGCCGGCTTCCTGCCGCGGCGCTCGAAGGGACGGAAGGACCTTTTCGAGCGACTCGGGAAAGAGCCGGGGGCGATCGTCTTCTTCGAGTCGCCGCACCGGGTGCGGGCGGCGCTGGCGGACCTGGCGGCGGTGCTGGGCGACCGGCGCATCGCCGTCTGCCGCGAGCTGACGAAGCTGTACGAGGAGATCTTCCGCGGTACCGCTGCTGAGGCGCTGGAGCACTTCGGGGAACCTCGCGGGGAGTTCACGGTGGTCGTTGAGGGTGGTGACGGCGTTGCCCGCGAAGTGCCCGAAGACGAGGTGCGGGCGGCGCTCCGCAAGCTGCGCGAGGGCGGCATGTCGGCGCGCGACGCGGCGGCGCAGGTGGCGAGTGAGACAGGGATGGCGAAGCGGCGCGTCTATGCGCTGGCGATCGAGCAGGGGCCTGCGGGGCCTGCGAAGCGTTCGCGGCGTACCTGACACGAGCGGGGCCGTAAGGCAGCCCCGTGCTACAATTTCACTCGAATTTACGATGGCGGAACGCATACTTCTCGGGGTCGCCTGGCCGTACGCCAACGGATCCCTTCACATCGGCCAGCTCGTCGGCGCGTACCTGCCGGCGGATATCTTCGCGCGCTATCACCGGGCCGCCGGCAACGACGTGCTGATGGTCTCCGGAAGCGACGTCCACGGCACGCCGATCACGGTGCGGGCCGAGCAGGAAGGCCGCTCGCCGGAGGACGTGGCGAGCGAGTACCACGACGAGTTCCTCGACTGCTGGCAGAAGATGGGGATCAGCTTCGATTGCTACACGAGCACGGGGACGGAGAACCACGCGCGCGTGACGCAGGACATCTTCCTCAAGCTGCTCGAGACCGGCGATATCTTCACGCAGACGATGGAGCTGCCGTACTGCACCGTTGAGGGTCGCTTCTTGCTCGACCGTTATGTCGAGGGCACCTGTCCGCTCTGCGGCAGCGATGGCGCGCGCGGCGACCAGTGCGACAACTGCGGCCGCGCGCTGGACCCGTTCGACCTCAAGGACCCGAAGTGCAAGTTCGACTTCTCGACGCCGGAGCCGCGCGAATCGGAGCACTTCTTCCTCCGGCTGAGCGCCTATAACGAAGCGGTGAAGACGTGGCTCAGTGAGGACAAGGATCACTGGCGCAAGAACGTGCGCAACTTCGCGCTGGGCCTCACGGAGCAGGGCCTGCAGGACCGTTCGATCACGCGGGACCTTGTGTGGGGCGTGCCGATCCCGGTTGAGGGCTTCGATACGAAGCGCATCTACGTCTGGTTCGACGCTGTGATCGGGTACCTCTCGGCGGCGATCGAGTGGGCGGAGAAGGAAGGCACGCCGGAACGTTGGCGGGAGTGGTGGCAGGACCCGGAAGCGAAGAGCTACTACTTCATCGGCAAGGACAACATCTGGTTCCACGCGCTGATCTGGCCGGTGCAGCTGATGGGCTACAGTAAGGCGACCGGCGAGACCTACAACCTGCCATATGACGTGCCGGCCAACCAGTTCCTGACGATCAAGGGGAGCAAGGCCTCGACCAGCAAGCGGCTGGCCGTCTGGGTGCCGGACTTCCTGACGCGATACGATCCTGACCCGCTGCGGTACTACCTGGCCACGATCATGCCGGAGACTGCGGACGCGGACTTCACGTGGGCCGGGTTCGTGCAGCGTAACAACGACGAGCTGGTGGCCACCTGGGGCAACCTGGTGAACCGAGTGCTCACGTTCACGCACAAGAACTTCGACAAGTCCGTGCCGGAGCCCGGCGACCTCAGCGAAGGCGATCGCGCGCTGATCTCTCGCGTCGAGGAGGCGCTGGAGGAGGCGGGGCGCGAGATCGCCGCCTGTAACTTCCGCTCTGCGCTGGAGGCCGGGATGTCGGCGGCGCGCGAGGCGAACCGCTACGTGGAGGACAACGCGCCCTGGAAGCTGCTCAAGGAGGACCGCGAGCGCTGCGCAACCGTGCTGTATACGGCGATCGCGGCGATCAGTGGCCTGAAGACGGCGCTTTATCCGTTCCTGCCGTTCACCTGCCAGAAGCTGCATGGCTACCTGGGCAACGAGGGGCCCGTGCAGGCGGGCGGCTGGCGTCTCGTTATGCCGGCTGCGGGGCGTCCCCTGGCGGAGCCTGAGCCGCTGTTCAAGAAGCTCGACCCGGAGATTGCTGAAGAGGAAGAGGCGAGGTTGGGCGTCTGATGCTGATCGATTCGCACTGCCACCTGCAGGACCGCAAGTTCAGCGGCGACGTGGCCGACGTCATCGGCCGGGCGGCCGAAGCGGGTGTGACAGCGATGGTCACGATCGGCTACGACATGGCGAGCAGCCGCCGCGCGATTGAGATCGCCGACGCGCACGAGAACGTCTACGCAACGATCGGCGTGCACCCGCACGATGCGAAGACGCTGACGGCGAGCGACGGAGATGAGCTGGCGCGGCTGGCGGAGTCGCCGAAAGTCGTCGCGATCGGCGAGATCGGTCTCGACTTCTTCCGCAACCTATCGCCACGGGAGGACCAGTACCTGGCGTTCCGGGAACAGCTCGCGGTCGCGCGTGCCGTGAACCTGCCCGTCGTGATCCACTCGCGCGACGCGGACGAGGAAGTTTACGAGGTGCTGGCCGAGCATGCCGAGGAAGCAGGCGTGACGGAAGGCCGCTTGATCGGCGTCATGCACTGCTATCCTGGCGACCTGGCGCTGGCGCTGCGCTATATACGGCTGGGCTTTGCGATCTCGATCGCCGGGCCCGTGACCTATGCCAGGTCGAACGCGACCAGAGCAGTGGCCGGGGCGATCCCGCTGACGAGCATGACGGTCGAGACGGACGCTCCCTACCTGCCGCCCCAGCGGATACGAGGACAGCGCAACGAACCGGCGAACGTGCGAGACGTCGCAGGGTTCGTGGCGCAACTGCGCGGAACACCTTACGAGACAGTCGCCGAGGAGACCGGGAAGACGGCGTCGAAGCTCTTCGGTCTGACGGCTGACGTCGCGGAGCGAACGGGCGGCGCGCGATGAGGACGGCCCCGCTGTATGGCTCCGTCCAGGACGACCTGAGCCGCGTTGAGGCAGTGTTCGATGAGATCAAGAAGGTTGACTTCGGGCCGCTGAGCGAGATGCTGGCGATGGCTCTGGGCGGCGGCGGCAAGCTGATGCGGCCCGGCCTGGCGCTGCTCTGCGGCCGCTTCGGAACGTACGATCTGGACAAGCTCGTGTCGCTGGCGGCTTCCGTGGAGCTGTTGCACACCGCCACGCTGGTGCACGACGACGTGATCGACCGTGCGGACACGCGCCGCGGCCGCCCGACGGTGAATAGCGTTTTCGAGAACTCGACGACGGTGATGCTGGGGGACTTCCTGTTCGCCCACGCGGCGGACCACGCCGTAAACACGGGGAGCCTGCGCGTCGTGCAGCTGTTCTCCAGGACGCTGATGATCATGGCGAAGGGGGAGATCCGGCAGGACCTGGCCGCCTACGATAGCCGGCAGACGATCCGGGACTACCTGGCGCGCATCGGTGGCAAGACGGCGTCGCTGTTCGCGACGGCCTGCGAAGGAGCGGGCGCGGTCTCCGGGCAGCCGGAGGAGCAGGTGAACGCGCTGCGAGAGTACGGGTACAACTTTGGGATGGCGTTTCAGGTGGTGGACGACATCCTCGACTTCACGGGCGATGAGGCGGAGATGGGCAAGCCCGTCGGCAGCGACCTGATGCAGGGAACGCTGACGCTGCCCTCGTTCCTGCTGATGGAGCGCTCACCGAACGGTAACCCCGTGAGCGCATACTTCGAAGCACCTTCGGCGGAGAAGCTGCAGGCGGCCGTGGAGACGGTGCGCGATTCAGGAGCCGTCGAAGAGTCTTCGCAGATGGCGAACGAGTTCTGCGACCGGGCGGTCGATGCGCTCTCCGCGCTGCCTGACGCTCCCGAACGCGAGACGCTGGCCGAGCTGGCGCGGTACATCCTCGACCGGCAGAGCTGAGTCAGGCTGCCCAACGGGTCCGCAGGAAAGCCTGACCCTCGAAGTAGGCCGCTAGCCGCCGAGCGTCCTGGGGTTCTTCTTCTTCTTGGCGGTCTTGGCCGTGCGCATGCCGTACTGGTCGACGCCCCACTTGTCGCGATAACCCGCTTCGCCGTACTCAGTCCGGGCCTTGTCGCGACTGGCGGCTACTTCTCCACGCTTCGGGCGCGGTGTCGGCTTGGGTTTCGCCAGTTCGGGGTGCTCGAAGCCCTTCATGCGCTTGGCGCGCTGCTTGACCTCCTTGCCCATGTGCCAGTAGGTGCCCTTGTCCGGGATGCGGCGCGGGTAGCCGTCGCGCATCGTGAAGGCGGCGAACGTGGACATCATCCGGGGTGCCTCGCGGCTGCACTCGGGGCAGGGAGAGGGGTCCGAGGCGTCACGCATCTGGCGGATCGCCTCGAAGATACCGTTGCAGTGTTCGCAGTAGTACTCGTAGAGCGGCATGCTATCCCTTCTTCGTGTGCGCTTTCGGCTTTCCGCTGGCGTTACGCTTGCGGGCGCTCTTCGGTTTCACGCGCGCAATCGGCGTCTTCCTGACCTCGTTGCGGATGTCGTGGTGGTGGAAGGGCACGCGCTCCGTGAGGCCCTTGCGTCTGGACATCGTGGCGAAGGTCGTCGGCATGATGCGATCGGACGCGAGGCCGCACTGCGGGCAGGCCACGGGCTGAGCGGACTTCGAGATCGCCTGCAGCGAGTCGAAGACCTTGTCGCAGCCATCGCAGTAGTATTCGTAAACCGGCACGTTTAGACCTCGATCGTGGTGTGAGCGCCGTCGCGGCGGAGGCGTTCGATGAACGCGGCCGCGTTCACGTCCCGCTCCAGGACGCCGATGATGTAGCTGCGGAGGTGACGTTCGACCTCCTCAGCCAGTTCCGGCGGCACGTTGACGCGCGCCACATCGTTATACGACCCGCGCAGCAGCAGGCGCAAGACTTTGAGGCCGTTCAGCGTCATCACGCGCGGGCCGGCGAGACCCGGTACGCAGTCGCGGCAGACGGCGCCACCGGCAACCGGCGCGAAGAAGTTGTCGACGGGCTGTAGGGCGTTTCCGCAACCGACGCAGCGCTCAACCTCGGGACGGAAGCCGGACTGGTCGAGCAGCCGCATTTCGAAGAAGCGGAGCGCGGTGTCGGAGTCCGGGCTGGACTCCAGGCGGGCGAGGGTGTCGAGGAGGAGCCGATATGTGGGGAGGCTCTGCACGTGCTCTGCGGTCATGCGATCGGTTAGTTCGGCGGCGTAGAGGGCGCGGCTGAGGCGTTCGAGGTCGTCGCGGAGGCCCCGGAAGCTGGCAAGCGTCTCACAGCCGGTGATGACGTCCGAGACGTGGCCCCGGGCAAGCTGGAGCATACAGTGGTTAAGTGGTTGCAGGTGGCCTGAGAGGCGGCTCGTGGTCTTACGCACGCCCTTCGCCTTGGCCTCGATCTTGCCGAACGCCGGCGTGAACAACGTCAGGATGCGGTCGGCTTCGCCGAGCTTGCGTCCGCGCAGGACGATCGCCTCCGTCTTGTAGAGGCGCGCCCTGGGTGGCATCAAACGCCGTCCATGTCCTGCCGGCCCTCGAGTGCTCGCGTCAGCGTGACGTCGTCGGCGTACTCGAGGTCGCCGCCGGCGGGCAGGCCGCGGGCGAGGCGGGTGATGCGCAGGCCGAGCGGGCCGATGAGCCGGGAGATGTACATGGAGGTGGCTTCGCCCTCGAGGTTGGGGTTGGTGGCGAGGATGATCTCCTTCGTTTCGCCGGCGCGCAGCCGGTCGAGGAGCTCGGATACCTTGAGGTCCTCCGGGCCGATGCCGTCCATCGGCGAGATGGCGCCGTGAAGGACGTGGTAGAGGCCGTGGTAGGAGCCGGTGCGCTCCAGTGCGAGGATGTCCAGCGGCTCTTCGACGACGCAGATGACCGAGCGGTCGCGGCCGTGGTCGGTGCAGACGCGGCAGGGGTCGACCTCGGTGACGTTCTGGCAGGTGGAACAGAGGGTGACTTTGTCCTTCACCTCGACGATGGCCTCGGCGAGCGAACGGGCGTCCGCGGCGGGCATACGCAGCAGGTAGTACGCCAGGCGCTGGGCGCTCTTGGGCCCGATGCCGGGAAGGCGGTAGAACTCCTCGATCAGGCGGGCCAGAGGCGCGGCGGTGGATGTGCTGCGCTCGTTCACGTGAGGCCGTTCCGGCGATCAGCCGAGGTCCAGACCGGGGATGTTCATTCCGCCAGCGAGGCCCGCCAGCTGCTGCATCTGGCCGCTGCGCACCTGCTCCAGGCCGTCGTTCATCGCGGCCATGATCAGGTCCTGTAGCATCTCGACGTCGTCGGGGTCGACGGCGTCAGGCTGGATCGTGATCGTCTTGAGCGCCGGATGGGCGTTGAGGACGACGTGCACGGCGCCGCCGCCGGATGTTGCCTCAAACTCCATGTCATCGAGCTTGGATTGGGCGTCGGCGAGCTTGGACTGCATCTGCTGGATCTGCTTCATCAGGTCGCCGCCGCCGCCGCCTCCTCCTCCGGCGGGCATTCTTCCTCGCTTAGGCATCTGGGCCTCCTTCTCCCTCTCTGGTTGGCGATACGGTGCGCGCCCCCAACTCCTGAGCGGCCTTCACGAGATGGCCGCCCTTCGGCTCAGCCTTTTCGGAGCCGCGGTCGCGCGGTGCGTGTTCGTACTTTACGGTGATTTTCCGGCCGAGCGCGCTGGAAAAGAGTTCGTCGAGCGCCTCCTTATAGGCACCACTCTCGACACGCTCCAGGTGGAACGTGTGATAGAAGCCGAGGACGACGGTATCGCCTTCCGCCGACAGCACTTCACAGGAGCCGTTGAGGAGCGCTGAGAGCTGACGGTCGCCTTCCCTGCTGGCCTGCCGGACGCGCGCCAGCAGATCGTCCGTTGCGGCGGCGGCCGGTGCGGCTTTCGCAGGCGCGGTGACCGGCATCTCTCTGGGTTCCGGAGCGGGCACGGCCTCTGCTTTGGATTCAGCCGCCGGTTCGGATTTGGCAGGCGTGACAGGCTTCTCTTTGGCCTCCGGAGCGGGCGCGGTCTCTGCTCTGGGCTCAGCCGCCGGTGCGGACCTGGCCGCAGGCTTCGGCGTCGGCGTTTCACGCTGTGGTGGTGTGCGTTGTTCAGCTGACGGGGAAGGTTGCGCGGGCCTTTCTACATCTGCGGTGAGGTCGAGCAACGCGAGTTCGAGGGGGAGTGAGCCGCCCGTGGCGGATGGGTCGTCCCGGAAGTCCGCGCGCCCGAAGGCCTGAAGGCCGCGGATGATGGCGTCCTTGGGCAGGTCCGCGGCTTCGGCGCGCACTTCGGCGGCCATTTCGGCGGGCAGGTCGAGCGACTCGGCGGCGCCGGCCTTGGCCAGGAGGAGACCGCGCAGGTACTTGACCACCTGCTTCGCGAACTGCCGCATGTCAGCGCCGTCGTCGCGCACGTGGGCGATGGTGCGCAGTCCGGCGGCGAGATCGCCGCTGAGCGCCGCCCGGGCGAGCTGGCCGCTGCGGACGTCGACGCTGAGGCCCAGTGCATCCTGCACCTGGTCGGCGGTTGGCGTCTTCCCGTAGTAGGTAACGACCTGCTCCAGTGCGTTGATGGCGTCGCGCATGCTGCCGGTTGCGGAGCGTCCGATCTCCTCGAGCGAGGGGCGGTCGATCTCGAAGCCCTCCTGCTGGCAGATGTAGGTGAGGCGATCGACCATGGCCGCCAGCGGGATACGCTTGAGGTCGAAGCGCTGGCAGCGTGAGGCGATCGTTCCGGCAACCTTGTGCGCTTCAGTGGTGGCGAGGACGAAGATGATGTGCGGCGGCGGCTCCTCAAGCGTCTTGAGGAGGGCGTTCTGGGCTGCTCCCGTGAGCATGTGCACTTCGTCGAGGAGGTAGACCTTGCGGTCGCTGGCCATCGGTGTGAGGACGACGTTTTCGCGCAGCTGGCGAATGTCGTCGACGCTGTTGTGGCTGGCGGCGTCCTGCTCCACGAAGTCCATCGCGCGGCCCTCGATGAAGGAGCGGCAGGAGTCGCACTCGTTGCAGGGTTCGCCGTCCTGTTGCGCGGCGCAGTTCGCCGCCTTGGCGAGCAGGCGTCCGAGCGTCGTCTTGCCGGTGCCGCGCGGCCCGCAGAACAGGTAAGCGTGCGCGAGGCGGCCGGAGGCGACGGAGTTGCGCAGGGTGCGCGTGATCGCCTCGTGGCCGTGCACTTCGGCGAAGGACTGCGGGCGCCACTTGCGGTAGAGGACCTCGTTGGACGCCGGGGAAGTAGCCTCCGCCGGGGCGGCGAGTGGGAGTTCGTTCACGGGGCCATTATAGAGTGGTTGGCGGGCAGTGGTTAGTGGTTAGTGCGCCGCAATGCCGGCCTTTGCCAGAACGGCGCGCTCATGTTCGCGCATCTCGCGCTCCTCGGCTGGTTCGGCGTGGTCGTAGCCGAGGAGGTGGAGGACGCCGTGCGCCAGCAGGTGCGCCATCTCGGCATCGAGGTCGTGACCGGCTTCCACTGCCTGCCGTTCCGCCGTTTCGAGCGAGATGATGACGTCGCCGAGGTGCCGGAGTTCGTCGGGCGCGAGAATGAACGCCTCGCCCTCCTCCTGCGAGAACGAGAGGACGTCCGTGGGCCTGTCCTCAGCGGCGTACTGGCGGTTGAGGGCGTGGATCTCGTCGTCGGTCGTGACGGCGACGCTCAGCTGGCAGTCGTCGACGTCTTGGTGCTCAAGCGTGATGCGGGCGATGCCTGTGAGCCAGTCCGCCTGCACGCGGCGCGCGAAGTCAGGCTCGATGGAGACGAGGATATCGTGAGTGGCCACGAGGCCAGCGTATCAGTCCGTCCGTGAAGCGCCTAGAATCGGATCATGGCGCGAGTTCTCGTGATTGGCGGTACCGGCCGCAGCGGATCCGAAATCGTTCGCGAACTCGTAGAGCTTGGCCACGAAGTGGCTGTTCTCCACCGTGGCGAGCACGAGTCCGAGGGACCAACAAGTGCCCGCCACTTCCATGGCAAGGGAGATGACGAAGGGTTCCTGCGGATGGTGGCTTCCGAGTTCCGGCCGGACTCGCTGCTCCACATGATGGTGCTGAACCCATCACACGTGGAAGTCATCGCCCGTACATTCTCCAGCCTTGAGAGATTCGTGATGGTGAGTTCCGGGGACGTCTACGATGCGTTCGCCGCGATCCAGGAAGGCCGAGTGAGCCCGCATCCGGTGCCGATCAGTGAAGATGCGCCGCTCCGCACCGGCGGATACCCAAAACACTACACGGCTGGTTACGACAAGCTCGCGGCCGAGCGTGCCGCACTCGCCGCGCAGAAGGCGGGGCGTCTGCCGTCCGTCGTCCTGCGCTACCCCGGCGTCTACGGGCCCGGACCGGTACGCGAGTGGTACTGGGTGAAACGAATCCAGGACGGCCGCAGGCAGATCGCGCTTCCCGGCGGCGGTCTCGACCTCTTCCACCGTGGCGCGACGCGCAATCTGGCCCACGCCACCGTCCTCACCCTCGAACGTGCCAGGCCAGGGACCGTCTACAACACAGGCGACCAGCGCCAGTACACCGTGCGACAGCTCACCGACCTCATCGCTGCCATCGGCGCTCATCAATGGGAAGCCGTGCCGGTACCGGCCGGGACCTGGGAGGCGGGCACGCCGTACACAACCGGTGGCAACATCTTCCTCTACGATCAGTCGCGTATCGAGGCTGAGCTGGGATACGCAGATGTCATCTCTGCGGATGAGGCGCTGCGACTCACCGTTGAGCACCTCGCGAAGAACCCACCGGGGCCCATTGCGCAGATACATCCGAGAGCGTTTGATTACGAGGCGGAAGACGCCGTGATTGCCAAATACCGGGAGCTAGCCGAAGACGCGGGCGGCGGACTCTGACGCCTCGATCAGCGGCGTCGGGTAGACGCCGATGGCGAAGAGGCCGATGACGGCGGCAGCGAGGGCCACGCCCAGGTACGGGTTGGGCTGGAACGCGTCGTCCGTCTCGGGGTCGCGCGCGAACATGTTGAGCACGACACGTAGGTAGTAGTAGGCGGCGATGACGCTGTTGATGACGCCGATGATGGCGAGCCAGACGAGGTCGGCCTGCACCGCCGCGTTGAAGACGTAGACCTTGGCGATGAAGCCTGCTGTCGGCGGAAAGCCGGTGAGCGAGAAGAGGCAGGCAGCGAGGCCGAGCGCGAGGAGCGGCGAGCGTTTGGCGACGCCGGCGTAGTCGTCGATCTCGTTGGAGCCGATCTTGTGCGAGATGGCGATGATGGCGAGGAAGGCGCCGATGTTGGTGAAGGCGTAGGCGCCGAGGAAGAAGACGACGGAGCTGGTGCCGAGAAGCAGTTGCGGATCCTCGGCGGCGACGGCCGCGAGGCCGATGAGGATCGTGCCCGCCTGCGCGATGGAGCTGTACCCGAGCATGCGCTTGATGTTCCCTTGCACGAGCGCCAGCACGTTGCCGACGGTCATCGAGACGGCGGCGATGGCGGCGAAGAGGTACGCCCAATCGGTCGTGACGATGCCTTCGCCGAGTGCGACGAGGAAGATGCGCATGACGACGGCGAACCCGGCCGCCTTGCTGGCGACCGAGAGGAAGGCGGTGATCGGGGTCGGCGCGCCCTCGTAGACGTCGGGCACCCACATCTGGAAGGGGACGACGGCCATCTTGAAGCCGAGGCCTGCGGTGAGGAAGACGGCGGCGAGCACGAGTGCGGAGCGGTTTTCGTCGGTATTCGCGACATAGCTGGCGATGCCGTCGAGGCTGGTCTCGCCGGAGAGGCCGAAGAGGTAGGCCATTCCGTAAAGGGTGATGGCGGTGCTGACGGCGCTGAGGAGGAGGAACTTGAGGGTCGCCTCGCTGCCGGAATCGCTCTTGCTGATGCCGACGAGGGCGAAGAGGGCGATCGCCTGCAGCTCCAGCGCGACGAAGATCATAATCAGGTCGGTGCCGGCAGCCATCAGGCTCATACCGGCAGCGGCGGCGAGAATCAGCGCCAGGTATTCGGCCCGGAAGCGGTTGCGGTCCAGGAAGTCGACGGAGCCGAGGACGATGACGCCGGCGACGCCGGCGAAGAGGAAGTTGAAGAAGAGCGTGAAGTCGTCCACGGTCATCATGCCGTCGAACGCCTCGCCCCGCTCGTCCGTCAGGACCAGCGCCAGCGACCAGCCGGCTGAACCGGCGGCGGCGAGGACGGCAAGGCCTGGCAGCAGCAGGCGGCGCTGCCCGTACGCCTCGCGGCCGGCCAGTGGCAAGAGGACGTCGACGATGATGATGTAGGCGGCGCCGATCAGCAGCGCGAGCTGCGGCCCGAGAAGGTTCAGGTCGTCCATTACAGGCTCACCTGAACGATGTCGGACCGGCCGATCATCCTGAGTCCGCCGGAGGGCGGACCGAGAGGCAGGCTAAGTCGAAGGGTCATCAGGCGAGCCTCTCCGCGATGGGCGCGACACCGTCATGCAGGAGGTCCATCACCCAGGCGGGATAGACGCCGATGGCGACGATGGCAGCGGTGAGGGCGATGAGCGGCCCGCGCTCCCACCATTCCGTGGCGTCGGTCAGCTCGGCCCATTTCGGGTCGGGCTCGCCCCAGAAGACGCGCTGGACCGTCCAGAGGATGTATCCGGCGGCGAAGGCGACGCCGAGTACGCCGACGATCGTGAGCGCCTCGTGTCGTTCGAAGGTGCCGAGGAAGATCGTGACCTCGGCAGCGAAGCCGGCCAGCGCGGGCAGGCCAAGCGAGGCGAGGCCGGCGACGAGCATCATCGCCGTGATGAACGGCATGCGGGTGGCGAGGCCGCGGAGCTGACCGATCTCGCGGGTGTGGGCGCGGTCGTAGACCATGCCGACGAGGGCGAAGAGCATGCCGGTGATCAGGCCGTGCGTGACCATCTGCGTGGCCGCGCCAGTGAGCCCGACGACGCCGATGGACGAGGTGCCGAGGAGCACGTAGCCCATATGGCTCACCGACGAGTAGGCGATGAGGCGTTTGAGGTCCGTCTGGATCAGCGTCATCATCGCGCCGTAGAGGATGCTGACTGCGGCGATGATGGCGAAGATCACGTTCGCGTCGGACGCCTGCTCCGGCATGATGCTGAACGACATGCGCAGGATGCCGTAGCCGCCCATCTTCAGGAGGACGCCGGCGAGGATGACGCTGACAGCCGTCGGCGCGTCCGTATGGGCGTCGGGCAGCCACGTATGGAAGGGGACGACTGGCATCTTGACGAGGAAGGCGATGCTGAGCAGCGTGAAGATGGCCCAGGCGGGGATGATGGCGCCGTCGAACGAGCCGACCTCGGCCAGCTCGCGTATGTCGAACGTGCCGGCGGTGAAGCCGAGCGTGAGGATGCCGACGATCATGAAGGCCGAGCCGAAGAAGGTGTAGAGGACGTACTTCCACGCGGAGTAGACGCGGTTGCCGCTGCCCCAGACCGAGATCAGGAAGAACATCGGGATCAGTTCGACTTCCCAGAAGAGGAAGAAGAGGACGAGGTCCAGCGAGCTAAACACGCCGAGCAGGCTCGTCTCGAGGACGAGGAGCCAGGCGAAGTACTCCTTCGGGCGCAGCTCGATGCGCCAGGAGATGAGGACGGAGACGAGGCCGAGGAAGGCAGTGAGCAGGACGAGCGGCAGCGAGAGGCCGTCGAGGCCGACGGCGTAGTTGAGATCGAAGTCTGAGATATCGGGGGCGGAGTCGAGCCAGGTGCTGCTGTCGAGGAACTGGTAGCCGCCGGCGCCGCGGTCGTAGTCGATGAAGAGATAGGCGACGACGCCGAGCACGATCGCCGTCGTGACGGCGGCGATGTGCTTCGCGGAGCGCTCCTGGGCCTTCGGCAGCGTCGCGATGAGGACGGCGCCGAGGAGCGGGAAGAAGATCGCGAACGTCAGCATCGGGCCAGTCTCACGGGTTCACCACCAGGATGCCGACGACAGCGGCGATGGTGCCGAGGAACATGACGCCGCCGTAGAGCTGCACTTGCCCGGCCTGCGCCAGCCGGAGTTGCTTCGCGCTCCAGCCGGTGGCGGTTGCGACGCCGTTGACGGCGCCGTCGATGACGTACTCGTCCCAGAGGGCGAGGCCCCAGCGCGCGCTGCCGAGCACCAGCTCCTTCACGAAGACCGTCTCGTAGAGATAGTCGAGGTAGTAGCGGTTCTCGAGTAGCTGCGGCAGCGGCCCGAGCGCCGAACGGATGCGCGCGGCGTCGAGGAGCTTCACCTGGTAGATGGCCCAGGCAGTCCAGAGGCCGGCCAGGCCGATCGCTACGGACGTCGCGGCGATCCATAGCTTGAAGTCGGTGTGCGTGACTTCCGTGTCGTGCGGGAGCCAGCCTTCGATGATCTCGCCGAGCCAATCGATCCCCGGGGCGTTGAGGAATCCGGCCGCGAAGGCGAGGGCGGCGAGGACGACGAGCGGCAACGTCATCAGCGCCGGCGATTCGTGCGGATCGCCGTGATGTCCACCGGCGTGGGCGTCACCCTTGTGCTCTTCGTCTTCGGCCTGGAGGCCGCCACGGTACTCGCCATAGAACGTCATGATGATCATGCGGCCGACGTAGAGGGCCGTGAGGTAGACGCCGGCCATGGCGACGAAGAAGACCCAGGGCCGGTCCTCCCAGGCATCGGCCAGGATTTCGTCCTTTGACCAGAAGCCGGCGAATGGGAAGACGCCGACGAGCGCCAGGCAGGCGACGACCATGGTCCCGTAGGTGATCGGCATGAATCTGCGCAGGCCGCCCATGCGGCGCATGTCGAACGTGCCCGTCGCGTGGTTGACGGAGCCGGCACCGAGGAAGAGGAGCGCCTTGAAGAAGGCGTGCGTAAACAGGTGGAAGATGGCGGCGACCATACCGCCGACGCCCAGGCCCATCATCATGTAGCCGAGCTGGCTGATCGTCGAGTAGGCCATGACGCGCTTGATGTCGGTGGCGACGATGCCCAGCAGCGCCGCGATGATCGTCGTGATCGAGCCGATGACGGCGACGGTCAGGAGGGCATCCTCTGACTCGGCGAAGACGGGGAAGAAGCGCGCGACGAGGTAGACGCCGGCGGCGACCATCGTGGCGGCGTGGATGAGCGCGGAGACAGGTGTCGGGCCTTCCATGGCGTCGGGGAGCCAGGTGTGCAACGGGAACTGCGCCGACTTACCGGACGCGCCGGCGAAGAGGCCGAGGGCGAAGAACGTAAGCGCCGTCGAGCCGATGGCACCGGCGATCGCCGCCTCGTGGATCTCGCCGATGTCGAGCGAGCCGGTCTCCGTGAAGACGATGAGGAGCGCGATCATGAAGCCGAGGTCGCCGATGCGGGTGACCATGAACGCCTTCGTGGCGGCCCGGCGCGCGGAGTCCTTGTGGAACCAGAAGCCGATCAGCAGGTACGAACTGAGGCCGACGAGCTCCCAGAACACGAACAGCTGGAGCACGCTCGACGCGAGCACGAGGCCCAGCATCGAAGTCGTGAAGAGGGACATGAAGGCGAAGTAGCGGTTGTAGCCCTCGTCGCCGCGCATGTACTCCTGCGAGTAGATCTGGACGAGGAGGGAGACGCCGGTGACGACGACGAGCATGACGCCCGTGAGGCCGTCCAGGGTGATCCCGATGTTGACCTCGAGGCCGCCGACGGTGAGCCACTCGTGCGCATCGAAGCCGATGCGCACGCCGTCGGAGTCGGCGACGGAGTCGAGCGCCCAGAGGGAGAGCAGGAACGAACCGAAGATGGCAGCGATCGTCAGGTAGCCGCTATAGCGCGGGCTCCAGGCCCCGCTACGGGTGAGGCCGAGGAAAGAGACGAGCGTGATGATCGCGAAGGAGCTGAGAGGCAGGAACATGATCGCCCACAGGGCGCCTTCCTTGATCGGGTCTAGCACTGGTGTCTCCGATCAGGAGACGGGAGACAGGAGACAGGAGACAGGGACCGACCGGCCCGCCCTGCGCTTTGCGCCTTGCTCCTGGCTACGGGGATCATCAGCTCTTCCTCAGGATCTCTTCGGCGACGTGCAGCTTGCCCCACGGGACGTAGATGTCGTGCGGCTCGAACTCCGAGCCCTCGCGGAGGCCGGAGCGGGGGACGACGCGAACGGAGACGGCGCACTGGTTGAAGAGTTCTTTCCAGATCCCCGCCGAGTACGCGTTCTTCGTCTCCATGAACTTGGCCCACATGGTTACTTCACTCCGTCCATCACCACTTGAGCAGGTCCATGCGGTCGACATCGATGGTGTCGCGCAGGCGGTACAACAGGACGGCGAGCGCGAGCGCGACTGCCGCCTCGGCCGCGGCGACCGTGATCACGAAGACGACGAAGACGTGTCCGCTCAGCGGCTCGGCTGATTCGACGAAGCGCGAGAACGAGATGAACGTGAGGTTGGCAGCGTTGAACATGAGTTCGATGCCGATGAGGACGCCCACGAAGTTCTTCTTCGCCAGCGCCATGTAGAGGCCGACGGCGAAGAGCAGCGCGCCGACGACGAGAAAGTGCTCGAGTTCGATCGAGTCCACTATTCGGCCTCCTCCTCGGGGCCTTCCGGGCGCACGAGCAAGATCGCGCCGACGATGGCTGACAGCAGCAGCACGGAGGCGATCTCAAACGGCAGCGCGTACCTGTCGAGAAGCAGGTCGCCGATGGCGGTCGCGGTGCCCTCGAAGCCTTCGGATCGCTGCGCGCCCCAGTTCGTATCGAAAGCGACGAAGATCATCGTGCCGGCGACCAGGGCCGCCAGCGCCAGGGCCGGGAGAAGCATGAAGCTCTCCTGGTTGTGGCGTCCAGCACGCGGCGTGAGGACGATGGCGAAGATGATGAGGATGGCGATGGCGCCGATGTAGATGAGCACCTGCACAACGGCGATGAAGTCGGCAGACAGCGTTATGTAGAGTCCAGCAAGGCCCGCGAACGTGACGATGAGGAGAGCCACCGAGTGTATGAGGTTGCGCACGGCGGCCACGCCGATCGCCGCGCCGACGGTGATGGCGGCGAATATCCAGAAGGCGACAACGGTGCCGGTGTCTTCCATCAGGATGCCTCTGCGCCCGTGTAGTAGATCTTCCCGACCTCCCGCGTCAGCGTTGCGCTGTAGCCCCGCCCGCGGCCGCTGCCGTGACCGAGGAAGCGCGCCCAGCCGATGACGAGGACCGCGGCGAGCGCGGCGTTCACGGCGCCGATGGCCGGAAGCGCGACGTTACGCGAGGCGCCTGTCTCCTCCCAGATGACGACCTCGGCGGCGACGAGGAGGACGTTGAGGATCATCAGCGGCAGCATGAACTTCCAGGCGAAAGTCATTAGCTGGTCGATGCGCAGGCGCGGCAGCGTTCCGCGCGACCAGATGTAGACGAAGAACACCGCGTAGAGCTTGCCCAGGAAGATGAGCCAGCCGGGGATCCACTCCTCGAGTCCCCAGAGCGTCCAGCCGCCAAAGAACAGCGTTGTCGCCGAAGCGGCGATCGCGAAACCGGCCAGGTATTCCGCCTGGTAGAAGAAGCCGAACTTTATCCCGCCGTACTCGGTGTGGTAGCCGGCGGCCAGTTCGGATTCGGCTTCGCTGATGTCCATCGGGGAGCGGTTGATCTCGACCGCGCCGGCGACGAGGTAGGCGACGAGGGCGAGGGGCATGATGAAGATGAGCCAGGTGTTGTATTCGTCCTGCCAGCTAACGATGGTCTGCAGGTTCATGCTGCCGATGAAGATGACCGCGGCGAGCAGGGCCAGCACCTGGATGATCTCGTAGCTGATGAGCATGGCGATCGTGCGCATGGCGGCGAGCATGGCGTACTTGTTGTTGGAGGACCAGCCGGCGAGGAAGACGGCCGGCGTCATGATGCCGGCGACGGCGATCATGAAGAGGACGCCGACGTTGAGGTCGGCGAGCACCATCGACTCGCCGAAGGGGACGACGGCGAAGACGACGATCGTGGGGATGAAGATGATGACCGGGCCGAGCCAGAAGAGCAGACGATCGGCGCCGCGGGTCGTGATCGCCTCTTTGAGCAAGAGCTTGAGGGCGTCAGCGACGGGCTGCAGGAGTCCGGCGGGGCCGACGCGGTTGGGGCCCTTGCGGTTCTGCATGCGGGCGACGACGCGCCGCTCGATCCAGATGAACGCCAGGACGCTGAGGACGAGCCACGTGAGGATTGCCAGGGAGGCGATGAGGCTCCAGAGGACGTAGTCGACTTCGCTGACCAGGCCGAGGCCGTCGATCAGCTCACGGACCGGATTGGCTAGGTCTCGGAGGTCGTACCACTCGCCCCTGAGGAGGATCGGCATCTAGCGGTCCACCTCACCAACGACGAAGTCGACGCTGCCGAGGATGACGATTGCATCGGCTACTGTGGCGCCAATGGCCATCAGCTTGAGGGGGGTGAGGTTGATGAACGAGGGGGCGCGGATGTGAAACCGGAACGGCGAAGGGCCGCCGTCGCTGACGATGTAGTAGCCGAGTTCGCCACGCGGCGATTCGATGCGGGCGTACGCCTCCCCAACGGGCGGCCGGAAGGCGAGCGGTGCTATCGACTGGCCGCCCGGCTGGACCGTCGCGGTGCCGAGGCGCTCGTGGACGGGGCCGCCCGGCATCACCTCCAGCGCCTGCTCGATTATGTGCAGGCTCTGACGCATCTCAGCGAGGCGCACGACGAAGCGGTCGTAAACGTCGCCGTTGGTGCCGACGGCGATATCGAAGTCGATCTTGTCGTAGGCGGCGTAGGGATCGGCCTTGCGGACGTCCCAGGCGACGCCGCTGCCGCGCAGCATCGGTCCGCTGACGGAGTGGGCCATCGCCTGTTCCGGCGTCAGCACACCAACGCCGCGCGCGCGGGCGACGATGATCTCGTTGTGCAGGAGCAAGTCCTCGTACTCGGCGAAGCGTTTCGGGAGGTCCTCCATCAGCTTCTGCGCCTGCGGTATCCACTCGTCCGGGATGTCCCGTGAAACGCCGCCGATGCGCATGTAGTTCAGCGTCAAGCGCGCACCGCACGCCATCTCGAAGAGGTCGAGGATCTTCTCGCGGTCGCGGAACATGTGCATGACGGGCGTCTGCCAGGCGCCGCAGTCGTTGGCGAAGATGCCGAGGGCCATGCTGTGACTGGCGATGCGCTGGAGTTCGGCCATGATCGTGCGCAGGAACTGCGCGCGCTCCGGGACCTCGATGCCCATGAGCTTCTCGACCGCCATCACGTAAGCAAGGTTGCCCGTCATGGAGGCGACGTAGTCGGTGCGGTCGGTGAAGGGGATGTTCTGGGTGTACGTGCGCTCTTCGGCGAGCTTCTCCATCGAGCGGTGGAGGTAGCCCATCACCATGTCGGCATCGATGATCTTCTCGCCGTCGAGAGTGAGGCGCAGGCGAAAGACGCCGTGGGTGCTGGGGTGCTGCGGCCCGACGTTGACGACGAACGGCTCTGACTTGATCGTCATTCGGTGCCCCGTCCGGAGAGTTCGACGCCGGGCTCGCCGGGGAAGCGCTCGAGGCCGGGCATCTGGCCGCCGGGGAGGTTCAGGTAGTCCTTGCGCAGCGGGAAGCCGGCGAAGCCATCCCAGAGGAAGATGCGGCGCAGGTCCGGGTTGCCCTCGAAGACGATGCCGAGGAGGTCGTACGCTTCACGCTCCTGGAGCTGCGCGCCGGGCCAGACGGGCACGGCAGATGGGACGACGGGGTTCTCGCGGTCGCCTGCGCGGACTTTGATGGTGGCCGCGCGGTTGTGCTTGATCGACTCGAGGTGATAGGCGACCTCGAACCACTGGATGCGGTCGACGCCGGTGAGAGAGCTGAGGAACTCGTAGGCCTGGTCGGAGTCGTCGCGGAGCCAGGTGAGCACTTGGACGAGGCTCTCCGGCTTGACGGCGGCGAACTCAGGCTGTGCGTCCTGCACGGCGTCCGGGAACTGCCCGTCGATCAGGTGGGCGATCTCGATACCGGTGACATGGGTGGTCAACGCCCTAGGTCCATTCCAGTGCGTTCTTGCGCCACGCGTAGAGGAGGCCGATGAGGAGGATGCCAACGAAGGTCACGACCTCGATCAGGCCGGCGACGGCGAGGCGTTCGCCCGAGACAGCGTAGGGGTAGAGGAAGACGGCCTCGATGTCGAAGATGACGAAGAGGAGCGCGAAGTAGTAGTAGCGGAAGTTGAACTGCACCCAGGTGGGGCCTTCCGTCTCGACGCCGCACTCGTAGGTGTCTTCCTTGACCCGGTCCGGGTACTCGGGGCGGAGGCCGATGCGGCCGAGGAGCCACGAGGCGCCGATACCGCTAATGGGGAAGATGATGGCGATCAGGAGGAGAAATCCGACTTGTCCCCACTCAGGCAGCATAGGAAGAGAATCCGTTTGTGAATTTTGTCGCTAATCGAGCGGGAGTATAGCACGGGGGTTGCATACAGACAATCAGAAGAGGGGCACTCTCCCGCCTTGCAGCGCTTACAATGGACTACGGCCCTATCACCGGGATTCTTGAGGCACTATGAGTTGGTTTAGAATCGCTGGACTGCTGGCGCTCCTGGCATTCGTCGGGCTCGGGATCGGTGTCCTGAGGCCCGTCCTTGGTGGCGATGCGTCACCGTCCCCCCAGGAGGCGAGTACTGATGAAATCACACCAGAGGAGTACATCGCCGCCCACGAGAAGTCGATGGGTGATTCCGAGGGGGTCTTGAGGCAGGAGGAGTTCCTCGAGGAGTTCGAGGCCAGCGGCGACGATCCGTTCGAGTTGCCGCGAACCGGCGTGATTGGGATGTGGGTCGGTGGCGAGAAGGACCTGCGTGACCTCATCGGCGAGAGCGTGGCTGTAGTGAGAGGCACGGTGACTAGCCAGATCTTCTATGGGAGGGCGGGGAAGCTCGGTCTCACCGCTCAATTCTTCTGTTACTCAGTGATGACCGTCAGCGTGGCGGAGACGTTGGCAGGGAACGCCGCGGAAACGATCACAGTCGTCAGCCCGGGTTGCCCGACCCTCCAGGGTGAGACTCCAGTTTTCCTGCAGTACTTCAGGGACCCTCCACTGCAGAAAGGCCGAGAGTACGTGCTCTTCCTGATGCCAGGGGACGACAGCGACTGGCTAGAGACAGGATTCCCGGAGGGCCACAAGGAGGCCGGAGCCCATTTCCACCTCCTAGACCCCGCCGCATCGTATGCGGTAATGAACGGGAAGCTGGGCGTGAACGAGTTCACCCACGGCTGGGCGCGCGCCCTGGACGGCGCCAGCGTCGGCGACTTGAAATCGTACCTGGCGGCGCCCGACACTCTTCCCGACCCGCCACCCGAGCCGACTTACGCCCCCAAAGACCCTCCCAGAGACTAGTACGTCGACTCAGCGCCGTACGTTCCGGTGCCGATTGCGCCCTGACGTTGACACCGCGTGCCAGCTCACGTAAACGTTAGTGGAGCATGTCCGACAAACCGTACGCAAGGCCGTTGCCCGCGCCGAGCCCAGAAGCGCAGCGCTTCTGGGAAGGCACGAAGAAGCACGAGCTGTGGATCCCCTATTGCCGCTCGTGCGAGAAGTCGTACTGGTACCCACGGGACTTCTGCCCGCAATGCGGCAGCCGCGACGTTGAGTGGCGACGGTCGGCGGGCAAGGGCCGAGTGCACACGTTCGCGATCCAGTACCGCGCCTTCCACCCGGGCTGGAGCGACGAGGTGCCGTACGTGACGGCGCTGATCGACCTCGATGAGGGCGTGCGCATCTTCTCGAACCTTGTCGAAGTAGAGGCCGACCCGAAGGCGCTCCGCTGCGAGATGCCCGTCGAGGTCGTGTTCGAGGACGTTACGGAGGAGATCACGCTGGCGAAGTTCAGGCCGGTATCCGAGTGACGCCCGACAGGGAGAAGGCCGGCTGGCTGAAGCGCATCGCCATCGTCGGCGCAGACGAGTCCGACGAGATCGGGATGGTGCCGCACAAGGGCGTGCTGCAGCACCACTCCGAGGCGGCGCTGAACGCGCTCGACGACGCCGGGCTCTCGCTAACGGACGTCGACGGGTTGTTCACGGCCGGTGCGAGCACGCTCCAGGTGGGCGAGTACCTCGGCATCCATCCCACGTACACAGACGGCACCTCTGTCGGTGGGTCATCGTTTGTGATCCACGTCGAGCACGCCGCGGCGGCTATTGCGGCCGGCCTGATCGACGTGGCGCTGATCACGCACGGCGAGACTGGCTACTCCAACCGCTTCCGCAAGGTCTCGCGGCCGCCGCTGGACCCGTGGTTCCCCGCCGCCCAGTTCGAGATGCCGTACCACGTCGGCGGCCCGCCGAGCACATACGCACTCGCCTGCATGCGCCATATGCACCAGTACGGAACGACGCACGAACAGCTCGCCGAGATCGCGGTCGCCACGCGCAAGTGGGCGATGCTGAACCCGAAGGCGCTGATGCGCGACCCGCTGACGATCGACGACGTGCTGTCGTCGCGCTGGATCACGTATCCGTTCCACCTGCTGGACTGCTGCCTGGTGACGGACGCCGGCGGCGCCATCGTCCTGACGAGCGCGGAGCGGGCGAAGGACTGCAAGAAGCCGCCCGTCTGGGTGCTGGGCTCGGGCGAGGCGCACACGCACTGGACGCTGGCCAACATGCCCGACCTGACGACGACGCCGGCAGCGATCTCCGGCCCGCGCGCGTTTGAGATGGCCGGCGTGCGGCACGAGGAGATCGACGTCGTCGAGGTCTACGACTCGTTCACGTACACGGCGCTGGTGACGCTGGAGGCGCTGGGCTTCTGCGGCCCGGGCGAGGGCGGCGCCTTCGTTTCGGGCCAGCGGACGGCGCCCGGCGGCGACTTCCCGCTGAACACGAACGGCGGCGGCCTCTCGTATACGCATCCCGGCATGTACGGGATGTTCCTCCTCATCGAAGCGACGCGGCAGCTGCGCGGCGAGTGCGGCGAGCGGCAGGTGGCGGACGCGAAGCTGGCCTGCGTGAACGGCACCGGCGGCGCGCTGTCGTCGACGGGCACGCTGATCCTCGGCGCGGACTGACGCGTGCTGATCGACCTGCACACGCACACGTACCCGCTGTCGCACGACAGCGACCTGACGCCGGACAGGCTCATCGAAGCGGCGAGGAAGGCGGGGCTGGACGGCGTCTGCCTGACGGAGCACGACTTCTTCTGGGAGAACGAGAAGGCGGCGGAGCTGGGGCGGCGGCACAACTTCCTCGTGATCCCGGGCATCGAGGTCAACACCGAGCACGGACACGTCGTTGTGTTCGGGCTCGAAGAGTTCGTCTACGGGATGCACCGGCTGGGCGAGCTTGTAGAGATGGTGGAGGCGGCCGGCGGCGCGATGATCGCCGCACACCCGTACCGCCGCCAGCTCCCGTTCGAGCTGACACAGGAGGGTGACTGGAGCGAGGCGCTCGAACGGACGAGCGATAACGAGGCGTACCGGCACGTCCATGCGATCGAGACGTTGAACGGCCGCGGGACGGAGCGCCAGAACGCTTTTTCGGCCGCGGTGTGCGAGCGACACAGGCTTGCGGAGGCGGCTGGAAGCGACGCGCACTCGGTCGTTGACGTGGGCACGTGCGCAACGGAGTTCGAGGCGAAGATCGCCGGCCTCGGAGACCTGATCGCCGGGCTGAAGACGGGCCGCTTCCGGCCCCTGTCGCTGCGCGGCGCTTGACCGCGTCGCCGCGCTCGTCACACAATCAGCGTCGCATGGACTGGTTACAGGAACACCTGGCGCTCCCGAAGCACCTCTCGTCGCGGCTGTGGTTGATCACGCTGCCGTCGGCGGTGGTGTCGTTCGAGAAGCGCTCGGACATGCCGAAGCTGCCGAAGGCGGGGCGCGTGCTGGGCTTCGCGCTGGCCGTCGCCGCCGCGGCGCTCGGCTTCATGGCGGTGCGACGGCCGGACACGACGCTGGCCTACGACGGGCCGCTGGCGCCCGTGGCGCGGAAGCCAGCGACGACGGCGGGGCTGCTGGGCCTCGGCGGCGTGGCGCTGGTCACACGGTCGACGTTCCTGCTGCTCTACGCCCTGGGGCTGGCGTACGCCGCGGGCACCGAGCGCATGTCGTTGGAGGAGCCGTCCAGCGGCACGCTCCTCGGCGGCGAGCCGCATGACCCGCTGCCCTGACCAGTCGTGTCGTTGACACCCTCCGGGGCCCGCGCTATATTCTGACGCGCACGTCAGGGTTCGGCCCGGTGCAGGAGGTGCCCCGTGACCCAACAACAAGCATCCGTGATAACGGATGAGATGCGAGCGCGCATCGGCGTCGAGTCTGAGCCGGTGGCGCATGAAGTCGACAACACCGGCTGCCGTCAGTTCGCGCGCTCGGTCGGCTACACCGATCCGATCTACTTCGACGAAGCCGCGGCGAAGGGGAAAGGACACCGCGCGGTGGTTGCGCCGTACGGCTTCCTCGGTCACCCCGTGGTGGTGCCGGGACAGGCGGCACACGTACCGGAGGCGTTCCGGCTCGCGATCCCCTACAAGCGGGTGCTCAACGGCGGCACTGACATCGAGTACCTGGCGGAGGTCTGCGCCGGCGACAGGCTGGCGGCGACGACGAAGCTGACGGAGCTGACGGAACGAGAGGGCAAGATGGGCCCGATGCTGATCGTGAGCACGGAAACGGCCTTCCGCAACAAGAATGGCGAGACAGTCGCGATTCAGCGCGGCACGGCGATCAGGTACTAGGAGGCGTCATGGCACAGGTCTACTTCGAAGACGTGAGCGAGGGACAGGAGATCCCGAAACTCGTGCAGGGCTGCGACTCGCAGCGGCTCGTCCTCTGGGCGGCCGGCTCCGGCGACTACTACCAGATCCACTACGACAAGGACTTCGCGCAGAGGACCGGCCTGCCTGACCGCATCACGCACGGTGCGCTCAAGCACGCCCTCCTCGGCCGCCTGCTCGACGAGTGGGCCGGGGACGGCGGCCGGGTGCGGCGCGTCGCCTGCTCTTACCGGGGCATGGACATGATCGACAAGGACGTGACCTGCCGCGGCGTGGTCACCGGCAAGCGGCAGGAGAACGGATCGAACGTCGTCGACCTCGAAGTCTGGACCGAGGACCCGGGCGGCAAGAAGACGACTCCCGGCACGGCCGTAGTCGAGCTACCCTCGAAGTGATGGGCACGCTCGAAGACAAAGTCGCAGTGATCACGGGCGCCGGGCGCGGCATCGGCCGCGGCATCGCGCTGATGATGGCAGAGGAAGGCGCGAAGGTCGTAGTTAACGACCCGGGCGTCGGGCCGGACGGCGCCGGCACGGACGACGGCCCCGCCGACCAGGTCGTCGCCGAGATCGCGAAGGCGGGCGGGACAGCAGTCGCGAACCACGACACGGTGGCGACAGCGGACGGCGGCGAGGGGATCATCAAGACGGCGGTCGACAGGTTCGGGCGCATCGATATCCTCGTCAACAACGCCGGCATCCTGCGCGACCGCATGATCTTCAACATGAGCGAAGAGGAGTGGGACGCCGTTATCGCAGTGCACCTGAAGGGCCACTTCAACTGCACGAAACCGGCGTCTGTGCTCATGCGGCAGCAGAGGTATGGGCGCATCATCAACTACTCTTCGGAGTCCGGCCTCTGGGGCAACGCGGGACAGGCGAACTACGGCGCGGCGAAGTCCGGCATCGCGGGGTTCACGCGTGTCGTCGCCCGCGAGCTGGGCCGCTACGGCGTCACCTGCAACGCGATTGCGCCGCGCGCCGCTACGCGGCTGACGGCGACGATCCCGCAGAGCCGGCCGGGCGATGAGCAGAGGCAAGCGCAGGCCACAGCCGACGCACCGCCGCCGGGCGGAGCCGGCAATCTCGACGCCGACTGGGTAGCGCCGATGACCGCCTACCTGGCGACCGACGGCGCGTGGAACGTCAACGGCCAGGTCTTTCACGTCTACGGTGGCACGGTGGCGGTCCTCCAGCACCCGACGCCGTGGCGGACGATCTTCAAGCCGGGGATGTGGACGCTGGGCGAGCTGTCGGCGCAGGTGCCGGGACTGCTCGCCGGAACGACGAACCCAATGCCGCCGCCTCCGGACCTCGACGTCCCCGGGCGCGAGGCGACAACGGAAGAGCCGGCGACGGCGTAGGAGCGAGCGATGGGCAAGCTGGACGAACGCAACGCAGTAGTCACCGGGGCCGGACGCGGCATTGGACGGGCGGTGGCGATCCTGCTGGCGCAAGAGGGCGCGAACGTCGTCGTCAACGACCCGGGTGGCAACGTCGACGGGACGAGCCACGACAATGGCCCGGCGGACCAGGTGGTGGCGGAGATCAAGGAGGCGGGAGGCACGGCCGCCGCGAACTACGACAGCGTGGCGACAGCCGAGGGCGGCGAGGCGATGGTGCGGCAGTGCGTGGACGCCTTCGGCCGCATCGACCTGCTGATCAACGTGGCGGGGATCCTGCGCGACCGGATGATCTTCAACATGAGTGAAGAAGAGTGGGACGCGGTGTACGGCGTCCACCTGAAGGGCCACTTCAACACGATCAAGCCGGCCTCGGTGCTCATGCGGCAGCAGCGCTACGGCCGGATCGTCAACTTCTCGTCGATTTCGGGGCTGCGCGGCATCTCCGGACAGTCGAACTACGGTGCGGCGAAGGCCGGCATCGCCGGTCTGACGCGGGTAGTGGCGCGCGACCTCGGACGCTACGCGGTGACGTGCAACGCGATCGCACCGGGCGCACTGACGAGGATGATCGCGCAGATCCCGGACGCGTCCCGGCAGATCCGCGCCAAGGCAGGGATCCAGGAGCCGGCGCGGCCGCCGGAGCCAGTGGTGCCGATGACGCCAGAGCACGTCGCGCCGATGACGGCCTGGCTGTGCACGGACGACGCCTGGGACGTGAACGGCAAGATCTTCCACGTGGCCGGCGGCAGCGTCTCGCTTGCCCACGAGGAGCACCACATTCAGGCGATCGAGAAGGACGGGAAGTGGACGTTGCCGGAGCTGGCGGCGCTCGTGCCGAACCAACTGATGGCGGGGATTCCGAACCCGGCTCCGCCCCCGCCCGACCTGGACATACCGGGCCGGCCGGCAGCCAAGCCCGCTGGCGCTTAAGCGGTAACGGCAGGCGCGGCCCGCTAGTTTCGCTTGCCTCCGCGGCGCCTTTTGCGACTAGGCCAGTGCCTCCTAACGTCTGACGCGAGAAGGTCTGAAGCGACCTTCAAAGAGGGCCAGAGAAGCACCCACAGCGCGGCGCAGCCTAGTACAGCCAGCATCTGGAGAGGGTCTGGATCGACAAGGGCCGACACAAAAGGCACTCCCAGCGGGAGGCGCTGTGAAAGCCCTGCGAAGAGGCTGTCCACCAGCGAGCTAGGCAAGCTCACTCTTTACGGATTCCCAGAAGGCGAGCACGGCATCGGCCCATCCGCGCGCAACCGCTCGCTCATCGTAGTTTCTTGCATACGCATAGTCGTGCTCGTCGTCGTAGCCGAAGAATTGTCCAATCGTCGGATAACGTTCGAATATTTCTGAGCCGACCAATTCGTCAGGCTCGACGAAAGAACTTCCGAACACCTCGGCGAGAACCTTCTTCACAGGATCCTGAGACGGAAGATTCGGCCACTTCGCGCGACGCTGTTTGTGCCAATGCTCCGCTGCCCACTTTAGAGACTCGTATCGTGCCTGTCGGGCCCACTCACCCCCGAGGCTCACACCGGCCTCGTACCATTTGTCTTCCCATGCGCGCTTTTCGGTTCGCAGCCGGTCCACGATCTCTTCAGCGGTTGTATCTTGGCTGCTGGCGAGCTCTAGGCGACGAATCTCTCTTTGGAGTCCCTCTTGTAGGATCGCAGACACATTGATGGCCTGCTTGTGCCGTTCAAGGCCCTCACCTAGTTCGTCCGTAATGTATACGGTCTTTTGCATGGATATGTCCTCCTGCGTAACTATAACACAAGATCCTACGTATATGCGACTGGCACACGTATATCGCGCAAGATTGGAGTGTTTCGGGCCTAGGCGGTAACGGCGGGCGCGACCGGGGCGACCGGTTGATCGCGCCAGAGTTCCATGACGACGAAGGTGCGCGCGTCGCGCCAGGAGGTGCCACACGTCCGGAAGCCGGCCTTCTGGAAGGCGCGCTGGGCGCGGACGTTCCAGTCGAGCGTGTGCAGGTAAAGGCGGAGGATGTCGCCGCGCGCCATGAGAACGCGCGTCAGGGCGATGATGGCGTCGGTGCCGTAGCCGCCGGACCAGCAGTCACGTTCGCCGATGCTGATTCCGATCTCGGCCTCACCGCGGGCTTGGTCGATGTTGTAGTACATCACGTTGCCGATGTGGCGGCCGGACTCGCCTTCGATCGCGAATGAGCGACCACCCATGTCGGTGAAGCGGTAGTCGAAGGTCCAATTACGGAGGTAGTTCTCGAACGGCACCTGCACGGGGCGCGAAGCGTCGTACTGCGCGAGCTCAGGGTCGGAGCGCCAGCGGTACTCGTCGGCGGCGTCGGTCAGACGCTTGCGGCGGATGACCGTCTTCTTGCCTCGCGCGACGACATCGTCGTGCACTCTCATCTGTGCACCCCCTCAATCATCTCGCGGGCCTTTTCCACCATGTCTGACTCGTTCTTGAAAGTGAGCGTCTTCAGCGCGTCACCGATGGGCCGCCACTCGACCCTATCATACTCGAGATCGTGGCTGTCGGTGTCGCCGCCCGTTGCCTGGAAGAGATAGTGATGGACCCACTTATGGTAGCGGACGCCCGTGCGCGCGAACCAGTACTCTACGACGCCGATCTTTTCCGCGATCTGCACCTCGAGGCCTGTCTCCTCGGAGACTTCCCGGATCGCGGTCTCCTCCAGCGACTCTCCGTCGTCAGGCGTGCCCTTCGGCAGGCCCCAGACGCCGTCGGCGAGGCGGCCGCAGATGACAACTTCGATGCCGTCCGCGCTGCTCCGGTAGACGACGCCGCCCGCCGATACCGCCGCCTCCACCCGCGAGTCGCCCCGCCCGCTCGTAGCCACGTCACCCGCCCAGCTTGAACCCGAGCGGGTCCTGGTCCGCGTCGATCTCGGCGAGCGCGGCGGCGGCAGCTTCACTCGCTGCCTTCGACGGTCCATCGATCAGGTCGTTGAGGGCACGGCGGGCGGCCTCGCCGCCGATCTCGCCCAGAGCGGCTATCGCCGCCGCCCTCACCTCGTCGTCGGGGTCCGTGACGAGCGGAACGAGGCCGGGCACGGCGGCTTCGTCGGCCAGGAAACCGCTGGCGACGGCTGCCTCGTAGCGTAGCTCGGCTTCGTCGCTGGCGAGTTCGCGGGTGAGGAGGGGGAGCCACCGCGGCTCGGAGCTGCGGCCCATGGCGTGCACAGCGCTTGCCTTGAGGCGATGGCTGCCGCTCTCATACGCCTGAGTGACGGCCTGGCGTACCCAGGCGGCGTCGTGCGGGCCGATCGCCTCGATCGCGCGGGCGCGCACCTCCGCGATCTCATCGGTCTTGTCGATGACGCGGCGAAGCGCGGCGGACGCCCGCTCGAAGTGGCGCTCGGGGAGACGGCCAAGCTCGAAGAGGAGCACGAAGCGGCCGAGGGCGAGAGCGGCTTCCGCGCGAACGGCGGCGGCGTCATCGGTCTCGGTGAGCGCCGAGAGGCTGTCGATGAGGCCGGGTGACTCCTGCTCCCAGAGTCCGCGCACTGCCGCAAGCCGGGCCTCGCCGTCGTCGTCCTCGAGGGCGGAGCGGAAGACGGCATCGAAGTTCAGCTCGACGTTGTCTTCAGCGAGGTCGAGGAGCTCCTGCAGGATGCGGCGGCGGCGGCGGACGTCTATGTCCGGCCAGCGCGCGGCGAGCTGGTCTGCCTGTTCCGGAGAAAGGCCGGACAGGCGCTGCAGGTCTGTGATCTTGAGCTTGCGTGAGCTGTCGGCAAGCTCTTCCAGGTATTCTTCGAAGTTCATTCAACCACCACAGGTCAGGGAGCCTTGGCGGAGACCGCCATTCGATCGAAAAGGAGCGGCGGCGTGTGGATCGTGCCGTTGACCCAGCGGGCTTCGCTACCGATCGCGGAGACGCTTGCGAGCGCCTCGTGCACGTTGCCGGCGACCATTGTGTCCTTCACGCGGCCGACGATCTCGCCTCCCTCTATCTTATACCCGAGGAGGACGTTCCCGGAGAAGTCGCCGCCCATGACGTTGCCCTGACCGGCGCCCATCAGGTCTTCGACGATCAAGCCCTCCTTGACGCCCGCCACCATCTCCTCGAACGTCGTCTCGCCAGGGCTGATGAGCAGCGACGTCGTTGAGATGGCCGGCTGGCTTGTGAGGGAGCGCTCCGCACTGCCGGTCGACTGCGCTTTCGCGAGGCCGGCGGTCTGGAGGTCGTACATGAAGCTGCGGACTGTTCCCCTCTCGATCAGGGGAGTGCGCCTGCTGGCGACGCCCTCGTCGTCAAACGGGCGAGAGGCGGGACGCATCGGCAGCGTGGCGTCGTCGTGCACGGAGAGACGGGTGTCGTAGACGTCGTCGCCCAGCTTGCCAGCGAGCGGTGACTGGCCCTGCTGAACGAGCCTGCCGGAGAAGGCGAGCGTCAGCGGCATCACTAGGCCATCGGCGACGCCTGAGCTGGTGAAGATTACCGGCAGGTCGGCAGTGCGCATCGTGGCGAGGTTGCGGGCATGTTCGAGCTGCCAGGTGACCGTTCGCTCGATGCGGTCTGTGTCGAGTTCGGGCGAGACGGCGGCGTCGACGTCGCCGACGAAGAGCATGTCGGTGCCGCGGATGAGGGAGCCGTGCAGCCAGGCCATGAGCATCGATCCGCGATAGGAGATGTTCGCGCCGTTGCTGTTGACGAGCGTCACCTCGCCGACGAGTCGCCGTAGCTGGGAGTCGCAGAGCAGCTCCGGCTCGACCTTGCGCACCGCGTCGATCAGCGACTGGCCGGCCTCGATCATGTCGTCTACGGCGAAGGACTCCGTCGCGGGGTCGAACGTCTCGACCACCGGCGCTTCCGCTTGCTGCGGGAAGTCGAAGTGGGCCTCGGGCCCGAACGGCGCCGTTTCCAGCGCGGCGCTGACGAGGTCGTCGATGTCGTCCGGGCGCGTGCTGGACGCGAAGCCGATGCGCCCGTTTGCGATGACGCGGAGGGCGACGCCGCTGGTGTGCCGCGAGTTCAGCTCCTTGAGGCGGTTGGCCTCGAACTTGACGGGCGTCTCTTCGTTGGCGACCTGGTAGGCTTCCGCCTGCTGAGCGCCGGCCTTTCGTGCCGCGTCGAGGACTGCGTTGAGGTTCGTCATCTATCGCTCTCCCACTACGCAGTCCTGGATGCGGATGTGCGGGCTGCCGTTGGAGACAGGCAGCGGCATCTGGCCGCCCTTGCCGCAGCCGCCGCCCTGGTTGAAGTCGAGGTCGCGGCCGATGCCGTCGATGTTCTCGAGCGTCGTGAAGAGGTTGCCGGTCAGCTTGACGGGGCGCAGGAGTTCGGCGATCTTGCCGTCGCGGATCATGAACGCTTCGCCGGCGGAGAAGGTGAACATCTCCATGCTGGTCGTGCCGCCGAACCAGTTGCGGGCGTAGACGCCGAGCTTGACGTCGCCGATGAGGTCGTCGAACGACGCCTCGCCCTCTTCGATGTAGGTGTTGGTCATGCGCACGATCGGCGGGAAGCGGTAGTCGATGGCGCGTGCGTTGCCGGAAGGTGGTTCGCCCATCTTGCCGGCGGTCTCCCGCGAGTGCAGCCGGCCGACGAGGACACCTTCGCGGATGAGATCGGTCTTTGTCGCGGGCGTGCCTTCGTCGTCGTACTTGAAGCTGCCACGCAGGCCGGGCACGGCGGCGCCATCGACGATGTTGAGGTGCTTCTGGCCGAACTGGCGGCCGAGCACCATGATCTCCTTCATGCGGTCGTTTTCGTAGACGAAGTCAGACTCGGAGAGGTGGCCGAACGCCTCGTGGCAGAAGACGCCGGCGAGGATCGGGTCGAGGATGACGGGGTACACGCCCGGCTCGACGTAGGGCGCGTTCAGCAGCTCGACGGCGCGGTTGGCGATCATATACGCGGCTTCGTCCAGCGCATCGATGTACGAGAAGTCGTTCAGCGCGCCCAGACTCATGCTCGCCTGCTGCATGTCTCCGTTGCGCCGCGCCGTGGCGGCGAGGCGCGAGATGACGTCGATGCGCTCTTGCTCGATGTACGAGCCTTCGGAGCTGGCGAACGTGACGCGCTTGTGGGAGTCACCGTAGACGATGTTCGTGCTGGTGACGCCGTCGACCGAAAGCATCTTCGCGTTGTAGCCGTCGAAGATCTCCTTCTTTCGCGCGAGCGTGATCTTGCGCGGGTCCATGACGACGTTTGCGGTGACGACATCGACGACGGGATCGACCGGCGCGAGGACGCTCGTCTCTGTGCCGACGTGGCGGGCCATCGCGACGGCTTCTTCGACCCTTGTGCGAATGCCTGCCCTGAGCCCGACGTCAGCCGGAGCCGAAGGGTCTTGCGGCCGGTTGAAGCTGACGAAGCCCCAACCACCGTTGACGAGGGCGCGCGCGCAGCCGCCGAAGCTCTGCGTACGGCCAATTTCCTCTAGCTCCTGGCCGCGGTAAACGAGGCGGTTAGTCGCGGTGTCGTCGATCCGGACCTCGACGTAGTCGGCGTTATGGCCGCGGACCGCTTTTTCGATCTCATCTCTCGAAATCAGTTGGTCAGACACTCATGCTCCTTCTAGATAGTCAGGTCGAGCCCATGTTGGCCTTTGCGGCGCCGGGCTCCGTATCGATCTTAGGTTCGGTGCCCCTGATGAGGCGGCGAATGTTCGGTACATGCGTGACGACGACGAAGAACGTCGCGAAGGCGCCGAAGATCGTCTTCGTGTATGTGAAGTCGTCGCCGGCGCCGGCGAGTGCGAGGACGAGCAGCACGATCGCACCGCCTGGCACAGTCACCATCGACATCACGCTCATGTAGCGCAGGGCGAGGACGATGAAGACCCCGAGGGCGAACATGCCAACGGCCAGCGGTAGCGCGAGCGCGGCGTAGACTCCGAACGACGTCGCCACGCCGCGGCCGCCCCGGAAGCCGATGTAGACCGGGAAGTCGTGTCCGAGGACGGCAGCGATGCCCGCCGCGACCTGCAGGTCGTGCGTTCCGAAGATGTACCAGGTGATGAGGGTGGGCGCGTAGCCCTTCGCCGCATCGAGGACCATGACGACGAGGAAGGGGCCGCGGCCCAGCACGCGGAGGACGTTTGTCGCGCCGATCATGTGACTGCCGTAGTCACGGATGTCGATGCCGCGCATGATGCGCGCCGTCAGGTAGCCGACGGGAATCGCGCCGATCAGATAGGAAGCAGTGACGACGGCCGCCAGCTCGAGGAGGTTCACTCGGCACGGCTCCTGAATTCGATGCGGATCGCCGTGCCCTCGAAGCCCCAGCGCCGCCGGAAGTGGTTCTCGAGGTAGCGCCGGTAGGAGAAGTGGACGCTCTTCGCGTCGTTGCAGAAGACGACGAACGTGGGCGGGCGTATCTCCGCCTGGGTCGCGTACTTCAGCTTCAGGGGCTTGCGGCCAGATGAGGCGGGCGGGTGCGCGGCGACCGCCTCGCGCAGCGCGGCGTTGACCTCCGCAGTGGGTATGCGCATCGAGCGGGCCTCATCCACCTCGACGACGAGGTCAAGAAGGCCATCGATGTTGAGGCTGGTCTTGGCGGAGATGAAGGCGAGCGGTGCCCACGGGGTGAAGCGAAGCCGCGTGAGCACACGGTGGGCGATCGTGTTCCGATGCTCTTCGGTGTCCTCGGCGAGGTCCCACTTGTTGACGGCGACGACGAGACCTTTGTAGGCCTTCGCCACGTCGCCGGCGATGTGCTGGTCCTGGTGGGCCACCTTCTCCGTGCCATCGAGGACGAGGACGACGACATCGCTGCGCTCGACTGCGTTCTGGGCGCGCATGACGCTGTACTTCTCGATCCCCTTTTCGATGCGGCCCGGGCGCCGGAGCCCGGCGGTATCGATCAGCACCATCTTGCAGTCGCCGTACTGGAAGGGTGTGTCAACGGCGTCTCGGGTCGTCCCCGCCATCTCGCTGACGATGACGCGCTCTTTGCCAAGGATAGCGTTGATCAGAGCGGACTTGCCAACGTTCGGCCGGCCGACGACAGCCATTCGCAGCAGTTGCGTCTCGGCTTCGAGATGCGATGCCGGCAGGAGGTCGAGGAGCTTGTCCTGCACTTCGCGCAGGCCGATATCGTGGTGGGCGCTGATCGCCATCGGATCGCCGAGGCCGAGTTCGTAGAACTCGACGGCGAGTTCCTGTCGCGCTTCGTTGTCGCCCTTGTTTGCGAGGAGCAGGACTGGCCGCTCGGCACGGCGCAGCAGTTCGGCGATCTCGGTATCGACAGGCGTGACGCCGGTCGTGGCGTCGCAGACGAAGAGGATAACGTCGGCCTCAGCCATCGCCACGGCTACCTGGTCGCGGATGAGCGCGGAGTAGCCTTCGCTGGCGTCCGGCTCGAGGCCGCCGGTATCGATGATTGTGTAGGGGCTCGTCTTCCACTCGGCATCACCGTAGAGGCGGTCGCGGGTGGTTCCCGGGATGTCCTCGACGATCGCCTGACGGTCGCCGACCAGGCGGTTGAACAGCGTGGACTTGCCGACGTTGGGACGTCCGACTATTGCCACTACGGGCTTGCGCGTGTCGGTTGTCGAGGGCGCGGTCTTCGCGTCTGTGTCTGCCATGTTACTGCGACTCCAGGACGACGGTGATCTCTTCGGGTGTCACTCTGGCGACGGTGACTCCCGCCAGCTGAGGAACATCGATGGTAACCGCGTGTGTGCCGGCTGCCAGGTCGCTCAGGTTGACGGTCGCGCTGATATCGGCCGGGCTCACCTCGCTCAGGATCGGGAACGGGCCGATGAGCTTGACGGTCACCGAAGGCAGCGCCCCAACGATACTCAAGCTGGACCCAAGGTCGGTGGCGGTAACGGGGACAGTGAAGTTGAATTCCGAAGTCGCCGGGGTGATCGTCACCGTTACTGTCACCACCTGCGCGCCGCCAGTCACTTCGGCGCCGCTCGGTATGTCGAGCGAGACGGAACGAACGACGGTCTCGTCAGCGCCGTCGATGTCCACCGGCTGCGTGTCGATGGAGTCGGTGCCGGTGACGAAGGACTCGGTGCCGCGGACAGTGACGGTTGGCGGGTTGACGCTGACCGAGGCGACGTTGTACCCCGCAGCCGGGTCTCCGTCTGTGATGACGGCGACGGCGACCGAGCGCGAGAACTTCTCCTGCTCGATATCGATAGTGACACCGGTGATCGACGGCTCCACGTTCACTCGTAGCACGAGGAAGCCGCGATCGCTGCGCGGTGTCAGACGCACGGCCTGGTCGACGGAACTGGTGCGCGCGGTGACGTCAATCGTTGCCGTGACCTGGGTCACTTTGTCGACTTCTTCCTGCGGGCCCGTGACGAGTACGGTGTCATCGTCAAGCTCCGGCGGGCTCATCGTGAAGCCGGGGGCCGGCGCGCCGGTGACATCGATCTGGACAGGCACGGACTTGCCGGTGAGTTGCGCAAGGTTCACGGTCACCGTGTCCTGTAGAGGCTCGTCGATGCGCAGGCCACCGCGACCAGTCAGCGCCTTGACGCTAAACGGAAGCTCGTAGCTGCCAACAGTGAGGCCGTCGAGGTCGACGCTCGCCTCGAAGGCGCCGGCAGTGAGGCTGTCGAAGACGTCATCGGCGACCGTGATGCGCAGGCGGACCGGGGCAATGGCGGCCGCTATGGCGACGTCGTCCGGGACGTTGATCGGCTGCACCGTTATGTCGACGGGGAGGACGCGGGTCTGCGTCGGGTTCTCGGTATCGGTGACGAAGATCCAGAGGCCGAAGGCGAGCACGACGGAAAGGGCCGCCAGGCCGCGGTTGTCGCTCAACGAATTGACGATGGGGCGGGCGAGAGCGGCGAGGAACTGGAGTGTCTCCTGAAGGATCCTTGCGATACCTTGCATCGTCAGTTATCTCGGCGGCTCAGCCTGGGCAGTCGGGGGCCCGTCGCCCGGTCGAGGTCGGAGGAGGGCAAGATCAGGCTGCGGAGGATACCGCGCAGGCGAGGTCCATCGAGGTTGGAGATGACGCGGCCGTTCGCCGCGATGGACACGCCCCCCGTTTCCTCCGACACGACGACGATCACCGCGTCTGTGCGCTCTGAGAGGCCGAGGGCGGCGCGGTGGCGAGTGCCTTGAAGGCTGTCGGGTCGCTCTGACAGCGGCAGCGTCGTGCCGGCGGCAACGACCCTTTCCCCGCGGACGATGACGGCGCCGTCGTGGAGGGCTGTGTTCGGGTAGAAGATGGACATTAGCAGCGGCGTGGAGAAGAGCGCTTCAAGCTTCGTGCCGGTATCCATGTAGTCCTCGAGGCCGGTCTCGCGCTCGATGACGATGATGGCGCCCCAGTGCCGCTCGCCGAGCGCGATCGAGGCATCGGCTATGCCATCGACGACGCTTTCGTAGTTAGCACGGCCGTCCGGCCAGTGCCAGCGGCCCGTGCGCCCGATGCGCTCAAGGAAGCGGCGGATCTCCTGCTGGAAGATGATGGGGATCGCGATGAGAAGCGCCGGGAAGGAGTTTCTCAGAAGCCAGCTGAGAACGGTCAGGTTGAGCGCCTCGACGAGGATGACGGCGCCGATGACGATGATCAGCATGCCGCGCAGAAGCGACATCGCGGTCGTGCCTTTGACGAGGAGCAGCACGAGGTAGATCAGCAGGCCGATGCTGACGATTTCGATGACGCTCTCGACACGGAACTCGTCGAGGGCGTCGGTGACGGTGTTCCAGAGCTCCACGCTACTCCACGTCCTCCTGGGAGAGGATGTGGGCGAGGAGGGCCTTCTGGGCGTGAAGGCGGTTCTCGGCCTGGTCGAAGGCGGCGGACTGCGGGCCGTCTATCACATCGGCGGTGACTTCTTCGCCGCGGTGGGCGGGCAGGTCGTGCATGAAGATCGCGTCGGGCCGTGCGCGCTGCATGAGTGAGGCGTCGACGGTGTATCCGGCGAAGTCCTCGCGGCGGACGCCGGCCTCGGCCTCCTGGCCCATGCTCGCCCAGACGTCCGTGTAGACGACGTCGGCGTCGGTGGCGGCTTCCTCTGCGTCGAGGAGCTGGGTCACGCTGCCGCCGGATTCGGCTGCGAACGCCGCGGCACGCTCCAGAATGGCCGGCGTGACCTCATAGCCGGGCGGTGAGGCGATGCGGATGTGCATGCCGGTCAGGCCGCCGGCCAGGGCGAGCGAGTTGGCGACGTTGTTGCCGTCGCCGATGTAGGCGAGTGTGACGCCGCTGAGGCGGCCCTTCTTCTCGCGGACGGTGAGGAGGTCGGCGAGGGCCTGGCAGGGGTGCTCGCCGTCGGAGAGGGCGTTGATGACGGGCACGGAGCTGTGTTCGGCGAGCTGGCGGACGGTGCCGGTCGTGAAGGTGCGGGCGGCGATGCAGTCGACGTAGCGGCTGAGGACGCGGGCGACGTCGGCGGGCGTTTCGCGGTCGCCGAGGCCGACTTCGGGGGGTGAGAGGTAGAGGCAGTGGCCGCCGAGGTGTCTCATGGCTACGTCAAAGGAAACGCGGGTGCGGAGGGAAGGTTTCTCGAAGACGAGGGCGAGGGTCTGGCCCTGTAATAGCGGGCGGCGACCGGCGTCCTTCAACGCGAGCGCGGTCGCGAGGACGCGTTCGAGTTCAGGTGCCGTGAGATCGGCTATGGAGATGATGTTGCGACCGCGCACGGAAGGCCTCCCGGAAGTGGTTCCAGTATAGCATCGCTCAGGTAGGGGCCGACTACGCTAAGATGTGGGGAAAATCAGAGGCCAGGAGGGAGCTTGAGATGACGCGACCGGTTGTGTTTTTCCAGATTTTGGCGAAGAACCCGGAACGCCAGAGTGCGTTCTACCGCGAGATGTTCGGGTGGAAGATCGATGAGCCGAATGCGTTCGGGTTGTCGATGATCGAGCACGGGATCGGGGGGCCGCCGGAGGGGGTCGGCGGGGCGATCGCGCCGGGGGCGGAGTCGCGGGTGCTGGTGTACGTGCAGGTGCTGGACCCGGTGGAGACGCTGGCGAAGGCGGAGTCGCTGGGCGGAACGCGGGTGATGGAGCCGTTCGATGTGCCGGACGGGCCGACGATAGCGCAGTTGGCGGACCCGGAGGGGAATGTGGTGGGGATCGTCAAGCAGTAGGGGGCGTTTGATTGACTTCGGGCCGTTGTATGGGCGGGCCGATTGTTTTTCGTCATACGCGGGTTTCCAGTACGGATTTCGTGTCGGGGAGGCCGGGGATTCTTCGATTGTTCTCGTAGGCTTCGTTGGCGCGCTCCATGGCCTGCTGTTCGTAGCGCTCCAGGACCTGCTGGAGGAGGCGGTCGGCCTGACGGCGGTTGCGGCGCCGGCGTTCGTCCTGGGCGGCGGCGAGGTGGTGGAGGATGCGGAGGCCTTCGGGGTCGGCGGAGATGATTTCGATGAGGCGCTTGTAGGCGGCGGACGTGCGGCCGTGCTTGAGGGCGTTCATGTTGCCTCTGGGAGCGCCGGCGCCGGGGCGGCGACCACCTCTTGGCATGCACGGAGAGCCTACCTAACGACGGCTGGCTCCTCCAATAACCATCTGGCAGAGGGCGATGAGCATTCTATTCGTGCTGACTCTTAAGGAAGGATCGCACGGGCACCCGCCCGAATCGGCCACCGGGCGATGCTAAGATAGGCCGCGAGTTGGCCTCTTAACCGCTCCAAGGAGGTAGCCGCAGATGAAGAAAAAGGATTGGCCCGCAGCGTATGAGCGTTTTCAGCCGTTCTTCCTTGATGCAGCGAGAACCCATTACGATGGCCATCTTGAGCGGGGCTTCAAGTTCTGGGCTACGAGCCAGGTTCTGATGGACACTGACGCGTCAGACGACGAACTCAAGGCGATTCTTGAATTGGACGGCGCGGGCGACCTCTCTTTGGACGGAGTGTATAAGGACGAGGACGCTGAAACCGTAGTACTAATCCAGTCACGGTTTCACGAGAAGGCAACGACTATTGGCGACGACGAACTCAACGGCTTCCTGAGCTGCCTGAAGAAGGTGCTTGATCCAGAAATCGTTGTTGCCTCGAAGAACGAGCTGATCACTGATGCTCATCGAATCATAAAGGAAGCCGTGGAGAAGGAGTGGGCCCTGAGGTTCGTCTTCGTGTCGTCAGGCTATCTGTCAGACGCAGGAAACCTCTTCCGTGAGAGATTCGCTTCGTCAACCGAGGTGCTTGATTCGGTCCAGATCAAGAAGAACTTCGACGTTTACGACATCGATGGCCTTCAAAATCTCTACGAGAGCCACTTGTCACCTGCTCGACTCAACACCGATGTGACTCTATCCGTCCCGATCGAGGATCGCGTGATTTCGTCTGTTGGGGGATTCCGGGTGTTGGTGGGTTGTATTCCCGCTGCGGAACTGGTCGCTGCGTTCGATCAGCACCAGTACGCGTTGTTCAAGCTCAATCCTCGCGGCCCGCTTCAAGCCACGGTGAACAAACACATTCTGGCCACATTAGAGGACACAAACAAGAAGAGGTTGTTCTTCCATTTGAATAATGGCGTGACTGCGGTGTGCGATACCTTGGCTGAAGGTGAGGGTGAGTCCGTCGCAATCCGAGGGTTTCAGATCGTCAACGGCTGCCAAACAACTGTCACCCTCAAGAAGGCTGCGGCCATTGTTGAGGGTGATCGTGAGATCAAGGTCCTTCTTCGCGTGATCGAGGGCCTAGCCGGCGTCAAGGATGAGATCGCAACCGCGACGAATACACAGAGCCGCCTCTCAGCTCAGGATTTCAAGTCGAATGACAGTCTGCAGCAAGACCTGAAGAATCAATTCGATGCGATGCCCGAGCCCATATTCTATGAGCCAAAGCGAGGGGACTGGGAGACCGTTGAGGCCAGTGACCGAAAGCGTTATCAAGACGCCGGTACGAAGCTCTTCCGGCGCATCAAAATGAAAGACTTGGCCCAGGCAACGCTTGCCTTCCTTGGGCAACCCGGAGACGCCAAGGACAACAGCCGATCTATCTTCGAGAACGAAGTTCGATACAAAGCCGTATTTCCAGACGGGATCACTGCCAAGCAGCTGCTAGTACCGTGGGAAGTGCACCAGATAGCTGACGAACTGTGTTCAAAGTGGGATGCCTTTCCCGGAGCGACCTATGCTCGATATTGCCTGACAGCCTTGACCGGCCGGGGTCTCGTGAAGGACGGACGCCTCCCCGACGACACGATGCCCATCGACGAACCGGCTGTTCGCGCTCGTATTGCTAAAGGACAGCTAGTCATCGGAACGATGCGCGCTGCGAAGGGCAAGGATTATCCAGGACATCGCGAGTTCTTCCGCTCTAGTGAATGGTACGACCAGATCGTGGCGGCCTACGAATCGGCCCCGGACTAAGAACGGACATGCGAACTGCCGCATAATGCAGCGCAACGCGCCCCACGCACCTGGTGGCGCTGTCGGGGCAGAACGTGACGCCGCTGGCGGGGCTGGGGATGACTTGTCAGGCTGAAGCCTGACCTTCGGAGGGCGGTGTGGGGATGCTGGTGGAGGGGGAGATGGGTGGGCCGTGGAGTTGCGTCGCGGGCGTTACGGGTAGTTCTGTAGCGCCACGACGGTGTGAGACGGGTCGCGGCTGCACGCGTCCCCGATCTCCACCCCTTCCAGTCGTTGGCCGGGGACGCCGCCGGGCGTTTCCTGGAACCACTCCCCGGTGTCGTCATTGACGCACAGCACCCAGGGCAACGAGGTCCGGGCTGTATCCACCCACGCCTGAACGCAGAACTCCATGGCCTCTTCGGGGCAAAGCTCCAGTGCCTCGTCGCGGGCGGCGACATCGGTCTGGGGGCTGGCTGTCGCCGCCGCGACCGGGCCGTTAGTATCGCCGGGCGCGTCCGCGTCGTCGTCACCACAGGCGATTGCGAGTGTGGCTGTAGCGATTGCGAGTGAGAACAGGGCCACCAAGAACCATTTCTGCATGGCGGTGCCTCCCTTCGGTGCGGGATTGCGGCTTCAACTCAGATGAGCCTCGTCCGGGGAAGGGGGATAGACTCATCGTAAGTGTAGCAGCGGGAATCGGAGCGTCATCGTCATTTTCTGCAATCTTTTGATTGCAGAGGCTTTTTGCAATGCCGAACCGGCAGCGAGCGACGAACGTTCGAACGCAAGGCGCCAGGCGGGCCTTTGCCGCCGGCGCCGGTCTTGCGGCCGGTCGTATTTGCTACAATGTGCGCCGCCGGGGCGTTCACATCTCACGGTCGGTTCCTGCTTGAGCGTTCAGGCGTAACTGTGCGATATCACAGGGGGAGATCATGGCCTGCGAAGAAGCGAAGCGGCGATGGCTTGAAGCGGAAGCTGAGATGCTGAAGGTCTGGGATGCCTTGATGGCGAAAGCCAAGGCTACTGAGGCGGAGCTGGAGGAGTTACGCGAAGTGAATGAGCGATACTCCGCCGCTTTCGACAGCGCAGCCAGAGCGGTGGGCGTTCATCTGACGCTCAGGCAGTTCGCTACCGAGTGACTCGACGGCGACCACGTGACGCTGCCGGCGGGGCTCGGGATGACGTGTCAGGCTGAAGCCTGACCCTCGAACGAGGGGGGCGTTGTTGGGCCACACTCCTTGGGCCCGGCGTATAATCAGCAGCCGTGAAGGCGCGAGACGGTTTGATAGTCCTCGCGGGTGGGGTCGTAGCCTTCTTCGCTGTGGCAATCGTGATACTCGCCGGGGGCGGCGAGACG
>JAJCYV010000031.1 GCA_029262695.1 Chloroflexota bacterium | reverse complement strand
CCGAGGCACCGGCCGAAGCGCCCGCAGCCGAGGCACCGGCCGAAGCGCCCGCAGCCGAGGCACCGGCCGAAGCGCCCGCAGCCGAGGCACCGGCGGAGGCGCCCGCCGAAGCGCCCGCAGCCGAGGCACCGGCGGAGGCGCCGGCCGAGGCGCCCGCAGCCGAAACACCGGCAGAAGCGCCCGCAGCGGAAGCACCTGCAGAGGAGCCGGCGCCTGAGGATGAAGAGCCCGCGGAGAAGACCGAGGAAGCCAGCTAGCACCCCACGGAGATTCCGCAAATGAAAGAACTCATTGAGTACATGGCCCGCGCCATCGTCGACAGCCCGGACGACGTGGAGGTGACGGAAGAAGACGGCGGCGATCACATCATCTACCGACTGACGGTCGCGGAGGAAGACATGGGGCGTGTGATCGGCAAGCAGGGCAGAATCGCCAACGCGATGCGAGCCCTGCTGAAGGTGGCCGCGATCCGGCGTGACGAAAGAGTCGTCCTCGAAATCGGCTAGACCGGGAGACGAGGTCCCGGACGGCTACGTCGCCGTTGGGCGCGTGCTCGCCCCGTTCGGCGTGCACGGCGAGATCAAGGTCGAACCGTTGGCGCCACCACAGACGTTCGATCCCGGACGCAGCGTCACCCTGCGCGGGGACGTCCGCGAGATCGAGAGCAGTCGGCGGCACAAGGGCGCTTTCCTCCTGAAACTGGGTGGCATCGATACGCCGGAGGACGGCGGCGTCTATCGCGGCGAGTACCTGCAAGTCCCGGAAGGCGATCTGGCGAGGCTGGAGGAAGGCGAGTACTACCGCTACAAGCTGATCGGCCTGCGCGTCGTCAGTACGGAGGGCGAGGCGCTGGGCGAGATCGCCGAGGTGCTGGAGCGACCGGCGAACGACGTGTTCGTCGTGCGGGGTCCGGAGGGCGAGGCGCTGATCCCGGCGGTGGAGGACATCGTGCGGGAGGTGGACGTCGAGGGCGGAGTAGTGACGATCGAGGTTGTGCCCGGCCTGCTGCCCTAAGAGCGCTGTACGTTATAATCAGTGGTGGCCGTGCAAGCCGGCTGTCAGGTGGGGATATAGCTCAATTGGGAGAGCGCCGCGTTCGCAATGCGGAGGTTGCGGGTTCGAGTCCCGCTATCTCCACCATTTGTTTGCCTGACCAGCGCCGAAGGAGCCCCCGTAGCTCAGTAGGATAGAGCATCGGTTTCCTAAACCGTGTGCGCAGGTTCGAGTCCTGCCGGGGGCACCACTCATTTTCGTCTCGCCCGGCGACCGCGCGCCGGCGGTTTCCGCCGCAGGCGGACCCGTCAGAGCGAGTCCCGCCGGGGGCACCATCATTTGCTTGACGACGGTCCCGCCTGAGAAGTCCCACCACGCTGCGCGTTGACGGCACCGGCAGCGCTCGCTACATTGGCCTCGAACACCCGCGAAGATTCCTGGGAGGCACCTCATGCGCGGTCTCGCCCGTCGGCTCCTGTACCTGTCCGCAGTCCTGTGGACTGTGACCCTGCTGTCCCCGCTTGTGTCGCCCGCGTGGGCGGAGATCAACGGCAACTGTGAGGCGACCTTCAAGGGCGAGAACGTCCGGGACCGAAGCAGCACGAGCGCCGGTGACGCCATCGATGTCGACGACAACGAGGTCGTCCTGGTGACCTTCACCTCGCCGAATGGCTTCGAGTCACACGACATCAATCTCGAGGTCGCGGGCGTCAGCCGGAACGTCTCCAGTCAGACCGATGATGGTGACACGCAGTGGTCAGAGACGGTCAACGTGAAAGACTACGCGTGGATCGGCGCCGGCCTGTACAAGGTTACGGGCTCGGCGGCCCTCAGCGACGGCTCGACCTGCTCCGGAGCCGCTCTGATCAACGTGACCCGCAACCCCCTGACGACAGTAGTCGGAGGGGCAGCGGCCGCAACGATGGCGGTGGGGCTGGGAGGCGTGGCCGCTTCCGGAGTGTCCTCTGGCATGCAGGGCGCGCGCACCGGCCGCAAGATCGAAGATTGGGTCCTGGGCGAGGTTGATAAGGTCGGAAGCAGTCCGAAGCCACCGTCGGGGCCGAGGCCGATGTCAGAGTTCGAGGCATGGGTGCACACCGTGGATCTCTTCCTCGGTCCGTTCCTTCCCGGCTGGAAGCTCCCTCCGTGCCTGGTACTGGCACTTCCCGCGTTGCTCCTCACCGGAGCCGCGATGGCCATGCCTGAGGGCGAGCCGTCGACTCCCTCCGGCAGCCTTCGGTTGCGGCGGGCTTCCTGGCTACCTCGGATCACGATCGTGGGGCTTCTTGGAGGGCTCCTCGGCGGCATCGGAATCGCCGTCCTTCTCCAGCAGTACGGAGTGACGCCGCTGACACAATCGCTGGCCATCACGGGCGCGGTCGCCGGACTGGTTCTGGGCATCGTCATCCCATCGCTCGTGCACGTCTGGAGCGTCATGCACGTGAACGGGAAGATCGACGACGCGGAGAAACGGCTGAAGCAGGCTCTGGCAGCGGTTGCACCGCCCGCGGAGCCGCAGCCATGAGCAGCGAAGCGACCGCACGAGAGACGTCTGTGTTCTCCCGTTTCGCGGAGCGGTTCATTCTGACGTACAAGAGGCGTGTATCGCCACGGCTGGGCGCCCACTGTCGCTTCGAGCCCAGCTGTTCGGAGTACGGCCTGGAGGCGTACCGGCGCTACGGGTTCCCGAAGGCCACTGCGAAGACGCTGTGGCGCGTCGTGCGCTGCAATCCGCTGAACAAGGGCGGAGGATACGATCCGGCCTAGCGAGGCCTGCTCGCCCTAGCCCTGCGGGTACTGGACGAGCTGGCAGTAGTTGCCGTCCGGGTCGGCGAACGTTGAGATCGTGCCGCCCCACTCTTCCTTGCCCTGGCTGCGGAGGAAGCTGACGCCCTGACCTTCGAGGCGCGCCTGCTCCGCTGCGACGTCATCGACGACAAGGTCGACGAGCATGCGCTGCGGCTCTCCGGTCTGGCCCCTGGTCTCGCTGTGGCCGTCGACGAACAGGTTCGCACCGCCGACCGCGAAGGCGCCGTCGCCCATCTCGGGCACATTGGGCAGGCCGACCGTGTCGCGGTAGAAGCTCTTGAGGCGGTCCGGGTTCTCGCTCGTGATCTGGATGTGGAAGTTGTTGACCTTCATTTGTACGTCCTTTCGTAGCTGAGATTGCACCAGACTAAGGCCCGCTGGTGACAGCGTGTTGTCAGCAGTGTCGCTAGAGCACCGAGATCGGGTCAACGTCCAGGCCCCAACCGCGGGGCAGCGGTTCGTCGCTGAGGATCGCGGTGGGGTCGTCGCCGCGGATGACGACGTTCCAGCGCCAGCGGCCGCGGATGCGCGGGACGTGGGCCGGCGACGGGCCGAGCACGTCGACGTTGGGGAGGCCGAGGCGGGCGCACTCTTCGCGCAGACCGCGGGCCATCGCCGCCGCCTGCTCGCGCGAGAAGTCCGCGTTCGTGTGCGCGTAAGTGAGGCGAACGAGCCGGCCGAACGGCGGGTAGCCCATGCGCCGGCGGTTCTCGATCTCCTGGGCGTAAAGGGCGTGGTAGTCGTGCGCGGACATCGCCTCGATCGCGTAGTGGTCCGGCGTGTACGTCTGGACGACGACGCGCCCGCCCCTAGGGCCACGACCGGCGCGCCCGGCGACCTGCTCCAGCAGCTGAAACGTGCGCTCGCCGGCGCGGAAGTCCGGCAGGTGAAGCGCGATGTCCGCCGAGATGACGCCGACGAGGGTCACGAGCGGGATGTCGAGCCCCTTGGCGATCATCTGCGTGCCGACGAGGATGTCCGCTTCGTGGCGGACGAAGCGGCTGAGGATCGCTTCGTGCTGGTCGCGGCCGCGCGTGACGTCGCTGTCCCAGCGGAGCGTACGCGCACCGGGGAACTCGCGCTGCGCCGCCTCTTCCACCCCCTCGGTGCCGATGCCGACCTGCCGCAGGCGGTTGCCGCCGCACTCCGGGCAGGTGCCGGGGAGCGACGAACGGCGGTGGCAGTAGTGGCACACGAGCGACCCGCCGCGTCCGCCGCCGGCCCCGCCCCCTCCCTCTCGCCCTTCCTGAAGGCCAGGCTTGAGCCTGGCCTTCGGAGAAACCGCTGGCGCTGCGGAAACGCCCGGCTCGTGGTACGTCAGAGCGACGGCGCAGGAACGACACTCGGGCACATGGCCACAATCGCGGCACTGGACGAAGGAGGCGGCGCCGCGGCGGTTGAGGAAGAGTATCACCTGCTCGCGCGCATCGAGCGCGGAGCGGACGGACCGCGCCAGCGTGCGGCTGAAGATGCTGCGGTTGCCGGCCTTCAGTTCTTCGCGCAGGTCGACGACATCCACCGCCGGCAGCGGCGCCGTCTTCACGCCGCCGTCGCTCTGGATGAGCCGCTGCGGAAGCTCGAGCAGGCGGTAGGCGTTCGCCGACGCGCGGAAGTGGCTTTCGACGTCGGGGGTCGCTGAGCCGAGGACGAGCACGGCACCGGTTCGGGCGCAGAGTTCCTCGGCGGCCTTGCGCGCGTGGTATCGTGGCGAGCCCTCCTGCTGCTTGTACGTCCACTCGTGCTCTTCGTCGATGACCACGAGGCCGAGGTCCGGCTGAGGCGCGAAGAGGGCGCCGCGCGGGCCGATCACGATGCGGTACTGCCCGTCGCGGACGGCGTGCCACATGTCGAAGTGCTCGCCGAGCGAGAGGTTGCTGTGCATCACGGCGACTTCGCCGGGGAAGCGCTCGCCGAAGCGGCGGACGGTCTGCGGCGTGAGCGATATCTCCGGCACGAGCACGATCGCCCGCTTGCCAAGCGACGCCGCGTGCTCGATCGCGGCCAAGTAGACTTCCGTCTTGCCGCTGCCCGTGACGCCGTGGAGGAGAAAGGCGCGGCGCGCGGCGTCCGCAGCGTTACCCGGAGGGTCAGGCTTCAGCCTGGCATCAAGCGCGGCGATAATCTCGGCCGCCGCCCGCCCCTGGTCCGCCGTCAGGTCGGCTGGCGGTTTGCGCTCGTACTCGCGGCCGGCCAGCGGGTCGCGCAGAAGAGTCACGTCTTCTCTGACCGCGACGCCTTCGGTCTCGAAGTCCCGCAGCGTCGCCGGAGTCAGGCCCAGCGCCCGCGCCCGGCTCAGCGGCAACGATCCCTCCTCCGCCAGCGCATCGAGGACCGTGGCCCGGCGCCCGGCTCGCTGAGAGCCGTCCTCACGCAATGCGGCAGCTCGCCCTCGGGCCTCGTCCGCCGCGAGACGCAGCGTCAGGTGCGCGACAACCCGCGGCTGGACGGACGGACGCGCCAACCGATACGTCCGCGCCACGAGACCGCGACGGATGAGCAAACTGATCGCGCGGGCTGCGCCCCGCACGTCCTTGAGGAAGCGCTTGAGGTCCTCGGACTCGGACTCCTCTCGCTCGCGGAGCGCGTCCAGGACCGCACGCTCGGCGTCGCTGAGGTCGTCGGGTGCGTCGCCGGCCCAGAAGGCGAGGCACAGGAAGGTCTGTGGCCTTCGCTTGAAGCCGGGCGGCAGCATGAGCGAGACGCAGTCGAAGAGCGGCGCGCGGTAGTAGCCGCTGAGCCACGAGGCCAGCGAGACACGCTCGGGCGTCGCCAGCGGGCGCTCGTCGATCACGGCCTCGATGTCTCGCGCGTCCTGGTAGCGCGGCTCGGCGGTGACCTCGACGACGACGCCTTGCAGCGTGCGCGCGCCAAAGGGCACGTAGACGGCCTGGCCGACGGCGACAGTCAGCTCGTCAGGGATGCGATAAGTGAAAGCCTGACGGATGGGGGCAGCGGCGTTGACGGCAACCTCGGCGTAGGGCATCGCTTCAAGTATAGGAAGGCCGAGCGCAAGCTCCTAGCGCGCAGCGGGCAAAGAAAAAGCCCGCCGTAGCGGGCGGTCTGCCGGGACGCGGTTCGCCCTACCTGGGTTCTTCGGTCGCCTCGGCCGGGTCATCGGCGGGCTTCTCATCGGCCGCGGGTGCTTCCTCCGCCTCAGCTTCCGGTGCAGCGGCCTCTTCGGCCGCCGGTGCTTCCTCTTCGCTCACTTCGGACTCGGCGCCTTCTTCGAGAGCCTCTCCCTCCGCTCCTTCTTCGAGCGCCTCGACGAGTTCCTTCTCTTCTTCCTCGGTCATATGGGCGCCGCTGGCCAGCTCGGCGGCCAACTCCTCGAAGCGCTCGCGGGAGCCGGCGCGGATGCGCGCGGCCTTACCGACGCGATCGCGCAGGTAGTAGAGCCGGGCGCGTCGCACGCGGCCGACCTTTGTCACCTCGACCTTATCGATAAGCGGTGAGTGGTACGGGAAGACGCGCTCGACGCCGATGCCGTGGCTAACGCGGCGCACCGTGAAGTTGGAGTTGATGCCGCCACGCTTCTGGAGCATGACGACGCCCTCGAACACCTGGATGCGCTGTCGCTCGCCCTCGACGACCTTGGCGTGAACACGCACGGTATCGCCCGGGCGGAAGCTCGGTATGTTGCGATTAGGCTTCGTTTCTACGTATGAATTGGCGTCCATGGCAGTATTGCCAGTCTACTGGCGGGCCGTGCTTAGGGCAACCAAAAGAGCCGGCTCCCCCGGTGCCGCCGGCCCGAGGCGAACGGCCGGCGGTGTACCGGGAGCCGAGGAGCCTGACAAGGGCCCGTCAACGCCCTCGGGCCGGGCTCAGAAGCCCTGTTCCATCTGTTCGGAGAGCCACTCCTTCTCTTCATTACTTAAGGGGAGACCCTCCAGGAGGTCCGGCCGCCGCCGCGCCGTGAGCAGAAGGTTTTGCCGCCGCCGCCACTTGTCCACCTCCGCGTGATGGCCGGAGAGCAGCACGTCCGGCACCTGCCAGCCGCGGAACTCGGGCGGGCGCGTGTAGTGAGGCGCCTCCAGCAGCCCGGCCGAGAACGACTCCTCCTCGACGGAGTCCGGTGAGCCGAGCGCGCCCGGAATCTGGCGGACGACGGCGTCGACGAGCACCATGGCCGGTAGCTCGCCGCCGGAGAGCACGTAGTCGCCGATGCTGACCTCGTGCGTCGCCAGATGCTCGTGGACGCGGGCGTCGAAGCCTTCGTAGTGGCCGCTGAGGACGATCAGCCGCTCTGCCGCCGCTAGCTCCACCGTGAGGCCGTGGCCGAACTTGCGACCGGCCGGCGTCATGAGGACGACGGGGCCGCGTTCGGGCGCCATCTCCAGCACCGCTTCCATCGCGGCGAAGACGGGCTCCGGCTTCATCACCATGCCGGGCCCGCCACCGTACACGTAATCGTCGGCGACCTGGTGCTTGCCTTCCGCCCAGTCGCGGATGTTGTGGAGGTTGATCGAGACGAGCCCGGCGTCGACGGCCCGCTTGATGATCGACTCGTCGAACGGCCCGCGGAACATGCCGGGGAAGAGCGTCAGTATGTCGATGCGCATGTTTTCACCGCCGGGCAGCCGTCCTTCCCCATTTCGCCCCATCCGCCTACGGCGGACTAGCGTTGGTGCGGCGAGTCCTCGCCTGTGACCAGTTCGATGGCGTGCTCAAGCACGGGAAGCACGGCCGAGAGGTTCTCTTCCACACCTTTCGGGCTGCCCGGCAGGTTCACGATCAGCGTCCTGCCCCGCACACCGGCGACGGCGCGACTGATCATCGACATCGCGGTGTGTTTGAGGCCCTCGCTGCGCATCGCTTCGGCGATACCGGGGACTTCGTAGTCAAGGACGGCAAGCGTGGCCTGGGGTGTGACGTCGCGCGGGCCAAGGCCCGTGCCTCCCGTAGTCACGATCAGTTGCACGGAACCACCGTCCGCCCAGCGCCGCAGGTGCTCGGAGATACGTTCGAGGTCATCAGGTATGACTTCGTAGCGGGCGATCTCGGCGCCGATAGAGGCGAGGAGGTCCTTGATGACGGCGCCGGAGGTGTCTTCGCGTTCGCCACGTGCGCCCTGGTCAGATGTGGTGAGTACTGCGGCGGCGAAAGACATGACAGTCGAGCGTTGTGGATAGTTGGCGATTTGTTGTATATGCGCCCTTGACAGACGGGGGCCTAGTGGTATGATCTCCCACGAAGTGGGGAGAAGTGGGGGCTTCACCTCACCAGCTATTCGGTTGCCGTGGCGCCGGGGCCGGTGCCCCGCCCATTGCGGAACCGATTTTAGCACAAGCGCCCCCGGGGATTCTGAAAGAAGGCAGGTACTCCGGTTAATGGCCTTCCTGGGCAATTACGAACACACGCTGGATGACAGGGGCCGGGTCGCGATCCCGGCCAAGTACCGCGCGGACTTTCCCGGGCGCATCGCTGTCCTCATCCCGCTCCCGGAAGGCTGCCTGCAGGTGTACCCGGAACCGGCCTTCAGGGAGATGCTGGAGGACGTCAGATCCAAGCCTGTCACCAACCTCGCTGGACGCCGACTGCGACGCCAGTTTGAGGGTCAATCATTTGAAGCCGAGCTCGACCGCCAGGGTCGCATCCTTATCCCCGCTCGCTCCCGCGAAAAGATCGGCCTCAACGGCACCGTGATCATTGTCGGTACCGGCGAGTGCCTGGAGATCTGGACGGAGGAAGGCTGGGACAGGGAAGTGGAAGAATCGACGAAGGTCCCGCCCGCGGGGCAGGAGTTAGTGGACTAGGCAGGTGGTTGCAATCTCCCCCCGTAAGGCTGCCAGTGTCCACTCTCCTGTTCTGACGGACGAGGTCGTCGAGCGCCTGGCGGTCGAGCGCGGCGGACGCTACATCGACTGCACGCTGGGAGCGGGCGGCCACGCGCGCCTCATCCTGGAGGCCGGCGCGCCCGGCGCCATGCTGCTGGGCATCGATGCTGACCCGCACGCCGTGGCGCTGGCCCGCGACAACCTGAAGAGTTTCGACGGCGACGTGCACCTGGTCAACGCCAACTTCCGCGATCTGGAGAAGACGGCACGAGAGAGAACCTTCGTGCCGGTGCACGGCGTTCTCTTCGACCTCGGCATCTCGTCGATGCAGCTGGCGGAGCACGGGCGCGGCTTCAGCTTCCAGTCGGAGGCGGCGCTGGACATGCGCTTCAGTCCCGAGCAGGAACTGACGGCGGCCGACATCATCAACGGCTACGACGAGTCCGAAATTGCAAACCTGATCTGGGAGTACGGCGAGGAGCGGTTCAGCCGCCGAATCGCAAAGGCGATCGTGCGCGCGCGGCCGTTGCAGACGACTACGGCGCTGGCGGCCGTCATTGCGAAGGCGGTGCCGGGACGCGGCAAGATCAATCCCGCGACGCGGACGTTCCAGGCGCTGCGTATCGCCGTCAACGACGAGCTGCGAACGCTTGAATCGGCGCTGGAGCAGGCGCGGAGGATCCTTGGCCCGGGCGGACGCCTGGTCGTGATCTCCTTCCACAGCCTGGAAGACCGCATCGTCAAGCAGTTCCTGCAGCGTGAGTCGCGCGATTGCATCTGCCCGCCGGAGACGCCGCTTTGCATCTGCGAACACCAGGCGACGCTGCGCATTATCACGCGGCGGCCGATCACGCCGACCCGCGAGGAGCAGAGCACGAACCCGCGCAGCCGCAGCGCCAAGCTACGCGCCGCCGAGCGCATCGGCGAGGACGACTGATGGCCGCCAATCGGGACGGCAGTTCGGCGATCCCGGAGGTGCTTCAGGGCACCAACATCCCCGTGATACTCATCGTGGCGGCGCTGATCGTCGGCGTCGCGGCGCTGCTGCCGCTGGTGCAGACGAGCCTGGCGACATCGACCGGCGGCAACGTCTCGCGTCTGGAGCAGCTGCGGGAGGACTGGCAGGCACGATTGCACGAGCAAGAGTTGCGCGTGGCGGGGCTGGGAAGCCTGGACCGCATCGAGAGCGAGGCGAAGGTGCGGCTTAAGATGGTAGCGCCGGATTCCGTAACGTACCTGAGCGTCGACGCGCCAGCGCCCGCGCAGCACAGGCTACCGAGCCGCTACCTGCCTGACGAGAAAGATCCCGTTGAGAGTGGATCGCTCTGGGGGGACCTCTTCGGCTGGGTCCCGCTGCCATGAGGATGACCGATGGGCAAGCGACGATTCACTGAGGTCTGGCGCGTTTGGGCGGTTGTGGCCGCCATCGTCCTCGCCACTTTCGTCGTCACTCTGCGCCTCGTCCAACTGCAGATCGTCGACCACGCGCGGTACGCTGCTGACGCGCGGCTGATCCACTATGGCCGGGACACGCTGGCGGATCGCCGTGGAGCGCTGCTTGACCGCAACGGCTATCCGCTGGCGGCCAGCGAATCCGGCTTCAACGTGATGGTCGAGCAACGCACGTGGGAGGACCCCGCGAAAGCCCGGGCGGCGGCGGATTCACTCGCGGAGATCACTGACGTTCCCGCGGACGAGATGCTGGGTATCGTCCGCGACGCGGAAGCGTTCGAGATACCGGTGGCACGCGGCCTGGACTATGCGCAAGGAGTAGCCGTGCGCGAGCTTGGCCTGGCCGGTGTGCGCCTGCTGGAGAGCAGCCGCCGCACGTATCCGGAGGGCAACCTGGCGGCGCAGCTCCTGGGCTTCGTCGGACAGGAGAACAGCGGCCTGACGGGCCTGGAAATCGACCTTGACTCGATCCTCGGCGGCAACCCGGGGCAGGTGACGTACGAACGCGACGGACTGGGCAACCAGCTGGCCTTTGGCGACCGCTCGGAGATACCCCCGCAGCCCGGTGCCAACGTCGTGCTCAGCATCGACCGCTACGTCCAGCGCCTGGCCGAGCAGGAGCTCGACCGTGCGATCGGCGACAACGGGGCGGAGGGCGGGACCATCATTGTCATCCAGCCGGAGACAGGACAGGTCCTGGCGATGGCGAGCCGGCCGACGTTTGACGTGACGAAGCCCGACCTGAGCGACAACTCGAAGCAAGCGCTCTTTCGCAACCGCGCCATCACTGACACCTACGAGCCTGGCTCCGTCTTCAAGCTGATAACGGCGGCGGCCGCGCTCGACCTGGGCCTCGTTTCGCCGGGCACATGGTGGTATGACGAGGGCGTCGTGCACGTGAGCGATTGGAGCATCTACAACTGGGACCACTCCGCCAACGGCTCGCAGACCGTGCAGCAGATCCTATCGAAGAGCCTGAACACGGGGGCGGCCTATCTCGCCAACCTCTGCGGATCAGCCAACTTCTACGACTACGTTGAGCGCTTTGGCTTCGGCGTGACGTCGGACAGCGGCCTCTCTGGTGAGGTCGACGGCCGCGTCCGGACACCGGATAACGACCCGACAGGCTGGCGCGAGGTGGACATGGCGACGAACAGCTTCGGGCAGGGCATCGCCGTGACACCGCTGCAGATGGCGATGGCAGTGGCCGCGATCGCCAACGACGGCGTGCTGATGAAGCCGCAACTGGTGAACGAGATCGTCGGCCCGCTGGGGACCCAGGTCGTGGAGCCGCAGGCGGTGCGGCAGGTGATGAGCCCAGAATCCGCGCGAACCCTGCTCGACATGATGGGCGTTGTGGTAGACGGGGTTTCCACTGCCTATGTAGACGTGTCCGGCTACGAGGTAGGCGGCAAGACCGGCACAGCGAACATCGCTACGGAGAACGGAGGCTACAAGCCCGATGCGTACATATCGTCCTTCATCGGCGTTGCGCCGCTGGACGACCCGGAGATCGTGGTGCTGGTGAAGATCGACGAGCCGGAAGACGTGCCCTGGGGCACGGTCGTCGCCGGGCCGGCGTTCAGCCGCCTCGCCGAGCAGGCGCTCGCCTACATGAAGGTGCCGCCGGCACAGCAAGCGCTCGTCGCGGGCCTGCAGGACTAATCATGCTTACTGTCAACGACATCCTCGAAGGGACCGCCGGAACGCTCGTCGCCGCGCGCGCGCCTGAGGGCGCAACGTTCCGCCGCGGCATCATCGACTCGCGAAATGCGGCGGCGGGCGATCTCTTCTTCGCCCTTCGCGGAGAGAACCACGACGCGCACGACTTCGTCCCGCAGGCCTTCCAGTCCGGCGCCGCCGGAGCGGTCGTCGCGCGGCCGGTAGAGGCAGGCGAGCACGCCGTCTTCCACGTCAGCGACCCGCTGGGCGCGCTACAGCGGCTTGCCGCATTCTGGCGCCGCCGGCACGACGTCCGGGTCGTGGGCGTAACGGGCAGCGTGGGCAAGACGACGTGCAAAGAGCTGACAGCGGCCGTGCTCTCCAGCCGTTACCGGACGCTCAAGAGCGAAGCCAACATCAACACGGAGATCGGAATACCGCTGACGCTCCTGCAGCTCACGAAGGAGCACGAGCGGGCCGTCCTCGAGTTCGGGATGTACCTGCCCGGCGACATTGAGTTGCTGGCGGAGATCGCGGCGCCTGACGTGGGCGTCGTCATGAACGTCGGGCCGGTGCACATGGAGCGCGTGGGCTCGATCGGCGCGATCGGCGCCGCAAAGGCGGAGCTGGTTGAGGCGCTGCCCGCGGACGGCCTGGCGGTCCTCAACGGCGACGACCCGCGGGTGACGGTGATGGCGCGCTGGACTCGCGCCCGCAGGCTGTTCTTCGGCCTCGGGGAGCAGTGCGACGTCCGTGGTTCTGAGATCGAGACGCGCGGCCTGGACGGCATCAGCTTCACCATCACACACGAAGGCGAGAGCGTTCGCGCGGAGTGCCCGCTGCCCGGACGCCACCACGTGTATCCGGCGCTGGCCGCGACCGCGGTGGCGCTGGGAGACGGCATGCCGCTCAAGGAGATCGCGGCGACGCTGGCCGAGGCCCGCGTCGACCTGCGACTGACAGTGCGTGCGGGCGTCAACGGTTGCACGATCATCGACGACAGCTACAACGCCAGCCCGGACTCGATGGTCGCCGCGCTCGACCTGCTGGCGGAGCTGCCGGGCCGGCGCATCGCCGTGCTCGGTCACATGCGCGAGCTGGGCGCCGCCGAGGAGGAAGGGCACCGCCGAGTCGGCCGGCACACGGCCGGACGCTGCGACGCCCTCTACGTCGTCGGTGACGACGCCCACGTGCTCGCCGAAGAGGCGCGGGCGGCAGGCCAGGAAGCAACGCTAATCCAATCAGCGAACGAGGCGGCCGGGGCGCTGCTGAAAGAGCTGCGCGAAGGCGACCACGTGCTGGTCAAGGCCTCGCGCGCGGTTGGCCTGGAGAGCCTCGTGGAGGCGCTCACCGGCAAGCCTGACGGAACACCTGGATGATCTATGCACTGGTACTGGGAGCGATGACGTTGGCAGCGACGGTGGCGGCAGGATACCCCGCAGTCGCGGTCCTGCGGCGGCAGAACGTCGGCAAAGAGATCAGCGAGTGGGCGCCGGAAACGCACCAGGCGAAGGCGGGCACGCCGACGATGGGCGGGCTACTCATCGTGCTGGTGATCGCCACTTTCACGCTGGCCGCAAACTTCTTCGGCCGCTATTCGATCGGTCTGCCGCTACTCGTCGGTGGCAGCCTCGCCGCCGTGGGCTTCGTCGACGACCTCGGATCGCTGCAGGGACGGCGCCAGGCGGCGCTCCAGCGGCGGGTGAAGCTCCTGGCGTTCATCACGATCGGCGTCGGCGCCGCGATCGGCCTCTACGAGTTCCTGGAGTTGCAGACGGTCAACATCCCGTACGAGGGACGCCACGACCTGAGCTGGGTCTACCTGCCGATCGCCGTCGGCGTCGTTGTGCTGACGGCCGGCGGCGTCGCCGTCACGGACGGGTTGGACGGCCTGGCGGCGGGGACGCTGGCGATCGCCTTTTTCGCTTACGGGATCCTGGCGCTGCACCAGGACCAGACGTTTCTCGGAGCGTTCTGCTTTACCGCTGCGGCCGCCTGCGCCGGCTTCCTCTGGCACAACGCCCACCCGGCGCGCGTGTTCATGGGCGATACCGGGGCGCTGGCTCTGGGCGGCGCGCTTGCCGTCGTCGCCTTCATGACGGGCCAGTGGCTGATCCTACCGCTGATCGGGGTCATTTTCGTGATCGAGGGCGCCTCCGTCGGGCTGCAGGTCGCCTACTTCCAGCTGACGGGCGGCAAACGAATCTTCCGCAAGACGCCGATCCACCACCACTTCGAAGAAGGCGGCTGGAGCGAGGTGCAGACGACGGTCCGATTCTGGATCGTCGGCCTGCTCGGCGCGCTTGTCGGCCTGGCGCTAGCTCTGGAGGTGTACGCATGATTGACACGCGACGACTCCTCGAGTTCGACTTCACGGACAAGCGAGTGACGGTCGTTGGCCTCGGCGTCGAGGGCGTCGACATGGTGCGCTTCCTCTCGCGCCACCACGCCGAGGTGACGGTCTCCGACTCGAAAACGCGGGAGCGGCTGGCCGAGCGGCTAAGCGACGTCGAGCGGTTGGGCGTGAACCTCTCGCTCGGCACGAACGACGAAGCGGCGATCGAGGCGGCGGAAGCGCTGTTCGTGTCGCAAGGAGTGCCGCTGGACCTGCCGCAGCTGAAGACGGCGCGCGACCACGGCGTGCCCTTCCTCTCGATGGTTGGCCTGTTCTTCGAGCTTTGCCCGGGGCCGATCATCGGCATCACCGGGTCGAGCGGCAAGTCGACGACGACGGCCCTCGTCAACGAGATGCTAAGGGCGGACGACCGCGACGTCTTCGTCGGCGGCAACATCGGCGTCGGCCTGCTTGATCACCTGGCGGACATCCGGTCGTACACCTGGTCCGTGCTGGAGGTCAGCCACACGCAACTGCAGCTGGTGGAGCGCAGCCCGCACGTCGCCGCCGTGCTCAACATCACGCCGAACCACCTGGACCGCTTCGACTGGGACGACTATTGCGCGCTCAAGGCCCGCATCCTGGCCTTCCAGGAGGCGGACGACGTCGCCGTGGTGGGCTACGACAACGCCGAGACGCGAGCGCTGGCGGCAGACGTGCGCGGGCGGCTGGTCTGGTTCAGCATGACCGACGACGCGCCCGGCAACGCAGTCTTCGTCCGCGACGGGACGGCGTTCTGGCGCTGGAACGGAAACGAGCAGCCGCTGTTCTCGCTCGACGACGTGCGCCTGCGCGGCGAGCACAACCGTGAGAACGCGATCGCCGCCGCCGCTATCGCGCTGGCCTCCGGGGCGTCGCCGGCGGCAGTCGCGATGGGCGTGCGCGCCTTCGGCGGCATCGAGCACCGGCTGGAGTTCGTGGCCGAAGCCGGCGGCGTCTCCTACTACAACGACAGCATCGCCACGACGCCCGAGCGCACGCTCGCCGGCATCCGCTCGTTCGACGAGCCGATCGTGCTGCTCATGGGCGGGCGCGACAAGAATCTGCCCCTGGAGGACCTGGCGGCCGAGGCTCAGGAGCGCTGCCGGGCCGTCGTGCTGTTTGGCGAGGCGGCCAGCAAGCTGGACGATGTGCTGGCAGCAGCCGGAAGTCTGCAGCCGGTAGTTGTCGAGACGCTGGACGAAGCCACGCAGGCCGCTGCTGGACTGGCACAGGCGGGCGACGTCGTGCTTCTCTCGCCGGCCTGCACGAGCTACGACGCTTACGACAACTTCGAGGACCGCGGAAACCATTTCCGCAGGCTGGTGGAGAGCCTTCAGGAGGTGCAGCCATAGACGCCGAGCGCGTGCGCGCGGGCAGCCTGCGCGCCGGGCTGCCGGACTACCATCTGATGGTGGCGACGGCGATGCTGCTGATCGCCGGTCTGCTGGCCGTGTACACGTCGAGCTTCGCGGTCGCCTACCACGAGTACGGTGACCCGAACTATTTCGTGGCGCGGCAGGCGGTGTTCGCGCTGATTGGCCTGGCGGCGCTGGTGTTCTTCATGCGCCTCGACTACAACCGGTTGCGGGTGCTGAGCGTGCCGATGCTGGTGCTGGCGCTGGTGGGTCTACTGCTTGTGCTGTCACCGCTCGGGGTTGAGCGCAACGGCGCGGCGCGATGGCTCATGTTCGGGCCGGTCTCCGTGCAGCCAAGCGAGTTCGCGAAGCTGGCCGTGATCGTCTACGTGGCGGCCTGGCTGGCGAGCCGCGGGCAGGACGTCAAGGAGTTCTCGCTGGGCTTCGTGCCGTTCGTGCTGCTGCTCAGCGTCGTCGGAGCGCTGATCATCGCCGAGCCGGACATGGGGACGACGGTAATCATCGTCCTTGTCGCCTGCACGCTGTTCTTCGTAGCAGGCGCGCCGATATCGCACCTGGCGCTGCTCCTTGGCGCCGGCAGCGCGCTCAGCTACCTGGTGATCACGACCCGGGAATATCAGCTCGACCGCCTGGCGAGCTTCATTCGGCCAGAGGATGATCCGGAGGGCTTCGGCTTCCAGATCATCCAACTGCTGATAGCGCTGGGCAGCGGCGGGCCGGTCGGCATCGGCTGGGCGGAGAGCCGCCAGAAGCACCTCTACTTGCCGGGAGCGCACACCGACGGTGTCTTCGCGATTCTGGGCGAGGAGATCGGCTTCATCGGGCTCATGGGCGTCATGGCGCTCTTCGGGTTCTTCCTCTTCCATGCGCTTCGGGTAACGCTCAGATCGAACGATAACTTCGCGCTGCTGCTGGGTGTCGGCATCATCTCCTGGATCTCGTTCCAGACGCTGATCAACATCGCCGGAATCACGCGCACAATCCCGCTGACGGGCGTGCCGCTACCGTTCATGAGCTATGGTGGATCGGCGCTGATCAGCCTGATGGCCGGCGTTGGCATTCTGCTCAGCGTCTCGCGCTACTCGAACGAAGCGCGGCACGGCGAGCGCAAGAAACCGAAGGCGCGGGCGACCGCCCGGGCGGCGCGCGGAAGGCAACGCGGGCCGGCCTTCGAAAGGGGCCCGGCGTGAGGTTGGTCCTCAGTGGCGGCGGCACCGGCGGGCACGTTTACCCGGCGCTCAGCGTCGCCGAAGCAGTGCGCGAGCAACTGCCGGCTGGCGAGGCGCTGGACCTGCTCTACGTCGGGACGCTGGCGGGCAACGAGTCCGAGATCGTCGAGCGCTCCGCGGTCCCCTTCCGGGACGTCAGCGCGGCGCCGATCCGCGGCCGCCTGCCCTGGCAGATGGCAGCCAACGCGGCGAAGATCGCCGCCGGCGCGCGGCAGGCCCGCACGATCCTCGGCGATTTCGGACCGCAGGCCGTGCTCTCCACCGGCGGCTACGCCAGCTTCCCGGTGGCGCTGGCCGCGCGCGGACGCAAGATCCCGCTGGCGGTCTACCTGCCCGACCTTACCCCCGGCTGGGCCGTGCGGGCGATCGCGCGGCTCGCTCAGCGCGTTGCCGCGACCGCGATCGAAAGCCTGCGCCGCCTCCCCAGCGACAAGACGATCGTGACGGGCTATCCGGTGCGGAGCGAGTTCTACCATGTCGACCGCGGCGGCGGCCGCGAGCGCCTGGGGCTGGGCCCGGAGGAGAAAGTGCTGTTCATCGGCGGCGGGTCAACTGGAGCGCAGCGCATTAATCGCGCGATCGCGGCCGAGATTTCGGGCCTGCTTGAGTTATGTGAAGTCGTGCACGTCTCCGGGCCCGGCGATGAGCCGTGGCTGCGCGAGATCAGGGAAGGCCTGCCCGACGGACTGCGCGACCGCTACCACCTGTACGGCTACATGCACGAAGAGATGCCGTGGGCGATGGCCGCGGCCGACCTGGCGCTCTGCCGCTCCGGCGCGTCCGTCATCGGCGAGCTGCCGGCGCTGGGCCTGCCGGCCGTTCTTGTCCCGCTTCCGCTGGCCGGGGCGCACCAGCGCACCAACGCCCACTATCTTGAGAAGCACGGCGCAGCGGCGGTTCTGGAGGAAGATGGCCTGGACGACGTCCTGCCGGTCGTCGGCTCGCTGTTGCACGACGACGTGCGCCTGCGAGAGATGCGAGACGCCTCTCGTCAGCTGGCGCGCCCGAACGCCGCGGCGCGGATCGCCAGCCTGGTCATCGACCTGGCGAAGGAGCCGGCGCGATGACGCACGTCGCCGAGCGGACGATACCTGACCGCGTGCACCTCGTCGGTGTTGGCGGCATCCACATGTCCGGCATCGCCCAAATCCTGCGCGACCGCGGACACACCGTCAGCGGATCCGATCTCCAGTTGACGCCGCTCACCCGAAAGCTCGAGGGCCTCGGCGTGACCGTTCACGAAGGCCACACCGGCGAGAACATCGACGACGCCGGCCTCGTCGTCTACACGTCCGCCGCTCAGAAGGACAACCCGGAGCTGGCGGCGGCGCGCGAACGCGGCGTGCCGACGGTGAAGCGCGCGGAGATGGTGGCGGTGCTGCAGCAGGGCAAGAAGGTCGTGGCCATCGCCGGCGCGCACGGCAAGACCACGACGTCTTCGCTGATCGCCTGGATCCTGCACCAGGCGGGCCTTTCGCCGACGATCATGATCGGCGGCGAGATGCGGGACCTGGGCACGAACGCCCTGCCCGGCGACGGCCCGCACTTCGTCGTCGAGGCGGACGAATACGACCGCGCGTTCCTCAACTATCACCCCTACGTGGCGGTCGTGACGAACGTTGAGCCGGACCACCTGGACATCTACGGCTCATTCGAGGAGTTGCAGGCGGCTTACGCCCAGTTCCTCGCTCAAGTTGATATTCCCGGTTTTATCGTTGCCTGCATGGATTCCCCCCCCCTGCAGGCGTGCCTGTCACGACGACAGGCGATCCTCCCCAAGACTGTAGGAGACGACGTGAACCTCCCCGTCCACGTCGTCTCCTACAGTCTCCTCTCGCCGGAAGCCGACTGGTACGCGGAGATCGTTGCGGAAAGTCCACAAGAAGAAGGGCGTAAGGGTATAGACGGGTCAACGTTTGTGGTACGATTCCGAAAACGACTCTGGGGGGAGTTTGTGACTCAGCTTACAGGTGTGCACAACGTAAGCAACTGCCTGGCAGCAGTTGCCGTGGGCGAAATCCTCGGCGTTCCTCGGGACACCGTGAGGGAAGCCGTCGCTTCGTTTTCGGGCACATCCCGCCGGTTCGAGCAGATCGGCCAGGCCGCCGGCATCACAGTCATGGACGACTACGCACACCATCCAACCGAGATCCGCGCCTCCCTGGCATCGGCACGCACCCGTTTTCCCGGCCGGCGGCTCGTCGTTCTCTTCCAGCCGCACACCTACACCCGCACCGCCTACCTGCTGGACGGTTTCCGCGACTGCTTCGGCGACGCCGACGCGCTCTACCTGGCGGAGACTTACGCGGCGCGTGAGGACCCGGCGCAGGGCATGGACGCCGAGACGCTGGCCGGCGAGATCACGCACCCGAAGGCCGTCTACGCCGGAGCGGTCGCCGAGGCGGCAAGCGTCGTCGCCGGCGCACTGACCGACGGCGACGTGTTCTTCACCGTCGGCGCGGGCGATGTCGAGAAGGCCGGCCCGCTGGTGCTGGAGGCGCTCAAGAACCGATGAACGACGAACTGTCCGCGGAGCTGAGCCGGATCGCGCCCGTCATGCGGGACGAACCGCTTTCGCGCCACGTCACATTCGGCGTCGGCGGACCGGCGGACCTCTTCGTCTCCGCCAAGAACGAAGAGCAGCTGCGCGGGGCGTTCGTAACCGGCCAGCGCCACGGCGTACCGGTCTACATCTTCGGCGCCGGCTCGAACGTACTCGTCGGCGACGGTGGCATCCGCGGCCTGGTCATCGACAACCAGCACGCGGCGATCGGCGAGCCGTGGGAGAACGGCGTCGGTCCGCGCGTGAGCGCCGGCAGCGGGCTCTCGTTCGCGACGCTGGCGCGCCGGCTGGCGAACGCCGGCTACGGTGGCGTCGAGTGGGCCTGCGGCATTCCGGGCAGCCTGGGCGGCGCGGTCGTGACCAACGCCGGCGCCTACGGCCACTCTCTGCGCGATGTGCTCATCATCGCCCGCCTCACGGACGCCGGCGGCGAGGTGAGCGAGTTCTCTGCGGACGACCTGGAGCTTGACTACCGCAAGAGCGCGCTGGCCACGGGGACGATGGGCGAAAGCGCGGTGCTGTCCGTGGACGTCCGCCTGCAGAAGGGCGATGCCGCAGGCCTCAAGCAGACGATCCGCCGATACGATGAGCAGCGAAAGAGCGCGCAACCGACCGGCCAGAACTGCGGCTCCGTCTTCAAGAACCCGCCGGACAAGGCGGCCTGGGAGTACGTAGACGGCGCCGGCCTGCGCGGCCACCGCATCGGCAACGCGCAGTTTTCGGAGTTGCACTCCAACTTCATCCTCAATCTGGGCGGCGCGACCGCCAAAGACATCACCTTGCTGATCGAGCTGGCGCAGGAGAAGATCCGCGCGCAGACCGGCGTCGAGATGACGCCCGAAGTGGCGTTCGTGGGAGAGTTCGAATGACGCCGCGCGCGCGCAAGCTCAAGGTCGCCGTTCTCTTCGGCGGACGCTCCGTCGAGCACGAAGTCTCGGTCGTTTCCGCGCAGGGTGTGATGGGCGCGATCGACGAGACACGCTTCAAGGCCGTACCGATCGGCGTCACGCGGCAGGGCACCTGGCTGACGCCCGCGCAGACGGAGCAGGCGCTGGAGCGCATCCGTCAGGAGCGTATCCGCTCGCTGGACGAGCCGCTGGGGGAAGGCCTGCTCTACCGGACGGCGGCGCTGGGAGCGCTGCGCCGGGTGGACATCGTCTTCCCGCTGATCCACGGCACGAACGGCGAGGACGGCACTCTGCAGGGTCTGCTGGAGATGGCCGGCGTGCCGTACGTCGGCGCCGGCGTCGCAGCCTCGGCGCTGGGCATGGACAAGGCGCTGCAGAAGACGTTCTTCCGCCACCACGACTTCCCCGTCGTCGCCGACGTCGAGATCAAGGCGAGCGACTGGACGCGGAACCGCGACGGCGCTCTGCGCGCGGCCGAAGCGACGATCGGCTACCCGGCGTTCGTGAAACCGGCCAACGGCGGCTCCAGCGTCGGCACGTCGAAGGCACGCTCTCGCGAGGACCTGGAAGCGGCAGTGGCGGACGCCTTCCGCTACGACCGCAAGGTGCTCGTCGAAGAGGCGATAGACGGCCGCGAGGTGGAAGTGGCGGTGCTTGGGAACGACGAGCCGGAGGCCTCGCCGGTGGGTGAGATCACGTACGAGGCGGAGTTCTACGACTACCGCTCCAAGTACGACGACCCGGCGACCGGCCTGCACATCCCGGCGGACATCCCCGATGCGCTCTCGGACCGGCTGCGGGAGACGGCGGTCGCGGCGTACAAGACGATCGACTGTGCGGGACTGGCGCGCGTGGACTTCTTCCTGACACCCGACGAGCGCTTCTTCCTCAACGAGGTGAACACGATCCCCGGCTTCACGCCCATGAGCATGTACCCGAAGCTCTGGGAGCACGCCGGACTGTCCTACCGCGACCTGATCACGCGACTGATCGAGCTGGGGCTCGAACGCTACCAGGAGAAGCCCCGTGGCTGACCGCAAGCGGCGCGGCTCGCCGTTTTCCGGCAAGCGCCGGTCGAAGGCGATGCGCGGCGAGGTGCTTCTTGACGACCGCACGCAGCGCCGCCTCTCCCGCATTCGCTGGCGGCGAATCGGCGCGGTGGTGGCGTTCGCCGGCGCCATCGCCGGGCTCATCGCGCTCTACCTCTCGCCCGCGCTGCGTGTGCACGAGGTCGAGATCGGCGGCGCGACGACGGTCAGCGCGGCGGACGTCGAGGCGCTGGCCGGGCTGGACGGCGCTTCGCTCCTCACGGCGGACCTGGACGCGGCCCAATCGCGCATCGAAGAGCTACCGATGGTGAAGCAGGCGACGATCACCCGCGCCTGGCCGCAGACGATGCGCGTGGCGATCGTCGAGCGGACGCCGTGGGCGGTCTGGCAGGCAGGCGCCAGTGGCTACACTGTCGACGACGAGGGCGTGGTGCTCGAGCGCGATGCGCCGGAAGGGGCGCCGGTGATCAGAGTCTCCGGCGCCGACGTGGGCCTGGAGCCCGGCCAGCGCGTGGACCAGGACGCCGTGGCGCTGGCCCGCGCGCTGATGACGCGCGTACCGGCGGAGCTGGCGCTGAGCGTCGCCACTTTCGAGTGGTCCGGCGGTAGCGGGCTGACGATCACGACCGACAGCGGCTACCGCGTCGTGCTGGGCGACAGCCAGGACATGGACTACAAGCTCGCCGTCTGGCGGGAGATCGAGGCGCAGCTGGGCCGGGAGAGCATGACCGGCCACGTGCTGGACCTGCGCTTCGGAGACAGGCCCTCGTTCCAGTGAGGCGAGTGGAGGTGATGACGTGAAGGACATACTGGCCGCGATCGACGTCGGCAGCAGCAAGGTCTGCACCCTCGTCGCGGAGGCCACGCCTGACGAAGACCTGCGTGTACTGGGAATCGGCATCACTCCGGCTGACGGCGTCAAGAAAGGGATGGTGGACAACATCCAGAGCGCCACAGCCGCGATCAACGAGTCTATCGAGCGGGCGGAGCGCTCCAGCGGGACGAAGATCGTCTCTGCCTACGTCAGCATCAGTGGCAACCACACGACATCCCTGAACAACCGCGGCATCTCGACGATCCCAGGCAAGCAGCGCCCGATCACTGAAGAAGACATCGAGCGAGCGCTGGAGGGCGCGCGCGCCCTGAGCCTGCCGACGAACCGCGAGGTGCTGCACAGCATCGCCCGCTTCTTCGTCGTCGACGGACAGGAGCAGGTGACGGACCCGGTGGGCATGTACGGCGGGCGGCTGGACATGGACACGCACATAGTCACCGGCTCCGTGACGGCGATCCAGAACCTGACGCAGTGCGTCGAGGGCGCCGGTGTGCAGGTGGAGATGGTCGTCTTCTCGCCGCTGGCCGCCGCTGAGGCCGTGCTTGAGGACGAGGAGAAGGAGCAGGGCGTGATCCTGGCCGACGTCGGCGGCGGGACGACGGACATCGCCGTCTTCGTGGAGGGCAGCGTCTTCCACACGACCGTCATCCCGGTCGGCGGGTATCACCTGACGCACGACCTCGTCGCCGGCCTGCGCGGGCCCTTCTCGCACGTGGAGGAGCTGAAGCTGCAGTACGGCTCCTGCATGCCGAGCAGGATCGACGCCGAAGAGATTGTCGAGATGGAAGCGTTCGGCGGGCAGCGCACGAAGGAAGTGCCGCGCCGCCGCATCGCCGAAATCCTGCAGGCCCGCATCGAAGAGATCCTGGAGATGATCTACATCGACGTCAAGCGCGCCGGCTTCGACGACATGGTCGCCGCGGGGCTTGTCTTCACGGGTGGCACCGCGGAGCTGCCGGGGCTTGTCGAACTTTCGGAGATGGTGCTGCGAATGCCGGTGCGCACGGGCGTGCCGGGGGGCGTGCACGGCCTCTCCGACTCGCTGAACAGCCCGGCCTACGCAACTAGCGTCGGCCTGCTTCACTGGGCGGCCGCTGAAGAGGGGCCGGTCAACGGGAACGGTAATGGGAACGGGCACGGCAAGCTGGACCTGAAGCTGCCGGGAGTGAACCTGGGCGGTTTCGCCGGGGCTGCCGGCAAATGGATCAAGACGCTAATACCGAAGTGAACGTTCAGAGCGCAGAAGGCGAAGGGAGGACCGCATGACGAGGTACGACATGGACGGGCTACCGCCGATCAAGGTCGTCGGCATCGGTGGGGGCGGCTGCAACGCCGTCGACCGCATGATCGAGGCCCGGATCGGCGGGGTTGAGTTCGTCGGCGTGAACACGGACCAGCAGGCGCTGGCCCGCTGCTCTGCCGACGTCCAGATCCGCATCGGCGAAGAGGTGACGAAGGGCCTCGGCGCCGGCAGCGACCCGGATAAGGGCCGCGACGCCGCCGACGAGTCCCGCGACGAGCTGAAGGACGCCCTCGGCGGCTCGGAGATGGTGTTCATCACGGCCGGCATGGGCGGTGGCACCGGCACCGGGGCCGCACCGATCATCGCGCAGGTGGCGCAGAACATCGGCGCGCTGACCGTTGGCGTCGTGACGAAGCCGTTCGCCTTCGAGGGTGCCAAGCGTCGCCAGCAGGCGGAGCTCGGCATCGAGGCGCTCAAGGCCGAGGTGGATACGCTGATCGTGATCCCGAACGACCGCCTGCTGGCGGTCTGCGACCAGACGACGACGATCTCCGAGTCGTTCAAGATGGCTGACGACGTGCTGCGCCAGGGCATCCAGGGCATCTCCGAGCTGATCACGATGCCGGGCGACATCAACCTCGACTTCGCCGATGTGCGCCGCATCATGGCCAGCGCCGGTCAGGCGCTGATGGCGATCGGCCAGGCGACCGGCGACAACCGCGCCGTCGAGGCCGCGCAGGCCGCGATCGAGAGCCCGCTGCTGGACGTGAACATCCACGGGGCGACGGGCGTCCTCTTCAACGTCGCCAGCGCCGGTACGCTGGGGCTGCACGAGCTGAACATGGCCGCGCAGGTGATCGCCGAAGTCGTCGACCCGGGCGCGGAGATCATCTTCGGCTCGTCGACGGACCTGGAGCTGGGCGATGAAGTGAAGATCACGCTGATCGCCGTCGGCTTCTCGCCGGAGCGCACGCACGAGCAGCAGTACGAGGACGAGGAGTACCGGCGCCTGCGCACAGAGTCGATGGACAACAAGGATGACACCGACCTGCCTACGTTTCTACGGAGGCCGGCATCGATTAGATAACTGACTCCTTCTGATGGGAGGGCGGCCACACCCCCCGGCCTTTGTCCCTCCCCCGCACGACCGTCCGCCTGCCCTTCACAGGCGGATGAGCACCGCAGGGCCGTCTGTACACCCTCCCCCACAGACGATCCTGCGGTGCTTCCTTTATGCGGCCCGCGGCCACCGAGTTGTGCACCTGCCTGTGCACTGACTGTGGATTCTCCGCACGCCGGGTGTGGATTGCGTTGTTTACAACTTTCTACGAGATGTTGTGACAGAACCCCTTGACAACCCCAAGATGTGGTAGCAAAATAGCTATGCGCTCTCGGAGTTCCGGGGGCGCGACCGATTTCTAAGAGACATCACATGTTCTGTAAAGTGACGCTCCCCGCTCGCCACTCACTGACCACTGTCCACTCACCACTGGCCACTACCCAATGAACTGCCCCTTCTGCTCCCACCCAGACACGAAAGTCACCGACTCCCGGCCGGAAGTCGGCGCCATAAGGCGGCGCCGCGAGTGCCTGGAGGAGTCCGGTGGCTGCGGCCGCCGCTTCTCGACGCTGGAGCGCGTGGAGCTGGCGGGCGTGTCGCTGGTGAAGAAGGACGGCCTGCGCGAGGAGTTCGACCGCGGGAAGATCATCGCCG
>JAJCYV010000030.1 GCA_029262695.1 Chloroflexota bacterium | reverse complement strand
TACGACGTCGTGATCGTGGCGCGCCGCCAGGACCGCCTGGACAAGATCGCCAGCGAACTGAAGGAGGGCGGTGCGGAGGCCGAAGTGATCACTGCTGACCTCTCGCGGCCGGAAGGCGTTGCCGCGGTGGCCGAGCGGCTGGAGAAGGGCGACATCAGCGTGCTGGTGAACAACGCCGGATTTGGCACGAGCGGTGAGTTCACGCAACTCCCCATCGACCGTGAGCTGCAGGAGATCGACCTCAACGTGCGGGCGCTGACGCAGCTCTCACACGCCGCTGTAGGGCAGATGAAGCAGCGAGGGGCGGGCGCGATCATCAACGTCGCCTCCACGGGGGCCTACCAGCCGGTGCCGTACATGTCGACCTATGCGGCGACGAAGGCATACGTGCTCTCGTTCAGCGAGGGGCTGCACGAAGAGGCGAAGGCGTATGGGGTGACCGTGACCTGTCTCTGTCCGGGCGCCACGAGGACCGAGTTCCAGGAGGTCGCTGGCGTTGGCGAGGGTGGCGTTCCGGGCTTCGCCTGGATGAGTGCGGAAGCGGTCGTCAGGAACGCGCTGGGGGCGGCGAAGTCCGGCAGCGCAATCGCGACGCCGGGGTTGCTGAACAAGTTCACGGCGAACCTGCCGCGCTTCACGCCGCGCTTCGCCGTACGCAAGATATCGGGCGCGATGTTCAAGCGCGCCGCCGAAAAAGAGTAGAGCAGAGAGAGGATACACGGATGGGAAGGCTCGACGGAAAGACGGCCGTAGTGACCGGCGCCAGCTCCGGCATCGGCCTGGCGATCGCGAAGGCGCTCGGTGCTGAGGGTGGGAACGTCGTCCTCAGCGGCCGCAAGCGGGAGAAGATGGACGCCGCGGCGAAAGAGATCGAGAGCGCGGGCGGCAAGGCGCTGGTGCAGGCGGGCGACGTCACGGACGAGAAGGTGGTGGCCGGCCTCGTCGATGCGGCGGTCGAGACGTTCGGCGCGCTTGACGTAATGATCAACAACGCCGGCTATAACCCGTTCGACCCGGTGATCAACGGCGGCGACTACGCGAGGTGGAAGGAGACGCTGGACGTGAACGTCCTGGCGCTCGCCCTCGGTTGCCGCGAGGCGGTGCGCGTGATGCAGGGGAAGGGCGGCCACATCGTCAACGTGACCAGCGTTGCCGCGCGCTCGGTCGAGCCGGACGGCCCGATGTACGCGGCTTCGAAGCATGCCGCGGGGGCGCTCACGGAGAGCCTGCGGGTGGCGCTGCAGGGGCAGAACATCCGCCTGACGGCGATCATGCCGGGCGCGGTGGCCACGAACCTGGTGCGCAGCATGCCGCAGGAGCAGCTCTTCACTGTCTCGCGCACGCTGGGGATCGACCCGGAAGAGGCCGGCGTCGAGCCCGGCGAGCACCTGCCGCAGGAGATGCTGGACCGTGTGGCGACGATGGCGAAGGCGTTCGTGCTGAGCCCGGAGGACATCGCGCAGGCGGTGCTCTTCGCGGTGACGATGCCGGAGTCTGTGCACGTCAACGAGATCATGGTGCGCCCGTCGCAGCCGCTGCAGATGCCGGGCCTGCGCTTGCCCGACTGAGGGGACAGGGGACAGGTGACAGGTGACAGGGGACAAGTGACAGGGGCCCGGAAAGCTGGCTACTGGCTACGGGCGAACTGGTTGGTGGCGCGGACTAGCTCCTGGGTGAGGCCCGGGTTGTCGGCGGCATGGCCGGCGTCGTCGACGATCACGAGGCCGGCGCGTGGCCAGGCGCGGTTGAGTCGCCAGGCGTTGGCGATGGGTGCCTGAAGATCAAATCGTCCGTTCACCAGGACTCCGGGGATGCCGGCAAGCAGGGCGGCGTCGCGGAGCAGGCTCCCATCCTCCAGCCAGGCGTTGTGCCGGACGTAGTGGGTGACGATGCGCGCGAACGCCAGCGCATAAGCGGGGTCGCTGAACCTCCTGGCCAGTCCCGTTGCCGGAGGCCAGGCCGGGGTCGCGGACTCCCACAGGCACCAGGCTTCGGCGGCCTGCCGGCGGACCGCGGGGTCGGGGTCGTGCAGGAGCCGGTGGTAGGCCTCGACGATGTCGCCATCTCGTTCGGCTGCGGGCAGGCCGGCGCGGAGACGGTCCCATTGCTCGGGGAAGAAGGCTGCCAGACCACCACGGAACGTCCAGTCGAACTCGCTGCGGCGTCCGGTCGTAATACCAAACAGGACCATCTCAGTGACCCGGTCCGGGTGCGTCTCGGCGTAGGCGAGCGCCAGCGTGCTGCCCCAGGAGCCGCCGAGCACCAACCATCGATCGACGTCCAGGTGTTGAAGCAGCAGGTCAGTATCGGCGATCAAGTTGGCGGTGTTGTTGTCCTCCAGGTCCGCGTCAGGTGAGCCTGCGTGCGGGAGGCTGCGCCCACATCCGCGCTGATCGAACAGTACGATGCGATAGGCGGCGGGGTCGAACAGCCGGCGGTGCCACTTCGTGCATCCCGAACCGGGGCCGCCGTGCAAGACGACAGCCGGCTTGCCACGCGGATTGCCGCAGGTCTCCCAGTAGACGAGGTTGCCGTCGCCGACATCCAGCGTGCCATGCTCGTACGGCTCGTTCTCTGGATACAGAGCTGTCATGACGATCGCTTCCTCTTCCTGACTCCAGATGCCCGGCATGCGTCTGCCGGCCCAGGCCCTCAGGGCGTGCCGGAGACGCCCTTTACGGTCATCGTCCAGGCGCTGGCCGACTCTGTCTTCAGAAGCACGTAGTATTCGCCCGCGCCGATGTCGAACGTCAGGTCGAGGAGCTGGCCCGGGCGCTGCGTCACGCCCTCGGCGAGCGCCTTGGGGCCGCTGCCGGTGACGATCGCCGTCCGGAAGCCGTTCCCCTCCGGGGTCAGCCGGAAGATGACGAGCCGCGAGTTGTCGACTGTGACGTCGTCGCCGACGACGAGCACGTCGAAGGCGCCGTCAGTGATGAAGGCGCCGCTGACGCCGTTGCCCGCGCGCGAAACGGTGAGGGTATCGCCGGAGATGCCGGCCCTAGGCGTGGCGGTCGGGTCGTTGCTGCCGCCGTCGTCCGAGCAGGCAAGGGCCAGCGACGCGGCGAGGAGGACGAGGAAGGCGAGGAGCGCTTGTTTGTGTGGCATGAGCGGGGCGTGCTAAGGATCGCAGACGCTACGGGCGCTGTCCAGAGGTTGCTCAGGCCGGGTCGGAGACGGCCCAGGCGCGGTACTCGACGCCGCCGGGTATGACCTTGCCGCGGGCGACGGCGATCGTCTGGTTGAGCCAGGTGTAGCGCTCGTCGGCGGTCTGGAACATCGGGTTCGTGTAGAAGTAGTATTCGCTGATCGGCACGTCCTCGCCGCCCATGATGCGTCCGAGGACTTCCGGCGAGAGGATGATGAGGCCGCTGTAGGCGGCGTAGATGAGCGCGCCGTCGTTCGTCTCCACGGTGGCGCGGACGTCCAGCTGGAGGGCGCCGTCGGGGCGAATTAGCGCCCAGTCGCCGCCGCCGGGGAGGACCGTGCCCTTGATGCGGGGCCCTTCGAAGGTACCGCCCGTGACGATGAAGATCTGCCGGTGGCCCGCGGGCGCGGCGCCGATGACCTGCGGCGCGTCCAGGTCGACGTGCATGTCGTAGAGGTGTTCGAGGCGGGGTTCGGGGTAGGCGGTCATCACGCCAGCGCCTGCAGGTAGTTGTCGATGGCGAGGGCGGCGCGGCGGCCGTCGGCCATCGCCGTGACGACGAGGTCGGCGCCGTTGACGTTGTCGCCGCCGGCGAAGACGCCCGCGCGGGTCGTCTGGAAGTCCTCGTCGACGCGCACAGTCTTCCAGTTGGTCGTGCGCAGGCCGGGCGTCGTCTTTTCGAGCAGGTCGTCGGGCTCGTAGCCGATGGCGAGGACGACGATGTCGACGTCCAGCGTGAAGTCGGAGCCGCTGATCGGCTCCGGGCGGCGGCGGCCGGAGTCGTCGGGGGCGCCGAGCTGCATGCGCCGGCACTCGGCCTTCGCCACGCGGCCGTTGCCGTCGCTCGTGAACTGGTGCGGCACCGTCAGGTACATGAACTCGGTGCCTTCTTCGCGGGCGTTCTGTCGCTCCTCTTCGCGGCCCTTCTGCTCGGCCTCGGTGCGGCGGTACATGCAGGTGACCGCCGGCGCGCCCAGGCGGATCGCTGTGCGCACGCAGTCCATCGAGGTGTCGCCGCCGCCGACGACGAGCACGCGCCTGCCGGCGACGTCCAGCGGCTGGCGCATCGTTTGTGGCAGCTGTTCCGGTTCGAGGTTGCCGCGGACGAGGAACTCCGTGGCCTGGTAGACGTTGCCCAGCTCCTCGCCGTCGATGCGCATCTGGCCGCCGACGGGGGCGCCGGTGCCCAGGAAGACGGCGTCGGTGCCGTCCTCGAAGAGCGAGTCGACCGTCACGTCTTCGCCGACCTTCGTGCCGCAGCGGAACTCGACGCCCAGCTTCTCGAGCCAGTCGATCTTGTAGTCGAGGATCTCCTTGCGCATCTTGAAGTTGGGGATGCCGTAGAGGAGGACGCCGCCGGGGACGGGCCAGGATTCGTAGACCGTGACCTTGTGGCCCTTGCGGGTCAGGTCCTCGGCGACGGCGATGCCGGCCGGGCCGGACCCGATGATGGCGACGCTGCGTCCGGTCGCCGGGGCGACATCGGGTAGCGGCACGCCGGCGTTGCGGCGCTGCCAGTCGGCGATGAACGCTTCGAGCTTGCCGATGGAGACGGGCGGCTGCTTTCCGTGCGGCTCTGGGCGGATGGCGAAGCCAACGACGCAGGCGCCCTCGCAGAGCGTCTCCTGCGGGCAGAGGCGGCCGCACATGTCGGGCAGGGAGCTGGTCTGGCGGAAGACGGCGGCGGCGCCGTCGATGTCGTCCTCCTCGAGGAGGAGGAGCGCGCGGGGGATGTCGTTGTCGGTGGGGCAGGCCTCCTGGCAGGGCGCGGTCGGGCAGTGGATGCAGCGCTCGGCTTCGATGACGGCGGACTCGAGCGTGTAGCCGAGGGACGTCTCGTCCCAGTTCTTGACGCGCTCAACCGGAGTCTGTTTCGGCACCGGCTGCACGGGGATCGCCAGGCGGCGGTGGTTATCGCAGGGCATCGCTCGCTATCGCCTCTCCACTGCTCGGATTCAAGTACGGACAAGTGTAGCAGACGGGGGCGAGGTGACAGAGGCGGATGCCGAAGGTGTGGCTGCACGTGGCTCTGAGCATCTTGGTGATGAACGCGGCGGCGCTGGTCAACTTGGCAGTTGATCTGTTGGGGCTGAGGAAATGCGTGGCGTAGAACGTGCTATGATCGCCGCACTTCAATCGTCGGGTCGCAAGCTAGGGCCGCCACTCGTCCTCCAGGAGTCCGTAGAGGAGCGTATCCCACCACCGGCCCTTGAAGTGCTCGTTCTCTCGGAGTCGACCCTCTAGCTTTAGCCCCAGTCGCTCCAGCGCTCGAACCGACGCTACGTTGTCGGCAATGCACCACGACGAGACGCGATGGAGCCCCCATTCACCGAACCCGAGGTCGATCAGCGCTCGTGTGGCCTCGGTGGCGTAGCCTTGGCCCCAATACTCCGGCGACAACTCGAAGCCGATGTCCGCCTCGGAGTTGTTCTCGGACTTCCGGCGAATTCCACAGTTGCCGATCAGCGCTCCACCGTCCGCCAGCGTGATCGCCAGCTGGAAGCGCAGGCGCGGTTCCAGCTGCTGCTCGTCGAGGAACATCTGCACGAAGGCGCGAACCCCGCTCTCCGTCCGGTCTGACCAGGGATAGAAGCGCAGGTAGCGAGAGTCACACTGGTAGGCAAGAACGTCGGGCCAGTCGCCGGAGGTGAACTCGCGAAGGACGAGTCGGTCTGTGGTAATGCGCACCGCATCTGACAGGGTAGCAGCACCAAGTCACCGAGTTTCGCAACAGCCTACTTGTAGGCCTACACGGAACCGTGTAGACTCGCGGCATGACAGAGAGTAAGAGGGCGTACGGGGCGTCGTGGGACTCGGTGCGGGTGCGGGCGCTGCGGACGCACCTTGGGCTTACGCAGGGGGCGCTGGCGGGTGAGCTGGGGGTGCGGCAGCAGACGGTAAGCGAATGGGAGACCGGGCAGTACGCGCCGCGCGGGGCGTCCGCCCGGCTGCTCAGCCTGGTCGCCGAACGCGCCGGGTTCGATTACCAGGTGGACAGTGAACGGTGAACAGTGGCTGGTGCTTAGTGCTTTGTGGACAGTGCTTAGTGGACGGTCGTTAGTGGCTTGACGGCCGTTTCTGACGTGCGGCGAGAGTACCTTTCGGAGGCCGACCTGGTGGTGGTCTGGGAAGGGCAGCTGCTGGCGCGGCGGTCGCTGCGGACGGAGGACGGGCGGCCGCTGCGCGTGATCTTCCGCGGGCTGCCGGGCGCGGGCGGCGCGGGTCCGGACTTCCGGGACGCCGTCGTGGCGACGCCGGAGGGGCCGCGCCGCGGTGACGTGGAGCTGCACGTGCGTGCTTCAGACTTCAGGCGTCACGGCCACCACGAGAACCCGGCCTACGCCGGCGTCGTGCTGCACGCCGTCTTCGACGCCGAAGGCGAGGCGTTCACTGACCTCCCGGGTGGCGGCAGCGCTCCCGTGCTCGTCGTGCCGCGGCCCTCCCGGCGCTCGCGCGGCCGGACGACGGCGCGGGCCTGGGCCGAGCCCTGCGCGACGGCGGTCGAGCGCCTGGGCGCGGAGGCGTCGGCGGCGACGCTCGACCGGCTGGGCGAGATGCGCTTCCGCCAGAAAGTGAACGGCGTCCGCGGCAGGCTGGCCGACGGCGAGGCGCTGGAGGAGCTGGTCTGGCAGGGGCTGCTGGAGGGGCTGGCCTACGGGGCGGACCGCGCGGCCTTCCGGCGGCTGGCGGCCGCCGTGCCCTGGGCTTCGCTGTCGGCTGCTCTGCGTCCTCTGGCGCCCGGGGGGCGAGAGGCCGTGGCGAAGGGCATCCTGGGGCGAGGCCTCGCGGGGATCGCGTTCTCGCCGCGGCGAGCGGCGCGGCCGGGGAACGGCCCCGAACGAAGGATCGGCGGCGCTGCGGCCCTCAGCGCCCGCTTCGTTGCTAACGGCCCGGCACGGGCCCTGCTGGCGCTGGTCGATCTGCCGCCGCGGCGGGCGGCGGGCGCCCTTGTCCGGGTGCTGTCCGTGCCCCGGCTGATCGGCCGCAGCCGGGCGGTTGAGCTGGCGGCCAACGCCGTCCTGCCGCTGGCGGCG
>JAJCYV010000029.1 GCA_029262695.1 Chloroflexota bacterium | reverse complement strand
CGCGCCGCTCTCGTATCAGACGGGCGCGGAGTTCGAAGTCGAGGTTGCTCGCCGTCTCGCCGAAACCGATGGCCCGGTGGCTGCGCTTGATCCTCGGGTGGAGCCGCGCGTTTACGTGCGGGACGGCCTCGTCGCTACGTTATGGACCTACTACGAGCCTGTATCGCCTCAAGACGTCGCGCCAGCCGAGTACGCGCAGGCGCTCGCGCGGCTGCACGCTGGCATGCGGGAAATCGATCTCCCTGCGCCGCACTTCACGGATCGAGTCGCGGAGGCGCAGCGGCTGATTGGCAACCGCGCCCAGACGCCGGAGCTCGGAGATGCGGACCGGGAGCTCCTGAGCAACACGTTGCGAAAGATGAGGTGGGCGATCGGTCAGCGGGGCGCCTCCGAGCAGCTGCTGCACGGCGAGCCGCACCCTGGCAATTTGCTCAGGACGAAGAACGGGCTGCTGTTTGTAGACCTCGAGACGTGTTGCCGCGGACCTGTCGAGTTCGACATCGCCCATGCGCCCGAGGAAATCAGCGAGCGCTATCCGGCTGCTAATCAAGACCTGCTTCGCGAGTGTCGGATCCTAATGCTTGCGATGATCGCAACGTGGCGCTGGGATCAAGACGACCAACTCCCGAACGGGCGCCAACTGGGCACAGAGTGGCTCGGCCAGATGCGGGCAGCGCTCGATCGCTACGGATTGGATGTCTGAGGGTGGCCTAATGGCCATGTGGCCCGGGCTCGTCAACAAACGCCGCTTGAGAATCTGAGCTGGTCAATAGCGCGTCGAAGAGACCGACGTCCTCGCCGTCATGCCGATTGATCTCGGCGGCGCGATCACGGCTTCCAGACAAGCCTCCAGCAGCGCATTGCTAATACTCAGCGCCTTCTTCGCTGATCAGCGAAACTACGGCGCATTAGGGCACCAGTCGGCGAGACGAGGTATCTCTGTCAGTCAGATGGCTTGACGGACCGACAGGGCTCCAGGCAAGCTTCAATCAGATGCTCAGCACGTCCTGAGTCAGATGCCCAAAACGGCCTGTTTTGGGGCGGGAGTTGCCTGCGCGAACGCGCCGGGGCAACGATTCCGACCGCTCTGCCTTCCAAGCAGAGGGTCGCCGGTTCGATCCCGGTCTCCCGCTCCAGATACGATCTCAACTCCTGAACGCCGCCGATATCCAGTGACTTTCGAGGGGTCAGATGGCCTCGCCCCTGATCCTGCACCGATGCAGTAAGATCTGCGCATGGAGCGCGAGGTTGGCTACCGGACATCAGAAGACGGCAATGCTGGACCCGAAGTAAGGAGCGCACCTTGCTCCAGATGAGACCGTGACCGACTGGCCAGCGATCACACGACGCAACGCAAGATCGGTTCAGACTACCGTCGGATGGATCTTCTGGGACCCGGAGGCGATATCCCGTTATCGCGCTGCCGGCCTGCCGGAACAAGCGTCCGGGCCAATCGGCTATATCGCAGCTCGATGTGCGCCCCTCGCGGCAGCCGGGCCAGACGCCGTCATCGCAGCTTTCGGTTCGATCAGTCCGGTTGGGATCCGAGCCGCATTCCAGGTGCTGAAAGGGTCTGAGCAGTTCCATGCGATGTGGGCTGCTCGCGACGAGGCCGTTGTCGAAGGGTTGCACCGATACGCACCCGAAATCATTCAGCCGCTCGTGGAGTACGGACCTGAGCTCTGGGACATCGTCGAGCAGCTACCCGTTATGGCTCGGGTGTTCTTTGGTGCGCACCTCGCAATGCCCCGGCCCGCTGACCCGCTGTTGTCCGGCTGGCATGCTGTCAACTGCCTGCGCGAATGGCGAGGAGACACGCACTGGGCCATATTGGTCGCCGAGGGCCTAAGCGCTGCCGAGGCGTCAATACTCCACAACGCCTGGCTCGGTTACGAGGGGGATTGGCTGGCCACGTCACGTGGCACGTCTCCAGCCGACATTGCCGCGGGATGGGAATCGCTCTGCGCACGAGGTCTGGCCCATGATCGCCAGGTGCTGCCCAACGGCATCGCCTTACGCCAACGCCTAGAAGACGAGACCGACCGTCTCACGACGCTGCCATGGACGCTGCTGGGCGAGCCACGGTCTGTGGCGTTCGCCGAACAATTCGAGCCGCCGTGCCGCCTGCTCCTGGCCCGAGTCGATGAAACCGCGGGATCCAACTACCAGCCAGCTTCGAGGGAGCGGCCGCCACAGACACCCTGACATCACTTGGACGGGAACTTTCAGCTTCTAACTGAACGCCTTTCGCTCGCCTTCCCCGTATGTGTGCCACTGCGCTTAGTGCTAGTTGCTTTCCAGGCAGAGGGTCGCGGTTTCCCGCACCGGCCTGTAGGGCGATTCCCGCGGGCCTGTCCGGCCGTGCCCGTCTGGGTCTCCCGCTCCAGATACCACATCCTCCCGTCAGACAACTACAATGGCACTATGGATAACCTGGCTGACCCCAACACGGCAGCCGCCTGTCATGGCCGCCGACGCGGCGTCATCCCGACAGATGGGAGGCGCCGATGTCAATCCGATTAGCCCTTGTCGCCACCGCGATCGTTCTCTCCATCAGCCTCCTCCTGATCGACGCCGAGAGCGGCCGCACCGCCTTCCCCGGAGCGAACGGCCAGATCGTGTTTCAGAGCGACCAGGCGGGCGCCGGCGACATCTATGTCATGGACTCGGACGGAACCGGCCTTACCAACATCAGCAACAATCCGAGCTTTGATCACGACCCGGCCTGGTCCCGGGACGGTACGAAGATCGTCTTTCAGTCCACCAGGCTGGACGCCAACAACGAGATATACGTCATGAACGCCGACGGCAGCAACGTCGTTCGCCTCACCTTCGACGATGCTGACGATTGGGACCCCTCCTTTTCGCCGGACGGTACGAAGATCGTCTTCACTCGCTCCCGCGACGGCAACGACGAAGTGTACGTGATGAACGCTGACGGAACGGGCCAGCTGAATATCTCAAACAGCCCCCTCTTCGACGGCCACGCCGCCTTTTCGCCGGCTGGCTCCAAGATCGCCTTCACCACCGCTCGGGACGGCAACGGCGAAGTCTACGCGATGAACCCGGACGGAAGTAACCCCATGAACCTGACGAACCGTCCCGCCACCTTCGACGAGAACCCATCGTGGTCTCCCGACGGCGAAAAGATCGCTTACAGCGCCGCCGGGGAGATCTACGTGATGAACGCCGACGGCAGCGGCCGGGTGAACACCACGGACGATCTCGACTTCAGCGACAACTATCCGGCGTGGTCGCCTGACGGATCGATGATCGCCTTCGCAAGCGACCGTGATGGCAGCATCGACGTCTTCGTAATGAACGCCGACGGCAGCGGTCAGACCAACATCACGACCAGGCCCGGGTTCGACGGTGTGCCGAACTGGGGGCCCGTAATTCCTACCCCCTTCACCGCTACCTGGGGCGACAACAATTGCTCCGGCTCCGCCGACCCCGTCGACTCGCTGCTCACTCTGCGCTTCGATGCCGGGCTCAGCACGAACACCGGCGATTGCCCGGAGATGGGCCAGGCCTTCTACCTGCTGGACCTATCTGTCCACCGCTGGGGAGACATCGACTGCGGGGGTGGCATCACCCCCGTCGATTCGCTCAAGCTCCTGCGCCACGACGCCGGCCTGAGCGTGTCGCAAGAGGTGGGTTGCCCGGCCATCGGCTCTGAGGTCACGGTTGCGTAGCAGGCGGCGGCCCCGGAGAGCCCCTGACGCGCGCTAGCTGGTCAGCTCCACCTTCAGCCGCATCTTCACGTCGTTGCCCACGTACAACGACCCGTGTGGTACCTGTCGCTATGTGACTTTCGGCTCTTAACGATCGTCATGACGGCTCCTATGATTCACCCGGCTCGTGCCGGTCCTGGCTACGAGCCGGGGAGGTAGTCATGCGACACTCAATTCTCGTCGTAATCTCAATGGTATTCGCGTCCGTGCTCGCGATCGTCCTCGTTGGCGGCCTATCGGCCGGCGCGGACACCGCCAGCCCCGCGGACGTGCCCAACGTCCTGGAGGGGGCCGTTCATCCTGGCGCCGCGGAAGTCTACATCCAGGGCGACGTCAACTGCGACGGAGTCGTCGATACGGGCGACGTGCTCACAGACCTCCGCTACGCCGGCGGCCTCGACGTCGAACAGCCGGCCGGCTGTCCCGACATCGGCACGGCCGGCACGGGCGGTCCGGTTCCCGGCCCGCAGGGGCCACAGGGAGAGCAAGGAGACCAAGGTCCGCCGGGCCAGCAGGGTCCACTGGGTGAACAAGGGGCCACCGGCCCACAGGGGCCGCCCGGCCCGCAGGGATCGGCCGGATCACCGGGATCGCCGGGCTCACCCGGACCGACCGGAGTGCCGGGACCGACCGGCGCGCCGGGGCCACAGGGTCCGCCCGGGATCACGTTGTTCGCTAAGGTCGATGCCTTTGGCACTCTCATAAGCGGCACCGCCGTCAGTGCGTCGAAACTGAGCACGGCACAGTACCTCGTCACCTTCGGGCAGGACGTAAGCGCCTGTGCATTCGTAGCGAGCGGCGGCATTTGGCCCAGCTCCGGAGCAACTACCGGGGCGCTGGCCGTACCGCGGCTAGATCACTTGTTTGGCCCCAACGCGGTGCAGGTAACCCTCATATCAAGCAGCTCTCCCCATTCGGGGGCGACCAGCGGATTCTTCCTGATCGTGGCCTGCTGAAGACCCTAGCTCGTCAGCTCCACCTTCAGCCGCATCTTCACGTCGTTGTCCACGTACAGCGACCCGTGGTACTGCCGCACCGGGTGGATGTCCGAACCCGGCAGGATCGCGCTCGACTCCGGCACCGACGTGTCTCCCGTTAGCTCCTCGGAGAAGCTCACGTGCTGCCAGCGGCCATCGATATCGCGCTTCACGTCGGCCCGGGTAGTCGTCTTCATCCCGTAGCCGAAGATCGAAACGCCCGGCACGCTCGACCGCGGCCCCAGCTGCCGGCGCAGCTCACGCGCCGCCCGCAGCGCCGGTACCTGAGACTCCGGCAGCCACGACTCGTCGGCCAGGAGGTCTATCGCCCTGCCGTGCTGGTCGAAGACGCAAGGATACGACGGCAGGACCTGGTGCGCCGATATGAACGTCGAGAAGACCCGCCGCACCTTCTCGCCCATCAGCCCGAACGGGATCAGCCCCTTGCCGCTCAGTAGCGCCACGATCGCCTTCGGGCCCCCGTTGTGGGGCGCACCCATCATCAGCAGCCGCTCCACCTTCGGGCGGCCGCCCAGCCGCTCCACGTAGTAGCGGCTCACGATGCAGCCCATGCTGTGCGCGATAATCGTCACCGGGCCGCTGACGTCCCAGGCCTCGATCGCCTGCGCCAGCTTCTTCGAAGCCTCGCGCACGTCCTTCCGCCAGTCGTACGCGAACGTCAGCAGGTCCTTCCCCTCCTCGTAGCCCAGCGCCTCCTCCATGTACTGGCAGAGCCGGCTATACTGGTCCATCTTGTACAGGTTCGGCACGATCACCACGTCCCCCACCAGCCCGCGTGCCTCCAGAGGCTCCTTTTCCGGCAGCACGTATGTGTCCGGGTGCGTAAACATGTGCTTCACGTTCGGCCACACCCGCTGCGAGCCCTGCCACAGCTCCGAGCCCATCATGCCGGGGACGATCACGACCGGCCGCCTCCCTTGCGACGGCCCCGGCAGTTGCGCATCAACCAGCGTCAGCTCTTCCGCCTCGAACGCCGCCTTGTATACGATCTGCGCGTCGCCCACGCGCACCGTGTCGCCCGGACCCAGCGTCTCCACATCGACGCGCTTCTCGCCCAGCCACGTCCCGTTCCTCGATCCCAGGTCCCTGACCACGAAGGCCGACCCCCGGCGCTCGATCACGGCATGATTTCGCGATGCCTTCTGGTCCTCCAGGACGATGTCTGAAGTCGACGCTCTCCCGATCGTAATGGCGTCGCCGCCCAGCGACACTTCCCAGGTGTCGGTCGACGTGTGCACCGCAAGGCGCGGCGACCGCGTGTCCGTCAGGTTCATCGGCAGCGCGGCGCCGGCCAGCGTCGCATCAAGGTCCGGCAGCGACTCCATGATCGTCACGTCCGGCTCCAGCACCGCCGGCGTCTCGTCGGCCTCGACACGCAGCGTGCACGCGCCGACCTCAAGCGTCTCGCCGACCGCGAGCGCGGCCCGCCGCACCCGTCTGCCGTTGACCCGGATACCGTTACCCGAGTCCAGATCGATGACCGTGTAGCCGTCCGGGCCGAACTCCAGACGCGCGTGCACGCGCGACGCCTTCGGGTCCGGGATCACGATGTCGTTGACTTCGGAGCGGCCCAGCGTCACGGCCCCGCTGCTCAGGGCAAAGTCCTGTACTTGCCCGTCCGGCAGGGTCAGCGTCAGCTTGCCAGTGCGCCCGGTGCGGGGCTCCATGCCCGCATCCTACAATAGCCGCCCGCCCGCGCTACCAGTCGCAGTGCTGGCGCGGCAGTGCGGGCGACTCGCCCGTACTGCCGCGCCTCGCTCTGTAACGATTGCATCGGCGCAGGAATCTTGTTCAACAGGTGAATATGAACGACCGATTCGACATCCGCGTGTCGCCGCTCCGTGTGGCGCTCGCCCTGGCGGCCATCGCGGTGCTGCTCCTGATTGCGCATCTGGGGGCTGAAGCTGTCCGGACCACCGTCGGCGAGAACCTGCCGGACCGGGCAACGGGCATCTGGAACCTGGACGAGGAGAACAACATTCCCACGTGGTATGCCAGCATTATGCTAGCGCTGGTCGCCTTCGGGCTCGCCTTCGTCGGGCTGATGAAGTACCAGGAGCGCGACCGTCACTGGTGGCAGTGGTTCGCGATCGCGCTCATCCCGCTGTTTCTCAGCCTCGACGACATGGCCCAGCTCCATGAGGCTCTCAGTGATCCGCTGTCGGAAGAGTACGGGTTCAACGGCCTTCTCCACTGGGCCTGGGTCGTGGTCGCCCTGCCGGTCGTAGCCGTCCTGACGGTCCTATTCTTGCCGTTCCTCCGCCGCCTCCCGGCGCGTACCGCAATCCTGCTACTGGCGGGCGCCGGCATAGTCTTCAGCGGTGGCGTCATCCTCGAGATGTTCGAGGGCTGGTGGGTCGAAGCCAACGGACACGGCGGCGTGATCATCTTCTCCATGGTCACCGTCCAGGAGGTCATGGAGATGCTCGGCTCGATCATCGCCCTCTACGCCGTCATCGACTACGCGGCCGGCTACCGTCCGAACCTGATCTTCCGCCTGGAGCGCGACGCACTACCGTTCTCCAGTGTCCCTCAGCGCTCAGAGTCCGCCGAGGTAACCCTTGATCTGGAGCCGGCCGAGCGTCTGGCCCCCGCTGAAGAGCTCTACCAGTCGTAGTGTTCGCGCTGCAGCGCCACCGACATCCCCATGCCCGCGCCCATGCACAGCGTCACCAGTCCCCACTCGGCGTCGCGGCGGCGCATCTCGTAGGCGATCGTCCCGATCAGCCGCGTCCCCGTCGCGCCCAGCGGGTGCCCGATGGCGATCGCGCCGCCGTTCGGGTTCACCTTGTCCCAGTCCCACTTCAGCTCCGCGCCGCAGGCCAGCACCTGGCAGGCAAACGCCTCGTTGATCTCGATAATGTCGAAGTCGTCCAGCGCCATCCCGCTGCGCTTCAGCAGCTTCTGCGTCGCCGGCACCGGGCCAATGCCCATGATCGTCGGGTCGACGCCCACGGACGCCGCGTGGCGGATCGTCGCCAGCGGCTTCAGACCCTTCTCCTTCGCAATCTCCTTCTCCATGATCAGGCAGATCGTCGCCCCGTCCGTGCGCGGACTCGCGTTGCCGGCCGTCACCTGGCCTTCCGCCGTGTACGCCGGCTTCAGCGTCGCCAGCTTCTCCAGCGACGTGTTCTCGCGCGGGTTCTGGTCCGTCTCCACCTTCACGCTCGATCCGTCTGAGTAAGCGATCTCGATCGGGTTGATCTCGTCCGCCAGCAGGCCTTCCTTCTGCGCGCGGATCGCCTTCTGGTGGCTGTGTAGCGAGAATGCGTCGGCGTCCTCTCGCGAAACGCCGCGCTCGCCGGCCAGCTTCTCGGCCGTCTGGCCCATGTCCATGATCCAGGGCTCCGTTACCCCGTACCAGCGCTTCTGCCACTGCGGCGCCTTGTCCTTGTCCGGCCACGGCTGCAGAAACTCCTTCGACATCACCTCTGTCGTCTGGATCTGCTGCAGGTTCGTCTCGTCGCCGGGCGGGATCGGGTTCACCCGGTCCATCGTCTCCACGCCGCCCGCGATCACCACGTCCGACATCCCGGCCATCACCGCGAACGCGCCCTGCGCGCTCGCCTGCAGCGACGACCCGCACTGCTTGTTCATGTCCGTCGCCGAGATCGTGTGCGGCAGGCCCGCCTCAAACACGTAGTGCCGTGAGCGTGTGAGCATGCCGGCGATGCCGACGGAGCCCCACAGCACCTCGTCCACTTCCTCGCCGCCCACGTTGTTGCGGCCAAGGACGTTCTTCATTAGCGGCACGACCATCTCGACGTGCGAAATATCACGGAATACGCCGCGCTGGCCGGCGCGGCCGAATGGCGTGCGGATCATGTCTACGAGCACTGCTTCTCGCATGATGGGGCGACCTCCTGGTGCGTATCTACTTCCTGTATGTGGCAGGCGTCAGTCTAGCATAGCCACGGGGCCCCGCTTAACCTAACGACAACCATTTACTATCGGTTAACCCTCGTTGGGCGCTGGTTAACCCGCCTGTTCACCTGCAGGGCGGAAACTGGCTTCAAACGACCGGACAGCAGACGAGACCTGAAGGGGAAACAACAATGCTGAACCTGTTTCACAAGAAGCCGAGAGGCAACCCGACAAAGACAGCCATCATTAAGCACGACGGCAAGTCCAAGTCAACGAATCAGGTTCGCTGGAACGCGCCAGATATGCCAATCAGGCGCGAACTGACCCCGCAAAAGGCCGCGTTCAGGGGCTTCGCCTCCCCGCCCGGCCGTTTCTAACCCGCACGCACGCCATGCTTGGCCTCCTTTGAAAACGGAGCCCCTCTCCACGGGGCTCCGTTCTCGTTTGTGAGCCAGAGCACAACGTTGACACCCTCCCCCCCTTTGCTACACTAAATCTGCCGACCCGTATGGGCGGCTACAAGAAGCCCGCAAGGGCAGAACAGACGCCAGGACCCGCTTGGATCCGCCGCGGTGGACCGAGACGGCACATAGAGCGCTCAGCGCGCGGAATCGTGCCCTTTCGGCCTACCGAAAGGGTTTTTTCGTGGCCCCGGCCCACCACGAACGTAGGGACAGACCTTCAGGTCTGTCCAAGGGGCGGGGCGGCGGCGACAGGCGGAAAGCACCACAGGAGAGGAACCAGGCATGCGCACCATGCTCAAGAGCAAGATTCACAGGGCGACCTGCACCGGCGCCGACGTCGACTACGAAGGCTCCATCACCCTCGATCCCGTACTCATGGAAGCGGCCGACGTCCTGCCGCACGAGCAGGTCCACGTCGTCGACTGCAACAACGGCGCCCGGCTCGTCACCTACGCCATCGAAGGCACCCGGGGCCAGGGCGAAGTCGTCCTCAACGGCGCCGCCGCCAGGCTCGTCAACACCGGCGACGTCGTCATCATCATCAGCTACAAGCAACTCGCCGAGTCCGAACTCGACCGCTACCACCCACAACTCGTCTACGTCGACGGAGACAACCGCATCGCGCGCACCTCCGACGGCGTTCCCGAAACACTACCAGTCTGAGGAGGATCCATGCCCAAGTCCGTACTGATCACCGGCTGTTCCAGCGGCGGCATCGGTCACGCTGCCGCTGTCCAGCTCGCCGCGAAAGGCTACAACGTCTTCGCCACCGTCCGCAACGCGGCGAAGGCCGGCGACCTCGCCGCCGCCGATAACGTCACCGTCCTTGAGCTGGACGTCCGCGAGCAAACCTCCGTCGACGCCGCCCTCGCACAGGCCGGCGACATCGACGTCCTCGTCAACAACGCCGGATTCGAGGTCTGGGGTGCCCTCGAAGAGATGACCGTCGACGACCTCAAGGACCAGTTCGAGACCAACGTCTACGGCCCCTTCCGCCTGGTCCTCGGCGTCCTTCCCGGCATGCGAAAGCGAGAGAACGGCGTCATCGTCAACGTTTCGTCCGTCGCCGGCCGCGTCGCGGGGCCCCTCAACGGCCTCTACGCGGCCTCGAAGTGGGCGCTTGAGGCGCTCAGCGAAACGTTGAAGTACGAGGTCGGACACTTCGGAATTCGGGTGCACATCATAGAGCCCGGTGGCGTCGAGACTGCTTTCGGCGCAAACCGCCGTCTCGTCGGTGCCGCCGCCGGCGAAGAGTCTCTGTACGCAGAGATGTTCAGCCAGTGGGAAGCGGCCGGTCAGCGCCTGAACCCTGACGGAGCGGCGCAGCCGGACGTCGTGGCCGCCGTCATCGTAGACGCGATCGAAAACGGTGATAAGTTCCGCTATCCGGCGACTCAGGACGCCGAGTTCGTTTTCAACGCCCGCAAGGCGATGACTGACGAACAGTTCGAGCAAGCCATGCGTCAACAGCTCGGACTCACCTGGTAAACGTAGGGGCGACTGGCAGTCGCCCTGGCGCCGATCCGGCTCGGACGGCGACCAAGGAGGTAACGACATGAAGAAGCGGACCGCAATCACAGACCTCAAGGCGATGAAGGAGCGAGGCGAGAAGATCGTCATGATCACGGCCTACGACTACTCCTCCGCCCGGCTAGTCGAAGAGGCCGGCATCCCCCTCATCCTCGTCGGCGACAGCCTCGGCAACGTCGTCCTCGGCTACGACTCCACCATCCCCGTCACGATGGACGAGATCGTCCACCACGTGAAGCCCGTCGTCCGGGCCACCGAACGCACGCACGTCGTCGCCGACATGCCCTTCGGCAGCTTCCAGGGCGGCCCCGAAGGCGCCCTCCGAAACGCCGCGCGCCTCCTCAAGGAAGGCGGCGCGCAGTCCGTCAAGCTCGAAGGCGGCTCCCACGTCGCCGACACCGTCCGCTGCCTCACGCAGTCCGGCATCCCCGTCATGGGCCACCTCGGCCTCACCCCGCAATCGATCAACCAGCTCGGCGGCTACAGGGTGCAGGGCAAGACGCCCGCCGCCGCCGTCCGCATTCTCAACGACGCCATGGCGCTCCAGGAAGCGGGCGCCTACGCCATCGTCCTTGAGATGGTGCCCGTCCGCGTCGCCGAAATCATCACCGAAAAGCTCAGCATCCCCACCATCGGCATCGGCGCCGGCTGGGGCTGCGACGGCCAGGTGCAGGTCTGGCACGACCTCCTCGGCCTCTTCAGCGACTTCGTACCGAAGCACGCGAAGCGCTACGCCAACCTCGGCCCGACCATCGTCGATGCCCTCAAGGCCTACGCCGCCGACGTCCGCGACGGCGCCTTCCCGACCGAGAAGGAGTCCTTCCTCAAGAAGCCGGCCGCAACCGAACCAACCGAGGTCACGCCGGCGCACTAACACGCCAACACCGCTCCCTTTGGCCCGCGGCCCCGCTGCCCCCGGCGGGGCCGCACCCATCCCTAAACCCCATGCGCACCATCACCACCGTCGCCGGGATGACCACCGCCCGCGATGCCGCGACCGGCACCGTCGGCCTCGTGCCCACGATGGGCTTCCTGCACGAAGGCCACCTCTCGCTCGTCAGAAGCGCCCGCGCCGCCTGCGACACCGTCATCGTCAGCATCTTCGTCAACCCGGCGCAATTCGGCCAGGACGAGGACCTCGGCCGCTACCCCCGCGACGAGGAGCGTGACCTCGCCCTCCTCCGCGACGAGGGCGCAGACATCGTCTTCATGCCGCCGCCCGAAGAGGTCTATCCGCCCGGCTTCGACGACTGGGTCGAGCTCCGCGGCCCCATCGCTGAGCGCCTGGAGGGGGAGCACCGCCCCGGCCACTTCCGCGGTGTTGCCACCGTCGTCGCCCGCCTCTTCCGCGTCGTCCGCCCGCATCGCGCCTGCTTCGGCGAAAAGGACGCTCAGCAGCTCCGCGTCATCCGCCGCCTGACCCGCGATCTCGGCCTCTCCGTCGATGTCGTCGGCCTGCCGATCGTCCGCGAGCCCGACGGGCTCGCCATGTCCTCCCGCAACGTCTACCTCACCCCGGACGGCCGCGCGCGCGCCCTCTCCCTCTCCCGCGCCCTCGCCGAAGCCGAGCGTCTCGTCAGCGAAGGCGAGCGCGACGCATCAAACATCCGTGAGTCCGCCCGCCGCACCCTGGTCGCGGCCGGCGTCGGCATCGACTACGTCAGCGTCGCCGGCGAAGAGACGCTGGAGGAACTCGAGACGATCGACCGCCCGGCGCTCCTCCTCCTCGCCGCCCGCGTCGGCGCCACCCGCCTCATAGATAACACGATGCTCGCTCCCTGACCCGCGGGACGCCCCCTACTCGACGGCGATGTGGTACTCGGGCGCGTTCGGGATCCTGCCCAGCGCGCGTCTCAGCATCTCCGGCAGCAGGTTCACCTGCACCAGATCCGCGACCGGCCACCAGCGGAACGTCAGCTCCGTCCCGTCCTCCTCCTGCCCCGTCCACTCCTGCTTGTACGCCGCCGACGCCGGATCGAACCGCACCAGGAAGTACAGCCCGATCTCGTGCAGGCGCACACCGCCCTGTCCGTAGAAGTTCTCGATCACCCACAGCAGCCGGCCGATGTCCGCGTCCAGCCCCGTCTCCTCGCGCAGCTCGCGCTTCAGGCCCACCTCGGCCGTCTCGCCCATCTCCATGCGGCCGCCCGGCAGGCACCAGAACTTCGCGTCGCCGATGCGATGCAGCAGCACGAGGTCGCCGTTAAGCGCCACCGCGGCCGTGCGGTAGAGGAACTGCCGCTCTTCGTCGCCGAACTGGATCGTCGTGCTTGTCATCGCTTCTCCCGTGCCATAATACCGGCACGATGCCGGAGAAGACACGACACCAGCGCAGGACGCCGTTCTTCCTGAGGCCGATCGTATCAGCGATCAGTGGCCGCCGCGTCGTGCAGCTCTACATGAAGATCGCCTCGCCGATCGATCGTCGCCTCATCCCCCTGACGAACGGCCGCTTCTCGACCGGGCTCGGCCAACCGGTGCTCGTGATGGAGACCGTCGGTGCGAAGTCCGGAAAGAAGCGGCGTACGCCTCTCCTCTACATGCGCGACGGCGACAACATCGTCCTCGTCGCCTCGTACGGTGGCCACGAGCGTCACCCGGCGTGGTCCTACAACCTGAAGGCCAACCCGCGCGTCCGGCTCTTCGTCCGCAACGGCAGCGGCTCGTACACCGCCCGCCAGGCCGATGGCGAGGAGCGCGAGCGCCTCTGGCAGGCCCTCACCGAGTTCTACGACGGCTACCGCAGGTACCAGACCTACACCGACCGCGAGATCCAGCTCTTCGTCCTCACACCCGTGCCCGAAGCGCCGCCGGAGTCTTGACCCGCGACCCGCCGGGCGCGGTACAATTCCGGACGCATGGGCGGACACTCTCACTGGTCCACGATCAAGCGCGCCAAAGGGGCATCCGACGCCAGGCGTGGCCAGCTCTTCACCAAGCTCTCCCGCGAGGTTTCCGTCGCTGCTCGTGAAGGCGGCGGCGACCCGGCCATGAACTCACGCCTTCGCCTCGCCCTCGAAAAGGCGAAGGAAGGCAACATGCCCGCCGACACGATCAAGCGCGCCGTCGAGCGCGGCGCGGGCGGCGGCGACGCGACTCAGCTGCAGGAGATCACCTTCGAGGGCTACGGCCCCGGCGGCGTCGCCATCCTGGTCGAAGTCGTTACCGATAACCGCAACCGCTCCGTCTCCGACCTCCGCACCACTCTCACCCGCGGCGGCGGCAACCTGGGCGAGTCCGGCTCCGTCGCCTGGCAGTTCGACAGCAAGGGCCTGATTACGCTCGACGCCGAGGAGGCCGACCCCGAAGAACTCGCCCTCGTCGCCATCGACGCCGGCGCGGAAGACGTGCAGGTCGAAGGCAAGATCATCGAAGTCCACACCGTGGCCACTGAATTGGCCGAGGTGCGCAACAGGCTCACGGAAGGCGGCTTCAAGATCGCCAACGCTGAACTCTCCATGCTGCCCAAGATCATGGTCCCCCTCGACGACTCGGCTGCCAAACAGGCGCTGCGGCTCCTCGACTCCATCGAAGACCTCGACGACGTGCAGAAGGTCTACTCCAACGCCGACTTCCCGGAGGCCGCGCTCATGGAGTACGCGGCGGCCTAGCCTGTGCCCGGACCAGGCCCAGTCACGATCCTCGGCATCGACCCCGGACTCACGGTCACCGGCTACGGCATCGTCGTCGCCGAAGGCTCATCTCACACAGCCGCCGGCTTCGGCGCCATCCGCCCACCGAAAGACGCGCCGCTCCCCGAGCGCCTCATGCGCATCCACGAAGGCCTGCTCGACATAATCACCGAACACCAGCCGCAGGAAGTCGCCATCGAAGACTTCATCCTCGGCTACACCCGCGCCGCCGTCGCCATCGGCGAAGCGCGCGCCGCCGCCACCCTCGCCGCCGCTCGTTCCGGCCTGCCGGTCACCCTCTACAAGCCGTCCGAAGTCAAGCAGTTCGTCACCTCCTACGGCCGCGGCTCCAAGGAGCAGGTCGCCCTCATGGTGCAGTCGCTCCTCGGCCTCCCCGAACCACCCGAGCCCGCCGACGCCGCGGACGCCCTCGCCGTCGCCGTCTGCCACGCGCTCAAGCGCGGCGCAATTACTGCTGAGGGTCAGGCTTTGAGCCTGACAGGGGCGGGGCGGGGCCGCCGCACCGCCCGCAGGTCCCGCCGATGATCGCCCGCCTCACCGGCACCGTCCTCGAACGCGACGCCGACAGCCTCGTCGTCGACGTCGGCGGCGTCGGCTACCTCGTCCACGTGCCGGCCAGCGTCATCGTGGCCGCCACCGTAGGCGCCGAAGTCACCCTGCACACCCACCTCGTCGTGCGAGAGGACTCGATGACCCTCTACGGCTTCCTCGACGCGCACGAAGGCCGCCTCTTCCAGACGCTCACCTCCGTCTCCGGCGTTGGCCCCAAGGCCGGCCTCGCGCTGCTCTCGGTCATGGACGCCGACGAGCTCTCGTTCGCCATCGCCTCCGGCAACGCCGCCTCGCTCGCCCGCGCCCCCGGCGTCGGCCAGAAGCTCGCCGCCCGCGTCGTCGTCGAGCTGAAGGACAAGATGACGTCCGCCGCCGCCCCGTCCGCCACGCCCGGCGTCGAGTCGGAAGAGATCGTCGCCGCGCTGATGGCCCTCGGCTACTCCCAGGCGGAGGCGGTCGACGCCGTCGCCCGCGCCGACCTCCCCGAAGACGCCGAGATCGAGGAGAAGGTGCGCCTCGCCCTCGCCTACTTCGCCAAAGCCCGCATGCCCGACTGAGTCGTGAAGGTACCGTATGGCCCTCGCGCCAGCGTCTGAAGCGACCACACAGGGTGAGAATGCGACGAAATGCGACAGGTAGCCCTCGCGGTCCTACTGGTCATTCTGACTAGCGCTGCCGCCGCGGTGCTTTTCAGCCGGCCCGATGGCAACCGTGACGAAGAAGAGACGTTCCAAGGGGAACTGCAGGAAGTGCTAGCCGAACTGCGCTCCGGGTACACAGCACCGATGAGCGCCGCCGCGCGAGAGTTGGATGCCGCGTGCTGGAATCTTCCTCCTTATCCGCGTGATCCCGAATGCGCTGAGTTCGTTGAAGCGATCGGCGAGCATGATCCGGTATTGTCTACTTCGATCCCCACCCTAGAGGCCCTGCTGTCTGACATACCGGTTGGTGTCTCAGGCGCAGTAGTCGTAGCTGACGCCAAGCGCATTCTCGCGGAGATCACGAGCAGGCACGAGTCAAATCAGTTGTTGCTTGAAGGCTGGCTGGATCAGGACGAAGACAAGTGGCAGCGAGGCTGGGATGTCCGTGGTACCGTCGATTAACATGTTGGCCAAAGCCCGCGTGCCCGACTGAGCTATCCTGTACCGGCAACTGAAGGAGGTACCCGATGCCCTCACGCTGGGACGCCGTATCCGTTGACGGCGCCGACATGCGCGTCTACGTCAGCGCGCCCGACGGCGCCGGGCCGTTCCCGGGCGTCGTCGCCATCCAGCACGCCGGTGGCGTCGACGACTTCGTCCGCGGCATGTGCGATCGCTTCGCCGCGGAAGGTTTTGCCGCCGTCTCGCCCGACCTCTACCACCGCGAGGAGCCCAGTTCCGCCGACGACCCGATGACCCGCATGGGCCGCCTCCGCGACGACACCGTCACCGCCGACGTCAACGCCACCATCGCTCACGCGCAATCGCTGCCGGAAATCGACGGCGACCGCCTGGGCGTGACCGGCTACTGCATGGGTGGCCGCGTGACCTGCATGATGGCCGCGAAGAGCGACGCCTTCAAAGCCGCCGTCGACTGCTGGGGCGGCAGCGTCACGGCCTCCTGGGGCGACGGCCCGTCGCCCTTCGACCTCACCGGCGACATCTCCTGCCCCGTCCTCGGCCTCTTCGGCGAAGACGATTTCAACCCGAATCCTGAGAACGTCGCGCAGATGGAAGCCGAGATGACGCGCCTCGGCGTGGAGCACGAGTTCCACAGCTACGCCGGCACCGGCCACGCCTTCATGAACGAAAGCCGCCCCAGCTACCGCGAAGAGGCCTCGCGCGACGCCTGGCGCCGCACGATCGACTGGTTCAACCGCCACCTGCAGGCATGAGCGACCAGGGCTCCTCGCCCGCGGTCACTAGCGGCGGGCCGCTCTAGGCGTCGGCGGTTTCGCCGTTGGAGGCGACTGACGACACGGCAGCGTCGGCGTCGTCGTTGCGGTGCCGGTAGTCGTGCACGCGGGTACGGCCGGTCTCGACCGCGCTCTGGGCCTGATCGCGGCCCTTACGCACACGCTCGCCCCAGACTTCGCGGCGTTCCACGCCCTGGCGCGGGTCGAACAGGTACATCAATGTGGCGCCAACCGCCACTCCGAAAAGGACTCCACTCATTCGCATCGGGCTACCTCCTGCGCCGGTCGCGTGTCCCGGCGTACTGGGCGATCTTCCGCCCGGACGGCTGTCCGGACTCCTTGTTCCCCACATCCTGCCAGATGACGGATGACTTGTCACATTACTGCCCGGCGCGCTCCTCCGACACCGCTCGCCAGACCTCCCGGTCCGCCTGCAGGAACTTCAGCAGCTGGCTCGTCGTCGTCCCCGCCTTCTTCGCCGCGGCGGCGTAGCGGCCGTCTGATTCGGCCAGCGCGTCCAGCACTGCCGCCAGCACGACCGGGTACGCCGGGTTGCGGCCGTTGATCGAGAGCCGCTTGTCGCGGCGGTACGCTGCCAGCTCCGGCGGCTCCGCGTACGGCGACCTCACCTCGATCGCGATCCGCTCGCGCAGCCGCCGCAGGGCGCGCTTGCGGTTATCCTCGCGCCTTCGCGTCTCCGCCGCGTGCGCCTCCAGACCGCTCGGCCGGTGCAGCACGCGCACCGCCGTCTCCACCTTGTTCCGGCGCTGGCCGCCCGGCCCGCTCGAACGGTAACCGTGCTCCTCGCACTGCGCCAGCAGACCGGCATCGTCCAGCCTCAGCCAGCCGTTGCGCGTCGCGGCCTCGGCCGTCGTCATCGTCTCCCGCGCCATGCTGACAGTATGGCATGCGACAATACAGCCGACGTCATGATCCTCGTAGCAGGCGGCACCGGATTCGTCGGCGGCGGCATCGTTCGTGAGCTCGCCCGCCGTGGCAAGCAGTTCGCCGTCCTCACCCGCGATCCGGCTCGTTCCGCGGACCGCTTTCCCGGCCTCGCCGTCGACTACCGCGCAGGCGACGTCCGCGACCCGTCCTCGCTCGAAGCGGCGATGGCCGGCGTCGACGCCGTCATCGGCTGCCAGCAGTTCCCCAACTCGCCGATCGAGAACCAGAAGAAGGGCCACACGTTCGAAGACGTGGACGCCGTCGGGACCGAGAACCTCGTCGCCCTCGCGAAAGCGGCCGGCGCGAGGCAGTACGTCTACCTGAGCGCCACCGGCGCCGCGCCCGAGGGCTACCACTGGTTCCGTGCCAAGTGGCGCGCCGAGCAGGCCGTACGGAACAGCGGCCTCACCTACACTATCCTGCGCCCGCCGTGGGTCTACGGCCCGGAGGACGGCGCGCTCAACCGCTTCCTCGCCATGTCCCGCTTCCAGCCGTTCGTCCCGCTGATCGGCGCTCCCGGCAGGCAGGAGATGCAGCCCGTCTTCGTCGACGACGTCGGCCGCGCCACCGCCGAGTCTCTCGACAACCCGGCCGCCGCCACCGAGACGTTCGACGTCGGCGGCCCGGACGTGCTTACGATGTCCGAAGTCGTGCGCACGGCGCTGAAGATCGCCGGGCGTCGCCGCTTCCTCCTGCCCGCCCCAAAGTTCGCCATGAAGGCGCTGGCGACCTTACTCCAGTTCGCGCCCGGTCCGCCCCTCACCCCGGACGCCATCGACTTCATCACGATGGACGCCCTCGGCGACCCGTCCGACATCTCCCAGAAGCTCGGCCTTACGCCAACGCCCCTCCACGAAGGCCTCGCCACCTACCTGCCCAAGCGCGACTGATCGCCCTGGCGCCCGTATCCCGCGTGCGGTACGGGTCGCCGTTCGGTATTCTTGGTTCGCGCGCTCCCTGAGCGCCCAACCCAGACCCGGAGGAACCACTCATGACCACCGAAGAATCCAGTACCGAATCCCTGACCGCCGCGCGCGCTCTCACCGATGTCGCCCGCCGGGTCGCCGAGAGCGCCGTCGCCTCCGGCGCGCGCCTCACCAACGGCGGCAAGGAGATCGACGCCCACCAGGCGCACGTCTCGCGCCTCGCGCAGATGGCGACCGAGGCCCAGGCCGCCGCCGTCCTCACCGCCTACGCTGAGTCCCGGTCCGCCGCCGGCCGACCCGACGACCTCGCCAACGAGCAGGCGCTGATCTTCGCCGCCGATGCCCTCCACAAGGCGCGCAACGCCGTCGAGTCCGACCCCGACACCTTCGCCATCGGCGACGCTCTCACCAGCACGCTCGCCGGCAACGACACGCGAAACCTCATCCGCAGCGGCCTGTCCGTCCCGCGCATCGCCGCCGTCGGCCGCCGCGTCATCGAGGCCCGCGGTGCGTTCACCGCCGAGCTTGACGACGAGATCGCCAACATGACCCGCGACCACGCCCGCGAGTTCGCCCGCACCGAGGTCGCCCCGATCGCCCAGGAGATGCACCGCCAGGACCACCTCATCCCCGAGGACCTGATCGCCAAGATGGCCGGCATCGGCCTCTTCGGCTCCTCCATACCAGAGTCCTACGGCGGCACTGAGATGGGTCTCTTGACGATGGTCGTCCTCACCGAAGAACTCTCGACCGTCTCCCTCGTCGCCGGCAGCCTCATCACCCGCTCCGAGATCCTCACCCGCGCCCTCATCACGGGCGGAACAGAAGCGCAGCGCGAGACCTGGCTCCCGCGCATCGCCGCCGGCGAGCTGCTCGTCGGCATCGCCGTCACTGAGCCAGACGTCGGCTCCGACGTTGCCTCACTCATGTGCAAGGCCGCTCCCGGTGAGCGCGACGGCGTCAAAGGCTGGGTCATCGACGGCCCCAAGGCGTGGTGCACCTTCGGCGGCCGCGCCAACATCCTCGCCCTCCTCGCCCGCACCGGCGATGCCGCCTCCGGCGCGAAGGGCCTCTCTCTCTTCATCGTCCCCAAGGACCCCTACGATGGTCACCACTTCGAGCACACTCAGCCCGGCGGTGGCTCTATCGGCGGCATCGCCAACCCGACGCCCGGCTACCGCGGCATGCACTCGTTCACGCTGGCGATCGACAACTACTTCGTGCCCGAAGACCACCTCGTCGGTGGCGAGGACGGCCTCGGCCGCGGCTTCTACATGCAGATGGGCGGCTTCGCAGCCGGCCGCCTGCAGACGGGCGCCCGCGCCAGCGGCGTCAGCCAGGCCTCGGTCGAGAAGGCCTGCAACTACGCCAGCGACCGCACGCAGTTCGGCAAGCCCCTCGCCGCCTACCAACTCACCCAGTACAAGATCGGCCGCATGTCGGCACACACCGCAGCCGGTCGCCACCTTACCTACGCGGCCGCCCGCGCCATGCAGTCCGACGAGAGCGCCAACCTGGAAGCGGCGATGTGCAAGGTCTTCGCCTCCGACGTCGCCGTCTGGGTCAGTCAGGAAGGGATGCTCATCCACGGTGGCTGGGGCTACTCTGAAGAAGACCCGATCGCCCGCTACACCGTCGATGCCCTCGTCCTCCCGATCTTCGAAGGCGTCAAGCCCGTCGTCGAACTCAAGGTCATCGGGCGCCAGCTCCTCTCCCAATGACCGCGAACCGAACCGCGTCCCGTACCGCTCGTCCTGAGGTAATCGAAGCCTGCCCTGAGCGCGGCGCCAGCCGGAGTCGAAGGGGATGAGCGGGGCACCAACATCCCGCGCCCTCCTCATCGCCGGCGACATCGCCGCCCTCGGCGCCTTCGGCCTCCTCGGTCTCGCCAGCCACGAAGACGCCGTCACCGGAACGTCGTTCGCCCGCGCCATCCTCCCGTTCCCGGTCGCTTGGCTCCTCATTGCGCCCTTCCTCGGCGCCTTCTCCGCCCGCGCCGTCGCAGGCCGCTATCCCGTCGCCAACATCCTCATGATCTGGGCCGCCGCTGGCGTCGTCGCCATGTGCGGCCGCGCGCTCGTCTTCGACCGGGCGCTCTTCACCGCCTTCTTCGCCATCGGCATCACCGGCGGCGGCCTCTTCCTCGCGGCCTGGCGCGCTATGTACAATTGGTGGGCGACCAGGTCAGACCGGCAGCCACAGGAGGTATGAGGGCATGGCAGGCGAAAGTGATGACGGGGCGGGATTTACCGCTATCCGGCTGATAATCAACTTCGGAGCGCTCGGCGTCAGCGCCGCCCTCATCGCGCTCATCGTCGCGACGCTCATCGTCGAGATCGACTAGCGAGACTACCGCCCGGCACGGCCGTTGAACTCCATCACCTTCCGCGGCTTCAGCCGCAGCGAGACGGAGTCATCGCCCGTCGTCATCTCGACATAACGCTTGCCGATCTCCTCGCCCAGGTAGCGCGACGCCAGCGCCAGCTTCTGCTCGTCGCCAAGCGCTGGCCCGATCTCCACCGCCCCTGAGAGCATCAGCGCGTAGTACGGCACCTTCCGCGAGTCGATCACCAGCGTCACCTCTGGGTTGCGCTCCAGGTTGCGGTGCTTCTGTCCCCCGCGGCCCACGCTCAGCACGATCTCGTCGCCGTCCGGCATGTACCAGATCGGCGTCGCGTGCGGACGCCCCTTGCCGTCCACCGTCGCCAGCACCGCCACATTCACCTCCGCCGCGAACTTCCGCTGCTCCTCGTTCATCCGTATCTCCTCTCTCCGTCCCTCTCCATCAGCCCCATGCTACATTAGCCCCAATGACAGATCGCCCGCGCGTATTCGTCACCCGCAACCTTCCCGGCAGCGCCCTCGACCTCCTCCGGCAGACCTGCGAAGTCGCCGTCTGGCCGGACGAGCTGCCGCCGCCGCCCGGCGAACTCCGCCGCGAGGCCGCTCCGTCCAGCGGCCTCCTCACCCTCCTCACCGACCGCATCGACGACGCCCTCCTCTCCGCCGCACCCAACCTCGTCGCCGTCAGCAACATGGCCACCGGATACGACAACGTCGATGTCGATGCCGCCACGCGTCGCCTCGTTCTCGTGTCGCGCACCCCCGGCGTCCTCACCGAGACCACCGCCGACCTCGCCTTCGGCCTCCTCCTCGCCGCCGCCCGCCGCATCGCCGAGGGCGACCGCTACGTCCGCGCCGGCCACTGGCGCACCTGGGGGCCCGAGATCATGCTCGGCCCGGACGTCCACGGCGCGACGCTCGGCATCATCGGCCTCGGCCGCATCGGCGCCGCCGTCGCCCGCCGCGCGGCCGGCTTCGCCATGCGCATCCTCTACACCAGCCGCACCCGTAAGCCGGACGCCGAGAAGGACCTCGACGCGACTCACACCGACCTCGACACACTCCTCCGGGAGTCCGACTTCGTCTCCGTCCACGCCGCCCTCACGGACGACACTCGCGGCCTTATCGGCGCTCGCCAGCTCGGCCTCATGAAGCCCGGCGCAGTTCTCGTCAACACCGCCCGCGGGCCCCTCGTCGACCAGGACGCCCTCTACGAAGCGCTCCGCTCAGGCTCGATCGCCGGCGCCGCTCTCGATGTCACCGACCCGGAGCCCCTGCGCGCCGATAGCCCGCTCCTCGCGCTCGATAACGTCGTCATCACTCCGCACATCGCCTCAGCCAGCGTCGCCACGCGCTCGGAGATGGCCCGCCTCGCCGCCGAAAACCTCCTCGCCAGCCTCGCCGGCGACGTCAACGACAACGTCGTCAACCCCGAAATTGCCGCCGATTGGCGCGCGGCCCGGCCCGGTCGCCTCGCCGGCTGAGCCCGCGCTGGGCTCCAACAGCCATTGAGATAGTCTGTTCATTAGTGCGCATTACCGGTTATAAAGGCGGTCATTAGCGCGTATAAGAGAGCAAATTGAGTGATTCGCCGTGCCCTCGGCGCACCAGAGCGGGTGAGATGGCTCAGAGAGCATCCCTGTTGCAACGAAGCCACTGAATTCGCATCTAGTAAGGACAGAAGGGGTGAACACCCCGCCGGAAATGGCGAAATCACGGTTCATCTCAGGAGGCACAAACATGGCTAGCAACAACACTGGCAAGTCAACCAAATCCTTGGCCATTGCAGCCGTCATCGGCGTCTGCGTCGTAGTCGCTCTCTTCGCCGCTTCAGTGTGGCAAGAGAACACCAAGCAGTCGAAGGTCGACGAGGCGGGGTCGCACCTGCTGACCGCATCCCTTATCGTCGACGCCGAGACTGAGGCCGCCACCGCCGCCGCCACTCTGAACCAGTATGTCGTTAGCGGCGACGAGGCACTGATACCCGAGATCCAGACCCGGACAGCCGCCGCCGTGCAGGCCCTGTCCGCCGGGATCGCCGAAGCGGGCTCCGACGAGGGCAACTTCCTCGCCCAGGGTTCGGCCGCTGTCGAGGCGCTCTCAGGGGTCATCGCCCTGCGCCAGGTCGGCGACGTACAGGGAGCCGCCACGGCGCTCGAGGAACTCTCGCCGAGCTTCGCGTCGTTGGTCGCCAGTCTGGACGCCTTCGTCGTATCGGAGCGCGCAGCCGCCGCTGCCGCGACAAGCAGCGCCAGCGACGCGAACACGACTGCCTCGTGGCTAGCGATTAGCGCTGCCTCTCTGGCCGCTGTCATGGTATTGGCCGCCGTCGTCATCGTCGTCGGCAGCCTGCGCCGCCGTAGCACCGTCGGCGCACCGTCCACCAGCTAATACGGGTCGGCTGGCCGCGGCTCACAGCGGGCCGCTGCCAGGCCCCTAACGACTGATATCGAACAAGGGAAAAGGACTCTCGGAGTGATGTTGAGCGAACGTTCACAGGTACTGAATGAGACGACCGGGCGAAGCGGCCTCCTGGATCGCCTATGGGTCAATACGCCCTTAAACTCGGTCAGAGGCCGTACTGTCGTCGGCTTCGGCCTCGCCACGATCATCCTCATCGGCATCGTCGCCTCAGCGACCTGGCAGGCCAGCGTACATCAGTCCGACCTCGCGGACCTTGAGCACCACTCCAAAACGGCCTCGCTGCTTCAGACAGCAGAGGCTAACGCGGCCATATCGGGCCTTCTCCTGCAGCGCTACGTGATCTCCGGCGAAGAGACATACGTCGAGGAGATCCAGGACCACGCAGACGCCGCTCAGGCCAGCATGAACGAGGCGCTTGCTCTGGGCAGCGTCTCGGAGCTCGATGGGGCTTATGCGACCGGAACGCTTCTGGTACAGGACGCCGCGCGCGTCAGTCAGCTGAGGCAATCCGGCAACATCGCCGAGGCCGAGGCCCTGATCGAGCAGATAGTTCCCTTGTTCCGTGAGTACCGGATCGAACTCGAGACTCATGCAAACGAGGAGCTGGCTGAGGTCGCTTCTCTCCGCGAACAGGCGAACTCGACCGCCAGGCTTACCGTGGTGCTGCTGGTCGCCTCAGGAGCGATCGGCGTCGTGCTGGTGGTCGGCGGAGGCTTCCTGCTTGTGCGCTCCATCATCACTCCACTGGCCGCCCTCAAGGACACGGCCCGGCGCGCCTCAGCCGGTGATCTGTCGGCCAGGGCGCCCACTTTCGGGCCAAGCGAACTCGCGCATCTCGGCGTCGTGCTCAACGGCATGATGGACGCGGTCGAGCAGAACACCGAGAAATTGCGCCACGCCAACGAAGAGCTGCGCGACAGGCACCGCCAGTTGACGGATGCCCGCAGCCAGGCCGCCTCGGACCCCCTCACCGGCCTTGGAAACCACCGCACATTCCACAGGCAACTGCAAGAGCAGGTTGAAGCCGCTCGCGAATCAGGCGGCTGCGTCGGCCTGATCGTCATCGACATCGACGGCTTCAAAGATGTGAACGACACGCAGGGCCACCAGGCCGGCGATGAAGTACTGCGCAGTATAGCCAACGCCCTGGCAGAAGTCGCCGGCAAGCAGAACAGCTACCGCTACGGCGGTGACGAGCTGGCTATCCTTGTGCCGGGCGGCGACCGCGCGGTCACCACGGAGCTGGCCGGGCGCATCAGGAGCGCCGTTGCTGGCATCTCCGTAGAAGGCGCGCCCGGAGTGACAGCCAGCGTTGGCGTCGCCCTCTTCCCAGAGTCCGCGTCGACAGCCAAGGAGATCGTCTACCGGGCCGACATGGCGATGTACAACGCCAAGGCCACCGGCAAGAACCGCGTTACCGTCTGGGGCGGCTCCCTCTCCGAGCACCTCGATGGCATCGCCCCTCGCAGCGACGACAACGGTCGCCGTCACGCCGACGTCGTCGCATCTCTGACCAACGCCCTCAGCGCCAAGGACCCCCAGACCAAAGACCACGCTGAGCGCTGTTCCTGGTACACCGGCGAACTTGCCGCCGAACTCGGCCTGTCCGACACCGAGATCTTCGACCTGCGCGTCGCCTCACTCCTTCACGACATCGGCAAGCTCGTCGTCCCCAACGAAATCCTGCTCAAGCCCGGGCCGCTCAACGCAACCGAGATGAAGAGAATGAAGCGTCATCCCTCCGACGGGGCCAACACACTCGCCAACGTGCCGAGCGCCGCCAGCGCCACATCCGTCATCCTTCACCACCACGAGCGCTTTGATGGCACCGGATACCCGCACGGCCTCAGCGGCGAAGACATCCCCATCGGCGCCCGCATCCTCCTCGTCGCCGACGCTTTCGACGCCATGACCGAGGACCGCCCTTACCGAAAGGCCATGCCCGTGGCGGACGCGGTCGCTGAGCTCAAGCGCTTCAGCGGTACCCAGTTCGACCCGGCCGTCGTCGACGCCTTCCTCGCCGTTCTTCAGCGCTCCGGACGCTATTCCGCCCAAGCTGCGGAAACCGCGGACAGCGACACGACCGCCAAGCCGGCTGCCGTCAGAACCTCCGCAGACACCCGCACCAGCCAGTAAGGCAACGCAAGACCAGCGGCCAAGCGCGTCGGCGTCGGCCTCATCTCACCGCCATCCGAAACGCCGTCAGTGTTCGCAGCCTGTGCGTCACGCCC
>JAJCYV010000028.1 GCA_029262695.1 Chloroflexota bacterium | reverse complement strand
CGCGGGCGCTTCGGCCGGTGCCTCGGCTGCGGGCGCTTCGGCCGGTGCCTCGGCTGCGGGCGCTTCGGCCGGTGCCTCGGCTGCGGGCGCTTCGGCCGGTGCCTCGGCTGCGGGCGCTTCGGCCGGTGCCTCGGCTGCGGGTGCCTCCGCCGGTGCCTCGGCTGCGGGCGCTTCGGCGGTTGCTACTGCGGCGGGAGCGGCGGCTGCTGGTGCGGCGCCCTCCTCACCGTCCTTGCGGCCCTTCTTCGGGTTCTTCTGGCCCTTCGGCACCTGCTTGCCGACGTAGACGAACGGCTCGCGCCCGGCCTGTTCCATGATGCCCGCCTTCGTCAGGATTCTGGCTGCTGTGTCAGAGGGCATCGCGCCGACCTTGAGCCAGTGGATGGCGCGCTCTTCCTTGATCTTGACCGACGCCGGATCGGACAGCGGGTCGAAGTGGCCGATCACCTCCAGGTGGGCGCCCTCACGGGCGTTGCGTCGGTCGGTTACGACGATGCGGTAGGAAGGCTGTTTCTTCTTGCCTACCCGGGACAGGCGAATGCGTAGCAAGTGGCACCTCCGAGATTGTGTAGGGGGATCATGGGGTTACCGGAGGAACGGCGTAATCTTGGAGCCGTCGCCGGCGGAGATCTGTTGCATTATCTTCTTGGCTTCTTTGAACTGCTTGAGCACCCGGTTGACGTCCTGCGGCTTCGTGCCGCTGCCAGCGGCGATGCGCCGGCGCCGGCTGCCGTCGATGATGGACGCGTCGTTGCGCTCAGCTTTAGTCATCGAGTAGATGATCGCCTCGACCTGGGAGAAGTAGCTCTCGTCCATCTCTTCCGTGTTGAGTTGTTTCTTGATCTGCGAGAGGCCCGGCAGGAGGCCCAGCAGATTGGAGAGCGGGCCCATGTTCTTGATCCGCTGGTACTGTTGCAGGAAGTCGTCCAGCGTCAGCTCGCCCTTCTTCAAACGCTCGCCCAGCGACTCCGCCTCTTCCTCGCTGATCTGCTCCTTCGCCTTGTCGATCAAGGTCAGAATGTCGCCCATGCCCAGGATGCGCGAGGCGAAGCGGTCCGGGTAGAAGGGCTCAAGAGCGTCGGCCTTCTCGCCCATCCCGAAGAACTTGATCGGGATGCCGGTCACCGCGCGAATGGAAAGCGCCGCACCGCCACGAGCGTCACCATCGACCTTCGTCAGGATCAGGCCGCTGAGCGGTATCGTCTCGTTGAACTGCTCGGCGGCGTTGACGGCCTCCTGTCCCGTCATCGCGTCGGCGACGAGGATCACCTCCGTCGGGTCCAGGAGCTTGTGTATCTTGCGCAGGTCCTTGCGGTCTTCGTCGTCCATCTCCAGGTGGCCCACGGTGTCCACGATGATGTACGAGGCGCTCGTGTTCTTCGCGTCCTTGAGCGCCTGCTTGCAGACGTCCGCCGGGTCGGCGTTGGCATCGCCGGTGATAACGGGCATGCTCAGCTGCTTGCCCAGCGACTGCAGCTGCTCGCCGGCGGCGACGCGCTCCGGGTCGGCGCCCACCAGCAGTGGTCGCTCGCCCGTGCGGCGCAGGTGCAGCCCCAGCTTGGCGGCCGTCGTCGTCTTGCCCGCGCCCTTGAGCCCGACGAGCATGACAACAGTCGGCGGGTTCTTGCCGCGCTCCAGCTTGGCCTGGCCGCCTCCCAGGACCTCAACTAGCTGCTTGTTGACGACGTCGATGATCTGCTGCATCGGCGTCAGGCTTTTCAGCACGTTGGCGCCAAGCGCGTTTTCGCGCACCGAGGCGATGAAGTCCTTTACGACCTTGTAGTGGACGTCCGCCTCCAGCAGCGCCAGGCGTACCTCGCGGAGAGCCTCGTCCAGGTCCTTCTCCGTGACTGTGCCGTGGCTGCCTAGTTTGCGGAAGACGCCTTGCAGCTTATCGGAAAGTGATTCGAACATATCTACAGAAGACGATTTTACGGGAACGTGAGTGTGCGAACAAGAAAACGCCCGGATTGCGCAGGATCGACAGCTTTTCGCGCCCTAGCCGAGTACCGTTCCCAGCGCCTCGTCTAGCTCATCATATGCGACGAGGCCGTCGAACTTGGCGGCGATGTTCCCGTCCGCGTCGACGATGAACACCCATGGCTCGCTCCGCAGGCGCCACTCGTCGATGATCGGAGTGCGGCAATCGAACAGCGATTCGCACTCGCCGTCGCGGACAGATTGCACCTGGAACGGCTCCACGTGCACGAAGTTGGCGACGTCGTTGTGCTCGTTGTAGAGGTCGTCGAAGAAGGCCTTCGTCGGCCCGCAGATCTGGCTCTGGCAGAACGCCGGCGTTGCGATCGCGATCACGGAGGGCTTGCCCGACGTCACGGCGTCCGCGACTGTCATGTTGTGTTGCTCCGGAATCGGGTTCTCCGACGTGTCGATCTCCGTAATGTCGTCTACGTCTGACAGGAGGAGCTGCTCGCTGAGGGGTGCCGGATCACCGATGGCGAACCCGAACGGCTCCTCGTTCACGCTGAACGCGGGGCGTAGCGGCTCCAGCGTCTGGCCGTCGGCGGTCGTGCCCGTGACCTCGACGCCCCAGAGGCCCGCCACGTCGAAGTCGGCGGTCGTCCGGTAGGCGCCCACTTCTCCCGCCTCGTGCGTTTCCACCAGGCCGTCATCATGCGTGTGAGTGTAAGTGCGCATGATCGTGAGTGGCTCCGGGTCGCGCTCGAACTTGAGTGTGCCCTCGCCGCCGTCGTTGAGCAGGTAGAACGCGAACTCGAGATCCGCGTTCAGCTCCAGCGCGCCGGTGTCCTGGTTCTGCAGGCCGATGAGGAACCGGTTTTCCCCGACGGCAAGGTCGGAAGAGATCACCGTTGGCAGGAGAACGCCGTCGGGAAGCGGCGTCAGGACGACTCGATTGGTCTCCGTAGGGGCGTCGCCGCTGCCGCCGCACGCCGCTGTGCCGATGACAAGCGCCCCGAGGAGCGGGAGGAGGAGGTTACGTATGGCGAAGTGCATGGGGCGAGTCTGTCTCCTTCGTATCGACGCCGCAACAGGCTTCCAACTCTTCGTGCAGGGCGCGTGTCTCTAGCTGCAGCGTCGCGTGCTCTATTGTAAAGGTACGCGCGAGCATAGTGCGGAGATTCACAAGTACTTCGTGAGCGTCGCCGTCGCTGCTCGTCTCCACGTGCGCGCTCAACGAGACGAAGCCGGACGTCACCGTCCAGACGTGGAGGTCGTGCACGTTGCGTACGCCCGGTACCTTTAGCATCTCGTCCTGTACGTCCTGCACGCGCACGTCCGGCGGCGTCGCCTCCAGCAGCACCTGCGTTGACTCCCACGTGATGCGGAACGAACTGACCAGGATCAGCACGCCGATGCCGACGCTGATCAGCGGGTCGAACAGGTACTCGCCCGTGATCGCCATGGCGATGCCGGCGGCGATCACTCCGAAGGAGGCAACGGTGTCGCCGGCCACGTGCAGGAACGCCGAGCGCATGTTGAGGCTGTGCCGGCGCCGGTCGAGCAGCAGCGCTACCGCGACGATGTTACCGGCGAGCCCGGCCGCGGCGATCCCCAGCATCGGCCCGGCGTCGACCTCGGGAGGGTCCCCGAAGCGGCTGCCGGCCTCCCAGAAGACGTAGCCGGCGATGAGCACCAGTCCGATGCTGTTCACGAACGCCGCCAGTATCTCCGCCCGGTGGAAGCCGAACGTGCGGCCCGTCGTCGCCGGACGTGACGCCAGCCAGATCGCGCCCAGGCTCAAGCTGAGTGCGCCCACGTCCGACGCCATGTGTCCGCCGTCGGCCGCCAGCGCCAGGCTGCCCGTCAGGATGCCGCCGACAACCTCCGCGACCAGAAGCACGAGTGTGATGACGAGCGCGATCGCCAGGCGCCGCCTGTCCTCGCTCCGTCCGTGCGCGTGGCTCACTTCTGGTGCTCCGGATGGTAGCGGCTGCAGACGTACACTCTCTCGCCGACTTCGACGAGCAAGTCGTCGGCCGCGGCGAGGAGCGCACGGACGCGCGGCTCCGGCACTGAGTAGTAGGCGCGCCGGCCGCGCTGCTCGCGCTCCACGAGGCCGCAGTCCCAGAGGCACGCCAGGTGGCCGGAGACGTTCGGCTGCGAAAGGCCGGTGACCTCCGTGATCTCCGAAACGCAACGTGGTTCGTCCAGACAGGCGCGCAGGACGCTCAGGCGGGAGTGGTCGGCCAGCCCCTTGAAGAGCGCCGTAATCACGGAGTCGCGGGTGTCGCCCTGGTGTCGCGCTGAGGTCAACATATCACCGCTCACTTATATGTTGACCGGGGCAGCGAGTCAAGCCGCGGCTAGAAGCCGCGGTCGGACATCATCGCCGAAAGGTCGGCCACGCGGCAGGAGTAGCCCCACTCGTTGTCGTACCAGGACACGGCCTTCACCAGGTTGCCGTCGAGCACCAGCGTGCTCAGCGAGTCGAAGATCGAGCTGCGGGGGTCGCCTTTGAAGTCCGTCGAGACCAGCGGCTCGTCGCAGTAGCCCAGGATACCCCGCAGAGACTCGGTGGCGGCGTCCTTAAAGGCGTCGTTCACCGCGTCCTTCGTCGCCGGTTTCTCCAGCGTCGCCACGAAGTCACAGACCGATACCGTAGGCGTCGGCACGCGGAAGGCCATGCCGTCCAGCTTGCCGGCCAGCTCGGGCATGACTAGCGTCACGGCCTTGGCGGCGCCGGTCGTCGTCGGGATGATGTTCTGGCCGGCCGAACGGCTGCGGCGCAGGTCCTTGTGCACGGTGTCCAGGATCACCTGGTCGTTGGTGTAGGCGTGGATCGTCGTCATGAAGCCCTTCTCGATGCCGAACGAGTCGTGGAGCACCTTGACCACGGGCGCGATGCAGTTCGTCGTGCAGGAGGCGTTGGAGATGACGCTGTGCTTGGCCGGGTCGTAAAGGTGATCGTTGACGCCGAGGACGACGGTCAGGTCTTCGTTCTTCGCCGGGGCGCTGATGATCACCTTCTTGGCGCCGCCACCATCGATGTGCGCCCGCGCCGTGTTGGCGTCTGTGAAGAATCCGGTGGACTCGATGACGACTTCGATACCTTCGCCGGCCCACGGAATGGCGCCGGGGTCGCGCTCCGCGAAGACCTTGATCGTCTTGCCGTCGACGGTGATCGACTCATCCGTCGCGGTGATCTCGCCGGCGAACGGGCCGTATGTGCTGTCGTACTTGAGGAGGTGGGCGTTGGTGTGCGGGCTCGTCAGGTCGTTGACGGCCACGATCTCGAGCTTGTCCGGGTGCAGGTCGTGCATCGCCTTGTAGACCTGGCGGCCGATGCGTCCGAAGCCGTTGATGCCGATGCGCAGGGTCATGGGGCTCCCTCCCAGGTGTATCCGGCGTGTTCGGCCCCAGTATAGCCGCCCGGATCGTGAGCCGCGATCCCTGCTAGCTGGCGCGCGCTTCGACGCAGGCCAGCGACAGTTCCTCCTGCTGCACCATGCGGCGGAGGCTGGCCAGCGCCCGGAACTGGATGACGCGCACGGCGCCGACGCTCTTGCCGAGCACGTGCGCGACCTCCTGATAGGGCAAATCGTCGATGAACCGCATCACCACCACCTGGCGCTGCTCGTGCGGGAGCTGGCTGACAAAGCGCCAGACGCGCTCGCCGTTGCTCTTCGCCTCGCAGGAGCGTTCCGGCGAAATGAAGCGGTCTTCGTCCTCAAGAGTCTCCGGCAGCTGCGCGTGATGGCCGTTCTTCTGCGCCTTCTTGTAGTTGATCGTCAGGTTGCCGGCGATCCGCAGCAGCCAGGCGATGAACGGCACTCCACGCTGCTCGTAACGCGGGATGGCCTCCAGAGCCTTCAGGAACGTCTGCGCAGTGAGGTCCTCTGCGAGGAACGGATCCCCCGTGAGGAAATATGCGTGCCGGAAGACACGCAAGGCGTGCTGCTCATAGATCTCCCCGAACGCTTCCCGGTCTCCCCGGGCCGCTCGTTCTATGAGCGCGCTGAAGTCGGTCTTGACAGAGGTGGACCGTTGCATGTACCCCTCCCCATGGGCTTCTAGCACGACGGCTTTCCCTCTGAAACCCAGTCCGCGGGGCCTTTCTGGTTGAGAGACTTGCGGGCTTATGTGCGGGGTTTCAGGTTAAGGATCAGTTTAGGCTGAAGTCTGAATGAAGTCAAGTCATTCTGCAACAAATAATGAGGAATTGGGCTTCCATTATTACTGCGTTGACTTATCAACACTCGTTATCCTAATAATGGGCTGCCTGCGCGATGGCCGCAGGCAGCCACGACGCACCCAGACCCAATACGGAGGCCCCCATGGAATTCAAGGAAGTTATCGGCCGGCGACGCTCCATTCGTTTCTTCGATCCCGATCGGCCCGTCGAACGGGAGAAGATCCAGACCATACTGGAAACGGCGCGTCTTGCCTCCTGCGCCGTCAACGCCCACTGGCTGCGCGCCGTCGTCGTAGAGCGCGACAAGATACCGCCGGAGAAGCTCAGTCAGCTGAAGACGCCCGTAGCAGCGTTGACGCTGGACCTGGCGCCCGTCCACATCTACTTCTTCGTCGACCTGGGTACCGTCGTTAGGGAGAAGGGGTCGCGCCTGAAGGAGCTCGTGGACGTCGGCGCGCTTGCTCCTTCGCACGGCTGGAGCCACAAGTTCGTAGACGACTTCGTCTACCCGCAGATCCTGGAGCCCATGACCCGCAACCTCGAGGGCTACGTCCCGGCCGCCTTCGCCGACGCCGGCGGCGCTGCGCAGAACGCGCTTCTCGCCGCCTTCGACGAGGGGCTCGGCGCTTGCCTCAACACCCCGAACCCCATGCTCACGAGGCAGGTCCTCGGCGTGCCCGAAGACTGGGTCTCGATGTGGGTGATGCTCCTCGGCTATCCGGCGGAGTCATGGGAGGCCGGCGGACAGCGCCCGCGCCCGGACTTCGAGGAGCTGTACTTCGAGGGTGAGTACGGGAAGCCGTTCAAGCGCGACGAGGCCGTGGTCGAGAAGCTCAAGGCCGCGAACATGATCCAGGCGCCCGCACCGCTGCCCGGCCGTCGCGACGAGATCAAGAAGCTGACCGAGGAACTGGGGCTGCCGGAGTAGTGGCCCCCGAAAAGCCGATCGCGGACTACGAAACAGTCCAGACCTGGCGCAGCGGTCTCCGTGAACAGTGGGGCGAGGATCTGGACATGGCGCTCCGCTCAAGCGCCCTCGAGCGCTTCTGCGATTTCGCCGGCAAGGACCCCGATGCGCTAATCGCCGAGTGCACGCGCGAGGTTGAGAGCGGCAAGCGTATCCGCATCAAGGCGCGACGCGAGTACAGCGAGAAGATCGCGGAGTTTCAAGCGGCGTCAGGCAGCACGCTGCTTGCGCAGAGGAAGCTGGGCAACACGATCCGCAGCTTCTTCATCCACAACGGCATCTTCATGCAAGCCGGCCTCTCCGGCTAGCTGAAACGCCCCCTGGCGCTCCCCTCGTGAGCCTGAATTAACCCAGCGCTAACCGTATTCGTGCGCGTTTGGGCAACGCCAGCCTGTATCCCAGCGTCAAACATTTACGAGATGGATACTAATTCCGCCAGCAGGCGCGAAAGCTCTTAGGGGGCCCAGATATGCAAGAGAATACGAGTTATCATTTCCCACTGCGGGAGAACGTCGCCCTGGCGGCCAAGCTGATCATCCTGGGTCTGGTGTTGGGCGTCCTCACGCTGGCGGTCAGCCCTCTCGCCGCCGCTCTCTTCGGCTGCCTCGTCCTCTGGGGCGCCCTCGTGCTGACCGTACAGGCGCTCCATGCAGAGGAAGACACCAAGACGTCCCAGGTCGGCGACGCGCAGCGAGAGAACGACCTGGTCGTCTCCGCGATGGCGTCGGCGATCGGGCTCAAGGGGGCCATGGTGGACGGTCACGGCCAGCGCGTCAGCGACCTGGCGTCCATCCTCGCCCAAGAGATGCAGGTCTCACAGGAGGAAGTGGAGGTCATCCAGCAGGCCACCGTTCTTGCGGACGTTGGCAAGCTCCAGATCGCGAAGAGCATCCTGTCCAAGGAGGGCGAACTCAGTGAATCGGAATGGATGGAGATGCAGCGCCATCCTAAACTGGGGTCTACGATCCTGGCAGACGTGCTGCACCTTGGCAGTGCCGGCGAGATCGTGCTCGCTCACCACGAGCGGTTCGATGGCGATGGATACCCTCACGGCCTCAAAGGCGACGACATCCCGCTGGGCGCGCGTATCTACGCCGTGGCCGACTCCTACATCGCGATGACGAGCGACCGGCCGCACCGCAAGAAGATGCCGCACGATAAGGCGCTGCGTGAGATTCTCCGCAGCTCCATGACGCAGTTCGACCCGGAGGTCGTACGCGCCTTCGTCCGCGCTACGGACGAGGGCTTGATCGGGCCTCCCGGCGAGTCCACGAACGGTGACGAATTCCGCGCGGATCGCTTCGTCGAGAGTAAGGTCTCGTAAGCAGCCCCCCATGCGGCCTGCTGCTCAGGCGCCGTAGACGGACTACCAGCCCATACCCTTCAGGCCCAACAGTCCGCGCACGTGCTGCACCTCTCCCAGGTGCGTGAAGCCGTGCGTCAGACACATCATCCCGATTGCGTTTTGCACCGGCATCTCACCTAGCGGCTTGACCGTCGTCGTCTGCAGAAGCATCTCATCGTCCGCCGAGGCGAGGAAGGCGCCCGTCGCCTGCCATACCGCCGTCTGATAGCCCCGCCAATCGTCCAGCGACTCGATCCGCAGGCCCTGGGCGTCCTCCAGGCTCATCCCCGTGCCCTGCGCCGTCCGGTGGAGCGAAAGCTTTTCGTACCAACCGCCTTCGATCCAGACCGTCGGCTTGCGTTGCAGCACGAACTGGATGATGTTGTCCTCCGTGCGCACATAGTGCCAGAGGATGAACGAGATCGGCAGGCCCGTATCGGTGGCGCGCCAGCGCATCTGCTCTGGCGAAAGGTCGGCGATCGCCTCGTCGTAAGAGCTATGGAGCTGTCTCAGGCTGTCGCGGATGAAGTCAACGGTCGACATAACATATCCTCCTGATTGAACTGGCCGCCAGCCTATTGCGCCCATGGCGGGGTGTCAAGCGTTTAGTATTCAGAAGTGATTATGCACCGGGTGAAGCTGCGCCTACTACTGGCGAGCGCCGTGCTCCTGACTCTCGCCGCGATCGCCGCCGCCTGCGGGTCCGGAGAGCCACCGCCTTCCGACACGACGCTCGGGGAGACGCTGGGAGTGGACGGCGAGGGCAACCTCGTGGTCGCGGAGGGTGAACCGTACACCGTCCGCACGGAGCTGGTACAGGCGCAGAGCGATCGCAAGAACCGCCGTCTCTCGCTCGTTCTCTTTCACCACCTTTCTGGCCTCGGCATTATCGACGAAGAGTCGCCTCTGCGCAGCGAATGGCTCGAAGCCTGCGACTCGACGGTCCACGCCGGCGCCTTCCGGCCACAGGAGTCGCTCAGCCTCCAGGTCGCCGAGGCGCTCATCGCCCAGGCTAACGTCGTCGACCGCAGCCCCGTCACCGGCGCCCCTGTCGGTTTCGCGATCCACACAGGCAGCGCCGCCGACAACGCCCAGTTCAACGAGCTGCGCTGGTTCCTCGACCTGATGGACGGCGTACCCGTCGATCCGGAGAGCGGCGCCGTCGGCTACCAGGGCGTCCAGACGGAGTCGCCCGCCGAGGCTTACGGCGACTTGCTGGCTCTCGCGCAGGAGGCGTTCATCCCCGCCGGGCTCGACTATCCCTGGTACGCCGTCGCCGGCAACCACGACGTCCTCAGCCAGGGCAACTTTCCGATCACAGACCGCGCGGATCAGGTCGCCACGGGAGCGCAGAAGATATTCGCGCTTGGCCCTGCCGCCGTCGCGCAGGCCTGCGCCTCAGGCTCCATCTTCGGCCCCGGCCCGTCCGCCGAACTCCTGAACGATCCGGAGACGACGATCCGCGGCGTGGGCGCTGACAAGAACCGGCGCCTGCTGTCTCGCTCGGAGTGGGTCCGCGAGCACCTCAAGACAGAGAGGGAGCCGGGCCCGCTGGGGCACGGCTTCACGTTAGAGATGGCGGATGCCGGCCGTCCCTACTACGCGTTCGAGGAGAGCGGTGTCGTCTTCATCGTTCTCGACTCGGCCAACCCAACTGGCTTCCCGTCCGGAAGCCTTGATCGAGCACAGTACGAGTGGCTGGAGGAGCAGCTGACGGCTCAGAGCAGCATCTATACCGCCGACAATGGCGAGTTCGTCACGACGGAGAACGCGGATCGCCTCATGGTGATCGTCAGCCACCACCCTTCCGCCGTGATGACCAACCCCTATCCCGGCACCGACGGCTCGCCACGGGTCCTCGGCGAGGAAGTGGAGGCGCTCGTCGGCCGCTACCCGAACGTGGTCCTCTGGCTGGCAGGCCACACCGGCCGCAACAGTATCTCTGCCAAGCCCAGCGCCGCCGGCGGAGGCTACTGGGAGGTGACGACGGCCGATGCGCTCGACTTCCCGATGCAGGGCCGCCTGGTAGAGATCGTCGACAACCGCGACGGTACGCTCTCCATCTTCACGACGATGTACGGCCTGGCGACGACGGTGAACCCCGGCGACGCCGTGGACGGGACGCCGGAAGACGCACTCAACCAGCGGCTCCTCGCCGGCGTCGCCCGTCAGCTCGCCTTCCGCGATCCGCAGCTCGACCCGGCGGGCCCCGGCCTGGCCCCGAGCGACCGCAACGCCGAACTCCTGGTGCCAACGCCCTTCGACCTGGTCGAGCTGCCGCCGCCGACCGAGCCCCGCTGATCTGGCTGGCCTAGCAGGCATTCAGCAGGCTACGGTGGCGAGACTGGAAACCGGGGCGCAGCAACCCCGCCCCCGAACGATCCGAAAACTCGCCATGGCGCTCGAGGTGCCCATCGAAGCGCTGCGAGGTTGACTCGAATCGGCGGAGGCCCCAAAGTCACACCGACCTCCATCGAGCCAGGCAGCCCATGTGAGAGCGGCTGGACAGATTCCTTCGACGGGGAGGTTGCGCGATGAGCTACTTGACGGAGAAGTCTTTGACAGGGCACTGCAACGCTGTCAGACCGCACAGGTCGCTTGGATACCGGCCACTGGCGCCGGAAGTGATCGCGCGCCTGGAGGCAGTGGCCGTCGGTGCCCCAACATAGCTTGGGGTAGCCGCGCATGGGGGCAGGTCACGAGCCATACCACTACTCTAGACGCCGCAGTAACGTCGCCGGTCGCGAAACTCCTGGGTGGGGGAAGTGCTGAACTCAAACTGAGTGATATAATCTCGCGGAGCATTCGACGAATTAGGGAGCACATCAATGAAACCATGCCTACGTCTGCTGTTGCCCGCAGGTGTGTTGCTGCTTGTGCTGGGCGCCACCTCAGCAGCCTGCGGTGGCGACGATGAGCTACCTCTGGAAGAGTTCTTCCAGCAGGGCGAAGCCATCGACGATGACTTCGGGCAGCGGTTCGACCGGCTGTATGACGAAAACCCTGCTGTGTTCAATGAAGATAGCTTTCAGGCGCAAAGGGCATACTACCGCGAGTTCGTAGTCCTTTTCGCGGCGTTCCTCGATGAGATGGAGACTCTGAGTCCACCGGCTGAGGCAGAGGACGCATTCGACGAGTTGCTCACGACTGGGAGGGACTTAGTGGAGCTCCTGGAGAGCTCTGCCGACGGCATCGAGGGAACCGAATCGTTCGCAGAAGCCGAGCAGCTCTTGGTCGAGGGCCAGGCGGAGAATCAGGCCCGCACAGAGCGGTATCGGGACGCCTGCCAGTCACTACGAGAACTGGCCAATACCTACGGTATCGGCTTCTTCTTCGACTGCGGCATATTCTAAGCGCGGAATCCGGGCGCAGGCTCGTGGCCGGCTCGGTATCCCGTCGAGACGCCCGTGCTTCCTTAGTGGGGCAGAGTCCGGTGATGCCCGATAGACTCACCAGGAGATCGGCCGCCACCACCAGGTGTCCGACGCCACGCTGGCGAAGTGGCGGGATGCGTTTCTAGCCAGCAGCACCGCGTCAGAGCGGGCGCTGGCCGTCGCCCCGGCGGCGGTTGGCATGGCGGGCGTGACCTGGCGCCGATACCGCCGCCGGGCTGGCTAAGGGCTTGTCCGCAGCAGAACTGAACCGCGGTACGGAGTCTGGCCCAGCGCTCGGCGCACCGCTGGTATCACACCAGACGCCTGAGACGCACCAGAGCAGACGTTCGGCTCAAGCCCACCGTCACATTCTGTTGGGGGCGCGCCGCGGACAAGCAAAGGAGCCGGCCAGATGGCCGGCTCCTGGTCGTTACGCCACCAAATGGGCCTCAGGCTCAGGGGCAGGGCATATTCAGTTGCGAGACGAAGAACCCCACATCAGCAATCGTAATCTTGACGTCCATGTTCAAGTCGAAACGCACTAAGTACAACGGGTTTGGCGGGTTCGGCCCAACGGCGTTCAGTATCGTGACGTAGAAGCCGACGTCCGCAATCGTCACGACCTGGTTGTTGTCCATGTCCACCGGCCACACGTCCGCAGGGGGGCCACACGCATCCAGCGGATCGGTACCGATGAAGTTCTCGACCGTTGTGGTCCATCCATCGCAGTCCTGGTCACCGGGCGGCGCCACCCAGAGCGTCGGTACCGCCAGGCAATCCGCTGTCTCGCAGGCATCGCCCCACTGGTCGCCATCGGTGTTGAGCTGCGTGGCGTTGGCGATCGCCGGGCAGTTGTCCAGCAGATCGGGCGCGCCATCGAAGTCCGTGTCGTCGTCGCGGCAGATCAGGGCGTCTACGTTGTCGCCGGGCAGCAGACCCAGGCTGATCGGCGTCCTCAGGACGATCGGCGGCCCTCCCAGCGCATTCGGGTCGGGCGTCAGGAGGTCGGCCGCGCTGAACAACGGACCCCCGGTGACCGAGGCCGAAGCGGGCGTCAGCGAGAAGATGTAGTAGTCGCCGAGACCGGGTAGCGGGTTGAAAGAGTTGGGCTGGTCGGGCACACCGTTGCCGTTAGCGTCGAACCAGCACAGCGCGTCGATGTCGTCACCGCCAACAAGACCCGGTACAAGGCCCAGCGAAGTCGAGTGCACGTACGAGCAAGGCAAGCCACCCAGCAAGGGGCACGGGATTTCGGTCGCGGAGGCCGGCGCGCCCGGCGGCACCAGGATCGACCCGTAGTCTGCCAGGCCACCGGAGAAGGCATCCGCCCTGACGCCGCCAGCCATGATCGAGTCTCCGATGAGCGTTGGCGTCAGCGAGAAGGCCGAACAGACCACGGGGCCCATCGCGCCTCCCATCAGCGTGCAGGCACCCGGCGGTGGCCCCGACATGACAGTCAGGGCGTCCAGCTCGTCCAGCGGTGGCGCCAAGGGAGCGGCAGCGTTGGGCGCAATGAGACCCAGCACCGACTCGTCCGCTATCTGCAGGTTACAGCCGGCGGGCGCCGCGGAGCCCGTGTTGAAGATGTCGCCCTGGGCTTCCGGCCCGAGCCCTGCCAGCACCTCCGTGCCAACGTTGGGCGCCGGCCCACATCCCGGGGAACCGACGGTCGAACCCCCGTTGGCGGGAGCGGCGTCCACGGAGAAGTCGTAGTCGACCGGACCCGTGTTCACGAACTCGCCCCATGAAACCGCGTTCAGGTCGTCGAAGAAGGGCGTGAAGCCGATTGGTGTATCAAGGCCCAGGTCGGTCGGTCCGAACGTGATAGCGTCCGGCACCGGGAAGGGCGGTCCTCCGCCGATCCTGGCCGCACATGGGCCTGGGCCGGTGCCGGTCGGCCAGAGCAGGTCAGCCGAGGCGCAGCTCAACCCGCCCACGTTGACAACGGGAGTAATGTCGCCGATCCCTGGTGGCCCCCCCTTAATACCGACGTCCGCCACCGAGAAGACCACCGGCGGCGGTGGCAGGATGAGAGTGTTGACGATGGTGCAGGTGCCGACGCTGAGGAGCGCGGCGCAGGTGCCGGAAGAGGAATAGCCGGCGGGTATGGGGCTTTCAGTGGCGGTACAGGTGGGGTCGCCGGAGAAGCCAGAGACGGTGAAGACGACGGGTGCACCCGGGGTGTTGGGGGTGCCGGAGCCAGCGGGGGAGAGCGTGGCCGGGGAGTCGCTGCCGGAGGTGCAGGAGAGGGAGACGGTCACGCTGGCGGTGCTGCTGTCGTCGAACTGTTTTCGGACCTCGAAGGTGTCGATGTTGACGACCGTCTTCGTGACAGGCACGCAGAGGCGTTGGGCGACACCGACCTCAATGCCTATCTCGAGGCCGAACTGTGTCTCGAGGTCCACGATGTGTGGTGGGTCCTCCTGCGAGAAGATGCTGTAGCACTTCAGGTGAGGCTCCGTGAGATCCCCTTCAGGTACAGGTTCGCCCGGCGGGAACCACTTGAGCGCCGGAGCACACAGGAGTTGGGCGTTTTCGACAGGGATACCTAGTTCGAGGCCGAACTGCGTCTCGAGGTCGACGACAACACCCGGCCCGACCGGGTCGATGATCTGGTAGCACTTGTAGTGCGGCGACGGCACCAACGGGTCTCCAGGCTCAGGGAACGGGAAGACGACCGATTTGCTCGCCGGCGCGCAGAGAAGTTGGGCGGGACCGACCTCAACGTCTGACTCGACGCCGAACTGCGTTTCAAGGTTCACGATGTGCGGTGGATCCTCTTGAGAGACGATGTTGTAGCATTTCAGGTGAGGCTCCGTGAGATCCCCTTCAGGTACAGGTTCCCCCGGCGGGAAGTACTTGAGCGCCGGTGGGCACAGAAACGCCGGGGTGTCGACGATCACGTCTAACTCAGTACCGAACTGCGTCTCGAGGTCTACAGGTACCCCGAGGGGCGGACCTTGACCCGCTATGTCGAAGCACTCGTAATGCGGTGACAGAGGCACGGCCAGTTCGGCGGATCTCAGAGTGTGCTGCGCGTCCGTCCCGCCCACCCCGGCCTGCGTCGTGTAGAACTGTTTCACCCGCACAGCTGCATCCGGCTGACACGTAATGCTCGGGAAGAAGTTAGTGGTCAAGCCCGCTTTCTCAATCACCTGGTGGCCAGGGGGAGAGGTGAGGGGATTGGCCGAGTGACACCATGGAACGCCGGTTGCCTGGTACTGAATTGGGGACAACGCCTCCAGGTTGTAGTCCCTAACGGCTTGCAAGGCGTCGCTTTGCCGCGTGAACGTCAACAGGGGCTTCACGGGAAGCGTGGAGTCGAAGGTTCCGCCCTCGGCGAATTCGTGGCGTACCGTCATGGAGCCCAGGTTCTGGCCCCCGACGGGCGGAAGATCGATATCCAAGTCCCAGGGCTCGGGATTCTGGCCCCCGTTGTATGTCACCGTTATCGGCCCTACGCTCCGCAGACTCAGAGCGACTATTTCAATGTCGATCGTGTCAGGAAATCCAGGTGGGCCGGCGTCCTGCTTCCGCTCCACGATCGTGTCGGTTGGACTGAGCCCGGTGAATGTGCCGAACGTATCAGTTGGCACTCCTTGCACGGCGACCGAGCCAGTGAACGGATCGCTCCCGGGGCCGAAGAAGTCGGCGGGTATGGCGGGTACCTCAGTACTTCCAAAGTTCAGGTCCGACGCGCCGCCGTCCGTCTCGAACAGGTCGTGACCGGCCGTGACGGCCGCGGCCCCGACCTGCGTCGGGCTCCTGAAGACTGCCAGGCTAACCACGAAGACTGCCAAGCCTAGCACGATGGCAGTGACCAGAAGCCGTGAGAGTCGCATGGGTGTGCCCCCTCTCCCTGCGGGCGAGCACGTAGACGTGACCGCACGCCAGTATGCGTGATCATTATAGTCAACTGGGCACGCGTGTCTGTCGGGCTTCACCCCACTTGAGGGCGTTTCTGCGTGGAAGGCCTGTTAGGGAGCGCAGCCGACACCAAAGTCCGGCGGAATCGTAAGGGCGACGTCGAGGATACTGATAAGGCCATCCGGCTTCAGGCCGAGAGGCCGGCGTCCCTAGATCTCGACGTGCTCGACTTGCGACACGTGCGTCCGCAGCAGCTTGCGGGCGACGTCCCCGAAGAGGCCAGCGTCGCCGGTGGTGTAGAAGCGGAAGCGCGGGGCGGGGTTCGCGGCGAAAGCGTCGCGCTCCGCCAGGATCTGGCGGACGCGGCGGGCGACGGGCCGCGACGGGTCGTACACGCGCACGCCGGGGCCGAGCATGTTCTTGATGCGGTGTCGCAGGAAGGGGTAGTGTGTGCAGCCAAGGCCGACGACATCGGCGCG
>JAJCYV010000027.1 GCA_029262695.1 Chloroflexota bacterium | reverse complement strand
GCCGACAAGAAAAAGCCGGCCCGCTTCGAGTGGCGCCCCGTCTGCGGCGCGGGCGAAGGCGAGCGCGATCTCCATCTGCAGCGGGTCGGTGTCCTGGAACTCGTCGATCAGCAGCGCCGCGAAGCGCTCGCGGAACGCCTGTCGCGCGCCCTCGTTGTCACCAAAGACCTGGCGCACCCTCACGATGAGGTCATCAAACGTGAGCGCCCCTTCACGGGCGCGCGTACGCTCCTCCCGGCCAACGAAATCGACGACGAACGGCAGCAGCGTCGCCAGCGCGGCGGCGCGCAGACCGGACAGCAGCTCGTTCAGCTCCGCCGAGACCTGATCCGCAATCTCGAGAGCGGGGTCGCGGCTGTCCTTGCCACCCCACTTCGACGCCGTTCCCTTGTAAGTGCTTCCGAGGAAGCCAGCGCCGGCGGCGATCGTCGTCTCGCGCTCGCCTTCGTCCGCCCGCTCAAGCGCCTGCAGGACGCCAACCAGGTCCGTGAGACGCGCCGTCAGGTTGTCGCCCTCCGGTGCGCCGGACACCGCTGACTCCACCTCCGCGCGCAATCGCGGGATGTCCGGCCAGGCGGGTTCCGCAGCAGTGAGAGGGTTCGCCGCCAGAAGTCCGGCCAGCGTCGGGCGGTCGGTGAGGTCGCCGGCGAGGTGCTCAATCTCGCCGGTCTGCAGGCCAAGGCTCAACACGCGGTCGATCGCGTCTTCAGCAGCCGTGTTGCCCTCGAGGCTCTCCAGGTACAGCCGCCAGCGCTCCTGCATGCGGCGCTCCGTCGAGACAGGGTCCTGCACTTCGAAGTCGGGATCTACTCCCGCCTGCGCGGAGAACGCCCGCAGCAGCGTCTGTGCGAACGAGTGGATCGTCGATATCTGCGCCCGGTCGAGAGACTCCAGCGCAGCATCGATCGGCGCCGAGGCGCCTCCCTCTTCCCGCGCCTCCTCGAGGCCGCCGCGCACGCGCTCTCGCAGCTCCGCGGCCGCCTTCTCTGTAAACGTGACGGCGGCGATGCGGTCGATCTCCGTGCCGCCCCGCACCAGCGCCACGAAACGGTCGACAAGCGCGCTCGTCTTGCCGGTGCCCGCGCCCGCCTCCACGAACAGCGTCTGGTCCAGCGCGTCGCGGATGACGCGGCGCGCGGCATCGTCGTTCCTGTGATGCGCGCACGTCACCGTGCGCCTCCCTCTGCCGTGAGCCGCACGGCCCGCCACGCCTCTACCGCTGCGTCACCCTCTTTCGCGCTGTATTCGACGTCGCGGCGGCGCGAGCAGATGCGGTCGTACTCGCAGTACGTGCAGTTCTCGAAGCCGCCTCGCCGTTCGTCCTCCTCGTTCGGCACAGCGGGGAACGAACCGGCGCGGATGCCGTCGACGATCGCCGTTAGCGTCGCCTCGAAACTCGCCCTGTTGGCGGCCGTCCGCTGGTAGAGCAGTCGGGCGAACCCGCCCTTGCGCGTTATGAACCAGTACATCGCCACAGCGGTCTCAGCATCGCCGTCGGCCGCCAGATACACCGGTAGCTGCAGCTTCCGCCCGCCCAGGAGCAGGTCAGAGCTCTTGCCGCTGATCACGTGGCGAAAGTCGTAAGCGCTGCCCGTCTTGTAGTCGATCACCCAGGCGGCGCGCCCGTCGGGCGTGCGGTCGATGCGGTCGACGCGCCCGCGCAGCGTCACGCCGGCGATCTCTGTCGGCGGTATCGCCTGCTCGAACTCAGATGGAACGGCCCCCGTCATCTGCCGCAGTGCGTCGTCGGCGACCAGGAACTGGCGCAGGTCGGAGCCGATCGTCCGCGCCTCGTGCCGGGAGTAGACTTCGAGGCCGGTCTGCCCGCGCGCCGCGGCGTTCGCCAGCTCCTCGTCTGCGATCTGCAGGAGCAGCGTCTCGTCGGCGGCCGTCCAGCTCTCGTTCAGCGCCGGACGCCCGCGCTCGTGCTGGTAAAGGAAAAAGCGTTCCAGCACGTCGTGGATCACGGTGCCCCGCGTGGCGGGCTCCATCATCTCGCGTTCGTCGGGCTCGTCCACCACGTTCAGGCGCAGCACCGAGCGGCCGAAATACCGGTATCCGCACGCGCCGTAAGTCTCCAGCGCCGTCGGCGACACCATCCTCCCCGCCCCCATGAGCAGATCGCCGCCGATCCCGCCCACGTTGCCGTCCCACTCCGTGAGAAGGCCGCTCCGTCGCGCCCGCAGGAGGGCCAGAGGCCGGGCGCGCGGGTCGTCTGCGGGGATCGTCGTCCCGGCCTGTGCGCTGCGCACGGCGTCGCGCAAGTGCAGCTCGGCCACGTCGACGACCGGCCCCGCCAGCATCGAGCCGAGCGCCGAACCCGGATGTGCGACGGCCTCCGATGCCACCTCATCAAGCAGCTGCGAGGCGGTAACGCGGTGTCCGGCCACGGCCGAGTACGCCTCCGCCATCATCGGCGACGGATAGTACCCGCGCGCGCCACCGGCCTCGTGGCACGGTGCGCTCCACGTCAGATGTCCGCCCGCGACGGCCCCAATGGCGCGCTCTGCTGACTCACGGGCGCGCTGGATGCGCGTCATCGCGTCCTCCGTGAACGGGTGCTCGGCCCTCAAGCTCTGCCAGACGCGGTCGTCCAGGATTGCGTCGCCGCCGGGCCCGGCCGGCAGCGCCCCTTCGAACGCGCCGCAGAGGACCGCCCGCCGGAACTCCAGCCCGCCGGCGACGCGGTACTCCGCGATGACAACGCCGGCGCCGAGCCCGCGTTCCCGCGTGAAAGCAAGCTCAAGGTTGGCCCGTAGCGCGGCAGCGAAGCTGTCCAGGCTGAACTCGCCACCGACCGCGCCCACGGTTCCCAGCTGGTCGATCTCGTCGATCACACTCGCCAGCGCCTCGTCCGCCGGATCGAAGTAGTCGTTAACGACCGCCTTGAACGCGTCGATGAACGATGCAGCACCCTGGTCGCGCCGCAGCGGTTCCAGGCGGGAGAGCAGGCGGCCCATCACCGCCCGCAGACGCTCGGCCTTGTCGCGCTGGAACGTGATCGCGCGCACCCGGGCCTCGTTCTCGGCAGCCCCCGGGCGCTGAAGCTCAGCTTCCTTGTCGGTGACGAAGATGCCCAGCCGTCGCTCCCAGGCGTCCTTGCCCCGCGTAATGCCGGCCTCCCGCGAGAGCCGGTCCCAGTCGTTGGCCATCAGGCGCTCGTCGCCGTCGCCGGCCGGCACGTACTCCTTCAGCGGCGCGATCGACAGGAACTCCATCGCGGCGGCGCGGGAGAAGTCGCGCTCCGGCAGCGACGCCAGCGCCAGCACTCCGCGACCGGCGCGTGTCTCGATCAGCGGCAGTCCCGGCATCGGCGCCACCGGCACGCCGGAGTCGGCGAACGCCTCGCGCAGCAGCCTCCCGTACGAGGCGTCCGCCCCGTGGAAGACGCCGATCTCGTGGAGCGGCACACCCTCGTCCAGCGCCGCGATCACGTCGCGGACGACGCAGCGTGCCTCGCTTGCCGGGTCAGGCGCGAGCAGGAATCGCTGCGACTCCGGCTCGCCGTGCGCCTCCTCCATCTCCTCGAAGGTGGGGGCCGCCGCACGGAGGGCTTCGAGAAGGCGCGTGCCGGCGGCGGTCAGCGCGCCCGGTGACGCGACGTAGATCGCCCCGATGTCGCTCAGCGCTCCCGCGCGGCCCGCCTCGACAGCCCCGGCGGCGGCGTCAAGCAGGTCCTCCTCATCGTAAAAGCCCGCCGATGCCTCGCGGAAGCGGTCGAACAGCCGGAAGATCTCCCGTGCGTGCTCCGGGTAGTCCCCGCTGATAGCGCTCGACGATGTAATACCGGCGCGGCGCAGGCGGCGGAAGATCTGCCGCAGGACGCGCGCATACCCCGCAAGGTCGCTGACCGCTGCCAGCGTGCCTTTCGACTCACCAGCCACCTGGCCCGCCAGGTAGTCGCCGATCGGCCGCGCCAGCGGATTTCGGCCGTCCGCGGCAAGATGGCCCGCGCCCAGCAGCTCAGCCAGCCGCGGAAACGTCTCGAAGCGCACAGCGGCGAACGGCGTCAGCTCGGCGAGGCGGCGGCGCATCTGCAACGCAGCCGCGTGCGAAGGCGCCACGACAGTAACGGGCCGTAGCGGGTCTTCTCGCCGGCCGTCGGCGATTGAGCGCAGCGTGGCAGGTACGTCAGGCATGGAGAGGCGAGGCCAGCGTAGGAACGAGCGCCGAACGTGTCAAGCCGCCACTGTCACTGGATCGCGCACGCCGGTACGGCCCGGCTCCTAGGACATCTCCCAGTAGCGTTTGCCCTCGCCCTGCAACACGCGGCCCAGCGTCAGGCCCGGGAAGTGCGACGCCGTCATCAGCGCCCCATCGGTCTCGATCTCTCGCAGCGCCGCCTCCTGCGACCGTCGCGCCAGGCCGCCGTCCATGTCACCCATGCCCGACCACTCCGTCTCCTCCAGCTGCACAGGGCACGAGATCGCGTCGCCCAGGATGAACGCACGCTTCCCCTGCGAGGACACGATGACGCCGGCGTGTCCCGGCGTGTGCCCCGGCGTGCCGATGACGTTGATCCCCGGCGCGATCACCGCCCCGTCGTCGGCGACCTCGAACCGGTCAGACACCGCCGCCATCATCTTCTTCCAGTCGAAGCCCGGCGTCGCCGCCCGCGGATCGGGCTCCTGCCAGAACTCGTCCTCGCCGGCCGTCCAGCGGTAAGTCGCGTTCGGGAACACGGCCTTCATCGCCTCGCCGTCGTCGTGCGCCACGTTTCCGCAGTGGTCGATGTGCAGGTGCGTCAGGAACACCACGTCGACGTCTTCGGGCTTGACGCCGCCGGCTGCCAACTCGCCCAGCAGCGCGCCGCCGGAAAAGCCGAACATGCTCGCCGGCCCCAGACCCGTGTCGATAAGCACCTTCCGCCCACCCGAATCGATCAGGAAGCAGCTGAACGGGAACTCCACCTGGCCGGCATGGTTCAGCCAGCGCTTGTGCTTCTCCCACTGCTCGTCCGTCGTCCCCTGGAAGTAGACAGTTCCCGGCGCCGCTCCTTGGCCGTCGCTGACCGCCAGCACCTCGATGTCACCTACCTTGAACCTGTTCCCCATTGCCTCTTCCTTCCTACTGGCCAGTAGCCAGCTCGATCGTCGTTTCGCCATCGGCGCTCACGTTCGTCGCGCCATCGGACCTCAACCGCTCAGCGACCTCCGGAGCTGCTGCTTCGTCAGCCCGCGCCGTCAGTGTCGTCGCCGCGCCCGCTGATAGCTCGCGCTCGGAGCGGTCCGAAAGCAGAGCGTAGCCGGCCCAGAGGCCGATCAGCAGGTGCGCGAAGACCGCCCAGGTCACGATGAGCAGGATAAGGCCCTCCGTCCCGTGTGGCCCGACAGTGTACGACAGCGCCGCACCAAGCGCCGCGCCGGCCGCCGTACCGGCGATGCTGCAGGCCACGACGATCACCACGAAGCGCGCCATGAACCCGCCTTCGCGTCCCCCGTCAATCGACGCGGCCACACCTTCCGCTGTCAGACGCCGAGCGGCCGCCCGGGCGGAGCCGGCGTCCGGAAAGGCCGCACTGATCGTTACCTTTGCCACGCTGCCAGTATATTGCTGCGCTCCCTCCTGCGCGTCCGCTAAAATCGAACCGTGACCAACCTCCCGCGCGCCATCCTCATCGACCTCGACGACACGCTCCTCGACGACACCAGCAACGTCGACGCCTGCTGGACCGACGCCTGCGCGCTCGCCGAAGCGCGCGTGCCGGACGTTAATCCGGCCCGTCTCCGCGCCGTGATCGACGAGCAGAACTCGTGGTTCTGGTCCGACCCACAGCGGCACCGCAGCGGCCGCCTCGACCTGCGCCGGAACACGCGGACCGTCCTCGATCAGGTCTTCGCCAGGCTGGGCATCGACGACGCAGGCCTCGCTCACGAAATCGCCGAGACATACCGCGACCTGCGAGAAGAGAGGTCGGCGCTGTTCCCCCGCGCGACGGCTGCGCTCGACCACCTCCGCGCGCAGGGTGTACACCTCGGCATGATGACGAACGGCGCCGCCGACGCCCAGCGCGCCAAGATCGACCGCTTTGACCTCGCCCGCTACTTCGACCACATCGTCATCGAAGGCGAGTTCGGGTCCGGCAAACCAGACCGCCGCGTCTTCGAGACGCTCCTCTCCGCACTCGGCGCCGCTCCCGAAGATGCCTGGGCGATCGGCGACAACCTTGAGTTCGACGTCCTCGCCCCGATGCAGCTCGGCCTCCACGGCATCTGGGTCGATGGCCAGGGCAAAGGCCTCGACGGCCGCCCCGACCGCCCGCACCGCATCGTCTCCGCCTTCACGGAGATCGTCGAGTCGCCCGGTTAACCCGTCTGGGCCTAGCCGAGGACGTCGCCGACCGTGATCGCGTACAGCTCCATGTCGTAGAGGCGGCCGTTGTTGAACCAGGCGCTCCGCTGCGTGCCTTCGTGCCTGTAACCCGCCTTCTCCGCGACTCCACGCGAGCCAACGTTCTCGGTCGCGATGCAGAGCCGGATCCGGTGCACCGTCATCGACTCGAACAGGTAGCGGGTCAGGACGCGAACCGACTCCGACGTGACGCCCTTGCGGCGTGATGACGGGTCGTAGGTGCGATAGGCGATCTCAAGCTCACTCATATATGGCACCGTCTTGAAATAGTGGATCTCGCCCAGAATGTCGCCGCTCTCCGGGTCCGTCATGAACAGCATTCCGTGGTCCTTGCTCCAGAAGCCGTCCTTCTCGAAGTCCTTGCGCACCGTCGGCTCGGAGTAATAGTGGTGCGGATACCACTCGCCACGATGTTCGAACTCGGCGTTCCTATCGACCAGGAACGGCAGGTCCGATTCCCGGACGGGGCGAAGTATCACGTTCTCACCTTTGAGCATCAGTTGGCTGCCCCCGCTTAGGCAGCAAGAACCTTCAATAGCCCGAGGCCTATCAATTCGCGTACCAAGTCGAGGCCTTTCGCGTCGAGTCGGTCTGTTTCGAAGGTAATGTGCCCAATGTCTCTGAAGTTCGTTGGAAACGCGACGCGATCCTCTCTGAGAATCACGATCCGATTCTCGTAGAGGACAGAAGCCGCGCCAAGCTCATGCACCACGTTTTCGCTGGGCCTCCAGATTGTTTCGCCATCAGCATCCCTGAACTCTTCATCCGCCGTGAACAGCAGGATCGCGCTGTGACACTCCTTCATGACTTGTGCCACCTTGACAGATATTGGGCGAGCCTCCTGGGGTTCTTCAACAGCTAGCTTGTATGGAATCTTGAACTGATCAAGCACCTGCTTCAGTTGCTCCAATGGCTTCCTGTTCTTCCCATGCCCGACAAAGATCAGGCGCTCCTCGACTCTGGCGGGCACCGAAGCAACGGGCGGCTCTTCAGTGGCAACCAGCGTTGAATCGGGATCCGACTGCTCAGCCACATCGTGGCTTTGCACATCGTTCGCGTCCGACGGGGTTGAGTTAAGAACAACATAGAGAGTCCCCATCTGTTCCCGAACGATGCCCGCTAGCTGTGCGTTCTGAATGAGGACTTCAGCGCACTCACTACAGCGCTCTCTTGGCACCCCGTGGTTCCTTTCAAGGACTGTGAGGAGGAAGTCTCCCTGCGGGAGCTTGCCGTTGTTGTAGTGTTCATAGAGTCGTTTGAACAATTCGGGAGACAACGCCGCTCGCCTGAGTGACTCTGCGCGTTCTTCCTCGCCACGTGGCTTTGTCAGCCCGGTACCTATCTCTGTGAGTCCTATCGCTTCAGACTTCTCGTTTCCGACGGTCAGGCCATACTTGACACCTGAACTCAGGAGCATACGAAAGTCGCTGCTAGATGGCTTCCGCCCCATTGCACCGGCCAGAAGCACCCTGTTCATCGGTTGGCCGTTGTTGTTGTCTTGGATGGCTTGCGCGAGCGCAATCGCGACTTGAAGCGAATGATTCGGAAATGGCCTCTGTGCCGTCACGGTCAACTCCTTCTATACAACGTGTTTAGGCGCTTGAACAATACTTCGCCTAGGGCGCAGCCATTGTAGCGCCAACCCCTGTGACGTCAAGCAGGGCAGTGACACACCAGTGACACTTGTCAACATTTTCGCCTGGCAAGGACGCGCCGTGACTAGCGGCGTTTCGGCACCAGCACCGTGTAGTCGAGGTCCAGCACGACGTTCGGGTGGTACGACTCGCGCCCGTCGTCGCCCTTCACGCGCAGCGGTATCTCCTCTTCGCGCGGGTCGCTGTTCTTGACGCCGACAAGCCGCAGCCGCAGCGCCCCGGCGTCGTCGCGGCCAAGGTCGATGCGCTCCAGCACCTCGCTCCAGGCGAACAGCGTGTCGCCGGCCACCGTCGGGTTCGCGTGCGCGCCGGCGTTGAAGGCGAGCACGCGGATCGCGTTCTCCAACCCATCGAAGGCGATGCAGTGCGCCGTCGAGATGATATGCCCGCCGTAGATGATGCGCGTACCCAGCCGCGACTTCTTCTGCAGCACCTCGTTGAAGTGCACGCGCGCATTGTTCTGATAGAGGCGCGTCGCCATCTGGTGCTCAGCGTCTTCCAGCGTGAACCCTTGCGGGTGCATGATGCGCTCGCCGGGCTCGTAGTCCTCCCACATCGCCTCCGAGCCGGTCGCGACGGGGTCGAACTTCGCCAGCTCAAGCTCCGGCGGCACGTACAGATCCTCGGTACGCACCCTGTCGGGCAGCTCAGGCGGCTCCTCGGCCTCAACCTTCGAATCCGGGTCGCGCTTGTTGACCATCGCCCAGCGGTAGAACTGCAGCACAGTCTCGCCGCGCTGATTGAAGCCACGAGTGTGCACCCAGACGATTCCCAGCCCCGGACGCGACGTCTCCCGCCGGCCCAGCACTTTCGTCTCGGCGCGTAGCGTATCGCCCGCGTACACCGGCGCCAGGAAGCGCACGTCCGCGTACCCCAGGTTCGCCGGCGAGTTGAGCGAGACGTCCGGCACTGCGCGTCCGAACACCAGGTGGAAGACGAGGAGGTCGTGCACGGGCTCGCGCTCGAATCCCAGCGCCTGGGCAAAGTCCCGGGCGCAGTTCAACGGTCGCCTGTCGCCGTAAAGCGCGATGTAGAGCGCCATGTCGCCGTCCCAGACGGTGCGCGGCACGGCGTGCTTGATCACACGGCCGGCCTCGAAGTCCTCCAGGTAGTTGCCGCCGGTCGTCTTCGCCGTCGTCATCGCTCAGCCGACCGGGTCCAGCAGGATCACCGCCTCGCCCTTGACGACGGCCTCACCGGCCTGGTTGTAGCACTCGGTCTGTAGAGTCAGCGTGCTCTTCTCAGCGTCGACCTCCTTGACCTCGGCAACCGCCTTGATCGCGTCGCCGATCCTGACCGGACGGAGAAAGCGGATGCTCTGGCTCAGATACACCGCGCAGGCGTGCGGCGCCAGCTTCGTGCCGAGCACCGCCGAGATGTAGCCCGCGCTCAACATCCCGTGCGCGATGCACTCGCCGAAGCGGGTCTTCTTCGCATACTCCGGGTCGCGGTGGAGCGGGTTCGTGTCGCCCGACACCGCCGCGAACTTCTCGATGTCCTCGGCCGTGACGGTACGCTCGTACGTCGCAACGTCGCCCACCTTCACGCCCAGCACTTCGTTCATCGCTTCCTCCTCGGACGCGCCACGGCGTCCGCTGAGGACTTTAGACGATGGCGGAACATGGGACAAGGAACGCTGACAGGTGACCAGGATCACTTCCTTGTCTCCTGTCTCATGTTCCCTGTCTCCAGCCGATGCGCTAGCATACTTCGCGTGACAGACTTCGGACCACGTTTCTACAACACGGCCACGCACAAGGCCGAGCCGCTCCACGGCGGCGACGTCGGCCTCTACGTCTGCGGCGTCACGCCCTACGACACTTCGCACCTCGGCCACGCCTTCACCTACGCCGTCTTCGACGTCCTCGTACGCTACCTGCGCTTTCTCGGCCGTCGCGTCACCTACGTCCAGAACGTCACGGACATCGACGACGACGTACTCCTGCGCGCCGCCAAGACCGGCCGCGACTGGAAAGAGCTGGGCGACGAGGAGTACGCGGACTTTCGCGAGCAGATGTCGCGGCTCGGCAACCTCGACCCCGATGTCGCTCCGCGCGCGACCGAGCACATCCCGGAGATTCAGCGCATCGTGGAACGCCTCATCGAAAAGGGCGTGGCGTACGAAAACGAGGGCAGCGTCTACTTTGAGGTGGAGAAGGACCCGAAGTTCGGCCGCCTCTTCAACCACTCCTACGACTCGATGCTGCAGATCGCCAACGAGCGCGGCAACTTCCCGGCCGATGCGCTGAAGCGCGACGCGCTGGACTTCGTGCTCTGGCAGGGGCAAAAGGCGGGCGAGCCGGCCTGGGACTCGCCCTGGGGCCCCGGCCGTCCCGGCTGGCACATCGAGTGCTCTGCGATGGCGATGAAGTACCTGAGCGAGACGATCACCATCCACGGCGGCGGTGAGGACCTCGTCTTCCCTCACCACGACGCCGAAATCGCCCAGAGCGAGAACTACAGCGGCACCCTCTTCGTCCGCCACTGGTTGCACGCGGCGATGGTCTACTGTGGTGAGCACAAAATGAGCAAATCGCTCGGCAACATGGTCTTCGTGCGCGACCTTATCGACGGCTCGTCGCCGGACGCCCTCCGTCTGCACCTCCTATCGCATCACTATCGCCAGCCCTGGGACCAGCCGCTGGACGCCGGCGTGCCGACCGTCGATCTGGCGGAGAAGCTGACGCGCGCGTTCGCCGACGTCGGCGCGCCCAGCGACGCCGAGCTCGAGCGCTACCGCGGCGAGTTCCTCGCCGCCATGGCAAACGACCTCGATACACCGGCGGCGATCGCGGAGATCGAGCGAATGTCGGGCAGCGAGGAGCCCGCTGCGCGGCGGGCCGCGAAGGCGCTCGGTCAGCGGGTGCTCGGTCTTACCTTCGCGGACTAGCCGGGCAGCAGGAACGTGCCGTCCGGCGCCCGCCCGATCGGGCGCACATCGACGACGGCATCACGATTAAGCGGGCCGTAGACGTGGGGGAAGATGCCGGCCGGGTCCTCGTACTTCACCGGCGCAACGATGCGGTCCTTGTCGATCGAGAGGATTAGCCAGGCGCCGGCGTCGTCCTTGTAGTACTGCGTGAGAACGGTCGAGATCCCTTCGCGACCGTCCGTGCAGTGGATGAAGCCTTCGCGCTCGAAGTCGGGCGGCACGTACGGTTCGGTCACGTCCTGCGTATCCCAGTAAGACTTCGGAACGCCGTGGTAAGTGACGTCCACGATCACGCGTCCCGCCTGACGACGCGCTCAGCGGCGGCCCGGAAGCGCGAAACGTGGTCCTCCGACTGCCGCAGCGCCAGGTTGTGCTCGAGTTCGCGCCGGGCGGCGTCCTTCGTCGACGTGGCGATGTCGATCACTTCCTTCGAGGCGGCGATCGCTGCCGGTGAGTTGCCCGCAATCTGCACCGCCATATCAAGGACCGTGCGCTCAAGGTCCGCGTCTGGCACGACGTGGTTGGCGAGGCCGATGCTCAGCGCCTCCTCAGCGTCGACCGTGCGGGCGGTAAAGATCAACTCCTTCGCCATCGGCCCACCAACGACGCGCGGAAGCATGCTGGCGCCGACCGCCAGTCCGTAGGTCGCGCCCACGAAACGAAAGCGCGCGCTCGCCGCACAGATGCGGATGTCGCAGCAGACCGCGAAGATCGCTCCCCCGCCGTACGCGTAGCCGTTGACCGCGGCGATCACGGGCTTACCCGCCCGCACCAGCCGCACCGCCGCCTGCGCCGCCCAGTCGCGGCGCTCGCCGTCGGCCTGCCCTCCCAGCGCCGCCTCCGCCATGTCCGCGCCGGCACAGAACGCCTTGTCGCCGGCGCCCGTGAGGACGATCACGCGCACGTCCGGATTGGCGCCGAGCGCATCCAGGCAGCGCACAAGCTCGTCGGCCATCTCGCGCGAGATCGCGTTGTGCTTCTCTACGCGGTTGAGGCGCACGACGGCGGTCGAACCGTGGTGCTCGAGGATGATCGCCTTGAACTCGGACATTGCGGACTCCGCCACGTTACCCTGTCCTCTCCACAGCCCAGCCCAGAAACTCCAGGACCTCCGGGACCTTGCCCTGGTCGCGTGTCAGATCTCTGGTGTGCGCCTGCGACCACTCGATGAGCCCGTGCCAGCGCCCCGGCACTGTCGCCAGAGCCCACTCCACCGCCTCGCGCTTCGTCGAAGCCGCACCGGACTCGACCGTAAACAGCGCGCGGCACACGGTTTCCACCTCGAATGCCTGCGTCCCAACGCGTGACAGGTCGCCTCGCGGCCAGCTGCCGTCGTTCCAGTGACCCAGCCGCGCGCGAAGCTCCTCACTTGCGGCCGCCCGCAAGTCATCCGCTGAGACCGGCTCGATTAAAGTCTTCGGGTCGGGCCCGGCGACTGTCACGCCGTGCTCACGCACTGTCCAGCGCTCCAGGCCCCAGTTGGGCCGATTCCGCCGCCAGGAAAACGGCTCTCCAGTCCCCACCTTTACGTGTCTCTGCCCCTCCGCGAACCGCCGGATCGTCCCGCGGTCGATGTAGTAGACGTCGTAGTCGAGCGAGAAATCGTTCCCCTCCGGTGACAGCCGCTCGTGCAGCGCCTTCAGCGCCGCGAACTCGGCGTCGGAGACGGGGCGCTCGGTGACAACGAGCACATCGACGTCGCTCGTCTCGGGATCGAAGCCACCGAGCGCCAGCGACCCGGTCAGGTAGACGCCGACGATGTTGTCACGGAGCGCTTCGGTCACGGCTTCGACGACGGCCTCGATCAGCGGCGCGACTTCAGGCGAAAGCGTTTCTAGAAGCGGCGTGGCGTCTCCCTTTTCGCCAGTGAAGGCGCTCCCAAGAGCAGGTTTCCTTGCCATCAGGACGCTGCCACTGTAAGTCGTTTCATCGACCTTGCTCGATGATCTCGCAGGACTCGGACAGATCGCCCAGGAATGAATCGTTCAGATGCCTAATGTCCTTCCCTATGCGTTCCAATCGATCTTCGAGTGCCTCGAACACGATGAGCTTGCAGCGGTGCGTCAGCGGCGGCGTTCGTTCCCTGAATGTTGGCCTATTCATCTCGTCGCATACCGCTGCACGTCTCTTCTCGGGTGCCACTACGAAGAGGCGCACGTCGAGGTTGCTAACCAGGGAAACTAGGTCGCACATGCGGAGGAGTCCCGAATATATGGTTGTAGTGTTCTCCACCTCGAACGCGTGCGTAACCTGCCCATTCTTCAGCCAGACTGCGTCAATTCGGCCAGCGATTTCCGAGGCCTCTGGATGCCATGGTTGAATGGGGAAGTCAGCCAGCATCCGTGGAATGTCCCGAAGTCGCTGCCCTTCAAACGTCCGATTGCGGTCGTCACGAGCGATCCATACGTCATAACCCATCGCCGAACCGAGGTTCAGCAGCCGCCACTCTATACGCGTGTGCTCGCTCCCGAACGCCTCTTCATCCGCTTCCGCCCCACGAGCCGCACGCTGCATCTTGGTGTTCGTCCACCGGTTCTGTTCCGACTCTGTGAGGAGCCGATCCTGTTCGGCTTCGGGAAGCCTGGCCACAAGTCGGTACTGTGTGTAATTAACGCCCAATCGCCTTCGTGGCTCCGCGATTCTTCTGGACACCCAGCGGTACTGGACAAGAGACCCCTCAGGGAGCCCGAGCAGCTCTGATGCAGCAGAGATGCTGACTTCTTCGCCGTATCTCTCTTCTCCATACGCCAGCCAGTCGCCAACCTGCCATTGCCACTGGTCTCGCCGGGCTGCTAACACTCGACCTAGCTCTCGCCACTCCTCTAGTGACAATTCTTTCCGGATGGTAAGCCCCGCGTCCGTACTCTGAACGTCGCGGTCGGCGCTGCTCGTGAGTGCCTTTGGTTCTCGATCGGTTCGCTTCGGCATTCCTAGTCCTCCAGCGTGCTCGTGTCGCCTTCCGGCAGGCCCAGCTCGCGTGCCTTCAGCAAACGACGCATGATCTTGCCGGAGCGCGTCTTGGGCATTCCCGGCAGGAACTCGATCTCGCGCGGCGCCACCGCCTTCCCCAGCTTGTCGATTGCGAACCGTTTCAGCTCCCGCCGCAGCTCCTCCGTCTCCTCGTAGCCGTCCTTCAGCGCGACGAACGCCTTCACCACCTCCATCGCCACCGCGTCGGGCTTGCCGATAACGCCTGCCTCCGCGACGGCCGGGTGCTCGATCAGCGCGCTCTCGACCTCAAACGGCCCGACGAGGTGGCCCGCCGTGTTGATCACGTCGTCGGCGCGGCCCACGAACCAGAAGTAGCCGTCGCCGTCCATCCGCGCCCGGTCGCCGGTGATGTACCAGCCGTCGCGGAAGCAAGAGTCGTACCTCTCCTTCTTGTGCCAGTACGTCCGGAACATCGATGGCCAGCCGGGCTTGAGGGCGAGGTCCCCCTCTTCTCCGGCAGGGACCTCGTTCCCCTCGTCGTCGATGATCGCCGCCTCGATACCCGGGAACGGGCGTCCCATGCTACCGGGCCGGATCTCCATCGAAGCGTAGTTGGCGATCATGATCGCGCCCGTCTCCGTCTGCCACCAGTTGTCGTGGAAGGGCAGACCGATCGCCTTCTCGCCCCACACGACGGCCTCCGGGTTCAGCGGCTCGCCGACGGACATCGTGTAGCGCAACGACGACAGATCGTGCTTCTTCGCCACCTCGTCGCCCGCCTTCATCAGCATGCGGATCGCGGTGGGCGCGGTGTACCAGACGGTGACTTTGTGTTTCGCGATCATTCCGTACCAGGCGTTAGCACCGAAGCCGCCCTCGTAGATCAGGCTCGTCGCGCCGTTGCTCCACGGCGCGAACATCCCGTACGACGTGCCCGTCACCCAGCCCGGGTCGGCGGTGCACCAGTAGATGTCGTCGTCGTGGAGGTCGAGGATGTGCTTGCCGGTGGCATAGTGGCCGATGATCGCGTTGTGCACGTGCGCCGCGCCCTTCGGCTTACCCGTCGTGCCGGACGTGTAATGCATGACCGCGTAGTCCTCCGGGTCCGTGTTCACCGTCTCGAACTCGTCAGACTGGTTCGCGATCACGTCGTCCCAGAGCACCTCGTCCGCCTCGCCTGGCTCCGCTTCCTTGCGCCTCGTGATGAGAACGATCTTCTGCAGGTCGGGCAGGTCTCCGCGTATCTCCTTCACCTTCGACCACAGTTCGGGGCTCGTCACGAGTACCCTGGCGCCGCTGTCCTCAAGGCGGTCCTTGACGGCGTCAGGCCCGAACGCCGGGAAGAGCGGGCCGATCACGGCACCCAGCTTCAGCACCCCGAAAGCCGTGAAGTAGCACTCCGGTATGCGCGAGAGGAACATGAAGACGCGGTCGCCCTTCTCCACACCGAGGGAGCGGAGGCCGTTGGCGACCTTGTTCGCCTCCTTCGTGAACTGCTCGAACGTGTAGGTTTCCGGGTCGTGGTCCCCGGCCTCCCAGATCATCGCCACCTTGTTGCGGCGGTCTGTCTTCAGGTGGCGGTCCAGGCACTCGTACGCGATGTTGAGGCCACCGCCGGGGTGACCGTCCAGCTCGGAGCGTATCTGCTCCCAGGTAATCGACTGGCGGGCGGCGTCGTACTCGCCCAGGTTCGGCCTGACGGCGAACTGGTCGATCGGCGGCTTGGTAATCGGCGGGTACTCCATGCGGCCTCCTTTGCGCTCGCCCCCCTTACGCTCGCCCAATAATAGGGCACCCGGCGCGACCGGCAAAGTCCGTGCGGCCCCCCGTGTAAGCCCCATCACACAGTTTGTGCCGCCGACGGCGCGAATCTATCATGGATGTATGATCCGTATTCGTCTCAGAACACATGGAAATATTTGAGGTCGGCGGCGTCAGCCTCATCCTCGCGTTCGTCGCGGGGCTCCTGTCTGTCGCCTCGCCCTGCGTCCTCCCCCTTGTGCCCGCCTACCTCGGCTACCTGACCGGCACCACGCTGGAGGGCACGACGGTCAGCCAGACGGTGGCGACAGCTGGCGCCGGCGGGGGCGGCGGCTCGGTCGCGGTCGCCTCAGCACCGCCGCGCGAAAACACGCCGTCGCCCTTCCTGCACTCCGTCGCCTTCGTCGGTGGCTTCTCGGTCATCTTCATCCTCTTCGGAATCTCACTCGGCATCGTCGGCTTCTTCCTCCGCGACAACGAGGACATCATCCTCCGCGTGGCCGGGGGCATGCTCATCGTCCTGGGCCTACACCTCTCCGGCGTCATCACGATCCCCTTCCTCGATCAAGAGCGGCGCCTGGACGTCGGCCGCGGAGCGAAGGTCGGCTACGCGCGGTCGTTCGCCGTCGGTTCGGCGTTCTCGGCAGGCTGGTCGCCCTGCATCGGCCCAACGCTGGGAGCCGTCTTCGCTCTCTCGGTTTCCGGGACGGTGCTGCAGGCGGGCATCCTCTTCGCCGTCTATTCGCTGGGCCTCTCGATCCCCTTCCTGGCGCTGGGCCTCGCGTACGGCAGCGTCAAGCCGCTCTACATGCGCGCCAAGCGCTACATGGGCATCGTCAACTACCTGAGCGGTGCCCTCCTCATCATCATCGGCATCCTTATCTTCACCGACAGCCTCATCAACCTGAACAGCGCCTTCAACTTCTGGCCCTTCAACCAACTGGCCGAACTCGAGACCAGCCTGGAGAACTGATGTCACTTCCCGGCGACGCCCCAAACGCCAAACAGCGCGTGATCGCCTTCGCCGGCATCGTCGCCATCGTCGGCGTCGCCGTGCTACTGCTCTGGGTCGGCGGCGTCCTCGGCAACCAGGGCGGCGGCGCAGGCATCGAGGACGTCCTCATCCTCGATACACCACCGGCCGACGGGCGCGGCGAGCTGCCGGTCGGCTCTCAGAACGGCCAGCTCGCGCCCAACTTCGAGATCTCGGACTACAACGGTACCCGCCACCAGCTCACCGACTTCCGCGGACAGGCCGTGTACGTGAACTTCTGGGCGACCTGGTGCGGCCCCTGCCTGTTCGAGATGCCGGACATCGCCGAACTCCAGGACGAGTTCGGCGACGACCTCGTGGTCATCGCCGTCAACCGCCGCGAGTCGCTCGCCGCCGCGCGGGCGTACTTCGAGGATCTGCCCCGGCTCGACGGCAGCAAAGGCGTCAGCTTCGCGGTCGACGGCATGGACCCCGACGAAACGCTCTGGGACGAGTATCGAGCGATCGCCATGCCCTCTAGCTACTTCGTCGACCCCGATGGCGTCATCTCGGCCGTCGGCCACGGTCTCATCAGCCTTGAACAGATGCGGACAGCCGTCAACCAATCGCTCGCCCGCACCTGACCCGGGCTGCTGTCCACACTCGGGGACGAGGCGGCTGGCTTAGCGTATACTTAGCCAGCGGACGGACGCCCGTCCCGTATGAGGTCGCCCCAAGGAGGCATGTAAATGAGAGACGTCGCCGTAATCGGTGCTGGAATGACCAACTTCGGCAAGTTCCTGGACCGCAGCATGAAGAATCTGACCCGTGAGGCCGTCGAGGGTGCACTCGGCTCGGCCGGAATGGACAAGTCGCAGCTCCAGGCGGCCGTCGTCGGCAACGCCACGGCCGGCCTCATCACCGGCCAGGAGATGATCCGCGGACAGGTCGCCCTGCGCGACATGGGCATCGGCGGCATCCCCATCATCAACACCGAGAACGCCTGCGCCAGCTCCTCCACCGCCTTCCACGTCGCCTGGACGTACGTCGCCTCCGGCATGTACGACGTGGCACTGGCCGTCGGCATGGAGAAGCTCTATCACGAAGACAAGACACGCTCCTTCAAGGCGATCGGCTCCGCCGTCGACGTCGAGTGGGTGCAGCAGATGCAGGCTGCGGCAGCCGCGGCCAAGGAAGCGAAGAAGGACCAGGACAACCCCGGCGTCGCCGAGGGGGCGGGCGAGAAGCGCTCCATGTTCATGGACTTCTACGCCGCCTTCGCGCGTTCGCACATGCAGCGCTACGGGACGACGAAGGAGCAGTTCGCCCGCATCGCCGTCAAGAACCACTACCACGGCTCGCTCAACCCGCACGCCCAGTACCGCGAGGTCTACACGCTCGAAGACATCCTCACCTCGCCACCGGTCGCCGAACCCCTCACGCGCCTGATGTGCTCGCCGATCGGCGACGGCGCCGCTGCCGCCGTGCTCGTCTCGCCGGAGATCGCGCGCCAGATGACGACGAAGCCCGTCTGGGTGAAGGCGTCCGTCCTCAACTCCGGCTTCGACCGCCAGCCCGGCGAAGACGACGTGACGACCGTGACCGCGAAGAACGCCTACGAGCAGGCCGGCGTCGGCCCGGAAGACCTCAACGTCCTGGAAGTACACGACGCCTCCGCGCCCGCCGAACTCGTCCTCTACGAGGAGCTGGGACTCTGCGCGGAGGGCGAGGGCGGCGCGCTCATCGACTCGAAAGCAACCTACTTCGACGGCCCCAAGGCCGTGAACCCCAGCGGTGGCCTCATCTCCAAGGGCCACCCCATCGGCGCGACGGGCGTGGCCCAGATCTACGAGATCTTCTCCCAGCTCCGGGGCGAAGCCGGTGACCGCCAGGTCAAGAACCCGAAGGTGGGCCTCACGGAGAACGGCGGCGGCATGGTCAAGGGCGACCCCGCGGCTGTCTCCATCCACATCTTCGCCGTCTAGACGCAGTTCGAAACAACTGATCTGGGGCGGCGCCTTTGCCGTCCCCGATTCTCATACGGAGGAGCCTATGCCGCGCGCGCAGCTAGTCTCGAACCTGGTCGTGGCGGTGTTCGGCATCTTCACGCTGGCGCTGGGCATCTGGGCGCTCGCCGACACCACGTCCTTCTACGACAACATCGCTGAGTGGCCACCGTACAACCGCCACTTCATACACGACATCGGCGCCTTCCAGATCGGCCTCGGCGTCGCACTCCTCTTCGCGCTGGTCTGGCAGGGCGACGCCGTCCTCGCGGCGCTCGGTGGCGCCGCTGCCGGCGCGACGGTTCACTCGGTCGTGCACATCACAGACGAGGAGTTCGGCGGCCGCGACCTCGATCCTTACCTGCTGGGGATCGTCGCCCTTGTCCTCATCGTCGCCTTCGTCTGGCGTCTCTTCGCCGGCCAGCGCCAGACACGCCGCTACTGACCCCGGCTAGGCCTCCGGGACGGGCCAACCCTTCATCGCCTCCCGCGCCCGCTTCGCGTTGGCATTGCGGCTGTGCTGGCCGCCCGCGCCTCCACCCTGCAAATCTTCCGGCCGCGCCGTCACCAGGAACGCCCCGCCTGCGATCTCGCCGCGAACAGCCGTCGAGTCCAGCTTCGACATGTCCTCCGACTCGTGGTGGTGGAAGACAACGGCTGGCCCCATCACACCCGCCAGCTCCGCCGGAATCGCAACGTCTCCGCCTTCAGGATCAGACTCCGGAATCGGGTGGATCGCCGGGTAGCCGATCTCACCCTCCGTTACCAGCGTCCAGGCGTCGTCGCCGGCCTCCGTCTCCACGGTCACGGGCTCCAGCTTCATGATCGCCCGCCCGAAGAACCAGCCGAACAGCCGGCGGTGGAACGGGATCCGCCGCAGCGTCCGCGCCGGCGGGTACTTCCGCATCTCCTGCTCCAGCAGGTGCTTGACGAAGAAGTCGCCCTTCACGTCGGCGTAGACGTCGGCGTCGGCGGTGATGCGCACGCCGGCCGCCAGCAGCGTGACCTTCGGCGACTTGCGGATCAGCACGGCCTTGCGAGAGTAAGCCAGCGTCGTGGTGATGTACACATCGTCGCCGAGAACGTAAGGCGTGACCGCAACCGGAACCAGCTGCCCACGCGAGCCCTGATAGGCGAGCACACCCGCAGGGGCGTCGTAGATAGCTCGGAGGCCGTCGGAGTTGATCACTCTTGCCACTTGACGGCGAACACCCGTACCGGCTCCTCGAAGCCGCGCATCGCGTGCGCGCCCGCATCGGCGAACAGGAACCCCTTGCCCGCGCACAGCTCGCGCACCGCCAGCGACGCCAGCACTTCCCCGCCCTCGGCCGCCGCCGCGATGCGCGAGGCAAGGATCACCGTCTCCCCGAACAGGTCCGTGCGGCCGTCGGGGTCGTCTTCCTCGATCGGCTCCCCGGCGTTGAGGCCGACGCGCACCTCAAGCGGCTCCTCGGCTCTCTCGTTACGCTCGGCGAAGGCGCGCTGGAGCGCGATCGCGCATTCGACGCCCTTCACGACGGACGTGAACGAGGCCATGAAGCCATCGCCCATCGTCTTGACCTCCGTACCGCCGTGCGTCCTCAGCACTTCGCGCGTGACGTCTTCGTGCTCGCGAAGCACCTCGCGGCCCTTATCGTCGCCCAGCCGCGCCATCATCTCAGTGTGTCCCACGATGTCCGTGAAGAGGATCGTCCGGAACCCGCCCGCCGGGACAGTCCTCGCGGGGTCGGGGTCACTCCGCTCTCCCCCGGCGCCCAGGAACGAGTCCACCGCCTCGATCACCGAGTCGGGATCGCCAAACGCTGCCAGATGAGCCGTTCCGGGGAGCGTCACCAGACGCGCATCGGGGACACGTGCGGCCATGTCACGGCTCAGCTCCAGGGGGAAGAGCGGGTCATTTATCCGGTGCAGGACGAGCGTCGGCGTCTGGATCTCGGAAAGGCGCCCCGTCATGTCCTCATCCGCGGCCTGCTCGATCCCCTTGGCTGCGACCTCACCAGTAGTTGACTGCCTGAAGCATTCCGCGAGCTGAGCGGTCTCTTCCGGGAACTCCCGCCGTCCGTTCATGTCGGCAAACAGCTGTGATGCTTGATCCCAGTTGCTCGCGGCCAGAGACGCGAAACTGCGGAGACTGTCAGCGGGATAGGCGGCCTGGAACCTGGCGAACGTCCCGTAGAGGATGAGATGTGTCAGGCTATCGGGATATCGTGCGGCGTACTCGATGGCACGTGGCCCGGAGTTCGTCCCGGCCCAGAGTGCGAGTCTTCCAACGCCGCTTGCCTCAGCGACAGCCCGTATCTCCCCCGAATCCCCAGCGTATCCAAAGTCATCCACATCTCGCTGCGACAGTCCCGCTCCGCCCGGGTCATAGAGCACGAGCGTGCGGCCCTTGCCGAGACGCGCGATGAACTCCTCATACGCCGGCACAAGATGATGGAGGGAGAACGACTCGACGTAGATCGGGCACACCAGCAGCGGCGGCCCCGAACCCTCGACAGCATAGGCGATGCGCACTCCGTCTTCAGATGTGCAGTAGCGGACTTCGCGCTCCATAGCGGCACAAGGATAGCAGCCGTGGTCACTCGTGAGTAGGGGGCTCCGCCTCTGCGGTTTGCTCGGGTTACCGGCTCAGCGTTTCGCCGCTGTAGAGCTTCGTCACGCGCACCTGCCCTGGAGGCGCCGCCTCGACGCACAGCTCGCAGAGCACGCACTCATCCAGGTTCTCCTCGACGATCGCGGCCTTACCCTCGCCGTCCGCCTCGAAGATGCTCACGGGGCAGACTTCGGCCAGCTTCTTCGCCAGCTCAGCGTCGCCCGCCGCCGCCGGATCAACCTCAACCTGGATGAACATCGCCTTCGTCTCAGCCACCTGTCTCTTGTCCCCTGTCCCCTGTCGCCTAACTGAGCCTCTCGCGCACGAGGTCGGGGATCTGCGATATCTCTTCCGCCACCGAAATCCCGGCCTCCTTCAGCCGTTCGAGCTTCTCCGCCGCCGTGTCCGCCTTGCCCTCGACGATCGTCCCCGCGTGGCCGAATCGCATCCCCGGCATCTTGTCCATGAACTTGCCTGCCATGAAGGCGACGATCGGCAGCCGCGACTTGTTCTCCTTCACCCACAGCGATAGCTGCGCGTCCATCGGCCCGCCCGGCTCGGTGTAGATCACGATCGCGTCCGTCTCATCGTCCGCCTCAAACAGCGGCATCAGTTCGGCGTAGGTCGAGCCGATCAGCGGGTCGCCGCCGATGCTGACAGCGGTGCTCTGTCCGAAGCCAGCCGCCGTCAGCGAGTTCGCGATCTCCGTCGTCATGCCGCCGCTACGCGACATGACGCCGATGCGTCCCGGCTTGTACGCTTGCTTCGTGTTCGCCGCCGGCCCGCCGATGCCGCCCATCTTCGACTTCCCCGGCGAAATCATGCCCAGGCAGTTCGGGCCGATCACGCGCGTGCCGCGCAGACGCGCCAGCTCCAGCACCTGCGCCATCTCGTAACGGGGAACGCGCTCCGTAACGATCACCAGCAGCTTGATCCCGTTCTCGATCGCCTCGAACGCCGCGTCCCGCGTGAACGGAGCGGGCACCGTGATCACCGATCCATCGACACGCTCCTTGGCCACGATCTCCTTGATCGTGTCGTAGACGGGCACACCATAGACATCGCGGCCGCCGCGGCCCGGCGTCACGCCGCCGACGACCTTCGAGCCATAATCCAGGCACTCGCGCGTCATGTTCACCGCCTCGCGCCCCGTTATCCCCTGGATGATGAACGTCGTGTTCTCGTCGATCAGGATGCTCATGCGTTATCCCGCGATCTTCTCCACCGCTCGCCGCGCCGCCTCTGACATCGACACCGTCCGGTCGCAGTAGTGGACGCCGTACTTCTCCAGCAGCTTGAACCCTTCGCCTTCCCAGGCACCGGGAATCCGGAACACGGCGATCTTCTCCGCCGGGTCGAACCCCGACTCGACGACGCCCTTCACCACGCCTCGCGCAACGATGTCGACGCGCGTGTTCGAGACGACGTTCATGATCACGGCGATCTTGTCCACGCCGGGCTTGCTCAGGATCACCTTCGTCAGCTCGCAGGCCTTGAGCACGCTCGGGTTACCGCCGATCTCGCAGTAGTTCGCGGGCTTACCGCCGAAGCGCTGCACCGCGTCGAAGATCGTCAGCGATCCGCCGCCCGCGCCGATCACAAGCCCAAGGTTGCCCTCGAACTCCACGACACGGCCGGCGACGCCGCGGTGGTCGACGTTGTCGACGCGCGCGCCGCGCTTCTCGAACTCGGTTGGCGGCCTGCCCTGGCGCATCTCGTCCGCGCCGATGCCCAGCTCGTCCAGCACCGACTTCTGGTGCCGTTCGCGGGCCTCCTCCTCCATGTCGAGGTGGCAGTCCAGCACGACGAAAGAGCCGTCCTCCAGCTTGCCCAACGGGTTGATCTCGGCCAGTGTCAGGTTGTACGCGAGGAACGTCCGCACGAGCTGTGCCAGCACTCGCGTGAGTTGGTTCAGCTCGCCGCCCGTGATGCCCAGCGAGGCGACGGCCTCCTTCGCCTGGTAGTCGGAAAACGGGTGCAGCGTCGAGAGGTGCACCTTCGCAATGTGCTCCGGGTGCGTCTCGGCGACCTCCTCGATGTCGATGCCACCCATGTCGCTTATGATCATCACCGGCAGCTTGGCGACGCCGTCGAACGTCACGCCCAGGTAGTACTCCTTCGCCACCGCCGCCTTCGCCTCCACCAGCACGTTGACCGGCATCTGGTCCTTGATCGGCAGCTTCAGTATCTCCGCGCAGGCCGTCTCAGCCTCCGCCGGCGTATCGGCGAACTTCACGCCGCCGGCCTTCATCCGGCCACCGGACAGCACCTGCGACTTGAGTACCACCGCCCCACCGATATCGCGCGCGATCTTGCCCGCGTCCGCTGGCTTCTCCGCCGTTCCGCCGTCAGGCAGCCGCACGCCCTGCTTCCGCAGGAGCGCTTTCGCCTCGTACTCGTAGAACCGCATCAGAAACCGTATAGCTCCGCGTACTCAGAATCGCGCTGGGCGATCACTTTCGCCGTCTGCACCATGACCTGTGCCTGCTTGAACGTGGCGTCGTCCTGCATTCTTCCGTCCAGCATTACCGTGCCCGTCCCGTCGCCCATAGCCTCGATAATGCGCTTGGCGGTCTTGACTTCCTCGGCCGTGGGGCTGAACGCGCGCTTGGCGATATCTATCTGGCTCGGGTGAAGTGTCCAGGTGCCGACGCAGCCCATCAAGAAAGCGGCCCTGAACTGATACTCGCCCGCAACCGGATCGTCGATCGCGCCGAACGGGCCGTAGAAGGGCAGGATGCCCGCTGAATTGCAGGCGTCGACCATTCGCGCCAGCGTGTAATGCCAGGGGTCCTGCTGCGCCGAAACTCGCGGCGCCTCCGGATTCTCCGCATCCGGGTCGGCGATGACTTGATACGACGGATGCCCGCCCCCGACCCGCGTCGTCTTCATCCTCCTGGAAGCCGCCAGGTCCGCCGGCCCCAGGCTGATGCCCTGCATCCGCGGGCTCGCCGCGCAGATCTCCTCCACGTTGGAGACACCGAGCGCCGTCTCCAGTATCGCGTGGACCTGCAGGGACTTCTTGATCCCGTACTTCGCTTCCAGCTGGGCCAGCAGGCGGTCGATATAGTGGATGTCCCACGGCCCTTCCACCTTGGGCACCATCACCACATCCAGCTTATCGCCGGCCTGAGGGATGATCGTGAGCAGGTCGTCGAGTACCCAGGGGCTGTCCAGGCTGTTGATGCGCGTCCAGAGCGACGTATCGCCAAAGTCGTTGTTAAGCGCGACCTCGATGAGCCCCTTCCTGGCAGCCTCCTTGTCCGACGCCGGGATCGCGTCTTCCAGGTTACCGAGCAAGATATCCACCTTCGGGATCAGCTCAGGGATCTTCGCTCGCACCTTCTCTATCTGCGGCGGGAAGAAGTGGATCATCCGGTACGGTCGCGCGGGCATCTCACTCGGTGGCGAGGGCGCGCCGGAGGCAAGTGGCATGAAGAACGCCCTGGGATTTCGCATTATCGGATCGCTTCCCTTCGGCTGCTTTGCATGATCCCGGCTCCTTTGCGGGCTCGCCGCTCTCAGGTGTCCGTGGATAGGGCGGGCCGACGCGGATTATATGAACGCATCCATACGAGGGTCAAGCCAAATCCATGATATAACCGTAGCCGTGAGCAACATAACGCCCGAAGCCGCGCCGGGCCGCGGGCACGTCGTCATGCGCAGCGTCATGACCGTGCCCGTAATCGTGCAGCGTTTCATCGACAAGGCGCCGGCGGCCGGCGCCGACGCCATCTGCCTCGACCTCGAAGACTCGGTCCCGCCGGCCGAAAAGGCGGCGGCGCGCCCCCTGGCACGCAAGGCGATCGAGACGATGCCACGCTCAGCCTTCGCGCTGTACGTCCGCGTCAACGGCTACGGCACGGGCCTGACCGAAGACGACCTGGCTGCGGTCGTGCGCCCCGGCCTCGACGCAATCGTGCTCTCGATGGCGGATTCCGCGCCGAAGATCGCGGACCTCGACGCCCACCTCGGCCGCCTGGAGAACGAGCACGGCATCGAGGCAGGCCACGTCGCCATCGTCCCGCTGCTCGAAACGGCGAAGGGCATCATGGAGGCGTACGACATCTGCCGCGCCTCGCCGCGCATCACGGCCGCGATCTTCGGCGCCGAGGACTTCGCCACGGACATGGCGGTCAAGCGCACTAATACGGGCGAGGAGATCCTCTGGGCGCGCAGTATGGTGGCGGTCGCCTGCAGAGCCGCCGGAATCGTGGCTATAGATACGCCAGACCCTAACTATAGCGATGAATCACACCTGCGGCGCGAGATGGCGCTGGCGAAGAGTCTCGGCTACTCCGGCAAGCTCTGCATCCACCCAACGCAAGTACAGATCGCCAACGAACTCTTCAGCCCCGCGGAAGACGAGATCGCCGAAGCGCGCGCCATCGTCGAGACCTTCGAGCGGGACGGCCTGGCGAAAGGCCTCGCTGCTATCGCCGTAGAGGGTAAAATGATCGACACGCCCATCTACTGGCGCGCCCGGCGTCTCGTCGAATGGGCCGAGGCAACCAGACCATGAGCGATAGAAGCAACGGCGACATCAAGGACGAGCACCAGCGCTGGCTCGAAGGGCAGTACGCGAAGGCCGTAGAGAAGCGCGGCGAGCGCTCCGACACGGACTTCCACACCAGCTCGACGCCCGTCGCCCCGCTGTACACCCCCGCCGACGTCGCGGACGCCGACTACGACGCCGACGTCGGCTACCCCGGCGAGTACCCCTACACGCGCGGCGTCCAACCCACGATGTACCGCGGCCGCCTCTGGTCGATCCGCCAGTATGCCGGCTACGGCACGCCCTCCGAGACCAACGAGCGCTTCAAGTTCCTGCTCAAAGAAGGCCAGCCCGGCCTCTCCGTCGCCTTCGACCTGCCCACTCAGCTCGGCTACGACTCCGACAGCGAACTCGCGCTCGGTGAAGTCGGGAAAGTCGGCGTCGCCATCGACACCCTTGCCGACATGGAGACGATGTTTGAGGGCATCCCGCTCGATCAGGTGAGTAGCTCCATGACGATCAACGCTCCGGCGCCGGTCCTCGTCGCCATGTACGCCGTCGTCGGGCAGAAGCAGGGCGTTGCGCTGGACCGCATCGCAGGCACCGCCCAGAACGACGTCCTCAAGGAGTACGTCGCCCGCGGCACCTACATCTACCCGCCGAAGCCGTCCCTGCGTCTTGCCGCCGACCTCATGGCCTACTGCGCGCGGGAGCTTCCGCGATTCAACGCCATCAGCATCAGCGGCTACCACATGCGCGACGCCGGCTGCACCGCCGTGCAGGAGATCGCCTTCACCTTCGCCAACGCCATCGCCTACGTCGACGCTGCAATCGCTCGCGGCGTCAGCGCCGACGATATCGGCCCCCGCATCTCCTGGATCTTCAACACTCAGAACAACTTCCTCGAGGAAGTCGCCAAGTACCGCACTCTCCGCCGCATGTGGGCCCGCATCATGAAGGACCGCTTCGGCGCTGCAAACCCGCGCTCGATGATGCTCCGCACTCACGTCCAGACGGGCGGCGCCACCCTCACGGCCCAGCAGCCCGAGGTCAACATCGTCCGGGCCGCGCTCCAGGGCCTCGCCAGCGCCCTCGGCGGCGTCCAGTCGCTCGCCCTCTCCTGCTACGACGAGGCCCTCGCCCTGCCGACGGAAACGGCGCAGCGCATCGCCGTGCGCACTCAGCAGGTGATCGGCTACGAGAGCGGCGTAGGCGACTCTGTCGACGCGCTCGGCGGCTCCTACTACATCGAGAACCTCACGAACGAGCTGGAGAAGGGCGCCCAGGAGTACCTCGACCGCATTGAGGAGATGGGCGGCGCCGTCGCCGCAATCGAGTCCGGCTACGTCCAGCGCGAGATCCAGGAGGCCTCCTACGCCTACCAGAAGGCGATCGACGACGGCCAGAAGGTGATCGTCGGCGTCAACAAGTTCGTCGAAGAAGGCGAAGAGCCGGCGATGATCTTCCGCCCCAATCCGGCCTCGGAGAAGGCCCAGATCGAGCGCCTCAACAAGGTCCGTGCCGAGCGCGATAGCGCCGCCGTCCAGGCCTCCCTCGCCGCGCTCGCCAAGGCCTGCCGCAACGGCGAAAACCTGATCGGCCCCATCGTCGACGCCGTCAGGGCCTACGCCTCCGTCGGCGAAATCTCAGACGCCATGCGCAGCGTCTTCGGCGAGTACACCCCGGCTACCGCCGTCTAGCTCTGCGCGGCCCCGGCACAAGATGGGTCGTAGCTGCATGCCTTCAGGCTTGCCGGGGGCGGGGTGGCGGGGCCAACGTGCGCGAGCGGATCAATCGGTGCGGTCGCGCACCTCTTCGCTCCCCGTCTCGCGCGAATCCCCGTCTGTTCCCGATCGCTCCGCCCGCAGCGCCTTAATCTCCGACTCCATCTCCTCGAGCTTGGCCATCAGGTCGTGCGTCGTCACGCCGTGCACCTCGCCGCCGCCGAACTCCACCAGGAACGCCGCGATGTTCGCCGTCACCCAGCTGAAGAACGCGATCCCCACCAGCATCAGCAGCACAGCCACGCCGCGGCCCTCCGGCGTTACCGGCACGTTGTCGCCGTACCCAACCGTCGTCACCGTCGCCATCGCCCACCAGAGCGTCGTGCCGTAGTCATCAAGCCCGCCCCCCGCCTCGTTCTCGAACGCCCACACGGCGGCCGCGCCGGCGAAAACAATCCCGATACCGCCGAGGACGATCCACTCCAGCCCGCGGTGCTTCATCAGCGAGTGCGTGGACGTCCATACCCGCGCCAGGAACGGCGTCAGCCGGCCCAGCCTGAGCAGCCGCGCCGCCCTGGCCGAGCGGGCGATGCGCAGCGGTCGCAGGAACGGCACGACGACGATCAGCACGTCGTACCAGTGCCGGATCAAGTAGCGGATCCTCTTCTCCGAGAGGAACGTCCGTATCGATAGCTCCACGGCGAAGATCGCCCAGATGACGTAAGAAACGCCCTCGATCGCCAAATCCGTGTCGCTGTCGATATCGAACGCGATCGGCACGACGAGCAGCGGGATCATCGCCAGCGCCAGGAGCAGCAGCGGCCATTCCGTCGCCTGCTCGAACCGCTCCAGTAGCCGCGCTCGCCTCTCGCGTCGCGTCTCGTCAGCTGCACTCATACGTACGGAGATTCTAGCACCGCCCCCGCGCGACAACGTAGGGGCATGCCTTTAGGCTTGCCCAAAAGGGGGGCGGCGTGGGGCGCGCCCCGAATCTCGCTCGCCCCGCACGACCGCCTAGCGGCCGGGCATCACCAGCGAATGCCCGTGACCCGCGGCCACCGCCTCGCCGCGCTCGTTCTCCGCCCACACCTCGTACACCCTGCGCACGACCGCGCCCTCCGCCACCTCCTCGGCCAGACGCCCGTTCGCCGTCACAGTGTCGCCGCAGAGGATCGGCCGCAGGAACCTCACCGACAGTCCCGCGTACTCGAACCACTCCTTGCCGAACTCCGCTGTCAGCAGCTCCGACATGTAGTCCGCCGCCATCAGCCCCTGCGCCACCGTCCTCTCGAAGCCCGCCTTCGCGGCCACTTCCGGCTGCACGTGGATCGACTGACCCCGCACCGCGTTCTCCGAGTCCTCCGAATACGCCGTCATCTTCTCCTGCGTGAGTGTGCGCGTGATGGGCGCCAGCTCGCCCTTCCGCTCCGGCTCCTCCCGCGCTTCCTTCTTGCCGCCGTCGCCGCTCTTCTCCGCCGGAAAGGCCATCGTCACCCAGGAGTGGCCGAGGATGATCCCCGTCTCGTCCCGGAACCGAGCCTCGAACGTGAAGTACTTGCGGCCGCGCTTCTCGAACTTGTCGACGAACTCACCATAGGCGATCGGGCGCCGGTCCAGCCGCAGCGCCGCGGCCGTCTCGATCTCCTGCTTCGCGTGCAGCGTCCCGGGCGGCACAGGCCCGATCGTGTCCATGAACCGCATCGCCGCCACGCCCAGGATGCTCGGCGGCGCCACGGGAGGCCCCCAGGGCGAGCGCCCACCGTGCCACGGGTGCGCGTTTTCGGTCGCCTCCATGTAGCGGCCGATGCGCCCGGCAAGCGGGTACTCCCACGGCCCAAACTTCTGGCCGACTTCGATAGCATCGTACGAAAGCTCCGTAGACATGGTAGGGGCGATGATAAGTGAGCCCGCCCAAACAAGCAACGCTCGGGCCCGTAACCTGCGCTGTGCGGCGGCGTTCTCTTGGGTGAGGGTGAGAGGCATGATCCGATTCGTCTATCCAGCAGCGCTTGCGGTTCTCGCGTTGCTCCTCGCCTGCTCCGGCGATGACGACGGCCAGGCGTCGCCTTCGAGCGTCAGGTCCGGCACTGCAACTGCGAGCCCGTCCCCGAGCACCGACCCCGCCACGCCAACCCTGATTCCCGCCACCGAGTTAACGATTGGCGACCCCGTAGACTTCCCAGACGACGTCGCCCTCATCGTCGAGACCGTTTGCTGGTACTGCGAGGGGCCAGCCAGCGCCCTCGTCCGCGTCTACCGCAGGCCCGACGGCAGCATCGCCCAGGACATCCTCTTCACACCGGACCAACTCGACCTTCCGCCCGACGATGACGACATCAACCCGTACATCCTCGGCTTCGCCGTGCGCCCGAATGCCTCTGAGCTGGCCGTCGCCCTCTGCGTCACGAAGCACTGCCGTTACAGCGGCCTGGTGGACGACGGATCGGCGGCAAAGCTCTACCGCTCGACCGACGGCGGCGTCACCTGGGCCGAGTGGGGCGACTGGCCGCGTGGTTACGTGATGATCGGCCTCGTGGCCGACGGCGTCCTGGCTGGCCGTTCGGCAACTATCCCCGACACACCGGACGACCCACCGCCGGGCGACGGCATCTTCGCCTCGGAATTCATCGTCGTCCCCGGAGGCCGACCGGTCGAACCACCGGCTGATGCGATCCCCGGTCCCTGGCCCGTTGTTACAGAACTGAGCGAGGTTTGGTGGCCAGCCGAGAAGGGCAGGCTACTTCGCGACGACGGATCGGTCGCCCTTACCCTTCCCCACGATGCCACCGGCGTGCGGGACCCCCGCGGCCTTCCAAAGTCCCGCATCGCGGTGCCGGGGTATTCGGACAGCGGCAACCGAGTCGTTAGCTTCTACCGTGGCGGCCCGCCGCAGTCGGATGACGACGAACTCGTGTACGTCACCACGGTCTCTCGCGTCACGTACGCCGGCCCACTCGACGCCAAGGCGGGCTACCTCTACGGCGGCGTCGAGCCATCCCGCACGGGCATCCCGCTGCCGACGACGACGATTGCCGGCTTCGTCCCTGTCATGATCGATCTCCATCTAAACACCGCCCATCCGATCACCTCCCCGTTCCTCGACGCCACATTCATCCTCCCGGAGGACATGCCACCCGCCATCGTCGCCTTCCAGCAGGGCCCCTTCGCCCGCGTCACGGGCACCGGCTCCTGCCTTAACCTCCGCGCCGAACCCTCGCTCTCGGCCGAAGCCCTCACCTGCCTCGCTGACGGCGTTCTCCTTTTTGCCGACAGCCGTACCACCGAGGCCGATGGCGTCACGTGGCTGCAGGTGCTGAACTCGCCTTCCTTCCCAGATGGCTGGGTCTCAACAGAGTTCCTGGAGCGCTAATCGGCTGTCCACTGTTCACTAACCACTGTCCACATGCGCCAACTGGGCCTCGCCCGTCTTTAGCCGTCGCGCCGTATAATCCCCCCGTGACCGCCAAGCCCCGCGCCCCGCGCCTCGTCATCATCGACGGGCACTCCATCATCCACCGCTCCTACCACGCCATGAAGCAGCTGGCGGAACCCCTCCGCGTCCGCGCCACCGGCGAACTCGTCGGCGCACCCTTCGGCTTCGCCAACACCTTCCTCTCGATGTTCGCCGAACTCGAGCCGACGCACGTCATCGTCACGCTCGACAAGGGCGCCGTCACGTTCCGCAACGAGATCGCTGAGTCATACAAGGCGACACGCGTCCCGATGCCAGATGAGGAGCGCGAGGAGTTCAACCGCCAGCTGGAACGCTGCCGCCAGGTGATCGAGACGTTCGGCATTCCGGTATTCGAGAAGGAGAACTACGAGGCAGACGACCTCATGGGCACGCTCGCTGCCCAGGCCGCCGCGCAGGGAGTCGAAACGTACCTCGTCTCCATGGACTCCGACATCGCCCAACTCGTCCGGGAGGGCGTCCACCTCTGGATGTACAGGCCCTACCAGCGCGACTCCGTCATCTACAGGACGGCGGACGACGTCAAAGAGCGCTACCTCGTCTACCCCAGCCAGATGACCGACCTCAAGGCGCTCAAAGGCGACACGTCCGACAACATCGCCGGCATCCCCGGCGTCGGCGACAAGACCGCCGCCAAGCTCATCGAGCAGTTCGGCTCGGTCGAAGAGATGCTCGATCGCACCGGCGAGATCAAGTCGGCCAAGCAGCAGGCCCTGATCGTCGAGCACGCGGACCAGCTGCGTCAGTCCAAGCTGCTGGCGACGATCGTCTGCGACGTACCTGACATAACGTTGGGCATGGACGCCGCCGACTTCTACTCCCACTACGAGCAGGGCAGGGTCGGTGACCTCTTCCGCGAACTGGAATTCCGCACGCTCGTCCCGCGGTTACCGGAGAAGGAGGGAGCCGCCGAGGCACCGGCCGCCGCGGCCGAACCGGCGACGGAGCAGAAATTCTCAGTCGTGCGCGACGAGAAGACGCTCGATCGCGTCGTGAAGGCGATTCGCAAGCAGAAGTCGTTCGTCCTCGACCTCGAAACAACGACGCGCGAGCCGATGACAGCGGACATCGTCGGCTTCACACTCGGGCTCGGCGGCGGCGAGGCGCACTACGTGCCGGTCGGGCACGCGCGCCGTCTCGGCGACGCTGAGCAGCTGCCGATCGACGCCGTCCTGGCGAACCTCGCCCCGCTCCTCGGTGGGGCAGAAGTGGCCGTTACTGGACATAACGTCAAGTTCGACTACGTCGTACTCGCCAACCACGGCACCGAGCTGAGCGGCGTCGAGTTCGACACGATGATCGCCGCCTTCCTCGTCGGCGAGGGCGGCGGCAGCGGCCGGCCCGAAGAGGGCAACCTCGCGCTCGACTGGCTCTACGCCCGCCGTTTCCAGGGCGACCTGCCGGACCGCGGCGCGCTCCTCGGCCACGGCGGCAAGAAGGCCGACCGCATCACGATCGATCAGGCCGAGATCGCGGCCACCGGAGACCTCGCCTGCGCCCACGCCGACGCCGTCGGCCGCCTGCGGGAAGCACTCGCTCCGGAGATCGCCGAGAAGGGGATGGAGCAGCTCTTCCAGGAGATCGAGATGCCCCTGATCCCCGTCCTCGCGCACATGGAACTCGCCGGCGTCGCCGTCGACACCGGCACCCTTCACGAGATGGGGGAGTCGCTGGCGCAGGAGATCCACCGCCTCGAAGACGAGATCCACAAGACCGTCGGCCACGAGTTCAACATCGGCTCGCCGGCCCAGCTCTCCGAGATCCTCTTCGACGAGATCGGCCTGCCGAAGACGCGCCGCCTCAAGAGCGGCGCCCACGCCACCGACAAGGACTCCCTCGAGGCGATGCGCGGCGTCCACCCGATCATCGACCTCATCTTCAGCTACCGCGAGCTGACCAAGCTCAAGTCCACCTACCTCGACCCGCTACCGTTCCTCGTCAACCCGAAGACGAAGCGCATCCACACCGAGTTCAACCAGACGGGCGCCGCCACCGGCCGCCTCTCCTCCAGCAACCCCAACATGCAGAACATCCCCGTCCGCGGCGATATCGGCGCGCAGGTGCGGCGGGCCTTCATCGCGCGCGACACCGGCAAGAAACCGCAGCTCCTCTCCGCCGACTACTCGCAGATCGAACTGCGCATCATGGCGCACATCACGCGGGACCCCGCCCTCGTCGGCGCCTTCGAGCGCGATGAGGACATCCACGCGGCGACCGCCTCGCAGGTCTTCGCCGTCCCTCTGGACGAGGTGACGACGGAGATGCGGCGCCGGGCCAAAGTCTTCAACTTCGGCGTCCTCTACGGCCTCAGCGAGTACGGCCTCTCCGTCCGCGAACGCATCCCGCGGGAGGAAGCCGCCGAGTTCATCAAGACCTACTTCGAGAAGTACCCCGGAATCCAGCAGTACGTCTCCGATACAGTGACGAAGGTGCGCATGAACGGCTACGCCGAGACGCTCTTCGGCCGCCGCCGCTACATCCCGGAGATCAGCGCCGGCAACCGCAACGTCCGCCAGGCCGCCGAGCGCGCCGCCGTCAACATGCCGGTCCAGGGCACCGCCGCCGACATCATCAAGATCGCGATGAACCGCCTCGACACCGAGATCCAGAACCGCAACCTGAAGAGCCTGATGACGCTCCAGGTCCACGACGAGCTGATCTTCGAGTGCCCCGGCCACGAGCTGGAAGAAGTGCGCGCCCTCTGCCTCGACATAATGCCGAAGGGCATCGAAATGGCCGTCCCCCTCAAGATCGACACCAAGTCCGGCGTCAACTGGGGCGAGATGGAGTACGGCGACCCCGTAGATGTCACGGCCTACGCCTGATGTGGGACGTAGTCGTCGCCATCGGCAACATCATCCTCCTGCCGTCGCTCCTGCCGACGCTCCTCGATAGCCGGTCCTACGTGCCGCGCATCACATCTGGTTTCGCCGTAGTCGGCCTCTCGTTCATCGTCACCGGCCTCATCGGCGAGGGCTTCCTCATCAGCCCCATCTTTACCTCGGCAGCCGTAGTCCTCTGGGCCTTCATTTTCATCTTCCGCGGCAAGCACGTCAGCGACTGACCGAATGTCTGCCCCTCGTTCGCAGCGACTCGACTCGATCGGATCGGCCATCGTAGATCTCGCCATCGATCGGCCGCGCTTCATCATCGCGTCAGCGCTCGTCATCGCCGTCGTCCTAGCAGCGCTCATCGTTCGCGTCCAGATCGACACCAATCCGGAGAACATGCTGCCAGGTGACGATCCGGTGCGCGTCCTCAACGATTCGCTTCGTGAAGACTTCGGCACCAGAGACGTCATCGCCCTCGGCGTCGTAGACGAGGGCGGCGTCCTGAAGTCCGAGACCGTCAGCGCGGCGTCCGTGCTGATCGATGAGATCTCGGCACTCGACGGCGTCGTGGGTGAACAGATCGTCAGCTTCAAGTCGGCTACGGACGTCCCGACGGGAGCGCTTTCGTCTGACGACGTCGAAAGCATCGCTGCCGCGGTGGACGAGAACGCGCTCTTCGCGGGGCGCGTCATCTCTTCGGACGCACGGGCTCTGGCGGTCTTCATCCCGCTCGAGAGCAAGGGCGACGCCAACGGCGTCTCTTCCTCGATCGACAGCCTGATTAACGAGGGCAACCTTCCCGCCAGCACGGAGACGTACGTCGCCGGCCTGCCCCTCGCCGAGGAGGCGTTCGGTCGCGACATGTTCATCCAGATGGGCATTCTCGCTCCTCTCGCCGGTCTTCTCATCTTCCTGCTCATGCTCTTCTTCTTCCGCCGGCTGAGCCTCGTGATTCCGGCGATGGCCGTTGCGATGCTCAGCGTGATCTGGACGATGGGCCTCATGATCGGCATGGGCTTCACCGTGCACATCATGGCGTCGATGATCCCCATCTTCCTCATGCCTATCGCAATCCTCGACAGCATCCACGTCCTTAGCGAGTTCTTCGACCGCTACCCCCGGCACCGGGACAGGCGAGAGACCCTTCGGGCGGTCTACAAAGAGCTGTTCGTGCCCATCACCTACACCACGCTCACGACCGCAGTTGCCTTTGCTTTCCTCGCCCTGGCGCCGATACCGCCGGTGCGTGTGTTCGGTATCTTCGTGGCCTTCGGCGTGTTCTCGGCCTGGCTCCTGACCATGCTGTTCATACCTGCGTTCATCATGCTGCTTGGCGAGGAAGGCCTCGCACGCGTAACGACGACCAACACCGGATGGAGCAGTCGCGTTCTGGACCGCGGCTTACAGCGGCTTGGCGGCTGGGCAGTCGGTGGCTCGCGATTGATCCTTCCCGCGTTCGTCCTGCTTGCCATAGTTGCCGTTCCCGGCATCACTCGGATCAAGGTCAACGACAACCCGGTCAACTGGTTCAAGCCGGGGAGCGATATTCGCCAATCGACCGAGGCTCTCAACGACCACCTGCCCGGTGTCTACAACGCAAGCCTCGTCGTGGAGGCGGAGGCCCCAGCGACTCTGAGCGACCCGGCCGTGGCCGCCGCAGTCGCAGACCTCCAGGACCGCATGGCGGCCAACGAATTTGTCGGCCAGACGACCTCATACGTCGACGTCGTCACGACCGAGAACTATCTTGCGAACGACCGCGACGAAGCCTCGCGGACGATCCCCGGCGACCGAACTGCGATCGAAGCTTCGCTGGCGTCGGCCGCGGCAGTCCCGCAGCTTGCCGCAGTCGGCTCCCTGATAACCAGCGACTACCAGCGCGCCAACGTGCAGGTCCTGATGAACAACGGCGACAACACGGCGATGCAGTCCGTCATCGACGACGCTGAGTCGCACGTTGCAGAGAGACCTCTCCCCGCCGGGGTCATCGTCGAGTGGGCGGGGGAGACGTATCTAAACCTGGTCTGGCAGGACAAGATGGTCAGCGGGATGCTAAAAGCCTTCCTCAGCACCTTCATAGTCGTGCTCGTCCTCATGGTCTTGCTCTTCCGCTCGCTTCGTTGGGCGTTGCTGGCGATGGTCCCGATGTCCGCAACGGTATTGCTCGTATACGGGGCTCTGGGGCTGGTTGGCAAAGACTACGACATGCCGCTGGCCGTGCTCTCAACGTTGGTGCTTGGTATCGGTGTCGACTTCGCGATTCACTTCGTTCAGCGGTACCGCGAACTCGCCGACAAGCTCGGCGGCTCACGTGAGGCTCTCCAGAAGTTCTTCGATGAACCTGCGCGAGCGCTGACGAGGAACGCGCTCATCATCGCAATCGGCTTCGTGCCTCTGTTCTTCGCGTCGCTCGTGCCGTACATCATTGTGGGCGCACTTCTCGCGTCCATCATGCTGCTAAGCTGGCTTGCGACGCTGTTGCTGCTTCCGGCACTGATCACCTTGCTGCCGCTCGACGTACGCACGGAGAAGAGTGCTCCGTAGAGTTTTGGGGTCCGAAGAAAGAGTTGCGCCCGCTAGGGCCTGGGAACCCCGTCGATCCGGACCTGGCCATCCGTGAGGGTCGGCACCAGGATGCCGTCGGCGGCGCCAACCGCCTTCAGCGGCTCCACTCGCGAGTTCACGATCCCTCGGGCGAGCGCGCCCGGTGCTAACCCACGAACGACCTCAACACCCGCGACCGCAGCTTCGGTGTCTTCCCGCTTCTCATCTCAGTCGCGTCCACCGATTCAGCTAACGCCCGTATCGCCTTTACTCCGACCCAGCGGACCGGTTCTGGCTCCCAGCGCGGGAACGGCGTTCCCACCCACGGCAGCCCCACAAGCTCCGTCTCTCGTTCCAGGATCAGATCGGCCACCGTCCGTCCGGCAAGATTCGACGCCGCCACCCCCTCACCGACGTAACCCCCGGCCCACGCTCGCCCGCTGAGCCGGTTAAGTCCCACAGACGGCCGCCAGTCTCGCGGCACACCCACCGGCCCGCCCCAGCGATGCGTGATCTCCGCCTCCCGGAGCGCCGGGAACAGATCGACGAGGGTGTGCTGCACGCGCCGGAAGCCCGCATCGTCAGGCGGGAACGTATCCCGGATACCGGATCCGAAATAGTACTCCCCGCGGCCACCGAACGCCAGCCGGCCATCCGCCGTCCGCAGGCCGTAGATGGTCACCCGTCGCGGGTCTCCGAACGTCTCCCGCTCGGCCAGCCCAATTTCGTCCCACACCGACTCCGGCAACGGTTCGGTCGCCACCATCATCGTGTGAATCGGAATCAGCTTCCGCCCGTGCCGCAACAGCCGGGGCGTATAGCCCTCAGTCGCCCTCAGTACAACACCGGCCCGGACTTGCCCCGAGTCCGTCAACACCGTCCGCTCCCCAATCGATCGCACCGGCGACAGCTCGTAGATTCGGACTCCCAGCCTCTCAACGACCTCAGCCAGCCCGCGTACCAGCTTCGCCGGGTGGATCGCCGCGCAGTGCGACATGAACATTCCGCCAAGGTTCCTCCGCGTGCCGATTCGCGACCGGCACTCGCCCGGATCCAGCCAGCCGAAGTCCTCCTCACCGAACCCCAGCGAGCGGAACTCCTCCACTTGCCGCTGCAGCATCCCAACGTGCGGTGCTGTTGTTGCCACGCTGATCGTCCCGCCCTTGGCGTAGTCGCAGGAGATCTCCTCGGCCTCGGTCACACGCCCGACTTCATCGACGGCGTCGAACATCGCGCGCATCAGCGATATCGCACCGTCCCGGCGCGCCGGATCGGCCAGCCACTTGTCGATTCCAGCAAGCGCACCCAGGCACCAGCCGCCATTGCGGCCGGACGCGCCGAACCCGGCGATCTCCGCCTCAACGATCGTCACTTCGAGGCCTGGTTGCGCCTTCTTCAGGTAGTACGCAGTCCAGAGGCCTGTGTACCCGGCGCCAACGATCGCCACATCAGCGGCGTGATCACCACTCAGCGACGCCCGTGGTGTCAGATCGTCCGCCAGCGAATCGTGCCAGAAGCTTAGCGACCGGTATCGCTCAGCCGCCATCCTATCGGGCCCGCGGCGGGAATCTGCTCACCGACATCTGTCGTCTCCTCCTGTTGCACAGCAGGGAATCGGCCAACAGCCTACTTCGACCCCGCAATCTCGTCAACGGCGTGTGGCGCTTCAAGACATCAGAGGCCGAAGTCGCCAGCGTCACGGAGCCCGGCCTACGGAAAGCTCCTCCTCGGTCCTCTCTGGAAACGGTGAAGTCCGGCACCGCCATTTCAGAAGGCCGGCGCACTAAGAGCAAGGGCCACCAACTCCTCTCAAGATATAATCGGCCCGATGGAACCAGAAGCCGTGCAAGACCGGTACACGAAGCTCGCGCCACACTATGACCGCATGATGTCCTTCTGGGCGCCCCTGGATCGGTGGCGGCGCAGAGCGGTGGCGGAGACGAACATCCGCAAAGGGGACACGGTACTGGACATCGGCTGTGGCACCGGGAAGAACTTTCCGTTCATAGAGGAGCGGATCGGTCCGGCCGGTAAGCTGATCGGGCTCGACTACACGCCGGCAATGCTTGAACAAGCAGCCAGGAGGGTGGACGAGGGGCGCTGGAAAAACGTGGACTTGATAGAGGGCCAGGCGGAGGATGTAGACCGCCTTGTGGAGGGGCCCTTTGATGGCGCGCTTTCGTGGTGCTGTCTGTCAATCGTGCCGGATTGCGACCGGGCCATCGCCGCCGCCGCAAGCCTGCTTCGCCCGGGTGGGCGCTTCACCGTGTACGACATGCGAACAACCAGGGCGAAGGGACCGCTTGGCTGGCCGCTGACTCGCTTCGCGGAATGGTGGGTGAACCACTACGGCACAGGCGACCCAGAGGCGGACTACGCCGTTGCCAAACCGTGGAAGGCGACGATGGCGAAGTACCTCACCGGCGTCACGTACCGGGAGATGGCCTTCGGCACGCTGTTCCGGTGCACCGGCCAGCGGCCGGCCGCGTCAGATGTCGCTGTGGTGGAGACGGAGGGGAATCGAACCCCTCGTCCAGAAGAAAACCCACCAGGCCGTCTACAGGCTTAGCCGTCTCTTGAGTCTCGCCCGGCGTACCGCTGGCGGCCGCGTAACCGGCGGGCAAAGCCGATTGTCTTTTGCCTCCGCTATCGGCGTAAGGAGACAGCACCCCGACATTACGTCGCTGAATCGCCGCCCATCGGGGTGAGGCCTGCGTTCAACGTCGCTACCTAATGTTAGGCGGCGAGAGCGTACTGGTTTTCGCCAGTTAGGCTTAAGTGCCAGGAGATTTACGAGGGTCTGGCGACCTCGACCTGCAAACCGGGATCAACTTTCCCTGTCGAATCCTTGCGTCCCCACTTGCACACCAATTCTAGCACATATGAGCGATCTCACGAGAGGGGAGGGAGGGGCCTCAGGCGCGGGGTTCAGGCGCGCCGCCGCGTCGCCTGCTGCATCCGCCGCTCCGCTTCGCGCTTGGCGATCGTCTGGCGCTTGTCGTACTTGCGCTTACCCCGCGCCAGCGCGATCTCCAGCTTCGCCAGCCCGTTCTTCAGATACAGCCGCGTCGGCACGATCGTCGCCCCGGCCGTCGTCGCCTCGCGTTCCAGCTCGCGGATCTGGCGCTTGTGCAGCAGCAGCTTGCGGTCCCGCGTCGGCTCGTGGTTCGTCCCCGCCGCCGGCGCATACTTCGCGATGTGCGCCCCCACCAGCCACAGCTCACCCTCCTTTGGCCTCACGTAAGCCTCGCGGATGCTCACGCTGCCGTCGCGGATCGACTTGATCTCCGTGCCGGTGAGCGATAGGCCGGCCTCCACTCTCTTCAGGAGCTCGTAGTCGAAGGCGGCCTTCTTGTTGGTGCTGACTGTCTTTTCGGCCACGGGGACTCCCGGAAGGGGAGAGGTTTACATAACCCTTCTACTGGGCCGCTGCGGCCAGCTGTTGCTCCAGCAGGTCGATGGCGGCGTATAGCTGCGGGCCGAAGCCGCTCTGCAGCTCCTCCGTCGTCGTGTCCACCTGGACGTCCGGCGTCAGGCCAACGCCTTCGATCAGGTCGCCGTTGGGCGTCAGCCAGCGCGCGATCGTGACGTACAGCGCGCCGCCGTTGGAAAGGTCACGCAGCTGGTTGACAGAACCCTTACCGAACGTCTGGTCGCCGACCAGCTGCGCGCGGCCGTGGTCCCTCAGCGCGCCCGCCAGCACTTCGGAGCCGCTGGCCGAGTTCGGGCCGACCAGGATCACGATCGGAATCTCCGTCGCCTCGCCACCGGAGTGCGCCTCGAAAGGAATCTCGACTCCGTCGCGGTCTACCTGCGTCAGTACCAGACCGCCGTCGATAAACATCTCCGTCACGCTCACCGTCGCGTCCAGGCCGCCGCCCGGGTTCAGGCGCAAGTCCAGGATCAACCCGCTGTAGCCGCCGTCCTCGACCTGCTTCAGCGCCTCCCGCATATCACCCACCGTGCGCTCCGTGAACTGCTGAATCTCGATGTAAGCCAGCTCCGGCACCACCTCGCCGTCCTCGTCCAGCACTTCGTCGAAGAAAACCGTCGGCACGACGATAGTCCCCCGCTTGATCGCCACGTCCTCCGTCTCGCGGTCCGCGTGGCGCACCGTCAGCGTCACCGTGCTGCCGTCGGGCCCTCGGATCTGGCTCACCGCGTCCTGCACGCTCCAGCCTTCTGTCGACTCGCCGTCCACGGCCAGGATCGCGTCTCCGGGCAGGATGCCGGCCGCCTCGGCCGGTGAGCCGTGGAACGGCGCCACGATCATGATCTCGCCCGTCACCGGGTCCTGGTCCACCGTCGCGCCGATCCCTTCGAACGTGCCGCCGATGAGGTCGGTGCCGTTCTGATAGCTCTCCGGAGTGATGTAGACGGTGTGCGGGTCACCCAGCTCATCGATGATGCCCTGGATCGACCCTTGCTGCAGCGCCTGGTCCGTGACCGCGTCCGGATTGACGAAGTCCTCCCGTAGTATGTCGGCGATCTCGTCGAGGAGCCCGAACTCATCGCTGGAGTTGGGGACGGTCGCGCTGCCCGCGGAACCACCCCCGGTGTCCTCGCCGAGCGCGAAGCCCAGCGCGCCACCGAACGCCACGACGAGCGTGACGAACGTCAGCGCCAGGCTAAGCTTTATCGTCTTCCACATCAGCGATCCCGCCTATCTGCCCCCGGTAATTTACATAAGCAGCGAACAGGCGCCGCCACACTGACCTGGCGCCTCCCACGACTGCCCCCGGACGCCCATCCAGGCCGCTCCGGGGCCTCATTTGAGTGTAGCACCGGCCAGGAAGGCGCGGCAATTGGGAGACGCACACTTGAAGTTACGCGCGCGCCGTGTCGTTTGGTTCCGCGCGCGTGCACCAGGGCTGTCACGCGCGCCGATGGCCCAGGCCTCCCTGGCGATTCGTGAGCCTCCCGGCCCCTTCCCTGCCCGGTTCCTTATGGGTAATGCACATAACATATATAGTGCGAACCTCTTTCGTTCTTTTCCTGGATTGCCTCCGGACGGCTCCGCCCGGTATCCTCGCCCTGTTGTGTCCTTCCGCATCGTCCTCGATCACCAGACCCTGCGTTTCGCCGCCGCGCACTTCACAACGTCCGCCGGCGAGTGCGAGCCGCTGCACGGTCACAACTACGCCCTAACGGTCGAGATCGACGGTGATCTGACGGCGGACGCCTGGGTCCTCGACTTCAGCGAGGCCAAAGCGCTCGTCCGCAGCATCTGCAGCGAACTCGATCACAAGTTCCTCCTACCGCTTGCGAACCGGTCCCTGGCGATCGCCGCCTCAGACGACGAGTTCGAGGTCAGGTTCGGCGATCGCCGCTACGTCATCCCGCGCTCTGACGTCGCTGAACTGCCGGTGGACAACTCCACAGCGGAGCGTCTGGCGGAATACATCGCCCGCCGAATCGTTGACGCCTTACGGGAGCGGGGCGCTTCCAACGTTACGTCAATCGCCGTCGGCGTCGAGGAAGCCCCTGGGCAATCGGGCTGGTTTCGCGCGACTCTTCCCTGAACGGCCCCGCGAACGTGTTGACAGCGGGCCGAAAACACCTATGATGTATCCGCTAAACGCCCCGGAGCAGAGAGGGAGTAACGGGGAACGGTCATGCAGATTGACTGGCACCGCGCCATCAACGACATCCTCGCCAAGAAGCTATCCTGCCCCCGCTGCGGCAGCCTCGAAGAGGAAGTCCTCGTCGGCTATCTGCGCACGCCCGAAGCCGCCGAGTGGGCGCCGCTCTGCGCCGGCTGCACCCATCGCGAAAACTGCGACTCCCGCAAGTTCGTCCTCCTCTGCCAGAGCTGCGCCACCGCCGTGCGCCTGCGCGGCCGCCGCGTCGACGAAGAAGGCTTCATGCTCGCCCTCCTCGAAGAGTGCCGCAGCAGCCTCGAGGAGACGCTCGACTACCTCACCGACTACTGGCGTGAGGACCTCGACGTTGACCCCGAGGAGATGGACAAGCGCCTCGAAGAAGTGGACGCCGAACTCTTCGCGGAAGAGAACACCTGGCGACGCTTCCTGGAGGAGCAGTACATCAAGATCCACGGTTGGTACCGCGAGCGCCGCAAGCCCGTCCCTAACCCCGGCTGGCGCTCCGAGTACGTCGAAGACATCGTCGCCCTCGGCTACCCCTCCCTCCTCGGCAACTAGGCGCTCTCTCACGACAACAAAGGCCGCCGCACGAGGCAGAGCGACAGGGAGGCCCCTTTGACGACCCCGGCGATCGACCAAAACAAGGCCAAGGCGTTCATGTTCCAGATGATGGGCATGATGAGCAGCGCCATGCTCACACTTATGACAAGCATCGCGCACCGCGCCGGGCTCTTCGACGCGATGGCGGCCCTGCCACCCTCCACGAGCGAGGAGATCGCCAGCGCGGCCGACCTCAACGAGCGCTACGTCCGCGAGTGGCTGGCCGCGATGACCGCCGGCCGCGTCGTCGAGTTCGACGCCGCCGCCCGCACGTACCGCCTGCCGCCGGAGCACGCCGCATCGCTCACCCGTGCTGCCGGCCGGCGCAACCTCGCTACGATCGCGCAGTTCGTGCCTCTCTTCGGCAACGTCGAAGATGAACTTCTTGAATCCTTCCGGAACGGCGGCGGCGTCCCTTACGACCGCTTCGAGAGGTTCCAGCAGCTCATGGCGGACGAGAGCGCCAAGGTCGTCGACTTCCGGCTGCTGCGAGTGACCCTACCGCTCGTCGAGGGTCTCCCGGAGCGGCTGACGAACGGCATCGACGTCCTCGACGCCGGCTGCGGCCAGGGACACGCCATCAACATCATGGCCCGGGCTTTCCCCAACAGCCGCTTCACCGGCTACGACTTCTCCACCGAAGGCGTTGCCGCCGCCGAAGCCGAGGCGCAGGACCTCGGGCTCACTAACGCCCGCTTTGCCGTACACGACCTCGCGGCGATTGACGAGCCCGAAGCCTTCGACCTGATCACGGCCTTCGACGCCATCCACGACCAGGCCCAGCCGGCGCAGGTCCTGCAGAACATCGCCAACGCTCTGCGGCCCCGCGGCGCCTTCCTGATGGTTGACATCGCCGCCTCCAGCGACCTCGCAGACAACCTGCAGAACCCGCTCGCGCCAATGCAGTACAGCATATCCACGATGCACTGCATGACCGTCTCGCTCGCGCTCGGCGGCGCTGGTCTCGGCACCATGTGGGGAGAGCAACTCGCCCGGGACATGCTCGCCGACGCCGGTTTCACCTCGGTTGACATGAAGCGAGTCGAAGGCGACATTATGAACGCCTACTACATAGCCCGGAAGGACTAGCCATGACCCTGTTCCATAGCCCCTGGTACAGCATCAAGCCCTATCCGGAGGTCACCCTGCCCGACCTCCTGGCGCCAGCGGCTGAGATGTACCGCGACAAGCCCGCGCTCATCACCCACGAGAACACCGAGTACACCTTCGGGCAGACCTGGACCGCCTGCCGCAAACTCGGACGCTTCCTCCAGGACAACGGCATCCAGAAAGGCGATCGCGTCGCGATCTTCTCTGGCAACTCCGCGGAGTACTTCATCGCCTTCTACGCCATCCTCTTCGCCGGTGGCACCGTCACCACTCTCAACCCTCTCTACAAGGAGCGCGAACTCCTGCACCAGCTCGAAGACGCCGGCGCTTCCGCCATCTTCGCCATGGGCCCCCTCGTCCCCCTCGTCGAGAAAGTCCGCGAGCACCTCCCGGCCCTCAAGCACATCTTCCCGATCGAAGGCGTCTGGACGCTCGCCGGCGAGGCCGCTGACGACCCGAAGCCCGTCCGCATCAACCCGCTGGAAGACCTCGCCGCCCTCCCCTACTCCTCCGGCACCACCGGTCTGCCCAAAGGCGTTATGTTAACTCACTACAACCTCACCTCTAACGTCCGGCAGACACTGACCACAGGCATCTCCTCCGGCTACAGCACCAACCTCGACTTCCTGCCCTTCTTCCACATCTACGGCATGGTAGTGCTCATGACCTGTGGCTTCGCCGCCGGTATCCCCCAGGTGATCATGCCCCGCTTCGACCCCAACCTCTGCCTCGACCTCATCCAGCGCCACAAGATCACGCAGCTCTTCGCCGTGCCTCCGGCGCTCCTCGCCCTCGCCAACTTCCCGGACATCGGCAAGTACGACACCTCCTCGCTGACGTCGATCACCTCCGCCGCTGCCCCGCTGCCGCCGGAGGTCGCCCGCGCCGCCGCCGAGGCCCTCGACACGACCGTCCTCCAGGGCTACGGCCTGACCGAGACCAGCCCCGTCACCAACATCAACCCGATCAATCGCATCAAAGACGCCACCGTCGGTCCGCCCGTCGCTGACACCGTCGAGAAGGTCGTCTCCCTCGACGACGGCAAGGAGCTCGGCCCCGGCGAAGTCGGCGAACTGATGGTCTTCGGCCCGCAGGTGATGAAGGGCTACTGGAACAACGAAGAGGCGACTAAAGAGACGTTGCCCGAGCCCGGCTGGATCGCCACCGGGGACATCGTCTCCCTCGATGAGGAAGGTTATGTCACCATCCTCGACCGCAAGAAGGAGATGATCAAGTACAAGGGCTACCAGATCGCCCCCGCCGAACTCGAAGGACTGCTCATGGAGCACCCGGACGTCATGGACTCCGCCGTCATCCCCAAGCGCGACGCCGCTTCGGGCGAGATCCCCAAGGCGTTCGTCCTCATCCGTGAGGGCAAGGAAGTCTCCACCGACGAGCTGATGGGCTTCGTCGAAGAGCGCGTCGCGCCCTACAAGAAGGTGCGCGAGATCGAGTTCGTCGACGCCATCCCCAAGTCGCCGACCGGCAAGATCCTCCGCCGCGAGCTGATCGAACAGGAGCGCGCAAGAGCCGCCGAATAGGCCCCGGCGCCCGGCCAGTGACATCGCGAGGGCGAGCAACGCTCAGCGGATGCCTATAATGTCCGCCATGACAGCGCGTCTCAGGCGCCTTTCGCCTCCACATGCCCGCCGCATCGCCCTCGCCGCGCAGGGATTCGCCGATCCGCCACCGAAGGGCGCTGCGAATGCGTCACACTTCCGTCGCGTGCTACGGCGCGTTGGCCTCCTCCAGATCGACTCAGTGAACGCGCTGGTCCGCTCCCACTACCTTCCCGTGTTCTCGCGCCTCGGGCCGTACGACCGCCAACGGCTCGACGACTACGCCTACAGCGACCGAAAGCTCTTCGAGTACTGGGGGCACGCGGCATCGCTGATACCGGTCGAGCAGTACCCTCTCTTCCGCCATCGGATGGTGGGTTCCGAGTGGGTCCATCGCATGCGCGACATCGCTGCCGAGCACTCCAGGTACGTCAACGGTGTTCTGGACGAAGTCCGGCAACGCGGACCCCTCACGGTCTCCGATCTAGACGACCCCAGGCGCCGCCGCGGTACCTGGTGGAGCTGGGGCATGGGCAAGTTCGCGCTCGAATGGCACTTCGCGCGCGGTGCCGTGACGATCGCCGGACGGCGCGGGTTCACTCGCCTCTATGACGTCCCCGAGCGTGTGATCCCCCGCCAGCACTTCGAGGCGGACGCCCCGGAGGAGGACGAAGCTCTGCGCCGCCTGCTCCTCCTCTCTGCGCAGTCGCACGGCATCGGCACCGCCCACGACCTCGCCGATTACTACCGCCTCCCGATCACCAGGTCGCGCGTGGTACTCGATGAGTTGGCTGCCTCGGGCGCACTGGATCGGCTCGAAGTCGCCGGCTGGAAGGACCCCGCCTACCTCAATCCCGGGGCGCGCCACCCCCACAGGATCGATGCACGTGCCTTGCTGTCGCCGTTCGACTCGTTGATCTGGGATCGTGACCGCACGGAGCGCCTGTTCGGCTTCCGCTATCGCATCGAGATCTACGTCCCTCAGAAGGACCGCGTCTACGGCTATTACGTGCTCCCGTTTCTCCTCGGCGATGAACTCGTCGCCCGCGTCGATCTCAAGTCGGACCGGAAGGCGGGCCGACTCCTGGTTTGCGCCTCACACTCCGAGCCCGACCAGGACCGTGACCACGTCGCGGCTGAACTCGCTCCTCAGCTCGAGTCGATGGCGCGATGGCTGGGCCTCGACGGCGTCGCGGTCGAGCGCCGCGGCGACCTGGCGCCCGCCCTTAGCAGACTGTTCGGATAACAGAATCGCACCACGTTCGTCGCGAGGAGCGCAGGACGCTGCGCCCCCGCCGCGTACAATGGCCGCGTGGTCCGCAACCCCATCCTCCTCATCCTCTCCATCTTCGTCTCCGCCGCCGTGCTTACCCTCGCCGCCGGCGTCACCTACTTCCTCATCCAGACCGCCGGCACTTACGAGACCGGCGTCTGCAAAAGCCCCTCCGGCGAGGAGCGCGAGATTCAGAGAGACGTCTCTCTCGCCCGCGTCTTCGACGCCGTCTGGAACCAGCTTGGCGCTCCGCCGTTCCAGATCACCCTCACCGAAAGCGAAGTTACCTCACGCGCCGACGAGCTCCTGGGCGACGACCTGCCGGTCGACGAGATCACGATCTGCTTCCACGACGGCTACGCCGAGGCCTTCGCCCACGGCGAGCTGCCCGTCCTCGGCGACATCCCCGTCATCGGCGGCCTCTTCGACTCCAGCGTCCGCGCCCGCGGCTCCGTCGACTTCGACGGGCCTTACGCTCGCTTCACGATCACCGAGTTCGACATCGACGACATCCCCGGCTTCGTAGACAACGAACTCCGCGACGAGATCGAGGACAAGACGAACGAGACGCTGGAAACAATGCCGCTGAAGTTCGACTACCAGGTCACGTTCGAAGAAGGCCGCGCGATCGTCTCCGTCACGCCCTAGCCGCGCGCGTAGCCCGGCGGGTGCATGACGAATAGCGTGTCTACCGGCCGGAAGCCAAGCCTCTTCGCCAGCGCCAGCGACGCTGCATTCGACTCCAACGCCCCCCAGACAGGCCGCTTGCGCTGCTCCCACATATGGTCGACGAGGAACTTGACCGCCCGCGCGCCGTGGCCCTGCCGCCGATACGGCTCCATCGTCTCAATCGCGACGTCCCACAGCGTCTCCGTCGGCCAGGCGGCGTAGCAGAACGACGCCAGCTGACCGAACTCCGTGTGCGCCGCGACCACGACCCACCGCAACAGCGCCCGCTCCAGATCCTCACGCAGCTCGGCGGACAGTCCCTCGGCACGCGCCAGCGACGCGTGTGTCACAACGCGCACTTCGGGCCGGAACAGCACGACGCGCCCGGGGTGAATGGGGACCTCGGACTCGGGCACAGCCTTCCTCAGCGCACTCTCATCCGCCAGCAGGTGCAGGTGGGCCGTCTCAGCGCTCCAGCTTGGCAGCGCCCGCTCCACGTACTCGCGGTTGTCTTCCTGCGCCAGCACGTCGCCGCCCTCTCCCACTTGCTCTACGACCTCGCGGATCACCTCCGCTTCCGGCTCGCCAACGATCGACGCCAGCCGCAGCGGCCGGTCGACGACGACGAACGCCAGGGGTGCCTCGACGAAGCCAAGTACCTCGCAGTCTCCCGAGAGCAGCGGCGCTCGCGTCTCCAGCCAGCGCGGGACGTCCGGCAGCGCCTCCAGCAGCCGCTTCGCCAGCGACCCGTCGACCGTCACGCTCGCCCGCCCGGCCGCAGCGACTTGAGCAGCCGCCGGCTGGCCTCGGCCACCTCATCGACGGCCGCCTCGAAGACCTCCTCGTTCGCCCGCGACGGCGTTCGGTAGCCGCTCACCTTGCGCACGAACTGCAGAGCCGCCGCGCGTATCTCATCATTCGTCGCCGTCTCGTCCTTGCGGCGCAGAACCTTGATGCTCCGGCACATGTCGCCCGCTCCCTCTCGCTAAGCCCGGTCTTGCTCCCGGTGCACCATCACCGCCGTCTCGCTCGCCCGGAACCCGTTGCGGCCGTAGAACTCCACCCGCTCAGGCTCACAGAACAGCGAGACGATGTGCACGTCGCCGATCGCCTCCACCAGCGCCGCCACGATCTGCTCGCCGATCCCCCGCCCGCGATACTCCGGGTCGATCACGACGTCCTCGACGTACGCGCGGTGCTCCCCGTCCGAAATCGCCCGCGCGAAGCCGGCCAGCCTCTTCCCGTCCCAGGCACCGACGGCGACGCTCTCCGAGATCGCCCGCTCGATGCCATCGGCGTTCCAGTCCGGCCACCAGCCCGCGCCGTCATAGAGGCGCCGGACCGCTGCCGCGGGGATCGGCCGCTCTTCCTTGCGCTGGTACGCGATCTTCGCATCCACCGACTCCCGATTATGCCACGGCGCGCCCAAAAGCAAGACAGGGCCCGCCGAAGCGAGCCCCGTCCCCTGTCTCCTGTCTCCTGTCTCCTGTCCCCTGCCTCCTGTCTCAGCCTAGCAGCAGCCGCCCTTCGAAGGCTCATCCGCCACCACCGCCGCCACCACCGCCGCCCCCACCAGCTCATCAGCGGGCGGGTCGGCCTGCGCGCAGCCATCTGTGTCCGGCGCAGCGGCAACGGATTCCCCGCTGGCGAGCGCCCTCTCCGCGTCCTTCGCGAAGAAGTTCGCCGCCATCTCCTTCACTTTGCCCGCCACCGCCACCGCTTCGGCCAGCGCCTCGTCGGTGAGACCCAGCCCGCGCGCCTGCGGCAGAACGGCGTCCAGAAGGTGGCCGGCATTGGCGCCTGTCGCCGCTCCCACCTGAACAAGTGCCCGAGAACGGCTCGCCGGGCTGCACACCGCCGATTCATGCCTCGCCTCGACGCCGGTCAGGCCTCGCGCGAAGACGGCGATGCTCATCGCAGCGTCGATCCGTACAAGCTCGGCCTCCTCAACGTCGTCTCGGACGTCTTCGTGCGTCAGGCCAGAACTGACTGCGGCCTTGATGTGATACCGGGTGCAGGGGCGGCACCCAGCTCCCACAGCAGCGCCGAGCGCCACGTGCTCTCGTTCCTGGTCGCTAAGAATGCTCACAACAGACCTCCTGTCCCTCGTCTCCTGTCCCGCCGCTAGCAGCAGCGACCCGCTTCGTCGTCCTTGGCAGCGACGACCGGCACCGCCTCGCCGCGGGGCGCAGCCCCGGTTACGCCGCCCGGCTTCGTCGCCCTGACGACGCCGCTGAAGATGCCCAGACTGCCCTTGCCGGCGATCTCCTTCGCCACGTCGCCCAGGCCGCCGGACTCGGCGTCTTCGGCCGTGTACTCACGGAACGACTCGATCCCGATGTTCTCGAAGCCCGCGGCCGCCAGCTTCGCCTTGTAGTCGGCTTCCGTCAGCGCACCGGCGATGCAGCCGGTCCACGCCTTCATGCTCTCCTGGACCGCCTCCGGCAGCTCGTCGTGCGTCAGGATGTCCGCGATCGCCAGGCGCCCGCCCGGCTTCAGCACGCGGAACGACTCGCGCAGCACGGCGTCCTTGTCCGGCGAGAGGTTGACCACGCAGTTGCTGATGATCACGTCCACCTCGTCGTTCGGGAGCGGCATCGCCTCCATCTCACCCTTGAGGAACTGCACGTTGCTCACGCCGGCCTTGCGCGCGTTCTCCCGCGCCAGGTCCAGCATCTCGTCCGTCATGTCCAGCCCGTACGCCTTGCCCTGCGGGCCGACGCGCCGCGCCGAGAGCAGCACGTCGATGCCGCCACCCGAACCGAGGTCGAGCACGGCCTCGCCCTCGCTCAGCTCCGCCACCGCCACCGGATTCCCGCAGCCGAGCGACGCGACCACGGCCTCCTGCGGCAGGTGCTGCAGCTCGTCCGTCGCGTAGAGCGTCGACGAGATCGCCGACTCTTCGATCGGCTCGTCGCCGCAGCAACTGGGGGTCTCCTTGGCCTGGGCCTTCTTCGCCGCCTCGCCGTAGCGCCTGCGGACTTCCTCCTTGATGTCTTGCTCGGTCGTCATTGTGTGACCTCCTTTATCGAGCTTTGTCTATTCGTTCCGATTCGAACAGCATCGTTAGCGCATCCAGCGCGTCGGGTCCGGCTTCGATGCGCAAGCTTACGCGCGGTCCATCGCTCACGGACCACCCGATGCCGGCACAGCACTGACGCTCGGCCTCGACGAACGCCTCCAGCGTCTCTCGTGCCTCCGGCGCGAAGTTCACCGTCAGCGCCTCCGGCTCCCTGGAGAGACCAACGATGTGCCGCTCCAGGTCAGCGATTACCGGCGCCTCTGGCCGGCGGTCGATCTCGCACTCGATGACGCTAAGCAGGTCCTCGCGCGGCGGATTCCTCATCGCCTACCCCGCAACCTCGGAGAGGCGTCGCACTGCTGCCAGCACGGCCTTCTCGTTCACGCGGTGGTACACCCACTGCCCCTTCCGCTCTGACGTGATCAGGCCGGCTTCCCGCAGCACCTTCAGGTGGTACGAGATCGTCGGCTGCGTCAGCCCGAACTCCGGAACGAGGTTGCACTCGCAGAGCGTGCTCATGTGCGAGATCGTCTTCAGAATCCGCAGGCGCGTCTCGTCGGAAAGCGCCTTGAACACGGCCGCGGACTCGCCGATCCCCTCATCGTCCGGCGCGATTACCTTCACCGGGCAGCAGAGGGCGGCGGGCGCCTGGATTACTTCGATTTCGCTTGTCATGCTTGGCATGGTACACGGTATATAGATACTTGTCAATATCTCCACGTGCCGCCCCCGGTCCGCCATCATGTTGTATCGTTGAACCCGACAGTTCCAGAACGAAAGGACCAACCATGCCCAGGGTCACGAAACCGATCAGCGACGCCCTCAACGACCAGATCAACCGCGAACTCGAATCCGCCTACGTCTATCTGGCGATGTCCGCCTGGGCCGACGGCAAGAACCTGCGCGGTGCGGCCGGCTGGCTGCGCCTTCAGTGGGAAGAGGAACTCCAGCACGCCACGAAGCTCATCGACTACATCGCCGGTCGCGGCGGCACGGTAGACCTGAAGGCGATCACGAAGCCCCCGGCCCGCTACAAGGACCTGCTCGACGTCTTCCGGCAGGTGCTCAAGCACGAAGAGGCCGTGACTGCCGCCATCAATGCGCTCTACGGCAAGGCGGCGCGCGCCAGGGACTACGCCACCCAGGCGCTGCTCGACTGGTACGTCAACGAGCAAGTCGAAGAAGAGAACACGCCCGCGGAGATCATCGCCATGCTGGAGCTGGCCGGCGACACTCCGCCGGGCCTCCTCATGGTCGACCAGCACCTCGGCGAGCGTTCCCGCGCCGCGCCCGGCGCTTAGGGCGGGCGCCTAAGGCACGAGCAGCACCCGCCCGAACGCCTGCCGGCTCTCGATGTAAGCGTGCGCGGCGGCCGCCTCCGACAGCGCGAACTCGCGGTCGATCACGACTCTGATGTCGCCGCGCGCGATATCTTCGATCAGCGACTGCACCATCGGGTAAGCGCGCGCGCGGTTGAGCATCAACGAGGCGCCGAAGAAGACGCCGGTCAGCGAGCGGTTCATCTCCGACAGGACGGCCGGGTCCACGCAGCGCTCCTCAGAGCGCCCGGCGTTCCCGACGACCACGATCCGCCCCTTGTACCCGCTCGCCGCGATGCTCCCCGCGAGCGTCGTCCCGACCGAATCAACGACCAGGTTCACGCCGCCGCCGCTCGCCCCCTTCACCTTCGATACCCAGCCACCGTCGCGGTAGTTGACCCCGTGGTCCAGCCCGAACTCCTTGAGCCGCTCCAGCTTCTCGTCGCTGCCGGCCGTCGCCAGCACGGTCGCGCCTGCCCGCTTCGCCAGCTGGATCGCCGCCAGGCCGACGCCGCCGCCGCCCGCCTGGATCAGGGCCGACTCGCCCTCCTTCAGGCCGCCGAACTCAAACAGGCAATCGTGCGCCGTGCCGTAGGCCACCGGCACGCAGGCCGCCTCGCGGATATCCATGCCGTCGGGGACAGTCCACGTCTGCATCGAACTCACGGACACCAGCTGGGCGTGCGAACCGAACGGCATCGTCGCCACGACGCGGTCGCCGGCCTTGCGGTCGGTCACGCTGTCGCCGGCCTCCTTGATCGTGCCGGCGCACTGGTAACCAACGACGTGCGGCTTCGACGGCATATCGCCACCCGCGCGGTTCAGCACATCGCCGCCCTCGATACTGATCGCCTCCACCTGGATCAGGACGGACGTCGCCGTGACGTCCGGGTCCGGCCGCTCCTCGTACTTGAACACGTCCGGCTTCCCCGTCTCGTAGTAGACCGCTGCCTTCATCAGGCTACCTCCCTGTCTTTCGTCGATCGCTTGTTCGCTCTCGTTTGCGCCGCCGCCAGCCGCTCCCGCTCTGCCGCCTCGTCCAGCGCCGCCTCAATCGCCGCCCGCAGCTCCTCGAGACCCCAGCGCTTCTCCGCCGACACCACCAGCCCGCCCCTGGCCCACGCCGGCGGCTCCAGCTCCGCCGGGTCCAAACCCTCGCCGACCAGCACGTCCACCTTGTTCAGCGCCATCAGGAGCGGTCGCTCGCCGAGCCCCAGCTCGCGCACCGTCTCGTCCACCGTACGCGCCTGCTGCTCCGCATCCGCATGCGTTATGTCGACTACGTGCAGCAGCAGCGTCGCCTCCTCCAGTTCCTCAAGCGTCGCCCGGAACGCCGCCACCAGCTGCGTCGGCAGCTTCTGGATGAAGCCCACCGTGTCCGTCAGCAGCGCCGTCCCGCTCGACGGCAACCGAATGCGCCGCGTCACCGGGTCCAGCGTCGCGAAGAGCTGGTCCTGGACGAGGACGTCCGCGCCCGACAGCGCCCGCATCAGCGTGCTCTTGCCAGCGTTCGTATAGCCGACGAGCGAGACGACGGGAATCCCCTGCCTCGCCCGCTGCCGCCGGTGCAGGTCGCGCTGCTGGCGCACACTCTCGATCTGCTTCTTCAGGTGCGAGATGCGGTTGCGGATCAGCCGCCGGTCCGTCTCCAGCTGCGTCTCGCCGGGACCGCGCGTACCGATACCAGCGCCCAGCCGCTCCAGGTGCGACCACTGTCCGCGCAGACGCGGCAAGATGTATTCGAGTTGCGCCAGCTCCACCTGCAGCCGGCCCTCGCGCGTGCGGGCGTGCTGCGCGAATATGTCGAGGATCAGCGCCGTCCGGTCCAGCACCTTGGCGTCGAGCTCCTTCTCCAGGTTCCGCTGCTGTGACGGCGAAAGCTCATCGTCGAAGATCACGGTAGTGTAGCCGGCCTCGGGCTGACGAGCCACGATCTCCGCCAGCTTGCCCCGGCCGACGTACGTCTTCGGGTTGAAGGAGTCCAGCCGCTGGAACGTCGTCCCCACCACCTTCGCCCCCGCCGTCTTCGCCAGCAGCGCCAGCTCCTCCAGCGAGGCCGCCGGCCGCCACCGCCCCTCAGCGACTGCGTTCTCACCGCCGCCGCCCGGCCGCTTCCGATCAGCCGCGACCAGGTACGCCCGCTCCCGCGGCGTCCCCGTTTCGTGCAATTCTCGCTTCGCTATCTGCCAGCTCCCTCAGCACCCAGTATAGCGCCGCCGCCCGAACGGCGAATGTGTGGAAAGCCACCGTCCAGCCAATCTGCACCGAGCCGCCCTGTCCCCTGTCTCCTGTCCCCTGTCTCCTGTCCCCGACTAGCGGCGCCCGAAGCCGCGCGCCAGCATCTCCGCGCTCACGTGCACCATCGTCGGCCGGCCGTGCGGACACGTATGCGGCGTCGCGCTCTCCTCCAGCTGCCGCACCAGCTCACGCATCTCCTCGGACGTCAGCGTCTTGCCCGCCCGGATCGCCCCGTGGCACGCCAGCGACATCGCCACGCGGTCCCGCCGCTCTCCGCCGTCCTCCTCCGCCATCACGTCGAGGAAGCGCACCAGCCCCTCCCGCGGATCGCCGGCGAGCGACGCCGGCACGCTCCGCCAGAGGTACGCACCGTCCCCGAACGGCTCCACCTCGAAGCCATGGTCCGTCAGCGCCTCCCCCTCGGCCTCCACGAGCGCCCGCTGCCCTGGCGTCAGCTCCAGCGCCAGCGGCTCCAGCAGCCCCTGCACGTCCGGCCGCCGCGAGGCACGCTCCGCACAGAAGCGCTCGTAGAGCACGCGCTCGTGGGCGGCGTGCTGGTCGATCAGGTACATCCCCTCCGGCCCCTCGGCGATGATGTAGACGCTGGCAAGCTGGCCGATCACCCGCAGCGCCGGCAGAGCCGCCGCCGGCGTCGGCCGCGTGTCCCCGGCAGCGGCCACGCCCACAGCCGGCGCCCCCCGCTCGCGCTCGTCCTGTCGCTGGACTCCCCGCTCCCAGAGCGGCGGCGTCCAGGCGGGCGCTTCCAGGCTCAAGGGCACGCTCGCCTCCGGCCGTACGGCGGCGCCGACCCCCGTCGTCACCGGCGACGCCGTCACCAGCGCCGCCCGCACCGCCTTCTGCACAGCGCTGAAGACGGCGGACTCGTCCCGGAAGCGCACTTCAGCCTTCGTCGGGTGAACGTTGACGTCGACCGCGCCCGGCTCAACGCGCAGGTCGAGCACGGCGATCGGGTGACGTCGCACCATCATCATCCCTTCGTAAGCGCCCTCGACAGCGAACGTCAGGCGCCGGCTCAGGATCCAGCGGCGGTTGACGAAGATGCTGATATAGCTGCGGGAGGAGCGCGAAAGCTGCGGCGGCCCGGCCAGCCCGCTAACGGCGATCGGCCCCGCATCGCCCGTCACCTCCAGCATCGCCGAGCCCACGTCCAGGCCGTAGACGGCGGCCACGGCGTCGCGCCGGTCGCCGCTCCCCGGCGTGTGCAGCGACTGCCTGCCGTCGGCGATCAGCTGAAAGCGCACCTCCGGGTAGGCCAGCGCGTAGTGGCTCACCGCCCGCGCGATCGCCCCACCCTCGCTCGCCGGCGTGCGCAGGAACTCCCGCCGCGCCGGCTGGCGCTCGAACAGGCCGCGCACCGTCACCGTCGTCCCCGCCGGCGCACCCCTGGAGGCGATCTCCCCCGCTCGCTCCGGGCCGATCGTCAGCGCCGCCGCCGCCTCACTCGCCGGCGGCCGCGATATCACCTCGACGGCCGCCACCGCGGCGATCGACGGCAGCGCCTCACCCCGGAAGCCGAGCGTCAGGACGCGCAACAGGTCTTCGTCGTCCACCAGCTTACTCGTCGCGTGCCGCTCGAACGCGGTCGCCAGCTCCGCCGCCTCAATCCCGCATCCGTCGTCTGTCACGCGGATCGACTCCACGCCGCCCCCCGTCACCTCGACCGTGATCCGCGAGGCGCCGGCGTCCAGCGCGTTCTCCACCAGCTCCTTAACGATGGACGCCGGGCGCTCGATCACCTCGCCCGCGGCGATGCGGGCGGCGACGTCCGGCGTAAGGATGCGTATCGGCAACTGGTCAGACTACCTCGCGCCGATTCTAGCGGCCGCCGCCGCTATCCCAAAGGCCAAAGCGGCGCCACTTTGTGGAAGGGACGGCGAGCAGATTGAGAAATGGCAAACGGGGGATGGGGGTTCTCAACCCTGTAGCCGGGTCATTTCGACGAGACCCGCCGCGGCGATCGGCAGCCGACCCTCGTAGGTCAAGAGCGATATCCTGCTGCGATCTCCTGCCCTCCATGGGTGATGGTTAGATCAGTACTGCAAACCCTCGCCCCACAGAGATGCGCCGTCTAGCCCGCGCCCGAACTCAGATCCGATTCTGCGGCTCTAGGTTCTGCGGTTCTACGGTTCTAGGTTCTACGGTTCTAGGTTCTACGGTTCTAGGTTCTAGGTCCCCGCGCTCTCTCCGCCAGGTCGTACAGCACGCGCAGCGCCTCCAGCGGCGTCATCCCATCCGGCTCCAGCGCCGCCAGATCCTCGCGCAGACCCTCGTCCGCCCCCGCGAACAGCGCCAGCTGAGGCGCCCCCGGCCGCGCGGCCTCCTTCTCACCGGCACCGTTCTCCAGCGCCGCCAGCAACTCCTCAGCGCGCTGCACCACCGGCCGCGGCAGCCCCGCCAGCCGGGCTACGTGCACGCCGTACGAGCGGTCGGCCCCGCCCGGCAGGATGCGGTGCAGGAAGACCACCTCGCCGCCCTCTTCCGCCACCGCCACCGAAAAGTTGCGCACGCGCGGCAGCGACGCCGCCACCTCCGTCAGCTCGTGGTAGTGCGTGGCGAAGAGCGTGCGCGAGGCCCCGTCCGGGCGGTTGTGGATGAACTCGACCACCGCCCGGGCGATCGCCATCCCGTCGTACGTGCTCGTACCGCGCCCGACCTCGTCGAAGACAAGCAACGAGCGCGCCGTCGAGCCGTTCAGCATCGCCGCCGTCTCCAGCATCTCGACCATGAACGTTGAATGCCCGGCCGCGATGTCGTCCAGCGCGCCGACCCGGCTGGCGATACGGTCGACGACGCCGATCCGCGCCTCCGCCGCCGGCACGAACGAACCGGCCTGCGCCATCAGCGCGATCAGCGCCACCTGCCGCAGGTACGTCGACTTCCCCGCCATGTTCGGCCCCGTTAGCACAATCACCTGCGCGTCCGAGCACGAGAGCTCCGTGTCGTTGGGCACAAACGTCGACTCCGCCACCAGACGCTCAACCACCGGGTGGCGGCCGTCCCGCACCGCGATCACGTCGCTGTCGTCGACAACCGGACGCACGTAGCCGTAGCGCGAGGCCGCCTCCGCCAGCGCCCGGAAAACATCGGCCAGCGCCGCCGCTCCCGCCGCCTCAAGGATGCGCGCACCAGCGGCCGCCACCTGGCTGCACACGCCGCGCAGGAGCTGCGCCTCCGTCTCCTCCTCGCGCTCCCTTGCCGAAAGCGCCCTGTACTCGTGGCCGCGCAACTCCTCCGTCGTGTAGCGCTCACCGCCCACCAGCGTCTGCTTGCGCTGCCACTCCGCCGGAACGTCCCCGGCGCGCGCCTTCGGCACCTCGATGTAGTACCCGAACACCCTGTTGTAGCCGACCTTCAGCGACTTGATCCCCGTCCGCTCCCGCTCCCGGCCCTCCAGCTCCGCCACGTACTGCCGCGTCTCCCGCGCCGCTCCTCGCAGGCCGTCCAGCTCGTCCGAAAAGCCCGTCCTGATCACCGCCCCCGGCGAGGGATCGTCCGCGATCGCCGCCGCCAGCAGCGCCGCCGTCTCGCCGCAGGTGTGCAGCTCCGCCAGGAGACGTCCCGCCACCTCGCCGCCGTCTTCGGCGATCAACTCCCGCAGCGCCGGCAACGACTCCAGGCCGCGCCTCAGCGATACGAGGTCGCGCGGCGTCGTCGCCACAGGCGCAGCGGCAGCGGCAGACGACACCCGCGTGAACGTGCGCTCCAGGTCGCCTGTCCGCACCAGCACCTCCGCCGTCCGCCCTCGCCGCACGGCCGAGCCCGCGAAGAACGCCACGGCGTCCTGCCGCTCCCCAATCTCATCCGGGTCCAGCAGCGGCTGGCCCAGCCAGCGCCGCAGCAGCCGCGCCCCCATCGGCGTCTTCGTCAGGTCCAGCACCGCCAGCAGCGTCCCCTCACGCCCCGCGCCCGGCGCGCGGCCGGCGCCCTCAGCCCCCGGCCGCAACGGCTCGAAGATCTCCAGGTTCCGGACAGTGCTGGCGTCGAGCGACAGGAAGCGCCCGGGCCGCTGCGGGGCGATGCGCGACACGTGGCCCAGCACCGCCGGTTGGTTCTCCCGCAGGTAACCGATCAGCGCACCGGCAGCGCTCGCGGCGAGCCGCCTCCCCGCCAGGCCCAGCGCCTCCAGCGAGGCCGCAGCGAACTGCCCGAGCAGCTCCGCCTCGGCCGCCTTATGCGCGAACGAGGCCGCCGCCAGCGGCGTCAGCGTGCCCGTGAGAGCGGCCGGCGGCGCGGCGCCCTGCGGCAGCAACGTCTCCGCCGGCCCCAGCCGCCCCAGCTCCGCCGCCACCTCGCCCTCGTCCCCCTCAAGACACGTGAATTCACCCGTCGAGACGTCCGCATAGGCCAGGCCCCAGCGCCCGTCCGCCGCGGCCAGCGCGGCCAGGTAGTTGTTGGCCGCGCTCTCCAGCAGGTTGTCCTCCACCAGCGTTCCCGGAGTCACCACCCGCACGACGCGCCGGTCGACCAGCTTCTTCCCCTTCGCCGGCGCCTCAACCTGCTCGCAGACCGCCACCTTGTAGCCGCGGGCGATCAGCTTGCCCAGGTAGGAGTCCAGCGCGTGGTGCGGGATCCCCGCCAGCGGCACGCGCTCGCCCTTGCTCATCGGCCGCGACGTCAGCGTAATCTCCAGCTCCCGCGCCACCGTCTCGGCATCCTCGTCAAACGTCTCGTAGAAATCGCCCAGCCTGAAGAAGAGCAGCGCGTGCGGATAGCGGCGCTTGATCTCCAGGTACTGGCGGCGCAGCGGCGTGGTCACGGAAAGGGCGGCTCCCAGGCTAGCGTTGTGGCGGCATTATAGCCGCCCGCCGCAGCTGCAAGACATGATGTTATGTCACCACCCGGGCGGCCGTGTGGATAAGCAACTCCTGCCCCAGAGCGATAGCCCGGAGCGGGCGCTCCGCTCGCTCCGGGCTATTCAAGAGAGGTGCGGCCTTCGATTCTCCGCCGAACCGGCCCTCCAGGGGCGTTAAGGCCTACAACACGCATGTTTACCCCAGCACCGGACGCTCGTCAATACTGATTTATAGGTAGCAGAGCCGCATAATACATAACAGCGCTAAGTAATAACCTCACGCACCGCTCGCGCCGCCACCTGCCAGCGCAACCTCGCGCCAGAACGGCCGCCCCGACCTCTTGCGCGGGAAGCTCTATCACAAGACTGATTCGTGCAATCGTCGTGAGTTGGACGCAGGCGGCCGTGTGGGTCAGCGCCGCTCCGCGCCGAAAGAAATAGCCTGGGGCGGGCGCTTCGCTCGCTCCAGGCTATCCAAGAGAGGTGCGCCTTGAGATCCATTCAAACAGGCTGACAAGGGCGCTATTACCTACGCCCCCATGCTGATTCACGAACCCCCCGGGGTCAATACCGATTTTTCGTTACCGGCCCTAGATGATGCCCTCGCGCACTGCCCTCGCCGCCGCCTGCGAGCGCGACCGCGCGCCCATCTTGTGCACGAGGTTCGACGAGTGCTTGTTCACCGTGAACGGGCTCAGCCCCAGCAAGACAGCGATCTCCTTGTCGGACTTGCCCCGGGAGATCAGGCTCAGCACCGATATCTCGCGGAACGTCAACCCGTACTCAGCCGCGCGCTTCACCCCCTCCTCTGCTCGTGCCTCGGTCTCCTCACGCAGGCGCTGGAGCTCTGCCTCCATGCGCCGGCGCTCCGTTACATCCAGCAAGTGCATAACGACCGCCTGCGTCCCATCGGCTGGCGTCAGCGGGGCCGCTCGCGCCGCGACCCACACCTCCCTCCCGGGCAACTTTAGGTCTTCCAGCGACTCCTGCACTTCGCCCGTCTCAATCGTCCGCTTGATGAACGCCAATGCGCGCTTGGCGTCTGCTTCGGGTAAGTAGTCCGCCACAAGGGTGCCGCGCGCATCGACGCCTTCGGCCACGAACAGCGGGGCCTTCTCCGCCGACCTCAGCACCTCGAGAACGCGCCCGTCTTCGTCCAGGACCGTAATCACGTCCGGTACCGCCGTGGCGATCGCCCTCAGCCGCTCCTCTGCCTCCTTGCGCTCCGTGATGTCGGCCGCGTGTACGAGCACGAGATCTGGCTCGGCGTACGCGTAGGTGACGTCGAGGTATCTGGACTCACCCGTGGCCCGCAACTGGTACCACATCTTGCGGTTGATGGGCGTCTGCTCAGAAACACACCTTGACAGTTCGTCGATGATTTCCGGCTCGTCGGCGTACAGCTGACTGGCCTTGACACCAGACATCTTCAGGACCTCCCCACGCGTGACTCGCGCGGCTGCATCGTTGAAATCCACCAGCTCGAAGTCACCGTCTCCGCATTTACGCCACACATAGACCGGAACGGGAATGCCGTTGAACTGCACCCTCATTCGAGTCTCGGCTTCCTGCTTTTCGAGCTCCGCTCGTTTGCGCTCTGTTACGTCGGCGACGTGAATCACGGCCACGACACTCCCGTCCCCCAGGCTCAGCGGCGCCGACCGGGCAGACAGCCACATCGGTCCTTGAGGCAGTTCAATCAGAGCCTCGGCTTCCCTCGCCTTGCCGCTGGAGACCGTCTCCCGCACGAACGCGAGCGACAGTTCCGCCTGGTCGGGCCGCAAGAACTCCTGGATACGCCTTCCTCGTAGGTCATCAGGAGGAAGAACCAGCAACCCCTCCTTCATCGTCGGCGCCAGCACCTCAAGGAAAACGCCGTCCCCGTCCACCACGATGATCACATCGGACACCGCCGTGGCGATCGCCCGCATTCGTTCCTCAGCCTCCTTGAGCACCGTTATGTCACGCTCACTGACGATTGCCGCCACCACGCCACCATCCCCGCAGACCGGCGCGATCGAAGTCGCATACCACCCAATCTGGCCATGGCCATCGGCCGCCAGCGCTTCGAAGTCGACACGCTCGCCCTCCGTGAAGGCCTTCGCCAGCGCCTCGCGCCAGACGGCCTGAGATTCCGGTAGAGCAAAATCGTACACCGTCTTGCCTACCACGGCCTCTATCGTGCTTCCCACCGGGTCCCGGTTGAGCCGGCCGATCACTCCGTCCCCGTCGACTTCGGCGATCAGGTCGCTCGCGTTCTCCACCAGCGCCCGCCAGTGGGCTTCGCGGTCCTTGAGGTCGTCTTCGGCCTGCTTGCGCCTCGTCACGTCCCGCATGCTGGCGACCGCAGCCACGACAGAGTCGCCGTCTCGGACAGCGCCCAGCATGACCGCGTACCACCTCGCTCTGCCCCGCACGTCACTCGCTGTCACCTCGAACTCGACGTACCGGCCCGTTGCGAAGACCTCCGCCAGGCCCTTGCGCCAGGCCTCACGGGATTCGGGAAGTACGAAGTCGTAGACCAGGCGACCCACGGCGTCCTCCATCGTGGAGCCCGGGGGCGCCCGGTTAAGGCGCGAAACCACACCGTCTTCATCGACCACGACGATGAGGTCGGGCGCGTTCTCCACAAGCGCCCGCCAGTACGCCTCGCTCTCCGCCAGCTCCTCCTCCACCCTCACTCGCTCCGTAATGTCGATATTGACGCCGATGTAGTGCCTGATCTCGCCGTCATCAGAGCGCAGCGGCTGGATCGACGCCAGCATCCAGTACTCTTCGCCGTCCGGGCGCTTGCTCTTGATCTCGCCGCGCCACTGGCCGTCAGCTCTCAGCGCCGCCCCGATCTCCTGGCCGAGGTCCTCGTCGGTGCTCAGGATACTCGCGGAGCGGCCAACCACGTCGCAGGCGCGGCGCCCCGTCAGCTCTTCGAAGCTCGAGTTCACGTACTCGATTAGGCCGGTCGTGTCCGTGAGCAGGACTCCTGCAAACGACTCGTCCATGGCCGCGCGAATGATGCGCAGCGCATCGCTTGAATCGTGCTCGTGCCCGCCGACCTCACTGGCCGGCCTGGCGTCCGCGTCCTCGATTGCCACTCACCCACGACCTTTCCGAGGGAGAGGTGCCAGGACGACGAGAGTCCACGCCCTCACCTCCGCGAAGGCTTCGCGCGCCCCTTACAATATGCCCCCTCTTGTGGCCCGGATTATATGAGAATCAGATGAGAAGTCAAGCCGCCGGCTGTCCACTCAGCAGGTACAATCTGTCCCCACCTTCACGAATTCCTCACGCTGGCCGCGCTAGACGCCGAACTCGTCCACCAGGCCGATCGCGTACGGCGCCTGCTCCCGGCAAGCGTCGCACTTTACGCAGCTCTCCTGGTCGATGCGGTACGCCCCGCCTTCCTCCACCACCGCCCCCACCGGGCAGATCGCCGCCGCCTCAGCCAACCGTTCCGACTGGTGCAGCACCTCGTACCGCACGAGCCCGGCGCAGCGCTTTGCCGGGCAGCGCTTGTGCCTCACGTGCTCCATCAGCTCGTCCTCAAAGTAGCGGAACGTCGAAGCGATCACCGTCGGCGCGCCCTGGCCGTGGAAGCAGTTCGCGTTCGCAGCGATCCGCCCCAGCAGCTTCAGCAACTCAAGGTCTGCCTCGCGGCCGCGGCCGCTGGCGATGCGCTTCAGGATCTCCAGCGCCCGCCGCGTCCCCGCGAAGCACGTCGTGCAGCGCCCGCAGGACTCGTCCTCGGCGAACCACTGGAAGTAGATGCAGAGATCGACGATGCAGTCGCTGTCGTCGAGGAGCACCAGGCCACCGGCGCCCAGGAGCGTCCCCCGCTCCCGGTACGGGCCCGGCTCAAGCGGTATGTCGACGTCGCTCCCCGGCAAGACGCCCGATAGCGGCCCGCCGGACTGCACCGCCTTCAGCGTCCGCCCCTCCGGCACACCGCCACCCATCTCCACCACCACCTGCCGCGTCAGCGTCCCCAACGGCACCTCCAGGACGCCCACGCGCTCCACCTTGCCCGAAAGCGAGAACATCTTCGTTCCCCGGTTCTCCTCCGTGCCAGCGGACGCCCACCAGGCGCTGCCGTGGCGCAGGATCAGCGACGCGTTCGCGTAGGACTCGACGTTGTTGATGTTAGAGGGCTGCCCCAACGCCCCCGACTCAGCCGGAAACGGAGGCTTGAGCTTCGGCATCCCGCGCCGGTCTTCGAGCGAGCTGAGGAGCCCCGTCTCGTCCCCGCAGACGTAGCTGCCCGCCCCGCGCACAACCTCCACCTCGAAGTCGAAGCCGCTGCCCAGGATATCCTTGCCCGCCAGCCCCTTCGCGTACGCGTCCTCGATCGCCTTCTCCATGCGTACCACCGGCACGGGGTACTCGTCGCGGATGTAGATGAACGCACGGTCGGCATCGCTCGCAAAGCCGCCGATGATCACGCCCTCCAGCAACAGGTGCGGGTCGCTCTCCATGATGTTGCGGTTCACGAACGCGCCCGGGTCCCCCTCGTCGGCGTTGCAGATGATGTACTTCGGGTGGCGCTCCGAAGTCCGCAGAAACTCCCACTTGCGGCCGGTCGGGAAGCCCGCTCCGCCGCGGCCCCAGAGGCCCGATTCCAGCATCTCGGCCACCACCTGCTCCGGCTCCATGCGCAGCGCCTTATTCAACCCCTCATATCCACCCCGCGCCAGGTAGTGGTCGATCTCCAGCGGGTCGGTCACGCCGCAGTTGGCCATCAGCCGCCGCACCTGCCCGCGCATGAACGGCAGCGATCCCAGCGGCGGCACGTCGCCCATCGGCTCGTCCGCAGCCACCGCCAGCGCCATCTCGTGCGCCAGCACCCGAGAGGCGATCCGCTCCACCAGCGCCGGCACCCGGTCCGCCGTCAACTGCCCGTAGAGCACAGACGGGCCGCCCGGCTGCGTGACCTCCACCAACGGCTCAGCGTGGCAAAGACCGCTGCAGCCGGTCGCCATCACGTCGGCCTCCAGCTCACCCGCCTGCACGGACGCCCGGAGCGCGTCCAGCGTCTCCTGTGCGCCCACAACCAGCGAGCACGTCCCCAGGTTCACCCGGATAAGCGTCCTCGAAGGCTTCTCGAACGGCGCCCACGCCGCATCGGCAGCCTCGCGCAGCGCTTCGTACGCCGCCACTACTCGCTCGCCTCTGCGGCCGCCGCGTCACCCTCTTCGGCGGGCGGCACGGGCACCTCCGTCTCGCCCTTCAGCCGCCGCGCGAACTTGATCGCCTCGCTCGACGACAGCGGGCCGATGTAGCGGCCTTCGCTGCGGATCAGCGGCGCCAGCTGACAGGTGCCGTCGCACTGGACGAGCTGCAGCTCGTACTTCCCGTCGGCCGAAGCCTCGCCCATCGCGCAGCCCAGCGTCGCCTCCAGCGCCCGCCGGATGCCGCCGGAGCCCTTGAGCAGGCAGGCCGGCCCGCTGCACCAGCTGACGACGTTCTCCGCGGGCGGCTTCTGCCGCAGCTCAGAGTAGAAGTCGATCGTGCCGAAAATGATCGCCGGCGTCGTATTGAACTGCGCCGCCAGCAGCGGTATCGCATCCTTCGGGATGTAGCCAAACTCGTGCTGAAGGCGGTGCAGCCCCTTCAGCAGGGCAACGTCGTCGGGCTTGAGGTCGCCTATCAGCTCCGAAACGCGTGCCAGGACCTCTGCGCTGCCGGCCACGGGGCCAACGGCGGACAAACGGGAATTATGCGAGGCCTGGGAGAACAATCAAGGCGTCTTTCTGCGCATAGCGTCGGAAGATTGTGTAATTCGTCACCAATCATACAGACGCCCTATCACAGCGGCAAGGAGCGTTCATGATCGCCGCCCGCGTCCCGCCGGCGAGCGCTAGCTGCGACGCCGCGCCACGGAGAGCGCAGTGCCCCCGAGCGCCAGCGCTACCGTTGCTGCAAGAATCCCCAGCGGCACCGAGGCGCTGCCGCTCGGACCAGCATCCGTCGGAGTCACCGCAAGCTCGACGAGACCGCCCACCGGCCCCGGCCCCGGAGTCGGTGTCGGCGGTGGTGGCTCCGCGATGGGCACCGAAAGCGCCTGCGCCACCCAGGTTATGCAGTCGCCGGCGCCCAGATCGAAGGAACTCTCCGCACCCACCGTGATGCTCGTGTCGGCAGGCGGGATGTTCGCCGTTACGTCCTGAGTATTCGTGTCCCAGAAGTCACCATCAGCGCCGTTGAGAGCGGGAGATTGGGTCACTACCCCATCCACGCGCGTCTTGTTGTTGAACGGCGGAGAGTTCGGCTGGCCGTCCGCAACGATCCACGTCGTCTGAGAGCTGCCGGCGACGGCAGTAAACCCGGACATCGTGAGCGTCTCCACAGGCGGCCCGATAAAGCTGCGGGCGCCCTGGTGAATGTCGATCTGGTGATTCTGTGAGGCCGGGTTGGCGTATACGACCACGAGCGAGGCGCCTTCCAGCAGGGGTTCCGTCGGCGGGAACGTGGGCGGCCCTCCCGAAGCGAAGCCGGTCAGCGTGTTGACTCCAAGGTTGGCAAACGCCGTCACATCGGCGACGAAGTTGTATATCTGCCGGGTCACCGGCGAGTCCCAGCACGGGCTCGCGGTTGTCGCGTAGTTAGTGCCTACTATCGCGTTCCCGTTTAAGGTCCCGGACGCCCCAGTCGACGTGGAGTTGACGACCGACCAGTACAGGAACGCCTTGGTGATAGTCGAGCCACCGGGAACCGCTGGAAGCGTGATTGACCCGTTCCCCGGGGGGCCGCTGGCCCGCATGCCGTCCCCCGCCGCAACGTAGTCACCCTTCAACTGGACGGAGTAGTTTAGCGAGAACGGTACCGGCGTGCCTATGATGGTCGTCGAGTTCGACGTACCATCGCCGTTCCCATACGCGAGTGCCGGGAGCGGAGCCGTCCCAACAGTGGCAACGAGAGCCGCATACGCAAGGGCAACCACTATGAGTGTTACGAAAACTACGCCGGTGGCAAAGATGCCAATACGGTTCAAGCCGCACCCCCCTAGATTTGCACCAAGTATCGGCCCGGCGTCAGAACTTGTCAAGTAGTCAACTACCGTAGTTCTTCAGGGTTCGCGCACCTTCTGAGGCCGCCTCCCGCCCTCCGGACGCAACGACGAGCCGAGCGAACCCAGGGATCCGTCTCACCTCCGTAACATTCGTAACACCTGCTAGCACCCCCTTCTGCTAGCCTGACCTCACATATGGACATCGCCGGCGATCTCGAACGCTTCCTCTCCGAAGACCTCTATCCCTACCGCTACCCCCTGACGATCGGCCTCGCGGTCGCCTTCATCGGGGCGCTCGCGCTCGCCTATCGCCTCGGCTGGCACATCATCGCCTGGCGGCACCGGCTGGTCACCGGCCCCGCGCTCGTCATCCTCCTCGTCGTATCGATCCCCCTCGGCAACTACTTCCTCTCACCGCTCTGGGAGCGCCACACTGTCTGCGAGGCCAGCCCCATCCCCGGCGCCGGCTCCGGCTCCGATAGCTGCGACGATGCCGTTCTCGCCTCTACCAACTCACCTACCGCGACGGCCTCACAGACCGCCTCCGACACCGCGCCAACGCCTACCGTCACCACTACACCCACAGAAACCCTAACCTCAGCGGGTAACCCGACCGCTTCGGCATCCGATCTGCCGACGGCCACGGCCACAGAGCCGCCCCCTACCGCAACCGACCCACCAACGCCGGCCCCGACCGACGCCCCGGCGCAGGGCTTCGAGCCACACGTCGTCCGCCAGGGCCAATTCGAGGGCGCCGACGACTTCCACTTCGGAAACGGAAACGCCCTCTTGATCGAGAGCCAGCCCGGGGAGTACATCCTGCGCTTCGAGGAGTTCTCCGTCCGCAACGGCCCCGACCTCTTCGTCTACCTCTCCCCGGACCCGGACGGCTACGACGACGCGGCGATCAACCTCGGCGAACTCAAGGGCACGGACGGCGCCTTCAACTACGACATCCCGCCCGGCACGGACATCAGCCAGTTCCAGTCCGCCATCGTCTGGTGCAAGGACTTCGCCGTCCTCTTCGCCACCGCCGCCTTCGGCCCGGCATCCTGACGCTGGACGTCTTCCGCTCATCGTCAGGCTGGCGCCATCACTCCCGCTCATCCTGAGGCTCTCGAACCATGAGCGGGGCAACAACGCCCCGCACGCGGGCGGGCCCCGGCGCCGTCGACCGCCTACCTCGTCAAACTAGCTCGGTTCGGTAGTCCGGTAGTGAACTAACCCTCGGTTCAGGCAGCGTCCGCCGTGGCGGGCCGCTTGAGCACGAAGTAGCTCGTCTCCATCCGGATCAACGGCTGAACAGCCGACACTTCCCAGCCTTCGCTCCCCAGACCATCCAGGTACCGGCGAACGAAAGCCGTGCGGTGTTCACCCGGCTGCCGTATAAACTCCACTCCTTCCGAGGAAATCCTCCCCCGGAAGTCTACGTATGCGACTCTGTATTCCCATGAAGCCATCGGTTCCTCCACTCCAGGCGGTGAACCGGCGCCGGGGACCCAATCGCCCGCACCTCCATCTTACCGCTGGGGAACGCCAGACCGTGTGCGGGGCGTCACAAGTCAAGGGGCGCGGAAACCCAAAACGTAGACTGGATGGTTCCTGGGTTCTACGGTCCTGGGTTCTACGGTTCTAGGTTCTACGGTTCTGGGTTCTACGGTTCTACGGTTCTACGGTTCTAAGCGAACCACTTACTCAAACTCCCAGCCGTCGCCGCCCGAGTACTCGCGCAGCACCCGGCGCGCCACCACCATCCGGTGCACCTCGTCCGGCCCGTCGTAGATGCGCGCCGCGCGCGCCTGCCGGTACATCGACTCCAGCGGCGTGTCGCCCGAAACGCCCAGCGCCCCGTGTACCTGAATCGCCCGGTCGATCACGTCGTGCAGGATCTTCGCGCCCCAGAACTTGATCAGCGACACCTCCACGCGCGCCTCGTCGCCCTGGTCGATCTTGTTCGCCGCGTGCAGCGTCAGCAGCCGCGCCGACTGGATCTCCGCCACCGAGTCGGCGATCCAGTTCTGTACCGTCTGCTTCTGCGCCAGCGTCGTCCCGAAGCTCGAACGCTCCAGCGCCCGCTGGCAGAGCAGGTCGAAGGCGCGCGACATCTGGCCCAGCCAGCGCATGCAATGGTGGATGCGCCCCGGCCCCAGCCGCTTCTGCGCGATCATGAAGCCGTCGCCGGCCTGCCCCAGCACGTTCGTCACCGGCACCCGCACGTCCTTGTAGTAGATCTCGCAGTGGTTCCCACGCGTCTCGCCCATCACCGGCACGGCGCGGGCGAGGTCGACTCCCGCCGTCTCCAGCGGCACGATGATCTGGCTCATCTTGCGGTGCGTCTGGGCATCCGGGTCGCTCACGCACATCACGATCGCGAACGTCGCGCCGATCGCGCCGCTCGTGAACCACTTGTGCCCGTTGATCACCCAGTCGTCGCCGTCGCGGACGGCGCTCGTCTGCAGCGTCGTCGGGTCCGACCCCGGCACCTCCGGCTCCGTCATCGAGAAGCAGGAGCGGATGTCGCCATCGACCAGCGGCTTCAGCCACTCCGCTTTCTGCTCGTCGGTGCCGAACTGCCAGAGGATCTCCGCGTTGCCCGAGTCCGGCGCTTGCGAGCCAAACGCGATCGGCGCCAGGAAGCTCCGCCCCAGGATCTCGTTCATGTAAACGTACGGCATGAAGCCGATGCCCATGCCGCCCGCTTCTTTCGGCAGGTGCGGCGCCCAGTAGCCCATCTTCTTCGTGCGGGCCTGCAGGTCCTTGATCAGATCTTTCGCCTCATCGTCGCTGGCCTCTTCGATCACCTCTTCGTTCGGGTAGACGTGCTCGTCCATGAACGCGCGCACGTCCGCGCGCAACTTCTTGATCTCAGGGCTCATCGTCAAGTCGGGCATCTCTTCCTCCGTCTAGCGCGGCGCAAGCGCCCGGAACGCCTCCAGGCTCTGTTGCGCCTGCGTCTCCCGGTCCCTCGCCGTCGGGATGATGTTGATCACGGGCGTGCTGATCCCGTTGTCTCGGTACGCTTCGATCTTGTCCTTGCACTCGTCCGGGCTGCCGAAGACGAAGATGTCGTCGACGACCTTCTCCGGCACCAGGCCCAGCGCTCCCTGCCGGTCGCCGGCCTGCCACGCCTTCATCATCGGCGCCAGCGCTTCGCCGCGGCCCAGCCATTCGTGGAACGCGTAGTAGTACGGCGTCGTCAGATAGCCCGCGACGATGAAGCGCCCCAGCATCTGCGCCTGCTGCTGGTCGTCCGTCCAGATCACGAAGATGCGGCACGCTACGTCGAAGTCGTCGGCGTTCTTGCCCGCGTCCGCCGCAGCCGCGCGCGCGATCCCCGCCACCCGGGGCGCGTCGTCGGGCGAAATGTAGTTCGTTATCGCTCCGTCGCCCAGCTCGCCCGCCATCCGCAGCATCTGCTCCCGCAGCGCCGCCACGTATAGCCGCGGCGGCGGCTCCGGCGCGCGGCCCAGACGGAACCCCTTGACGTCGTACGGCCCCACCTTGCGCACCACTTTCTCGCCGCTCCAGGCCTCCCGCAGGAAGGCGATCGTGTCGCGCATCCGCGTCATCGGCTGCCTCAGCGGCACGCCGTTCCAGCGCTCGACGATCGCCGGCGAACTCGTGCCGATGCCGAGGCAGAAGCGCCCCGGCGCCAGCTCCTCAACCGCCGCCGCCGTCTGAGCCAGGAGCGTCGGCGTGCGGTTGTACACGCCGGCGATGGCGCAGCCCAGCCGCGTCTCCTGCGTCCACGCGGCGAAAGCGGCCAGCGGTGTGAAGGCGTCGTTCGCCTCAACCTCCGCCGACCAGGCGTCCGTGTAGCCCAGATCCTCCGCCTCGCGCAGGATCGGGCCGTGCTCCGAAAGCGGCACGCCCTGCAGCGGGTAGGTCAGCCCCCAGCGGCCGGCCACGTTACTCGTTCGTCCCGAGCTTGTCGAAGGACGGCTCGCGCTTCTCCAGGAACGCGTTCACGGCCTCGGCGTGGTCCGGGAGCCGTCGCGCCTCCCTGATCGCGAAGCCTTCTTGTGTCACGACGCGGCGGAGGTCGTGCTCCGCCATGTTCTCGTGGATCGTCCGCTTCGCCGCCCAGACCGCAGACGGCGGGTTGGCCGCGATCTCCTCCGCCAGCCCCATCGCTGCGTCCATCAGCCGCTCGTGCGGCACCACCTGGTCGACAAGCCCGCGGCGCAGCGCCTCATCGGCCTCGACGATACGGCCGGTCAGCGCCATGAAGAGCGCGTTGCCCAGCCCGGCCGACGCCGCCAGGTAGCGCGTGCTGCCGCACTCCGGCGTCAGACCCACCTTCACGAAGCGCACGGAGAACTTCGCCTTGTCTGAGGCGATCCGGATGTCGCAGGCCAGCGGCATCGTCAGGCCGATGCCCACGGCGTGCCCGTTGATCGCGGCGATCACCGGCTTGCTCTGGGAAAGCAGGACCGGCACTTCCGGGCTGCCGTCCCGCGCCGCCAGCGACGTCGGCCCGGCGCCGTCCCGCGACTGGCCCAGCCCCTGCGAGAACCCCTGGATGTCACCACCAGCGCAGAACGCTCGTCCCGCGCCCGTGATCACGATCGCCCGCACCTCGCGGTCGGCGTTCGCCGCCTCCAGCGCCTGCAGGAACTCGTTCTCCATGCGGCCGTTCCAGGCGTTGAGCTTATCGGGGCGGTTCAGTGTCAGAAGAAGGACGTGTCCCTTCTTCTCGTATAGCAACGTTTCATACTTGTCGGGCATCATTCACGCTCCTTCTGGGAACGCCCCTGAATTTAGCACATCACGGGGCGCGGACGTAAACAGCCCGCAAGCGCAGGCGCGACAGCCAGCGCGCTAAGAGGACGACGCCGGAGCCAACGAGGGTGGCTCCGCGTCCAGCATGTAGCCAATCCCCTGCATCGTCTTGATCACAGCCGGCGGCTCACCGTGGTTCGCTTCCAGCTTCCGCCGCAGACGGGAGATCCACACCCGCAAGTACTGGGTGTCTTCCTCGTACTCGGGGCCCCAGACCGTACCCAGGACCTCTGCCGTGAACAGCACTCTCCCGGCGTTCCTTGCCAGGTACTCCAGCAGAACCCATTCCGTTCGGGTAAGGGCAATCACTTCACCCCGGCGTCGTACCAGACGCCGCCCGAGATTAATCTCCAGGTCGCCGGCCCGAACGACCCGATCCGTCTCCGTCTCCGTCTTATCGGTCACGTCAACCTCCTCGTTGACGCCGCACCTCTCAAGTGCCTCCCTCGGTGGCGGGCTAGTGCCCCGGTCACGCTAGGTCGTGAGTACATTCTACTCTCTCCGTGTACATGTTGCTCAGAGAATCAGCCTTATGGTCTACAATAACCACTATTGTTATAACATTGCAATGCTATTGCAGCGGTTATTGCGAGTTTCTTCCACCCTGCACCGCCCGCTTGAAGCGCCCCTCCAGCGCACGGCCTACCGTCTCTTCGACCAACCACGCAACCGCCACGACCGCCTCCAGATCGACCCCCGTCTCGATGCCCATCGCCGCCAGCATCGCCGCCAGGTCCTCCGTCGCCACGTTGCCGCTGGCGCCCGGCGCGTAAGGACACCCGCCCAGGCCGCCGATCGATCCGTCGAACTCCGCCGCTCCTGCCTCCATCGCCGCCACCACGTTCGCCAGCGCCATGCCCCGCGTGTCGTGGAAGTGCAGCCGCAGCTCCGGCCCCGGCACCTCAGCGAAGAACCGGCTCACCACCTCAAACGCCTGTCGCGGGTGCGCCACGCCGATCGTGTCCCCCAGCGCCACCGCGTACGCGCCGGTGCTGTGCATCTCGCGCGCCAGATCAAGCACGCGGCCCGCGTCCACCGCACCCTCATACGGGCAGCCGAACGCCGTCGAGACGTAGCCGGTCCACGGCTTGTCTGCCGCCGCCGCCAGCGCCGCCACACCGGCGATCGCCTCCAGCGACTCCGCGATCGTGCGGTTCACGTTCGCCTTGTTATGCGACTCGCTCGCCGAAACGACAACCGCGATCTCGTCCACGTCTGCCGCGATCGCGTTCCGCGCACCCACCTCATTCGGCACGAGGCCGATATATGTCACGCCCGGCCGGCGCTCGATCCCCGCCATCACTTCCGCCGCGTTCGCCATCTGCGGGATCGCCTTCGGATGCACGAACGACGCCGCCTCAACGCGCGTCAGACCCGTCGCCGAGAGCGCGTCGACCAGCGCGATCTTCTGCGCCAGCGGGATCTCCCGCGACTCGTTCTGGAGTCCGTCGCGCGGACCCACCTCGGTCAGTACCACGCGCGCGGGGTAGCGCATCTCAGGCGCCGTCCTGCTCCAGTTCGATCAGTACGACCCCCTCCTTTACGCGGCCGCCCTCCTTCACGTGGACGTCCTTCACAGTGCCGTCGTACGGCGCCTCGATGGCGTGCTCCATCTTCATCGCCTCAAGAATCACCAGCGTCTCTCGCGATCGTACAGCCTGGCCGGGCCTCACCAGCACCTTGAGCACGAGACCCGGCATCGGCGCCGTCAGGCCGTGCTGGCGCCGCGAACCCTCCGTGCGCAGCCGCTCGAGCCCCGCCAGCGAGAGCGAATAGCGGCGGCCGCCGACGTGCACTTCAATTCCGCCCTCCACCCAGCTCACGTGCAGAGGCGTCATCTCTTCGTCCTCTTCGATCACCAGGTGGCTCCCCGGCGCTGCGGCGAAGCGCACCGTCCGCTCGCGGAAGTTGCCTGCCCTCACCCGCCACTCATTGGACGAGCCGGCCACGCGCTGCCCCTGCACCGCATAAACGCGGTCGCCATGCTTGATGTTCACTCGCGCCGCGCCTCCCGCCCGCAGCGGGCCCAGCGCCAGCCACGGATCGGCGTCCCGGCCCGAGATCAGGCAGAAGCCGAACGCGGCGATCAAGACGTGCGGCGTCACCGCCATCGCCAGCGTCCCCGGCACAAGCTGCTCATCCAAGAAGCTCGTCGTCGCCCCACCCGTGCGGAACACCGGGTCCGAAAGCACCGCCCGCAACAGCGGAAGGTTCGTGCGCACGCCCCCGACACGGTAGTTCGACAACGCGTACTGCATCCGCTCGATCGCCCGGTCGCGGTCCCGGCCCCACGTCAGCACCTTCGCCATCATCGCGTCGTAGTCAGTCGTGATCTCGTCGCCGGCGTAAGTCCCAACGTCGTTGCGAATGCCCTCGCCCTCGGGCACGTCGAAGCGCTCTACCCGGCCCGGGCTGGGCACGTAGCCCTTCAGCGGGTCCTCGGCGTAGATCCGGCACTCAATCGCGTGGCCCTCGAACTCGATGTCGTCCTGCGTGAACGGCAGCTTCTCGCCCCGCGCGATGGCGATCTGGCGCCTCACCAGGTCGAGGCCTGTGCGCAGCTCCGTCACGCCGTGCTCCACCTGCAGCCGCGTGTTCATCTCCAGGAAGTAGAACTCACCGCTTGCGTCCAGCATGAACTCGACCGTCCCTGCGCTGCTGTAGTTCACGGCCCGCGCCACCGCCAGCGCCGCTTCGCCCATCCGCCGGCGCAGGCCGTCGTCGACGGCGGGCGACGGCGACTCTTCGATCACCTTCTGGTGTCGCCGCTGCACGGAGCAGTCGCGCTCCCCCAGGTGCACGAGGCCGCCGTGCTCGTCGCCCAGCACCTGCACCTCCACGTGGCGGCCGCCGCGGATCGCCCGCTCCAGGATCAACCGTCCGTCCCCGAACGCACGCTCCGCCTCACGGCGCGCACTCTCCGCCGCCTTGACGAAGCCCGCTTCGTCCTCGACGACGCGCATCCCGCGACCGCCACCGCCTGCCGAGGCCTTGATCATCACCGGATAGCCGATCTTCGCCGCCCGCTTCGCCAGCGCCCCGGGGTCCTGCTCCTTACCCTCGTAGCCGGGGATCGTCGGCACATCATGCTTGCCGACGAGCTTTCGGGCGATCGATTTGTCCCCCATCGCGCGCATCGCCTCCGCCGACGGGCCGATGAAGATGATGCCCGCATTCTCACAGGCGTCCGCCAGGTCCGGGTTCTCAGACAGCAGCCCGTATCCCGGGTGGAGCGCGTCGGCGTCGCTCTCAATCGCCGCCTCGATGATCGCCTCGATGTTCAGGTAGCTGTCGGCCAGCCGCGTCGGCCCGATGTGCACCGCCTGGTTGGCCTCCAGCACGTGCAGCGCGCGGGCGTCGGCGTCCGAGAACACGGCCACCGTCTCGATGCCCAGCGCCCGGCACGTCCGCTCGACGCGCACGGCGATCTCCCCGCGGTTGGCGATCAGGACGCGGTTGATCTGCCGCAGCTCTACGTCTTCAGTCATGCTCACATGCGGAACACGCCGAACCGCGTGTCCGGAATCGGCGCGTTGAGCGCCGCGCTCAGCCCCAGCGCCAGGTAGCTCCGCGTATCCAGCGGATCGATGATCCCATCGTCCCAGAGCCGCGCCGTACTGTGGTAAGCGTTGCCTTCCTCTTCGTACTTCTTCAGCACCGGCGCCATGAACTCCTCTTGCTCTTCCGGCGTCATGTCGTTGCCGTCGGCCCGCATGTTCGCCAGGCGCACCGTCAGCAGCACGCTCGCCGCCTGCGGCCCGCCCATCACGCTGATCTGAGCGTTCGGCCACATCCAGAGGAAGCGCGGCGAATAGGCCCGCCCCGCCATCGCGTAGTTCCCCGCGCCGAACGACCCACCGATGATCACCGTGAACTTCGGCACCTCCGCCGAGGCCACCGCCGTCACCATCTTCGCCCCGTGCTTGGCGATCCCCTCGTGCTCGTACTTCTTGCCAACCATGAAGCCGGTGATGTTCTGCAGGAACACCAGCGGGATGTTGCGCCGGCAGCACAGCTCGATGAAGTGCGCACCCTTGAGCGCGCTCTCCGAGAACAGAATGCCGTTGTTCGCCACGATGCCGACCGGATAGCCCATCACCCGCGCGAAGCCGCAGACGAGCGTCGGCCCGTACGAGGACTTGAACTCGTGGAAGCGGCTGCCGTCGACGATGCGCGCGATGATCTCGCGCACGTCGAACGAGCGCCGAAGGTCCGACGGCACGATGCCGTAGATATCCTCCGCCGGGTACAGCGGCGGCTCCGGCGGCGTCAGCTCCCAGGGCAGCTTCTTCTCCGGCAGACCCAGGTTCGCCACAGCACTGCGCACGATCGCCAGCGCCTCAGCGTCGTTCGCCGCGAAGTGGTCGGCCACACCGGAGATCACCGTGTGCACGTCCGCGCCACCCAGCTCCTCCGCCGTCACCTCCTCGCCCGTCGCCGCCTTAACCAGCGGCGGCCCGCCGAGGAAGATCGTCCCCGTGCCTTCAACGATCACCGTCTCGTCGCTCATCGCCGGTACGTAGGCGCCACCGGCCGTGCAAGAACCCATCACGGCGGCGATCTGCGGGATGCCTTTCGCTGACATCCGCGCCTGGTTATAGAAGATGCGGCCGAAATGCTCCCTGTCCGGAAACACGTCCGCCTGCTGTGGCAGGAACGCCCCGCCCGAGTCAACGAGGTAGATGCACGGCAGCCGGTTCTCCTCGGCGATCTCCTGGGCCCGCACGTGCTTCTTGACGGTCATCGGGTAGTACGTGCCGCCCTTCACCGTCGCGTCGTTGGCGACAACCATCACCTCGCGGCCGGCGACGCGCGCCACGCCGGTCACGATGCCGGCGGAAGGGGCGTCGTCGCCGTACATCTCCCAGGCAGCCAGCGCGCCCACCTCCAGGAACGGCGTCCCGGGATCGACCATGCCATCGATCCGCTCGCGCGCCGTCAGTTTTCCCCGCTCACGGTGCCGGTCGACCATCGCCTTGCCGCCGCCCTGGTGGACGCGGCCAAGCGCGCGTTGCAGCGCCTCAACCTGCTGGCGCATGACGCCGCCGTTCTCTGCGAACTCGGCGCTCGTGGTCTCGATCGCCGTGCGCAGGACCGGTACGGCGCCCCCCTCAAGGAAGGCTGCTGCCGCCCCGGCGTCCTGTCCGTCTTGAGTAACCGTCACGTCGCGATCTCCGCTGCGCTGAGTGATTTCGAGGGCCTGTGTCGACGCAAAAACTCTATCACGGTACGACGAGCCTGAAGCCCGAATCTCGTCGTCATCGGTCCCCTGTCTCCACCGACTCCCTCTCCGCCCGTATCCGCGAAGCCACCTGCAAGCCAAGCGACACGTCCTCGTCGCCGTTGTGCAGCACCAGCAGCCCCGCCGAGGGCACCTTCTCGCGGATCTCCACCTCGCGGCCCGGCTTCACGGAGTGGTCATCGAGGTACTGAAGCAACTCCATGTCCTCCTCCAGCTCCTCCGAGATGAACCGGATCGTCCCCCGCTCACCTTCAGCGAACGTGTCCAGCGGCGCCCACGAAGGGTCCAGCGTCGCACCCGTCCCCGGGATCGGACTGCCGTGTGGACAGGTCGTCGGATTGTTCAGCAGCTTCACGATCCGCTGCTCGATGACCTTCGTCACGCCGTGCTCAAAGATGTGCGCCTCCCTGTGCGCTTCCGCCCAGCCGAGCCCCAGGACATCGCTCAGGAATCGCTCGCTCAGCCGGTGGCGGCGCGCCACACTCTCCGCCAGCTCGCGGCCCTTCGGCGTCAGGTGCACCGTCTTCTTGGCGTCCAGGGCGACGTGCCCGTCTCGTTGCATGCGCTGGACCGTCGCCCAGGCGGTCGGCGGCGAGACGCGCATCCAGCGCGCCAGCCGGGCGGCGATGACGCGCTCGCCCTCGGTTTCCAGGCTATAGATGCTCTGCAGGTAGTCTTCGATCGTCGCCGAAAGGCGGACTTTAACCGCTTTATGAGCCATTAGCCTTACCTCCGGGGTAAGTATAAGCTAATGCACACACCCCGGAATGTGGGGCAGAGCCGGGCCGGATCAGGCCGCGGCCGGGTCCAGCTCGGACAGGCGGTCCTTTTCGAACGCCTCGATGTCGTCCGCCCGCTTCAGGGTCAACGAGATCTCGTCATGCCCCTCCATCAGCGTCGCCCGACGGAACCCGTGCGTCTCCGGGTCGCTGTGCACCACGAACGACGCGCGGAATCCGCGCCCGTCCGACACTTCGCACGCCTTGAGGTCCACAGTCAGCTCCAGCGAAGGGCCTTCCCTGGCCGCGCGCATCAGCTCCTGCACCTTCTCCTCCGGGATCAGCACCGGCACCACTCCGTTCTCGAAGCAGTTCTTGTGGAAGATGTCCGCCAGGCTGCTGGCGATAATCGCCCGGAAGCCGTACTGCCGGATCGCCCACACCGCATGCTCCCGCGACGACCCGCTGCCGAAGTTCGGCCCGGCGATCAGCACCTTCGCCTCTTCGTACCCCGGCTGGTTGAGCACAAACGAACGGTCGGGCTCGCCATCTTCCTTGTACCGCCAGTCGTTGAACAGCACCTCGCCCCAACCCGTGCGCTCGATCCGCCGCAGAAATCGCGCCGGTACGATAGCGTCCGTGTTCACGTTCTGCCGGTCCAGCGGCATCGCCACGCCCGTTATCTTCTCGATCGGCTCCATCGTCTCTACCTTACTCCCACTCCCTGATATCCACGAAATGACCGGCGATCGCCGCCGCCGCCGCCATCTGCGGCGAAACCAGATGCGTGCGGCCGCCCTTGCCCTGCCGGCCCTCGAAATTCCGGTTCGACGTCGAGGCGCAGCGCTCCCCCGGCAGCAGGATGTCCGGGTTCATCCCCAGACACATCGAGCAACCAGCATCTCGCCAGTCGAAGCCGGCCTCCGTGAAAACGCTGTCCAGGCCCTCCTTCTCCGCCTGCACCTTCACCAGCATCGATCCCGGCACCACCATCGCGTAAACGCCGTCCGCCACCTTGCGCCCCTTGACCACCTCTGCCGCGGCCCGCAGGTCCTCGATGCGGCCGTTCGTACAGGAGCCCAGGAACACACGGTCGAGCTTGATCTCCCGCACCGGCGTGCCCGCTTCCAGGCCCATGTACTGCAGCGCGCTCTCGGCCGCCGCCTGGTCCGAGCGCGTTCCGAACGAGGCCGGGTCCGGTACGCTCTCCGTCACCGGCACCACCTGGTCCGGCGTCGTACCCCAGGTCACGTACGGCACAAGCTCGCCGGCGTCGATCTCAACCCGCTTGTCGTACTCCGCGCCCTCGTCCGTCGGCAGCGTCCGCCAGCGGTCGAGAGCCTCCTCGAACGCCTTACCCTGCGGAGCAAACTGGCGGCCCTCGACGTACTCGAACGTCGTCTCGTCAGGAGCGATCATGCCGATTCGCGCACCGCCCTCGATCGACATGTTGCAGACCGTCATCCGCCCTTCCATCGAAAGCGACTCGATCACCGGCCCCGTGTACTCGATGGCATATCCCGTGCCGCCGCCAACGCCGATCTTGCCGATCGTGCCCAGGATCACATCCTTCGCCGTCACGCCGCGCGGCAGCGATCCGCCGACACGCACCTCCATCGTCTTCGGCTGACTCTGCACCAGGCACTGCGTCGCCAGCACGTGCTCCACCTGCGACGTCCCGATCGGCATCGCCAGCGCTCCCACGGCCCCGTGCGTCGCCGTGTGGCTGTCGCCGCAGACGATCACCATCCCCGGCCGCGTGTAGCCCAGCTCCGGCCCGATCACGTGCACGATCCCCTGCCGGTCCGAATCTATCCCGTAGAGCCGGATGCCTGACTCATCGGCGTTCGTGCGCAAAGCCTCAATCTGCTTGCGCGACACCTCGTCCTTGATGTTCAGCCGGTCGCGGGTCGGTACGTTGTGATCCGCCGTCGCCACCGTCAGGTCGGGCCGCCGCACCTTGCGCCCGGCCAGCCGCAACCCCTCGAACGCCTGCGCCGACGTCACCTCGTGCAGCAGGTGCAGGTCAACGTAGAGCAGAGCCGGCTGACCCGGCTCGTCGTAGACGACGTGCTCGTCCCATATCTTCTCGAATAGAGTCTTCGGCGCCACCAGTACCTCCGCAGGCCCAGATGTGGGGAGTTCCAATGATAGCGAACCAGCGCTCTCCGGTCACGGTGCCGGCGGGATGCGCTTCACACTGCCCGCCGTCGCCAACCCCTGCCCGGGCCATGCCATCGGCCCCTGGCCAGCTAACGCGACTCCCCGCGCCGCCTACGTCTGCGGCTCGTCGTCCTCCAGGCGGTCGCGCGGGACGTCCTCCTTGCTGTGCCCGTTGGAGCGGATGCAAGTGTGGCCGGACGAATCCAGCGGCACGCCGCAGAGCGGGCACGTCGGCCGGCCGCCGCCGACGATCTCCTTCAAGCGCGTGCTCAGCTGCGCCACGTCAGCGCTCCCTATGCGCATGAGGATGTCCGGGTCGCCATCTTCATCGGACGTCAGGTCGTGCGCCTGGATCACGACCGTCTTGTCCGCCGGATCGTAGCCCACAGCCATCCGGCCGACGTGCAGGTCGACGTCCGGCGGGTCCGGGAAGAACGAAAGGTCCGTCGCGGGCGCGTCTTCGCCGCCCGTCTGCGCCAGCACCTGGCCGAAAGCCAGGCTCAGCGCCTGCAGCTGCTGCTTCTCCAGCCAGAGCACCGCTGTCTCCTCCGTCCGGCCGATGACACGCAGCTGAAACGTGCGCTCTCCGGGCTTCCCGAACGCCTTGGCGTCCACGCCTCGCGCCGTGCCGAGGTCTAGCGTCATCTGTCCTCCAGTGGCTTGCCCGTCGTCCGCTGGCCTACAGCATCCGCTCCCACAGTCCGGGCGGTCAAGTATGGCGCATCGCGGGCAGAATCGCCCGCTCCCTTCGTCACGAGCGCACCTCCAGCCGGTCTCGCCGCACCCGCAACACTTGATCGCAACTATATTCGCAAGCCATGATGTAGCAAGCGCACATGAGTAAGAAAGACCGAAAGCGCCGCGAGGCTGCCCGTCGCCAGAAAGAGCAGCGGCAGGCGAAACTCGCGGCTTCGAAGGAGTCCGCCGAAGAGGACGCCCTGGAGGAGGCCCCCGAACCCGAAGATGAGGCCTCCAGGGCTAAACGGCGAGCCGAACAGAAGCGCGAGTACGAAAAGAGCAAAAGAAAGAAGGCGCGCAGCGGCCAGTCCCTGGCGCCGGCCCTCTGGGGCGGCGGTGTCGTCGCCGTGCTCGCCGTGGCGATTTTCGGCGGATTCCTCCTCCTCAGCGGCGGCAGTGACGACGGTGGGACCCCGGCGCCGTCAGCCACGCCGGACCCGCGCATCGCCGACCTGCCCATCGACCGCACGATCAACATTGAGACCGACGATGACGGCCAGAACGTCCTCCCGCGCTACGTCCCCAACGCGATAAGCGGCGATGCCGGCGAGGTGATCGAAATCCTCGTCACAAACGTCGGCTCAGTCGCGCACAACCTCCGCTTCCCCGGATCCGACGGCGAATACAACACTCGGGACGACTGGTTCGTCCAGCCCGGCACCCTCTTCACCGGCGACACAGGCCGCGTCGTCGTGAAGTTTGACGAGCCGGGATCGTACCCATTCCGCTGCGACTTCCATGTCCTGGACCACCTCGGCACCCTCACCCTCCGCTAGCCGGCCTACTCTTCCTTTCGGCTCAGCACGCCCGCCATTACCACGAGCGCAACCGGGCCCAGCGCAGCGCCGAACAGCTGCCAGACGAACGGGTCGCGCCCGTTGCGGCTCGCCAGAAAGCCGCATAGAGCCGCCGAAACAAAGTTCGCGGCGAGCACGATCAAGAAGAACTCACTGACCGACATCCCACACGAGTATATCCGGCCTCCAGCACCCGCTGTCCACTACCCACTGCCCACTGTCATAATCCTCTCATGCACCACGTCGATATCCTCCACGCGATCGGCGACACGCCCCTCGTCGAACTACGACACCTCAGCAACCGGCCAGACCTCCGTCTCTTCGCCAAGATCGAAGGCCGCAACCCCACCGGCAGCATCAAGGACCGCATCGTCCGCGAGATGGTCGTCGACGCCCAGCGCGACGGCCGCCTCGGCCCCGGCGACCGCATCATCGAGGCCTCCACCGGCAACACCGGCATCGCCCTCGCCATGGTCGGACGCGCTCTCGGCTACCCCGTCCGCATCGTCATCCCGGAGAACGTCTACCCGGAAATCCCCCGCACCCTTGCGGCCTACGGCGCGGAGATCACCTACGTGCCGTCCCAGCTGGGCGTCACCCGGGCCATCGCCGTCGCGCGCGCCATCGCCGCTGACGAGGGCTGGTTCATGCTCGACCAGTTCGCCGATCCGGTGAACATCCGCGCCCACTACGAAGGCACCGGCCCCGAAATCCTCGCCGAGCTCCCCCACGTCGACCTCTTCGTCGCCGGCCTCGGCACCGGCGGCACCCTCATGGGCGTCGGCCGCCGCCTCAAAGAAGCCAACCCGCAGGCCCGCGTAATCGCCGTCGAGCCCCACCCCGGCTACCAGGTCCAGGGCCTCAAGAGCCTCGCCGACGGCTTCGTCCCACCACTGCTCGACTACCACGTCCTCGACGGCAAGATCCTCGTCCGCAGCGGCCACGCCTTCCGCGGAGCGGCCCTCCTGATGCAGCGCGAGGCGATCTTCGGCGGCGTCTCCTCCGGCGCCGTCCTCCACGGCGCCCTCAAGGCGATCGAGCGCCTCCCCCGCGGCAACGTCGTCCTCATCTTCGCCGACAGCGGCTGGAAGTACCTGGCCACCAACATGTGGACCCGCCCACCGGCAGCGCACGAAGAAGACCAGCTCGACGACGTCATCTGGTGGTGATCCACCGCTAGCCTGTCTCCTGTCTCCTGTCTCCTGTCTCCTGTCTCCCGTCTCCTGTACCCTCTCACCCATGCCTCACGAATCCGTCTCCTTCGACCGCGCCGCCTCTTACTACGACGCCACCCGCACCATGTCGCCCGAGGCCGCCACCGCCGTCACCGGCGCGATCCTCGGCGCCCTCGCCCGCAACGCCGCCGGCCGCCTGCTGGAAGTCGGCATCGGCACCGGCCGCATCTCGCTCCCACTCATGGCACGCGGCCTCCCCGTCACAGGCGTCGACATCTCCGCCGGCATGGTCGCTCAGCTGCGCCAGAAACTCACGCCTGAGCATCACCCGCCGGACCTCATCTTCGGCGACGCCACGCGCCTCCCCCTGCGGGACGAGGCCTTCCCCGCCGTCCTCACCGTCCACGTCCTCCACCTCGTCTCCTCCGCCGAAGCCGCTCTCTCCGATATCCGCCGCGTCCTCGCGCCCGGCGGCATCTACCTCAACAAGCAATACCGCGACAACCGGCCGCTCGCCGCCAGCGGCGCCTGGTGGGACGACGCCCTCGATCGGCGCCGCCACGCTCCGCTCCACCGGCTCCACTTCGAGGACCAGCGCAAGCTGATCCGCTCCACCGGCGCAACTCTGGAGCTGGTAGACATCTGCGACGAAGTGAACCGCCAGGACCCCGAAGACGTCCTGGACAAGACCCGCCGGCGGGTCCACTCCTGGTCCTGGCAAATCGCCGACGACGTCTTCGCCGACTGCATCGGCGAGTACGAAGCCTGGTTCCGCACCCACTACCCAACTGAGATCGTCGAAGAACTCACCCACGAACTCGAAATCTGGCGCTGGCCCCCCAGCGCACCACCTTCCCCGTAGGGGCGACCGGCGGTCGCCCGCTCCCGCAGGCGCACAACCATCCGTGTGGGGGCGCATCGCGGTCCGCCACCACCGCCAACGCACCACCTCACGTGTAGGGGCGCATCGCGATGCGCCCGACCCAGGTCCCGACGGCCGACAACACCCACCGTAGGGGCGACCGGCGGTCGCCCACTCCCGCCAACGCACCACATCCGCGGCTGCTAAGATGACCCCAAAATCACGCCCGAAGGAGCCCGCCCATGCCCAGGAAACGCCGTTTCCGCCCCGATGACATCTTCCTGATCAAGACCGTCTTCGATCCTCAGATCTCGCCCGACGGCACGCAGGTCGCCTACTGCCTCTCCTCGCCCGACCGCGATTCCGACTCAACTCACGTCTGCATCTACGTCGCGCCGCTCAACGGCCGCTCCCCGGCCCGCCGCTTCACCCACGGCACGAAGGACCACACTCCCCGTTGGTCGCCCGACGGCCGCTACCTCGCCTTCGTCTCCGACCGTGACGAGAAGTCGCAGCTCTTCGTCGCCCCGCTCGCCGGCGGCGAGGCGCGTCAGGTCACGAAGCGCAAGTGGGGCATCTCCCAGCCCGCCTGGTCGCCCGACGGCAGGCGCGTCGCCTACATCTCACGCACAGGGCGCCACACTCCGCCGAAGGAGCGCACGGGCCTCGAAAAAGCCGCTCCCATCGTCGTCCGCGACCTCCGCTACAAGCTCGACGGCGTCGGCTTCTTCGACAACCGCCGCACTCACATCTTCGTCGCCGATATCGACTCCGGCGAAGAAAAGCAGCTGACGCGCGGCGACTATTTCGACGATCACCCCGCGTGGTCTCCCAACGGCCGCGCCATCGCCTTCGTCTCCGACCGTGAGCGCGACCGCAACCAGCGCCAGTGGCGTACCGACGTCTGGACCGTCCCCGCCGCCGGCGGCAGCGCGCGAAAGCTCACCCGCTCCCGCGGTTCCTCCTCGCACCCGGCGTACTCGCCCGACGGCAAGTTCGTCGCCTACGCCGGCCACGAACACGGCGACGCCGGCGTCGCGAAGAACCCGCACCTCATGCTCGTCTCCGCGCGCGGTGGCGCTCCGCGCTCGCTCTCCGCCTCCACCGACCGCCCCCTCGCCGGCTGGCCCGCCTTCTTCGCCGGACGCACCTTCAACTGGGCGCCCAACTCGCGCTCCGTCTACTTCCTCGCCAGCGACCGCGGCACCGTCGCCGTCTACCGCGCCGGCCTCGGCGGCGACGCCGAGAAGCTCCTCGACGGCGAGCGCCAGATCGAGTCCTTCGTCCTCACGCCCGACGGCAGGCGCGCCGTTTTCACCGCCGTCTGGCCCAACCAGCCGTGGGAGATCTACACCGCGGCCCTCGGCAATAGCCGGCGCGAGACCAACCTCTCGCATGCCAACGATGCCTTCCTCGACCAGGTCACACTCGGCGACGTCCGCCGCACGACCTGCAAAGCGCCCGACGGACAGGCCATCGAATCGTTCGTCATGTACCCACCGGGCTTCAGGCGCGGCCGCCGCTGTCCGCTCGCCATCAACGTCCACGGCGGGCCGCACAGCGCGCATCCGGGCTCCCGCGCCATGACCGAGTTTCACGCCCTGACCGCCCGCGGCTACATCGTCCTCCTCCCCAACCCGCGCGGCAGCACCGGCTACGGCGAAGCCTTCAGCGAGATGGTCGTCGCCGACTGGGCCGGTGGCGACTACGACGACATCATCGCCGCCGCCGACTCCCTCATCGCCCGGGGCATCGCCGACCCCGACCGCCAGTACATGGGCGGCTACTCCTACGGCGGCTACATGGCGAGCTGGGCCGTCGGCCACACGGACCGCTTCCGCGCCGCCCTCGTCGGCGCGCCCGTGTCCAACCTCGTCAGCTCCTTCGGCACCGGGGACATTCCCCTCATGGACATCCACGAACTAGGCGGCCTGCCCCAGGAGAACATGGCCTTCTACGTCGAGCGCTCACCCACGACACACCTCGCCAACTGCAACACCCCCGTCCTCCTCATCCACCACGAGGGCGACCTGCGCTGCCCGATCGCCCAGTCCGAGGAGATCTTCACCGCGCTCAAGCTGCTGGGCAAGAAGGTCGAGTTCGTGCGCTATCCCGGCGGCTTCCACACGTACAACACCCACACCCCCAGCCAGGCGCTCGACCGCGTCCAGCGCACCGTCGCCTGGTACGACGCCCACGCCCCGAAGCCCAAACGCCGCCCCAAACCCAAACCTAAGCGCGCAAAAGCCGCCACCCGCCGCTAAAGGGCCGGCCCAACCACGTCCCGAATCGTAGGGACGTGCCTTCAGGCTCGTCCAAAGGGGCGGAGTGGGGCCGAACGTAGGGACATGCCTTCAGGCCTGTCCAAGGGGGAGGGGAGGGGAGGCGCGGCAATCTCGCGCTACTCGCAGTAACTCCGCAACCCGGCCTCGTCCAGCACAACGATCCGCCGGCCCTCGCGGGCGATCAGCCCCAGCCGCCGGAACAGCCCCAGGTTGCGGTTCACACTCTCGCGCGTCACGCCAATCATGTTCGCCAGCTCCTCCTGCGTGATCGTCGCGTTGATCAGCACACCGTCCTCGCGCTCCCTGCCGTTCGACGACGCAAGGTCCAGCAAACGCCGCGCCAGACGCCCGCTCACGTCCAGGAACGCCAGGTCCGTCGCCATCTGGTCCGTCTCCCGCAGCCGCTCCGCGATCACCGTCAGGATCGCCAGCGCCGCCTGCGGCCGCGACTGCACCAGCTCCGTCAGGTCTGCTCGCTCAAGCGTCAGCAGAACCGCGTTTCGCGCCGCCTCCGCGCTCGCCGAACGCGGCCGGCCGTCCAGCAACGAAAGGTCGCCGAAGAACTCGCCCGGCTGCATCGTCGCCAGCGTCAGGTCGGCGCCCTGCGTGCCCGGCACGTAGATGCGCACCGCCCCGTCCTCGACGATGAACATCGAGTCACCAGGGTCGTCCTTGACGAAGATGATGTCGCCCCGGCCATACTTGCGCCGCTGCACGCGTTTAGCCAGCCAGCGCAGGTCCTCTCCGGACAGCGCAGCGAGAAACGGCACTCGTTGCAGCAGCTTCGGTTGCATATCCCCTCTGCAAGAATCGTCCTATGAACGGCGCGAACGCGCAACACCGGCCCCCTCCCCACGTGCTCAGCCGCCCTCCATGCGGTACGATTTGCCCACTGCTAATACCCACCGGAGGACCGCTTGGACTTCGCCCAACGAATACAGACCCTGCCGCCATACCTCTTCGCCGAGATCAGCAAGAAGATGGCCGAGAAGCGCGCCCAGGGCGTCGACGTCATCTCCTTCGGCATCGGCGATCCCGACCTGCCGACGCCCGATCGCCTCCTCGACACCCTCGCGAAGGCTTCTCGCGATCCCGCCAACCACCGCTACCCCGAAACGCAGGGCCTGCCGGAGCTGCGCCAGTCCATCGCCGGCTTTTATGACCGCCGCTTCGGCGTCAACCTCGACCCGGACTCCGAAGTCCTCCCGCTGATCGGCGCCAAGGAAGGCGTCGCGCACATCGCCATGTGCTTCATCGACGCCGGCGACGTCGCCCTCGTCCCGGATCCCGGCTACCCCGTCTACGCCGTCGGCACGCTGCTCATGGGCGGCGAGCCCTACTACCTGCCCCTGACCGAGGAGAACGACTTCCTCCCCAACCTCGACGCCGTCCCGGATGACATCGCCGAGCGCGCCAAAGTGCTCTGGCTCAACTACCCCAACAACCCCACCGGCGCCGTCGCTGACCTCGCCTTCTTCGAACGCGCCGTCGCCTTCGCCAGGAAGCACAACATCGCCGTCCTCCACGACGCCCCCTACTCCGAGATCGCCTTCGACGGCTTCCGTCCCGTCAGCCTCCTCCAGGCCGAAGGCGCCCGCGACGTCGGCGTCGAGTTCCACTCCCTCTCCAAGTCGTACAACATGACCGGCTGGCGCATCGGCATGGCCGTCGGCAACGCGCAGATCGTCGACGCCCTCATGCGCGTCAAGTCCAACCTCGACTCCGGCATCCCCCAGGCGATCCAGCACATGGCGATCGCCGCCCTCGACGGCCCCCAGGACTGCATCGCCGAGCACAACGCAATCTACACCCGCCGCCGTGACAGGCTCGCCCAGGCGCTCACCGGGCTCGGCCTCCGCCTGCGGCCCCCGCGCGCCAGCCTCTACATCTGGGCGCGCGTCCCCGAAGGCATCACCAGCGTCCAGTTCGCCACCCGCCTCCTCGACGAGGCCGGCGTCGTCGTCACCCCCGGCATCGGCTACGGCCCCTCCGGCGAAGGCTACGTCCGCCTCTCCCTTACCATCCCCGACGACCGCCTCGAAGAAGGCGTCCGCCGCATGGAAAAGCTCGCCGCCTCCTGGCGCTAGCCACCCGACTGCCGCCGTAGGGGCGACCGGCGGTCGCCCACAACGCTCCGGACTCCCCGAACCGGCTACGTCGCACTTGAGCACCGCATCTGTAGGAGTGGTCACTACACCTGAGTGTAGCCGGCCCTTCACCGGCCTGGATCGCTCGCGACCACTCCCCGTTTGACGATAGGCATTTTTCGGTAGGTATTTCGCCCCACATACAGGTTCCAGAGAGTCGACCATAATCGGAGCCACATCTGATAGAGGGTGGGGGGCAACGAGCCGCATAGGAAGGTTGCGGTACCTTCCGGCGGGCGAAAGAGCCCCCAAGAAGGGGTGCGGCAATGCGGCAAATCATCCTGATCTGGGTAGCGGTGCTTATGGCTCTGGTCACGCTTTCGTGGGCGGGGCATGCCGAAGCCGCTACGCTAACTGTTAACTCGATAGGCGATGGGGGCGACTCTATCCCGGGCGACGGGACCTGCGACGACGGAGCAGGCAGTTGCACGCTCCGGGCGGCTATCGAGGAAGCGAACGCACTCGTCGGTAGCGACACTATCGCATTTGGTATCCCAGGAGTTGGCCCACACACCATCTTGCCGGGGAGCGCGCTCCCCGCCATCACCGAGTCGGTCACGATCGACGGATACACCCAGCCTGGATCGGCTGTAAACACAAGCCCGACTGGGTCGGGAACGAACGCAGTACTGCAGATAGTCGTTGACGGTTCAGGCACAGTTTTCGACACGAGCGGCCTCCTCATCAGCAGTGCTGGCCCAAGCCGTATCAGAGGCTTAGTAATCAATAGGTTCCCGGCGGGCGGCGACGGAATCGAGATCACCGCCGGCTCGGCACACATTATCGACGGGAACTTCATAGGAACGAACGCAGCTGGCACCGCCGACCGTGGGATCGGAAACGATGCCATTCGCATTCATGGGGGAACCGGCGGGAACACGATCGGTGGCACCACGCCGGAGGCGGTCAACCTGATTTCTGGAAACGGAACGGGACCCTTCTTGGATGGGCCCTCCAACAACGTCGTTCAGGGCAACTACATAGGGACAGACGCCACTGGGACGCTACCTCTTGGCAACGATAGCCACGGTGTGGGTTCTTATGCGGGTAGCGGGAACATCATCGGAGGAACAGCACCGGGAGCTGCCAATTTGATCGCGTTTAATTTCACTGGTGTCAGCGTCCAAGAGGGAGCTCAGAACAGCATTCGTGGGAACTCCATCCACTCCAACACGGGTAAAGGAATTGACCTCTTTACTCCCAGCACCAACGGCGGCATCACCGCCCCGACTGTTACTGCCGCCGGCTCGGCCTCCGGCACCAGCACGTGTCTGAGCTGTACGGTCGACGTGTACTCAGATAGTGGCGACGAGGGCGAAGTCTACCACGGCTCGACCACTACGGACGGCGGCACCGGCAACTGGTCCTTTTCCGGCGTGACCACCGGCCCAAACATCACCGCGACGGTGACCGACGGCAGCGGGAACACTTCGGAGTTCTCGGTGCCTCTTCTATGCACGGCGTGCACGTCCACACCCACGCCGACACCCACACCCACGCCCACGCCGACGTCCGGCCCTCCCAGCGTCGGCGGCATCGTGGATCTGCCTCTCGGTTCCGACGACTCGCTGGAATCGCAGCAGACCGCCCGAGGCCCCGGGCGAGGAGTGTCGCTGGCAATCGCCGTGGCAGTTGGCGTCATCGGCCTGGGCTGGGCCGCTCGCCAGAGGACGCGCAGGACGAACTAACTGATTCGAAAGAGGGGTGCCGCAATGGAACCATCGCGAACCGTCCCGTTGAACCGCATCAAGCTTCTCGCGGCTGTTGCTGCCGCACTGGTCATCGTTCTCGCATTCGCAAGGGGCGCGCCCGACACTGCCAACGCCCTCCCCCCGTTCACGCCGACCTTCACCCTGACAATTGATGACGCCGCGCCTGATGACCCGTCTGTCGTCCCGGCATCCGACACCTGCGAAGTGGGCGTTCCCTGCAAGGCGCACTACCACTTGACCATTCCGGACGGCCAGCCCGGCCCCGTCAGCTCCAATACTGGCATCGGCCCGCAGGTCATTCTCCCTGATTCCTACGTATCTGTTTTCGGCGACGCGTCCGTTCCGGACGGCGCCATCGTCGGACGCAACTGGGGCCAAAGCCGAAGCGGCGCGGTGGGTTCCTGTGGATCAGGGGTGGTCTTCCCGTTCGACCAGGCCGTCTACGACGCCACTACGGTTCATGCGACCACTACCGGCAACGCGAGCGATCTCCTCTCCTTCGACCATTGGCCGGTCCAGTTGGACGGCGTGGTTTCTTCCGTGGCGACTTCACATCCAGGGTCCACCCTCACGCTCCGCTGGGTAATTCCAACCTCACCGTTCAACGTCTTGATGTTCCACCTCGTCGGTGGCGAAACACTGTTTCTCGCGGTCGGCAGCGACCCCAGCGCACCGCCAGTGTCGCAAAGCTGCGGCCCGTACGACTTGAACTTCATGATCCTTGGCCTGAGCAGAGACAATCCGGCCACGGCAGCCGACGAAAGTGGCGTGCCCCTGAACACCTGCGCCGCACCCGGCACGTCCTCGTGGGAGCTGACGATCGACCGCAATGACACGCCTCCCGGGGACACCACCACGCTCTTCGACACCACCAGCTGCACGGAGAACACGCCACCCGGGGCAGCCGTTGACGTCCCGCTTCTCGGCGGCACCTCCACCCTTGGCGGGATCGACGTCTCGTTCGACAGCGTCACCTCGCAAGGCAGCACGTCTGCGACCGGGGCGTCTTCAGGGCCGCCACCGCCGACGGGATTTCAGGTCATCGGCGTCGGCGCGGCTCCAACCTACTACGACATCAACACCACCGCCGCCTTCACCGGCCCCGTCACCCTCTGCATCCACTACGACGACTCAGGCGTCCCGCCAGCGGAGGAAGCCAACCTGCGCCTCATGCAGTACGACGGCAGCGCCTTCATCGACCGCACCACGTCTGTCGATACCGTGGCCAACATCATCTGCGCCTCTGCACCGTCATTCTCTACCTGGGCCATCATGGCCGTGCCGTCCGCCGTCGGCGGTGACGTCAAGATCCTTCGTGGCCCGGCCGACGGCGGTTCGCTCACGCTGTACATCCTGCTGGGCGCCGTGGCGACGATTGTCGCGATCGGCGCAGCGGGCGCGCTGGCCGCGAGGCACCGCCGGCACGCCGTGTAGCCCGGCTCGCGACGTAAGAATGAAGGAAGGCCGGGCTTAAACCCGGCCTTCAGGGATCGCTCTCTCAGGGAGTCAAGCTCTCAGCCTGACCGGAGCTACTCTATCTCCAGCTCGAGCTTTATGTCGCGTACAGCGTCCACCATCACCTTCAGCTTCGCCTCGCTCTCCTCCACCGTGCGCGTCTTCAGGCCGCAGTCAGGCAGCACCCAGACGCGCTCCGGCGGGAACAGCTCCAGCACGCGCCGCAGCCCGTCCTTCACCTCGTCCACCGTCTCGATGAACCGCGTGTGCGCGTCCGTCACGCCCACGCCCACATCCTTCGACTCGTCATAGCCCTGCTCCCGCACCAGGTCCAGGTACGCGAAGTCCGTGTTCTTGAACGCCAGGTGTATCTGCTTCACCGGCAGCCGCATCATCGGCGTCCAGATCTCCTCCACCTCGCCGTAGCAGATGTGCGTGTGGAACTCGGCGTCGATCCCCTCGACCGTCACGCGCATCGCCTCGATGGCGTCGTCGAAGTCGGCCTCCGGCCGGGTGTGGATCGCCGGCTCGTCGATCTGGATGTACTTCGCGCCGGTCGCCACCAGCTCCTCAACCTCCCGCCGGATCACCTTCGCCATGTCCATGACAGCGTCGCGCCGCGTCGGATAATGCTCGTTGAACGACCACTCCACCATCGTGTAGGCACCGGTCAGCATCCCCTTCACGGGGCGGTCGGTCAGCCCCTGGGCGTACTTCCACATGTCGACGGTCATCGGCCCCGGCCACTCCAGCCGGTCGTGAATGATCGGCTTGTGGTAGTAGCGGTTGCCGTACGACCGCACCAGCCCGCCCAGCTTCATTCCCTTGATCGGCAGGCCGCCCTTCTCGCCCGAGAAGTACGCGACCATGTCTCCGCGCTCCATCTCGCCGTGCACCAGAACGTCGAGGCCCACCTTCTCCTGCGTGCGGATCCAGTACTCCGTCGCCTGCTTCTCCAGCTTGTCCAGCGCGGCCCGGTCGATCTCGCCCTTCGCGAACGCCGATCGCGCCTTCGTCAGATAGTCCGGCCGGCCGAAGCTGCCCACGGCCGTCGTCGTCAGTGCGGTGCTTGAGTTCACGGGTTCGTTGCTCTTCTTCTGCGTCTTCTCCACGACCATTATGCCGTCACTCCTTCCGCCCGGCGCGCACCTTCCGCCATCACCTTCAGCTTCTCGAACGCGGCCTCGCGCGGCAGGTACTCCAGACCGCAAGACGGGTTCACATAGAGGCGCTCCGCCGCAATGGCGTCCGAGAGCCGCTTGACAGACTCCGCCACCTCCGCCGCCGTCTCCAGCCTCGTGTTCCGCGCGTCGACGATGCCGGCGCCCAGCTTCTTCTCAAACGTCGCAGACTCCAGCGCCTCCCAGTTCCCCGGCCCGGCCGCGAAGTCCAGCCCGATTACGTCACACGGCAGCTCCTGCATCTGCGGCAAGATGCCCGCGCAGTCGCCAAACCACGTATATACACCCGTCTCGGCGCCGGAGAGACCATCCAGCAGCTTCGTTATCGCCTTGTGGAACGTCCCGTAGTCGCCCTTGTTGAACACGATCACCGGGTCGTTCACCTGCACGTGCTTACACCCGGCCGTGATCAGCGCGTCGACTTCGCCCCGCAGGGCCTCCGCGAGCGCCAGCGCCAACTTCTCGCGGCCGCCGTAGTGCTTGTCCGCGCTGAGCGCTGCCAGCGTGTAGGGTCCCGGCACTATCGCCTTCACGGGCCGGCTGCTTCTCTCCTGCGCGAACTGCCAGGCCGCGGCCAGGACCGGCTCCTTGAACTTAATTGCGCCGGTGATCTCCGGCTGGCGGTAGTAAGTGTTCGTGTCCAGGTAGCGCTGCAGGCCGCCGATCTCAACGCCGGCCATCCGCCGCGCCACGTAAGTCTGATCGTCATCCCAGCGCACCTGCCCGTCCGTTACGACGTCCACGCCGGCCGCGATCTGCTCTTCGATGACCTCACCGGTCACCTCATCCTCAATCGCTGCAAGCTCTTCGTTCGCAAGGTCCCCGCGGTCGCGCTTGTTGATCGCGTTGCGCAGGCGGGCCGGGCGCGGCCGGTTCGGGATCTTCGGGTAGTTTCCAACAACAGTCGTCTGCACGGGTCTCCTCACTGAAGGCGCCTTGCCTGTGTCACTTGCGTCCTTGCCCGCAGCCGGCGCTCCGGCTCGATCGGGCAGGATCACGGCTCCGGCGGCGGTCGATCTGTTCGGCGCGACAGCGCCACAGATCGACGTGAAGGTTATCAGCGGCACGACTGCGGGTCAACGCGTCACGCGCTTAGCTAAGCAAGCGCCAAATATCGTCTCAAAGTAGTTACTATTTACCCTTGACACACACATATTCTTAGTGCAGCCTAATACCCGGAGAAACGCAAAAAGTGCTCTTTTCACTTCTGGTCACCGCCCGCGAAGGCCTCGAAATGGCCCTCATCGTAACAATCCTCCTCGGCTATCTGCGGTCGCTCGACCAAAAGCCGCACTTCCGCGCCATCTGGATCGGCGTCGCCGCCGCGGCTGGCCTCTCGATCGCCTTCGGCGCCGGGCTCGAGATCGCCTCACACGAGCTTGACGGCCGCCTCCTTGAGGCCTTCGAAGGCTTCACGATGCTCTTCGCCGTTGCCGTCCTCACCTGGATGCTCTTCTGGATGCGCAAACAGGGCGCGGCAGCCTCCAGCGACCTTCGCAATAAGGTTGACTCCGCCCTCTCAGGAGGCTCTGTAATGGCACTGGCGCTGCTCGCCTTCTCGGCAGTCGGCCGCGAAGGCCTCGAGACCGCACTCTTCCTCTTCGCCGGCTCCGCCAGCCACGGCTCTGACATCGAATTCGCCCTCGGTGGCGTCATCGGCTTCGGCATTGCCGCCGCCCTCGGTGTCGTCCTCTACTACAGCTCCTCTCGCCTTCCCCTGCGCCACTTCTTCACTGCTTCGGGCGTCCTCCTGATGATCATCGCAGCCGGACTCCTCACCAACGCCCTCACTGAACTCCACGAAGCCACCGTTATCGGCGACCTCGGCGTCCGCCCCTGGGACACCGAGCATCTGCTGCCCATGACCTCGGATCTCGGCAAGTTCATGCACACCCTGTTCGGCTACGACTCCGCCCCGGCCATCAGCCAGATCGTCCTCTACTGGGGCTATCTGAGCATCGTGCTCGTCACCTACCTTGCCTGGCCCCAGATCTCATCGTCGCGACGAAGCCAGTCGCCCGCAACAGTCAGCTCAGCCACGTGATCTCAGTCGGCCTCACTCCAAACGCCCGGCGAGCCCTCTCCCGCCTCGCCATAGCCACCTCCCTGCTGCTCGGCGCACTCTTCCTCGCCGCCTGTGCCGCCAGCGGCGCCGGCGGCCGGCCCGTTGCCGTCACACAGCTGGACGACGGATGCGCGCCCACCGTCATCGAGGCAATACCCGGCGAAAAGCTCGATCTCCGCGTCAAGAACGAAACCGGCAAGACCTACGAAATCGAGGGCATCGACGGCACCAACCTCCAGGAGGTCCTCGTCCCCGAAGGGCGCGAGCGCTCCGTTGGCTTCAACGTCCCGGATAGCGGCGGCACGTTCAACGTCAAGTGCTACGTCCCCGGTGGCGTCTCAACCATCATCGAAATCCGCGCCGGCGAAGGTAGCGCGGCAGCCACCGACGACAGCGGCAGGAACGATGGTGATGCCAGTCTCGGCCCCTCAGACACCACCGTCAGCGTTGGCCTCCGGGAATGGGCAATCGACCCCGACACCAGTTCCGTCGCCGCCGGCGCCATCCGCTTCGACGCAATCAACGAGAGCACAACCTTGGTCCACGAAGTCGCCGTCATCCAGATCCAGGAAGACGGCGACCTTGAAGTGCTCGGGGAGATCGAAAACCTCGATACCGGCGAAAGCGGCAGCATCGTCCTCGATCTCACCCCGGGCGACTATCAGCTCGCCTGCCTCATCGTCCCCGGCGAAGCTGGCAGCTTCGCTGACCACTACCAGCAAGGCATGTGGACCGAGTTCACGGTCGAATAGCCCGCTGACAGCCAGCCCACACAAAAAGATTCGAGCCGGCGGGTTGCGACAACCCATCCGGCTCGATCCATTAGCAGCGGGCGTGAGGGGGTGCAAACGCGCCGCTTTCTGCCCCTCAGGATAGCGCCGGACAGCGCGGAGTATGGTTAACCCCTCGTGACAGCCGCGTGATAGTTCGGTATACGCACCCCTGACATGCCCGGCTTCTCGGCTTCACGTGCCAACAAAGAAAGAGCCGGCCACCAGGTGGCCGGCTCCTCGTTATCTCGCGGGGCGGGAGGGGGTGTAACCGCACCGCTATCTGCTAGTCCACATCATATCGGCACTGAAATCCCGATGGTTAAACGTTGGTTAAGGGAAGGGGAAGCTTCGGTTAGAGTTGCCAGCATTTGCCCCCTGAGCTATGATTTCGCTAGCTCGAAGGGAGTTACGGCATGTCCGAAGCACCTGCTCTCAGTCGCACATATCCTTGGACCACAAGCGTCAACGGCACCGACGTCACCTTCCGCTTAATGACGCCGGACGACCGCGACGAGATCCTTGAGTTTGCTCGCTCGCTCCCCGCGGAGGACCTCACCTTCCTCCGCACCGACGTCACCCAGGAAGCCACCGTCGACGCCTGGATGCGCTACCTCGCCTCCGGCCGCACGATCAGCCTCATCGGCGAAGTCGAAGGCCGCATCGGCGGCTACGCCAGCATCCACCTCAACGACGCGCTCTGGACGCGCCACGTCGGCGAGATGCGGGTCATCGTCAGCCGCGAGCAGCGAGGCCTCGGCCTCGGTAAGCGCCTCACCAACGAAGCGTTCGGCATCGCCAAAGACCTCAAGCTCCGCAAGGTCACCGCCCAGATGGCGACAGACCAGCGCGCCGCCCGCGGCGTCTTCGAGCACCTCGGCTTCCGGCCCGAAGCCCTCCTCGCCGATCACGTCATGACCCGCGACGGACAGACCCGCGACCTGCTTATCATGTCCTACGACGTCGTCGGCTTCTCCAACGACCTCAAAGGCTAGCCTCCCCACGACGCAACCCACCTCCTGCGTGACTCAGGTCATACACCCGTCTCTTCACGGCGCGTATCATCCCCTGCTAGATGGCTGCCACTGACAGTGTGACCCAACTCAAGAAGATCGCCGAGGGCCGAGAAGCCGAGATCTTCGAGTACGGCGACGGCCGCGTCCTCCGTCTCTACCGCGGTGACCGCCCCCTCGAACACGCACAGGCGCAGGCGGCGATCCTCCGCGGCGCCGCCGCCCTTGGCGTCCGCGTACCTGCCGTCTATGGCGTCGAGTCCGTCGGCAACCGCCCGGGCATCGTCATGGAGCGCATCGAAGGCCGCGACCTGTTTGAACTGATCGCCAGCAAGCCCTGGCGCGTCTTCAGCCTCTCCGGGCTCACGGCGCGGCTCCAGGCCAACATGCACAACCAGGCCGCCCCAACAGAGCTGCCACCCACCCGTGAGTCGTATCGCCGCACAGTCTCCAGTTCAGGTGGGCCAAAAGAGTTCGTCGACGCCGCGCTCAGAAGCCTGGATGACCTCCCCGATGGCGACCGCCTGCTCCATGGCGACTTCCACCCGGGCAACATCATGCTCGCCGCCGACGAACCCATCATCATCGACTGGTCCAACGTCTCGCGCGGATCGCCCGAGGCCGACTTCGCGCGCTCGATGATGATGCTCCGCCTCGGTGAGCCGCCGCCCAATCTGCCCTTGCTCATCCGAGTCCTCGCCCACTTCGCCCGCGCGCTCATGATTCGCACCTACGAGCGCACCTACCGCAAGCACATCGCCGTCGACGAAGACCTCTTCCGCGCCTGGCAGCTCCCGGTCGCTGTCGGCCGGATCGGCGAGGGCTACGCCGAGGAGCGCGAGAAGCTCCACGAACACATCCGCGAACTGATCGCCCGCGACGCCGCGTGACCCAGCTCGCCGTCCGCGGCGTCTTCGAGCACCTCGGCACCCACGACGGACAGACCCGCGACCTGCTCGTCATGGCCTACGACGTCGTCGGCTTCTCGAACGGACCCCAAGGGCTAACAGCCGCCCGCGTACCCTGCCTGAAGTGACTCCGGTCACGCGCGCGGCCCATCGCGCCGCGTATCATCTCCTGCAGATGACCACCTCTGAGAACATCTCTCATCTCAAGAAGATCGCCGAGGGCCGAGAGGCCGAGATCTTCGAGTACGGCGAAGGCCGCGTCCTCCGTCTCTACCGCGGTGAACGGCCCCTCGAACACGCGCAGGCGCAGGCCGCGATCCTGCAGTTCGCCGCCGGCGCCGGCGTCCGCGTCCCCGCTGTCCACGGCGTAGAGAGCGTGGGCGACCGCCACGGCATGATCCTCGAACGCATCGACGGCGACGACCTCTTCGCGATCACCGCCCGCAAACCCTGGCGCCTCATCAGCCTCTCCCGTCTCACTGCCCGACTCCACACGGACATGCACCACCAGACCGCGCCTCTAGCTCTGCCACCCGTCCGCGAGAGCCATCGCCGGGAAGTCGCTAGCTCCGGTGCGCCACAGGAGTTCATCGACGCCGCGCTCAGAAGCCTGGATCGCCTCCCCGACGGCGATCGGCTCCTCCACGGCGACTTCCACCCCGGGAACATCATGCTCGGCGATCAGGGCCCCGTGATCATCGACTGGACCGGCGCCGCCCGCGGCTCCCCCGAAGCCGACTTCGCGCGCTCGCTGCTGATGCTGCGTCTGGGCGACCCACCCTCATTCCTCCCCTCGCTCGTCCGCTTCTTGGCCCTCTTCGCCCGCTCGCTCATGATCCGCACGTACGACCGCACCTACCGCAGGAATATCGCTGTCGATGAGGAACTCCTCCGCGCCTGGCAACTCCCAGCCGCTGTTGCCCTCAACCGCAACGGCAGCGCCTTCGATCGCGAGAAGCTCGACGAATGCATCCGTGAACTGATCGCCCGCGACGCCGCGTGACCCAGCGCGGCGGCCACCGTATCCTCAGAGCGTGAGCAAGCTCAGGTTCCGCGCCCTGGCACTGGTCTCCGTCGCCATCTTCACCCTCGCCGCCTGCAACAGCGGCACCAACGAAGGCTCGCCAACGCCAGCGTCCCCCACGGCGACGGCAACCGGCACGCCAGCGCCAACGCCAACGTCAACGCCCTCGGCTACGGCAACGTCTACAGCCAACGCCACCGCCGCCGCCACGACCGCACCACCCACGGCAAGTCAACCACCCTCAGACACCGCGCCACCGGTCGCGCCCGTCACCATCCTCTCCCCCGTCGACAAGGACCACGCACTACCGCCTGACTACGTGCCGCCCGGACTGGCGGCGATCCCGCCCGCATACCTCGCTCCGGCATTCGGCGGCGAACTCCGCCGGGAAGCCGTCGACGCGCTGGCCCTCATGCTCGATGACGCCGCCGCCGCCGGTCACGACATCCGCGCCCGCTCAGCCTACCGCTCGTACGCCGAGCAAGAGCGCACGTTCAACTACTGGGTCAACGCACTCGGCTACGACGAGGCCATATGCGTCAGCGCCATGGCCGGCCACAGCGAACACCAGCTCGGCACAACCGCCGACCTCACATCACCACAGGTCGGCTGGGACCTGCTGGAGTCCTTCGGCGAGACGGCCGGCGGCCAGTGGCTCGCCGCCAACGCCCACGATTACGGCTTCGCGCTCAGCTATCCGGCAGGCGCCGAGGATGTCACCGGCTACTGCTACGAGCCGTGGCACTTCCGCTACATCGGCGAGGCCGAGGCGCAGGCCTGGAAGGCCAGCGGCCTGACCCTTAACCAGTACCTGCTGCAGCCCTAACCTCACGCCAGATCCTCCTGATACCCCGTCCCCGTCCCGTTCGTCCTGAGCCGATCCTGACCGCAGTCAGGATCGAGTCGAAGGAACGAGCGGAGCACTGCCATGCCCCATATACCGGAAAGCCAACTCTCACACCTCGCACCTCACACCTCGCACCTCGCATCTACTCCGCGATGCCCGGGAACGACTCCTGCATCCCCTCGATCACGAACTGCACCGCGATCGCCACCAGGATGATCCCCACCAGCCGCGTCAGCAGCCGCATCGTCGACTCGCCCAGCAGGCCAAACACGCGCTCCGCCGCCACGTACGCGCCGAACGACACGCAGAGTACAAGAATGATCGCCGCGATCGTATCGCCGCGGCCCACGGACTGCGAAAGTGAAGTGGCCGAGGCCAGCGCGCCGGGCCCCGCCATCAGCGGCGTCGCCATCGGCACGAGCGCAACGTCGATCGGCCTGGGCGACTCCTCCACAGGCAGTTCCAGGAACCGCCCCTGCGTCACCATGCGGTACGCCGGGATAAGGAGCAGCGCACCGGCCGCGACCTCGAACGCCGCGTCGGAAATGTTGAGGAACTCCAGGACTTCGTGCCCGCCCAGCGCAAACGCCACGAGCATCGTCCCCGCCGCCAGCACGGCGATCGCGGCCACCTGCAGCCGCTGCCACGGTCTCATGCCGCTGCTCATCAGGTTGAACACGACCAGGTTGCCCACCGGGTCGATGATCACAAAGAAGGCGACGAACGTGCGAGCAAGGTCTTCGCCCATGCCGCCATTCTAGAGCGTCGCGGGTGAGCGTGACAGCGCCGGGGCTAGCCCTTCGCCTTCGTCTCGCCCCAGCCGTCCCAGTACGTCACCTTCTCCACCGGCAGCCGCGGCCCCGCGCCGAACTTCCCCGTCGGCCAACCCATCGGGATCAGGCACATCGTCTCCACGCCCTCGGGCACGCCCAACAACTCCTTCACTTCCGCCTCGTGCGTCTTGTGCAGCGTCGTCAGCGTCGTGCCCAGCCCCTCCGCCCGCGCCGCCAGCATCAAGTTCTGCACCGCCGGAAAGATCGACGAACCCATCCCCGAGACCGCCGCCACGCCGCTGGCCCGCACCGTCGGGATGATGAACACCGGCGCCTCCGCCAGATGGTTGGCCAGATAGTCCGCCGACCGCAGAGTCCGCGCCTGCTCGCCCTCCGCCTGCAGAGCGCCCTGCGCCGCGCCGTACACCTTGTTCCAGCCGTCCAGGTACCACTCGCCGATCTTCTTCCTCTTCTCCGCATCCGTCACGACGATGAAGTTCCACGGCTGCCGATTGCCGCCGCTCGGCGCCCGGATCGCCGCGTCCAGCACCTTCCAGATCAGCTCCTCCGGCACCGCGTCCGTCTTCAGCCGCCGCATCGCCCGCAGCGAGTAGATAGCCTCGTATAGCTCCATATCGCCCTCCCTCTCGTTGAACAGCGTCAGCCTAGCACGGCGGCCCGTCAGCGCTCGACCATCACGTCGACCACTTCGACATCCGCTCGCGGTGCCGGCTCGAAACCCTCCTCCGGATGACCGAGGAGCACCAGGAACGCCGGATCCCACCCGTCCGGAAGCTCCAGCGCCTCGCGCACGGCCGGGGCGCAAAACAGCGGCGCGCCCTTGAGATAACCGGCGAGCCCGCGCTCCACCGCCGCCAGAAGCATGTTCTGAAGCGCCGCGCCCAGGCTCTGCACGAACATATCGCGCTCCGCCGACCGCCTCCGCTCGTCCTCCTGCTCCTTCGCGTCCGAATAATCGAGGCACGCCACCAGCAAAGCCGGCGCCGCGCTGATCTGCTCCTTCGATCGCGAGATCAGCCGCTGCACGTCGCGCACGGGCGTCTCCACCGCCTCCAGGTCCGCCAGCCAGGCGCCAGACATCGCCTCCGCCAGCCGCCCCTTCGCCCCGTCCGTCGCCACGTAGGCAAACCGCCACGGCCGCGACTTGTGCGGCGCGGGTGCCCGGCAGGCCAGCGCCACAAGCTCCCGCACGAGGCCGCGCGCCACCGGCTCCGGGCCAAACCGCCGCACCGAGCGCCTCTGCGAGATGACGTCCGCCACCGGGTAGTACTCGCCTTCCATCGCTATTCCAGCCGCTCCGCGACGCCCAGCTCCGCCAGCAGCCGGTGCGTCGCCGTCTCCGCCGGCCGCCCCAGCAGCTCGCGCAGGTCCTCCGGCGAGTCCACGTCGAGCGAAAGCGTATCTATCGGCACCACTTCCGCCGTCACTCCGGTCGCCATCGCCTCGCGCCGGTGGTTCACAGACGACCGCTCCCCGAACCGCAGGGCGATCACGTCTGGCGGCCGCAGCGCCAGCGCGCACGTGCCCCTGTCCGCCGACGGACTGAGCGCGATCCCCCGCTCCGGCAACGCCGCCAGGAGCGTCTCGATGTCGCCGGGCGTCACCTCCGGAACGTCGCCCGGCACGATGAGCAGCGCATCGGGCGTCGGCGACATCGCGCTCAGCGCCCGCGCCAGCGCCTGGTTCAGGCCGCGCACGTTCGCAGACTCCGCAACCGGCTCAGCGTCCAGCGCTGCGGCCAGGCTCAGCACCTCGGCGTCGGGGCTGACCACGGAGACGCTCTCGATCGCGGGGACTGCCTTCAGCGCCCGCACCACGTCCTCCAACATCGCCAGCGCCAGCTTCCGCCTCTCGGTCTCGGAAAGAACGGAGGCCAGGCGGCCCTTCGCCTCGCCCAGCGCCTTCGCCGGCACCAGCGCGCGGATCACTTCTCGCCCAGCGCGGCCAGCACCGTCCGGGCGAGAGCGCTCTTCTTCGCCATCGATCCCATTATCGTGTCCGTTACCACCACGTCCACCCCCAGCGCTTCGATCTCCGCGGCCAGCGCCTCATCGACCTCGTCGATCACCAGCACGTCGAGAAAGTCTTCGTACAGCCGGGCGATGCTCACCGCCGACGCCGCCATCCCCCGATCGCGCAGCATCCTGTCCGCCGGCCCCTTCAGCGCCTTTCCGCCGACGATCGGGCTCACCGCCGCCACCTTCGCCTCCGTCTCGCGCAGCGCCTCGCGCACACCCGCCACCGCCAGCGGCGGCCCGATGCTCACCAGCGGGTTCGACGGCGTGATGATCACTCCGGACGCCCCGTGGATCGCCTCGATCACTCCCGGCGACGGCGCGGCGCTCTCCACGCCCTCGAATATGATCTCGCGAGCGTGCCCCTCCGTCCGCCGCTTCACGAAGTACTCCTGGAACTCCAGCATCTCGTCGTCCGTGCGGATCATCGTGCGCAGGCGGTCGTTAGTCACCGGCAGGACCGTCACCGGCACCAGCAGCGCATCCGCCAGTTCGGCCGTCGCCTCCGTCAGCGTCTTGCCGCGCCGCAGCAGGTGCGTCCGCGCGATGCACGTCGCCAGGTCGCGGTCGCCCAGCTTGAACCACGTATCGTACCCGTACCGCGGCAGCGCCTCCAGCACCGAGTACGTGTCCCCCGTCAGCCCGAACCCCTGCTCCTCGTCCGCCAGCCCCGACAGATGGTACAGCACCGCATCGATGTCCGGCGACACATAAAGCCCGAAGAACTCCGCGTCATCGCCAACGTTCGACACGATCGTCACCTGCGACGGGCTGTGCACGCCCAGCAGCCCCTGCAGAAAACGCGCCGCACCAACGCCACCGGCGATTACCGTGATCACACGTTGAGGTTACAGGGTTGAGGTGTCAGGTCGGTAGGGGCGCTGCTTGCCGCGCCCCTGCCTGCCGCCTTCCTTGTCACCTGTCACCTGTCCCCTGTCACCTCGCCGCCTCCCACATCTGCCGCGTCAGCGAAGCGTGCGCCACATGCTGCCCCAGGTGCTCCAGCGCATGCAGCAGCGCGAACGCCGCCGGCACCTCCTTCACGCCCGGGTCCCACGCCAGCACGCCGATCTTGCGCGTCGCCGACCAGTCCACCTCACCCGCATCCCGCAGCAGCACCGTGCACTCCGCCGACATCTCGTCGACCAGCCGCAACAGCGCCCCGGGGTCGTCCTCCGTCACCAGGAACTCCGACGCCCGGTCCCGCTCCGGCAACGGCGCCCCGACGGCCACCGCCAGCCACGACCGCGTGCTGCTCAGCGCATGCGTCGCCAGCACCGCGATCGAGTTCGTCTCCTCGCCCGCCGGCCGCCAGTTCAGCGCCTCCGCCGGCACCCCCTCCACCGCCGCCCGCAACTCCCCCAGCGACTCCTTCAGCACGTATCGGGCCGAAGACGTGATTGGATCAGTCATTTGGTCACTCCCACCGTCACGCCCCCTAGTCCGCCAGCTCCACCACCGTCACCCCATCGCCACCGTCGCGCCGCTCCGCCTCCGCGTGGCTCTCCACCAGCGTGTGCTTCGCCAGCATCTCCCGCACCGCCCGCCGCAGCACCCCCGTCCCCTTGCCGTGGATGATCCGCAGCTCCTTCACCCCGGAGAGCACCGCCTCGTCCAGCCGCTGGTCGATCAAAAGCAGCGCCTCGTCCACACTCAGCCCCCGCAGGTCCAGCTCCGGCGACGCCATCGGCGTCAGCGATAGCGAAGGCTCGTACTCCCTTGTCTCCTGTCTCCTGTCCCCTGTCTCCTTCTCGACACTCTCGATCTGCTTCACGTTGACCCGCGCCCGCAGCGCCCCCAGCTTCACCTCCAGGTCGCCCGAGCCGTCCGGAGCCGTGATCGCCTCGCCCGGAGTCGGCACGTCGTGCAGGAAGATGCGGTCGCCCGGCCCGATCTCCGGCAACGGCCCGCTCGATTTCCGCCGCTCCCGTTTTTGCACCTTCTTCACCTCCTCCGCCACCACCTCCGCCTCCTTCTGCACCACCTCCACCGCCTTCGCCTTCTCGAACACGCTCAGCCGCTCCGCCTGCGCCAGCTCCTTCTGCGCCTCAAGCAGCCGCACGCGCGTCTTCTGCAGCTCCGCCTCCATCTCCTTGCGCGTCTCCTCGATCAGCCGGTTGCGGTTCGCCTCCAGCGACTTCAGCTCCTTCGTCACACGATCGCGCGCCGTACGGGCCTCTCCCGCCGCACTCCGCTGCTCGTCGCTCGATGCCTGCGCCTCCTCGCGATGCTTGTGCAGGTCCGAGATCAGCGACTCGATCTCCAGCCGGTCCGGCGAGATCCCCTCGCGCGCCTCCGCCAGCACCTCGTCCGGCATCCCCAGCCGCTCCGCGATCGCCAGCGCGTTCGACTGCCCCGGCAGCCCGATGTGCAGCCGGAACGTCGGCGACAGCGACTCCGCGTCGAACTCCACCGAAGCGTTGCTGACCCCCTCCGTCGAGTGCGCGAACGCCTTCAGCTCGCCGTGGTGCGTCGTCGCGATCGTCAGGCAGGTGACCCGCAGCAGATACGCCAGGATCGACTGCGCCAGCGCCGAGCCCTCCACCGGGTCCGTCCCCGCAGCCAGCTCGTCCAGCAGCACCAGCGAGCGGTGCGTCGCCGCCCGCAGCACCGAGATGATGTTGCTCATGTGCGAGCTGAACGTCGATAGCGACTGCTCAATCGACTGCTCGTCGCCGATGTCCGCGAACACCGCGTCGAAGACGGGCAACCGACTGTCTTTCTCCGCCGGCACCGGTATCCCCGCCTGCGCCATCAGCGCCAGCAGGCCGACCGTCTTCAGTGCCACCGTCTTGCCGCCTGTGTTCGGGCCCGTGATCAGCAGCACCGTGAACCCGTCCCCCGACGCCGCGTCCCGGGATGTCGGTCCGCCCTCGCCCAGCCACATGCTCACCGGCACGACCTCGCCCGTCAGCCCCGGATGCCGCGCGTTCTGCAGGTAGAGCGACCCCGGCTCCTCGCTCAGCCAGCGCTGGTCGGCGTCGTCGTGAGGCAGCTGCGCCGCGCCGATCGACTCCCCGTATCGCACCTTCGCGACGAGCACGTCGATCTCGGCCAGCGCCCCGAGCGCCGTCCCGATCTCCTCCGCCTGCGATCCGACGAGCGCCGAAAGGTCACGCATGATCCGCGCGATCTCCCGCTCCTCCTCCGCCTGCAGCTCGCGCCACTTGTTCCCCATCTCCACCGTCTCCATCGGCTCAAGGAACACCGTCGCCCCGCTGGCGGACACGTTGTGCACTATCCCCGGCAGCTGCGAGCGCAGCTCCGCCTTCACCGGCACCACGTAGCGGCCGTCCCGCAGCGTGATGATCGGCTCCTGCAGCGCCGTCTTGCTCTTGTTCAGCACCTCCTGCAGCCGCGACGTCAGCCGCTCGTGCGCGATCCGTGACTCGCGCCTGAGCGTCGCCAGCGCCGGCGAAGCCGAGTCCAGCACCTCGCCCTTGCCGTCGATACAGCGCCCGATCTCACTCGCCACTTCGCGGAAGTCCGCGATCCGCTCCGCCACCTCGGCCAGGAACTCCATGTGAATGCGCACCTGGTCGATCGTCTCGCGCAGTTGGCGGGCGGCGTCCAGCGTCACCCGCACGTCCAGCAGCTCCTGCGGCTCCAGCTGCCGGCCCAGCGCTGCCGCCTCCACCGTCCCGCCCACGTCGTGCACGTCCGAAAGCGACAGGTTCGGCTTCAGCTCGATCAGCCGCCTCGTGTCGGCGGTCAGGCGCTGGCGATGCAGCACCTCAGCGTAGTCGGACGACGGCGTCAGGCCGGCCGCCAGCGCCCGGCCACGCTCCGTATAACAGCGTCTCGCCAGCCGCTCCACGACCTTCCCGTACTCAAGCGTGGTCAGGACCTTCTCAGTCATGCTCATACTGCCCAACAGTGTACGAGAATGCCCGCACTCTGCGGCACTGCGCCCGTTCTCTCGTTGCCGTAGCTACGGAACCACCGCGCCTGGCCCGCGTGCTGGACTGATTATTCCGTGCTCAGCCGTATCTGGGCCCCACCCCTGTAACGATTGCGTTTCTGCGGCATCTTGCCCTGTAGGTGCCTGTGCGCGCCGGGGGCAATCTATATATGACATCACCGCTGCTGAAGGCTCAGCCACGAACGTCGTGGACGAAGCCTCGTATTCTCTCCTCTGTCAGAGGCCGAATCCTGGCTGGCATCGGGCTCATGGTCATCGTCCTCGTCGCCGTCGCCGCCGGATCCGCCTGGCAGGTGTACGAGCACCGTTCGACGACTGCGGCACTGCAGTTGCACACCGATACCACGTTCCTGCTTCTGGACGCCCAGGCGAACGCCGAGTCCGCGGCAACAGCGGTCCAGCGCTACGTCATCGTCGGGGACGAAGTGATAATCCCCGGAAACGACGACATCCTGCTCCCTCTGATCGAGGAGGGCACTACTACCGCCATTGATGACCTCGCCCAGGCGATCGCCCTGGAGAAGGAGCAAGGGGACGAGGAGGAGGCCGCAGAATTCACTGAGATCCTGGTGGAGGGCACAGCACTGGTCCAGGGCGCCGGCCGGATAATCGCGCTTCGGCAGGCGGGCGCCATAGAGGAAGTAACGGCGGCCTTCGAGGAGATCGTGCCGAAGTTCCGCGAGTTTGAGAGCAAGCTCAACGAAGCGGCTGAAAACGAGCGCGCGGAAGCGTCAGCACTGCGCGCGGAGGCAGATCAGGCCGGCGCCCTTGCTTTCTGGGTCCTGATCATCGCCGGCAGCGCGGGGGCCGTACTGGGCCTGGTGGGGTCGGCGCTAATAGCCCGCTCCATAACCAGCCCTCTGTCCAGGGTTGAAGGCACGGCCGTCGCGGTCGCAGGCGGAGATTTGAAGGCGCGATCACCAGAATCCGGCCCGGACGAGCTTGCCCAGTTGAGCCGTTCCCTCAACAGCATGACGGAGTCGCTTCTGGACGCGTCGAAGCGACGGGAACTCGAAGAGGCTCTGCGGGAGTCCGAAGCGCTGCATCGCGACCTCGTCGAGACGTCGCAGGACCTGATCTGGCGATGCGACGATGAAGGCCGGTTCATCTTCCTGAACAAGGCCTGGGAAACCTCACATGGCTACAGGCTGGTAGAGATGCTTGGCAAGCCATTCAGTGATTTCATGACCCCGGAAGCCGCCAAACGCGATATGGAGGAGTTCGGGAGACTGATGGCTTCCGGCTCCGTCACCGGCTACGAGACGACTCACATCTCGAAGTCCGGCAGCGATATTCATCTCATGTTTAATGCAATCCCGCTGCTGGATAGCGATGGCAGGCAGATCGGCACGCAGGGTACGGCCCATGACGTGACGGAACGCAAGCGGGCAGAGGAGATCATCAAGCACATGGCGTACCATGACGCCCTGACCGATCTGCCCAACCGGACGCTATTCGAAGACCGCCTCAACATGGCGCTTGCCAACGCTCGCCGGGCCGGCCAGATGGTCGCCGTGCTCTTCCTTGACCTCGACCGGTTCAAGGTCGTAAACGACACGGTCGGCCACGGCGTTGGAGACCAGCTTCTACGGCGCGTCGCAGCGCGGCTGACGACCCTCGTCCGCGAGGGCGACACCGTTGCCCGCACCGGAGGGGACGAGTTCACGCTGGTGCTGCCGAACCTGACGAGCAGGGATAACATCGTCGACATCGCATCGAGGATCATGGAGATATCCAGGCAGCCCTGGAGCGTGGACGGTCACGAATTCCGCGTCACCGCCAGCATCGGCATCGCCGTCTATCCCGACGACGGTGATGACCCCGAAGTACTCCTGAAGAACGCCGATACGGCGATGTACCGCGTCAAGGACCTGGGCAGGAACGACTACAAGTTCTACACGCCGGAGATGAGCGCCCCGGTTCCCGACCCGGTCGACCTGTAACGTCACGCCCCTGAGGCCGCATCCGCTTATCCGTTCCGCCGAAGGCCATCCGTTGACAGCCTCCCCATTCCCCACTTCGCCCGCGGCAGCTAGCGGTCCAGCAGAGCCGCCACACCGGGCAACTCGCGCCCCTCCAGAAACTCCAGCGACGCCCCGCCACCCGTGCTCACGTGCGAAAACTCCTCCGCCAGGCCCAGCGACTCCACCACCGCGGCCGTCTCGCCGCCGCCGATGATCGTCGTCGCCCCTTCAAGCTTCGCCAGCACGCCCGCCAGCCGGTGCGATCCGTGCGCGAACGACGGCATCTCCGCCACACCCATCGGCCCGTTCCAGACCACCGTCTTGCAGTCTGCCAGCGCCCGCGCAAAGACGTCGATCGTCGTCTCGCCAACGTCCATGATCCGCCAGCCGGCCGGTACGTCCTTGACCGACACGCGCCGCGCCGGCGAATCCGCCTCAAACCGCTCAGCGACGATTACGTCCGCCGGCAGCAGGAGCTTCACTCCCCGCTCGGCTGCCTTCTCCTCGATCCGCTTCGCCTCGTCAACGTAATCGTCTTCCACGAGCGATTCCGCGATGTCGAACCCCTCTCCCTTGAGGAACGTGTTCGCCATTCCACCGCCGATCAGCAGCTTGTCCACGCGTTCGAGAAGCGCCTCCAGCACACCCATCTTGCTGCTGACCTTCGCCCCACCAATGATCGCCGCGTACGGCCGCTCCGGGTCCTCCACCGCCCGGCCCAGAAAATCGATCTCCTTCTCCATCAGGAAGCCCGCCACCGCCGGACGCAGACGCGCCACGCCCTCCGTCGAGGCGTGCGCCCGGTGGGCAGTCCCGAAGGCGTCGTTCACGTAGACGTCGCAGAGGCTGGCCAGCGCCTTCGCGAACTCCGCCTCGTTCGCCTCCTCCTCCGCGTGAAAGCGCACGTTCTCCAGCAGCAGCACCTCGCCTTCCGCAAGCGCGGCCGCCTCCTCCTGCACCGCCGCGCCAACGCAGTCGTCCGCCGTCTGCACAGGCTCACCCATCAGCTCCGAAAGACGTTCCGCCACCGGCCCCAGGCTCAGACCCGTGGCCCGCTCTCCCTTCGGCCGTCCCAGGTGCGACACCAGCACCACCTTCGCCCCCGCCAGCCGCAGGTAGTCCAGCGTCGGCAGCGTCGCCCTGATCCGCTTGTCATCCAGGATCCGCCCGGACGCCGCGTCCAGCGGCACGTTGTAGTCGACACGCACCAGTACACGCTTGCCCGCCACATCAACGTCCCTCAGCGTCTTCTTCCTCACGGCGACACCTCTTCCAGCGACACTTCCATCATCGTCTCGCCCAGCGCCACCAGCCCAAACTCGGTGTTGTAGCCGTTTAGCTCATCCCCCGTCGCCGCCACGCGCGCGAACGACTCAAGCTGCACCGCTGTACCGTCGATCAAGAAGACCAGTCGGCGATAGAGGCGGGCGTTCGTCGGCGGGCACTCTCCCGTATCGCAGCCAAGGTCAAACGGCGTCAGGAAACTCGTGAACAACGTACCTGTGACCCCGCGCACTTCCACGTCCTTCGTATCCTCCGGCAGCGGGCCGGCGAACTCCGGGATAATCGGCTGCACGAACCCATTCGGATCACGCGCCAGCCTCACGACCACAGCGTCCAGCAGCGGCTGCGCCCCATCGCCGCCGGCGCCGACGATCAGCGCGTAGTGCAGCTCCGCCATGTTCGTCGTCGAATCCACGACCACCGCGTCTATGGGCGGCAACTCCAGCCGCCCCAGCTGACTCTCGTAGACCTCGTCCAGCCAGTACGGAGTCAGCCCCAGGTCGCCCAGCTTCCGCAGGCTCTCCTCCGTCGTCAGGACCTGGCCATCAACCACCGCCTGGTCGAAGAAGCCCTCCGGAATGTCGTCGCGACGGATCAGCTCCGACGTCGTATAGCGAATACGCTCGCGCTCTTGCGATGGCGTCGCCCCGGCCGGCGCCTCCTCGCTCAGCTCGAACGCCAGCGGCAGGTACGTCTCCGGGTCCAGCTCCACGCGGCCCACCAGCGTCGCGCCGCTAAGCTCGCCTCCTTGCGTTACCGGCGTCCGCGCGTTGAGAGCCAGGACCGCCCGGCCGTCCGCCACCGTATCGCCGATCACCTCAAGCTCCTGCCCGAACGCCAGCGCCCCCAGCGCCTCCACCCAGAGCACCATCGGGTGGTCGATCCGCGGCCGGATCGGCCCCTCCGGGTTCGCGTCCTGCACGAACACCTGGTTTTCGAACGGGTCGTACGTGTACCGGTCCCAGCCATCGCCGACGCTCGTCAGTTCACCGTCTGAAGTCGCCTCTCGGCGCCGGAACTTCTCGTTCTCGACGTCAATCCAGACCTCGCTGTTGTCGTCACCAACAACGTGGTACACCATCCCCGGCTCGTCCACCGCATCCGCCACACGCTCCACGATCTCCTCGCCGCTCTCCTCGCCACCGCCGCCGCAGGCCGCGACGACCGCCAGCAGCACGCCCGCCAGCGCGTAACGCCACCCGGTCACTCTCCGGCCCCCTTCTGTTCCTCACCGCCGCCGAGCGCCCGTCCCAGCGCCCCTTCAATCTGCTCGCGCGTCACCGCGCCCGCCCGCACGATCGTCGGCGCGCCCTCGCGTGTTATGTCAATCACCGTGCTCTCCACTCCAGTCGCCCTGCCGCCGTCAACCGCCAGCGCCACCATCTCCCCGAACTGAAACGCCGCTTCCGCCGCCGATACCGGCGCCCGGCCACCGCTCCGGTTCGCGCTCGTCCCCACGACGGGCTCACCAACAGCCGCGATCATGCTCCGAACGAAGTCATGATCGGGTTCTCGCAGCGCCACAGTGTCTCCGCCCGCCAGCGCCGCGCTGTGATACGAATCGAGCCGGCTCATCACGATCGTCAGCGCGCCCGGCCACAGAGCCGACATCAAATCGTGTGCCACCGGCGTAACGTCCGCCACCCACGTCGCCATCATCGGGTCGGCGACCAGCAGCGGCAGCGCCTTGTCCGGCGGACGTCCCTTCGCCGCGAACAACCGCCGCACCGCCTCCTCGTTCCCGGCCGATGCGCCCAGGCCGTACACCGTATCCGTCGGGTACACGACAAGCTCACCCGATTTGAGCGCGCTCACAGCCAGTTCCAGCGCGCGCCTGTCCGACTGCGGGATGATCTCGGCCACGCTGACGAGGTTACCGTCATCAGTGGTTAGTGAACAGCCACTGTCCACTGTCCACTAACCGCTACCCCCTGATATCATTCCTCTATGGAGCCACCTACTCACCCCGACGCCCCCGAATCCAGCGCCCCAGACACCCCCGAAAGCGCCCGCAAGCACCACACCTCCGAAGACCTCGAAGTCTCCTCCTACCTCGAAGCCACGCTCGAAGGCGAACCCCAGCCCGAGCCGCCGCCCGCACCACCCGTACACCCGCAGACCGTCATCGTCCTCGACTTCGGCTCCCAGTTCTCGATGCTCATCGCCCGCCGCATCCGCGAGGCCGGCGTCTACTCCGAACTCGTCCCCTACGACGCACCCTGGGAGGACGTCCGCGACCTCAACCCCGCCGGCTTCATCCTCTCCGGCGGCCCGGCCTCCGTTTACGACGATGACGCTCCCCAGGCGCCCACCTACGTCTTCGAGTCCGGCCTCCCCGTCCTCGGCATCTGCTACGGCATGCAGCTCCTCGCCTACCAGCTCGGCGGCCGCGTCGAACCCTCCGCCGACCGCGAGTACGGCCACGCCGTCATCCACCACGCCTCCGACTCCCCGCTCTTCGAAGGCCTGCCCGCCTCGCTCCCCGTCTGGATGTCCCACGGCGACCGCATCACCGAACCCCCGCCCGGCTTCCAGCCCTTCGCCCACTCCGACTCCTCCCCCATCGCCGCCATGGCCAACGACTCCGGCTATATCGGCATCCAGTTCCACCCCGAAGTCGTCCACACCCGCGACGGCAAGGCCATCCTCCAGAACTTCCTCCTCAACGTCTGCGGCTGCGCGGGCGACTGGTCCGCCGGCAACGTCATCGTCGACTCCATCGCCCGCATCCGCCGCCAGGTCGGCGACGGCCGCGTCATCTGCGCCCTCTCCGGCGGCGTCGACTCCGCCGTCACCGCCGCCCTCGTCCACCGCGCCATCGGCGACCAGCTTACCTGCGTCTTCGTCAACAACGGCCTCCTCCGCAAGGACGAACCCGAGCGCGTCGTCGACACCTTCCACCGCCACCTCAAGCTCAACCTCGTCCACACCGACTCCGAGGACCGCTTCCTCGACGCCCTCGCCGGCGTCACCGACCCCGAGCAGAAGCGCAAGATCATCGGCGAGACGTTCATCCGCATCTTCGAGCAAGAAGCCGACCGCCTCTTCCCGCAGTCTCCCGGACTCCCGGCCGGTGCCTCGCCCGACTTCATCGCCCAGGGCACCACCTACCCCGACGTCATCGAGTCCGGCGCCCACGCCGCCAAGAGCAAAGTCGCCGCCACCATCAAGACCCACCACAACGTCGGCGGCCTCCCCAGCGAGATGACCTTCCAGCTCGTCGAGCCCCTCCGCTACCTCTTCAAGGACGAGGTCCGCCAGGTCGGACTCGAACTCGGCCTGCCCGAAGAGATCGTCATGCGTCAGCCCTTCCCCGGCCCCGGCCTCGCCATCCGCATCATCGGCGAAGTCACCCGCGAGAAGCTCCACACCCTGCGCGAGTGCGACTGGATCGTCATGAACGAGATCAAGAAGGCCGGCCTCTACCGCGACCTCTGGCAGGCCTTCGCCATCCTCACCGACACCCGCAGCGTCGGCGTCATGGGCGACTTCCGCACCTACGGCCACGTCGTCGCCATCCGCGCCGTCACCGCCGAAGACGCCATGACCGCCGACTGGGCCCGCCTCCCCTACGACTTGCTGAGCAGGATTTCAAACCGCATAGTCAACGAAGTCCCCGCCGTAAACCGCGTCGTCTACGACGTAACGAGCAAGCCGCCGGGCACCATCGAGTGGGAGTGACAACGCCGTCGGGGCTACCGGTTTCGATTGGGAAGACTGGCTCCGTTAGCCTGAAGGGTTCAGCCGGGAGTGCCCAAATTCATCGCTTCTGCTATGCAGCGCTCGGCTCTACTCTGTGCCTTTCCTTCGCGCACCCAGGCGCTTCCGCCTTTTTTCCCCACTGGAAAGGAATAGCGTCTTCGCCAAGTCCTGGTTTCGTCCGACCAGTCGCTTGAGGCGCCGCTCGACGTACTTGCGTGTCTTTTCGCTGCCGTCCTCAACCCCGCCCAGCACCGCCAGTAATCGCATCTCCGATGCCGCGTCGAGTTTCGCATGTTGCATGGCGTCGAGCATGCGACCCACCACATCCGCGAGTTCCTGTTTTTCCACTTTGTCCCGCAGGCCGCCAACAATCATGAGCGCGCGCAGAATATTGTCCGCAGTCGCGTCCTCTAGCAGTCGATCCAGCACTCTGTCGTTTGATGGCTTCAGCATCGTGCTCCCAAACGACATCTTCCCGATCATTAGCAGAAGAGCGTCGCCGAGGACGTCTGCTGGCCTGTCCGCTCCGCGGCTTAGCGCGTCTAACATGACATCTCGTGTTGTTGGCGCCATCTCGATAGCTCGTTCTGTGGCGCGCTCGCGCACCTCCAACTTCGCCAACCACCCGGCCTGCAAGAGTCGGCCAGCGAGGAGCTTCATGACACTCACCGGCAAGCTGCCGTCCGGGCGATCGAATATGGCCTCCAGAAGGGCCGGATCTGCATCTCTCTTGATGCCAACATAAAAGAACGTGACCTCTGTCCATCGAGGATTGAAGTACAGGTCTACCAGCCTTCGCAGCAATTCCGTGGTGTCAGGACTAGACCGGTGAAGGTCACTGGCAACGAAGTAGTCCAAGAACGATCTGTGTGCAAACTCGCAATAGTCGCCGACACGCTTCACTACGTTTGACCGCTCGACTTCCTCAAAGAACTGGTCAGGATCGGACAGACCCTGCTCGACAGAGAACTCTCGTGCCATCTCCTCGAAACGGTCAGCTTCTATCGTCAGTCGATCCTCCTCGAAGAATGCCCTCCTAGCCACTTCGCCGAGGAACTTCCTCTTGATCTGATAGCCAAAGAGGCCCTCTATTCCTTTTTCCCGATCGTGCCTTCCCAGCGCATAGTCGAAGAATCGATCGTAAAGCTCCGTAACCGAGGCCGGAATCTCCTTGAACTCCCGTACGACCTGAATGAGTAGAACGAGGGTAAGGGGTGTCATGTGCAACTGGTTCTGTATCAGGTCAAGCCCTTCCCGTAGTGACTTGAGCAGGGCACCGTCGTTCACCAGATTTTCAAAGAGTCGGAGCGCTTGGTTCACTCTGAACTCGGCAAGTTGTACTTCGTGGAAGCCCCGAATAGGCTCCCGCATAGCCTCAGTCCATCGGGTCGTTACTACGAGGTTGCAGTCAAGCTCATCAGCGAATTCACGAGCGCGTTCTAAGACCAAAGACCTCGCATCCGCCCGGACTTCGTCGAGGGCATCGACCAACAGCGCTGAAACCGAAAAGTCGTCGACGCTCGTCTCGCCGAACTGATCACGAAGAAGATCGCCAACCGTGTCATGGTTTCGCATCTGCCTCGCGGTGATGAGTATCGGAACTCCAAGCTTCTTGCCTTTCCGGTCAGTAGTCACCCGGAAAGACTCTTTCATCATGTCGATGGCCAATTTGGCAACTATTGCCGACTTTCCAGAGCCGGGTTCACCGACTAGAACGATTCGCCTCTTTCGAGTCAGAATCTGCCTGAGCTTGACGAAGGAGTACGTCTTTGTCGCTCGTGGCACAGGATCACCAGTGGGGTCTTCTAGGTCCTCCGCGGAACTCACGAACGGGTCAACGAACCATTCAGAGAGTGTCTTGTCCTCCGCGAGTCTCAGAAACAAGGGATGAGCTTCAAGCTCGGTGATCCTCCTCTGCAGGAAGTCAAGGGTTGCGGCTTCGAAGAAGACTTCCGGGTAATGCTCGGTGAACTCGCTGGCAAGGTAAGCGATGTCCCAGATGGCCTGTACATGTCCCTTCACTTCTTCGTCGATCCTCCTGCGCGCGTTGGAGGTAACGGTGCCGGCCACCACAACGAACACTTGGGTGACCTTCTTGGGTTGAAGAAATGATTTGAGCTTGGCTGGATGAGTGAACGCTTGCTTCACTTGACTCAAGATCTCGTCCACGACGCCGGCGGACTTGCCGCCGAGTTTTCCCGATTTGACTACGAACGCTGCGACGCGTTCAGTAAGCCCGTCAGAATCAACGAGAACAACGTCCTTACCGTACTCCTTTGCCCCGTGTGTAACCTCAACCAGCGCTTTCGGGATCTTCTTCTCCAACAGGCGCTTCAAATGTGTGTGCAGATCCGTCTCGCGAAGGCCTCCCAAGAGAGCAGCCCTCTGGGCAAGCGGAATACTCTTCGCGGCGGTTGTTAGATCTACGCTATCTGATGAAGCCATAGACATCTCCAATCGTGCGGCTATTGTAGCGGGTCACCGAACCAACACCCAACGTCATGTGGTCACCAACGTCGCCCATTTCTCCCTCCCCCCGTCGCACAAACGTGCTACACTGTCCTCAGGTAATAGTTTCGCACCCCTCATTTCCCCTTGACCTGGTACCCCAGTGCTCTCGGCTCCTGATGGTCGGACCTTGCCAATAACCAAGAAAGGAGACCATCACATGAGCTTCGAAGACAAGAACCTCACCTGCGTCGAATGCAACACAACGTTCGTATTCAGCGCCGATGACCAGTCGTTCCACGCCCAGAAGGGCTACACCGACCCCAAGCGCTGCACCAGTTGCCGCGCCGCTCGCCGCAGCGGCGGCAGCAGCTACGGCGGCGGTGGCGGCGGCTACGGCGGCGGCCAGCGCGAAATGCACGCGGCCGTCTGCGCCGAGTGCAACAAGGACACCGAAGTCCCCTTCCTGCCCACCGGCGACAGGCCCGTTTACTGCAGCGACTGCTTCAGCAAGCGGCCCCAGCAGCAGACCAGCCAACGCTGGTAAACCATCTCCGTGAGATAACACAACGAGGGCCCTTCGGGGCCCTCGTTGTCATTCCGGCGCGCCGCGTAGCATCAGGGCCACGCCCCCTAACACCTAACACCTAACACCTAACACCTAACACCTCGCACCTCACCCCATCCGCTCCGCCGAAGGCAATCCGTTGTCAGCACCCCGCCAGCGCACACAACAAAACAGGTACCCGAAAACGGGCACCTGTTTGAAGTTCCGGGTTCGCGGGTGGGTTACGCTGGGCGCTTGCTGAAGCAGTCGCTGCAATACACCGGCCGGTCGCCACTCGGGCGGAACGGCACCTCAGTGTCCTTGCCGCACTGCGCACAGACCGCCGGGTGCATCTCGCGCGCGCCGCCGCCGTAGCCACCGCCGCCACCGGCTCGCCGCGACGAGCGGCAGTCCGGGCAGCGCTTCGGCTCGTTCTGGTAGCCCTTCTCCGCGTGGTACGACTGATCGTCTGCGCTGAACACAAACGTCGAGCCGCAGTCCTGACAGGTCAGGTTCTTGTCTTCGTAGCTCATGATGTCTCCTCTTGCTTACCGATACTTGGCAAGGTCCGACCATCTGAGCCGAGACTCCGGGAAACCAGGTCAGGGTGCGGGTGGATACGATACTTTGCCACGCACAGAGTAACAGACCATGCAACGCTGTCAAAGAGCCCTGTACACTCCATTCGTGACAGTTCCCACGCCCGATACCGTCCTCATACCCGCCGGCCCCTTCACAATGGGCGACAACAGCACCCCCAACAGACCCGTAGGGCCCAACGGATCCGTAGGACGCCCCGACGAGCGCCCCGCCCATCGCGTCACCCTCACAGCCTTCCGCCTCGCCGTCCTCCCCGTCACAAACGAAGACTACGCCCGCTTCCTCACCGCGACTACTGCCGAGCCACCCCGCTTCTGGGACGACCCCGCCTTCACACGCCCGCATCAGCCCGTCGTCGGCGTCAGCTGGCCCGAAGCCGTCGCCTACTGCGACTGGCTCAGCGACACCCTCAGCGAATCCAGCCGGCCCTCAGGGCCCTACCGCCTGCCCACCGAGGCCGAGTGGGAGAAAGCCGCGCTCGGCGGCACCGACGGCCTCCGCTTCCCCTGGGGCGACGCCTGCTGGGACGGCTCCAACGGCAACTTCCCCATGGACGCCACCTGGGACGTCGGCAGCGCGCCGCCCAACGGCTTCGGTATCGTCGACATCGGCTTCAACATCCACGAATGGTGCTCCGACTGGTACGCCGCCGGCTACTACGCCGCCTCCCCGGAGCACGACCCGCAGGGCCCACCGGCCGGCGAACGCAAAGCCTCCCGCGGCGGCGCCTGGCGTCACATGATCAAGATCGCCCGCTGCTCCGCCCGCTCCAGCATCCCGCCCGCCTTCCGCTACAACGACTACGGCTTCCGCCTCGCCCAGAGCGTCTGAACCCCGTCGCCGCGTGTCATCCGTCACGGAACTTCGCGCGCGGAGCATGCTACCCTCGCTCCTACCATGGGCAACCTTGACCACGACACCACACCCTCCCCCGCCCCCGGCGGATCCATTGGAGACGGCCGCTACACGATCGCCATCTCAGAGGAGTGGCGCATCTGGGGCCCCAACGGCGGCTACCTCGCCGCCATCGCCCTGCGCGCCGCCGGCCTCGAGGCGGCGATCCCGCGCCCGGCCTCCATCGCCTGCCACTTCCTCGGCATCGCGAAGTACGAGCCCGCCGATATCGAGGTCAACGTCGTCCACCGCGGCCGCAGCTCCGAATCGCTGCACGTCGTGATGACCCAGGACGGCAGGCCCATCCTCCAGGCGATCGTCCGCACGGCCGCCGAAAAGCCCGGCATCGCCCACGACTTCGCCCGCATGCCGGACGTCCCGCCCCCGTCGGCGCTCCAGTCCTTCCTCGACCACGTGCCGAACCCGCCGGACCCCGTGCCGTTCTGGGAAAACATCGACTCGCGCATCATCCACACCGAGCGCCTGATGAACATGGACGACCCGTTCCCGGCCGAGATCCGCGAATGGTATCGCTTCGTCCCCGCCGCCACCTTCGACGACCCCTTCGCCGACGCCGCCCGCTACACCCTCCTCCTCGACACGTTCGCCTGGCCCGTCGCCGCCAACCCCCACCCCCAGGCAACGCGGGAGTACGCCGCCGTCAACATGGACGTCGTCGCCTGGTTCCACCGCCCCGCCCCCGACAGCGAGTGGCTACTCTGCGACTACGACTCCACCATCGCCCACGCCGGCCTCGTCGGCTCCCACGGCCGCATCTGGTCGGAGGCCGGGCGCCTCATCGCCAGCGGCGGCGCCCAGTGCCTCAGCATCCCCAACCCGCGCCCGCCTACCCCACCCGCCGCCTCGCGAAAGTAGAGCGCCTCGCAGCTTCGGCTCGCGGCCCCAGGAATCCGTTCACTGGACCTGTGGCTCCATGACCGGCCCGCCAGCGACGCCTGAGCGCGATCAGATCCGCCGCCCCTGATCCCTGGGACAACGCCCTCCGCGCAACAGCCCACGCCGATGGCTATCAGCACTACCAGTCGCACCGGCGCTATATCGAATCGGCGGGCAGAGAGGAAGGCTAGCGCCGATCACTGCCCGAGAAGAGTACCGGCCGGCGTCGCACCGACCGCATTCGTTTCCTGTGCCTCGTTGGTTCGGGTCGCCGGCTAGCGGCGCCGGCGTCCGCCGCCCTTGCGGTTCTTGCGGTCTTCGAGAACGATGTCCATCGTCCGGCCGTTCAGCTCCTTGCCGCGCAGCGACTCCATCGCCTGTTGCGCCGACTCCTTGTCGGCCATCTCAACGAACCCGAAGCCCTTTGCGCGGCCGCGCCGGTCGCTCATCACCTTCGTGGAGACGACTTTCCCGAACGCCGTGAACTCCGAAAGAAGGTCTGCTTCCGTGGTTTCGTGTGCCAGGTTTCCGATATATAGCGTGCTCAGAGTGCCGGCCCTACCTTTCTGCGCTCTCGGCTCTGCACCTATCCTTTGCTGTGTCCCGCCGGGCCCTCACCTCCTGGCGAGAACGCAGAGCGGGAACCTCTACCACTATAGCACCAGCCTGAGGTGGCGCCGCGCCCCCACAGCCGGCCGTCCGGAGTGCGTGGGCGCGGTTGAGTGCAGGAAAGAGAACGCTTCCCCTTGGGCCACCCTGCCGTTCCTTCGTCCAGGTCTCTCGGGCGTTGGGTCGCCCTTCCGCTCCTGAGTCCCTTCCTTAGGATCTGCCGGGCTTCCGTTGGGGAAGCAAGCCCAATCTACGCCGCCGGCTGCGGCGAGTCAAAGACGAGCGGCGAAAGCTTGGCCACTGGCGGCCACCCTCATCCCTCAAGCGCTAACGATCTCCGCCGTTCGCGGAATCGGACGCTAACCGTGATTAGCATTTCGACTTCCCACAGGCCATCAACAAATCCACACGCGCCCGGTCTCCCGACGGATCATGCTCTTCACGAATCACTCACTGGCCGCTAGAATGCCCGATGTACATCCGAGAAAGAGGCGGCCCTCTCTTGCTACGCCCCACCACCCTCGGCACCCTGCTCCTTCTGATCGCAGCCGCTGTCGCGATCAGCTCCGTTCCCGCGTCCGCTGAGGAGCTCGTGACCGACGGCAGCTTCGAAACCGGCCTCGGCGACTGGACGGCGATCGACGGCGAGCTTTCGCTCGCTACCAGCTCGCACTCCGGCGACCGGGCCGTTCAGCTTTCCGGTACGGCCGCTTACGACGCCGAGATGTTCGAGCTCATCCCCGTGACGGCAGGCGAATCATACGATCTCTCCGCCTGGGTATCTGCCGATCCGCAGTCGATAGACAGGGTGCGTCTCCGCCTGAGATGGATCGGCGATACTGGCGCGGCCCCGCCCATCGTGCAAACGATGTTTGATCCGTGGGGAACTGACAACTACAAGCAACTCGCCACCGGCACCCACGTTGCGCCTGTCGGCACAACGTCCGCGCGCATCTCGGTCCTCGTCACCGCGATCACCTTCCCCTTCTCCGTCCTGGTAGACGACATCTCGCTTGAGGGCCCCCGCCCGGCCCCGCCCACGCCTACAGCGAGCCCAACGGACCCACCGCCGGCCCCTTCGGCGACGGCGGCGCCTTCCGTCTCGCCGACGCCAACGCCGACGCCCACATCGACGCCCTCGCCGCCACCGCAGACCACGACACCGACTCCGGCGACTCCGGAGCCCACCGCCGCGCCAACGCCACCGCCGACGCCGCAACGAACGCCGGGGCCAACGCCGGGGCCAACGCCGCCACCAACGCCGCCACCAACGCCGCTACCGACGCCAGGCGCGCCTGTCGTCTTCTCGCAACTTGCGAACGGCGGCTTCGAGGACGACGGCGCAGACGGTTCCCCACTCGGCTGGCGAAAGATCGGCGGCGCCATCAAGAGCGTGTCTTCGCCCGTCCGCTCCGGTAGCCGGGCACTGGCGCTGACGTCCCAGACGACCGCTACCAAGTGGGCCTACCAGACAGTGCAGGTCGACGGCGGCCAGTTCTACCGCGCCAACGCCTTCGCCCTCTACACCGACCTTGCCGTCGAAGCGGTCTTCATCCGCGTCTCCTGGTACGCCAGCGCCGACGGTGGCGGCCAGGCGCTGTCGTCTGTCGACTCCGAGACCATGCTCAACACCGCGTCGCCGGCCTTCCGGGCCCTGACCACCGGGTCCGTCCTCGCGCCGGCGGATGCCAGCTCGGCCCGCGTACGGCTCATGCTCCGTCCGGCGTCCGGATCGCAGGCAAGCGCCTACTTCGATGACGTATCGTTCGCTCAGACGGACCCGCCGCCGGAGACTCCGGCACCGACAGCCACGGCCACTCCACCGCCGGGCGCCACCGCAGCCCCGGATCCGGCAACTCCCACACCGGCGCCGCCGGCCGAGCCACAGCTCTTCCCGGCGCTCACAAACGGTGGCTTTGAGGACGTTCGCGAGGACGGGACGCCGTACGCCTGGCGCAAGGTCGGCGGCGAGATCGCCGCGACCGACACGGCGCACGTCGACGGGGATCTGGCGCTGCAGTTCGTTTCCCGCACGCCGTCGACCAAGTGGGCGTTCCAGGTGGTGACAGTCGAGGCGGGCCGGGCCTACGAGTTCGCCGGATTCGCCGCGGTGGGCGACGGAGCGCCCGAGGCGTTCCTGCGCGTGTCCTGGTACACGAGCGTTGACGGCGCGGGCCTGGCGATCGCCTCCGAGGACTCGCTCCCGGCATCGTCTGCCACGGCAGCATTCCAGCACCTGACGACCGGCGCCATCGAAGCGCCTACCGGCGCCCAATCCGCCAGGCTGCGCCTGATGCTGCGCCCGGCGAGCGCGGCGAGGACGGCCGCCTACTTCGACTCCCTATCCTTCGGCGAGGCCGCCGTGATCCTCGGAGACCCTGCACTTGCCACTTTGCCGGCACCGACGGCTGAAGGCGAGCCAGGCGGTGCCCCACCGACGGCCCCTGGCGCCGTCGCCCCGGCCCCGCGGATCGCCAACGTCACACCGGTGCCGGCACACGCGACGACGGAAGCTGGAGGAGGCGACAACACGCTCCTCTACTTCCTCGGCTCGCTGGCCGTTCCGTTCGTCGGCCTGGCGATCATCGGCGCCATCGAGCTATCCCGCCACCGCGAGACTACACGCCGGTAGCGGCTGCCCCAGCGGCACCCGGCCTATATAATCCGGAGAGATGATGGGCGAGCGCACGGCAGCACAAACGACTGCGGATGAACATATCCGCCCTCCCGACAACAGGCCCCTGAGAATAGCCGTCGACGGTTCCGCTGCCTCTGGCAAGAGCACTATCGGCCGCCGCCTCGCAGAGCGGCTCGGATACGCATTCCTCGACACCGGCGTCATGTACCGGGCCGTCACGCACGCAGCCCTGGAGAGGGAGCTCAGCCCCGAGGACAGCGCCGCCATCGCCGAACTCGCTCAGACGCTCACGATCGACGTTTCGCTCGATTGCGACGGCTCCGGAACACGCATCGCAATCGACGGCTCGGACGTCACCTCACATCTCCGCTCGCAACCGGTGGAGGACGCTGTATCGATCGTCTCGCGCTTCGTCGCCGTCCGCGACGCGCTCGTCTCGCGACAACGGGAGATCGCAGAGCAACAGCCGATCGTGATGGCCGGGCGCGACATCGGCACGGTCGTCCTGCCCGACGCCGACCTCAAAGTCTACCTTGACGCTTCCATCGAAGAGCGCGCACGGCGCCGCTACGCCGACTTCCAGGCGGCCGGCGACGAAGTATCGCAGGAGATCGTGCTGGAAGACATCCGCCGCCGCGACCGCATCGATTCAGAACGAGAAGTATCGCCCCTGCGACCGGCTGACGACGCCGTCATCATTGACACGGACGGGCTCAGCCTGGATGAGGTGATGGCGCGCGTGATCGGCCTCGTCGGGAGCGCCGAGTGAGACGGCTCCTCGTCAGCTTCTTTTACTACCTGAACCACACATGGGTGCGCGTCCTGCTCCTCCTGATCAGCAGCCGCGACGTGCAGGGCCGCGAGAACGTCCCGCGCAAGGGCGCCCTGATCGTCGCCTCGAACCATCTCTCCAACGGCGATCCGCCAATCCTCACCATCGCCGTGCCGCGCCAGATCGCCTGGTTGACCAAGGCCGAGTGGTTCAAGACGCCCGTCATCGGTCGCCTCTTCCGAATGGCAGGCATGATCTCGGTGCGCCGCTCCGAGGCAGATCTGCAGGCACTCCGCAACGCGCAACGCGTCCTGCGCGATGGCGGAGTGCTCGCCATGTTTCCGGAAGGGACGCGCGGTGGAGACAAGGGCCTCCGCCCTGGTGAGCACGGCACGGCTCTGATGGCGCTGCGCACCGGCACCCCGATCGTCCCGATCGCCATCTGGGGTACGGAGCACGTTAAGCTCCCACGGGACCTATTCCGCCGCACGCGCGCACACGTCCGTTTTGGGAAGCCTTTCACGCTCGAAGCACCGGGCCGAATCACGCGCGATGATGTTCAGCGCGGCACGAAGACTATAATGAGAGAGATAGCGGCGCTTCTACCGCAGCGCTATAGAGGCTCGTATGCTAACGCACAGGCACCCAGCGAAGCCGCTGCCACGAAAGAGTGACGATGGAGATACTGCTCGCAAAAGAGATGGGCTTCTGCTGGGGCGTTCGGCGCGCAATCGACATCATGGAGCGCGCCGCCGATGAGCATGGCGAGGTGATCAGCGTCGGCCCCATCGTCCACAACCCTCAGGTCGTGGAGGAGCTCAGGGAACGCGGCGTCCGGCTGGGCGAACGCCCGGAGGATGACAGCCGGCCAGTAGCGATCACCGCCCACGGCGTTGGCCCACAGGTGCTGGAAGACGTCGAGGCGACCGGCGCCGAAATCATCGACGGTACCTGTCCGATCGTCACGCGTTCGCAGCGCTGGGCTCGCCGTATGGCGGAGCAGGGCTTCACGGTCCTCGTCTTCGGCGATCCGGAGCATCGCGAGGTGAAGGGCGTCCTCGGCTGGGCCGGCGATATGGCCCTTCCCGTTCGCGACGGCGATCCGCTCCCCGACCCGTTCCCCTCACGCATCGCCATCATCTCGCAGACGACCCAGAGCCCGGAGCGCTTCTCCGAGTTCGTCTCGGAGGTCATGGCGAAGCACGTCAGTACGATCAGCGAGCTGCGGCTGGTGAACACGCTCTGCGACGTTACGTCACACCAGCAGGCCGCCGCACGAGAGCTGGCCGTCGAAGTCGACGTGATGCTCGTCGTCGGCGGACGCGACAGCGCCAACACGCGCCACCTGCTCGAAGTTGCGCAGGAGGAGGGCGTAACCGCCCACCACATCGAGACCGAGGCCGAGGTCGAGGCGGAGTGGCTGCGAGGCTGCGAAAAAGTGGGCGTCAGCGCGGGCGCCTCAACACCCGATTCCTCGGTCGAGGCGGTCGTGCGCCGCATCGAGAAGATCGCCGAAGAGCTGATAGTTGCCTCCTGACCCGCAACCTTCCCGCCCACTCTTCCGTTTAACCTTCCAGTAAACCGGTACAGCAGGGAGCACCCCATGTGCGGAATCATCGGCTACGTCGGCGAACAGGACGCCGCGCCCATCCTCATCGACGGCCTTCGCCGTCTTCAGTACCGAGGCTACGACAGCGTAGGCATCGCCGTCCTCGAGAACTCCGGCGGCCTCGCCGTCCGCAAGCGCGAGGGCAAGCTCGACTCGCTGGCCGCGATACTGGAGGAGAACTGGCCGCACGGGCGCCAGGGCATCGGCCATACGCGCTGGGCCACTCACGGCCGGCCGAGCGACGCCAACGCTCACCCTCACACCGACTGCACGGGCGGCCTCGTCGTCATTCACAACGGCATCGTCGAAAACCACCGCGACCTCCGTGCGCGCCTCGAGTCGGCCGGCCATGAGTTCGAATCCGAAACCGACACCGAGGTCATCCCCCACCTGCTGGAGGAACACCTGAAGGACGGAACCAGCCTCCACGACGCGCTGTCTCAGGCGATCGAAGAACTCGCCGGCGCGCACGCTATCCTGGCGATGAGCGCTTCCGAACCGGGCATAATCGTGGCCGGACGCAGCGGCAGCGCCGGCGGCGTGACCATCGGCTACGGCGACAACGAGATGTTCATCGCCAGCGACCTGCCCGCTCTCCTCCCTCACACGCAGCGCCTCGTCTTCCTCGAGGACGGAGACACCGTGCTCCTCAGCGCCGGCGACGTCGCCTACCGCAACCACGGCGTGCCCGTCGAACGAGCGCCGCAGGAGGTAGGCCTCGATCCGGTCTCGGCCGCCAAGGGCAACTTCAAGCACTTCATGCAAAAGGAGATCGCCGAGCAGGCCGAGGTCGTGCTCGACACCCTGCGAGGGCGCGCCCTCTTCGGCGAGTCGCGCGTCGAACTGGACGACATGGCGCGCTTCCGCGAACTCTTACCGCAGGTCCGGCGCGCGCTGCTCGTCGGTATGGGCACGAGCCTGCACGCCGCAATGATCGGCCGCCACTACTTCGAGCAGATCGCGGGCCTTCCCGCCGAGTTCGACAACGCTTCGGAGATGCGCTACCGCGGAACGCCCATCGGCCCGGAGACGCTCGTCGTCTCCGTCAGCCAGTCAGGCGAGACCGTGGACACGCTGGCAGCGATGAACGAGGCGAAGAAGCGCGGCTGTCCCCAGGTCACGATCTGTAACGTACCGGGCAGCCAGGCCAGCCGCGTCGCCGACGCCGTCGTCTACACGCGTTGCGGCCCAGAGATAGGCGTCGCCAGCACCAAAACATACGTCTCGGGAATCGCAGCCCTCTACCTTCTCGCCTGCTACTCCGCCCAGGAACTGGGCATCGTCGACCGCGAGCGTATGGGAGGCCTCCTCGAGCCGCTGGCGCGGCTGCCAAAGCTTGTCGGCGAGATGCTGACGCAGGACTCCGTCTTCGAGGGGCTCGCGAACGAGTTCTACCGGCGCGAGAACTTCCTCTTCCTGGGACGCGGCATCCAGTACCCGGTGGCGATGGAAGGCGCGCTCAAGCTCAAAGAGGTCAGCTACATCCATGCCGAAGGCTATCCAGCCGGCGAAATGAAGCACGGCCCGATCGCCCTCATCGACCGCGAGATGCCAGTCATCGCTATCTGCCTCCGCAACGATCTCCGCGACAAGATGATGAGCAACATCGAACAGGTCAAGGCGCGCGAGGGCGTCGTCATCGCCCTCGCCACCGAGGGCGACCACGAACTCGAAGAGAAGGCCGACCACGTGATCTACGTGCCAGAAACTTCGCCGCTGCTGGCGCCCATCCTGGCGTCGATCCCGCTACAGGCGTTCTCGTACCACGTCGCGCTGCGCCGCGGTTGCGACGTCGACCAGCCCCGGAACCTGGCGAAGACCGTCACCGTCGAATAGCGCCGGGGCTGTCCACATTTCGCGCCAGTTCGGCCTCTGAGTTCGTGTGCGCCTGGTTGTACAATCCGCCGAGGGTATCCCTTGCCACAGTTCAACTTCGCCACCGTCCGGCGTCACCTCGAAAACCGTGAGGCTTCGCTATCGCCGCACGCCGCCAGGAGCGCGGCCGGCCGCGGGCGCGCCGTCGCCGAGGAGCCGTCACCCGTGCGCACCGAGTTTCAGCGCGACCGGGACCGCATAATCCACAGCAAGGCGTTTCGGCGGCTGAAGCACAAGACGCAGGTCTTCATCGCACCGGTCGGCGACCACTTCGTCACGCGTCTCACGCACACGCTGGAAGTCGCCCAGATCGCCCGCACCATCACCCGCGCCCTCAACCTCAACGAAGACCTTGCCGAAGCGATCGCCCTCGCCCACGACATCGGCCACCCACCGTTCGGACACGCCGGTGAACAGGCGCTCGCGGATCTGGCGCCCGAAGGATTCCGCCACGCCGAACAGAGCCTGCGCGTAGTCGACAAGCTGGAGCGCCTGAACCTCACGCTGGAAGTCCTCGATGGCATCGTCAACAGCTCCAAGGTGCGCGAAGGCATCTTCGCCGAGGCCTGGGGGGTCCCTTCCACGCTCGAAGGGCAGGTCGTTAAAGTCTCCGATGCCGTCGCCTACATCAACCACGACATCGACGACGCCGTCCGCGCCGGCCTCATTGGAGAGAACGAACTGCCGCGCGAAGTCCACGACATCCTCGGGGACCGCCACTCCCAGCGCATCAACACACTCGTCTGCGACATTGTCGAGGCGTCCTGGGCGGCGGCCGGCGAAGAGCCCGATGCTGACGCCGAGGTCGCGATCCGCATGAGTGACGACGTCGCCGCGGCTGCCAACGTCCTGCGCGAGTTCATGTTCCAACGTGTCTACCTGCTCGAAGACCGGCAGGAGGAAACCGAACAGGCGAAGAACGTCGTGCGCGTCCTCTACGAGCACTACTCGCAACACCCGGAGGAGATCGAGAGCGACTTCGTAATCCTCGACGACCCTCCCTGGCAGCGCGCCGCCGACTACGTCGCCGGCATGACCGATAGATACGCGCTTGCCACCGCGGCGCGGCTCGGCGCGCCAACGGCGGCCGGCCTGCTGGCAAGCGGCGTTACGGACGAACGGCCCAGGTAGCGAATGGAGCGAAACATTTCGGATTGTGAACTGTTCTACAAGCTGGTGAGGGCGGCAAGCGCCCCGCTATGACCGTCTACATCTGCATCCGCCCCACGCCAAAGAAAGCGATCGCCCTGAAGTGAACGAAGTCGAAGAAATCAAGTCGCGCCTGGACATCGCCGAGATCATCGGTCAGTACGTCCAGCTGCAGAAGGCCGGACGCACGCTCAAGGCGCCCTGCCCGTTCCACGCAGAGAAGACGCCGTCGTTCGTCGTCTCGCCGGAACGGCAGAGCTGGCACTGCTTCGGCGCCTGCAGCACCGGCGGCGATGTCATCTCGTTCGTCATGAAGCGCGAAGGCATGGAGTTCCCGGAGGCTCTGCGCATGCTCGCCGAAAAGGCCGGCGTTCAGCTCAGAGAGCGGCGTTCATCGCCGGAGCAGGACAAGGCGCGCCAGCGGCTATACGCAGCGAACGAAGCCGCGGCCGGCTGGTACCACCAACTGCTCGCCGGGGACGCCGGCCGTGAAGCGCGCGACTACCTCCAGCGACGCGGCCTCGACAGCGAGACGATAGAGGCGTTCAAGCTCGGCTTTTCGCTCGACGATTGGCACGCGGCGGGAGAACACCTGACGACGCTGGGCTTCAGCGAGCGCGAGCTGCTGGGCGCCGGACTGCTCGTGGAAGGCGAGCGTGGCGCGCACGACCGTTTCCGCGGGCGTCTGGTGTTCCCGATATGGGATATCAAGGGCCGCGTTGCCGGCTTCGGCGCGAGGGCGATGGACGACTCGCAGCCGAAGTACCTCAATACGGCGCAGACGCCGCTCTTTGACAAGGGCGGCACCCTGTACGCGCTGGACCGCGCACAGGAAGCCATCCGCGCCGAGTCTCGCGCTGTTGTCGTCGAAGGCTACATGGACGTCATCGCCGCGCACCAGCACGGCTTCCGCAACGTCATCGCCCAGATGGGCACCGCTCTTACCGACCGCCAGGTCCGCATCCTCAAGCGCTACACGACCGACGTCGTGCTCGCCCTCGACTCGGACCAGGCGGGCACACAGGCGATGATACGCGGCCATGACGTCGTGATAGAGGCGGGCGGCGAAGATGATCGGCCGGTAGCGGTCGTCAACTGGCGCGGCCTCGTCACCTACCAGGAAGCGGCCTCCGTCGAGCTGCGAGTCGCGGTGCTGCCCGAAGGCAAGGACCCGGACGACGTGATCCGCGCCGACGCCGACTCCTGGCGCGCGCTGATCGCCGATGCCAGACCGGTGCTGGACTACCGCCTCGATGCAGCGTCCTCAGCCGTCGACCTGGACAACCCGCGCGGCCGGTCCGAACTGGTTCGCGACTTCCTGCCACTGCTCGGCGCGGTTACGGACCCGGTAGTGCGCGCCCACTACCTGCAGCGGCTGTCCCGCCTGTCTCAGACGGGCGAGGAAGAGCTCTCAGCGCTGCTGACGCGGCCTCAGCGGGCGGCAAAGTCTGCCGGAGCGCCCCAACTGGCGGCGAAGGGCGATCCGCGTGAAGAATTCACGCTGTCTCTGCTTCTTCAGCACAACTCGCTTCGCGGGGATGGACTAAACATGCCGGAGACGTTATTCTGGGACGCCCAGACGCGCCAAATACTGGTTCTGTGGAAGCAACACACCGAAGTCAATGCGGTGAAAGATGCGCTTCCCCCAGAACTAAAGGGCTACTTCGAGCGTCTTATATTACGGAGGCTACCGATTTCGGACGCCAAAGAGGCAGCAGAAGCCTTCGCCGATTGCCAGCAGAAGCTGAAAGAACGGCGGCTTCGTGCCGAAAAGCAGGCCATGGCGTCCCAGATCGCTGATCTCCAGGACCAAATCGGCGTCTCTGGCCTGCTCGACACGTCGGAACAGCACGTGATCGAGCGAGATACGGAGATCGGCAAAGAGATTCATCGACACGGGAGGAGCGACGACGGCGTAGAACCCGTCGAAACGAGTGTAAATGGTAACTGAGTACGAGAGCAGAGAGATGTACGAGCGCCGGCGCCGCCGGAGCCAGCTGGCGGACGACCTGATGGACGACGCTGTCGAAGAGCGCGATGGCGACTCTGAGGACAAGGACGACGATGACAGCGAGCCACGGGCCAAAGCCGGTGGTGGCGACCTGGCAGACGACGACGCTGTAACCCCTCGGCGCGTGACCGCCGCTCGCGGCACGCTCGACATGGAAGAGTGGGCCAGCCGTAAGCCCGTCGATCAGGCCGCGGCTGACCTTGAGCTGGAAGAAGGCATTGACGATCCCGTCCGCATGTACCTGCGGGAGATCGGAAAGGTCAGCCTCCTAACAGCCGCCGACGAAAAGCGCCTTGCCCGCGCCATGGAGGACGGCGACTTCATCAGACGGTTCGAACAGGACCACATGAAGGAAACAGGGCGCAACGCCCGCGGCGTCGACGTCCTTGCCCGGATGGTCAAGGAACTCCGCGAGCTGCGAAAGCCCCTTGAGTTCTACCGCAAAGACATGGGCCTGAAGAAGCTCACCATCCCGGAATTCGTCGAGGCTGAAGAGTTCCGCAAGAGCGTCGACGCCGAGCTCGACCTCGACATGGTATCGAAGCTGCGTAAGGCCCTCAAACTCGAAGAAGAAGAGGCCGAGCGCCTGCCTGTGCGCGTTTCGATCGCCACCCACGTCCCGCGGCCGGACTTCCTGAGCTGGGCGTACAAGGAGATGGGCAGCGAGAAGCGCTGGGCCGAGCCGCCCGAGGACCTCGCCAGCAAGCTCGCCTCGCACGAGGGCGCCATCAAAGCTCACTTCGCCCGCGTCAAGGCCGAGTCCAACCGGGCCGAGCGGCGCCTGACGGAGGCCAACCTGCGCCTTGTCGTCAGCGTCGCCAAGAAGTACATCGGCCGCGGCATGTCGCTGCTTGACCTCATCCAGGAGGGCAACATCGGCCTCATCCGCGCCGTCGAAAAGTTCGACTACCGCAAGGGCTACAAGTTCAGCACTTACGCCACCTGGTGGATCCGCCAGGCGATCACCCGCGCCATCGCCGACCAGGCGCGCACGATCCGCATCCCGGTGCACATGGTCGAGACCATCAACAAGCTCGTCCGCATCAGCCGTCGCCTCGTCCAGGAGTACGGCCGCGAGCCGACCAGCGAAGAGATCGGCAAGGGCATGGAGATCGTGCCGGAAAAGGTCCGCGAGATCATCAAGGTGTCGCAAGAGCCGGTCTCCCTCGAAACACCGATCGGTGAAGAGGAAGACTCGCACCTGGGCGACTTCATCGAGGACCAGGGCACCATGGCGCCGGCAGAGGCGGCCTCGCACCAGCTCCTCAAGGAACAGGTGCAGGAGGTCGTCGGCACGCTGACGCCGCGCGAGCAGAAGGTGCTGGTCCTGCGCTTCGGCCTGGAGGACGGCCGCAGCCGCACGCTCGAGGAAGTCGGCCGCGAGTTCAGCGTAACGCGCGAACGCATCCGCCAGATCGAAGCGAAGGCGCTGCGCAAGCTGCGTCACCCCAGCCGCAGCAAGAAGCTGAAGGACTACCTCGAGTAGGTAGCCAGGAGCCGGTGAGCGGCGGCCACGCCACCGGCCCTCTCGTTGCTACCCGGCCTCGTCAAGACGCGCCTTCACCCTACGAAAGGCGAGGACCGGGACGGTCTGAGCCAGTTCGTGTGGATCCTGCGAGCCGAAGATGCGGCCCAGCGCGCGAGCGGCCGTGCGATGACGCTGCCTGTATTCGCGGAGGACGTGCTCGGCATCTTCAGCGGAGAGTCGCTCGGCCCGCGCAGCAAACGACTGGCGCCCCACGGTGATGCCCACCCGGGGGTTGGCGAGGACGTTGCGGAACCACTGTGACGTCTCACCCCAGCCGGAGGCAACGTAGTAGACGCCGGCGCCCGGCTCGCGGTGGATGACCTCGACGACGGCACGCCGTCTGGCGCCTGTCCTGCGCCCGGTATGAGTGAGCATCAGGAATCGCTGCCCCAGGAGCCATCCCAGGCCGATGCGGTACGGCAGGATCGGCGCCCGCAGGAGGATTCGAAGGAAGATGCCGGGAGGACGCCGAATGGGCGCCGCTCCCGCCGCCCTCGCGGTACCGGGCGGCGCAGGCTCACTCATCAGTCGTCCAGGTTACGCGAAAACTGCTCGATCTCGTCGTTCGCAACGTAGCCGGCCGCCTCCCAGAACGGGATCGCCGGCGGGCTGCGCCGGTCGACCAGCGCGTAGATGCGGCGGGCGCCTCTTGCGCGCAGCCGAGACTCGATATCGCTGACGAGCCTTCGTGCGACACCCTTGCGGCGCAGCGCCGGGTCGGCGGCCAGCCGCGCGATGTGACCGCGCCAGCCGTCCCAGCCACCGATCACGCTGCCGACGATCCGCCCATCGACCTCCGCCACCAGGAAGAGGCCTGGCGAGAAGTCGTGGAACTGCTGCAAGTACGCAGGCTCGTCCGGCAGCTCCGTGTGCCGGTCGATCGAGTGCCACATTGCGATGATGGCGTCGAAATCATCCGGCAGTGCCTCGCGGATCGTTACGTCGCTCACGGATGCAGATTGTACGATGGCGCGCCGCGTCACGCACCGGTTGACGCGCCGAAATCGCCGGGCGTAGCATCAAACGCAGGTAACTGATATGCCGCTTTACGAGTACGTCTGCAACGACTGCGAGACCCGCTTCGAGGCCCTCCGGCCGGCGAGCCGGATGGACGACCAGGCAGACTGCCCGCGCGGCCACGTCTCCGTCCGCCGCGTCCTCTCCACCTTCGCAACGATGACCCGCGATGAGTACGCAGATCCCGAGCTGGCCGCCGGCGGCGGCTGTGGCGGCGGCTGCACCAACTGCGCCTGCAGCGTCAACTAGCTAGTGCGGAGTGTCCGACGGCGAGACGCGGGCGTGGCCCGCCGGCCCGGGCAGCGACGGCTCCGGCCTGACTGGCAGGTCGCTCTCGGGTTGTGCGCGCGTCAGATAGAGGTACAACCCGGCGGCTGCGGCGATGAGAGCAGCCTCGAGGACAATCGCGCCGCCGACAGCGACGGTGGCACGCTGCCAGAACGCCTCGGGGAACATCTGGATCAGGTGGTCTGTGCGCGGGTTCAAATTCCAGAAGTCGTTCGTGAAGGCGATCACGTGGAACTGCGACCACGCCGCGTCGAACCCCGTCCCGACCAACGCGCCGCCCATGACGATAACGCCGCCGGTTAAGACCGAGCCATACATCGCCGCGGCGGCCAGCGCGCGCGGCGGCCACATCACCAGCATCACCACGGCGAGCACCAGCAGGGCGGCGATCGCCCCGATCTGGACGGCGAACATCACGCGTACCAGGTCGCGCACGTCAGCCATGTGCGCCGTCTCCCGAGCGTTGAACAGCTGCCCTGTCGTGCCGTCCTTGTGCCGCACCGCGATCGACAAGGGCCCAGCATAGTCGCCCGTCAGGTACTGGTGGATCTCACCGTTGGCGCGCAACAGCTCCTCCTCCGGGATCCCCGATACCAGGTGCGCATCATAGCGCTTTACGGAGTAGTCGTAGACGGATTGCTCGGAGATGGCAACGCGGATCGTCGTCGTGATCAGGGCGACCGGCACAAGGACGATGAACGCCCCAATGATGAAGATCTGTGTCAGCCCAAGACCGCTCTCGCTTCTGCGTTCGAACATTTGCGCGACTCCATCGTAGGAACTATCGCTAACTTTTGTCAACGATTTCAGGGACGCGTTATCATGGCCCGTAAGGATCACCTGATGACACCCACAGAACGCCAGATGCGCACATTCGCTAGCCTGCGGAAGATCGTCGCCACCCTGCGCGGCCCCGACGGCTGCCCCTGGGACCGCGCGCAAAGCCACCGCTCGCTCCGCCACCACATGGCGGAAGAGGCCAGCGAAGCGATCGATGCCATCGACGAGGACGACGCCGGCGGGCTCAAAGAGGAGCTTGGCGACCTCCTCCTGCAGATCCTCCTCCATACGCAGATCGCCGAAGAGGCCCGCGAGTTCCGCCTGGGCGACGTCATCGAATCGATCGCCGAGAAGCTCGTCCGCCGCCACCCGCACGTCTTCGCCACGGCAGTCGCCGAGACCCCGGATGCGGTGATCGAACAGTGGGAAGACCTCAAACGCAAGGAACGGAACGGCGCCTCCGCGCTGACGGGCATTCCCTCAGCCCTGCCCGCACTCGCCCACGCCCAGACCGTGCAGCGCCGCGCCGGCAAAGCCGGATTCGAGTGGGAATCGGAAGAACAGGCCTGGCAGGCGCTTGCTGAGGAGCTGGCAGAGCTCCGCGCGGCGACCACGCCGGAGGGACGCCGCGCCGAGGCCGGTGACGTCCTCTTCGCATTCGCCAACGTCGCCCGGTTCCTTGACGTCGAGGCCGAGGAAGCCCTGCGCGCGACGAGTCGCCGCTTCGGCAGGCTCTTCCGCGACGTCGAGGTTTTGGCGAGCGAGAAGTCCGTCGACCTGCGCGAGGCCGATCTCGAGACAAAGCTGGCGATGTGGGAAGAAGCGAAGAAGCGCAATCTGAAGCAGAAGGTGTGAAGGAGAACGACATGACACAGGCCCAGGAGAGCGTCGTGACCCGAGAACGGTTCGACAGCGGACTCACTTATGACGCCTGGATAAAGCACATCCAGCGCAACATCCCGAAGTTCGAGTTCAACTACGCCGAGACCACCGTCCCGCACGAAGCTGCCGCAGCCCTCAAGGCCCTGACGCAGAAGGACGGCGGCCCCGCCCGCGTGCTCGTCCTGGGCGAGGACTGGTGCCCGGACGTCTTCCGCGGCCTGCCCGTCCTCCAGCGAATGGCGGAAGCGGCCGGCTGGGACCTGCGCGCGTTCTCCCGCGACGACAACCTCGACATCATGAGCGAGTTCCTCAAGAACGGCGAACACCAGTCGATCCCAACTGCCGTCTTCTACACGAAGGACCACGATTACATCACCCACTGGAGCGAGCGCCCGAAGAAGGCCGACGCTGAAATGGGCGAGATCGGCAAGCTATTCGAAGGGTTGGACGCCGAAAAGGACCGCAAGGAGATGCGGCGGCGCTACGACGAGTTCCAGCAGGGGCCCGTCTGGGGGTCCTGGCGAGACGCCACGATCGGGGAGATCACAGCCCTCCTGCGGGAGAAGTGCGCCTGACTCAGCGACGCCGGGCTGCGTAAAGAGACCCCGCACCGGCCACCGCCAGCGCACCACCAAACGCCAGCACGAGCGCCTGGAGCGGCAGTCCATCCGCAGGCGGCCCGCCGCCCGACCGTGGCACGGCCGCCGGGCTCAGTGTCGGCGAGGCGCCACCAGTCACATCAGGCGCCGGCGTGTCGGTCGCGTCAGGTGCCGGCGTCTCAGTCGCCGCAGGCGTCGGCGCCGGTGTCTCAGTCGCCGCAGGCACGACGGAGATGACCCCGCGCATCTCACTCGGGTGTATGGCGCAGTAATAAGGGTAAACGCCGGCCGCGTCGAACGTCTCGGAGAACGTCTCACCGGGTTCCAGAATCCCGGAATCAAAGCCGCCGGCCACCGGACAGGTAGTATACGTCGAATCGCACTCCGTGACCGTATGGATGCCCAGCACCATGTTCCAGGTCACGGTGTCGCCGGCCGTTATCGTCGTCGTGCAGACGCCGTTCTGAAACGAGGCCGCGCAGAAGTAGTTGCTGCCGGCCTCGATCTGCTCGGTAGCCGCGCCCGCCGGTTGTGCGGCGACCCACGCGCTGCCGGCGACCACCAACGCTACGCTGACGGCAACAACGAGAACGTTACGCGTTTGGATTCTCTCAGCCACTACGAGAGCATACGACATCGCTGGCGTGACGGCCCTGTCAAGCACATAGCACGAGAGGCAGCCCGCCCCAGACTGCCTCTCGTTGTGTCCGCCTTATTTCAGACGGACCAGAAGGAGGTCGCCCCTCGAATTGTCAGATCCTTGCTGAGTACAACGCCACTGATTTCGGAAAGGTTAACCGAATTAGTAAAGAGATTTGGCGTTTTACTCATCGCTGTCGAATTACAGTTTACAGATTCCGGTCTCTACATGTTAGGACGGCTCGGTCATCCAACTGTTACAACACCTTTCACCCAACATTCGTTTCAGTTGCCGTGACTCCAGCGGTCTATAATCGCCACAAAGGAGTACACGCCACGCCACAACCTCCCTTCGAACTGATCGAGCACACCGCCGACGCCGGGATCGTGGCCCACGGCGCAACGCTCGCCGAGCTGTTCCAGAACGCCGCGGCCGGTATGTTCTCGCTCATGGTCGCCCCGGAGACCGTCCGCAACGACGTGCGCCGCGAGATCACCGTCGAAGCGCGCGACGTTGAAGGACTCGTCGTCGCCTGGCTGGCCGAGCTACTGTTCTACGTCGACGCCGAGGAGCTCCTGTTCGGGCGCTTCGACGTCTCCCGCATTGACGAGCAGCACATCACCGCTACCGCGTTCGGCGAGCCGATCAACCGGGAGCGTCACGAACTGCGCCTTGGCGTGAAGGCCGTCACCCGGCACATGCTTGACCTGTCCCACGAGGAGGACGGCTACCGTGCGACGGTACTCTTTGACATTTGAGGAGATATGACGGACTGGAAGCGCACTCTCGAAAAGGTCGATGACCAGCGCTGGCTCTTGCCACAGGAGTACAGGCAGGGCATGCGCGTTCCTGGTCTCATCTTCGCCTCCGAGGAGCTGCTGGACGTGATCGGGCAGGACGAGGCGATCGAGCAAGTCGCTAACGTCGCCTTCCTTCCCGGCATCGTCCGCTACTCGCTGGCGATGCCCGACATCCACTGGGGATACGGCTTCCCCATCGGCGGCGTAGCAGCGATGCGCGAGGACGGTGGTGTGATCTCGCCCGGAGGCGTCGGTTTCGACATCAACTGTGGCACTCGTGTCCTCCGCACCGACCTCACTGAGGAAGAAGTGCGGCCGCACGTCAAGGAGCTACTGGACCAGATCTTCCGCGACATCCCTGCCGGAGTCGGGGGCCACGGCCTCGTGCGCGCCGGGCGCGCAGATCTCGACGACGTGCTGAGGCGGGGCGCGCAGTGGGCCCTCGATCAGGGATACGCCTGGCCGGAAGACATCGAGTCGATCGAGAGCCGCGGCGCCCTGAGCGGCGCCGACCCCAACAAGGTGAGCGACAAGGCGAAGAGCCGCGGCAGCCCGCAGCTGGGGACGCTCGGGTCGGGGAACCACTTCCTTGAAGTGCAGGTCATCGACGAAGTCTACTGGCCCGAAGCCGCAGCGGCGATGGGCGTCACCGGCCCCGGCCAGGTAATCGTCTTCATCCACTGCGGCTCGCGCGGCCTCGGCCACCAGGTCTGCCAGGACTACCTCGACGTCATGGAAGTCGCAGCCGCCCGCTACGACATAGAACTGCCGGACAAGCAGCTGGCGTGTGCGCCGATTTCGTCCGATGAAGGCCGCGACTACTTCGCGGCGATGACCGCGGCCGCTAACTTCGCGTTCGCCAACCGCCAGCTCATCACGCACTGGACACGCGAAATCTTCGAGCGTGTCCTTGGTCGCCGGGCGCGTGAAGACATGGGGATGCACCTCGTCTACGACGTCGCGCACAACATCGCAAAGATGGAGCGCCACCAGGTGAACGGGCATGAGATGAATCTCTGCGTCCACCGCAAGGGCGCCACGCGGGCGTTCGCGCCGGGCCATCACGACATCCCGGCCAGGTACCAGAAGATCGGTCAGCCGGTTCTGGTGCCGGGTGACATGGCGCGCTACTCGTACATCGCCGCCGGGACGAAGCAGGCGATGGCCGAGACGTGGGGCTCAAGCTGCCACGGCGCGGGGCGCGTCCGCGGCCGCAATCAGGCGCGGCGCCTGCTCAAGGGCGTCGACGTCGCACAGCGGATGGCCGATCAAGGCATCTACGTCCGCGTGCAGAACCCCAGGCTGCTCGCCGAAGAGGCCAGTGAAGCGTACAAGGACGTGGCGCTCGTCATCGACGTGCTGCACGAGGCCGGAATCGCGGACAAAGTCTGCCGCATGCGACCGATCGGCGTCGTCAAGGGGTAGTGGCGCGGCGGTCTACTCGCCGCCTTCGCCCTGCCCGCCCTCGCTTGCCTCGCTCGGCAAGCGGCGCAGCACGTCCTCGCTCGGGCCGGGGTCCATGTCCTTCAGCGGGGACAGATCGTCGCCCCGCGCCAGCCGGACCTCGGCTGGCAGCCCGGCCGCTTTCGCCTCGTGAACCATGACCCGGTGCGGGAAGGGGATCTCGATGCCCTCCTCGTCGAAGCGCCGCTTCAGCCGCCGCCGCAGCTCGCCCATCACTTCCCACTGCCGGATCGGCTGCACGTCGCCCAGGATCTTGATATCGATGCCCGAGTCGCCGAACGAATCGACGCGCAGCGACCTCGGCGGCGAAAGGATCACGGCCTTCCAGTCGTCGTCCGCCGCCAGCTCTTCGCCGACCTGGTTGATCACAGCCATCACGCGATCCAGGTCCTCCGAGTACGACACCGAGACGTTGAGGTTCACGCGTGAGTACTCCTGCGTCATGTTGCTCGAAACGACGATCTCGCCGTTGGGAACGTAGTGCACAATCCCATCCAGGTCGCGCAGCACCGTCCGCCGCAGGCCGATGTCCTGCACAACGCCAGTCTTGTCCGCGATCTCCACCACGTCGCCCTTGCCGTACTGGTTGTCGATGAGGATGAACATACCGGAGATGATGTCCTTGACGAGGCTCTGCGCACCGAAGCCGACCGCGATACCGGCGATGCCGACGCCGGCGAGGAGCGGGCCGATGTTCACGCCCAGCTCCGGCAGAACCGTGAAGAACCCGAGCACAATGAGCAGCGTCGCGCCGGTCCGGGTGAAGACGTGGGTCAGCGTCTCCGCCCGCTGCTCGATCTCCTCCTGCGGCTTTCCGGCGAGCCGCGTCTGCGTGGTCACCCGCACGAGCCGCGGCACGATGATGTTGATCGCGATTATCGCAATGACCACGAATATCGCGATCCCGCCAATCGTCAGACCGTGGTCGAGTGCCCAGTCTTCGATCTTGTCTGTCGTTGATTCGCTGGGTACGTCAGCCTGCAAGAGGAAGCGCAAGAGTCATCTCCTTTCGACTGACCTAAAGGCTAGGGAATCGGAGGGCGCGAGGCAAATCCGGCATCGGTCCGGAGACGCTTCAGCCACGCCTGGAGGCGGCCGGGTTCACGGACGCTACGATCAACATCAGGAAAGAGGGCGGGTTCAACCTCCGCGCGCGGAAGCCCGCCTAGACGGACTCGTAGATCGCGTCGAACATCCCGCGCCAGCGCGGGTCCTCCCGGTTCTCGGGGTCCGGCAGCATCATCTTGTTCATCACGTAGCCCACGCCGTACTTCGCTTCCGGATCGGCGAAGCCAAACGAGCCGCCCATCCCGGCATGCCCGAAGACCGTACCGTTGGGGCTGATCTGGAACTCCGGAATGTCCAGCAGGAAGCCGAGCCCGAACCGCATCGGGAAGAGCAGGATCGCGTCCTCACCCTGCGACTGCGTCTGCGTCGCCAACTCGATCGTCTCCTGCTTGAGCACCGACGCGCCGTCCAGCGTTCCGCCCGTGGCCAGCGCGCCGTAGAGACGCGCCAGGGCGCGAGCCGATCCGTGGCCGTTCGCTGCCGGCACCTCGGCGGCACGCCACTCTCGCGAGTTCATATAGAGCGGGTTGACCATCATCAGCGGCGTGATCATGAACGCCTTGAACGTCAGCGACGTCGGGTCGAGCATCGCCTTTGCCAGCGGGTGGTCAACCTCCGAGAGGTCCGGCAGCGGCGCCGGAATCATCGTCGCGCAGCGGTCGTCCAGCTCCTCACCGAAGCCAAGGTGGAAGTCGATGCCAAACGGCTCGGCGATCTCTTCGCGCCAGAACGTGCCGACGCTCTTACCGCTGATGCGGCGGATCACCTCGCCAACCAGCGCCCCGAACGTGATCGCGTGGTAGCCAAACTTCGAGCCCGGTTCCCAGTGCGGCTTCTGCACGGCCAGCGCCTCCGACAGCGGCTCCCATTCGTAGGCCTTCTCCACCGGGAGCATAGCGTCTATGCCGGGAAGACCGGCGCGGTGGCTGATCAACTGGCGAACCGTGATGTCCTCTTTCCCACCGGCCGCGAACTCCGGCCAGTACGTCGCCACAGGCGCATCCACGTCCAGCTTCCCTTGCTCGATCAACCGCAGCGCGCAGACCGTCGTAACGCCCTTCGTCGTCGAGAAGGTGTTGACTATCGTGTCTTCCTCCCACGGGCGTGTGAGGGCGCCGTCGGCGTGGCCACCCCAGAGATCGACCACGGTCTCGCTGTCGACGACGAGCGAGAGCGCCGCGCCAACCTCGCCGTGCTCCTCGAAATTTCGGGCGAAGGCCTCGCGGACGCGTTCATAGCCAGGCTTGCAGAGGCCGTGGATCTCCGTTGCGGTAGTCATAGATTCCCTCCGATGTATTGTGCCGCTATTGTAAGCGACCGCGCGGTCACCTTCTACGACAGACGGACGTGGTAGTACTCCGCCGTGCGTTCGAAGCCCAGACGCTCGTAGTAGGCACCCGCTCGCCGCGTCGGCACCGTCACCTCAACCGCACCGCGTGTGCGTGCCCACTCGGCGACCGCTTCGATCAGTGCGCGGCCCTTGCCGGCGCTACGCCTCGCCTCCTCCACGAAAAGCTCCTCGATCTGCACCACGCGGCCGTTGGCGAAGAGTGTCCCGAACTCCACCGCCATCACGTACCCACCGAGCGTCCCGCCGTCGTCCGCCACGAGCAGCGCCACATCCTGAGAGTCCACCATCGCCGCGAACGAGGGCGCGAAGGCATCGCGGTCAGGCTCGTAGCTCATCGCGAATCGCTGCAGCATCGCGAAGACAGCATCAGCGTCGGCGGCCCGTGCCCGCCGTATCTCCACTACGCCCCAACTTTTTCGAGCGGCGCAAAGCTGAGGAGCAGCTTCTTGATGCCCGCCTCGCCCGTGAACGCCACCACCACCTGGTAGTCCGTCCCCGATGGCTCCGACGACACGACGATGCCCTCGCCAAACTTCGGGTGACGTACCCGGTCGCCCGCCGCGAAAGAGTCCGCGGGAATCGCTGGCCGCTCCGCATCCGCACCCTCGACGTGGCGATAGCGCCGGGGTGTGAACATCTCGGCCTGCGCCGCCCGCTTGCTCTGCGTCACCAGGTCCGGCGGAATGTCGGCGAGGAAGCGCGACGGCGGATTATGACCACCGAACGCCCGCCGAAACGCCCGCGCCAGGTAGAGTTGCCGCTTGGCACGCGTCATGCCGACGTAGCAAAGGCGCCGCTCTTCCTCCAGCTGCTCCGGGTTCCCACTCTCCAGCGACCGCATGTGCGGCAGGATCCCCTCCTCCAGCCCGGTAATGAAGACGATCGGAAACTCCAACCCTTTCGCCGCATGCAGCGTGATCAGAGTGACGGAGTCCGAAGCATCCATCTCGTCGACGTCCGTGATCAGCGCCACGTCCTCCAGGAAGGACGCCAGAGCGTGCTCCGCCTTCAGCTCGTCATACTGCATTACGACCGCACGCAGCTCCTGCACATTCTCCCAGCGGTCTTCGCCGTCCTCTTCAGCCATGATGAACGGCTTGTAGTCCGTCCTGTCGATCACCGTGTCCAGCAGCGCCGACAGCGACTCCGTCTTCGAAAGCTCAATCAACTCGTTCAAGAGGCCCAGGAACCGCAACAGCGCACCAGCCGTCCGCTGCCGGAACGGGTGCGCACTGGCCGGGCCGTCCACGGCGTCAGGCGTGTCCCGCTCCGTCTCCGCGACGACCTGAAGCGCCGCGTACGGCGGGATCTCCTTCTCGCGGGACCAGCGGGACAGCTCGGCGAGCGTCCGGTCGCCGATGCCGCGGGACGGCTTGTTAATCACGCGCATCATCGCCACGGCGTCGAACGGGTTCTGGATGAGGCGAAGGTAGGCCAACAGGTCCTTCACCTCGCGGCGCTCATAGAATCGTGTCCCGCCTATCAGCCGGTAAGGAATGCTCCGCCGCACCAGCGCCTCTTCCATCGGCCGCGACTGCGCGTTCGTACGGTACATGACGGCGATGTCGCGGTGCGCAACCTCGTCTTCACGAACGAGGCGCTGTATCTCCTCCGTCACGAACTTCGCCTCGTCCTCGTGGTCGTAGGCTTCGTGGACGACGACCGGAGACCCGGCCGCGTTCTCCGTCCAGAGGTTCTTCTCCTTGCGCTGCTTGTTGAGCGCGATTACCGAGTGCGCCGTGTCGAGGATCGTCTGCGTCGAGCGATAGTTCTGGTCGAGGATCACGACTTTCGCGTCCGGAAAGTCGCTCTCGAAGTTCAGGATGTTGCGGATATCGGCCGCGCGCCAGGTGTAGATCGACTGGTCGGGGTCGCCGACGACACAGATGTTACCGTGCACGGAGGCCCACTGCCTGGCGAGGATGTACTGCGCGATGTTCGTGTCCTGGAACTCGTCTATGTGCACGTAGCCCCAGCGCTCCGCGTACTTCTCCAGCACGTCCTCATGCTCCTGGTACAGCTGCACCACCTTCAGCAGGATATCGTCGAAGTCCAGCGCGTTGCTCTCCTCAAGCAGCTCCTGGTAGCGCAGGTAGACGCGCGACGTCACCTCCTGGAAGTAGTCAGCCACGAGTGCCGCGAACTGGCGCGGTCCCTGCAGCTCGCTCTTCGCCCTCGAGATCGCCGACAACACAGCACGCGGCGCCACCCGTTTGGAGTCCAGGCCCATGTCGTTAAGCGCGCGCTTCACGGCCGCGATCTGGTCCGTGCTGTCGTAGATCGTGAACGAGCGCTCAACACCAATCGCCTCGCCGTCGACACGGAGGATGCGCGCGCAGACGCCGTGAAAGGTGCCGAGCGTTATGTCACGCCCCGCCTCCTCGCCCACAAGCGCGTGGACGCGGTCACGCATCTCTCGCGCCGCCTTGTTCGTGAACGTTACCGCCAGAATCCGCCGCGGGTGCACCCGCCTCTCGCGCACGAGGTAGGCGATGCGGTGCGCGATTACGCGCGTCTTACCGGAGCCGGGCCCCGCCAGGATCAGCAGCGGGCCCTCAGTGTGCTCTACGGCCTCTTGCTGGCGTGGGTTCAGCTTCTCCAGGATCGATTTCTTCGTCGGGGCGGACATTCCATCACGAATGATACAAGCGTCCGCCTGCCCCGCGATACGCCGTCACGGCCCGGCCAGGAGACTACCTTCAGAAGCCCACCGAAGGCATCCACGGGCCCTGTGGCTCTTCGTAGTGCCCCAGCGTCATCAGGTTCATCACTTTGCGCACTTTGCAGCCGGCCTCCAGGAAGCGGCGGAGCAGGTCGCCCTCCGCCAGCGGGCAAAACGCCCGCGCGAAGGGCGGCGCGACGTGCTTCATCGCGCCCAGCACCGCCAGGGCGAGCGCCTCTTCCGTCTCACCGACACCGTGACCCGGTATACCGGGGATGAAGTATGCGGCCACGCGTCCCTCCTTCTCGTAGACGAAGGCCTGGAACGGACTGGCGGCCAGCTCTTCGACCTCCCGCCGCCTGTTCACGCCGTAGATCTCGGTCGATAGGCGTTCCACAGCGTCCATGTCGTCTGGCGTGGCCGGACGCACCTCGGGCACGTCTACAGGCGGCGGCACGAGCAGCGCTGCGGCCGCCCTCGTCTCGAAGCCCAGCGACGCGTACAGCGACAACGACCCCATGTTGAACGCATCTTGCATCAGCCTGACGCGCTCGATACCGTTCTCGCGCGCGTGGCGAAGCACGTCTTCCATGAGCGCCCGGCCGATCCCACGCCCCTGACGGTCCGGGTCGATTGAGATCGGACCGATCCCGCCTACGTCGTCCGGCGTCCTGATGAAGTTCGAGCCGGCGAGGACACTTTCGTCCAGCGCCGCGACGGAGTAACTGTCTTCGCTGCGAATGGAACTCGCCACCGCCATTAGCCCGATTGCCGGCGATTCGAAGTCGCTCTCGAAGCCGTGGCGGCGCGAGACGTCGTCGAACGCGCGATAGCAGATGTCGCCGAGCTTCTCCGCATCCGCCAGCGTTGCCGGGACAATCTCCAACGTCATGGCTTGGAATTATACCCACAAAAGCGCGCCCGCCTGCGAATGGCAGGCGGGCGTCGGGTCTCAGCGCACCCCGTTGTTGTGCTTATTTGATCAGCTTCGGCTGGCCCCCGAGCTGGAGACCGATCGCCTCGAAGACCGGATCGAGGTCAGACGACCTCGGCTCGTAGTAATAGTGGTCGACGTCCGTGGCCATCGCGCTCAGCAGATCGACGGCATCCCTGTCGTACCACGTAGTGCCGGGCGTATCGCGGTCGCAAGTGTCGTCCGCTCCATAGGCGATCGTGTATATCTCAATACCTTGTGCCTTGGCCTCAGACGCCATCTTCATCGCGTAATCACAGGGGCCCGTCGCGCCCACCGCGGCCGCCGTCGCCGGATTGATAATGTTCGCTGCGCCGTCCGAAAGGAAGACGATGCCCTTCTTCGCACTGGCCCTGCCGTTGTTCACCAACTCGTCCGTCGCAGCCTTCATCGGCCCGCCCAAATCCGTGTGCGGGCCCCGGACATCGCCGCTACCAGACGCACGGTCAAGGCAGCTCGTCGTCGAGACGAGCGCTGAGAACGGGTTCAGCACACCCGGCGTGCCCTGGTAGTCGGAAGAGAGTCCAACCGGGAGCCACGTCTGCGGATCGCTCCAGTCCTCGATCGTGTCGCAGAAGTCCGACGGGTGGACGGGCGGCGTAACCGCCAGGCCGACCTGGTGGACCTGACTACTGAACAGCTCGTACAGGTGAAGCGCTCCGTCCTTGGCGTTCTGAAGGTCGCTCACCGACATGCTGCCCGTGTGGTCAATCACGGCGACGGCGTCAATCTGTCCGGCAGCAGCGCCACAGGCGCCGCTGCAGGCAGCCGCCAGCGCGCTAACCTCGCAACCATCGGCCCAGCAGCCGGCATTCCCAAAGAGGTTCAGGAGGCCACCGAAGAACGCAGGCGCCTTACTCGAGCCTTCAATAGTGATCGTGTCGTACTTTCCCGCTGCCGTGTTGCAGACCTGCGGCAGCGCGTTCGTGCACTCGAAGGTAACCGTCAGGTCAGCGGGGTCAAGTCCGTTGGCCTCGGCGTAGTTGAGCGCGACCAGCTCGGCCTGCCCAGCATCGTCCGGAAGCTCCTGCGCTCCGGCAAGCGCCGCCGCGTCAACGGCGTTCTGGACAACGCGCTTCTCAACCAGAAGAAAGCCGACATCGACAACCAACATCACGAAGAGGCCGATCACCCCAATGAGCAGTGAGAACAGAACGATCGCCTGTCCTCGTTCGTGGTCTTCGGAAATCCTTTGGCTCTTCGCCATTTCGTTCCCCTCCCTGGGTTCGTCACGATTCGTGCCGTGTGGCGCGGCTTCGGCAGTGCCGCATGACCTCTTGTGTGAATCAATCGTAGGCAGAGCAGCCAGGAGGGTCAGTTGACCGAACGTTAACTATGGTTAAGAAGCGGTAAACACGCGCGTCAGGGGCGCGCCAGCGGACAGGCCGCACACTGTGGAAGAAAGTCGACGGACTCAACGTCGACTTCCTCACCAGCCTTGCGCAACGCCTCAATCGTCGCCCAGAGGGAGAGGCCGATCACGCTGCAGTAGCAACCCTCATAGCGCTCGGCCGGGTGCAGCAGCTCGTCCTGGATGCCGTACGCCCCCGCCTTATCCAGAGGGTCTCCCCGCGCAATCGACGCTTCGATCTCGGCGTCGCTGTACTCGCGCATCGTCACAGCCGTCAGCGGATGCCGCACGATAACCGACCGCCGGCCCAGCGGCACCACCGCCACCGCTGTCACCACATCGTGCGTGCGTCCACGCAGCGTCCGCAGCATCTCGCGCGCCTCGGCGCCATTCGCCGGCTTGCCAAAGATGCGCCCGCCAAGCGCGACGACCGTGTCGCCCGCCAGGATCGGCGCGTGCTCGTCCGTCAGCCGCGCAGCCTCCGCCTTGGCGCACGCCAGCCGCCGCGCGACGATCTGCGGGTCCTTCGACGGCCCCGCGTCTTCGGCGATCTCCACCGGCCGCACGTCAAAGCGAACGCCCAGCCGCGCCAGCAACTCCTTTCGCCGGGGCGAGGCCGACGCCAGGACCAGCCGCGCCACGTCAGGCGCGCCGCAGACTGGCGACGCACTCGATGTGGTGCGTCTGCGGGAACATATCGACGGGAGTCACGTCCACGAGATCGTAGCGCGCGCCGTCCGCCAGGCCGTCCACCAGCAGCCGCAGGTCTCGCGCCAGAGTCGACGGATCGCACGACACGTACGCGATGCGGCCTGGCGCCCTGCGCAGCACAGCCTCGATCGCTCCTTCGTGGACACCGACGCGCGGTGGGTCGAGAATCAGCGCGTCCATCTCCTCATCAATGCCGCTGAGGACGTCCTCGACCTTGCCCATGTAGTACTGCACGTTCGGCGAGCCCTCGACATTCACCATCGCGTCGTCGACGGCGGCGGACGACTCCTCAATCGCAATCACGCGCTTGACCTGCTCCGCCAGCACGACCGCAAACGTGCCCACACCGGCGTAAGCGTCGGCCAGCGTCTCCCGCGGCCGCAGTTGCAGCTTGTCCCGCACGAGGCAGATGAGCCGCTCCGCCTGCGGCGTGTTCGTCTGGAAAAACGACGCCCCGGAGATGCGGAAGCGATGGCCCAGCAGCTCCTCGTGGTAGTACTTCTGGCCCGACGGGATAGACGTCCCCAGGTGGTCAAGGTTCGGGTGCACGAGTAGTTCGCCCGTCTTCACGCCGCGGCGGATCGCAACCTGGTGCAGGCCGCCGGCCCTGCCCTGCACCTGCGGGATCGCGTCGTTGACCCAGCCGTCGGCGATCAGGCAACGGTCTACCCGCAGAAAGCGATGAGTCCCGCGCTGGACAAAGCCGATCTCCCCCCGCGGCTTCGCCGTGAAGCGCACATGATTCCGGTAGCCCCATGGATTCTCCGCCCCGACCGTCGCGGAGACCGGCGGCTCCTCGAACCCACCGGTTCGCTGCAACTGCGCCAGCACCAACTCTCGCTTGAACTCGAGTTGCCTCTCGTACGCTACGTGCTGCCACTGACAGCCGCCGCATTCGCCAAAGTACTCGCACGGTGCCTCCACACGCCCCGGCGCCGCTTCGAGGACTTCGACGACGCGCCCGAACAGAGCATGCGGACGCTCAACGTCGATCTCAGCCACGACGCGCTCTCCTGGCATGCCGTAATCCACAAAAACAGTGCGGCCTTCGTACTCGGCACGGGCAGAGCCGTCCAGTGTGAGCGCACCAAGCGTCAACTCAGCACGGATCGGCGGCTCAAGTCGCTTGATACGTCGTTTTCGCGCCATATCTGCCAGTCTATCCGCAGGCAGAGCCCGCAGCCAGAACGCCTCCGGAACGTTATAGTGAGGCAAAGCTAACGCTACAATGTCCGAAAGCGCGGACCAGGAGAGAATCTGAACTGATGGAAGATATCGGAATTCTGGCAGGTCTGATCGGCGGCGTCTGGGCGTTTTTGCTCTGGCTCAGCATCATCGTCTGGGTCTACCGCGACGTCCGCGAACGCACGCGCGATCTCGGCCTCCAGGTGCTGGCGATCTTCGTCGGGATCATGTTCTTCCCCGGCTTCAACATCCCCGGCCTGGCGCTCTACCTGATGCTCCGTCCGCGCGAGTCTCTGGAGGAGGCCTACGCCCGGTCTCTCGAAGAGGAAGCGCTCCTGCGTGAGATCGGCGACGAGGGAATGTGCCCGTCGTGCCGTCGCTTCGTTGAGCAGGGCTGGCGCATCTGCCCCTACTGCTCCACGCAGCTCAAGGACGTCTGCGTGAAGTGCGAGCATCTCCTCAGCTTCAACTGGATCGCCTGCCCTTACTGCGCCACCGAGCGCCGCGGCATTCAGGAAACGGCGCCGGACCCGCAGCCCGTGCCGGCCGCTGCCCCGGCCACGACAACGCTAACGCAAGAGCGGGAAACTGTTTCAGACGCCGCTACCGCTGACGACGAGTACGATCAGGCCGGCGGCCGCGAAGGCGTCTAGGCCGCACTCGCGAAGAGCGATCCCACGTCGGCGCCGGCGAACAGCTCGTCCAGACGGCTGAGCCCCTCCGCATCGGCTGTGAAGGCCGTAGCGCCGTAGAGCGCCTCGACGGCCTCAACAGCTCCCTTCGTATCGAGCCCCGTGCTCAGAAACGGTGTCTCGTCCTCCGCCACACGGTCTCGGACGTATGAGAGGACGGGCAAACCGCCCGTCACAATCAAGCATCGCGCACCAGCGTTGATAGCCGCCAGCTGAAGGTCTGGCTTGTCGCTGCGCACGATCACTGACTCGGCCCGCGTCCGGTCGAAGTAAGTCTGTCCGGGATCGGCAGCGATCGAGGCGATGACCAGCCGGCCCAGCGAGTGAGGTGCGTTCTCGGCAACGTTCTCGGCCTCCGCCTTCAAGACCTCCACGACCGCGTCAAGGCCCGGTGCTGCCAGCCGCTCGTCCTCGAGGATCACGGCCAGCGGCGCGATACCCGCGTAGTCGGCACCGCCCTCGCCGTCGGAGGGGCGTGCGCGGTTGAGCACAGCGCCGGCGAGCGCGTCACCCACCGACTTCGCGATTGCGGTCGCCTCAGCCGCCGTCTCCGGCGTCGCCACGATGAGGACGCGCGCTCCTTCGTGCTCCTTGAGCGCCGCCGACGGGTCGCCGGCCGGGACTTCGATAATCCTCGCGTCGCCAGACCCCGATCCGATCGAACCGAACACTCGACGGTCTGCGGCTGCGTTAGCGTCGTCACCGGCTCGCTCAAGGGACACGCTCGTGCCGCTCTTCGCCAGCGCACGGGCACAGGCGACGGCTACGGTGGTCTTGCCGGAAAGGGGCGTCGGAGCGGCAATCAGGAGGGCCGGCATCGTTCGTGAATTGTAGCACGATCGGCCGTCGGGTCCCCCTACGGGAGCGCTTCGGCCAGCGGCGTGTATGCCACCCCCTGCGCCATCGCCACGGCCTCACACACGAGCTTGCCGTCGATCGTGCTCGCGCCCGCCGCGAGCGCCTCGTCTCGCCTGAGCGCTTCGAGGCCGCCTTCCGCCAGCTTGAGCACGTAGGGCAGCGTCGCGCCCGTAAGCGCCTCCGTCGATGTCCGGGGCACCGCGCCGGGCATGTTCGGTACGCAGTAGTGGACGACGCCCTCCTCGACGTACACGGGCTCGGTGTGCGTCGTCGCCCGCGACGTCTCGCAGATGCCGCCCTGGTCGATGCAGACGTCGACGATCACGGCGCCGGGGCCCATCGACCGCACCATCTCGCGGCTTATCAGCTCTGGGGTGAGCCCGCCCGGCTCCAGCACAGCGCCGATGAGGATATCGGCGCCCTCAAGCTCCTCTCGAATCGAATCCGGGCTCGTAACGCGCGTGGTGACCCTTCCCTCGAGCCGTTCCTCGAATCGCGCCAGCCTCGCCGCATCACGCGAGGTCACCGTCACGGTCGCGCCGAGCGCCGTCAGGACGTCACTGGCCGCCGCTCCGACGTTGCCGCTGCCAACGACCAGAGCCCGCGCTGGAGTCGTGCCCTGGATCCCGCCGAGGAGCTTCCCGCGCCCCGGGCCCGGCTTCTTCAGGTGCTGCGCGGCGATCTCTCCGGCCATGCGCCCCGCCACCTGGCTCATCGGGATCAGAAGCGGCAACCGTCTATCCGGCAGCCGCACAAGCTCGTAAGCGATCGAGTTTGTGCCAGACGACATCAACTCGCGCGTCAGCTCCGGTAGAGGCGCCAGGTGCAGGTACGTGAACAGGAGCAAGCCTGGGCGCAGTAACGAGAACTCCGCCGGCAGGACCTCCTTCACCTTGACCAACAGGTCGACGCCGGCGGCAACGTCGGCAGGCCCTTCCCGGACCTGCGCTCCCGCCGCTTCGTAGTCGGCGTCCGTGAAACCGGAGCCTTCGCCTGCGCCGCGCTCCACCAGCACCTCGTGCCCAGCCCCAACCAGAGCCTGGACTCCGGCCGCAGAGAGGCCCACTCGGTACTCCTCAACCTTGGTTTCCTTGATCGTTCCGATGCGCATCGTCTGCCTCCACCCTTGATTCTATCCGTCTCCGGCCCCGTCTGTTATTCCTTGCGCGCGTCAGAAGGCAGCAAATAGAATGGGAGTCCGTGCCGGGGTAGCTCAGTGGTAGAGCACGCGGCTGAAAACCGCGGTGTCGGCAGTTCGACTCTGCCCTCCGGCACCACTCTTTGGATACGGGACCGGCCCCAGGGCGGGGCCGGTCTGACGGCGCGGAGGGCCCAGTGTAGCAACGGGTGTAGCAACCCGGCGGGGATGGTTCCTGAAAGGCGCATGAAAGGAGTGGGGTCGTGAGTTTCCGACGTTGGCTCTTTCCTAGCGGCCGCCGCGCCGCCAATCACTACAATCGCGGGACATTGGCGTGTCACTCCGGCGACTGGATCTCCGCTGAGGCGCACCTGCGGGAAGCTGTTCAGGCATGGCAAGACTTTCCGGAGGCTTGGCACAACCTGGGGATCGCACTCGCCGCACAAAGTCGATTCGACGACGCGCTCGAGGCCTATGAGACAGCGCTGTGGCAACGTCGCTACTTTGCAGAAGCATGGAACAACTATGGAGCCACACTAGCCAAGACAGGCCGCGTAGATGACGCCCGGAAGGCGTTTACCGAGTCACTTCAACTGAAGCCGTCCTATCAAAAGGCCAGAGAGAATCTGGAATCGCTCAACGAGATTGTCGAGCGTCACTCGGATGCCCGCGACCGGAATGAACCCGACCCGCCAGGCTACCGCCAGGTGTCTCTCGATTGGGTTGCGGCGTCCACTGTGGACGACCCCGAGGCCACGATCATCGACGACTTGCCAGAGCCGTACACCCCCATCCTCTTTGATCCCGAAGAATCAGCGATGATCGAAGCTGAGTTGGGCTTTATGGCGAATGACCTGTACCACACAGACAACATGGCTGTGTCCATTGAGAGGGTCTTAGCGGCAGGCGGATTGGAAGAGGTCGCGTTGTCGCGAATAGAGGCAGGCGATCTCCGGGGTGCGAAGTCTGCCACTATCAAGGCGATCTGGGTGGCAGATTGTTCTTCCTCTTGGCGTATCTTCGCGGACATTCTTGACGCAGAGGGCAATCCAGATCTAGCGTCCGCCGTACGCGAAAAGGCGGACAGCGTTGCGCTGGAGCACGGAATACGCCCGGAGGAGTGCAGGAGGGTTCACGCCCTGAGACGCGAAAATGCGGAGCGCTCTCACCGCCTGACACGCGAATCTGAGGAGCGAAGACGCTGACGCGGCGGCACTTATCAGAGAACGCCCGGGATTGTACGCCAACCGTACGCCAGTTGGAGCGGATGGCGGCGGACGAGGGCGGACGCCGACAGATACGAAACGCCGGATTACGTCGCGAGTTCTACCTGTTGCACGCGGCTGAAAACCGCGGTGTCGGCAGTTCGACTCTGCCCTCCGGCACCACTCCGCAAATGCGAACCGGCCCCTTCGCGGGGCCGGTTTCGTCTTTCGGCTACTCGAAGACGGTTACTTCGCCGCCCATGGGCGGACAGCCGGCTTCCTGCGTCACACTCAGACCAGCGTCGTAGCGCAACAGCTTCAGCGAATCGACCGGCGTGACGTCACCACCGCAATCCACGTCGCCCCACACGTGAAGCGAGGCGTTCTGCACGTCGACCACTTGCCCCATCTCCGGACAGTCGCCCGTCGCGGCGCTCAGGCCGGCGTCGTGCCGGAGCGTCAGCAGCGAGTCGACCGGGTCTGCCGATTCCGAGCAGTTGTGGTCGCCCCAGATGAGCGTTTCCGGTTCCGGTGTCGGTGTCGGCGAGGTCGTCGGGGTCGGCGAGGGTGTTGGTGAGGGTGTCGGCGACGGCGTTGGCGACGGCGTTGGCGACGGCGTGGCTGCCTCGTCGACGCCCCAGTCAACGCGGGTGTCCCTCGCGCCGGGCGGCGAAATGCTGAATGCGCCGGTCCCGTCCGGGTTGGCGACGATGATGCTCTGCTCCGGCAGGAACAGAGCGGCGCCAACGGCCGCCACCACCTGCCCGAACGCTATCCGCGTTCCGTCCGGTGAGAAAGTCGGGTCGAACTGGTGAAGGCCCGGGTCGTTTGTGACCAGCTCGAAGCCAGTGCCGTCGGCGTTCATCACGGCGATGTTGATCGCGCCGGTGTTGCCGCCGCCGGAGACCGTCACCGCTGCGGCGTGATTGAAGATGATCCGCGCTCCATCAGGGGACCACGACGGGTTGCCTTCCTCGTCGGCTGGTGTGTTGGACAGGTTGGTCTGGCCGCTGCCGTCCGCGTTCATCACCCAAATGTCGCCCTCGCCGAGCGCGCCCGTCTGGCGCACGTAGGCGATCTTATCCCCGAGAGGCGACCACGCGGCGCTGAATTCGTTTCCCGCGGGTGAGTTCGTCAAGTTCGCAAGTCCCGTGCCGTCCAGGTTGATGGCGAAGATGTCGGCGTTGGGCAGACCCGTAGAGCTATCGAACGCAACCCGGTCACCAGTGGGTGCCCAGGCCGGACCGTAAGTGCTGCCACTGGTATTGGGAATTCTGTGCACCGTGCCGTTCTCCGTGTACCAGATCCCATCGTCCGTGGAACCCCCGAGGAAGAGGTGGCGGAACGCTATCGAACCGCGGTCGGGGCCGGCCGCCGGTTCCAGGTCCCAGAATCCCGGCGTCGTAATCTGCGTCCGGTCACTTCCGTCCGGGTTCATCGTCGAAAGGTGGTTTTCGCCACCCGACTCGTCAATGAAGACGATCCTGCCGTTCGTCCCGGGGAAGACGGCGTCAGTCCGCTTCGTGTTGGCAGTCGTCAGCAGCAGGACGCCCACCGTGAGCGCAACCAGCGAAGCTAGAATAATCCGAGTCATTCGAGTCCCTCCCACCTTCCGGAATCGCCATCTCAAACGTGTCACGAAAAGACGCCGTCAGCTCCGTGGCGCATCGCATCCTAACGCTAACGGCCAGACGGCAGTCCGTACGTTACCACGGTCCGGAGAAGATGACAGCGCCGGGACAGGCGCCCTCAGCGCCCTCTTGGGTCAAGGGCGTCCCGCAGGCCGTCTCCAACGAACGTGAAGCAGAGCATCAGCAGCGCCAGCACCGACGCCGGGAAGATCAACATCCACTTCGTTTCGATGATCTGGCGGTGACCCTCGTCGATCAGCGTGCCGAGGCTCGCCGCTGGTGGGGCAACCCCGAAACCGATGAAAGCCAGCGCCGATTCGGCGAAGATAGCCACGGGGATCGCGAACGTGATCGCGACGATAACGGGGCCGAGCGCGTTCGGCAGCATGTGCAAGAAGACGATTCGCGCCTGTGACGCGCCCAGCGCCCTGGCCGCCGTTACGTAGTCGCTCTTGGCCAGCGATAGCATCTGGCCGCGGACAAGGCGGGCGACGGTCATCCAGCTGACGAAGGCGATCGCGAAGATAATGATCGCCACGTCGCCTCCCGGCACGTCGCGGCCGGCGAGGACCGCACGCAGCAGGATGATGAACAGCAGATCGGGAAAAGCGTACAGTGCGTCCGTAACCCGCATCAGGATGTTGTCGCCGGCACTGCCGGTCATCGCCGCGGCGCCACCGACGAGAACGCCGACGATAAGGGCGATGGCGGCGACGCCAAGGCCGACGCGAAGCGAGATCCACGTGCCCTGGAGAACGCGCGCCCAGGTATCGCGACCCAGGTGGTCCTGGCCCAGGAAGTGCTCCCAGCTGGGGCCTGTCTTCGTCCCGTCTTCGTAGTTCAGCGCCGCCGGGTCGTAGCGCTGGATCGCGTCAACGTAGTTCCCGAGCGCGGCCAGCACGAAGATCGCTGCCAGCACGCACAAGGAGATCATCGCCGGACGGTTGCGGCTCAAGCGCCTGAGCGCGTCAAGCCAGACGCCGCGTCTCTTACCACCCGCATCGGCAGCCAGGTGGTCAGGGAGCGACATGGCCCTCGCGTGCGCCATCAGGAGTACCGAATCCTTGGATCCACCGCAGCGTAGAGCACGTCAACAACGAGGTTGGCGATCACGACCGCCGACGCGTAGAAGATCGTCGTTCCCATGATGACGCCGTAGTCGCGGCGGAACACAGCGTCGACAAAGGGAGCGCCGATCCCGTTGATAGCGAATATGCGCTCGACGATGAACGAGCCCGTGACCAGCGCAGCGAACATCGGCCCCGCCACCGTCAATATCGGTATCAGCGAGTTCTTTACCACATGCCTGACGATAACGAGCCGCTCCGAAAGGCCGCGTGAGCGCGCGGCGCGAACGTAGTCCTCTCGTAGCACTTCCAGCATGCTGGCCCGCGTGATGCGTGCGATGAACGCCATCGGCAGCAGGCCAAGCGAGACGACCGGCAGGACGACCTTCCGCCAGTCCCACGCCAGCGGGTTCCACATCTCATGCCAGGCCGGGCCGCCCCACCCGAGCACATCGAACCAGCCGAGTTCGACCGCGAAGACGAGCACGCCAACTGTGGCGATCACGAACGATGGCACGGCGGCGCCAAGCGTGGATAAGAACACACCGAAGTAGTCGAGCGCGCTATTCTGGTTGAGCGCCGAAACGATTCCCAGCGACATGCCGAAGACCAGCGCGAAGACGAACGCGCTCAGACCCAGCTGTGCTGAGACGGTGAATCCGTCGCGGATGATGTCCGTCACTTCACGGTCCTGTGTGAACGACGTTCCGAGATCAGGGTAGATGAACGGCGGCTCGCTTCCAACGTCGACGAGGACGAGGTCACGCATGTAGTAGTAGTACTGCTCGTAGACCGGCTTATCGAGGTTGTAGCGCTCTTCGAGCAACTCGCGCGTCGCCGGCTGCAGCTTTTCGTTCGAATCGAAGGGCCCGCCCGGGACTAGATTCATCACGAGGAAAGTGATCGTCGCAACCGCCCACAGAAGCGGGATGAGCCATAGGAGGCGGCGGATCACATAAGCAGTCATCGCGAAGGCCCGGCCGTGGGCGCGGCGACGGCCCCCGAGACAACAGGGCGTCCGGGGGACTCATCACAGCCCGCCCGGACGCCCTGCATCTTCTTGAGCCTGTCTATGGCTACTCTGAAAAGCCCCAGGCTTCAGCGATCCAGTCGCCCGCCTGAATGGCGTTCTGGGCGCTGGCGTTTTCGCTCATGCCGACAACGTCCGGCTTGATAAGGAAATGCGAGTTCTCGTGCCAGAAAGGCGCAATACCGCATACGGTCGTGACGATGATTTCGTTGACGCGAGCGTAGGCCGCGAGACGCGCTTCATCGTCAGCGTTGGACAGGTTGTCCGCGATCAGCTGGTCGATCTCCTCGTTGCTGCAGTTCGTGAAGTTGATGAAGCTGCCGGTCTCGAAGAGCCCCACGACCCACGTCTCCGGGTCATGGTAGTCCTGGGCCCAGCCGCCGATGAACAGATCGTAGTCGATGGAGTAGAAGCGATCGGCGCGAGTCGCTCCGTCCACCACCTCGATCTCAATGTCGATGTTCAGGTGCGTCTTGAACGCGTCCTGGAGGAACGCGGCAGTGTCCTGAGCCTCCGGAGAGTCGCCGATCAGCAGAGAGAGACCCCCGGGGAAGCCCTCGCCGTCCGGATAGCCGGCGTCCGCCAGGTGCTGACGAGCAGCCTCTGGATCGAACCCGCAGCAGGCCTCGAAGGCGTCCGGCGCGGCGCCGGCCGGGACGAAGCCCGGAATCCAGCTCGTAGTCGCCTGGTGTGCGCCGTTCGCGACCACGTCCACGAGGGCCTGGCGGTCGATCGCCTGCGAGAGCGCCAGGCGAACGTCCACGTTGTCCAGCGGCTCACGGCCAAGGTTCATCTGGAGCCCGCGAGTGCTGGGAGTGACTGACTGGAAGTACTCACGGCCATCGCCAAACTCAGAAACGACAGCGGATAGCACGGTCGTGTCCGCGAGCGCGAAGTGGAGTTCGTCCGTCCGGTAGGCGTTGTTCGCCGACCCGATGTCGTCGATGAACCGCACAGTCAGGCTATCCAGCGTGGGAGAAACGCCGTTGGGCGCAGCCCAGTTCGGGTTCGTCGCCAGCGTCGCGTGGTCCTGCGGGACGTACTCCGTCAGCACGTACGGGCCGTTGAACGCCAGTGCCTCGGGGGCGTCCGGACCGGCCGGCCACGCCTCGCCCGGTTCGGGAAGCAGGTGCGCGGGTACCGGGAACGTCATCCAAAGCGAGAGGACGATGGAGAACGTCGGCTGCGGGTTCGCCAGCGTGATTTCGACCGTCGCGTCGTCGATCGCGGTCACGCCAAGGCCCGCGCGAAGCTCCGCCTTTTCCTCATCCGTTGGTTCGGCGGCGTAAGCGTAGTCGTCACAGCCAACGATGGACGTCAGCGCGAACTGATACTGGCCGGCGTTGTCCGGGTTGCAGGTCCGCTCGATGCCCAGCACGAAGTCCTCGGCCGTCAGGTCATCGCCGTCCGACCATAGCAACCCATCGCGCAGCGTGATCGTGTAAGTCATGCCGTCAGCCGAGACCACAGGCATCGCAGCCGCCATGGACGGCTGGACCTCCTCGTTCTCGTCCAGCCAGTACAGGCCGCGCCAGAGCATTCGCTCCAGCGAGATGTCCGGCTGGAAAGCCGACCAGTGGGGATCGAGCGAGTCCGGCTCGTTTCCCTGAACGACCATGTCGCCACCGTCGATGCGCTCAGCGGCGCCCGGTCCGTCAGTCGGTGCTGCGTTGTCCCCCTGTGCTCCCATGCAGGCAACGGTCAGCGCCAGCACTGCGGTGAGGAGCATCAGCGGCCAAAGCCTGCCTCTGCCTTGAAGATTCATCTGCGCCTGTCCTCCTTATGCCGCCCCACACGCTGGACCTTCTTGTGACCGACTTGTGAGTGTTCCCACCTCTGTCGGGCAACGATCCGCGTCTGGTGCAGCGATCTGCCGTTTCCGGAGGCGCCGCCGAGAGTGCCCCGACCAACGCATCCTTTGCTAATGACGCGGAAAGGGCGCGGGAGTAACAAAATCTAGAAAAGGAAATATTGCCCCGCCAATGTGGACCGGGGCGCCGACGCCGAGGAGCGAAGGGGACTCAGGTCCGAGATCGGCTCGTCTGAGAAGAAGTGCAGGCCCACTCTACCCCGGCTCCCTGTCCCCATCTGATCGCGGCGCCCGGCGCGCCTCCTTGCCGGGGATTCCCTTCGCTCGATACAATCCCCGCATCTCGCTCAGAGGGAGCGGGGCGAAGGGAGCAGCGATATGGCGGGGCCACTGGCAGGCATCAAAGTGGTGGAGATGGGCCTCTGGGTCGCCGGGCCGTCCTGCGCCGCCATCCTCGGCGATTGGGGCGCCGACGTCATCAAGATCGAGCCACCGTCGGGCGATCCGTTCCGCGGTCTCTTCGCCTCGCTCATGGGCACGCCGGCCGAGCTCAACCCACCGTTCGAGCTGGACAACCGCGGCTAGCGGAGCGTCGTTCTCGACCTGCAAAAGGAGGAGGCGAAGGAGATCGCCTATAAGCTCATCGCCGACGCCGATGTCTTCGTTACCAACAACCGCCCCCGCGTGCTGGATGAATACGGAATGGACTACGAGACGCTGCACGCGCGCTTTCCGCGCCTCGTCTACGGCCAGGTGACAGGCTATGGCCCGGAGACCACGTCGCGCGATACCGCCGCCTACGACATCGGAGCGTTCTGGGCGCAGGCCGGCGTCGCCATGTCGCTCACCCCGCCGGGCGCCGCCATCCCCCAGCAGCGCGGCGGCATGGGCGACCACATGACCGGCCAGGCCTGCGCCGGAGCCGTCTGCGCCGCGCTCTGGAACCGCGAGAAGACCGGCGACGGGCAACTCGTCTCGGTACCGCTGGTTCGCGTGGGCGTCTACATGATCGGTTGGGACGTGATGCTGTCGACTCGCATAGGCATGCCCATCGCGCCATACGACCGGGAGCACGCCGTCAACCCGATCCTCACCTGCTACAGGGCCGGCGACGCAAAGTGGTTCTGGCTGCTCCTCCTCCAGGCCGACCGTCACTGGCCGGACCTCTGCCGCGCCCTCAGCCGTGAGGACTTGCTGACGAACGAGCGCTTCTCCAACATCGAAGCACGGCGCGCCAACGGCCCCCAGCTCGTCGAGGAACTCGACACGGTGTTCGCAGCAAAACCGATGGCCGAGTTGGCAGCGGCGTTCAATGAGCACGACGTCTGGTGGGCGCCCGTAAACCATATCCACGAGGTGGCCACCGACGAGATGGTCCGTGAGTCGGGCGCCTTCGTACAGGTGCCCGGACCGGACGGACCGATCGAGATGGTCGCCACGCCAGCCGACTTCTCCGTCACACGCTGGGAGCCGACGGGTATCGCCCCGGAGTTGGGCCAGCACACGGAGGAAGTGCTGCTGGAACTCGGCTACGACTGGGAGCAGATCATCCCGCTCAAGGAGCGGGGCGTCATCCCCTGACGGCGGCTACTCGTAGCGCAACGCTTCGGCCGTGGGAACACTCGACGCCTGGCGCGACGGAATAATCGTCATCAGCAGCGAAGCGAAGATCGTCACGCCGCCGATGAAAGCGATCTGCGGCCACGGCACGTAGAAGTTGCCGCCATCGCCGGGGAAATCGTCGCTCGTCACCAGGAAGTAGGCCAGCCAGAGACCAAGGCCGACGCCGGAGAGCACGCCGAGGACAGTTACGAACGAAGACTCCATCATGAAGCTGAGCGACACCATACTCTTCTTGTAGCCGATCGCCCGCAGCATACCGATCTGCTGCCGCCTTTCCACCACCGTGCGGAAGGCGATCACGCCGACCCCGGCCACACCGACGACGAGGCCGAGGCCCATGAACGCCTGCATCAAGTACAGGAAGTTGCGCGATAGAGCGTTGTTCTCTTCCGCAATCTCCTGGAGCGAGTCCGCCTGTGCCCCCGTCGTCACCAGCGCCGCCTCAATATCGCGAGCCACGTCCCGTGAGTCGTCCGGGTTGGTGAGCGCGACGAAGTGGACCGATAGCTCCGGTGGCCCGAAGACGTTCTGGAACGTCTCCGCACCCGTGAATATCCCCATGAAGTTGGCGCTTGCACCGAAGTCGATCACGCCGATCACGCGGAGACCTTGCGAAATGCCTGATGTCGAATCAAGGACGGTGATGAACTGCTGATCGAACGTATCCTCCTGCGTATCAATGCCGCTGATCGAGAACTCGTTGTTGCCAAAGCCGCCCTGGATCACGAAGCCGTCGACGATCGCCGCATCGGGCTCCGTTAGCAGCGCCTCCCAGACGGCGTCCGCGTCAGCGTAACCGTTCGCAACCTTATCGATTGGCACGCTGCCGTTTTCGATGAAGCTATCGGAGAGACCTAGTACCGGATACTCGTCACCCCAGTCAGGACCCTGACGGACATCGGCCTCCGCAAAACCAGAGATCAGCAGTGCGCCTTCCGCCGCGATCTGCTCTGCGACGGGGCTGTCGCCCTGCTGGAGCACCTGCTTGACGCTCGCCATCGGGTTGTTGGGGTTCTCGACAACCTGCACGTCCCAGCCGCCCCGCGACTCGTCCTGCAGGAACAGCTTGTCATAGTTCAGATTCATCGCCGACATCGTCGTCAGCGAGAAGACGACAAGCGAGATCATCGCCAGTGTCATGCCAGTGCGGAACCGGTTCGCCATCGGGTATGCAATAGCGGTCCGCAGCGACGGCAGGATGGGCCCGAATGCGCCCCCGACCCGCGACAGGAACGCTAACAGAATGTCCACGTTGTAGATGATGAAGAACGTCGAGGCCGTCACCATCGCTACGCCACTTAGGAAGAACATCTCGATATCGCCGTCCAGCCTGCCAAAGAGCCACTCCAGACGGTTCCCGGCAGTGAAGCCCCAGAACAAGAGCAAGAAGAGCGACATCGCAGTGTAGGCGGGGCGGGCCGGAGCGCCGAAGTACGTCGCGCAGACGGCAGCGCCCACGGTGATCACCGTAAAGCCCAGCGCGAACGGGAAAGCGGAATCGCCCTGAAGCCCCTGCATAACCAGGAAGACACTGCCAATCATCAGCGGAGCCCAGATGCCGATACTCCAGTTGACACGCGTGCGCGGACTCTGGAGCCCAACCGCTATCATGCCGACTGGAAACGGTAAGACGACTCCGGGAACTATCAGCCACCATGGCGGGTCTGCTGGCCGATGATCGCGAGCAAGTCGGAACACCACGACGGCGACAAAGTACGCCAGTCCGATGTACACACCAGCGATCCCCGCGAGTGCCGCCATGACGGCAAGAAACGAAGGCAGGCCCGCACCGCTTGCGCCGACAAGGACAACACCCGGTAAGAACAGAGCGGACGGCCAGACAGGGATCGGGCGGCGCTCAGCGAGCAGGTTGTTCAACTGATAGATCGGAAAACCGAGCACGCCCGCCGGGAACGGGAACATCGAGGCCCCGGGTTGTGGCACGCGACGCTCCCTCGGGGCGGCGAACATCTCGCCCTTAAGAAGCAGCATGAACAGGCCGATTCCGGTCATCAGGACTGCGACATTCAGAACGGCCCGTACCAGGCCTCTCACAGTTCCCGATTCAGGATCGGGTGCGCTACCTTCCGGCGTGTCTCGGATGGCCGCGACGATGTTGAGCGTCGACACACGCCACGAGGAGAACGTCACGGTGAGGAACGTCAGCACGACGCCAAGACAGTATGAGATCACGATCGTCCGCAGCGTCACGTGCGGCGTGAACGAAAAGCCAAACGTCGCGAATATTGCAGAGGCCGCCGTAGCCAGAGCGAAGGCAACGGTGACTCCGATCCCGACGCCCACGACCGCTGAAGCCAGGTTGTAGCCGGTGCCCTCCGCCACAAACATCTCGACGAGGTGTAGCCTCTTCATTCCAACAGCTCGTGCCATGCCCATCTCGGGCTTTCGTTCAGCCGCCAGCATGACGAAGATCATCACGATCAGCAGAACGCCGGCGCCGATCGAGAAGAGGCCCAGAAGGAGGAAGAACGTCGTCATGAAGTTGCCGATCTCCTCCGCTTCGTCTACCGACTCCGCCTTCGTGTCGGTCACTCGCAGCAGGATATCCCCGGCCCCGACGAGGCTACGGACCTGCCTCTCGGCCTCCGGCGACGCCTCTAGTGTGTCGCGCACGCCGCCGTTGACTGACACGGCGATGACTGACACGTCGTCGCTGCCAAACAGTTCGTGCAGAGCGTCCAGGCTCGCTACCATACCTTCCGGAGAAGCCAGGTCCAGCGCGCCAGTCATCGCCCTGTCTTCGACAACGGCCCGTACTACAAATTCGCGGGGCTCGTTCGACACAAAGACGGTGAGCACAGAGCCTGCCTCGGCACGCAGCTCTTCAGCAGCGCTCACATTGAGGTAGACCTCGTTAGCACCGAGATCATCGACTGAAAGAAGGTCCCCGGAGTCCACGTCTTGAACATCCGGGAAATCGCCCGCACGCTCTGAGTCGATGCCCGTAAAGAGGACATCGGGCTCGCTGAGGTTCGTGCCGCCGTTGATTACCGGTACGGGCTCCCACAGCACGCCCATGTAGCCGTCCACGTTCGTGAGGATCGGTGAGGCGTCGGCGGCGACGAGGAACGCCTCGTAAGCCTCGCCCGATATCTCGTCGCTGCCGCGATCCTCGACAGCGACCCCGGGGCCAGTGTCACTTTCGAGGATGATGTCTGCGTGACCGAAGAGATCGTATGTCGCCTTCGTGATGCTGTAGTCGACGGTGTCACCGAAGGTGAATGCGGCCGTGATGATCACGGTGCTCAACATGAGCCCGATCACGATCAGCGTGCTCTGCGCGACGCGGCGCGGGATGTTGCGCAGGCCCATCAGGAACACGATCCTGTTGCGGAGGAAGATGATCAGGATCGCAGCCAGGGTGATCGCAAGCAGTCCCAGCAGGACATACATGATCAGGTTCATGGAGAGGCCGAACATCGAATCCATGGGTCCGCTCCTCCGCTAGGACGCAGCCTGCGTGCTGGCAGTCGGCTCGTCGCTGGTTATCTGTCCGTCCTGCATGCGGATGATCCGCTGCGTCCGTTTCGCGACCTCATCGGCGTGCGTCACCAACACGAACGTCTGGCCGTGCTCCTGGTTGAGACGGATCATCAGGTCGATAATCTCGCTGGCATTGGTGCTGTCCAGATCGCCAGTCGGTTCGTCGCCCCAGACGATCGCCGGATCGTTGACCAGCGCCCTCGCGATCGTCACGCGCTGTCGCTGGCCGCCGGAAAGCTCAGCCGGCTTGTGAGTCGCCCAGTCGGCGAGCTTGACGACCTCTAGCGCGTCTATCGCCTTGCGCCGCGCCTCCTTGGCCGACGTGCCGGAGACGAGCAGTGGCAGCTCCACGTTTTCGACGGCCGAGAGCACAGGCAACAGGTTATAGAACTGGAAGATAAAGCCCATCCGCTCCGCCCGGTGCTCCGTCTTCGCGTTGTCGGACATCGTACTGAGGTCCACGCTCTCGACGATCACCTGCCCGCTGTCGATCACATCGAGCCCCGAAAGACAGTTGAGGAGCGTCGTCTTGCCACAGCCGGAGGGGCCCATGATCGCGACCATCTCTCCCGGATCGATCTGAAGGTTGATGCCGCGCAGTGCGTTCACCTTCACACGCCCTGTGTCGTACGTCTTGACCACATCGATCGCATTGATGATCGACTCGGCACGAGCCCCAGCGGACTCCTTCACATCGGCCCCCTCTCTCAATTCCGTCGTCACGAGTCAAACTCCTCCCGGCTGCGTGGCGCGCCGATTACGTTCGGATTCCAGGCCCAATCATCATGCGCATGCACTAAAAAGTCATGTGATAGACGTCACAACCCCCCTGAAGGTTCCGCCCCAGCCTACAGCCCGTCAGGGCGTGAGTATAGCGTACCAGGGCAGCGCCGGTGATCCGCTTACCCGAACCTCTCGCCCAGGACGTCCCCCAGCGCATCCCTGAGCGCGTCAGCAACGTCCTCCAGGCGCGGCCTCTGGCCGGTCAGCGATTCGATCGACGCCACGCCGCGATCGCCAATCCCGCACGGCACGATGCGCCCGAACCACTCCAGGTCCACCGTCACGTTGATCGCCAGGCCATGCGTCGTCACCCATCCACCCGAAGGCCCGGCCGGCTTTCCAACCCTCACCCCGATCGCCGCGATCTTCTCGGCCAACGAGCCCATGTCGCCCACCCAGACGCCGGTCAGCCCGCACTCAGTGTGCGCCTCGATTCCGTACGTCCGCACGGCCCGGACGACCGCCTCCTCAAGCGCACGCACGTAGGTCACGACCGACAGTCCGGCCGCGCGCAGGTCGACGATCGGGTAAGCGATGAGTTGGCCGGGGCCGTGAAACGTTATGTCGCCTCCGCGGTCCGTCTCTATCAGCGGCGCACCGAGAGACCCCTCCGGCAGCCGCAGGTTCGCTCCCGGCCCGCGGCGCCCGGTCGTGAACACGGGCGGGTGCTCAAGCAGCAGAAGCGTATCGGGAATCTCACCCCGCGCCCGTCGCCGGGCCAGCTCTCGCTGGTACTCCCACGCTTCGAGGTACCCCACACGTCCCATCCACCTGGAGTCGCAGGCCGCCTCGACTACCATCAGTCGATATCCGAGCCCGGCGCGAACGCCTCCAGGCGCGACTTCACGTCGGTCAGGAACGCGCCCGCCTGGTGGCCGTCGAGGATGCGGTGGTCGAACGACAGGCAGAGGTTCACGACGTCGCGCACCGCGATCGCGTCGTCCTCCACGACGGCGGGCTGCTTCGTGATCGCCTCCAGGCTGATGATCGCCGCCTGACCCAGGTTGATGATCGGCATCGAAACGATCGAGCCGAAGGCGCCAGTGTTGTCCACGGTGAACGTCCCGCCCTGCACGTCGTCGAGCTGCAGCTTGTTGTCGCGGGCTTTCTCGCCCAGTTCCGACATCGCCAGCGCCAGACCGGCCACGCTCAGCCGGTCGGCGTCCTTGACCACCGGGACGAGGAGCCCGCGGTCAGTCGCCACCGCCACCCCCAGGTTCACGCGCCTCTTGAGCAGGATCTGGTCCCCCGCCCAGGAGGCGTTGAGATAAGAGTGATCTCGCAGCGCCTGCGACACTGCGTGTGCCGTAAACGGCAGGTACGTCAGGTCCACACCGGTCCGCTCACGGAACGCCTCCCGCTCGGCCAGGCGCAGCTTCACGAGTTCGGTGACGTCCGCCTCGACTACCAGCCACGCGTGCGGCGCCGTGAACGCAGATTCCGACATGCGCCTGGCGATCGTCCTCCGGATGCCGGAGACCGGGACCGCCTCTTCGTCCGCGCCGGCCTGGGCGGTAGCCGGTGCGCCCGCCGCAAACGCCCGCACGTCATCTTCGAGGATGCGGCCGCCCGGGCCCGAGCCCTCGACGCGCGCCAGGTCGACGCCCAGCTCCTCGGCGACCCTGCGCACGCGCGGCGTCGCCCGGTTCGGTCCGCTCCGGTCAGTGCGCTCTCGCGTCGACGCGGCGACTGGCTCCTTCGGCTCAGGCGCTTCGGACGGCGCTGCCGGCGCGATCTCGGCCGGCGTTTCGCCCGCCACCTGGTCGATCGTGCACAACTCAGCGCCGATCGGCACCGTCTCGCCCTCCGCCACAAGGATCTCAACCACCGTTCCGGAGACCGGCGACGGCAACTCTACGTTCACCTTGTCCGTGTTGACCTCGACGATCGGCTCATATTTCGCCACCTTCTCTCCGGGCGCCTTGAGCCACTTCTCGATCGTGCCCTCAGTCACCGTCTCGCCAACTTCCGGCAGTGTCAGCGTGTAGGTCATGCCCTAGTACGCCGCCAGCTTGCGAATACCCTCGGCGATCTTCTCCGGGTTCGGCAGGATGAACTCTTCCAGGACCCCGGAGTACGGAGCGAGCGGCACGTCCGGCGATGCAATGCGCGTCACCGGCCCGTCGAGGAAATCGAACGCGTCCTCGGCGATCGTCGCCGCCACCTCGGCACCGAAGCCGCCGGTGAGGTTGTCCTCGTAGACGATCAACGCCTTGCCCGTCTTGCGCACAGACTCCAGCACGCACTCCTTGTCCCACGGCGATACCGTTCGCAGGTCGATCACCTCGACCGAGATGCCGCCGTCACCCTGCACCGCAGCCGCCGCTTCGAGCGAGTAACGCGTCATCAGGCCGTACGTCACAAGCGTCATGTCGCTCCCCTCGCGCTTCCTCTCGGCGACGCCGATCGGGATCGTGTAGTCCTCGTCCGGCACCTCCTCACGGAAGGACCGGTACGCCTTCTTGTGTTCGAGAAACATCACGGGGTTCGGATCGCGGATCGCCGATTTGAGCAGGCCCTTCGCGTCGTACGGGCTGGCGACACAGATCACCTTCAGCCCCGGCACGTGCGCGTAAAACGCCTCGATCGATTGCGAGTGGTAGGGCCCGCCGTGGACGCCGGCGCCGTACGGAGTGCGCACAGTGATCGGGCAGCTCCAGGCGCCGTTCGAGCGATAGTGCAGCCGCGCCGCCTCGCTCACGATCTGATCGAACGCCGGGTGTATGAAGTCCGCGAACTGGATTTCGGCGACCGGCAGAAGCCCGTTGAGCGAAGCCCCGATCGAAGCGCCGACAATCGTCGCCTCAGCCAGCGGCGTATCCATGCAGCGATCCTCGCCGAACTCGTCGCGAAGGCCTTCCGTAGCGCGGAAGACGCCGCCCCTGCCGACGTCCTCGCCAAGCACAAAGACCCGCTCGTCGCGCTTCATCTCGTCGTGCAGCGCGTCGCGGACCGCCTCGACCATCGTCTTCTCAGCCACCGCTACTCCTCCTCCACGAACACGTGCCGCATCGCCGATGCCGGGTCGGGCGTCGGTGCCGCTTCCGCGTACTCCGTCGCCGCGTCGATCTCGGCCATCGCCTTCGCTTCGATCTCGCCGATCTCGTCCTTCGTGGCTACGCCGTTCTCCTCCAGCCAGGCCCCAAAACGGACGAGCGGCCCCTTCTTTCGCCACTCCTCCACCTCCTCGCGGCTGCGGTACCGGCTGTCGTCGTCGTCGCTGGTATGCGGCACGAGACGGTACGTCTTCGCCTCGATGAACGTTGGCCCGTCGCCGTTTCGTGCCCGTTCGACCGCCTCTCTCGCGGCGCTGTAGACCGCAAGCACGTCGTTCCCGTCCACCGTCACGCCCGGGAAGCCGTAGCCTTGAGCGCGTACCGAAAGGTCAGTGACGGCCGCCTGCTTGCTCGCCGGCACGGAGATCGCGTACTGGTTGTTCTCGCAGACGAAGATCACCGGCAGGCTGTGGACCCCGGCGAAGTTCATCGCCTCGTGCACGTCGCCGACGCTCGCGCCGCCGTCACCGAAGTACGTCACCGCCACCTCGTCCAGGCCGCGCAGCTTGCTCGCCAGAGCGATCCCGACGGCGTGAGGCACCTGCGTCGCAACCGGCGCTGAGCCCGAGACGATGCGCAGGTCGACGCTGCTGAAGTGCGACGGCATGTTGCGCCCGCCGCTCTCGATCGACTCGGCGCGCGCCAGATGCGCCAGCAACAGGTCGCGCGGCGTCATGCCCAACGTCAGCGCCACGCCGATGTCACGGTAGTACGTGAGCGCCCAGTCCTTGCCCGGCGTCATCGCGTAGGCCGTCCCGACCTGCGCCGCCTCGTGGCCCTCACCGGTGACCGCGAACGGGCCCTTGCCCATGCGGTTCAGCATCCGCTCACGCTCTCCGACGGACCGCGCGAGGAACATCTTGAAGTAAACCTCGCGGAGCTGGTCCCTGCTCAACCCCTGCGCTCCCGGTACGTCGCTCACGGAGACCATATCTCTCGCCTCCTCCTCACCAGTAGATGCTGATCCCCGCCGATAGCTGGGCCGCCTCGCCCAGCGCCTCGCTCAGCGACGGGTGCGGGTGGATGTTCGTGCCAATCTCCCAGGCCGAGGCCTGCAAGAAGCGGCCCAGCGCCGCCTCCGAGACGATATCGGCGACGTGCGCGCCCACGAGGTGCACGCCCAGCAGGTCGCCACCTTCTTGGTCGAAAACAACCTTCGCGAACCCGTCCGTCTCGTCCTGGATCAGCGCCATCGCGTTGTTCTTGAGCGAGAAGCGCTGCGACTTCGCGTTCAGGCCGCGCTCCTTCGCCTCTTCGAGCGTCAGACCGACGGCGGCCACCTGCGGGTTGCTGTACGTCACGCGGGGGACCCGGTCGTAGTCCAGCCTCCCGGCATCCTTGCCCGCGGCCGCCTCGGCGGCGATAAACCCCTCGGCGCCGGCGACGTGCGCCAGCAGCAGCCCGCCGATCGCGTCGCCAACGGCGTATACGCCGGGCTCGGCGGTGCCGTACGTCTCGTCGACCTTGACCCAGCCGCTCTCTATCTCGACCTTCGTGTTCTCGAGGCCCAGGCCGTCGGTCACCGCCTCGCGGCCGACGGCGAGCAGCAACGTCTCGGCCCGCACCTGCTTCTCGGCGCCGTCGTGCTCCACCGTCACTTCGACAGTGCCGTCGTACGAGCGAGTCCGGTCCGTCAGCACCTTCGCCGACGTCATTACGTTGACGCCGCGCGCCGCGAACGCCTTCGCCACGGCCTTACCAGCGTCGGTGTCTTCGAGCGGCACCAGCGTCGGCAGCGCTTCGATCAACGTTACCTCGCTGCCGATATCGGCGAAGAACGACGCGAACTCGCAGCCGATCGCGCCGCCGCCGATGATCGCGATCGACTTCGGCGCCTCTTCGCACTCCAGGAGTTCGTCACTGGTCACGATACGGTCGCCGTCCGGCTCAAGTCCGGGCAGGCCTTTCGGGCGCGAGCCCGTGGCGACGACGATGTGCTTCGCCTTGATCCGCCGGTCGCCGACAGCGACCTCGCCGGGCGACACGACCGTGCCGCGGCCCTCGATGATCTCGATCTTGTGCTTGCCTATGACCGAGCGAATGCTCTTGTGCAGCGTGTCGACGACGGCCTGCTGGCGGGCGCGCATCGCCGGATAGTCGAGCGACGGCTCGGAAGTCTGGACGCCGAACGTCGCGGCGTTGCGGGTCTGGGTGAGGACTTCGGCGCTGTGGAGCCACGTCTTGGTGGGGATGCAGCCGCGGTGGAGGCATGTGCCGCCGACCTTGTCCGCTTCGACGATGGCGGCCGAGAGGCCGAGCTGCGCGGCCCTGATCGCGGCCGTATAGCCGCCGGTGCCGCCGCCGATGGCCAGGAGGTCGATCTCTTCCAACTACTCGCCTTCGTCTACTCTCGTGGGCCGGACCCCTCCCTGGGCGATTCCTCGCCTGTGCACCATTATCCCATATGCCGGGAGACGACGGGTATAATCGGGGTCGCTATGGAGTTTAGACTCGCCCCGCACGAAGAAGCACTGCGCCAGGAAGCGCACGAGTGGCTGACCACCGAGCTGGGCACTGACCACGACTCCGATCCGCGGCCGATGCCGCCCGGCTACATGCCCGCACGCGACTTCGAGCGCAAGCTCGGCGCGAAGGGCTGGTTGGCGCTCTCCTGGCCCGTGGAGTACGGCGGCGGCGGCCGGCCGATCAAGGAGCAGTTCCTCGTCGAAAAGGAAGTTGCCCTGCACGGCGGCCCGGCCAGCGACGCGATGGCCCGCGTCATCGTCGCGCCGTTGCTCATGCACGCCGCGAACGAGGACCAGAAGCAGCGCTACCTGCCGGAGATGGCGCGCGGTGAAGCCACGTTCTGCCTCGGCTACTCGGAGCCCGAATCGGGGTCCGACCTGGCATCGCTCGAGACGAAGGCCGTCCGCGACGGCGACGACTACGTGATCAACGGCCGCAAGATCTGGACCAGCGGCGCAGAGTCCAGCGACTACTGCTGGCTCGCCGCCCGCACCGACTCCGAAAGCTCTCGCCACGGCGGCATCTCGATGTTCGTCGTCCCCATGAAACAGCCCGGCATCGAAATCCGCCCGATCGTCAACCTGCTGGACAAGCACTGGTTCAACGAGGTCGTGTTCGAGGACGTCCGCGTGCCGGTCAGCGAGCGCATCGGCGGCGATGGCGAAGGCTGGCGCTTGCTGGCATCGGCCCTCGGCGTCGAGCGCATCACGATCTACCGGGCGTACGTACACTGGCGCACGCTCGTCGGCGCCGTGCGGCGGGCGAAGGCGAACGGCGGCGAAGGCTGGTCGCGCCGCGTCCGCCAGCAGATCGGTGGCCTGCGCATCGAGTACGAGATCGCGGAGCTGCTGCTGGAGCGCGCCGTCCAGATGCACACGGAGGAGCGCGACTACCGCGGCCAGGCGGCGATGGTCAAGCTCTTCAACACGGAGTTCGCTCAGCACCTCTACGAAACGAGCCTCAACCTGCTGGGACTCTACGGCCCGCTGACGGAGAACGACCCGCGCGCCCCCTACGAGGGCGCAACGTCGCACAACTTCCTCTCGGCGGTTCAGGACACCATCGGCGCCGGCACCTCAGAGGTGCAGCGCGACCTGATCGCGATCAGGGCGCTGGGCCTACCGCGCGCCTAGAGTTCGCCAACATCGTAGCCGCAGAGCTTCCAGCTCTGCCTTCAATGAGGGCTCGAACCCGTTCCAACGGAAGAGTCTCACAGCTGGCGAATGGATGGAAGGCAGGCCTGAAGGCCTGCGGCTACGATCTCCGAGCGCGGCTAAATCTCGAGCTCGTGCTTCAGCATCTCAAGCGACGATTCCATGTTGTTCTGCACCACTCGGGACATCACGAGAAGGGCGCCAATCTTGCCGAGGACACCGAACGGCGGCGTGTAGTTGTACGTCCATTCGAGGCGCGTGCCGCCGTCCGCTTCCGCCAGGCTGATGCGCTCGTCGCCCTTGAGGTAGCCGGTGAACGTCCGCGCCCAGGCCTCGCCGGGGCTGTACTCCGTCCATTCGCTCTCCAGCGTGTTCGCACGAGGAGTAACTTTGATGATCGTGCGGTCCCTGGTGCCGGCCGTCTTGCCGTCGCCCTCTGTCACAGTCACCTCGGAGACGTGAACCGTCCATTCGGGCATCTTGAGCGGTTCCGCCGCCGCAAACACGTGCTCGCGCGGGGCGTCGATGTCGATTACGGCCTTAAGACGGGGCATGCTGGTACCTCCATAGAGTAGCTAGACCGCAGGCTAAAGCGCCGGACGGCGGGCGTCAACAACGCTTGCGGGGCGATGAGCCGGGCGTATAATAGGTTACGAGCGGAAGTGGCTCAGTGGTAGAGCACCTCCTTGCCAAGGAGGGGGTCGCGGGTTCGAATCCCGTCTTCCGCTCCATTTTATGCCCGCCGCCGCACCCTCGGTCGCCGCAGGGTTCGCCCGGACGGGCGGCCGTCGGCCGAATCCCGTCTTCCGCTCCATTCTTTTGCCCGCCGAGACGCCGCCTCAGACGTGCCTGACGTCAGACGGCGGCGCGTTCTTCTCCTGCGGAGTAGCGGCCCGACCGCGCAAGGCTGCTCATGCGCGCGCGGTGTAACAGCGCTGCTTGGGCTTCGGCGACGTTCGAGCCGCCCCAAATCTCGAGGCTCGGGTACTGCAGAGCGCGCCCGAAAGAGTACGTCAGCTCCCACGGAAGACCGCCACGGCGCACCATCGCGTCGAGGTTCGTGCAGGCTTCCTCGCCCGTCTGCCCACCGGACAGGAAGGCGATTCCGGGCACCTCGGGGGGCACGAACTCGCGCAGTGTGCTGAGCGTCAGCTCAGCGATCTCGTCGCTCGTAGCCTGCCGCGGGCAATCGCTTCCGGAGATCACCATGTTCGGCTTGAGAACGATGCCTTCCAGTAGCACGCGCTGCGCCGACATCTGCTCGAACGTCGTTTGCAGCGCTTGTTCCGTGACCGCGCGGCAGCGCTGGACGTCGTGGTTGCCGATCATCAACACTTCCGGCTCGACGATCGGGACAAGGCCCGCCTCCTGCGCCAGAGCCGCGTACCGGCCCAGCGCGTGCGCGTTCGTCTCGATGCAATACCGGCTGGGCATCTCGTCGCTGACGCTGAGGACAGCGCGCCACTTCGTGAAGCGCGCGCCGATCTCGCGGTACTCTGCGAGGCGATCTCGCAGGCCGTCAAGGCCTTCGGTGATCGTCTCACCCGGAGCGCCGGCGAGCGGCTTCGCGCCCGTGTCGACTTTGATCCCCGGCAAGACCCCGGCATCCTTCAGCACATCGACGATCCGGGAGCCGTCTGCCGCATTCTGGCGGATCGTTTCGTCGTAGAGGATCGCCCCGCTGACGTACTCGCCAACCCCTGGCGCCCGGAACATCATCTCGCGGTAGTCGCGACGGCTCGTCTCGGTGGACTCGATCCCGAACTCGGCAAACCGCTTCGTGCAGGTCTTGATCGATTCGTCGGCCGCAAGGATGCCCTTTCCGGGTGCGACCATCGCCTTCGCGGTCGCGATCAGGGTATCGGAGTCGGTCACAGCGCACCCTGTAGTACGTCGGCGTCGAACATCGGTGAGAACCGTTGCGAAAGGCGGTCGCCGCTCAACATCGCCTCCGCTTTGAGACGCGACATGATTGCGTCATCGTCGAGGTCGCTCCGACGCATGCGGATCATGTACTCGCGGGCCACCCGATAGTGCTCCGACTGTACGTCGACCATCCGTGTGTTGATGCGCCCCGTTTGCGGGTCCTGCACCTCTTCGAACGGAAGCACGCGGAGGCGGCCGTCCTCCAGGCAGACCAGGCCGCCCGAAAGCGCTGGATCGACCGCCGCGTCCCTGACGAGAAATCGGATCGCCCCATATCCGAGCGTTCGCGTGTAGTCGATGTCGAAAGGAATCGGGTCGGCGCACCGGAGCTCGTACCCGAGGCTTACGGAAACAAGCGACAGTGACTCCCCACGCTCGGCAAAGCGGCGCATGACCTCCCGCTCGATGATGGCCGCAAGCGGGATCTTCTCCAGCCGGATGTGCCCGTGCGTGTCGTGCCCCACCTCGACGCCCGGAATGTTCGCGAGCTGCTCGGGGTCCATCTTGGCGGCGACGCCCTCGGCGATCACGGCGAGGCCGTGGCGAAAGCCCAGAGCCCTCCGCTTGAGGATCGCGCCTTCGATGATGAGACAGACGTCGTCGAGCGAAATCGTCGAGGTGGAGAACTCCTCCGGGATAATCGTCACCGTCGCTCCCGCCGCCTTCCCGATGCCGAGCGCCAGGTGACCCGCCGAACGTCCCATGACCGCGACGAGGCACCAGCGATTCGTCGAACGCGACTCTTCCATCAGGTTCAGCGTCCACTGCGTGCCGACGTGTCGCGCCGTCTCGAACCCAAACGTTGGCGCGTTCGCCGGCAGCGGCAGATCGTTGTCGATCGTCTTGGGGATGTGCGCAACGCGGATGTCAGCCCCGCCCTGCTCACAGATCCGGGCGGCCGAGGATGCCGTATCTTCGCCCCCGATCGTGATCAGATGGCTCAGCTCAAGATTCCGGAGCGCCTCAACGGTGACCTCAAGGTCCTCTTCGCTGCGCGCCGGGTTCGCCCTCGACGTCCGGATGATCGATCCGCCCTGAAAATGAATGCGCGAGACGTCCGGGATGCCGAGACGCCGGACCATGTCGGTCCGTCCCAGCATGAGATGCTGGAACCCGTCATATATGCCGACCACATCAAGGCCGGCCTGGATCGCCCCAATAGTGGCGGCGCTCAGGGCGCTGTTGATCCCCGGCGCCGGGCCGCCGCCCACCAGTATCCCGAGTCGATGGTTCGTCATTCCGTAAAGGCGCTCCTTCTCACGTCGCAGTCACCGCAGTGTATCGCGATTGCCAACCCGAGTTCTATCTGTCCGAACCCGCCACCATCGCGTATCCTTCTAACTGCCAGCAGGGGATCGTGGGTTCGCCCGTCCGGGCGGCTGTCGGCCGCATCCAGTCTTTCGCTCCGTCTTCCTTGCCCAGCACATACCATGACGACCCAAAACGAAGTCAACGTTCAGTACGGCGGGACCGGCATCCCGGCCTCGCTGGCCTTGCCGGAGTCGGGCCAGGGGCCCTGGCCCGCTGTCGTCGTCATCCACGAAATCACCGGCCTGAACGACGACATCCGTCGTATTACGCGCCGATTCGCCGACTCCGGCTACGTCGCTCTGGCGCCAGACCTGTTCGCGGGACTCGGCCCCATGCCCATCTGCATCGTCCGGACAGTCGCCTCCTATCGCCGGGGAGGCGGAAGGGCCCTTGAGGTTCTGGAGGCGGCGAGGGACCTCCTCGCGCAACGCTCAGATGTCGATAGCTCACGCATCGGTGTAGCCGGCTTCTGTATGGGAGGGGGATTCGCCCTCCTCATGGGAACGACCACCACGGTGGGAGCCGCAGCGACGTTCTATGGTGACGTGCCCCGCCAGGTGCATGACCTTGAAGGGATCTGCCCGGTGATCGCCAGCTACGGCGGCCAGGATCGCCTCTTTGCGGAAAGGGGCCGCCGCCTCGAGCGGTGCCTTGAGGAACTCGGCGTCGCGCACGATGTCGAAATCTATGACGACGCCGGGCACAGCTTCATGAGCCAACGCAGCGGCCTGGCGGGCGCCGTAGGCGCGCTGAGCCCCTTACGGGCCCGATATGACGAGTCGGCCGCAGAGGACGCCTGGTCCCGGATGCTGACCTTCTTCGAGAGGCACCTCCAGCCGGCGTAAAGCCAACCCCCGCGGCGACAGGTTGAAGACCTCGAATCAGCCCCGGCGGACACCCCAAAACAGCGTTTCCCGTACAGTGGCTCTCATGAGCCGTCTCATCATCCTGAGCGCTGTCTCCCTGGCGCTCGCCGTCGCCTGCACCGGGGACGATGGTGATCCGCGGGATGCGGACTCGTTCCGGCTGCCCTGGGCGGCAGACGAAGCCTGGTTCTTCGTGGGCGGGCCACATTGCGACAGCGCCGCCGACATCTGTCCCAGCGGCGCCCCGCGCTACGCACTGGACTTTGCCCCGCGCGCTCCCCTGACCGGATTCCTCTGCGACCCCTCGGAGAACGACGAGTACTGGATCACGGCCGCTGCGTCCGGCGTCGTGCGCGTCGCCGATCGCTCCCTCGTCGAGATCGAACACGGCGATGGAATCCGCACCGGCTACTACCACCTGCGCTCCTCCAGCCTGGCCGTCGCGCCCGGCGACATCGTCGAGGCCGGAGCACCACTCGGCAACCCCTCTTGCGAGCACCGGCGGGGCGGCACCGTGCCCGGGCCGCACCTGCACCTCTATTTCTGCACGGCCGTCGAGCCCGCCGCTGCCTGCCTCGACGACCGCGCTTCGCTTCTTACGGCCGAAGGCAGGACGCTTTCCGGCTGGCAAATCCAGGCGGGGGAGGACAACTACTCAGGCAACCTCCTGCGCGGTGGCGACACCCGGACGGCAACGGCGCTCGCCTGTCCCGCCACGAACGCGGACGAAGACTGCGCCGGCGTGCGAAACGACGTGACTCCGAACCGAGACGAGCGCTGACCACCGCGACTTGACGCAACACCCCCTGCCTGTCTAGAATCCGGCATACTCTAAGCCCGGACATATCGATAGCGGTCATAGACCACCCAGACGAACGAACAGTAACTCTAAGGAGGGACTCATGACGCTCAAGCGCTCCGTGGCTATTCTTCCCCTGCTTCTCGTTGCTCTGGCCGTGATTGTATTCGCGGCCTGCGGCGATGACGACGACGGGGACGCCACCGACAGCCCAACCCCAGGTGACGGCACCGCAGCACCCACCGATACCGACGCACCCAGCGGCAGCCACAGCCAGATCCTGCAGGACGTGATCGACCGCGGTAGCCTGAACTGCGGCGTCAACAACGCCGTCCCCGGATTCGGCAACCTGCTGCCGGACGGCTCGTTTGCGGGCTTTGACATCGACTACTGCAAGGCGGTAGCCGCAGCCGTCCTCGGCGACTCCGAGGCCGTTGACTATACGCCACTTTCGGCGTCGGCCCGGTTGACCGCGGTTCAGACCGGACAGGTCGACGTCCTCATCCGCAACACCACGTGGACGACGGGCCGCGACGCAGACAGCGGTCTCACCTTCGCCACGACCACGTTCTACGACGGTCAGGGCATGATGGTCCGCGCCGCAGACGGATTCACCAGCGTCGACGACCTTGCCGCCGCGACGATCTGCTCGCTGGAGGGCACGACGACCGAACTGAACCTGACGGACCGCCTCCCCGACGCCGAGCTCGTCACGTATGATAGCAACGACACGCTGCAGACGGCGTTCATCGAAGAGCGCTGTGACGGCTGGACTTCCGACAAGTCGCAGTTGGCTGGTCGCCGCTCTGAGTTCCCGGCTGACTCCGGTGGCCCCGAAGCGCTGGTCGTCCTCGGAGAGACGTTCTCCAAGGAGCCGCTCGGCCCCGTCACGATTGACAACGACGCCCAGTGGTCCGACATCGTCAACTGGGTCGTTATCGGCACGATCGCGGCGGAGGAACTGGGCGTTACCAGCAGCAACGTCGCTGCGATGGCTGCTGACCCACCGAGCGTCTCGGTCGCGCGCCTTCTGGGCGTCGGATTCGGGGGCGAAGCGGTGACTGACACCGGCCTCGACGTCGACGTGACCTTCATGCAGGACGTGATTGCTCAGGTCGGCAACTACGGCGAAATCTACGAAACGAACGTCACGCCGATTGGCATCGTGCGCGCCGGCACGCTCAACGCTCTCTGGACTGACGGCGGCATGATCTACAGCCCGCCGTTCAAGTAAGCGCGAAAGACATGGCTGGTTAGCGATAGCATGGTGGCCCGGCTGAGATTCAGCCGGGCCACCTACCTCATAAGCCTGGACACTTGACCGCCTCCTCCCGACCGCAGCGGCGCCTACTGGGGGCTCCGGCGTTGTTGCTCACGGTCTTGAGCAACGAGCGCGTCCGGCGGTACCTGTTCCAGGCCGTCTTCGCCCTTGTCATCCTCGTCTTCGGCTACGTCCTCATCGCCAATATCCAGGCTGAGCTGGAGGGCATCGGCCTGGAGATCTTCCCGTTCGTCAGCACCAAAGGGTCGTTCCCCTTCATCGATGTCAGCGCCGACTTCCTCGATCAGCGCGCTGGCTTCAGCATCGACCAGACTTCCTTCGGCTTCGACTATTCGGCGAGTGACTCGTACTCTCGCGCGTTCATTACCGGCCTTCTGAACACAATTCAGGTCTCGATCATCGGCATCGCCATCGCCACCGTGCTCGGCGTAATCGTCGGTGTATCGCGACTCTCCTCCAACTGGCTCGTCTCGCGCGTCGCCACGCTCTACGTCGAGACGTTCCGCAACGTTCCGCTGGTCGTACAGCTCATCTTCTGGTACGTCGCCGTCTTCCTCAAGGCGCCGAGGATTGGCGACTCCCTCGACTTCTTCGGTATCGCCTTCCTCTCCGTCCGCGGCCTCGCCCTACCCGAAGTCCACGGCACGAGTGGGTTCGGCACCTGGTTCATCTTCGTCGCTATCGCGATCGTCGTTGCGGGCGCAGTCCGCTATCTATTGACGCGCCGGCAGGATGAGACGGGACAGCCGAGCTATCCGTGGTGGGGGGCGTCCGGGGCCCTCCTCGCCATCGCCGGCGCCAGCTTCCTGATCCTGGGCGCACCGCTTGACGTCGACTCGCCAGAGGTCGGCCGGTTCTCATACGAAGGCGGCATGACGATCAGGCCGGAGTTCACGGCGCTCCTCTTCGGACTCAGCATCTACACCGCCTCCTTCATCGCCGAGATCGTCCGGGGCAGCATCCTCGCCATCCCTAAAGGCCAGACTGAGGCCGCTCAAGCCCTCGGCTTCAACGGCTCACAGCGCCTGCGGCTCGTCATTCTCCCCCAGGCCATGGCGATTATCATTCCGCCACTCACCAACCAGTACCTGAACCTCATGAAGAACTCCAGCCTCGCCGTCGCCGTCGCGTACAAGGACCTCTTCGACGTCGGCGCCGTCACGATCAACCAGGCGGGCCAGGCAGTGCCGTTGGTGGCGCTCCTCATGGCCGCCTACCTCAGCCTCAGCCTCACGATCTCTGCCGTCATGAACGGCATCTACAGCCGGCTCAAATGGAGGTCTGCCCGGCAATGACCGCTGCGAGCCGCCCCGCCCCCCCCGTGCTGCCGCCACACGTCGTCGCCTTCCGCTGGGCGCGAGCCAACCTCTTCAGCAGCCCGGGCAACTCAGTCCTCACCGTCGTCACGGTGGTGATGCTCAGCTTCGCCGCATTCCAGGCGGCGCGCTTCGTCTTCGCCACGGCCGAGTGGGAGATCATCGAGGCCAACCGCGGGCTGTTCTTCACTGGCCCCTTCCCGCGTGATGAGTTCTGGCGCATCTGGGTACTGCTCCACGGCACGGCCGCCTTGTCTGGCCTCTCGTGGAGACTCTGGGGTAGCCTCGACCTGCGCCGCCCGCTGGCCTTCGCTGCCGCCTGCGTACCTCTCTACATCTTCATGCTCGAGGGCGACGCGCTCATCCTCACGAGCACCTGCATCGCGACGTTCGCCGCGGCCTACTTCGCGGCCTGGCCCGTCCGCTTCTCACGCTTCCGCGACCGCGCGCGCAGCACAACGGTCTGGCTCTGGATCCTTGGCTTCATGGCGGCCATGCTGCCGACCGCCCTCTACCCGTCGTTCCTGCCGGGCCAGGGCGGGCTCTTCTCTCACGTGCCGGACCGCGAATGGGGCGGCTTCTTCCTGACGATGGTCCTCGCCACCGTCGGCATCGCCGTCTCGTTCCCGCTCGGCGTTCTCCTGGCGATCGGCCGCGCCAGCACCTTCCCCGTGATCCGCATCTTCTGCGTCGCCTACATCGAAATGATCCGTGCAGTCCCGCTCGTCACGATCCTCTACATGTCGTTCTTCATCCTCCGGTTGGCCATCAGGCACGAGACCAGCGTTCTCGGCATCCCGATTACGGGCTATGAGATGTCGGTCGTCTTCATGGCGATGCTCGGCCTGATCCTCTTCTCGGCGGCCTATATCGCGGAGATCGTCCGCGGCGGCCTTCAGGCCGTGCCGCGCGGGCAAGTGGAGGCCGGTCAGGCGCTCGGGCTCGGTGGACTGCAAGTCCTCACTCTGATCGTTCTGCCGCAGGCACTGCGAGCCGTCATTCCGGCGCTCGTCAGCCAGTTCATCAGCCTCTTCAAGGACACCTCACTCGTCTTCATCCTCGCGCTCACGGACCTACTCGCCGTAGCGCGGATTGCGCCGGCGCAGCCGGGCTTCATCGGCCATCACGCGGAGGCCCTGCTCTTCATCGCGTTGATATACTGGGTAGTGGCCTTCTCAATGTCGCGCGCCAGCCAGCAACTGGAGCGTAACCTGGGCGTTGGAGAGCGTTAAAGCCATGACCGACGACACCGTTATCGAAGCCCCATCCACCAAAGGCCACGACCTCGGCAACGAGATCATCGTCTGCCGCGACGTCAAGAAATGGTTCGGCGACTTCCAGGCCCTCTGCGGAGTGTCAACGACCGTCCGCGAGAGAGAAGTGGTCGTCATCATCGGGCCGTCGGGCTCCGGCAAGTCCACCTTCCTGCGCACCCTTAACCGCCTCGAACCTCACGACGAGGGCACCATCATCATCGACGGCGTCGAGCTCAACAACGACCTCCGCAACGTCGAGAAGATCCGCTCCGAGGTGGGGATCGTCTTCCAGCAGTTCAACCTCTTCCCGCACCTCACCATCGAGCGCAACATCAGCCTCGCGTTGACGCACGTCCGCCACCTCAAGAAGTCCGACTCCAAGGAGCTTGTCGCCTCGCTCCTCGAGCGCGTCGGCATCCCGGAGCAGATCGATAAGTATCCGGCGCAGCTATCCGGCGGTCAGCAACAGCGCGTAGCGATCGCCCGAGCGCTGGCTATGCAACCGAAGATCATGCTCTTCGACGAGCCGACCTCCGCCCTCGATCCGGAGATGATCAAGGAGGTGCTGGACGTGATGCACGAGCTGGCCGAGAGTGGCATGACGATGGTCTGCGTTTCTCACGAGATGGGGTTCGCCAAGGGCGTCGCCGACCGCATCATGTTCATGGACGAGGGCCTCATCGTCGAACAGGGAACGCCGGCGGAGTTCTTCGAGGCCCCGAAAGAAGACCGCACCAAGCTCTTCCTCTCGCAGATCCTCTAGAAAGGCCGGCCCCCTCACTCTTCGGCCGGTGACTCCTCGGCCACCTCGCCCAGCGCCAGGAACCCGTCAAGCGCGTCCTGCCTCAGCGCCGCATCCGCCACTCGCACGACGACGATCGCGTTGGCGTTGTACCAGACTGACGATCCGGCGGGCAGCTCGCCGGCCCCCTTCGGCGCCGGGGCCGCGCCCAGCGTCCACTCCGCGTCCTTCGCTTCCGCCGATGCGTAGAGGAGAACGCTCAGCTCCATCGTCGCCCCGTTGCCGCTCAGCGTGATATCGACCGCCGGTTCCCCGAAGCCCGTTACGGACTCGCTGATCTCCCCCACTGAGACCGCCAGCGCCCGGACGCGCCACGCGTCCTCCAGATGCGAGAACGAGTACGGGCTGCCCGATAGCGCATCCTCTACCGTTGCCGGCACGTCAGTCGCCGTGCCGGCGCCACCTTCGCTGGGCTCGGCGGTCGCCGTCGAAGCCGGCGATTCAGTCGGCGAGGGCGTCGAGCTGTCGTCGCCGCCGTCCCCGATCGAGTTGAGCGCGACGTAGGCAACGACGCCGGCGATCGTGAAGAGCCCGAGTGCGAACAGGACGACGCCCGCCGCCCGCAGCAGCGCGCCGCCCGTCGAACGCCGAGGCGCCGGCGGATACGCTGGCATGACCGGCGGCGGTGGCTCGTCCGGCGGCTCACCGCCCGGCTCAGGCGCGGCTACAACGTCCTCCGGCTCTTCTTCTGCGTCCTCTGCCTCTGCGCTCTCCGGCGGCTCAGCTTCGTTTCCCTCCGACGATTCATCGCCGGGCGGCGCGACGATCGGCGCCGGCTCCTCCGCTGACCCGGACTCGGGCGGCTCGGCAGGAGTCGCGTCCAGCGGCGGCGGTGATGCGGGCTGGGCGGCGCGCAGACCGGCCGCCTTGCGCCTATCAGCCTGCGCTTGCGGGTGCATGCCCAGCGCCTCGAACACTACGGCCCGGTTTTCGAACGTTGCGGCAAAGCGAGGGGCGTCTCGTATCGTTTCGTTCAAGAGATCGAGCGCCTCGACCAGCTTGTTGCGGCTGATGAGGCGCTGCGCCATAGCGTTCCTCTCGGCCGGTGACGGTCCGTCCATATCCCTCTACCCCTGGCACGCGTGAGCCTGTTGCAGGTGAAACGTAACCGCAATCGCCGCGCCGGGCAAACGGCCCGTTCGGACGCCGTTCAGCGATACATCAAGAGCGCGCTACCCGGACCGAGCGACCGCAACGCGCGCACGTCCAGCGCTCGTACTCTTTGCCAGGCCAGCCGGCCGATTCGCTCTGGAAGATCAGCACGTCCGGCACGGCGAAGAGAATCTCGATCGCCCAGCGCAGTCGTGACTTCGGGCGCACCTCGATTAGCCAATCGCTGACCTTACAGCGCCTGCAAGGGGGCCGCTTCAGTGGAGGGACTACGGAATCATCGGCTGGCGGCGAGTCGGGCACGCGGGCTAGCGCACTAGCTCTATCAGCTGGTGGAGCATGCGGGCGGTGGCGCCCCAAATGCGGTGCCCCTCGTACGAGAAAGACGGGACGAGCACTTCCCGGCCGCCGTGCTCGCGGACTTCCAGCTCCATGCTTCCCTCTTCCAGAAGGAAACTGAACGGCACCTCTATCACCTGCGCAACCTCGACGTCGCAGGTCGAGTACTGATACTCAGGGTCGTGCTCAAAAACGCCCACGAACGGCGACACCCGGAAGGCACTGACGGTGACCATGTCGTCGAGCTGGCCAATGATCCGCACATGCTCCGTCTTGACGCCGATCTCTTCGAACGTCTCGCGCAGCGCAGTCGCCTCCGCAGTCGGGTCGGCATCGGTCATACCGCCGCCGGGGAAGCAGATTTGGCCCTTGTGGTGTTCGACGTTGCTCGTGCGCTCCGTGAAGACGACGTGGGGTTCCTTGTTCACGGACCTGACCAGGAGAAGCACCGCAGCCGGCGATGCTGCCGGGTTGTCGATGCGGCGCGGGTTGTAGTCCGCAAGCGCAGCTTCGAGCTTCTCGACCAGTTCTTCGGATCGCATGAGTAATGACATCTTAGCTGAGTCGCGCTTGACGCGTCACCCTGAGTCGCCGACGTCGTCTTCTGAAGAGAGGCTGGAGATAGTGGTCTCACCATCTCCAGCCTCTCCGATTACCCCGTCGATATCTTTGACGACGGCATCGGGATTTTCGTTACGTCCCGGCAGCACCTCAAAGCCCCGAATCGTCGGTGCCCCAACGGTACCGGGGCTGGAAGCGATCGCCACGTCTCATCAGCGTGGCAACGAATCTCGCCGGACAACGCGCCCGTCTGGAGCGACGGCAGGGTTGCACATATACTGGAATGAAACGGGAACTGAGGGGGCGCGGAGAAGGGCGAGAGATGCATGGGTGATGCTCCGAAGCGCAGAGGCACACGAGACCGTCGCGGAGAACCCGACCGCAGAAGCGGCGAGGACAAGCCAAGGACCCCGCTCCCCGAGCGCCGGACTGGGTCCGAGCGCCGAAGTGGAGTAGACCGGCGAGGGGCGAAACAAAGCCGTTGACCCTGATACGACGCCGTTCATCCTGGCGTTCCCGACAGGACATCCTTCGACGTTACGGGCCACTCATCGCGTCGCCCAACTAGTTACTGATGGTTCGCGGGCACACAAGCCCTCGACTGTGAACGCTCGCTCGAACCCCCGAATGCGAGCCGGAAAACCGGTCGCTGTTGGCGCCGTGCCACTCCTTTCGCTGAAGGAGAGATTGAGCCTGTCGCGTACCTGCTAACCGCTGCCGGTCATCGTGTGGTGGGCCCGGCAGGAGTCGAACCTGCAACCAACCGGTTATGAGCCGGGCGCTCTACCCTTGAGCTACGGGCCCGCCTCCAGAATTGTAAGTCCCGGCTCCAGGCGCCTACAAGCGACCCGCCGCCCCTCAGTGCCTGCGCGATGTAACGCCGCTATGGCGTGGCCGTCCTATTTCACAGTTGGGTGTGCGCCCGGCGGACTTCCGCTGGCGCCCAGAGTAGGGGCATCTGAGTGACTAAACCAAGCGACTTCACACCGGCGCGAGCCCTGGAGGTCCGGGGCGAACCGGCAGCCAACGAGCAGAAGCGCGCCGAGCGCGAAGTGTGGCTATTCCGCGTCGCCGGCGTGTGCCTGTTTGTCGTCGGTTGGGCCATCATCGTTACGGGGCACAGCTTCGGTTCGCCAACGTTCCTGATCGAAACGATCGTTTTGGTCGGCCTCGGTGCGTTCGTCTTCGCCGCCGCCGCACGCACTGTTCACATGGCGGTGACCACCGAAAAGCGCCTGCGCCTCGGCCTCCTCGTGCACAACATGGAACTCGAGAAGCTGGCGATGCAGGACGACCTGACGCAGCTCTTCAACCGCCGCTACTTCTTCGAGCGACTGGAGCGCGAACTGGAGACCGCAAAAGCGTTTCAGCGTCCGCTCTCCGTCATTGCGATGGACCTCGACGGTCTCAAGCTGATCAACGACACCCACGGCCACCGCGCCGGAGATGAGGTGTTGGAGAACGTCGGGCGCTTCTTGCTCGGCCAGACGCGCGCCAGCGACGTTCCGGCCCGCGTCGGTGGCGACGAGTTCGCGATCATCCTGCCTGACACTCCAGCGACACAGGCGGGCGTGCTGACGACGCGCCTGGAGAAGCGCCTCGCATCACTCAACATCGTCGACCGCAACGAGCTAACGCTAACCGTCCGCGCCTCCCTGGGATACGCTACGTACCCCGACGCAGGCGAAACTGCCGATGAGGTGATCCAGCAGGCCGACACCGCCATGTACGTCCAGAAGAACGAGCACAAGGCCGGCCCGCTCCCCGGTGAGAACGACGGATTGACGCCCGTTCCCCGGGTCTTCCGCCGGGCCGAATCGGCCTAGACCAGCCAGTACCGGCCTGGTTGGTGCACAGGTGCGGCTGCTAGCTCTTGCTGCGCGCGCCGCCGCCGCCGCGCCTGCTGACCGATAGCACTCCGCGGATCGCTTCTAGCCTGTTGAGCATCCGCGAGAGCTGCTCGACACCCGTCGTCTCCAGCGTCATAAAGATCGTGATGTGGCCGTCTTCCCCGTCCCTTTCTTGCGTGTGGACACCGACCATGTTCACAGCCTCCTCCGCCACCAGCGTCGCCACGTCGCGCAGGAGCCCAACGCGGTCCCAGGCCTCGATGTGCACCGCCACCGGGTACATCTGCCCACGCTGACCCCACTCGACGGCGATGAGCCTCTCCGTCTCGTCCTCGTGCAGCACGTTCGGGCAGTCGCGCCGGTGAACGGAGACACCTTCGCCGCGGGTAACGTAGCCGATAATCTCATCGCCCGGGACCGGGTTGCAGCAGCGCGAAAGCCGCGTCAGCAAGTCGCCCGTTCCCAGCACGCGGATGTTCGAAGTGTACGTCCGCTCGGCCGGAGCCTTGACTTCCGGCACTTCCTCCGTCTCCTGGATCAGCGAGGCGATCTTGTTGGCGACGTGTTGAGTGCTGATCTCGCCGTATCCCACACGGAGGTAGAAGTCCTCGTTGTCCTCGAACTTGAAGATGCGCAGCAGCTCGGCCTGCATCTCCGGCAGGCTCGTGCCCAGTCGCGCCATCTCGCGTTCCAGCATCTCCTTGCCTCGCGCGATGTTTTCTGCGCGTTCCTGGCGCTTGAACCACTGCCGCACCTTCTCGCGGCCGTGCGAGGTGCGCAAATAGCCCAGGTTCTGGTTCATCCAGTCGCGCGACGGCCCCTTCGACGACTTGCTGGTGAGGATTTCGATCACATCACCGTTCTTGAGCGGGTAGTTCAGGGAGACCAGCTTGCCGTTTACCTTGGCGCCGACGCAGAGGTGCCCGAGATCCGTGTGGATCCGGTAGGCAAAGTCGAGCGGCGTCGCTCCGGAAGGCATATCCTTGATCTCGCCACGTGGCGTAAAGACGAACACCTGGTCCTGGAAGACGTCCGTCTTTATCGCCTCGACCCACTCCTCGGCCTGCGAGATCTCCCGCTGCCAGTCCATTAGCTGGCGGATCCAGGCCAGCCGCTCCTCGTAGAGGCTGTCACGCTTCGAGCCCTCCTTGTAACGCCAGTGGGACGCAATGCCGTACTCGGCCGAGTGGTGCATCTCATGCGTCCGGATCTGCACTTCGAGCGGCTGAGTCTGGAGCGCCATCACCGTCGTGTGCAGCGACTGGTACATGCTCTCCTTTGGCATCGCAATGTAGTCGTCGAACGTACCAGGAAGCGGGCGCCACAGGCCATGCACGACGCCCAGAGCCTTGTAGCAGTCGCCCTCCGACGCAACGAGCACGCGAACGGCGAGCAGATCGTAGATTTCGTCGACACTGCGGCCTTCTCCCGCATACTTCTCCATCTTCTCGTAGATGCTGTAGATGTGTTTCGCGCGCCCCTGCACCTCGGCCTGGACGCCGTTCTTCGATAACTCCTTCTCCAGGACCTTCTTCACTTCCTTCACGTGCTGCTCGCGCGCCCCGCGCTTGGAGTCGAGCATCTGAGCGACGCGTTTATACGTCTCCGGGTGGAGGTGACGAAACGCCAGGTCTTCCAGCTGCCACTTGATCTCCCAGATGCCCAGCCGCGCCGCCAGCGGTGCGTAGATCTCCATCGTCTCGCGGGCGATGCGCACCTGGTCGTCACGTTCCAGACCCCACAGAGTGCGCATGTTATGCAGGCGGTCGGCCAGCTTGATGATGACAACGCGCAGGTCCTGGGCCATCGCCAGGAACATCTTCCGCAGGTTCTCCGCCTGCATCCGCTGGTCGGGCACGTCAGTGTCCGCCGCCTGCCCGGATATCTGTCCGAGCTTCGTGACGCCTTCGACCATTAGCGCAACTTCAGGTCCGAAGCGCTTCTCGATCTCAGTGTTGTCGACGTCGCAATCTTCCTGCACGTCGTGCAGCAGCGCCCCGGCGATCGTCGCGGCGTCCAGCTGAAGCTCAGCGATCGCCTCGGCCGCCGCGAGGGGATGTGTGATGACGGGATCGCCGGTCTTGCGCACCTGGCCGGCGTGCGACTCGGTCGCGAACTGCAGAGCGCTGCGCACCAGCTCTTGCCCCTTGGCCGGCAGATACTCGGCCACCCGGTCAAGGAGCGGCTGCCCCAGCTTCTCCTCGTCAGCAATCGTCATCTGATCTTCAAGTTTAGCACCGGCGCCTCCCCTCGGCTGCCACTAGCGGGCCCGCGCTGCTATCCTCGTCCCATGGCGCCAGACATCCAGGCCCCGCGCGGCACACAGGACATCCTCCCCGATGAGCAACCGTGGTGGGACTACGTGCGCGATACGGCCGAGAAGCTATGCGGGGAGTTCCGCTACACTCAGATCGACACGCCGATGTTCGAGGACGTAGCGCTGTTCAAACGCACCGTCGGCGACACCACGGACATCGTCCAGAAGGAGATGTACGTGTTCCAGGACCGGGGCGACCAGGAGCTGGCCCTGCGCCCCGAAGGGACCGCACCCGTTTGCCGCGCCTACATCGAGCACGGCATGCACAACCAGCCGCAGCCGGTGCGCCTCTTCTACATCACGCCGATCTTCCGTTACGACCGCCCCCAGGCCGGACGCTATCGCCAGCACCACCAGTTCGGTATCGAGGCGATCGGTGACGCCTCGCCCTCCGTGGACACTGAGACGATCGAGGTCCTCTGGCGGTTGTACGAGAATCTCGGCCTCACCGGTCTCACACTCAACCTGAACTCGATCGGCGACGCCGAATGCCGCCCGCGCTATCTCGAGGCCCTGCGCGCCTACTATTCCGACAAGCTGGACCGCGTCTGCCGTGACTGCCAGGCGCGCGTCGAGCGTAACCCGCTGCGCCTGCTCGACTGCAAGAACGCCGAGTGCCAGGACGCCGTCGCCGGCGCGCCCGCGCTTACCGACTACCTCTGCGAAGCCTGCGGCGATCACTTTTCGCAGGTGAGAGGTTATGTCGAGTCGCTCGGAATCCCCCACGTCGTCAACCCGCGCCTCGTGCGCGGCCTGGACTACTACACCCGCACCGTTTACGAGGTGCAGCCAGTGGAGGAAGGCGGCCAGAGCACAGTCGGTGCCGGTGGGCGCTACGACGGCCTGATCGAGCAGATCGGCGGTAACCCGACGCCGGGCGTCGGCTTCGCGACGGGGATCGAGCGGATCATCCTCAACATGAAACGCCAGAACGTCAACCTGCCCGACGCCGCACGGCTGGCCGTATTCGTCGTCTGCGCTTCAGCGGCGGCGCGCGTTTTCGCGTTTAAGTTAGCCTCCGACCTGCGCCGCGCCGGCCTTTCGGCGGTCGTTGGTGACAGCGACCGCTCGCTAAAGGCGCAGATGCGCCACGCGGGCTCGCTCCAGGCTGCCTACGCCGCGATCATCGGCGACCGCGAACTCGAAGCCAATAGCGTCACCCTCAAGCGACTGGCCGATGGCTCCCAGGAGACGGTGCCGATGGGCGATGTCGCCTCGCGCGTCCGGCCGTAGCCGCCCCTCAGACCCGCTTCAGACAGCCGTCACAGCCGCCCGCCGGTGATACAATCCAGGTGATGGGCCCCGAACGGGGCCCCTGTGCATGTCTGAGAGTAACAAGATGTGGGATAAACTCGGCTCAATTCGCGCCCGGCACAAAGAGCTTGCCGCCGATCTCACCCGCCCGGAAGTCGTCAACGACTACGAGCGGGTGGAGGTGCTCGCCCGCGAGCACACGGCGCTGGGCAAGATCGTCCAGCTCGCCGACGAGTACCGCGCGGTGGAGCAGAACCTCGCACAGGCGCGCGACATCGTCGCCGAAGGGGGCGACGATGACTTCGTCGCGCTGGCGCGTGAGGACATCGAAAAGGACGAAAAGCGCGTCGCCGAACTCGAAGAAGAACTCCGCGTTGCGCTGATCCCGAAGGACCCGTTCGACGAGAAGAACGTCATCGTCGAGGTGCGCGGCGCCGCCGGCGGCGACGAAGCCAAGCTCTTCACCGGCGACATCTTCCGCATGTACAGCCGCTACGCGGAGCGCCAGGGCTGGAAGACCGAAGTGCTCGACGCCCAAGGGAGCGACACCGGCGGATTCAAGGAGATCGTCTTCGCGGTGCACGGCGCCGGCGCCTACAGCCGGCTCAAGTACGAGAGCGGCGTCCACCGCGTCCAGCGCGTCCCGGAGACCGAGACTCAGGGCCGCATCCACACTTCGACGGCCACCGTCGCCGTCCTCCCGGAAGCCGCCGAAGTCGACATCGATATCGACCCCAAGGACCTGCGCCTCGACACGTTCAACGCCGGCGGCGCGGGCGGCCAGAACGTCCAGAAGAACGACAACGCCGTGCGCCTCACGCACATCCCCACCGGTATTGTCGCCACCTGCCAGGACGAGCGCTCCCAGCTCAAGAACCGGACGAAGGCGATGGCCGTCCTCCGTGCCCGGCTCCTCGACGTCAAGCAGCGTGAGCAGCGCTCGAAGATTGAGTCCGAGCGACGTACGCAGGTCGGCTCCGGGGACCGTGCGGAAAAGATCCGCACGTACAACTTCCCGCAGGACCGGATGACGGACCACCGCGTCGGCTACACCCGGCACAACCTGCCGGGACTCCTCGACGGCGATCTGGACGACGTCATCGAGACGCTCCAGCAGCAGGAGCAACAAGAGCTGATGGAGGCGTCCGCGATCGGAGGAGCGTGACCGTCTCAGAGGCGCTGCGCCAGGGAGCGCGCCTCATTCAGAGCAGCGGCAGCGACGAAGCGCGCCTGGAAGCCGAACTGCTCCTCATGCACGCCCTCAAGATAGACCGCGTGCACCTTTACGAGCGCCTGCAGGACGAACTGCCCGTCCGCGCCGGCGGCCACTACCGGCGCCTCCTCGACCGGCGGCTGACGCACGAGCCGACGCCCTACATCGTCGGCCACAAGGAGTTCTTCGGGCTGGAGTTCGAGATCTCCCGCTCCGCCCTGATCCCGCGGCCGGAGACCGAGACACTCGTCCAGCTCGCCATCGACTTCGCGCGCGACCGCTACCCGGACAAGCGCTTCACGACCGCGGATGTGGGAGCAGGCTCAGGCGTGATCGCCGTCGCGCTCGCGTATGAGCTGCCGGAGGCGCGCGTCATCGCGACGGACGTGTCGAAGCGCGCCCTGGCGCTGGCCCGCCGCAACGCCGAGCGGCACGGCGTGGCCGCACGCATCGACTTCGTCGAGGGCGACACCCTCGGTCCCGTGGCCGCACGCGTCGAGATCATCGCCTCAAACCTGCCGTACGTGACGACAGGGGACTGGCTGGCAACACCGCCGGAGATCCGTGAATGGGAGCCCCGGCGCGCTCTGGACGGCGGCGCCGACGGCCTTCGCTACATCCGGAAGCTCCTGTTGCAGGCGCCCGAAAAGCTGGCCCAAAACGGCGCGCTCTTCGCAGAGATCGGCGACCGCCAGGGCGCGACCGCGCAGTCGCTGGCCGAAGAGGCGTTCCCCGCCGCGAAGGTTCAGATCCGGCCCGACCTCGCCGGACGCGATCGTGTGGTCTGCGTCTACGCGTGAACCGCGGCGTTAGCCGGTAGCGGGCGCCGTCTGCTCTTCATCCGTGGCGCCGCGGCCGCTCCGCAGGAAGAGCACGTCGCGCGGGCTGATGCGCATCGCGAACGCCGCCAGCGGGCCGGTCATGAGATACGGCACCGCGAGGATCGCGTGGGCATAGATGGCGAACGCGGCCGCCTGCGACTTGTCGACGTCGAACGCCACGAGCAGGCTCGTCAGCGCGACTTCGTAGACGCCGAGACCCGCCTGCGTGATCGGCACCGAGACGGCGACTGTCGCGGCCACAACCAGGAGCAGGTAGAACGCCGGGCTCAGACCGAGTCCCAGCGATTCGCCGGCCGCCCAGTACATCGTCGCCTCGCATAACCACGCGGCGAGAGAGCAGGCGGAGACGATAAGCAGCGATCGCCTGCTGCGGAACGACTTCAGGCCGCTGCTGAAGGAGCGCGCCTGCTCGGCGATCCGAAGACGCCAGCGTCCCTCTGGCTGCGTCGCCAGCGGGCCCTCGTTCATATTCGACGACAGCCAGCGCGCGCCGACGACACCCACCACGAGGAGCGCAACGTACATGGCCGCCAGCGGCCACAGGTAGCGCGCCTCTGGAAACGCCAGCAGGCCGATTACGAGGAACGCGCTGAACGCCACCGTGTCCAACAGCTTCTCGGAGACGAGGGTAGCGACGACCTGCGCCAGCTCCAGGCCGGTGCGGCGGCGCAGGACCTGCATGCGCACGAACTCGCCGGCGCGCAGCGGCAGCGCAAGGTTGCAGGCGACGCCAAGGATCGCAACGCCCCAGAGGAAGCGCACGCCGACCGCCTTCATCGGCAGGAAGAACTGCCGCCAGCGAATCGCCCGAAAGTAGTCCGAGACCAGGTTGGCGGCGATCGCCAGAGGCAACCACCATAACGTCGCGCCGGAAAGCTCGTCCCGCACTGAGGCGAAATCGACTCGCCAGAGGAGGAGCCCCAGCAGCGCCGCCGCGATCGCCAGCTGGGCGACGTACCGCACATACGGAATCGACCGCCGCAGCCAGGCGGCGGTCGATACTGTTGCGGCAGTCTCGTACTCCAGCGGTTACTCCGGTAGCGACGCGTTCACTGCTGACAGCTTACCTGCCATCAGCTCTATAAGCTCCGCCTCGGTGTTATCGTTAAGCTGACCCAGGCGTCCATACAGGAGCGCGCCCGCAACCCTTCCCTGCCGGACGACTACCGCGTGCAGGTTGTACTGCTGGCGCGTGAGGACGAGGTTCACGGTCACCTGCATCCGGTAGGCGGTGATCTCATCGCCGGCCGGCGTCGGGTCATAGTCGGTGATCGCAACGTCGATCGTGGAGAAGAAGCCGAGGTCGATGCCGAGACGGCTCAGAAAGTCGCGGGCCACCTGCTCGATTGCAGCCTCGAACTCAGCTTCGCAGCGGTCCCTGAGCTCTCGCGTTGCCGCCAGCGCCTCACTAGCATCCTCGGCCGTGTGAAAGACGCCAGCGAGATTCACGAGCTGTTCCTCGAGGCCGCCCCCATAGGCCCCTGAGTCCGCCGTCGCGACTGCCTCCGGGAAGATGACGCCCGAGTCAAAAATGTCGCACTCATCGCTGAGACCGGCCTGCGATTGCAGGTCGTCCGCACCCAGCGGCTCGAAGCCCGGCAGGTCCTCGGCGCTGAAGACGGCGCCCCCGACGAGCCGCCGCGCCTCCGACGCGAAATCGATCGTCGGCGTCGCTGAGGAGTTCGGGGCCGTGGTCGTATCGCCACAGGCGGCGAGGAGGACGGCGAACGCGACGAGCAGAACGACGAGAAGAGATCGCATTCGTTCGATTATCGCAGGCCACAGCGTCCCGAGAAAACGCCGAGGCGCCTCGCCGCGATATACTTGCGCCATTCCAGATAGCGGAGGGTACCCCGAATGACACAGAAGTCCCAGAACCAGCCGATCGACCTCGCGTCCGCCCGCGACCTGCCAGCAGAGCAGGCCGCGTTTTTCTACCTCGGACCTTCGAAGCAAGTCGCCGAGGGGGCAGTGTTCCTCTCGTCGTTCGCCAACGTCACGGCGTTTACCGGAGACGATGGCGTGGTGCTCGTCGACACGTCTCAGGAGCGGTTCACCGGGCGCGTGCTGCAAGATCTCCGCGACAACTACTCGAAAGCGCCGGTGGAGGCCGTCGTCTACACGCACGGCCACGTCGACCACGTCACGGGCGCCGATGCGATCATCGCCGAGGCGGCCGAGCGCGGCGACCGACGGCCTCGCATCGTCGGCCACCGCGACATCGCGCCGCGCTTCGACCGTTACCGGCTGACGGCCGCACACAACGACCACATCAACACGATCCAGTTCAACCTGCCGCCAGACGCGAAGCCGTTCACGAACGCCGCGCTCACCTACCCCGACGTCACCTACGACCAGGGCATGGAGACGCGCGTTGGCGGCATGACGTTCGAACTGCACCACGCCCGCGGCGAAACAGACGACGAGACCTGGGTCTGGTGCCCGGACAACCGCGTCCTCTGCACGGGCGACACCTTCGTCTGGTGCTCGCCCAACGCCGGCAACCCGTACAAGGTCCAGCGCTACGCCAGGGACTGGGCCGATGCGCTTGAGAAGATGGCCGCCAGGAAGCCGCTGCACCTCCTGCCAGGCCACGGCCCCGCAATCTCCGACGAGGGAACGATCGAAGAAGCGCTCCTTTCGACAGCGCATCTGTTGCGCTCGGTCCACGACCAGGTCGTCGCCGGCATGAACGACGGAAAGTGGCTGGAAGACATCATCCGCGACATGGACTGGCCGTCAACGGACAAGCCCTGGCTACAGCCGATCTACGACCACCCCGAGTTCATCGCGCGCAACGTCCACCGCCTATACGGCGGCTGGTGGAACGGCGACGCCGCCGACATGCTCCCGGCCCACAGCCACGACGTCGCCGCCGTCCTCATCGGCGCGACGGGCGCAGCGCCAATCCTCGACCGGGCGCGCAAGGCACGCGATGACGGCGACCTGCAGATCGCCTGCCACCTCGTCGACTTCGTGCGCAAGGGCGAGCCCGGCAACAAAGAGGCGTGGGAGCTCTGGCGAGACCTGTTCACAGCGCGCGCCGCCGAAGAACGCTCGCTGATGGCGCGGGGCGCCTTCAAAGCCGCCATCCGCGACGCTGAAGCCCGTCTAAAGGAGCTGTCCTGAACGAGGCGACGGCCGAAACTCGGCGAATCAGGCAGGCAACGGCTAAACCAGCCAGCGCGTCTCTCATTTAGGACCGCAATTTGGCGATTGGCATGGAAATAAGCCCCGATGGCTGTTGTCACCAGGCACACGAGGTATTAACCTCGTTACCATAAGGGCACAGGAACGATAGATGGTTTCAATCAAGCAATCGACATACGCTATCGAAGCTGCGGCGATCCTCGACAACCCCTCGCACAAGGATCTCCGCAAACTCACCGCTGAGATGGACACCGCGCATCACACTGTGCTCGGAAACCTCGACGTGTCTACGCGCGTCGTCGCCCGCTCCGCCGGCTCCACTTACATCGTCACCGATAACCCCGAGGACTTCCGCGGCGTGCAGACCATGTCGCGCGCAGAGTACCAGCGAGTCGCGGACCTGCAGAACGAATACATTCGCGGCCAGGAGATGATCGTCATCGACGGCAACATCTCCAACTCGCCGGAGGTCCAGACCGCCGCCCGGCTGATCATCGAACGCCGCAACGCCAACGTCGCCGGCATGCAGAAGTTCCTCTACTTCCAGCGCAAGAGCGGCGAGCCGGAAGTCACCGTCATCGACACTCCGAACCTCGTCGCGGAGGGATACCCCGACGACCGCTGCATCGCCGTCGACCTGGACAACGGCGTCACCCGCGTCCTCAACTCCGACTACTTCGGCGAATCGAAGAAGGGCGGTCTGAGGATGTGGAACAAAATCGTCTACGACAAGGGCGGCCTGGCGATGCACGCCGGCTGCAAAGTCGTACAGACGGCCGACGGCCCCAAGACGATCGCCATCATCGGCCTCTCCGGCACCGGCAAGACCACGTCGACGTTCCGCCGGCAGGGCAAATCGAAGCCCGTCCAGGACGACTTCATCGCTCTCATGCCCGGCGGCGTCATCCACGGCTCAGAGAACGGCTGCTTCGCCAAGACCTTCGCCCTCTCACCAGAGCACGAGCCAGAGATCCACGCCGCCGTCACGAGCGCCATCTCGTACCTCGAGAACGTTTACATCGACGACGACGGCAACCCAGATTTCTTCAACGAGTCCTACACACAGAACGGCCGCGCCGTCTTCCCCCTGAAGGCGCTGGGACGCTTCGAGGACGCCCGCAACATCCCGCCCGTGTCCTCGATCGTGATCCTGAACCGCGACCAGGGAATCGTGCCCGCACTGGCCAGGCTCTCGCAGGAGCAGGCCGCCGCCTACTTCATGCTCGGCGAGACGACCGGGACGAGCGCCGGCGGCAAGAAGGAGGCCGGCAAGGCCCTGCGTATCCCCGGCACGAACCCGTTCTTCCCGATGTCGCACGAGAAGCAGGGCAACCGCTTCCACGAACTGCTCCAGTCGCACCCGATCGCCTGCTACCTGATGAACACCGGCTGGGTGATCGAGCACGAGGGCGACGAGTCGAAGAAGATCAAGGTCGCCGACTCCAGTATCTGCCTGACGGCGATCGCCGAGGGCGGCGCCGAGTGGGAGCAGGACCCGGACTTCGGCTACGAGGTCCCGAAGAGCCTGCCCGGCCTCGACGATGAGATGGCCCACCCCAGACTCGCCTTCGAGCGCCTCGGCCGCACGGAAGAGTACGAGAGACGCGTGCAGCAGCGCAAGAAAGAGCGCCGCGAGTGCCTCGCTTCCTTCCCCGGCCTCGACCCCAAGATCGCCAACGGCATCTAGGCGCTCACACCCCGCCGCGCCTCCAGCCTCAGCATGTGACTCCCATCACAGCAACGGCCTGCGCCTGTGCGATAATCCCTGAAATGGCCGAATGAACGCCGGAGGGACTCGCATGACCACTGAACAGCAACCGATCGTCTTCAACCCACTCGATCCTGCCTTCCGCCAGGACCCGTACCCGCTCTACAGCCGTCTCGTGCGCGAAGACCCTGTGCACATCACACCTTTCGGCGTGAAGGCCTTCTCCCGCCTCACCGATTGCACCGCGATCCTCCGCGACCACAAGCGCTTCAGCAGCGATGACCGCAACGCTGGCGGCGTCGCGCCGGAGCGGAACTCGGGCACCGACTCGATCGTCAGCGAGGAAGACCGCCCGTTCCTGTTCATGGACCCGCCCGACCACACGCGCCTGCGCCGCCTCGTCAACCTGGCGTTCACGCCGCGCGCCCTCGAATCGATGCGCCCGCGCATCCAGCAGCTCGTCGACGAACTGCTCGACGCCATCGAGGGCAAAGAAGAGATGGACGCGATCGCCGATCTCGCCTACCCGCTGCCCGTCAGCGTCATCTGCGAAATGCTCGGCGTCCCGCGTGAGGACGAGCCGCAGTTCCGCGTCTGGTCGCGCATCCTCGCCGGCTCCCTCGACCCCGACCCCACCGTGCCGATCGAGGTGCAGAAACAACGCGAGCAGGCCGTCTTCGACTCGCGCGAGTACTTCCGCAAGCTGATCGCCAAACGCGGCGACGAACGGCCGCCGGACATCCTCTCGGCGCTGCTGACCGCCGAGGAGGAGGGCGACAAGCTATCGGAGCGCGAGCTGCTCTCCACCTGCACGATGATCCTGATCGCCGGCCACGAAACGACCGTGAACCTCATCGGCAACGGCATCCTCCAGCTGCTGCGCCACCCGGACCAGCTCGCGAAGTTCCAGGAGCGGCCCGAAGAGCTTGCGCCGCACGCCGTCGAGGAGGTCCTCCGCTTCGACCCACCCGTTCAGTTCGACGGACGCGTGTGCGTCAAGGAGGCCGAGGTCGGCGGCGTGACGATCAACCCAGGCGAGTTCGTCATGTTGCTCCTCGGCGCGGCCAACCGCGACCCGGAGCACTTCGAGGCCCCCAACACGTTCGACATCACCCGCGGCGAGCGCGACTCCGCCGCGGACCGGCACCTGGCATTCGGCTTCGGCATCCACTACTGCCTCGGCCAGCCGCTCGCCCGCATCGAGGGCGCGATCGCCTTGCGCAGCTTCGTTCAGCGCTTCCCCAACGCCCGCCTCCTCGACGAGCGCCCGCAATACCGCGCGCAGATCACCCTCCGCGGCCTGGAGAACCTGCGCGTGGGGCTGAAGTAGCCTCCAGCCAGCCGGACGCACCGCCCCGCTCGTCCTGAGGCTCTCGAAGGGCGAGCGGAGCACCGAAGGTCACGGTCATGGTTCGAGAGCCTCACCATGAGCGGGCTACCACGAACGATCCTCGCCTGTGCGACAATGTCCGCGTGACAAAGGTCGGGCCCTTCGAGCTTATCGACGTGCCGCCGCTGAGCGAGCCTCGCATGCTCGTCGCGCTCCAACCCTGGGTGGACGTCGGCTCCGTCGGCACGATGGCGCTCACGTTCCTCGAGGAGACGTTCGGCGGCCAGCCCATCGGCGAACTGACGCGCCCCGGCTACTTCTACGACTTCACCCGCTACCGCCCGACCCTCTTCCGCCGCGAGGGCAAACGCGAAGTCTCCGTCCCCAACACGCGCCTCCACCACGCCCGCGACAAGGACGAGCGCGACTGGCTCCTCCTGCACGCGCTCGAACCGCACGCCAACGGCGACGAGTACACGCAGGGGATCCTCGACCTCTGCCGCCACCTGAACGTTCGCGAGTACACGCTGATCGGCTCGATGTACGCACCGGTGCCGCACACGCGGCCGCCCCTCGCCAGCGGCGGCGCCAGCGACGGGGCGACGCTCGCGCGCCTGCGCGAAGCCGGCGTCCGCGAGAGCAACTACGAGGGCCCGACGACGATCCTGGCGGGCATCACGACGGAGGCGGAGAAGCTGGGCATGATCTCGGCGGGCGTGATCCTGCAGCTACCGGCCTACGCGCAGCTGGAGCGCGACTACACCGGCCTCTACGCGCTCCTGGGCTACCTCGACAAGCTGTACGGCCTCGGCCTCAAGCTCGACCAGCTACACGGCCAGAGCGAGCGCCAGACGACGGCGATCAACGAGAGCGTGGCGGACGACGCGCGCCTCAAGACCTGGCTCACCGAGATGGAGGAGGCCTACGACGCCGAGCGCCCCGCAGACGGCCCGGTCGAAGACTCGAAGCTGTCACCGGAGCTGGAGAGCTTCCTCCGCGACGTCGAAGGCCGCCTCGAATAGCGGGCCCTCGAAGGGCCTTCGCGTGGGTGCGTGGGAGTCCGACAGAGGTGTCGGCGGCCCCGGACGTTAGCCCGACGCCTTCTCTTCGTCCTTTGCCGGCACGGCGCTGGACGCCGAGCCCGGAAGCGCGAACCCCGTGCCTTCGTCAGCCTGCTCCTTCGCCGAGTTGTGGTCGGCGATCGCCTGCAGGACGGCCTGCGTGGCGCCGCCCATCAGCCTGCCCTGGTTGTCGCGCGCCCACTGCGCCGAGCGCTCGATCCAGGTGACCGTGTCCTGCACCTGCGGCATCACGTAGCGCGCCATTAGCTCGTAGCTCTTGAGCGTCTTCTCGCGGTTCGCCCATTCGTGCGCCAGCCCGAGGATGCAGCCGAACCCGCCGGAGACCTCCTGAAGCTTCTTGATCGTGGCAACCGCCTCGTCCGGCGTGCCTACGACGCCGCCGAATCCGGTCAACCGCTCTATCGCCTCGCGTCCGGAGCTGACCGGCGACTGGTTCGGCGCGCCGAGCGTGTTCACGAAGTAGTCGTTGTTCCAGCTCATCAGGCCGGCTTCGACGTCGGCGATCGCCTCTTCCTTGGACTCGGCGAGGTGGAACGGCATCACGATGCGCCAGTTCTTGCGGTCGGGCGCGGGCTTGCCGGCCTTCGCGGCCGCCTCCTCGCAGAAGCCCCACTGCGTCGTCAGCGCCTGCAGCCCCTGCTCCGAGTACGACGCCACGGAAAGCACCCCGACGCCGTGCTTACCGGCCGCCGTCATCCCTGACGGGCTCAACGTGGACGCAACGGCCATCGGCATCGTCGGCCGCTGATACGGCTTTAGCTGCAGCCTCGCGTCGTTCAGTTCGAACCATTCGCTCTTGTAGTTGACGGGCTCGTCCGAGGTCATCAGCTGGATGATCACGCCCAACCCTTCTTCCATCCGCGGCCTCTGGGTCGTCGGCGGAATACCGAGCATGTAGGCGTCTCCGGGCAGCGCACCCGGGCCAACGCCCAGCATCACGCGGCCCCGCGTCAGGTGGTCGAGCAGGACCATGCGATCGGCGATGTGGAACGGGTGGTGGTAGGGCACACTCACAACGCCGGTCCCCAGGCGGATGTGCTTCGTCCGTTCGGCGGCCGCGGCGATGAAGATCTCGGGGCTGGCGATCGTCTCCCAGCCCGCCGAGTGGTGCTCGCCGATCCAGGCCTCGTCGTAGCCAAGGTGGTCGAGCGCCTCGATTAGCTCCAGGTTGCGCTGAAGCCCCAGCGTTGGGTTTTCCCCTTCTCGGTGGAAGGGCGCCATGAAGATACCGAAATCCACGCGCTCTGGTCCCATCTCACTCTCCCTCTGTTGGCGCCTCTCGGTCCGTCAGCGCCGTAGGTGTAGACGCTAACGTAAACGGTAAGCTTCCGCAACGCCTGCGACGAGGGTCGCAGTCAGGGGAAGGGATGCGGCGTCGCGGCTACTCGAGCAGGCTGAGCGAGCCGATCGGCTCGCAGCCACCGGGCAGCACTGGCGATTCCCCGGCCGCAATGAAGACGAGGATCAGCAGCGCGTCGAGGCTCGCCGGCAATCCGTCACAGTTCACGTCCGCCGACTGGTGACAGATCGCGCCACTTGGCAGGCCGGAGCTGAGCTGGAGCACCTGCAGCACGTCGAGCGTCTCTACGGCGCCGCTGCAGTCGGCGTCGCCGCGGCTAATCTCTGCCACCGGGATGTCCCCCAGCGCACCGTCCGGCACAGCGTTCAGCACACCACTGGTGAGGCCAAGCGCTTCGAGCGCCGCAAACACACCGTCGTCCAGCGGGATCAGCGTGCCGCTCAGCACCAGGTACTCCTCCGCGGACGAGACCTCGCTCAGCAGCGCGAAGTCCGGCGGCGTCAGCGGCACTTGATCGAGCAGGCCAAGCGGAATCGTTGCCACCGTCTCCGGATCGAGTCCGAGCGCGGCGTAATCACCCTCGCTCATGCGGAAGCGAGTTCCGTCGTAGACCACGTAGACGTCGAGGCCGGCCTCGTCCGTGACGAGCGTGCCGTCCGGCGGGCCGATCGGGACCGCCGCAAGGAAAGCGTCGTCAACGAGCTGTACGTCATCCTGCGTGAGTCCGAGCGCCGGGAGCAACCCGAAGTCCCCTACGTAGAAGCGGCCGCCGGCCTGCATCAGCCAGGCCGATCCCGTCGCCATCTCTTCGAACAGGCAACCGTCCGCCAGCGTCGGCCGGCAGTTCGTGTACGACGGCTCCGAGTAGTCATCGATCAGCTCCCAGACCTCAGTATCGACGACGCCGCGTCGCCAGACGCTCACACGGTCCGACCCGACGCCTGCCGCGGCGTCGAGGGCCTCCTCGAAGCGCGACGCAGTCGCGTTCCCCTGGAGCATCGGCAGATAGGCTAGATCGCGGTCGGGCGCGAGCACCGAGAGGTCAGCGTAGGCCTGCACTACGCAACCTGCAGGGTCGCCCCACGGCGTCTGGCCCGTGTAGCTCTCCCAGTAGCACATCGGCAGCGCCGAGTCCGCTACCGAGAACCACTCCGCCGTTGCGGACTGCTCCCACCACCAGGGCCGCGGATCGTAGATCACGCCGAGGTGCGCGTCCGGCCGCTGCTCTCTGAGCGGCTTCCAGAAGTTTTCGGCCAGCTCCTTGCACTCCAGGAAGCAGAACCCGGGGAACGGCTCAAGGTCCGCATAGAGCGCCACGACGCCGGAGTCGATTACTTGGATCGCCAGTTGCAACTGGGCGTCGTAGTCCGTCCCCTTCGGCACGAACCACGCGGCGACCGCGATCCCCTGCGCGCCGTAGATGTCGATCAAGTCCTGGATCGCCTCCGGGCCGGAGACGGCGGCCGGGTGGTCGTCGTACGTCGACATCCAGTCGGCGGCGTCGTGTGTCTTGATGTAGATCGTGCTTATCGGCAACGTGATGTCACCGGGCAACGTCTCAGGGTAATCGTTTGAGAGCTGCCAGATGACCGGATCGACGTCGATCGCCTCAGCCGCCGATGGACCGCTCGCCTGGAAGGCGACGGCCGCGACGAGCGCTGCGAGGGCTATCAGGATAAGGGGTGGCCGAGATTCGCTTCGCACGGTCTCGTATCTCGGACGGCGTGTCCGGGGTGCGCCAGTATTGGCTCGGCGAGTGTAACCGAGTCTCCGGCGGCAGGTCAACGAACGAAATAGGGGCATAGGGGCGGTTTCCGAATAGGTTGACGCACATCCGCCGCCACACGTTGCGTCACCTCAGCCGTGCGGCCCAACCCGGTGCGAGCCGCCGTGCCAGCCGCGCTGGCAGCCGGAGCGGCAACCGTTCGACGGCGAAGAACGGCGCGAAAGCGATGCCCAACAGCGGATAGGGGAAGATGATCGCCATCACGGCCAGGACGCCGACGTGGAAGCCCCAGGCAAGGAGTGCCCAGACCCGCGCGATCCGCCCGCCCAGCAGGGCCAGGGGCGCTCCCAACTCCACAGCCAGCGTGAGGACAGCAAGCGGCGGGAATAGCCACGGGTGGCCGACAAGCAACCCACCCAGCGCCGAGTGCGTGTCGCCGAGTTCGACCTTGCGCAGGTTATCGTAAGCGACGAAGTTCCGCAGCGAGTCCGATGTGATCCAGTCGAGGCCCGCGACCCGCAGCTTCGTCTCGCCGGCGATGAAGTAGGTGAGCACCGTGATGATGCACATCAAGCGGACCGGCCAGCCGTAACGCGCCTCGTCGCCCGGATCTTCACGCCCGCGGCTGTCCAGCGAGAGCGAATCGGCCGCCGGCGAGAACCCCAGCACGAGGACATGCAGCACGAGAATGTTCTCCGTGTGGAACACCTGGCCCCAGGCGTTCCGGTACGTCATCAGCGCCAGTAGCAGGACCGCGAAGGCAGGCCCGCTGACGCGAAACCGCCAACCGGCCAGGAACGCCACGCCGGCGACAAGCGTCGCCGCCACCAGGAGACGCAGGACGACGCCCGGCAACGGCCCATCGAGCAGCGTGGCGAGGCCCACAGGCGCGAACTGCGAGTCGTCGAAGCTCGCGTAGCTCACGAAGTTGGGCGCGCGGAGCGCCACATAGCCCACGCCGAAGCCGCCAACGAGCAGACGCAGCACGGCCAGGCGCTTCGCGGGAGCCGGCGTCCGCCACCAGCCGTCTAATCGCGCCGCCAGCGTCACCGGGGCACCTCGCAGGAGGCGTGCACTTCCGTCGACACCGGCTGCTTCTCGCCATCGAAGTAGGCCACGGCGTTGAACGTGTCGCTCACGATCTCGACGCGAGCCTGCCCTTCGTGGCCTCCCGCGTACCAGTCGGCGGCACGGGCGCACAGGCGCGCCGTGGCGTCCGGCCCCTGGCGGACCGCCTGTCGCAACGTCTCGAACGCCTGGATCACCTCGTCGTTGGCGACGGCCACCGGCGGCAGAGCAGAGCGCTCACCGTCCGCGTCGATGACGACAGCGTGGGGTATCGTCGCCTCCGGCGACTGCCGTCCGGAGAACATCGGGTACGTCGAGAACGGGAAGCTATCGGCGCGCGGATCGCCGGCCAGCGGCAGCAGCAGAGCGACGATGAGCGCCGCGCCCAGTCCATACGACCAGAGACGCTCGAACGTCATGGTGTTCCTGCGGATCCGTCGGACTCCGGCCTTCGCAGCGGCCCACGCACGTCCGGCACGAGTCCTGAGAGCCACCCGCGCCGGCCGGCAACGAGGCCGTAGCCACGGTGGAAGGCGCCCCGCACGGGCCGGTGAGAGCGAGCCGCGTCAGCCAGGAGTCCTCCGAGAGGCAGCACCCGCGAAAACTCGGCCAGCGCATCGCCCGCGCTGGCGATGTCACCGTCCGGAAACACGAGATGGACGCTGTGCTCCCGCTCATCCACCGCAACCGGCGCGAGGAGTTCCCGCGCCAGTTCGTCCGCGAACGGCAGGTAGCCGAACCGACCGCGCCGGTCCAGCGCCTCGATGGCGCGTGCGGTAAACCGGCAGAAGCGGCAGCCACCGTCGTAGAGCAGCACGGGCCGGTCGAGCTTCATGGTGCAATCCTAGCGCCGGACCGCCACCTTTGCACGGCTAGGCGAT
>JAJCYV010000026.1 GCA_029262695.1 Chloroflexota bacterium | reverse complement strand
GGTGATCGTGCACTGGCCAACGGCTACTAGCGCTGCGACACAGGTGCCGGTCGAAGTGTAGCCGGCGGGTACGGGGCTCTCGGTGGCGGTGCAGTTGGGGTCGCCGCTGAAGCCGGTGACGGTGAAGGAGGCGGGGTTGAGTTCGCTGGCGGTCGTCGGGTTGGGGGCGGCGACCGTACCGCTGCCGCAGCTCAGGGTAACGCTGACGGTCGTGGTGTCGGTAAGGGGCTTGTCGGAGAAGTCCTTCTTAACGGTGAAGTTGGCGCTATTGAGCGTGTTGGTGATCGTGCAGCTAGCGTTACCGGCGTCGACGACCGCTACGCTCAGACAGTTCGACTGATCGGCTGTGTACCCCGGGGGTACGCCCTCCGTCGCGGTGCAAGTCGCACCGGCATTGAAGCCGGTCACGGTGAAGTTGGCCGGGTCGGCCTCGGAGGCGGTCACGTCGTCGTTCGTGATGGAACCGCTGGTGCAGATCAGGCCTATGGTGACGTCAGCCACGTTGTTGTCGGAGAAGTCCTTATTGACGGTGACCGTCCCGGTGCGTTCCGTGTTCGTAATCGTGCACTGGCCAACGGCGATGAGCGCCCCGTTGCACGTCCCCGTGGATGTGTACCCGGCCGGGATCGGCGTCTCAATCGCCGTGCAGTTCGGGTCTCCGGTGTAGCCGGTGACGCTGAACGTGGCCGGCGAGGCCTCAGTGGCGGAAGCGCTGGCAGGCGTTACGGAACCGCTGGCACAGCTCAGCGCCACGGTGACGCTGGCGGCGCTATTCGGCACGAAGTCCTTGAGGACGTCGAAGGTGGTGGCTGGCTGGTTGTAGAAGGTGCAGTTGACGATGTCCTGTGGCCCCAGCACGATGTCGTTCACCGCCGTGCCGCTCGGCGTGCCAATCGGGGACCCGTCGGTACAGCTGGCAGAGATGAAGGCGAACCCGCTCTTCACCGTTTCGGTGACGTCGACCGTTGCGCTGTCGTCGACGCCGAGGTCGATGTCGAAGTTAATCTTGCCGTCGCCGGCCGTGTTCCCGGAGGGCGGCGTCGAGGAGTCAGGCGAGTCGACGTTGGTGGAGAACGTCCAGGCGACGCCGTCGCTCTGGTCGCCCGTCGTGCCGGTGTTGCCGTCCTGGTCGATGACCTTGTGAACGGTGATCGTGCCGCCGCAGAGATCCTCTGCCAGCGCGGCCATGTCCAGAGCCAGCTGGTCGAAGGCCGAGGTGATGACCTCGCTGCCGCTGGAGATCGCGGCGAGACTTCCGGTGTCAACGCTGGTACCGATCCCGAGGGTCTTGATGTGGATGCCGGCGGCCTTCGCGAGGTCGGCTTCGGCCATGGCCGGCGGCAGCGCCAGCGCTGTGGTCAGGTTGGTCTGCGTCGTCTGAGACAGGTGGCCGTAGCGCGCCGTTGGTTCGCCGTCGGACGCGAGGATGATCAGGTCAGGATTCGATCGGTTCGGGAAGAGGTTACGGGCGTCGTACAGGGCGTCATCCCAGTTCGTCCAGCCGCCGCTGCTCGCTCCGTTGATTGCGCTGTGCAGGCTCGTGGTGTTGGTCGTGAAGCCCTGCGTTACGCTCGCGTTGGTGTCGAATTCAACGATCGCTATCTCGGTGGGGGTGCCCGGGAGGAACGCGTCTACGAAGTCGTTGAAGGCAGCCTTCAGGACCGACAGCTCAGAGCCGCTGATGCTGCCCGAGCTGTCGATGACCAGCACCATGTCGACGCCGCAGGAAGCGGCAAGCGGAGGATTGGGCTCGATGACGTGCAGCGTGATGGCCACTGACCGCGCCGAACCGCAGCTGGTGCCCGTCGCGTCAACCGTGACCGTTCCCGTGTACGTACCCTTGGCTAGCGCTGCGCTGGCGATGTTCACCGTCACCGTCAGTTTGTCGCTGTCGCTGACGATCGCCTTCGTCGCGTTCGAGGCGACCTGTGCGTTGCCGCCGGAGCTTTGCTCCGTTCCCTCTGTGTAGTTGTCGTCGGCCGTGTGGGTCTCATTCACGTCGCCGCTAACCGTGACGTAGACGGCCATGTCGCCGCTGTCAACCGAAAGCGCACTCGCTATCTGCACGGCGCCGGCGCTGGTAGCCGTGCCCGTGCTGGAGCCGCTGACCGGCGTCGTCTGGTCGACGTTCTCAAGCGTGACGGCGGCGTACATCACCGTATTGTTGGGGGCGGCGCCCGACCATGTCGCGACGATCGTGCTTCCCGATGCCGCCGCGATGCCGGCCGCGTCCAGATAGCCCATCCAGACCAGGTTGCTGTAGCCGCTTCCGACCGTCGCCTCGTTGACTTCCGTCAGCGTCTGCCCGCCCCACGTGACGGTGTTGACGCTGTTGATGGCGCCGCTGTCTTCTCCGTACACGCCAACAAGTAGGAGGCGATCAGTGCCGGCCGAGACCGAATGTGTCGTGCCCGTAGTCCAGGCGTCGAGAATCCCGACGGAGCCAGACGTCGAGTCATTGATGATCGCACCGACAATCGCCAGCCTGTTACTACTGTTACTCCAGTCGGCTTTGGGCTGCTCAGTGCTCGACGCCGGGCCTGGCACGTACGCTGAGTTGGTGTAGGCGCCGGACGGTGATGTCGAGATCCAGCTCCGGTTGTCGGTTACCGTGCCGTCGCTGCACGTTATAGGGCCGATGAAATCGAACGTCTGGGCCGGCGGGTCGGAGCCCGCTTCGACAACGAACGTCAGCTGCTCCGGCTCAACGTGGTGGTTGTCAAGGAACGTGGTAGTCGCGAGTACGGTGATGCCGCTCAGAATGTCGACGGTGAACTGGCCGACCTTGGCAGGCACAACGTAGTTGTACGTGAAGTCACCTTCAGGCCCCGGCACGACCGTATCCGTGTCCTCGACCAGGTCGGGATGGGTGATACGGAGAGTCAGGTTCAGGCCGGCGTACGCATCCAGGCCGCAGCCGGTGATGATTGCCGTCTCACCGCCCAGGTACTCGCCCCGGTCGGTGACGACGCCCGGACCGCCTTCGGGGCCACACGTGGCGGCGATTGAGGACGAAGGGCCGCCGGTGGAGATGACAAGCGCAAACGCGGCCACCAGGCCGACGAGAAGTACGAGTATTAGGTTGCCCGGCCGTGATGACAGCGCGGGAACTGGACTCACACCGTACCTGCCCCTCGTAGAGGGAGCGGAAACGCAAGCAACCCGATGGCTTCGCCATCGGAAGTACAGCGGATAGAGTCAGCCAGTCGGTCAGGACGCCGAACACAGTCGCGGAATAACACCGCACCCCCCAATTTGAACTTGGCCCTATTATTGGGTCGAGGCCAGAAGCTGTCAAGTAGTTAACCGCCAGATACGGCTCCGGTTACAAATTGACGACTTCCGATTAGTTGCAGTGTTCGGGCCGGATCTCGCTGCTAATCGGCCCGAAGAACGACCGTCTTCGGGCTGACCGGCGTCTCAGACGGAGTGCGTATCGTCGTCGCGCAGGCGGCCGTCTTCCAGCAGCACAACGCGGTCCGCGAACTGGCGGATGCGGTTGTCGTGCGATACGACGACCACCGCCTTGTGCAGCTCCATCGCCTTCTGCCGCAGCAGCTCCATCACCTCATGCCCACGCTTGGCGTCCAGGTTCGCCGTCGGCTCGTCCGCCAGCAGCAACTCCGGGTCCTTGGCCAGCGCCCGCGCGATCGCAACGCGCTGCTTCTCGCCGTCGCTCATCTTCTTCGGCAGCGAGTGCATGCGGTGTCCCAGGCCGAACATCTCCAGCAGGTCCCTCGCTCGCTCACCCGCGGCCTGCTTGTCGTGTCCGTGGTTCTGCGCGACAAGGACGACGTTCTCCAGCGCCGACAGCGCCTCCAGCAGGTTGAAGCTCTGGTAGATGAACCCGACCTTGTTCCGCCGCACGCCGGCCAGCTGCCCCTCCGACATTTCGCTCACGTCGATGCCGCAGACGTGCACCCGCCCAACGCTGGGCCGCAGCAGCGCCCCGGCGATCGTCAGCAGCGTCGTCTTGCCGGAGCCGGACGGTCCCATGACGGCGACGATCTCGCCCCCGCGGACGTGGAACGACACATCGTCGAGCGCCGTCACCTCGAAGTCGCCGGAACGATAAACCTTGCTGACGCCGGCCAGCCGCAGGATCGTCCGCCGCTCATGCCCGGGCTCGGGCGGATCAGCCTTTGAAGACGGATACCGGGTCAATACTCGTCAGCCTTCTAACAGGGATATAGGCAGCGATCAGCGCCATGAGCAGGGTGGCGCCCGCGATGCCAAGGATATCTTGCCAGCGCACAAATACGACGAACTGCGGGACCTGGCCCTGCGCCGCCGGCCCGATGAGGATCGTGAGGCCGGCGCCGATGAGGAATCCCATGATGCCCGTGATCATGCTCTGCTCGAACACGACCCGATACAGATACGGGTTCGTGAAGCCCTCCGCCTTCAAGATCCCGTATTCGCGCGACTTTTCGATCGTCGCCGTGTAAATCGTCAGGCCGGCCACCGCCAGCCCGACGATGAAGGCGACGATGAGCACAACGATCAAGATCGGCAAGATCTGGCCCAGAATGCGGTCACGCGTCTCGGCGGCAAAGTCCTCGCCCGTCGTGAATTCCACGCCGGGGAGCGCCACCTCCAGCCGCCGGGCAAAGACCTTCCGGTCCTCCGGGTCGTCCAGCGTCATCACGAAAAAGGTGCGCTGAGACGGCGGGTCAAGCTCCAGGAAGTCGACCGCCGTTTCGATCGTCACGTGGGCGACCTGCGTATAGACGAAGTCGCCGCCCCTGGAGTAGCCCACAACCGTCAGCGACTTCGTTCCGCGCACCAGCCGGTCGCCGATGTCGACGTCGTGGCGCCGGTGCATCTGCTCGTCGACGATGATCTCGCCCGGCCCCGGTGGGCTCTTACCCGCCGTCACCTCCAGCGGTCCGCCCAGGCCAATCTCCGGATCGTACCCCACGAAATGGACGTCGAACGTGTCGTCCGGGTCGTTGCCGGCATGCGACATCTCCATGGGCCGCACAATCAGCGGCGCCACGACGTCCGTCTCCGGGATCAGCTCCAGGCGGGTGCCCAGCGCACCGGGCAGGATCGAGGCGGCGGCCGTGAAGTCGGTCGTTCCTTCGCTGGCCACCCAGAGGTCCGCCGGCACGTCCTCGACGAAGCTCCCGACCCGTTCGCTCCAGCCCCGAAAGAGCGAGAGAAGGATGCCGATCAGGAACACGGAAAGAGCGACGCCACCGATCGAAATCGCCAGGCGTGTCTTTTCAGAGAACAGGTTCTTACGGGCGACCAGTAGCATTGAGGATATCTCGATGACGCGCCGCCGGATGGCAGAGCGAGTTGTAGTTTAATCGTGAGAACATGTAGCCTGCAAGAAAACGACCAATCAGTCACTAAAGTACGAGATGTCCCTCCGTCCGCGCGCTGTCATCCTCGCCGCCGCCGTTGCCCTCGGCGGCCTGGCGCTTCTTGCCGTCGCCTGTTCCGGTGACGGCGACAGTGTCCGGAACCATCTCGCCTTCATCTCCCGCTCCACCGGCGGCTATGACATCCGCGTCCCGGGGCCGGGCCGGGAGCCGTCGCAGTCGCTGACCGACGTCCTGCCCTGGGACGCGGCGCCCGTCTGGTCGCCGGACGGCTCGCGCATCGCCTTCTACGCCGACCGCGTCTTCAACTTGCCGAACCGCGACGACAACGTCGACATCTACGTCATGGGCGCCGATGGCTCAGACCTGCGGCGCCTGACCAGCGATCCTTCGCCGGACGCCTTCCCCGTCTGGTCGCCGGACGGCTCGCGCATCGCCTTCTACTCCGAGGCCAACGACGAGCACGACGGCGACGTCTACGTCATGGACGCGGACGGTTCGAACGTCCAGCGCCTGACCACGACCAGGGGCATCGACATCCCCTACGAGTGGTCGCCGGACGGCTCTCGCCTGCTCTTCGGTACCAACCGCCGCGGCAACTTTGACATCTACGAGATGGACGCCAGCGGGGCCAACCAGGACCGGCTGACCGTGAGCGACAAGGACGACTTCGCCCCCACCCGCTCGCCGGACGGCACTCGTATCGCATACCAGTCGGGCGATACCGGAGACATGGACCTCTTCATGATGGACGCGAACGGCGACAACACCGTCAACATGACGCTCTCCGCACTCGACGACACGAATCCCGTCTGGGCCGCCGACAGCCGCCGCCTGGCGTTCATCTCCGAGCGCGACGGGAACCCGGAAGTCTACATAATGGACACCGTGCTCTCTTACCTCACGCGAGTTACCGTCGCCGCGCGGCCGGACCGCCAGGTCGCCTGGTCGCCCGGCGGCGTCCAGATCGCCTTCATCTCTACTCGCGACTTCAACCGGGAACTCTACATCGCGAACACGGACGGCAGCGCGCTGGTCCGCGTCACCGAAGACGACGGCTGGGACGCCTTCCCCGCCTGGTCGCCGGACGGAACGCAGATCGCCTTCTCATCCCATCGCGGCGGGCGCCGCGATGTCGATGCACCTCTTCTATCCCATCGCGACGATCGTCGCGACGTGTACGTCATCGACGCCGACGGCAGCGGCCTCGTCCGGCTCACCAACGACTCCGGCGACGGCGTCGACGTTTCCGCGATAAGGTAGACTCGTAGGCGATGACCACGGCAAACACAGACGACGTCCATGTCGGGCGCTACTATGGCGAGCGCGAGATTGCGATCACCCCGGAACTCGTGCAGCACTACGCCGAGTCCGTTCAGGACTTCAACCCCTGGTACTTCGGCGATTCACCCTTCGGTGGCCCCGTCGCCCCGGCGCTGATCCTGCACTCCGAGGTCTACCACACGGTTGACTGGTACCTCAGCATCTTCGGCAACCTGCACGCCCGCCAGGAATGGGAGCTGTTCGCCCCGATCATGGTCGGCGACACCGTCGTCGCCCGCCGCCAGATCATCGATCGTTACACCCGGCGCGACCGCGAATACCTCGTCAACGAGACCGCCATCTACGGCGCCGACGGTCGCATTCTCAACCGCGGGCGCACCCACCAGAGCTTCCTCGTGAGCGCGGAAACCGAGGGCGACGTCGTCGGCAAAGACCGCGAGAAGCGATCAGACCGTCGCTTCGAGGCCGCTGACGAGAACGTCCTCGAAGAGCTGGCGATCGCCGAAAAGGAGATCACGCTGGAGATGTGCCAGAAGTTCTCCGGGCCGCACAAGAACTACCACAACGACCGCGAACACGCGCGCAATCTCGGCTTTCCGGACATCGTCGTCCAGGGCATGATGTCACTCTGCTTTGTTTCGGAGATGATGACGGGGCGTTTCGGCGGCGGCTGGTTCAGCGGCGGCAAGATGAACGTCGCCCTGGTCAACGTCCTCTGGCAGGGCGAGCGCGTGACGGCTCGCGGCAACGTCACGGAAGAGAAGGCGGAGGGGGAGCGAAAGCGGCTCTCACTGCGCGCCTGGTGCGAGAAGGCCGACGGTACCAAGTTCGTCGTCGGCTCGGCCACCGCGACGGAATAGCGGCGCCTTACTCGGCGCGCGGCATGCGCTCGACGATCATGTCCAGCGCCTCGCCGCGGCGGACCCAGCGCGTCATCTCGTCGTGCAAGAGCGAGCTCACCTTATCCAGTGCCAGCCGTCGGCCGGGGTCATCCAGCCCGTCTCGCGCCTCGGTCACCTCGCGCAGAGCGCCTTCGCAGGCGGCGGCCATCCGCCAGGCGAAAAACCAGCGTCCGCTCAGGTCGGCCCAGGTGCTCGCGTCCGTCGTCCCGATCTGCTGCGTGAGTGCCATATCGCTTGACCCAACTTTCCCTTAGATTTGTCAATAAGAAGGATGCCTGTCGCGGCGGAACCGTTACACTAGCGCGGCACGTATCCTCATTGTGATGAAACGAACACACGCTTTGTTATACTTGGCGTACATCTGATCTACGAGAGGTGACAGACTAAGTGGCAAAACAGCGCAGACGAAGGCGACGCGGACCGGCGGAACTAGCAGGCAAGCGCCGTGCCAAACCCCCGTTTCCCGTAAACCTGATCTTCAACGTCAAGGCGTTTTACGTCTTCTTCATCGTCGTGATGATCGCCTCCATGGGCGCCGTCGGTTTCGGTGCCAACTTCGGCGGCACGTCCGGCGATGGCGCGCCCATCGTCAACGTCGACACAACCCCCCAGCCGACCTCTGACGCTCAACAGTGGAAGGGCGGCCCACTGCCCGTCATCGACGCCACCACGGCGCACATCGCGACCCTCAGGACGAGCGAGGGTGACATCGTCATCGACCTCTCTACCGAAGCGCCGCTCGCCGTCAACAGCTTCGCCTTCCTCGCCGCCAAGAACTTCTACGACGGCGCCGCCTTCTTCTACGTCGACCAGGCCTACTTCGCGCAGACCGGCGACCCCACCTGCACCGGCGAAGGCGAACGCATCTGCTCAGGCCTCGGTGGCCCCGGCTACACACTGTCTATTGAAGACTCCGGAATGGGGCACGAGCCGTTCGCCGTCGTCCTCGCTGCCAACAGCGACGGGGGCGAGGAAGTCCACGGCAGCCAGTTCCGCATCCTCTACACCGCAGACGAGCGGCTGGACGGCAAGGAGACCGTCTTCGGCACCGTGATCGAGGGCCAGGACATCCTGACGGGCCTCGCCAACTTCAGCGTCTGCTCCGTCAGTACCGCCGAAGACTGCCAGGAAGACCTCTCGACGGCCCTGATCATCGAAGACGTCACTGTCGAAGCCTCGTAGCGGCCCGTTTGTGGCGCCCTGTACGCAGTGCTATCCTGTTACTGAGGAGTGACTCATGTTTGGAAGTCTAGGCGCACCTGAGCTACTGATCATCCTCGCCATCGTCGTCGTGCTCTTCGGCGCGACACGCATCGGCGACATCGGCAAGGGCATCGGCCGCGGCATCCGCGAATTCCGCCGCGAGATCAAGGACGGGGAAGAAGGCGAAGAGAAGAAGCCCGAAGCCGAGGTCGTCGCCGCCTCTACATCCGCTCCGCCGGAGGCCCCCGGCGAGGACACCAAGCCCCCGTCACAACCCGACTAGACCAGAGCCAACAGGTACAGACGCCGGCGAAACTCGCCGGCGTCTTCATTACCCGCTGGAAGAAGCGTCGGCGCCGCGCTCGATGAAGAACATCAGGAACAGGAAAACGATCGTCAGGCCCAGCGAGATCGCCGCCGGCAGCCAGATCGCCCCGATCAAGAAGAAGATCGCCAGCGCGCCCGTGATCCCCATCCCTGAAACGACGACTATGCGCGCGAACACGATCCCCAGCGGCACCTGGCGCACCAGCATCACGGCGCCCTCCTCTTCCAGATCGTCGTCGTAGGCGCCGGGTTCGTCCGGTTCGCGTTCGCTCTCGTCCATCACTGGCATCGTAGCGCGCGCCAGGAGCGTGGCGCAAAACGCGTCCTTAACGCACCACTCCTTCACCCGCGCGCGGCGAGAACCCGGCGATGGGAGTCGCCGATAATCAGTGTCGAAGGAGGAGCACCATGCTCAAGCTGACCATCGCCGCTGTCGCCGCCCTCGTCATCGGCCTTACCGCAAGGGATCTGACGACGCCGTCCGGCCCGGGCCCGGCGGACGCCTGGGAAGCGCGCGCCGCCGAAGTGGACACGTACCTCGGGGACAACGCCGCCACCGGGGACGCCCACGAGAAGCTCACCGAGGCCGGCGAGCAGATCAAAGACTGGCTCCTGGAGCGCGCTGACCAGAAGAGCCCGTAAAGCGCGGGCCGTAGCCGCCAGGCCTTTCATGACGGACACCATAGGGCGAACCGCGTCAACCAGCGGGGGGCCTGGGCCGAACTCGGCCGGGAGCCTGACCACTTTGGGATCGCCGCGTCCGTGCGTGCTGGCGTGGGCCTCGCGCGCGCAGCAACAGCCTCCGAGCTGACGCGCCGCGAGTGCGGTCGTTGCAGTGGACGCGCCAGCAGCCGAAGCTCTCTCCGGGTCTGAGAAGCTACGCCGCCTGGTCGACCGGCAGAACTACTGCAGCCGCGAGGTGGGGGCGGGAGTGTAGACGGCGCTACTCATACCGGCTACCAGGGGGCCGAGGTCGGCGATGAACTTGACGAACTCCGCGTCCGTCTGAGCCTTCTCGGTCGCCGCCTGATATGCCGCCAGGTCGGGGTAAGACACGAGAAGCGCCAGTGTGCCCTGTCCTTCTCCCAGTGCTACCGTCCAGCCGCCGACCGGCGTTCCGCCGATCTTCTCGACGAGCTCGTTGTAGCGCTCACCTTCCGCTAAGAGGGCCTGGAGATTCCCGGGGGTGGGGCTGACCTGAGTGCCTACGTAGATGGCCATTCGGAGCCTCCTTCTGACAGCGCGTACTGTCGATGGAGGGATTCTACGCCTCGCATAATAAGATGTCAATAACGCGTATTCGTTTGGTCAATCCGTATCAGAATCTGGTCGGGGTGGGCGGATTCCGAGTGGGCCAGAGGGCCGCGAAGGCCCCTCAGGGCGCACCTCCGGCCTCCTGACCCAGGATGCCTCGATCGAGGCAAGGCCTTTCCGCGTGGTCGGGCGGCCCCGACGCCCCTGCCTCGGCGTGTTTTCGTTGGCCGCAGGCTTTGTGACGGCTGCAACAATTGACACGTCGTCGCCTTCTTACGTACTGGTGGGTCATCCAACGCGGCGTGACAAGCAGACTGGTAGGAGCGCGGATGACTGTGGAGAATGAGTCGCGGGTTCACCTTCTTGCCCCGGCCACCGCCGGGCGAGGGCCCCTGAGCAGGCTCTTGCGTGCCATCTTTGGTTCAAAGATGGTCTGGTACTTCACTGTCCCCAGCGCCCTTCTCCTACTGGGCATTGGAGTGGTGGCCATCTACAGCGGCACTCAGCTTATTTCGTCGTCCATCGAAGCGGATATCCTGGAGGAGCACCGAGAGGGTGTCGCGTGGGACGCGAGGGCTCTAGGAACATATTTGGAACCCGGTGTGCTCGCTGCTCCCCTGACCGGGCCGGCATATTCGGACCTCGACCAAGACTTGCGGTTGCAGGTCACGGGTCCGGGCGTGATCCGGGTGAAGATCTGGAGCCCAGAGGGACAGATCGTGTACTCCGACGAGCCGTCTCTCGTCGGTCAGATCTTTCCCGTTGAAGGAGGCCTGGCCGTGGCCCTGGGGGGTGCTTCTGAGGCAGAGACGTCGGATCTGGATGCAGCGGAGAACGAGTTCGAGTTGGGTCACGATCGACTCCTCGAGATCTACGCCCCCATCTATATTGGGGACTCTGGCGAGGTGGCCGGCGTGCTCGAGGTGTACGAGGATTACGCGCAAGTTGCGGGGCCCGTCAACGAGGCCACGCGCACCATCTACGTGGTTGTCGCAACGGGCCTCACGGTGATCTACATCGCGCTGTTTGCCGTCCACCGCTGGGGCGCGGAGATCATGGGTCGGCAGAGAGACCAACTGGCCGGGCAAGCCGTCGAGCTTAAGGACAGAGCTGATGACCTGGAGCGTAGTTATCACGAGACTCTGGCGACTCTAGCCCGGTCGCTGGACCAACGCGACCACGCTACCCACGACCACGGTCGTCGCGTTTCCGAACTGGCCATCTCAGTCGCCCGCGAGATGGCCCTCGGCGAAACGGAAGTCGAGGAGATCGGTCGAGCGGCGATCGTGCACGATATTGGAAAGATGACTCTTCCGGACGCCATCCTCCTGAAGCCGGGGCCCCTTACGGACGACGAATGGAAGAAGATCTGTGAGCACCCCCGCCAGGGCTACGAGATGTTGAAAGGGATTCCCGTCCTCAAGAAGGCGTCGCAGATCGTCTTCGCGCACCATGAAAGATTCGATGGAACGGGGTACCCGCGTGGCCTCAAGGGCACCAACATCCCGATAGGCTCTCGGATCTTCGCGGTTGTTGATACCTATGACGCCATCACCTCCGATCGTGTCTATCGCAAGGCGGCGTCTCACGAAGAGGCGATGCAAGAGATATTGCGTTGCGAGGGTACCCAATTCGATCCGGAAGTCGTGCGAGCCTTCTGCCGAGTCGAAAAGATGGGGCTCGTGGCGCACGACTCTCCCGGGAGTGATGCAGACCCGGCATCGCCCGGTCCAGCGAGAAGCGAACTCGCGAAGACGTGACCCAACTGGGACTTGGTCGGGGTGCCCGGATTCGAACCGGGGACCTCCTGGCCCCAAACCAGGCGCTCTAACCTGCCTGAGCTACACCCCGTACCGATTTCAGGTTAAGCGCGCCCGCCTCACGCGGTCAATCAGCCGCCATGCTCCGCCAGCGGCACGCGCTCCACCGCCACACTGCCGTCTGCGCGCACTCGCACCGCGTTCACCGTCGCCGCCAGGTCCGGCGAACCGCAGTAGTACGCCGGCACGCGGCCGTCGCCCGCCGGCTGCGCCTGCGGCCAGTGGCCCAGCGCCACGTACGCCGCCCCCGTCGAGGCGATGTCCTCGTCCGTGATCAGCCAGCCCCGGTGCGCATCCTCCTCCGTCTTCAGCCAGTGCCCGTGCGCCACCGCGATCCGGCGCCCCGCCTCGGGCGGCGGCGAGTCCTGCAGCGGCGACATGTTCTCGTAGTCGAAGTGCGCGCGGCCCCAGACCTCCAGGTCGCGCTCCCGCCAGACGAAGCGCTCCTCGCTGCTCACACCCAGCACGTGCACGTTCGGAACGTCCGCCAGCCCGCCGCGGCGGTACACCGAGTCCGCCGTGATCGGGTCGTGGTTGCCCGGCAGGACGACGATCTGCGCGCCCGCGTCGCCCAGCATCCGCGCCACCGCGTCCAGCTGCGCCAGCGGCACGCGGTTGTGGTCGAAGATGTCGCCGGCCAGCAGGATCAGGTTGGCGTCCAGCGTCTTCGCCGTCTCCAGCACCCGGCAGAGCGGGTGGAACTCGTCGGCGAAGCGGCCGTCGATGTGCAGGTCCGACGTGTGGACGGCGAGCAGGTCGCCGCTGGCGTCGCTCAACCGGACGCCTGGGCGGGTCGCGGTTCGGCTGCGGAAGGGTGGGCCGCGCCGACGAGCGACGCCACGTCCTCGACGCCTTCGTCGCGCATGTACGCTTCGATGCCTTCGAGCACGTCCAGCGCCGCGCGCGGGTTGCGGAACGTCGCCGTGCCCACCTGCACCGCCGACGCCCCCGCCAGCAGGAACTCAACCGCGTCCTCGCCCGTCGTGATCCCGCCGCAGCCGATGACCGGCACCTCCACGGCCTGCGAGACGAGGTACACCAGGCGCACCGCGATCGGCTTCAGCGCGGGCCCGGACATCCCGCCCGTGCCCCAGCCCAGAGCCGGCTGCCGGGTGTGCACGTCGATGCTCATCGCCGGGTACGTGTTGATCAGCGTGAGGGCGTCCGCGCCGCCGTCGGTGACGGCCGAGGCGACGGCCACGATGTCGGTGACGTTCGGCGTCAGCTTGACGATCAGCGGCAGGTCGGTGCGCCGCCGCACGGCACTCGTCACCTCGTTCGCGGCGTTCGGGTCGGCGCCGAACTCGAGGCCGCTCTCAACGTTCGGGCAGCTGATGTTCATCTCGATCGCGGAGACGCCGGCGACGCCGTCCAGGCGCGAGGCCAGCTCCGCGTAGTCGCCCACCGTCTCACCCGCGATGTTGGCGATCACCGGCACCGCCCACGTCTCCCAGACCGGCGCCACGTCGCGGATGATCGCCGCCAGGCCGATGTTCTGGAGGCCGATCGAGTTGATCATCCCCGCCGCCGTCTCGGCGATGCGCGGCTGCACGTTGCCTTTGCGCGGCCGGCGCGTGATCGCCTTGCTCACGATCGCGCCCAGCCGTTGGATGTCGAAGACCTTCTGGTACTCGAGGCCGTTACCGAACGTGCCGGACGCTGTCATCACCGGGTTCGCCAGCGAAAGCTGCCGCTTGCCGCCGCTCACGAGGTCAACGTGCAGGTCCATCGTCGTCTCATGATATCAGCCGCATGCCCCGGCGAGAGGGAACATCGTAGCCGCATGCCTTCAGGCTTGTCCGGGTGGGGAGGGGCGCGCGCGGCCTTGTAGGGCAGCCTTGCCGAGCCGGAGCACCGGCGCCCCGCCCCGTTCGCCCTGAGGTATCGAAGGGCGAACGGGGCACCAAGAAACTCCCGCGCCGGACAAGCGAAAGGCCTCCCGTGCGGCAGGAGGCCTTTCAAGGGGGTGTGCGTTGACTTGTTTAGGAGAGCGAAGCGCCGTTCGGAGCGCCGGCCGACGCCGCCTGGACATCGTCGATCATCTTCGGCGAGGAGCGGGTCCCACGCCACGGCGTGTAGCCCTTGTCCTTCGTCGAGTCGTCGTCCCAGACGTAGTCCGTAGTCGAGTTGCGGAACTCACGCGCTTCGCCGCAGCGCTTGCAGCGGCCCTCGCTCATCGCGCCTCGTGGCGAGGCGATAACCCAGTGGTGCTGGCAGGTCGGCTGCTCAAGCGTAGTCGTCTCGACTGTTGCGGTCGCCGCCTTCTTGGCCTTCGGGCGCTTCTTTTCAATTACCTGTGTCTTCGGCATTTCCATCTCTCCTGGGTTACCTGATGCTCCGCTTCCATCAAAGATGTCGTCTGCATCTATTACGTTACAGCCGACGCTCCGGATGTACCCCGTGGGGGTATACTACCATGATTTGCAAGCTAAGGGCTGCTTAAATTTCTCATCCATCGCTTTCGTTGTATAGTTATAACGGTCAACTACCCCAAAAGGTTTCTCCAACGGACTACACAAACGCGCAGATTTCCTGCGCTTCTCAGCGATTTGTACCCCGCAACCGCTGATTCGAAAGGATACCGATGGCCGATCCAGACGGCGTAACCAAGGAACAAGTGCTGAGCGCCCTCAGCCAGATCCAGGACCCGGACCTCCACCAGGACATCGTCGCCCTGGGCTTCATCCCCGAAGACAGCATCGAAATCGGCGACGGGCAGATCGCAGTCAAGATCGTCCTCACGACCCCGGCCTGTCCCGTCCGCGATGAGATGAAGGCGCAGGCCGAGGAGCTGCTCCTGGCTCTCCCCGGCATCGAGCGCGTCGACGTCGAGATGGACGCAGCGGTGCGCACGACAGGCGCCGCCCAGGGCCCGACGGCCGTCCCGGGCGTGCGCAACATCATCGCCGTCGCCTCCAACAAGGGCGGCGTCGGCAAGTCCACCGTTGCCGTCAACCTCGCGCTGGCGCTCCGGCGCTTCGGCGCGTCGGTCGGCCTGCTGGACGCCGACGTCACCGGGCCCAACGTCCCGACGATGCTCGGCGTGCCCGTCGGCAGTCAGGCTGACACTGGCCTCCAGATCATCGAGCGCTACGGCATCCGCGCCGTCTCACTCGGCTTCGTTCTCAAGCGCGGCCTGCCCGTCGTCTGGCGCGGCCCGATGATCGGCAGCGGCGTGCGCCAGCTACTGCACGACCTGCCGTGGTCAGAGGGCGGCGACCTGGACTACCTCGTGCTCGACCTGCCACCCGGCACCAGCGACGCGTCGATGAGCGCCGCCACCGAGGCGCCCATCGCCGGAACGATCGTTGTTACGACACCGAACGCCGTCTCGGTTGAGGACGCCACGAAGGCCGTGACGATGTTTGAGAAGATGAACGTCCCCGTCTTCGGCCTCGTCGAGAACATGAGCTACTTCGCCTGCCCGCACTGCGGCGAGCGCACCAACATCTTCGGCACGGGCGGCGCAGAGGCGATGGCCGACGAGCTGGGAATCGACTTCCTCGGCTCCATCCCGCTGCACAGCGACGTCCGCGCTGGTGCCGACTCCGGTATCCCGATCGTGGAGAGCGACCCCGAGTCGCCCGTCGCCCAGGCCTTCAGCGCGATCGCTCAGCGGATCGCCGCCAAGACCAGCGTCCAGCACTTCTTCGCCGAAGAAGCGCCCGCCAGCGCCTAGGCTGAACGCTCGACGCCGCCGGTTCACTCAGGCCGGGACGTAACATCCCCTTAACCTATAAGAAACACCCCCGAAATCACCGGGCAACGATAGATCTCTACTATCGTGCCTATGACGTCGTCACGCATATCTCTTGGCAACGTGACTATCGACCGGGACCGCTTCGAGGTCTGGGTCCGGGGCGAGCGTATCGAGCTTACATTCGTTGAGTTCGAGCTGCTCTTCGTGCTGGCTCGCAATGCGGGCAAGGTTGTCCCCCGCTCACGGCTTCTCCTCGCCGTCTGGAACGAGCGCTCGACAGGCGAAGACAAGAAGCTAACGGTCCACATGTCGCGTTTGCGCAAGAAGCTGCGGGGCAGCGACTGCTGGCGCATCGAGACCGTCACCAGGCGCGGATACGCGCTGACGCCGGTTTCGGAGCCCAGCAAAGGTTGAGTACCTGGATCCGGCGACGGCCGCTTCAGCAAACGCCTGGCGAGATATAACACTTTCCACGAGAGGGAGGACGAAATGGTTCGACACCTGATATGGATGCGGCGGCCGGTCGCCGTGATTGGAGGAGCGCTGCTCGCGCTGGCGCTCCTCTCCACCACCAGCGCCCAGGAGGCCGACCCTCTTGAGGACATCATCGGCGCGGTCGATACCGCCTGGCTTCTGATCGCCGCGTTCCTGGTCTTCTTCATGCAGGCCGGGTTCGCCATGGTCGAGTCCGGCTTCGTACGCGCCAAGAACACCACGAACATCCTGATGAAGAACATCCTCGACGCCTCGGTAGGCGCCATCGCCTTCTGGGCCGTCGGCTGGGGCATCGCTTACGGCGTGACGGGCGACAGCGCCCCCGGACTATTCGGAGACGGCGACTTCTTCCTGAAGGGGTTCGACGACTACGCTAGCTGGATCTTCCAGTTCGCCTTCGCCGCCACCGCCGCGACGATCGTCTCCGGCGCCATGGCCGAGCGAACGAAGTTCACCGCCTACCTCGTGTACACGGTGTTCATCACCGCGCTCATCTATCCGGTCGTAGTCCACTGGGCGTGGGACGGCAACGGCTGGCTCACGGCGTTCCGTGAAGACACCTTCATGGCCAACGGCTACATCGACTTCGCCGGCTCCGGCGTCGTGCACACCGTCGGCGGCATCGCCGGCCTGATGGGCGCGATCATCGTCGGGCCGCGCATCGGCAAGTTCGGTAAGGACGGCTCGATCAACGCTATTCCCGGCCACAACATGAGCATCGCCGTCCTCGGCATGTTCATCCTCTGGTTCGGCTGGTACGGCTTCAACCCCGGCTCCACGCTTGGCCTCTCCGGCGGCTTTGCTGAAATCGCAGCCCGTGTTGCCGTGACCACGACGCTGGCCGCCGGCGCCGGCGCGGCCACCGCCGCAATTATCTCCAAGTTCATGACTGACAACTACGACATGGGCTTCGTCGTCAACGGAGCCCTGGGTGGCCTCGTCGCCATCACAGCGGGGACCGCGACAGTCGAGCCGTGGGCGGCCGTCGCCGTCGGCTCGATCGGCGCGCTCGTCGTAATGGGCGGCGTCCGGCTGCTCGAACAACTGCGCATCGACGACCCTGTCGGCGCCGTCTCCGTTCACGGGTTCGCCGGGATCTGGGGCGTCATAGCCGTCGGACTGTTCAGCAGCCAGGACCTGCTGCTCAACGCCTACGGCAGCGAAGAGAACTACGGGCTGCTGATGGGCGGCGGTGTGGAGCAGCTGGCGGCTCAGCTCGTCGGCATCGGCGCCATCGTCGCCTTTACGGCCGTTATGGCGGGTGCGGTCTTCCTGGCGATCCGCTTCACCATCGGCCTGCGTGTCAGCGAAGCGGAAGAGATGGAAGGTCTGGATATCGGCGAGCACGGCATGTCCGCTTATCCCGACTTCAGTACGGCGGCTGGATCGGGCATCTTCGGCGGCATCGGTGACGGCGCACCCGTCCCGCCGCCGCCGCCTCCTCCCCCTCCCTCGCGCCCCGCGGCCCAGAGTGGCCCGGCCGGAGACTGAAGTAACATGACGGAGCGAGTCATCCCGCGCGCGCCGCGACGTGACCTGCTCCGCCGCCCTGTGCGGAGAAAGGAATCAACTCAATGAAGCGAATCGAAGCGATAATCCGGCCCGAGCGGCTGACCGCTGTCAAGGCGGTTCTCGAAGAGCTGGGCTACCACGGGATGACCGTCGCCGAGGTCAAGGGCCATGGCGTCCAGAAGGGCATCGTCGAGCAGTGGCGCGGGCGCCAGTACCGCGTGGAGTTCCTGCCCAAGGTCTGGCTCTTGATCGTCGTCAACGACGATCAAGCCGAGAAGGCGATCGACGCGATCTGCGACACCGCCGCCACCGGCGAAGTCGGCGACGGCAAGATCTTCGTCTCGGCTGTCGAGGACGTTATCCGCGTCCGCACGAAGGAACGCGGCGAGACCGCCGTGATGGATACGTCCGCGGCGAAATAGGCGCGAGAGGTGTGAATCCGGGTCCGGGCGTGGTCGAGAGGCCGCGCCCGGACTGCGTCTTAAAGCGCCCTAAACACGCGCTTCCCGTTGGCGTCGACGATGTGGCCGAAGCCGTCACCCGGGAAGTGGCAGAACGCCGCGACGTTGCCTTCTTCCACGAGTTGGTCCAGCATCTTCTTGCGTGTCGCCGAAGCCTTGGCGCCGTCCGCGTCGAACGCCGCCGACCACTCCGGCCGGTCGGCCTGCGCCGGGTGGTGCGCCAGGTCGCCGGCGATCAGCACCTTCTCGCCGTCTGAGTTCACCAGCACACTGCAATGGCCCGGCGTGTGGCCGGGCGTGGCCAGAGTCGTCACCTCCGACGTGATCGTGATCTCGCCGTCGTATAGCTCCAGGCGGCCCAAGTCGTTCAGCGGGATCACCTGCTCCATCTGCGGGTTGGCGGCCAGCGCTGCGTTGAAGAAGTCCCAGTCCGCCTGTGGCGCGTAATACCGTGCGTTCGGGAACGTCGGCGCGTCGCCGGACATGTTCCAGCCCACATGGTCCGGGTGCAGGTGCGTATGCACGACGATATCGACGTCGTCCGGCGGCACCCCCTTCGACTTCATGTCGTTCACAAGGTCGCCCGTGGCGCCGCGCAGCATCTCGTGCGGCCCCGGTCCCAGGCCCGTGTCGACGAGGATCGTCTCGCCCTCGCTGCGGATCGCGTAACAACCGGCGTCGGTCTTAAAACCGACGTCGCCCCAGCTCCCCGGGTACAGGTCCCGGTATTCCTCCAGCTCGTTCATCGGCACGTTCGGAAAGAACGCCGCCCAGGGGAACTGCATCTCGAGGTCCGTGAGCGAAATGATCTCTGTGTTGCCTGCGGTGATTCTTGGGCCGGCCATGGGGCGCCTCCTGTCTCTGCTTCGTACGGCGGCACCAGTAGTAAGCGACCGCCGCTTCTCTGTCAATAAGGCCGCGCCGGTCAAGGATTGACGGAGGGTGGTCGTTGCGCCTTCGTTGGGGCGGCGCTCAGCGCACTGTCAGCGTCGCCGTCCTTCCCCGAAGCCGTAGCCGCATGCCTTTAGGCTTGCGGGCGGGGCGAGGCCACCGATGGTCCCGTCAGCGCACCGTCAGCGTCGCCGTCATATACGGGTGGATCGTGCAGTAGTACGCCCACGTCCCCGGCTGATCGAATGTGACGGAGTGCTCTTCGTCCCGCTTCAGCAGGCCTGTTCCCCACCTCCCGGCTCGGGCTTCGGAGTCGTGCGGCGCCTCGTCGTGGTTCACCCACGTCACCGTCGCGCCCGCGGGAACGGACAGGTTCGGGGGCTGGAACCGGAAGTCGCTGATCTCGATCGTCACCGCCAGGTCGTCGATCACAGTCGGCGTGGCGGCGGCGTCGTCGCCGCTCCCGGACGAAAACGCCAGCCCCGCGAGTACTGCCACAGCCAGCACTACGATAGAGCCGACAAATACAGCGAGCGGCAGTCTGTTTGCCCGTGGCTCGGGCGTCTCGGCAGTCATCTCGTCTCTAGACTATCCGAACGCCTCGCGAAGCTCCATCCGCGGCCCGTCCCGGCAGACGAGACGCACGCCCTTGCGCGTGAACACCGCGCAGCCGTAGCAGACGCCCGTGCCGCAGCCCATCCGCTCCTCCAGCAGTACCTGCACGGGCTTCCGCGTGCGCATCTCGCGGACGACGGCGGCCATCGACTCGAACATCAGGTTTGGCCCGCAGGCGAACACCTGGTCCGCCCACGGCATGCGCTCCGCCAGCAGCTCCGTCACGCGGCCCCGGTGCCCCTCCGAGCCGTCGTCCGTCGCCGAGATCGCCTCCACCTCCGCCGGCAGGTGCTCCGGCGGGCAGAGCTTCGCCGCCGTGCGCGCACCCTGCAGCAGCGTAACCGACCGGCCGGCCGCCACCGCCTCGTCCGCCAGCGAGACCACTGCCGCGACGCCCAGGCCGCCCGCGACGAGGAGGATGTTCTCCGACCCGGCGTCCACCTCGAAGCCGCGTCCCAGCGGCCCGAACATCGTGAGTGCGTCGCCAGCCTTGCGCCCCGAGAGCCACGCCGTGCCGCGTCCGCGCACGTCGTAGAGGATCGCAAACTGCCGCTCGCCGCCCGCCTCGCGGAAACGGTGGAACGACATCGGGCGCGGCAGCAGCGGGTCGAGCGCGTCCGTGCAGTGGATCATCAGGAACCGCCCCGGCGCGGCACCGCGCGCGACAGCCGGGCAGGAGAGCCACATCAGGTGCGTATCCTCGTACAGCTCCTCCTGCGAGACGACCCGCGCACGTTCCAGCTTTAGTCCGCTCACGTGTCCAGGTAGTCCCGCAGCGGCTGCACCGTGAACCCGCCTTCGGTGGACTCCCCGCGCATCAGTGCATCGACCGCCGCCGCTGCCGTATCGATCGAGGTCAGGCAGGGGATGCGCTTCTCGGCCGCCGCGCGGCGGATGTGGAAGCCGTCCCGCAGCGTCTCCGTCACGCGGCCCTCCGGCGTGTTGATCACGGCGTCGACGATCCCTTCGCGGATGACGTCGACGACGTTCGGATAGCCCTCGTCCAGCCGCTTCGGCACCATCTCCACGGGGATGCCCAGCGCCTGGATCATCGTCGCCGTGCCCTCCGTCGCGTAGATGCGGTAGCCCGCCGATTGCAGCGTGCGGATCAGCGGCACCGACTCCGGCTTCGTGTCGTCGTCCAGGCTCAGGAGGACCGACTTGCGCCCGGCCAGCGACATATCGGACGCGATCAGCGCCTTCGCCAGCGCCGCCTCGAACGTCCGGTCGACGCCCATCACCTCGCCCGTCGACTTCATCTCCGGGCCCAGGTGCGTGTCCACGCCGATCAGCTTCGACATCGAGAACACCGGCGCCTTCACGGCCACCAGCTTCTGCTCCGGCCAGATTCCCGGCTCGTAGCCCAGCTCGCGCAGCGTCTTGCCCAGCATCACCTGAACCGCCAGCCGCACCATCGGCACGCCTGTCACTTTCGAGATGAACGGCACCGTGCGGCTGGCGCGCGGGTTCACTTCAATCACGTAGACCCCCGATTCCCCCTCCTCCCGGCGCATGATCACGTACTGGATGTTCATCAGGCCGCGCACGTCCAGCGCCTGGCCCAGCCGCAGCGTGTGCGCGACGATCGTCGTCTTCTCGCCCTCCGTCAGACCGACGGCGGGGTAGACCGCCATCGAATCGCCCGAGTGGACGCCCGCGCGCTCGACGTGCTGCATGATGCCGGGGATCAGCGCGCCGCCCTCGCCGTCGCAGATCGCGTCGACCTCCGCCTCGATGCCCGCCATGTACTTGTCGATCAGCACCGGCTTGCCCGGCGAAATCTTTGCCGCCTCCGCGACATAACGCACGAGGTCCGTCGCGTTCTGCACGATCTCCATCGCCCGCCCGCCGAGCACGTAGCTCGGCCGCACGAGCACCGGGTAGCCGATGAGCTGCGCCGTCTGCAGCGCCTCCTCGATCGTCGACACTCCTGCGCCCGGCGGCTGCGGGATGCCGAGCCTCTGCAGCAGGTCCTCGAAGCGCCGGCGGTCCTCCGCCAGGTCGATCGCCTCCGCGCTCGAGCCGAGGATCGGCAGGTTGGCGCGCGACAGCGGCGTCGCCAGGTTGATCGCCGTCTGGCCGCCGAACTGCACGATCGTCGACGGCGGGCGGCCCGGTGCCGAGCCGTTCTCCGTCTCGTTCTCCAGCAGGTCGCGCACGCCTTCTTCGTCCAGCGGCTCGAAGTAGAGACGGTCGCTCGTGTCGAAGTCGGTCGAGACGGTCTCCGGGTTGGAGTTCGCCATGATCGCGCCGACTCCGGCCTCGCGCAGCGCCCAGGCAGCGTGCACCGCCGAATAGTCGAACTCGATCCCCTGCCCGATGCGGATCGGTCCGCTGCCGATGACCAGCGCCTTCTCGCCCGGCAGCGCCGGCGCTTCGTTTTCGCCATCGCCGGCCGCGGCAGCGGGATACGTCGAGTAGAAGTACGGCGTCTCGGCCTCGAACTCCGCGGCGCACGTGTCCACCGTCTTGTAGACCGGCTGGACGCCCCACTCCGTGCGCAGGCCGCGCACCTGCTCCGGCAGGCGGTCGGCCAGTGTGCCGATGACGCCGTCGGAGAGGCCGGTGCGCTTCGCCTCGCGCATCAGGTCGGGCGTCAGCGCTTCGCTGAGCAGCCGCTTTTCGACCTCGACCATGCGGTTCATCTTCGTCAGGAACCACGGGTCGATCCCCGACAGGCCCGACAGCTCCTCGACCGTCGCGCCGCGCCGCAACGACGCCAGCACGGCCCACAGCCGCTCGTCCGTCGGGATCGCCACGTAGTCGCGCGGGTCGATGTCGCGCCAGGCCGGGTTCTCCCAGAGCAGCGAGCGCCCGCCGAACTCCAGCGAACGCACGGCCTTGCCCAGCGCCGCCTCAAACGTCCGGTCGATCGCCATCACCTCGCCTGTCGCCTTCATCTGCGTGCCGGTGCGGCGCTCGCCCAGCGGGAACTTGTCGAACGGCCAGCGCGGTATCTTCACCACGCAGTAGTCCAGCGCCGGCTCGAACGCGGCTGTCGTCTTGCCGGTCACGCGGTTCGGGATCTCGTCCAGCGTCTTGCCGGCGGCGATCTTCGCCGCCACGCGCGCGATCGGGTAGCCCGTCGCCTTCGACGCCAGCGCTGAGCTGCGCGACACGCGCGGGTTGACCTCGATCACGTAGTACGGCGGAAGACCACGGCCGCGCGGCTCCCAGTCGGCGATCTCCCTGCGCGGCGCCAGCGCGAACTGGATGTTGCAGCCGCCCTCGATGCCCAGCGCGCGGATGATCTTCAGCGATGCCGTGCGCAGCATCTGGTATTCCTTGTCCGGCAGCGTCTGGCTGGGCGCGACGACGATCGAGTCGCCCGTGTGCACGCCCATCGGGTCGATGTTCTCCATGTTGCAGATCGTGATGCAGTTGTCGGCGCCGTCGCGCATCACCTCGTACTCCAGTTCCTTCCAGCCGGCCAGGTAGCGCTCGATCAGCACCTGCGTGATCGGCGACGCCGCCAGCCCGCCGCGCACGATGTGCTCCAGCTCGTCGGGCGTCTGCACGATGCCGCCGCCCGTGCCGCCCAGCGTGTACGCCGGGCGCACCACCAGCGGCAGGCCGATCTCCTTCGCCGCCCTACGGGCCTCCTCCATCGTCGTCACCGTCTCGCTCTCCGGCACCGGCTCGCCGATCTCCTCCAGCAGCTTGCCGAAGAGACCGCGGTCCTCGGCCGTGCGGATCGTCTCGATCGGCGTCCCCAGCGAGCGCAGGTCGTACTTCTCCAGCACGCCGGCGTCGGCCAGCGCGATGGCCAGGTTCAGCCCCGTCTGCCCGCCCAGCGTCGGCAGCAGGCCGTCCGGCTTCTCGCGCTCGATGATGCGCTCGATCACGGGCACCGTCAGCGGCTCGATGTAGATCGTGTCGGCGATCCCCTCGTCGGTCATGATCGTCGCCGGGTTGGAGTTGACGAGCACCGTGTGCACGCCCTCCTCCCGCAGCGACCGGCACGCCTGCGACCCGGAGTAGTCAAACTCCGCTGCCTGCCCAATGACGATAGGGCCGGAGCCAATGATCAGGACCTTGGAGGGCTTAGGCGTCATCGGGCCCCGCCCGACGGAGAATCAGGGTCATATGGACGCATCTCCGCATACCACCACGCCCACAAGATGAATGGCACTAGGCCGAGCGCGGCGAACCAGAAGGCGCCAGTGGTCCACTCGTTGAGACTTTCCGCAGCCGAGAGTCCGAGGGCGACGCCAGCCAGCGCAACGAAAAAGACAGTGTTCATCAGGACTGGCCTGGGCCAGGGCCACACATGAGGCACGGTGCGGACGAATCCCTCCCAAGAGAGGGCATCCGGCATTCCGGTGTACCGCGCAACCCTCGGCTCGATCCTCGTCGCTATGTAGTGGCCAACCCGCCTAGACAAGAGGAGCTGGTTGAGATAGAGGATTCCGGACATCGACGCAAGGTACGAGACGCCGAGGAATAGAAGATCCGAGCCCTCCGAGGCGATTCCAATGGCAGCACTCAGTCCGGCAAGCGCCAGCACTGCAAAGTAGTCTGCGGCGCGCATCCGGAAGAGGATCTCCTCTCTGAGCGTGTTGTACTCAGCAAGCGTGGCGTCGATCGCCGCACGCTTCGCATCAAAGTTGGGATGATCCTCGCTCACAGTGGCAGCTCGTACTCCATGCCCTGGCCCACGATCTGCGCCATGCTCGCGAAGTCACCGAAGAACGACAGCGCCGGCTCGTTCCCCTCCGGGATCGTCCCGCGCAGGCTCTTGTACCCCGCCTCGCGCGCCCAGTCCGTGCCAGCCACCGCCAGCTCGCGGCCGCACCCCTTGCCGCGGGCCTCCGGCGCCATCCACACGCCGAGCACCGCCTCCGTCGGGTGGTTCACGTCCGGCTGCACCAGCGCGAAGCCGCGGACCGTCTCGTCCTCCGCGCAGACGAACGTGCCGCCGCGCTCGCCCAGCTCCTTCATCCGCGCGACGACCCCTTCGGCCGTCGGCGGGCCGGGCAGCCCGCTGCCGGCGCCCAGCTCCTCCCACACCGCGCCGCCCACCGCCGCGATACCGCCGGCGTCGTCTGCCGTGGCCTCTCTGTAGGTTGGTTCACTCATCGGGCGTCCTCCCGTCGGGCTGAAGCCCGACCTTCCGGTTGCTTCGGAATCCTGTCCACTAACCACTGTTCACTGCGTCCATCATCTCCACGAAGCGGTCGAACACGTACACGTTGTCCAGCGGCCCCGGCGAGGCCTCCGAGTGGTACTGGATCGACATCACCGGCTCGCTGCGGTGCCGTAACCCCTCGCACGTGCCGTCGTTCAGGTGCACCTGCGAGACCTCGATATCGCTCGACAGGCCGTCGGGATCGACCGCGTAGCCGTGGTTCTGCGCCGTGATGTGCACGCGGCCGGTCTCGACGTCCTGCACCGGGTGGTTCGCGCCGCGGTGCCCGAACTTCAGCTTGAACGTGTCCGCGCCGAACGCCCGGCCCAGCACCTGGTGGCCCAGACAGATGCCGAGGATCGGTGCCTTGCCGATCAGCGAGCGCACAGTCGCCACCTGGTAGTCGAGGAACTTCGGGTCGCCCGGCCCCGGCGAGAACAGGATCCCGTCCGGCGAAAGCGCCAGGATCGTCTCCGCGCTCGCGTCCGGCGGCAGCGCCGTCACCCGGCAGCCGCGCTCGGCCAGCAGGCGCATGATGTTGTACTTCACCCCGTCGTCCACCACCACCACATTCCTCTGAGGGTCAGGCTTCAGCCTGACATCCGAAGCGGCGGGATCCCACTCGTACGGCTCATCCGTGCTGACGCCGCGCACGAGGTCCACTTCCCCGTATCTCGGCGCTGAGCGCAGACGGGCGAGCGCCTGCTCCGGCGTCTCGTCGCTCGTCACCGCGCCCATCATCACGCCGGCGCTGCGCAGCTTGCGGGTCAGCGCGCGAGTGTCGACGCCGGCGATCCCCGGGATGCTCTCCGACGCCAGGTACTCGCCCAGCGTCCGCTCGGAGCGCCAGTGCGAGGGCGCGTCGCAGGCCTCGTGCACGACGAGCCCGGCGACCTGGATGCGCTTCGACTCGACGTCCTCGGCGTTGATCCCGTAGTTGCCGGCCAGCGGATACGTCAGCACCAGCACCTGCCCCGCGAACGACGGGTCCGTGAGCATCTCCTGGTACCCCGTCATCGCCGTCGAGAACACCACCTCGCCCGCCGAAGTCACGTCCGCCCCGAACGACTCGCCGCGAAACACAGTTCCGTCCTCCAGCACGAGCTGAGCGGGCCTAGCGGGCATCGTGCACAACCTTCCCGGCGTAGACCGTCGCCACCACGCGGCCCTTTAGCGTGCGGCCGGTCAGCGGCGTGTTCTTGCCCAGGCTCGCGAACGTCTCCGGCTCCACCGTCCACTCCCCCTCCGGGTCGATGATCGCGACGTCGCCCGGCGCGCCCTTCGAGAGCGAGCCGATGCCCGGCACGTGCCGCTCCAGCCCCAGCGTCGCCGCCGGGGCCGCCGTCAGCCGCTCGACCGCCGCCTCCAGCGGGATCGCCGTCAGGCTGAGCGCCAGCGCCGTCTCCAGGCCGCTGATGCCCATCGCCGCCGCATCGAACTCGCAGAGCTTGTCCTGCGTCGCGTGCGGTGCGTGATCCGTCGCGATGCAGTCGATCGTCCCGTCGAGGAGCCCTGCCACGCAGGCCGCCACGTCCTCCGGCGTGCGCAGCGGCGGGTTCACCTTCGCGTTCGTGTCGTAGGCCAGCGCGCCGCCCTCGGTGGGGCCCGTTAGCACCGCTTCGTGCGTCAGCGCCAGGTGATGCGGCGTCACCTCCGCCGTCACCGGCGCGCCGCGCGCCTTCGCCGCCCGCACCAGCTCCACCGATCCCGCCGTGCTGACGTGCGCCAGGTGCACCCGCGATCCGGTTGCCTGCGCGAGGGCGATGTCGCGCGCGACAAACGACTCTTCCGCCGCCGCCGGTACTCCGCGCAGACCGAGTCGCGTCGAGACCCAACCCTCGTGCATCACTCCGCCGGCTGCCAGCGCCGGCTCCTCCGCGTGGTCGATCACGGGCGTCTGCAGCATGCCGGCGTACTCGAGCGCACGCCGCATCAGCGCGGCGTCCGCCACGGGCGCGCCGTCGTCGCTGAAGGCGACCGCGCCGGCCGCCGACAGCTCGGCCAGTTCCGCCAAATCGTGGCCCGCGCGGCCCTTCGTCACGCAGCCGATCGGCAGCACACGAACGACGCCCTTCGCGGCCGCCGTGCGCAGGACGAACTCGACGGCGCCGGCGGAGTCCGTCGGTGGCTCCGTGTTGGGCATCGCGCAGACGGTAGTGAAGCCGCCGCGCGCCGCCGCCCGCGTGCCCGTCTCGACCGTCTCCTTGTGCTCAAAGCCCGGCTCGCGCAGGTGCGCGTGCACGTCAACGAACCCCGGACAGACGACGAGCCCCGAGGCGTCGATAACGTCGCCGGGTGCCTTCGCCGCTTTGCCGACCTCGGCGATGACGCCGTCGCGCACGATCACGTCGGCGACAGCGTCGATGCCGTTCGCCGGGTCCAGAACGCGCCCGCCGCGGACGGTGATGTCGTTCATCCGGTCTTCACTCCGCACATCAGCAGCAGCGCCGCCATCCGCACGGCGACGCCGTTCGTCACCTGCTCGTCGATCACCGACTGCAGGCTGCTCGCGACCGCTGGCGAGATCTCGACGCCTTCGTTGATCGGGCCCGGGTGCATCACCAGCGCGCCGCTTGCCGCCCGGGCAACGCGAGACTCGTTCAGCTGGTACAGCGTCGCGTACTCGCGCAGCGACGGCAGCAGGCCGCCCGTCATGCGCTCCTTCTGCAGGCGCAGCGCCATCAGGACGTCCGCTCCCTCCACCGCGGCGTCGAGATCGGTCTCGACGTTGACGCGGGGCAGCGCTTGAGGTTCCTCGACCGGCGGATCGCCGGAGCGCAGTCCTGCCGGCAGCAGCGTCGCCGGGCCGCAGACCGTTACCTCCGCGCCGGCGTTGGAGAGCAGCCAGATGTTGGAGCGCGCCACGCGGCTGTGCGCGATGTCGCCGACGATGACGACGCGGCGCCCGCGCACGTCGCCCAGGTGCGCTCGCATCGTGTAGAGGTCCAGCAGCGCCTGCGTCGGGTGCGCGTGCCAGCCGTCTCCGGCGTTGATCACCGACGAGCGGACGTGCCGCGCGACCAGGTGCGGCGCCCCGGACGAGCCGTGACGCATCACCAGCACGTCGGCGCCGACCGCCTGTAGCGTGCGCACCGTATCGATCAGCGACTCGCCCTTCTCGACGCTCGAGCCGCCGGCCGCGACGTTGATCACGTCCGCGCCCAGCGCCTTGCCCGCCAGCTCGAACGATGCGCGCGTGCGCGTGCTCGCCTCGTAGAAGAGCGTCACGACCGTGCGCCCCCGCAGCGTCGGCACGCGCGGCACGTCGCGGCCCAGCACTTCCTTCATTGAGTCGGCCGTCTCCATCAACAGGCCGATCTCGTCACCACTCAGGTCGTCGACGTCTAAGAGGTGCTGGCGCGTCCACTTTCGCTCGTCCCCGGAGCGCGGCGCGACGGCCTGCTCCTGGCTTGTGGCACGGATCATTGTTCGCCCTCCTCTCGCGCGATGCGCACTTCGTCGTGGCCGTCCGTCTCCTCCAGGAGCACGTCCACGTCTTCGTGCAGCGCGGTCGGGATGTTCTTGCCCACGTAATCGGCGCGGATCGGCAGCTGGCGGTGGCCGCGGTCGACGAGCACGGCCAGCTGGATCGCCGCCGGGCGCCCGAAGTCGGTCAGAGCGTTCAGCGCCGCGCGGATGCTGCGGCCGGTGTAGAGCACGTCGTCGACGAGGATCACGGTGCGGCCCTCCATCGCCATCGGCAGGTCGGTCGGCTGCACGTGCGGCGCCCGCGAGGCGATGTCGTCGCGGTAGAGGCCGATGTCCAGCGCGCCGACGGGCACGCTCGCGTCCTCGATCTCGCCGATCGCTTCCGCCAGGCGGTTCGCCAGCGGCACGCCGCGGGTGCGCATGCCGACGAGCACCACATCAGCGAGTCCGTGGTTGCGTTCCACGATCTCGTGGGCGATGCGCCGGACGGCGCGGCGGATCTCTTCCGCGGAGAGGACCGTGCGCGCGATCAATAAAAAACCCTCTCACCAATGGGAGAGGGGCCGCGCGTCAGGCGATGCTGTATGCGGTTGGCCGGGACGTCTTCGTGCGTCAACTCGATCTCCCTTGGCGGCCTCGCAGGACCGCATTAAAGGTCTCGGTTGTTAGGACGGTTTCGCTCCACCAATGTTAGCAGCGCAGGCGAAACCCGGCAACGCCGAATGGTATCTTATCCACTAACCGACGTCAGACGCCTGCAGGAGGATGCCCCATGCCCGAGTTCGTGCGAGTGGCCAGCGCCAGCGAGGTGCCGCCCGGCGAGATGAAGATCGTCGAGGCCGGCGACAAGGAAGTCGTGATCGCCAACATCGACGGCAAGCTCGTCTGCTTCAGCAACGACTGCACACACCGCCAGGGCCCGATGGGGGAGGGGATGCTCCTCGAAGGCGGCATCGTCGAGTGCCCGTTCCACGCTGGCCAGTTCAACGCCACGACCGGCGAGGTCGTCGCCGGGCCGCCGGACGAGCCGCTCCCGACCTACGAGGTTCAGGTCGACGGCGACGACGTCAGCGTCGCTGTAGATTAGAACAGCGTGCTGCCCCCGCCGACGAAGATCGTCTGGCCGGTCACCCAGCGCGCCTGGTGCGACGCAAGAAAGACGATGACGTCCGCAATGTCCTCCGGCATCCCGACTCGTCCGAGCGGCGTCCGCCGGCTGATCGTTGCATCCAGCTCCGGAGTGATCCACCCGGTCTGCACCGCGCCCAGCGACAGGACGTTCGCCGTGACGCCCTGAGGCCCGAGTTCGACCGCCGCCGAGCGCGTAAGCGCCTCCATCGCCGCCTTGCTGGCGCCGTAGGAGATCTCGCCGGGGAAGCAGCGGGCTCCTTCGGTGCTGATGCTGACGATGCGCCCCCAGTCGAGGCCCCGCGCGGCGTGGCGGCGGGCGAATTCGCTCATCAGCAGCGCAACAGCGCGCGCATTCACCGCGAAGTGAGGGTCGAACGTCTCCGGCGTGAAGCCCGTCGTCCTCGGCCCTGCTGGGATGACGCGGCTGTCGTCTCGCAGGCTGTCACTGCGGCAATGGGCCGCGTTGTTGATGAGGATGTCGACCTGCCCGAATCGCTCCTCGGCGAGGTCGAACAGCGTCGTCGCCGCGTCCTCCTCGGCGAGGTCGACCTCAACCTCGGCTGCGTCCCCATCTTCATCACGGATCGCTGACATCACTTCTTCGGCGTCCCGCTTCTGAGCGTCGACATACGCATCCGGCCATTCATGCGGGGGTGGGCCGTCGAGCCACTGGCGCTTGAACGTAACGACGACGCGGACGCCCTCTCTGGCGAGAGCGATTGCGGTGGCGGCGCCGACGCCGTGCTGTGCGCCGGTGACGATAGCAGTGCGGCCTTTAAGGCGTGATTCGATCATTGCGGTAACTCCAATGCTGGCATTGGCCCGTGCAGGGCCTGGCGTGTCGTGTCTGAAATGCCGTCTAGCTCTGGCGCATCGGAGCGTCTCCGCTGAAGATCGCCCCGATTATAGCGCGCACCGGAGCGAGCCCACTACTCCGGGCCGCCGATCCAGCTGACGAAGCGGTCCAGGTCCGGCAGCAGATCGCCCGCCTGGGCGAGGAACAGTACGCCCACCACGAGGCTCAGCACCGCCGCGATACCGCCTGCCGCGACGTAGATCCACTGCCGCCGCGCGCTCGAGACGACCGTCACCGTGCTCAGCACAGTGATCGCCGTGTTCGAGATCAGCAGGCCCGCGATGAACGCCAGCAGCGCGATCACACCGCCGACCTGGCTCGATGCGCCGACAGCCGTCGTGATCACCAGCACCTGCGTCCCGGTCTCCGCCCCGATGCCGTGGATCGCGCCGATCCCCAGCGCCGTCCTCGCGCCGTACTGCTGCTCGGCGTGCACGTGCTCTCTCGGCTTGCCGAACACGCGGGCGCGAACGCCTTCGTAGGCGTTGCGAATGCCCGAGAAGATCAGCATCCAGCGGCTCCGCAGGCGCATCTCCTCGCCGGACCGGAAGAAGCGGAAGATCGCGTAGAAGAGGTAGAGCGCCAGCAGTATCAGCGTCACCCCCACCACTCGCTCCATCACCGGGTCGATCCAGTCGGGCAGGAACCCGCGCGCGACGATCGCCAGCACGCCCAGCGCGAACACAACGCTGCCGTGGCCAAGCGCATAGAGGCTTCCCAGGAGCAGCGCCGTCCGCTGCTTGCTGACGAATCCCGTCATCGCCCCCGGCTGGCCGTTGCCGCTGCCGCCGCTCGCCTGCACGGCTGCCTCAGCGTGGACGTGTGCAGGGTCGTGGCCGGAGGCAACGGCCGTCTCGGAGATCACGGCCGTTGCCGCGCCCTCGTGGCTGTGGCCGATACCGTGATGGGACTCGTCCGTCAGCATGACGCCAGGCTCGCCCGTCAGCCACTTCTCCGCGTCGGGCAGCTCTGCCGTCGTGCTCGTGATGTCCGTAATCGCCGCGATGTGGTCCCAGTCGATGCCGTGGCGCAGACCGAGCGCCAGCGCCGCGCTGATCACGCCCGCTGAGCCGACGAACGTCAGGACTGGCAGTGCTTCTGCGGGGACCATCCTTCGCGCCTAGGCTTTCGCCTGGCAGCTCTTGCAGACGCCGAAGATCGCGAAGTGGCCGAGGTCTGCCTGGAAGCCGGCCTCCTCGTAGAGCAGCGTCGCCACCCCGTCAAGGTAACTGTTGTCGAGCGACGTCACGTCGCCACACGTACGGCAGATCAGGTGGTGGTGCCGGTCCTTGCCCACCCACTCGAACTCGCTCTCGCCCGAGCCCATGTCCGTCTCGTATACGAGCCCCAGGTCGGCGGCCGATGCCAGCGTCCGGTAGACCGTCGAGGCGTCGACGAACGGGTGAGACGTCCGCAGCTCTTCGATGAGCTGCGAGGCGGTGATGTGTACGCCGGAATGGCGGATCGCGCAGAGGATGTGAACGCGCTGCGGAGTGACCTTCTGTCCCGCTTCCCTCAATACCACGGCGGTCTCGTTTTCGCAGGCCATAGTGCCCTCCGGTGCAAATGCAAGTGGTTGCATCTGCATCATGCCGAAACGTGCAGCGGGCGTCAACCGGTAGTTGGCGCGGCGGCTCGGTCAGCCGCCGGCCAGCGGCGGTATCAGCGTCAGCCGGTCGCCCTCAGCCAGCGCCCGCCCGGTGTCCGTCGCCTCACCGCCGACGATCACCGCCGCTGCCAGCTCGTCCGTGATCTGCAGCCGCTCCAGCACGTCGCGAACGGTCGCGCCGGCCGCCATCTCGTAAGGGAAGGTAGCATCCTCACTGGGCGCGTACTGGTCCAGGTATCCTCGCAGCTCCACCGTGATCTTCATGCCATCTGAGGATACTTCACCTTCCCCCGGTGATATACTCGCCCGCCAGGAGGTGCTGAGATGCCGGAAGTGACCGCGAACGGCCTGAAGATCCACTACCGAGACGTCGGAGAGGGGTTCCCGATCGTCTTCCTTCACGGCTTCACCGGCAACACCCGCAGCTGGGCTCTCACCGTCCCCTCGCTCCGCGACCGCTTCCGCTGCGTCTCCATCGACCACCCCGGTCACGGCCAGTCCGACAAGCCGGCCGACACCGGCTTCTACGCGCTGCCCAACATGGCTGCCGTCGCCTGCGCCGCCATCCGCGAGATCGGCATCGAGGAGTGCTATCTCGTCGGTCACTCGATGGGCGGCATGATCGCGCAGCACGTCATCCTCGACAACCCGCAGCTCGTGCGCGGGCTGGCCCTCGTCGACACTTCCGGGGCGCCACTCACCGGCTTCGAGCAGTGGGGCGAGAAGCTGCGACAGACCGCTCGCGACGAAGGCATCGAGGCGACGTTCGAGCTGCGCGCGAAGGACGACCCGCGCGCCGCCAACCCGGACGACCTCCAGCTCTGGCGCGAGCAGTTCGTGATGACGTCCGTCGACGCCTACATCGGCGGCAGCCTGGCGATGCGCGACCGCGAGCCGCTGCTCCACCGTCTCGCCTCCCTCACCGTTCCGGCGCTCATCGTCTGCGGCGAAAACGACGAGCCGTTCGCCCAGCCGTCGCGCGACCTGCACGGAGCGATCCCGGACAGCGAGCTGCTGTGGATCGCCCGCTCAGGGCACAGCCCGACACTGGAGCAGCCGGCCGACTTCAACCGCGCCCTCGCCGGCTTCCTCGATCGCGTCCACGCCGCCGCGCCCGTCTGAGCGATGGCCTACGACATCGAAGAGGTGCGCCGCAAGTACATCGGCTTCGAGACGAAGAAGGCCCGCGGCCGCTACCCCGTCGAGCACGACCCCATCCGGCGCCACTGCCACATGGTGGAGGACAACAACCCGCTCTTCATCGATCCTGACCGCGAAGGCGGGGCGCATTGCCCGCCGTCCGGCTGGCTCGCGCACTACTTCGCCAGCCTCGGCCCCTGGCCCGCCGTCTTCGAGCCGCTCTTCCCCGTCGTGCCGACGCCCGGCAAGCGCATCGTCAACATGAGCCAGGAAGTGGAGTGGTCGGCCCGCATCAAGGTCGGCGATCATCTCTCCGTCGTCCGCCGCATCGCCGACGTCTACCAGAAGGGCATCACGATCGACCCTGAGGCCGTCTGGATCGTCGCCGAGGCGATCATCACCAACCAGCGCGACGATCAGGTCTGCGTCGTCCGCAACACGCTCCTCACCCACCGCACGCCCGAGGAGGTGACAGGTGCCAGGTGACAGGGAACAGGCCGCCGGTAGGGGCGCTGCTCGCCGCGCCCACGTCCGCTTCGCTGGTGACCTTGGACACCGCGCATGAACCGCGAGCAAGTTCACTGGGACACAGTGGCCGCCGGCGACGAACTGCCGGAGATCTCACTCGACATAAACGTAAAGCGGCTTTTCCTCCAGGCCAGCGGCGCGCAGGACTGGTACCCCGTGCACTTCGATCCCGCCTTCGCGCGCAAGGCCGGCCACGAGGACGTCTTCATGAACACCGGCTTCGTCCAGGCCGCCCTCGTCCGCCTGATCACGGACTGGATGGGCGACGCCGGCTTCCTCAAGCACCTCGCCTTCGAGATGCGCCGCCAGTACCGGCCAGGGGACACGATGGTCTGCCGCGGAAAGGTCACCGGCAAGGAGGAGGCGGACGCGCTCGTCTTCCTCGAAGTCTGGGCCGAGAACGAGCGCGAGGGCATCGCCACGCCCGGCGAGGCGACAGTCGTCCTCCCCCGGACGCCCGCTGGCGGTGAGTGAGCCCCGCTACGGTACACGCCGCCTGTTGACGCGCCTCGCGCAAACTGCTTACAGTGGGCGCACTCACAACGGATTCACCAGGCGGAGGACAGTCATATGGGCCGCGAGGACCTGCTAAAGAGCGTTCCGATCTTCTCTGAACTCGGTCGCGGCGACCTGTCGCGGCTCGCCAAGCTGATGGTCCCGCGCACCATCAAGTCAGGCGACGCAGTGATCGAGGAAAACGACCAGGCCGCCGGCTTCTTCGTCGTCTCCAGCGGCAAGCTTGAGGCCGAGCGCCACGGTCAGACGCTCGCCACCTACGGCCCCGGCGACTTCTTCGGCGAGATGGCGCTCTTTGAGGGCTTCCCGCGCTCCGCCACCGTCCGTGCGGTTGAGGACAGCGAGTGCCTGGCGATGACCCGCTGGGACTTCACCGCCGAGATGAAGAACCACCCGGAGATCGCCGTCGGCATGCTGCCGGTGCTCGTCCGGCGCCTCCGCGAAGCCGACGAGCGCATCGCCGACTAGGCCCGGCGCCCCGACCCCGCTCAGCTCACTCCAGGATCGCGCCGGCGTCCCGTAGCCGCTTCTGCAGCGCCGCCACGTCCACCGCCGCCGCGTCACGCCCCTCCGCCGCCAGCGCCGCGGCGATCCCCGCCGCCTGTCCCGTCGCCATGCACGCTGGTATCTCCTTCGTCGCATGGTGCACACGGTGATCGACCGAGATGCAGCGCCCGGCCGCAAGCAGGTTCGCCGTTCCCCGCGTCAGCAGCGAGCCGTACGGGACGTTGTACACGCAGTCGTACTTCGTCCAGTGGCCCGTGCGCGCGATCGTGTCATCGAAGCGGCGGTCCATGTCGTCCCGCCCCATCACGTAGCGCCCCTGCAGCCGCCGCGATTCCGTGATCCCCAGCTGGTCCGCCATCAGCGATATATAGGCGTCTTCAAAGCCCGGAACGCTCCCGCACAACCGCGAAGCCTCCTCCTCCACCATCCGCCGGCATTCGGCCAGCGCCGCCGAAACCTCTGCCGCGTCCGTCGCGTCGATCTTCTCGCGCACGCGCGCCTCGCCGCCCCAGGGCACGAGCGCCCGGTCGCGGCCCGTCGTCCGGAAGAACAGACCGCCTGCCGCGAACGCCTTCTCCATGTCGCGCACGCCGCCCATCTCGAACCAGAGCCACGGGTGCACGCGCTCCGCCTCGTACGGCTCACCGGCCGCCGCGAACATGTCGCCGTCGCCGGTCGTGTCGATCACCACGCGCGGCACGATGGCCTGCCTGCCGGACTTGTTCTGCACCACCACCGCCGCGATCCGCCCGTCCTCCAGCAGCGGCTCGGCCGCCCACGTCTGGTAGAGCACGTGCACGCCGGCCTCCCGCAGCATCTCGTCGGCGGCGAAGATGAAGGCGTTGGGGTCGAACGCCACCGAGTAGCGGACGCGGTGCGGTCCGCTGCCCCAGACGAGCCCCCAGCGCCGGCAGTGTTCGACCAGCGCCGGGTCCGGGTCGTTCCACTGCTCTTGCGGCGGATACCAGACGCCGCCGCGTCGCTCCATGCGGTCGACCATCTCCTGGCAGAGACCGGCCACCGCCTGCCTGCCCGCGCCGTCGTCCAGCGTCAGCAGAAGGACGATCATGCCGCCCGTCGCCAGGCCGCCCGTGTAGCTAAAGCGCTCGATGAGCGTCGTATCGGCGCCCGCCCGTGCTGCCGCCGCGGCCGCCGACACGCCGGCAGAGCCGCCGCCGACGACCAGCACGTCAGGCCGCGCGACCACCGGCAGGCGCGATTCGGGCAGGGTTACGAAGTCGGGATCAGCTGACACTCCGGCACGAGGATACACGAGCGGAGCGGGAGGGCAAGCGCCGGCGATGCGTCAGTCGCTGATTTTGCGCCACTGGCCACGGCCGTCCCGCGTCGTCCGTGACGCCTGCCCGTGGAGGACGCTGTTCTCGGCAAGCAGATCGAGAGCGTCGTTCCGAGCGAAGGAGTAGGGCAGGAACGCCTCCGGATCGACCTCACAGAGGACGTGCCCGGTCGCATACGATTGCCCCTCGCTGTAGACCGCCTTCACCACCTGGCGCACCGGAATGTCGGCCAGCGGGTCGTGCGCGGACTCGCGGAAGACCAGCTCGCCGCGGCCGCGCTTGGCGGCGGTCGCGTTGAGCGTCGAAGTCACGTGCAGGAGACGCGGCGGGCAGTCGAAGCCGGCGCCGTCGCTGCGGGGCAGGAACTTGAAATGGAAGCTGGAGAAATCGTCGCGGCCCGTCTCAGCCTCCTCGTCGAAGCGGCCACGGACACTCAGGTAGCGGACCTCGTGCCTTTCGGCGTGGGCCCAGACGTGCTCGTTCGTCGTGTCGAAGACAACTCTTGCCAGCTTCGTCGGCTCGCCGAAGATCTCGCGTCCCACTGTCGCCGCATCGGCCGTCGAGCGCGGCGCGGCGACGCAGTAATACCCCGTGATGTCCTGATAGCGCGCGCGGAGGTAGACACCGCCCCCGTTGAAGCTGCCCATACAGTTCGAGTTGCCGATCTCGGCGAACCGGACCACACCCGTTGGATCGGGCGTCGGCTCAAGGGGCGGCGGCAGGATCTCCCGCATCGCCTCCGCCGTCGATTCGAAGTACACGGCCACCTGGCGCACACCAAGGAAGTGGGCGCGCGTGTACAGCGATTGGATCGCGGCGATCTCATCTGACGATTTCACTAGGCGCACAGTCATCCTCCGGTCTGATTGACCTCATTACTACAGACGCGCCGGGCGGGCGTGAGTTGCGTCACATTTAGGCGTCAGGCGGCGGGTTCCAGCTAACACTGCCATGCCCTAACCTGAGATTTCGAGCCCTCGGCTCCCCCAGGCCCATGTCTGACAAACCTTCCGACGCCCCAGGCAACGCTGCACCCGGGCTAATCGACGAGAAGGACCTCCGCGGTTCGATCATCCGATTGGCTTGGCCGGTCATTGTCCAGCAGGGCAGCTTCGCCATGGTCCAGCTCGTAGACACCGCGCTCGTTGGCCACCTGGGCGAAGACGCGCTCGCCGGCGTTCGTCTGGGTGGCCTTCTGCTCTGGTTCTCCTTGAGCGGCATGATGGCCGTAGGCGTTGGCGCCACGGCCGTCATCGCCCGCCTCGTCGGCGCCGGCGAATCCCGCGATGCCTCGAAGGTCATGCAGACGATACTCGTGCTGGCCGTCGCCTGGGGCGTGCTCATGATGGTGGCGATGCTGTTGTTCGGCGGCTGGATACTCGGTGTGCTCGGCGCCGAACCCAAGGCGCAGAGTGAAGGCACCGAGTACCTGAGGGGCCTCGCCTTCGGCCTGCCGTTCTTCTCGTTCGTCTTCGCCGGCAACGCCGCTCAGCAGGGCGCCGGCGATACGAGATCGCCGATGGTCGTAGGCCTGGTCATCAACGTCGTCAACGGCTTCTTTGCCTACGCCCTGATCAACGGCCCCGGTCCGTTCCCGAAGCTGGATGTGCTCGGTTCCGGGCTCGGCTTCACGATCGCCGGCATCGTCGGCGCTTTCCTCGTCGCCGGTGTGCTGATGTCCGGCCAGCGCTCTCTCAGCTGGATTCCCTTCCGGCAAGGCGCTTTCAACGGTGCCGATGCCCGGCGCATCCTCAACGTCGGCGTCCCCGCGGGCCTGGAGCAGGCGCAGTTCAACGTCGCCTTCATGATCTACACGCGCATCATCGCCTCGCTCGGCACGACGGCGCTGGCCGCTCACGGCGTCACGCTGGCGATGCAGACGCTTACCTTCAACATCGGCTTCGCGCTCAGCATCGCGACGTCGGCGATCGTTGGCCAATCGTTGGGCGCTCAGCGCCCGGACCTCGCCGAGAAGGCCTCCTACATGACGATGCGCTACTCACTCGTCTTCATGGGGGCGGTCGCCGTCATCCTCATGACTCTCGGTGGCCAGATCACCTCGATCTTCGTCGGCGGCGAGGGTGCCGACGAGGTTGTCGATATCGGTCGCAAGCTGATGTTCATCTTCGCTTTCGCCATGCCTGGACTCGCCGTCAGCCTCTCACTGTCGGGCAGCCTGCGTGGCGCCGGCGATACCCGCGCCGTGCTCTACATCATGGCCGGCTGTACGTGGATCGTGCGCCTCATCCCTGCATACCTCCTGGCGATCACCTTCGGGCTGGGCGTGCCGGGTGCCTGGCTGGCTGCGATCAGCGACATTAGCGTTCGCGCGACGATCATGTTCTTCCGCTTCCGGCGCGGGAAGTGGAAGAACATGAAAGTCTAAGGGCCTGCTAAGATTGTCGGACAAGGAATCGCCCGTGTCCGTCACCGTCTACACCCTGCGAAACTGCGAAGTCAGCGACAAGGCCGTCGCCGCTCTCCGTGATCGCGGAGTCGTCTTCGAAGAGCGCCGCGTGGACGAGAACGCCGACTGGTGGGAAGAGGCGCTCGACTACTCCATGGCCGTCCCCGTCATCATCTGGGAGGATGGCCGGGTTGAACTGGGGTGGGAAGGCGAACACGGCTGAGAGATCACCTGAGGGGCGCCGTGAGCGTCTCGACCGCCCTGCTATGCGCATCTACGACACGCTGACCCGCCAGAAGGAGGAGTTCGCTCCGCTTCAGTCGGGCCGCGTCCGCCTCTACTCCTGCGGGCCCACCGTCTACCGCTACTCTCACATCGGCAACCTGCGCTCGTACCTCATGGCGGACTGGCTGCGCCGCCTGCTGGAGGCCGACGGATACACCGTGCACCACGTCAAGAACATCACAGACGTTGGCCATATGCGCGAGGGCCAGCTCGAACAAGAGGAGGACCGGATCATCGCCGCCGCGCGCGCCGAAGGCAAGCCGGCCACGGAGATCGCCCGCTTCTACACGGACGCCTTCCTCGCCGACGAAGCGAAGCTGAACATCCTGCCCGCCGCCGACTTCCCGAAGGCGACGCACCACGTGCCGGCGATGGTCGACATGGTCAAGTCGCTCGTCGACTCTTCCTGCGCCTACGAGGCCGGCGGCAACGTCTACTTCAGCGTCAGCAGCTTCCCCGGGTACGGAAAGCTCTCTCATCAGCAGTCCGAAGACCTGCAGGAGGGCGACCGCGCCGAGCCCGACCCCCTCAAGCGCGTCCCCCGCGACTTTGCTCTCTGGAAGGCCGCCGAGCCCGGCCGCGCACTCAAGTGGGAGAGCCCCTGGGGCGATGGCTTCCCCGGCTGGCACATCGAATGCTCCGCCATCGTCGCCTCCGTCCTCGGCGACGAGATCGACTTCCACACCGGCGGCGTCGACAACATCTTTCCGCACCACGAGGATGAGATCGCGCAGAGCGAGTCCGTACTCGGCCGCCAGCACGTCCGCCACTGGGTGCACGGCCAGCACCTGCTCGTCGACGGCGTTAAGATGGCGAAGTCCACCGGAAACGTATACCTCGTCTCCGACCTCGACCGCCGCGGCTTCGACCCGCTGGCTTTTCGCTACCTCTGCGCCACCGCCCACCACGGCTCACGCCTCAACTTCACCCCGGCTTCCCTTCGTGCCGCCCAGCGCGGCCTCAACCGCCTGCGCCTCGCCACTCACAGCGCCAGCGGCCGCCTCACCAAGAAGGCGCGCGCCGAGGGCGAGAAGCGGCGCGCCGCCTTCTGGGACGCCGCCCGCGACGGACTCAACATCCCGGCCGCGCTCGCCGTCGCCTGGCGCGTCGCCCGCTCATCTCTGCCCGGCCCCATCAAGCGAGAGCTGCTCATGGACTTCGACCGCCTCCTCGGCCTCGATCTGGCGACGGCGCCCGCCCCGCTGCAGGTAACCGGCGAAGTCGCCGAACTCGTACGTGAGCGCCACCAGCACCGCAAGGCCAGACGCTGGGACGCCGCCGACAGCATCCGCGGCCAGATCATCGACATGGGGTTCGAGGTGCGCGACGACCGCCCCGGGACCGCCGTTCTGCCCGTGCCGGCGTGGAAGCAAGACGCCGGCAACATCGCCTCCAGCGCGGACGTCAGCTCGCGACTGGACGAAAAGCCCGCCCTCGACTTCACTGTCGGCGTCGTCGCGCGGCGCGGCTGCGAGGAGCTGCAGCGTTGTGTCTCTTCGGCCCGGGCCTGGCTCGGTGACGCCGGTGAGGTGATCGTCGTCGACAACGGCTTCCCGGAAGAGTGCGCGCCTGTGGCCGGCAAGCTTGACGAGGCCGCCGAGGAGATGCGCTTCTTCCGCGCCGACCACTTCCTCGGCACCGCGGGCGGTCGCAACGTCGCGCTTCGCCAGGCCCGCGGCCGCTGCGTCGTCCTCCTCGACACCAGCGTCGAGGTCACCGGCGATCTCTTCGCCGCGCTCCGCCCGCTACTTGAGGACGAGACGGTCGGCGTCGCCGGCCGCTGGGGCGTCGTCACGGACGATATGCGCAGCTTCGAAGAAGCGGAGTCGTCCGGCGATGTCGATGCCGTCGAGGGCTACCTCATGGCCTTCCGCCGCGACGTACTGAGCGAGGCCGGACTGCTGGACGAGAAGTTCCGCTTCTACCGCCACCTTGACCTCGACTTCAGCTACGCTGTCCGCAGCCGCGGCTACCGCGCTGTCATCGATACAGCGCTGCCCGTCAGGCGTCACGACCACGTCGACTGGCTGGCGACGCCACCGGACGAGCGAGAGCGCCTGAGCAAGCGCAACTTCTATCGCTTCCTGCGCAAGTGGCGTGACCGTGAGGAGTTCGCGGCGCCGCAGCCTTAGTCTTCGCTCTTACCGAGCGTCCTATCGATCCGCGTGCGCACGGAGCGTTCGCCCCGCCGCAGCACGGAGCGCACCGCCGCCATGCGCGACGCGACCTGCCGCTGGATGGGCTCCCACGGCGCAACATGGCTCGGAATCGGCACCGACCAGCGCAGCGCCAGCGCCGCCCAGGACAGGCCAGCGCCAAAGCTGCTGAGCACCACGTAGTCGCCGACGTCCACACGCCCGGCGCTCAGCGCCTCACACATCGCGATCGGGATCGACGCCGCGCTCGTGTTCCCGTATTCGCGCACGTTGGAGAACACCTTCTCCGGCGGCAGCCCCAGCCGTCTGGCGCTCGCCTCCATGATGCGGTGGTTGGCCTGGTGCGGAATGAACAGCGAGATATCCTCGGGAGTCAGTCCGGAGGACGCCATCACCTGCTCCGCCGCACGCGGCATGATCTGCGTCGCCCAGCGGAAGATCTGCGGTCCATTCATCGTCAAGTAGCTCTCGTCGGCCATCGCGGCCGCACCGTTGGCTGCCTCTTCGTGGCCGTTCGAGGAGCTGCTCGGGGTGCCGTTGCGGCTTGCCCGCACGCGCGACGCCCCCTTGATCGTCAGGAGGCCGGCGCCGGAGCCGTCCGAGCCCATCGTCGAGCCCATGATCCCCGGTTCCTGTGCCTGGCGCAGCACGACCGCGCCGGCGCCGTCTCCAAAGAGCACGCATGTGTTGCGGTCCTGCCAGTTGAGGTAGATCGAAAGCTCGTCCGCGCCGATCACCAGCACGTTCCTGGCGCGGCCCGATTCCACCTGTGCGGCGCCCGTCGCCAGCGCGTAAACGAACCCGGAGCAGGCCGCGTTCAGGTCCATCGCCCCGGCGTTCAGCATCCCCAGGCGGTCCTGCACGATCGAAGCCGTCGCCGGCATCACGTGGTCCGGCGTGCACGTCGCGACGACGATCAGGTCGATGTCTCCAGCGTGCAGGCCGGCCACGGCCATCGCCTGCACCGCCGCCTTCGTCGCCATGTCCGACGTCGCCTCGTCCGCCTCTACGACGCGCCGGCGCTCGATCCCCGTGCGCGAGGAGATCCATTCGTCGGAGGTGTCCAGCCCCATCGTCACGAACGTGTCGTTCGGGACTACCCGCTCCGGGACGTACATCCCCCAACCGGCGATTTCAGCGTATCGGCGTTTCATCTCGGCCTTTCGAGCGGACCGCTCCTGGCGCTACTCCTTGTCAATGCCGAGCGATTCGGCTGCGATCTGCCAGATCTCGTCCGGCATGAAGAACCCGTCGCGGTAGTCGACCCAGCGGTCGCTCGCCTCGTCGTAACGGCCATCGTAGGCGTCCTGCACGCGGTCGTAAATCTGCTTGACGATGCGGCTCATCGCCGTGAACCGTTCCTCGACGCCGCGCTTCTCAGCCTCGTCGTTAAGTATCGCAACGATGCCTTCGGCCCCGCTCAGCGCGCCCACCAGGTGCCGCTCAGCGCCTTTGCTGCCGACCAGCGCCGGATCATACGCCAGGTAGATCAGACCGCCCGGGGCCTCAGCCTGCCGCTCGATGCCTGCCTGGTGGATGCCCGCCTGTGTCGAGAACACCTCACCGATCACCGGCGCGTTGCGCGCGACGTTCGTTAGCGACTCCTCAACCAGCGCCCGCATCTGCGGCAGGATCGTCAGGTCGAACCCCGGGTCGCCGTAAAGGCGGATGTAGCTGACCAGCATCTGCTCCAGCGACGTGTTGCCCGTGCGCTCACCGAGGCCCGCAAAGGCAACGTTGACCTTGCGGCAGCCGTAGCGCCACGCGGCGATCGAGTTCGCCGTCGCCACGCCGAAGTCGTTGTGGCCGTGGAACTCCAGCTCTGCGCCCGTCTCCCGGTAGAGCGTCGAGATCAGCTTCGGGACACCCTGCGGCATCGCCGCGTGCGCGTCCGGGATCCCCCAGCCGATCGTGTCGCAGATCCGGAACTTCGCGCGGCCCTCGGTCTGCTCCAGCACCGTGTGGATGAACGGGATCACCCAGCCGTTGATGTCGGCGCGCGTCGCGTCCTCCAGGTGAACGCGCGGCGTGATGCCGTGCTCCAGCGCCGTCATGATCGGCTTCAGGTACTTCTCGATCGCCTCTGCCTTCGATTTGAAACCCAGCTTGTCGAAGATGTGGTGGTCCGATGACGACGCCAGCATCCCCGTTTCCGTCACACGGCCTTCCGTCGCCGCGTAAAGCTCCTTAACGTCCTTCGGGTTGGCGCGGATCCAGGTCGTGATCTTCGGGTACTCGTAGCCGCGCTCCAGGAGCTTCTCCAGCACCCAGAGGTCTCGCTTCTGGTAGATGAACGTTTCGATCGCGTGGATGCGGCCGCTGCCGTTGTCCAGCTGGTGCAGCAGGTCCACGTACTTGAGTCGCGCCTCGTTGGGGAAGAACGCGAAGCGGGCGTCCTGCGCACCGTCGCGCAGGGTGGTATCGGTGAGCAGTTTCGGTTCTAGGTCTGTGACCGGTAGCTGCGCGGCTTCGTCTTCGAGGGTGACCGGCGGCATCTTCCCGTCGAAGTTGTAATAGACACGTTCGTCGTTTACGGAGTCCTTCGTTACCATTTACCCTTCCATGCTAGGTATGCGTACAACACCCACTATACTACGTGCCCGCCCCCGCGTAGCCCGCTGCCGGCAGCGCTACATGGCCTGTTCGAAGCGCCGCTTTCGCGCTCAGATCGCTCGCCGAAGCGTCCTCACTCCGGGCGTCTTATACACGCTTTCGAACTCCTCATCGAGCTTCTCGGCGACGGCCTTGAACCCGCACTTCTCGTACGCGCGCTGGGCGCCGTCGTTGCCGATGAAGACGCTGATGTCCGCCGTCGACGCTCCGGCCGCGCGGCCCCGATCGAGCATCGCGCCCATGAGGCGGTCGCTGAGTCCCCTGCGCCGGAAGTCGGGCAACGTCGCCACGTTCTCGACGATCCAGGCTCGCGCCACGTGCTCCGGGATGACGTTCATGATCGTCATCGCGCGTTCGAAGCCTGCGGCTGCCTGTTCCTCCGTCCGCCCTGTCTTCTGGTTTGCTTCCATGCCCGCTAGCCGTATGGTCGGCCCGCCCAGCTCGTCTTCGAAGTAGGCGCAGAGAGCCGAGACCGGCTGACCCTCGACCTCCGCCACCAGGAACGTCGAGTAGTGCGCCCAGTGGCGCTGCTCCGTCGCGACCAGCGTTTCCAGGTAGTTGAGCTTACCCGCTTCGTCCATCTCATAGAACATGAAGTCCCAGAACCCGCGCGGAAGGTGGGAGCGAAACGCCTCCAACGTCACCCAGGCGATGAACGGTACGTGCTCGGGTGTGGCTTCGACGATGCGGGGTTCTGCAGCGATTGTCATTTCGATCTCTCCTTACAAACAGGCGCGCTGCATTATCCCACGCCGGCGGGGGAGACGTTCAAGAGGCCGTTCGGCACCAAGCGATCCCGCCCCCGCTTGTAAACTCACCCCGCGCGCACTATCATCGCCCCGCAAGCGGAAGGAGTCGCCCAATGGTCACAGCGAAGACGTACGAGTACATCCTCTTCGAACAGCGGGACCGCGTCGGTCTGATCACGCTAAACCGGCCCGACAAGCTCAACGCCTGGAACTACGCCATGGGTGACGAGGTCATTGAAGCCATCGAGGCCTGCAACCAGGACGCGGGCGTCGGCGCCATCGTCGTCACCGGCGCCGGGCGCGGCTTCTGTGCGGGCGCCGACATCAAGGGCTTCAATCGCAGCATCGAGAACCGCGAGTCCGGCAACGGCCAGCGCAGCGACCTCGATCCGCCGCCCCGCCGCGCAGAGCACCTGGCGGCCTTCCTGCGCCGCTCCAAGCCCCTGATCGCCGCCGTCAACGGGCCCTCCATCGGCGTCGGCCTCACTATGACGCTGCCGATGGATATCCGCATCGCCTCAGAGAAGGCCCGCTTCTCGATGCGCTTCATCCGCGTCGGCATCACGCCCGAAGTCGCCAGCACGACTTACCTCGCGCAGATCGTCGGCCTGCCCAACGCGCTCGACCTCGTCCTCACCGCGCGCATCATCGAGGCCGAGGAAGCCGCGCAGATGGGCCTCGTCAACGACATCGTCGCGCCCGACCGCCTCATGGACGAGGCGATGACCGTCGCCAACCTCATCGCCGCCAACCCGCTCGAGTGCGTGATGGAGGGCAAGCTCATGGTCCACCGCCACATGGTGGAGCAGGACATCGACAAGGTCGTTGCCGAAGAGGACCGCGCCTTCTACAAGGTCCAGAAGGGTCCGGCGCACAAGGAGTTCGTGCGCGCCTTCATCGAGAAGCGCGAGCCCCGCTTCAATCGGCCCTAAGCCGTCTCCACCAGCACCGCCTCATACAGCCCGATCACCGGCGGCCCCTCCAGCACGCCCGCCAGCGACCCCTGACGGTGGCCCTTGCCGAACTCCTCGCTCTGCGTCCAGTCGACGAACGACTGCCGGTCCGTCCACGTCGTGTGGCTGATGTAGTCGCCGCCGTGGTCACTCTTCAGCAGCGAGAACTGCACGAAGCCGGCGACGCCCTCGAGGTAGGTCTCGCGCTCGCGCCACTGCGTCTCGAAATCGGCCTCGCGGCCCGCCTTCACCTTGAAGTTGTTCATCGCTACAAACATCACATCCTCCTACAAGTGAGCTGCTGCTAGGCGAGAGTTCATGATCTCATCGACGCGGTCTACGCACGGTCTTCCTCACACGCCTCACCACGGAGCCCTTCCAGGCCTTCCTTGACGATCCACGGGACCATCGCCAGCGCTGCAGCGACATCCGCCCACCACCAGCCGAAGGCGGCATTGGCGCCCAGCCCGATGAATAGCGTGAACGACAGGTAGGAGCATATCAGCGTCTCTGTGGATTCCGCGATCAATGCTCGAGAGCGGAGCTTTCGGGCGTTCCATCGCTTTGTCAAGCCAAGTCCCGGCATGACGGCCAGCGAGATAATCGCCAGGGCGAGACCGATAGCGGATACCTCAGGCTCGTCTCCCACGGTAAGCGTGTATACGGCCTGAGCGCCGATGTACGTGGCCAGCAGAAGAAAGGTTATGCCGACTACGCGGTGCGCGGTTGCCTCCCTTCGCTCGGCGCGCACGTCATGGTCCGGAAGTCCGAGGCGCCAGAGCAGGATGCCCGCGGCGGTCACCTCGATGAAGCTGTCCAGGCCAAACCCGATGAGCGCAACGCTTCCCGCAGCCACGCCCGAGCTGACGGCGATGACGCCCTCGATGACGTTCCAGGAAATCGTGAACCACAAGAGAAGAACCGAGAGCCGACGAGAGCCGGGCGCCACCCTGAAGTTGTTCATCGCCACGAACATCGCATCTTCCTATGTCGCCGTCGCGTAGCTCGCGTCCGTCAGCCTCACGAGGTCGGCGACAGACAGCTCGACGTCCATCCCGCGCGCTCCCGCGCTGACGTGGATCATCTCGATCATACGCGCCTCCTCGTCGATCAGGACCTCGAAGCGCCCGGCCGGCACCGCCAGCGCCGATATCCCGCCGGCCTGCATGCCGGTGAGCTTCTCCGCCTCCTTCTGCGCTGCCATCCGCAGCCGCTTCTCGCCCAGCGCCGCCGCCAGCGCCTTCAAGTCAGCCTGCTCTGCCACCGGCACGATCACGAGCAGCGGCAGCCCGCCCGGCGGGTCGCGCAGCACCACCAGCGTCTTGTACACCGCCTCGGCCGCCGCCCCCACGAGCGCCGCCGCTTCCTCGCCCGTGTGGAACTCACCAGCGTCGTCGTAGACCGTCACCCGGTGCGCGATCCCCTTCGACTCGAGCAGGCGCACGGCTTGCGTCTTCCTCGGCACTCTGGCGGACATCGTGACGTCGAGCATATCAGCCTTGCGCCTCACGCCACTGACATGGCGTCGTCAGGAGCGCTGCTACAATTGACCGTACTATGACCGTCGACCGCGACATCACCGTCACGCCCACGGAAAAGCCGTTCGTGCTCAGCTCAGAGTTCCAGATGACCGGCGACCAGCCAGGCGCCGTCGAAGCGCTGGAGTCCGGCCTGCGCGACGGCAAGAAGCACCAGACGCTGCTCGGCGTCACCGGCTCCGGCAAGACGTTCACGATGGCCAACATCATCGCCCGCTACAGCCGGCCCACGCTCGTCATCTCGCCCAACAAGACGCTCGCCGCGCAGCTCTACTCCGAGTTCCGCGACTTCTTTCCCGAGAACGCCGTCGAGTACTTCGTCTCCTACTACGATTACTACCAGCCGGAAGCCTACATCCCACGCACCGACACCTACATCGCCAAGGATGCCGACATCAACGAGGAGATCGACAAGCTCCGCCACGCCGCCACCCGCGCCCTCTTCGAGCGGCGCGACGTCGTCATCGTCGCCTCCGTCTCCTGCATCTACGGTCTCGGCGAACCCAGCGAGTACTACAACTTCGTCCTCAAGTTCCGCGTCGGCGAGACGAGCAACCGCCAGCGTGCCCTGCGCCGCCTCGTCGACATGCAGTACGAGCGCAACGACCAGAACCTCGTCCGCGGCCGCTTCCGCCTGCGCGGCGATAGCCTGACAGTCCTGCCGGCCTACGAAGAGCTGGCCGTGCGCATCGACTACTTCGGCGACGAAGTGGAGCGCATCCTCCAGCTCGACCCGCTCACCGGCGAAGTGCTGGCAGAGATGGACGCCGTCGACATCTACCCCGCCAAGCACTTCGTCACCTCCCAGGACAAGATGGAGGCGGCGATCGGGGACATCGAGGCCGAGCTGGCGGAGCGTCACCAGTGGCTCCTCGACAAGGGCCAGCTCCTCGAAGCCCAGCGCCTCGTCGAGCGCACCCGCTACGATGTCGAGTGCCTGCGCGAGCAGGGATATTGCTCCGGCATCGAGAACTACTCCCGTCACCTCGCGCGCCGCGAAGCCGGCAGCATCCCCTGGACGCTGATGGACTACTTCCCGGACGACTTCCTCCTCTTCGTCGATGAGTCGCACCAGACGATCCCGCAGGTCCGCGGTATGTACCACGGCGACATCCGCCGCAAGCAGACGCTCGTCGACTTCGGCTTCCGCCTGCCCTCCGCGATCGACAACCGCCCGCTCAACTTCCACGAGTTCCTCTCTCACCTCAACCAGACGGTCTACGTCTCGGCCACGCCCGGCCCGTGGGAGGCTGAGATGAGCGAGCAGACCGTCGAGCAGATCATCCGCCCCACCGGCCTCGTCGACCCGCAGGTCGAAGTGCGGCAGACGAAGGGCCAGATCGACGATCTCCTGAACGAAATCCGCCTGCGCGCCGAGCGCAAAGAGCGCGTGCTCGTGACTACGCTCACGAAGAAGATGGCCGAGGACCTCGCCGACTACCTGATGGAGATGGGCGTGAAGACCCACTATCTCCACTCGGAGATCCAGACGTTCGAGCGCGTCGAGATCCTGCGCGACCTGCGCCTCGGCGTTTACGACGTGATCGTCGGCATCAACCTGCTCCGGGAAGGGCTCGACCTGCCGGAGGTGGGCCTCGTCGCCATCCTCGACGCCGACAAAGAGGGCTTCCTGCGCTCCGAGTGGTCGCTGATCCAGACGATGGGCCGCGCCGCCCGCAACATCAACGGCGCTGTCATCATGTACGCCGACACCATCACCGACTCGATGCGCCGCGCGATGGCCGAAGTCGATCGCCGGCGAACGATCCAGGAGGCCTACAACGCCGAGCACGGCATCGAACCGGAGGGTATCCAGAAGGCGATCCGCGACATCACCGACCGCGTCAAGCAGGTGGCCGAGGCGCAAGAAGAGTACAACGTCGGTGACATTCCGAAGGACGAGCTCGCCCGGCTGATCAAGGACTTCGAGAAGCAGATGAAGGACGCCGCCAGGAACCTCGAGTTCGAGAAGGCGGCGCTACTCCGCGACCGTGTCGTCGAGCTGCGTCGCGAGCTCGTCGGCGACGAAGAGGGCCTCAGCATCATCTCCGCCATGCGCAACACCGGCAGCCCGGCGCCGCGCCGCGGCCACAACCGCACCCGCCCGCGGAAATAGCCCGTGCCGGACGTCCGCCACGCGACTCCCGCCGACATCCCCGTCATCCAGGACGTAGATCGCTCTCTTGAACAACCGGTGAGCGAAGATGACGTCCTAAAGCACGCCATCGAGGGTGGCCGCGTCGCCGCAGCGCTCGACGGCGACAATGTGACCGGCTACGTGCGCTGGGAGTGGCTCTGGGACCACATCCCCCTCTGCGTCTTCGTCCGCGTGCGGCCGTCCCACCAGCGGACGGGCGTCGGCCGCGCCCTCTACGCGCACACCGAAGCAGACCTCGCCGCACGCGGCTGCGACTTCTGGCTCAGCTCCACCGAAGAGACCAACGACCGCTCGCTGCGCTTCCACCGCGCCCTCGGCTTCCGCCTCATCGGCGCCCTCAGCGACCTCGGCCAGGACTCCCGCGAGATCTTCATGCGCAAGGGCCTTGGCTAGAGCTCTCTGAAGAACTCCTCCTCGACACCAACGGGCGGAGTGCAAGAAAAAGCCCCCCGACATGTCGGGGGGCTTTTCGTCTCTTGTTAGCCCGCTTTCGGCACTTCCCGGCGCATCTCGCACCGATAGGCAGCGTGGCCTCTGTTTGTCGGCCGGTCCGCGGGGTGGCCTTCCTCCGCGCGCCCGTTACTTCCGGGCGTCCTGCGCGAAGGGCCTTTCCTTGTCAACTTGAAGCCGCTTGAAGGTCGCGTGAATTCTCATCATCAGCGCTACCCATCACCTCCACTTCATTAGGCTCGCTTCCAAGATAACACCGATGTCAAGATACAGGCGCTCCTGCCGGGCGATGATTCGTTAAGGTTTGTGCCGGCTATTCGAAGCGGTCTTCGTCGCCGAAAGTCGACGTGTAATCGTCGTCCTCGCCGGGCGTCTCTTCGGCGCTCTCGGCGCCAACCTCGGGCTCATCGTCTTCCTCCGCGGCGACGAGCACCTGGCGCGACTGACCGGCCTCGGACGGGCCGACGATGCCCTCGTCCTCCAGCATGTCGATCAGGCGGGCGGCGCGCGGATAGCCCACGTGCAGCCGCCGCTGCAAGAGCGACGTGGAGACGCGCGAGTGCTGGATCGCCAGCTCCTTCGCCGCCGTGAACAGCGGGTCGTCCTCCGCCGGCGAACCGGCCTTGTCGTCCTCGTCGGCCTCCTCCAGCAGATGGTCCAGCTTGTCCGGGGCCAGGTGCCGGAAGCGGTCGTTCGCCCACCATTTGACGATCTTCTCGATCTCCTGGTCGGAGACGAACGATCCCTGGATGCGCTTCGGCTTGGCGGCGTCCGTCGGCATGAAGAGCATGTCGCCGCGCCCCAGCAGCTTATCGGCGCCGGCCGTGTCGATAATCGTCCGCGAGTCCACCTGCGAGGAGACGGCGAAAGCGATCCGCGTCGGGAAGTTCGCCTTGATCAGCCCCGTCACCACGTCGACAGACGGCCGCTGCGTCGCGATGATCAGGTGGATGCCGGTGGCCCTCGCCAGCTGGGCGAGGCGGCAGATCTGGCGCTCGACCTCGTACGGCGAGGACATCATCAAGTCGGCAAGTTCGTCGATGATTATGACCCAGTGCGGCAACTTGTGCGTCCCGCGCGGGCTCTTGTTGTACGCCTCAACGTTGCGCACGCCGATTTCGGCGAAACGCCGGTAGCGGCTGTCCATCTCGTGGATCACCGCCTGCAGCACCCCCGGCACCTCCTCGACGTCCGTAATCACTTTGGAGAACGCCAGGTGGGGGATCGACTTGAACGTCGTCATCTCCACCCGCTTCGGGTCGACGAGGACCAGCCGTAGCTCCTCCGGAGTGTTGTGGAGCAGGAAGCAGGCGATGATCGAGTTGATGCACACACTCTTGCCGCTGCCCGTCGAGCCGGCGATCAGGAGGTGCGGCATCTTCGAAAGGTCCGCGGCAACGGCCTCGCCGGAGACGCCCTTGCCCAGCGCGATCGCGATCTTCGTCTTCATGTTTGCCTTCACGAAAGCCGTGCTCTCGATCACGCTGCGCAGCGAAACCAGCGACGACGTGTGGTTAGGCACCTCGATGCCGATGATCGGCTTCCCCGGGACCGGCGCTTCGATGCGGATAGTCGGCGCCGCCAGCGCCAGCGCCAGGTCGTTCGCCAGGTTCGTCACCTTGTTCACGCGCACCCGCGTCTTGGACACCACCTCTGTACGCGCCGCCAGCCTGCCGTCCTTGTCCACCAACTGCTTGCCGTTCTCATCGCGCACTGCCACCTGCCGCGTCTTGATGTCCCATCCCGGCTCGACGCCGAACTGCGTCACTGTTGGCCCCTGACTGATCGACACCACTCGCGAGTCGACCCCGAAGGACGACAGCGTCTCGACGATCAGCCGCGACCGCGCTTCGTTGTCGACCGGGCGCACCTCAATGTCGGCTGCCTCTGCCAGCTGGTCCAGCGGCGGCAGTTCCCAGCCGCGTCCCGTGGGCCGGCCCATCGGCAGCGTGCGCTGGTAGCCCGCCTCTTCCTCTTCGGGGTCCGCCGTTATCAGCATCTCGGAGCCGGGCTCAGGCTCTTCGGCAGGAGCTGCCTCGGCCTGCTCCTCCGTCTCCTCCACGACCTCCGGCGGCGTCTCCTGCCACTCTTCGTCCAGCTGTGGGACGTAGGGCTCGTCCAGCATCTGCTTTTCGTACTCGTCTTCGCCCTGCGGCAGAAGAGCCGCGAAGAACGATCGCACCCCGCGCCACGTCCGCTGCGGTATCTCCAGCGAGACCACCCACTTCAGCGCCGCGAAGACACCGTCCACGACCTGCCGCGCCCGCGTGGGCGAGACGAGCGAAGCGCCAACCACGCCGACCGCTGCCCAGGCTGCGTTGCCGGCGATGCTGCTGGCGAAGAGCTTCCCCAGGTTGCCGCCGGCCGACACCTCCGCAAACTGCACATCACCGACCGACCAGTCCGGCTTGAGAAAGCCGCCGATGCCGAAGACGAACAGCACGAGCATGTGCGCGCCGAGGGCGACGCGAAGGAGGCTCAGCGTCAGCACGGGACGGCGCCTCACCACGAAGATGTCCGCGGCGAGCGCAGCGACCACGAGCGCAACGCCAAAGCCCAGCGTGCGCAACACTGTCTCCGCCGCGCTTACGAGAGGGTCGAGGAAGGCGAAGACGAGAATCAGGCCGATGACAACGCCGGCCGCGGCCGCCAGCAGCCGCGTTTGAGTCGAAGGCCCACGCCCGGACGTCTTCCGCGTGCGCTTGCGCGCCGGGCTGGACCGCGGACGGTAGCTCGATGAGGTGCGGCGCGAAGGCCGCCGTTTGGTTCTAACAGACATAGGCGGGTGCTAGATCTCCACGCTGAACGGCAGGATCATCGGTCGGCGCCGTGTCTGCTTGTAGAGAAAGCGGGACAACGCATCATGCACCCGGGCGTTGAAATCCGCCCGGTCGGCAACGTGCTCCTGACCCGCGAGTGCCTCTTCGACGACAACGCGGGCCTTTTCCATCAGGCTGTCTGACATGTCAGCTTCTATAAATCCTCTAGATACAACGTCCGGGCGGCCAATAGGTTTACCCGTGTGTCTGTCGATAGATACGATCGCGATGATCACGCCGTCTCCTGACAGCAGCTGGCGGTCGCGCAGCACCACGTTGTCGACGCCTACCGCCAGACCGTCCACGTACACGAAGTCCGCCGGAATCTGCTCCGCCACGCGCGCCCGGTTGTGATCGATCTCCAGCACGTCGCCGTCCTCCATCGTGAAGACGTTCTCCGGCGGAATGCCCATCGCTCGCGCCAGGTGCGAGTGCATCACCAGGTGGCGGTACTCGCCGTGCACCGGCACGAAGTACTTCGGCTGCGTCAGGCTCATCATCAGTTTCAGCTCTTCCTGCGCCGCGTGTCCGCGCACGTGCACGTTCGCGATGCGGCTGAACAGCACGTGAGCGCCCAGCCGGTGCAGGTTGTTGATCGTCCGGTTTATCAGCTGCTCGTTGCCCGGGATCGCCGAAGATGAGAACACGACCGTGTCCCCTGGCACGATATCGATCTGCCGGTGGTCCCGGTTCGCCATCCGCACCAGCGCCGATGACGGTTCGCCCTGCGCCCCCGTCGTCAGCAGCACGATCTTCTCCGGCTTCAGCTTCCTCATCCGCTCCAGCGGTTGCAGAGGGTCGTCCGCGGTGTGCAGATAGTCCTGATCCAGCGCCATTCGTACGTTGTTCATCATGCTGCGGCCGGTGACGAACACGCGGCGGTCGTTGTGCGCCGCGGCGTCGAGCACCTGCTGCACGCGCGAGATCAGCGATGCGAACGTGGCAACGATCACGCGCCCGTCCGCGTTCGCCATGATCCGGTCCAGCGTCTCCGAGATATGCGTCTCCGACGGCGTGTAGCCTTCAGTGTCAGCGTAGGTCGAGTCTGACAGCAGCAGAAGGACTCCCTCGTGCCCGATCTGGGCGATGCGCATCAGGTCAGGCGGGCCGCCCATCACCGGCGTGTGGTCGAACTTGAAGTCCCCCGTGTGGAACACGGTGCCTAACGGCGTCTTGATAGCGATCGACGTCGAGTCCGGAATGCTGTGCGTGATGTGGATCCACTCCGCCTCCATCTTGCCCAGCTTGACCGTGTCTCCCGGCTCAATCATCTTCAGGTTCGCCGTCTTCAGCAGCTTGTGCTCTTCCAGCTTCACCGTGATCAGGCCGTGCGTCAGCGGCGTGCAGTAGACCGGTGGCAGCTGCCCGTTGGGAGAACGCAGCGCCGGCAGGACGTAGGGCAAGCTGCCCACGTGGTCCTCGTGCCCGTGCGTGATGAGGATGCCGCGCAGCTTCTTCAGACGCTCCTTCAGGTAGGTGACGTCCGGTATCACCAGGTCCACGCCCAGCATGTCTTCCTCCGGGAACATCAGCCCGGAGTCGATCACAATGATGTCCTCGTTCGTCTCCAGGGCGAGCATGTTCTTGCCGATCTCACCCAGGCCCCCGAACGGGATTACGCGCAGCTTCTGTGCCATACGCTAGAAAAGACGCCCCTGTTCCGTCGGAGCGGGCGCCGCCGCCACGACCGGTGTATCCTCGCGGATCGTCTCCAGCACACGCGGGATGTTCGCGAAGTCGTCGTTGATCACCTGCCGCAGGTTGCCGTTGTGCAGCGCCGCCGCCGGATGGTAAACGTGATAGTAGTGACGGCCGCCCATCTGGCGCAGGCTTCCGCGCACCTTGCCAATCGCGTCGCGCGGGAAGAACCAGGAGAGCGAAAAGCGCCCCAGCGTCACGATCAGCTTCGGATCAACCAGCTCGATCTGGCGCAGCAGGAACGGACGACAGGCGTCCACCTCTTCCGGGACCGGGTCGCGGTTGCCGGGCGGGCGGCACTTCACGACGTTGCAGATGTAGACGTCTGATCGCGTCAGGCTGATCGAGCCCAGCAGCTCATCCAGGAACTTGCCGGCCGCGCCGATGAACGGGCGACCCTGCTGGTCCTCGTGGAACCCCGGCCCTTCGCCGACGAACATGATCTCAGCGTTCTCTGCGCCTTCGCCGGGAACCGCCTGAGTGCGCGTCTTGCAGAGGCCGCAGGACTCACACGTGATGATTTGCGTGTAAAGGGCCTCAAGCTCAGTCACTACCGCCGATGATACCCGCGGCCTATGAGCCGGTCAACGGGCGCTAACCCTCTTTCGAGCGCCTCGGCTGCACGATCACCGCCAGTACGATCCCAAAGAAATAAAGCACGATGATTGGCCCCGCCACGAGCGATTGTGTAATCGGGTCGATCGTCGGCGTCACGATCGCGGAGATGACGAAGGCTCCCACGAACGCCAGGCGCCACCACTCCAGAAGCTGGGACGCCCGTACGAGGCCGAAGCGCGCGAGGTACATGACGATCAGCGGCGTCTGGAACGAGACGCCGGTCCAGAAGAGCAGCCGCGTCACGAAGTCGACATAACTGCCGATGCGGATGTTCGGCTCCGCCAGGTCGTTGTTGAAGTTCAGCAGGAAGTCCAGCGCCGGCGGCAGCGCGATGAAGAAGGCGAACGCCACGCCGCCCAGGAACAACCCCGTCGCACCCACGACTGTGCCGTACAGCCACCAGCGCTCCTTCGTGTGCAGAGCCGGCGTCACGAAGCGCAGCACGTGGTAGACGATTATCGGCATGCCGACGACCAGACCGCCCAGCAGAGCCACGCGGAAGTACGTTACGAAGTTCTCGAACGGCTCGATGAACTGCAGCCGCAGGCCGGGGTGTTTCTCCTCTGCCGGGTCGATCAGCAGTTGGAGGAAGTCGTCGGCGAAGATCGCCGAGACCACCAGCCCGAGGACGACGGCGATCGCCGACATCATCACCCGGTAGCGCAACTCCGCCAGGTGCTCGAAGATCGTCTGGAGCCTGGAGTCCCGCTCCTCACGCGGGGCGGGTGAAGGCGGTTCCGCTGTACTGCTGCGCGCCATGGCGTCTTTGGGCCGGCGGCCTCCGGCTACGCTCCGTTGTCGGAGCGGTCTGGCTCGGGGGGCAGCTCACCGCCGGGTTCAATGATCGGTTCGTTGCCGCCGGCGATGCGGTCCGGCCGGGCCTCTTCGAGGGCGGGCTTCGTCTCGTCGATGACCTTGCTGATCTCCTTCGTGGCCGCCGAGACGCCGCTACCCACAGCCTGCCGCACCTCGTTCAGCTCCTCCCTTATCTCCTCGTATTCGCGTGTCAGCTCCGCGAACTCGCTACGCAAGTCGCGAGTGTTCTCCGTGGCGTAACCGCGCAGCCACTTGATCGCGCGCGCCACCTGCACCGCGGCCTGCGGAAAGCGCTCCGGGCCAAGCACAACGACCGCGATCAAACAGATGAGCACGATTTCGGGCAGGCCGATGCCGAGAAAGTTCATCTTCTACGTCCACCAATAGGATACGACAATCCCCCGCCGCGGGGCGGGGGACACAGCTCCCGCGTTCGCTGCCGGGCCGCGTCAGCCGCCTGAGCCGGCGCGCTCGTCGATGTAGCTCACCGCGTCCTGCACCGTGGCGATCTTCTCAGCGTCCTCGTCCGAGATCTCCACCGTCTGGCCCTCAGAGCTGAACTCCTCTTCCAGGGACATGATCAGCTCGACCAGGTCCAGCGAGTCAGCATTGAGGTCGTCGACGAACGACGTCTCCGGCTTGATCTCCGACTCTTCGACGCCGAGCTGTTCGGCGATGATCTTCTGCACTCTCTCGAATACGGTTGCCACGCGGGTACCTCCTTAGCCTCGATCAGCCGTGACTAGCGCGCTCACTGAACCGAGGACGCCGTTTACAAATCTTGGGGAATTGTCGCCACCATACTTCTTGGCCAGCTCGACTGCCTCGTTTATGGCGGCTCGCATTGGCACCTTATTATCGATGACGATTTCGTATATCGCAAGGCGCAGGATATTCCGGTCCGTCGCCGCAATCTGGTCCAGCGGCCAGGCCGGCGCCGTCTCCTCGATGATCTCGTTGATCCGTTGCTTGTTCTCGGTCACGCCGTCTACAAGCTCGTGCGCGTACGCCGCGATCTCCTTCGACGCCGACTCTTCCTCCGCGATGCGCGATACGCAATCGGCCGGCTCATGGCCCACGGTGTCCAGCTCAAACAGAGACTGCAGGGCAATGATCCGGGCCTTGCGCCTCTTCCCCGCCATCGCTAGAGCCCCAGACCGCCGTCCACCGACAGCACCTGACCCGTGACGTACTCCGCCTCGTCCGACGCCAGGTAGACCACGCACGCGGAGATGTCCTCCGGCTTGCCCTCTCGCTTCACAATCAGGCGCTGCCCCACGGCCTCTTTGATCTCCGGGCGGATGTCCTTCGTCAGCTCCGTTATCACCAGGCCCGGCATCACCAGGTTCGAAGTGATGCTGCGTGAGCCCATCTCCCGCGCCACCGCCCGCGTGAAGCCCACGAGCCCGGCCTTCGCCGCCGCGTAGTTCGCCTGCCCCGCGTTGCCCGCCAGCCCGGACACGCTGCCGATGTTGATGATCCGGCCCCAGCGCTGCTTCATCATCGTCCGCAGCACCGCCTTGGTGCAGATGAAGACCGCGCGCAGGTTCAGCTCCATCACTTCGTCCCAGTCATCCAGCGACATGCGCAGGATCAGAGTGTCGCGATTGAAGCCAGCGTTGTTTACCAGCACGTCCAGTCGTCCCAGCCCGGCCACCGCCTCCTCAATCATCCGCTCCACGTCTTCGGGCTTGCGCACGTCCGCCTGCACCGTGATCGCCTTGCCGCCGGCGGCCTCGATCTTCTGGCGCAGGTCTTCCGCCTGTTCAGCGCTCTGGTTGTAGTTGATCGCCACGGCGGCGCCCTGCTCGGCGAGCTGCGCGCAGATCGAGCGTCCGATCCCGCGCGAGCCGCCGGTCACCAGCGCCACCTTGCCGGAGAGGTCAAACATTCGCCGTCTCCGAAATCTCCTCGATCGACCGCGCTTCGAGGCCGGGGTGGCTGCGCTTGAGCTGCGCGGTCAGCACCTTGCCCGGGCCCACTTCGAGCGCTCGCCGCGCACCGGCGGTCTCCATGGCGTCGACCGACTGGTGCCAGCGTACCGGCCGCCTGATCTGCTGCTCCAGATCCGCGCGGACGTCCGCCGCGGAGTTCAGCGTCCCGCCGCTAACGTTGCCGACGACCGGGATCACCGGCTCGGCGATCTCGGCGTCCGCCAGCAGGCGCGCGAAAGCCTCGGCTGCCGGTGCCATCAGCGACGTGTGGAACGCGCCCGAAACCTTCACCGGCAGTCCGCGGCCGCCCCGCTCCTTGGCCAGCGTGCACGCCCGCTCGACGGCCTCTGGCGCGCCGCCGACGACCGTCTGCGTCGCCGCGTTGTAGTTCGCCACTTCAGCGCCGGACTCGCCACAGATCTCCTCGACGGTCGCCTCGTCCAGTCCGACGACTGCCGCCAGCGTGCCCGGCGACGCCTGGCCGGCTTCGTCCATCAGCCGCCCGCGTTCTCGGACCAGCCGCATCGCCGCGCCGAACTCCAGCGCACCGGCCGCGACCAGCGCCGAGTACTCACCCAGGCTGTGCCCCGCAACAAGCGCCGGCCGCCGCTGAATCGTGTCGGCGTCCAGCGCCGCGGCGAGGACGGCGACCGATGCCGCCAGGATCGCCGGCTGCGTGTTGGCCGTCTCTTTCAGTCGTTCCTCCGGCCCTTCGAAGCAGAGGCGCGAGAGATCGAACCCCAGCGCCTCGTCCGCCTCAGCGAAGACGCCGGCTGCCGTCTTCGAAGACGTTGCGGCGGCCCGGCCCATGCCCACCTTCTGCGAGCCCTGTCCGGGGAATACGAGAACCAGCTCCGGGTCCATGGGTAGCTGGAGCAAGCGCTCGGTCGTGAGCCGTGAAGATGATGTCGCCTCGTTCATACGGCGATAGCGTTACTCGCTCGCGTCTTGCTCGCGGGTCAGCCGGCCGAAGGTGCAGTCCGAATTGGGGCAGCGGCCGAACTCATCGAGGCGCGTGCGGCAAAAGGTGCAGTGTGTGGCGTCCCACCAGACGAAGTACGTGATCGCGGCGGCGGCAGCCAACATCAGGCTCAGCGGGGGTAGAACGTAGATAAGTCCGCGTCTCATAGCCAGCCGAGTATAGCACGCAACGGTGCTGAGCTATGCCGTGGGCGTCCGCGGCTCGCGGGCCACGTCCAGCACCTGTCGGCCGTTGTACGTCCCGCAGATGGGGCAGGCCTGGTGGGAACGCTTGGGGCTGCGACACTGCGTGCACACAATCAGGTGCGGAACCGTCGCCGCGAGGTGCGTCCGGTGACGCCTCTTGCGTGATACTGATCGTTTCTTCTTTGGTAGCGGTGCCACGTTACTTCCCTTCGTCCATCTCCTGCTTGAGTCCCGCCAGCGCGTCCCACCTCTCGTCGGTTTCGGGCTGGCATGAGCACGGCCCGGCGTTGAGGTCCGCCCCGCAGACGGGACAGAGGCCGGCGCAATCGTCCCTGCAAAGGGGCTTCGATGGCTCACTCATGAGGATATATTGCCGGAGGCCCTCCCGCAAATCGAGCCAGTACTCCGTATCGATTCGGAAAGCCTCATCGTCCTCGGCCAGGTAGATGCGCGCGCTCGTGTCCGCTTCCATCAGCGGTACGTACTCCTCCTGGAAGCGGACGTCCACCTGGGCCAGGACGCCGGCGAGGCAGCGCGCACAGCTCTCCTCCAGCTTCGCGGTCGCGTCAATTGTCGCCAGCAGGCCGCGGTCTGTTCGCAGCAGGCTCACCGTCCCGCTCACGTCGCGCAAGACGAGGTCACCAGCGACGACGCGCTCCTCCTTCAGCTCGTATTCGCTGAGGCTTCCCAGCTTCCGCCGCAGGTCTTGGAGGACGTGAAGTTGCATGGCATGAAGCTCAAAAAAGTTTATGAAAAGAGGGCGCGGCGCGGCGCTCAGCGCCGGTTGCAATCGCTCACAGGGCGAGTCTATAATCCGCCAGCAGGGTTGTCCATAACAGCCCGCCCCAACCCGGATGTCCTCGCAACTAATGACCGTCGCTGCCGACCTTTTCGCGCTCCAGGAGACTGACCATGCCCTGGATGCGGCTGTCGCGCGCCTCGAAGAAGTCGAGAGCCAGCTCGGCGAGAGCGAAGAGCTAACTTCAGCGCGCAACTGGCTCGAGGCCGCCTCCGAAAATGTCCGCCGTCTCAAGTCCATACAGTCGGACCTGGAGTTCGAGGCCGACGATGTACGCGCCAAAGTAGGCACCGTCGAGGCCAGGCTCTACAGCGGCGAAGTCACCGACTCCAGAGAACTCTCCGACCTCGACGCCGACCTCAAGTCGCTCAAGAAGAACCTCCAGACCCGCGAAGACGCCTTCCTCGCCAGCCTCGAGCAGACCGAAGAAGGCGAGGCCGTGGCCTCCCAGGCCCAGTCGATCCTCTCCGAGATCGAGGCGCGCTGGCAGGCCGCCCAGTCCCACCTCGTGGCCGAGAAGGCCGGTCTTGAGCCGGAGATCGAACGCCTTCGCGCCATCCGTGGGGAGCAGAGCGGCGCCGCCGACCGCGCCTCGCTCAGCCTCTACGACCTCCTGCGCGACCGCCGCGACGGTTCCGCCGTCGCCACCGTCGAGCGCGGCATGTGCCAGGGCTGCCGCATCACCTTGCCCCGCAACATCATCCAGAAGGCCCGTAACCCCGCAGCGCTCGTCCAGTGCGTTAGCTGCGAGCGCATCCTGGTCTTCGTCTGACATGAGAGCGATAGGCTACTTCCGCGAATCGAAGAGGCGCTCCCTCGCCGAACAGAGCGAGGCGTTCATCCAGTTCTGCAGCGAAAACGGCTTCGAGGCCGCTGCCACCTTCCTCGACGCCGACCGCAACGGCGAAAACCCCGGCTTCCGCCAGCTCCTGGAGTTCGCGCGCCAGCAGGGCCCGCAGGGGTTCCTCCTCGTCGTCGTGCCCGACCTCGCCACACTGGGCGACGGCCACAACGACGCCGCCCGCCGCTACTTCCAGCTCTCCACCATCGGCGTCCCCATCGTCAGCATCGCCACCGGCGCCGACCTCGCCGGCGAGTTCCTCGAGGCCTGGACGAAGCTACGTTCCAACGGCGGCCTCGGCGACCGCGTCAAAGCAGCAATGCGCAAGAAGGCCGTCAAGGGCGAGGCGCTCGGCCGTCCGCCGTACGGCTACCGCGTCGGCCCGCGGCGCCGCCTCGTCGTCGTGCCGGATGAAGGCTCCGTCGTCCGCTACATCTTCCGCCTCTACCTCAAGGACGGCCTCGGCATCCGCCGCATCGCCCGTCGCCTCAACGAAGACGACTTCCACACCCGCCGCGGCGGCCTCTGGAGCATGGTCACCGTCCGCGATATCCTCCGCAACCGCGCTTACGTTGGCACCTACTCACGCTTTGGCGTACGCGTTCCAGCCAGCCACGCGCCGCTGATCTCGCAGGAAGACTTCCGCCTGGTGCAGGAGCGGCTGGACCAGCGCCGGCCCAGCAGCGCGCAGCGCCAGGTTTCGCCGTTCCTCCTCTCCGGCGTCACCTTCTGCGGCTACTGCGGCAACAAGATGATCGGCGTCACCCGCAAGCAGAAGTGGCGCCGCTCCGACGGCACCGAAAAGACCGCCCAATACCGCTACTACCAGTGCGAGTCGCGTACCAACCGCAGCCTCTGCGACTACCACACGCGGCGCGCCGAAGTGCTGGAAGAAGAGGTCAGCGAAGCGCTGCGCGCAGCCTCGCTCGCCGACGCCGCCAACGGCACGGGCAACAAGGCCGACCTGCAGGCCCAGATGACCCGCCTGCGCGATAAGGTCCGGCGCCTGGACAAGCGCCTCGAGGGCTACCTGGACTCCGCTGCGAGCGGCCAGATCAACGCCGAGAAGGCGCAGTCGATGGCGCAGACGATCGCGGCCGAGCAGCTCCAGATCGAAGACCGCCTCGTCGCCACCCAGCGCATCGCCGAGCAACACGAGACCGAGGGCGAGATCCGCCGCCACCGTGAGGAAGTCGTCAACCGCCTGCGCACCGAGTGGCAGTCCATGGAGTTCACTGTCAAGCAAGAACACCTGCGCGAAGTCGTCGACCGCATCACCGTCCGTGACGACGGCGTCGAACTGACGTTCAAGTCCTAGCCTGTGACCGCCACCTGGACGGTCTACACCGACGGCGCCTCCCGCGGTAACCCCGGCCCTGCTTCTATCGGCGCGGTCGTCTACAACGCCGCCGGCGAAGAGATGCACACCGTCTCCCGCCGTCTCGGCCGTGCCACCAACAACGAGGCAGAGTACCAGGCCGTCATCGCCGGCCTCGAAGCCGCGCTTGGCCTCGGCGGCGGCTCAGTCGACCTGCGCATGGACTCCCAGCTCATCGTCCGCCAGCTGGAGTTCCGCTACCGCGTCCGCAACGCGCGCCTGCGCCCCTTCTTCGAGCGCGTCGTGGAGCTGAAGGGCAAGTTCGATAGCTTCAAGGTCACTCACGTCCCGCGCGAGCAGAACAAGCGCGCCGATCAGCTTGCCAACCTGGCGCTGGACTCCCGCCCTTCCTAGCGCCCTCGCCCGGCCGGCAGGGAGATCTTGCCGCGCCCTCCACAGCGCTGGCACATCCCACCGCGTCCGCAGCGCAGGCACGCATCAACGCCTCCATCCTCGCACTCAAGGCAGCCCAGGCCGTCGCAGCCCAAGCAGGCCAGCGCCCCGCGACCGCCGCACTCACGACAGCAGCCGCTTCCTCCGCACAACGGACATTTTGTTCCGCTCATCTCCACCACCACCTCGTATAAGAGGACGCTCGCCGCCGCCGCCGCATTCCCGCACGTCGGTGAAGGTGCGGTCTAGGCGATCACTGCTAGAATGGGGAGTAGTCCAGTAGGCCGGGTGGCCGCCCCGACTTGTCGGGGAGGAAGGTCCGAGCTCCAATCGAGTAGCGCGCCGGGTAACTCCCGGGCGGGGCGACCCGACGGAAAGTGGCACAGAAACATACCGCCCCGACTCGTCGGGGTAAGGGTGAAATGGTGGGGTAAGAGCCCACCGGCGCCGGTGAGAGCCGGCGGCCGGCCAAACCCCGCGCGGAGCAAGGCCAAATAGGAGGGCGCTAAGGGTGCTCGACCCAGACCCTCGGGTTGGCTGCTTGAGGCTTCGGGTAACCGGAGTCCTAGATTGATGGTCACCGTCCGCCTCGGCGGATACAGAACTCGGCCTACAGGCCTGCTGGACTACTCCAGACACTCGCGGCGGCGGCCTCCGCCGTTTATCGTTAACTCATGCGCCTCTCTGAACTCGCTCGCCTCACCGGCGCCCGCCTCATCGGCGACGGCGAAGTCGAGGTCACCGCCATTGAGCAGGACTCGCGGCTGGCCCGGCCCGGCGCGCTCTTCGTCGCCGTCGCCGGCCTCACCGTCGACGGCCACGCCTACCTCGCCCGCACCGTCGAGTCCGGCGCACAGGCCGTCGCCGTCCAGGAAGACCGCGAGGCGCTCTGGCGACCGCTGATCGAAGGCGGCGGCGCCGACGTCCTCGTCCTTCCGGACACCCGCCGCGGCCTGGCGCAGATCGCCGCCGCCTTCCACGGCTATCCGGCGAAGCGTCTCAACGTCATCGGCGTCACCGGCACGGACGGCAAGACCAGCCTCTGCCACCTCCTCGCGCACGTCCTCAACGCCACCGGTCACGGCGCGGGCCTCATCAGCACCGTCGAATGCCGCATCGGCGACGAACTCCTGCCCGACACCGGCCGCTTCACGACGCCGGAATCGCCCGCTGTTCAGGCGATGCTCGCGCAGATGGCCGATGTGGGCTGTGAGTGGGCCGTAGTCGAAGCGACCTCCCACGGCCTAACTCTCCACCGCGTCGACGAGTGCGAGTACGACATCGCCGTCCTCACCAACCTCACCCGCGACCACATCGACTTCCACGGCACGGACGAGGACTACCGCGCCGCCAAGGCCCGCCTCTTCCAGATGCTCGACGAAGCCGCCGACAAGGGACTCCCGAAGACCGCCGTCCTCAACGCCGACGATCCATCGGCCGCCTTCTTCGGCGCCCAGACGAACGCTCGTGTCCTGACCTACGCGACGGACGCCGAAGCGGACATCCGCGCCACCGGGATCGACGCCGACGCGCGCGGGGCGGACCTGACCGCCGAGGCCGAGGGCCGCCGGCTGGACCTTCGCGTGCCGCGGCCCGGCGCCTTCAACGTGAACAGCGCCCTCGCCGCCCTCGCCGCCGCCCTCGCCGCCGGTCTCGACCTCGAAGCGGCCGCGCGCGCGATCGAAACCTGGCCCGGCGCGCCCGGCCGCATGGAGGTGATCGACGAAGGCCAGCCGTTCACCACCCTCGTCGACTTCGCGCACGCCCCGGCCTCCCTCCGCGCTGTCCTGGAGCACCTGCGCGCCACCGTCCGTGGCCGCATCATCGCCGTCTTCGGCTGCATCGGCGAGCGTGACCGCGAGCGGCGCCCCGGCATGGCGGCCGTCGCCGCCGAGCTGGCAGACTACTCGATCATCACCGACGACAACCCCTACACCGAGGACCGCGACGCGATCATCACTGACATCGCCGATGCCATGCGCGCCGCCGGCAAGCGCGAAGGCCACGACTTCGCCGTCGTCCCCGACCGGCGCGAAGCGATCGCCCAGGCGCTGGCGATGGCTGTCGACGAAGACGCCGTCCTCCTCGCTGGCAAGGGCCACGAGCGCACTGTCCACGTCGGCGACACCAGCTACGAGTGCCACGACCCAACCGTCGCCCGCGCCGCCCTGCGCTCGATCCTCGCCGGCTGACGCGAATCCTTCACAAGAATCGTCCCCACGCGGTCGCCAAATCTGTTACCATGCCCGCAGATAAGGAGGTGATGTGAATGGATGACAGTACAGGCAGTAGACCTGTCCCTTCACACCACGACCTCTTTGAGGTGATGGTGGGATAACAAAGCGCGGACAGGACTACCTGCCCACGCACAGGGGGCCAGCCTTCGGGCTGGCCCTCTGGCATTTCCTCCGCCTATCCTGACCCCGTGACCGAACTAGATCTCCCAGCAGTCGAACGCCTCCTCCGCACGGATGCGATCGGCCGGCGCATCATCTGCCTCGCCACCACCGCCTCGACGATGAACGTCGCCCGCGACGAGGCCGCCGCCGGTGCACCGCACGGCGCCGTCGTCATCGCCGAGGAGCAGACCGCCGGACGCGGCCGCTTCGGTCGCCGCTGGGTCTCGCCCGCCGGAAAGAACCTCTACGTCACGCTCATCCTCCGGCCCGACGCCGGCCGTCTCCGCGCGTTGAGCATGGTCGTCCCACTCGCCGTCTGTCGCGCCGTCGAGGCCGTGACGCCTCTGCGGCCCGTCATCAAGTGGCCCAACGACGTGCTCCTCGGCGAACGCAAGCTCGCCGGCGTCCTCATCGAGGGCGAGTCCTCCGGCGCCGAACTCGTCCACGCCCTCGCCGGCATCGGCCTCAACGTCAACGACCCGATCGATGACCCTGAGATCGCGACCATCGCCACCAGCCTCTCGCGCGAGCTGGGCGAAAAGACGTCCCGCGAGACCGTCCTCGCGGCGCTGCTCAACGAGCTGGAGGATGCGTACAACGCCCCGCCCAGCGACGTCTACAGCGGCTGGCGGTCGCGCATCGTCACTCTGGGCCAGTCCGTGCGTCTAACCTTCCGTGACGACGTTCACGAGGGCGTAGCCGAAGACGTAGACACCGAAGGCAGCCTCATCCTCCGCCTCAACGACGGCACGCGCCGCACGTTCGAGGCCGGCGAAGTCACCCTCCGCGGCTAATGAGCCTCGCTCGTGGTTCGAGAGCCTCACCATGAGCGGATCGAAGCGCCGCGACATCCCGCCCGCTCATCCGCAGGACTCCCGAAGGGCGAACGCACCACCGCGCCCCGTCATGTCTCCCCCTCATCCGTCGAGTGTCTCAGGATGAAGGGGAGACGACGTCCGGCTAGCTGGAGTCGGCCGGTGGGATCTGGCGGCGCGTGCCGCCGTTGCTGGTGGCGTTCTGCACGAACATCTGGATCAGGTCTATCGGGATCGGGAACACCACCGTGCTGTTCTTCTCCGTCGCGATCTCCGTCAGCGTCTGCAAGTAGCGCAGCTGCAGAGTTGCCGGTTCAGACGCCATCACCGCGCCCGCCTCCGCCAGCCTCTTCGAGGCCTCGAACTCGCCTTCGGCGTGGATCACCTTACCGCGGCGCTCGCGCTCGGCCTCCGCCTGACGCGCCATCGCCCGCATCATCTCCGACGGCAGGCCGACGTCGCGGACCTCGACGATCGTTACCTTTACGCCCCAGGGCTCGGTCGCCTCATCGATGATCTGCTGCAGCTTGTGGTTCAGCTCATCGCGCTTGCTCAGCAGCTCGTCCATGTCCGACTGGCCGAGGACGCTGCGTAGCGTCGTCTGCGCCACCAGCGCCGTCGCGCGGAAGAAGTCAACTACCTTGACAACCGAGTCCTCCGGGTCCGTGACGCGGAAGTAGACCACCGCGTCCACCTTCACCGTGACGTTATCTTTCGTGATTACGTCCTGTCGCGGCACGTCCATCGTCACGATGCGAAGGTCTACCTTCACCATCCTCTCCACGAACGGGAGGATGAAGAAAAGGCCAGGACCGCGGGCGCCCACCAGGCGGCCCAGCCGGAAGATGACGCCTCGTTCGTACTCCTGCACGATGCGGATCGCGAACGGGAACAGCGGCACCGCCATTATGTACCCGAGGACGATCAGTATGCGGGCAAGAAAGTTCGGCCCCTCGATCTTGGGCGGCTCCGGCGCTGCGAGTGGGGAATCGACGGTCATCTCTTGTCTCCTTCCGGCTTATGCTTTCTGACCTTCAGTTTCAGTCCTTTGATCTGTGTGACGATAACGCTCTCGCCCGGCTCAATCTTGCCGCCCTCAGCCTCCGCTGTCCAGATTTCGCCGTCCATCAGCACGAACCCTTCCGGCGTCAACGCTGACCGCGCCACGACCGATCTCCCGACGACGGTACTCATCCCGACTTTCGCGGGCATCCCCCTGATCCGCATCACGTTCACGAGGACGAACACAACCAGCGCACCGAGCGCGATGGCGACGCCGACGATCAGCTCCTCTGCCACGCGGAACTCCGCGTCGTTGCCGCTCGTCAGCATCAGGCCTCCCAGCACGAGGGCTACTGCGCCGCCGATGCCTAAGACGCCCCCGCTCGTCACGAATAACTCGAGGCCGAATAATATGAACGCGAACATGATCAGCGCCACGCCCGCCCAGTTGAACGGGATCACGCTGAGGGAGAAAAACGCCATTATGAGCGCGATCACACCGAATACCCCCGGGAAGATCGAGCCCGGGTTGAAGATCTCGATGAACAGCGCCAGCGAACCGAGCGAAAGCAGCAGGAAGGCGATGTTCGGGTCGGCGAGCACGTCCAGGAAGCGCTCCACGAAGTTGCGGTTGTTGAACGCGATCTCAGCGCCGGACGTCTCCAGCGCCAGCTCCTCCCCTCCCTGTAGCGTCACAGGGTGCCCGTCGATCTGTTGCAGGAGGTCGTCCAGGTCGTTGGCGATGTACTCAACGATGTTCAGACCAACGGCCTCGCTTGACGGTGCGGAGATGCCCTTGCGAACGGCGTCCTCCGCCCACTCCGCGTTGCGGCCGCGCAGGGCGGCGAGGTCACGGATCTTCTCCACGTTGTTCTCGATCACCTTGTTGCGCAGGTCGCCCTCAAGGTCCTCGCCCGTGCCGCTGATTGGCGTCGCCGAGCCGATCACTGTCGCCGGCGACATCGCCGCCACGTGCGACGCGTACGTGATGTACGTCCCCGCCGATGCCGCCTGTCCCCCCGAAGGGGACACGTAGACGATCACCGGCACCTCTGAGGCGAGGATGTTCTGGATGATGTCGTCCATCGAACTGACGAGGCCGCCCGGCGTATCGATGCGGATCACGATTGCTGCGGCGTCCCTGTTCTCCGCCGCACCGATACCACGGTCGATGTAGCGGTCCATCACGGGGTTGACGACACCGTCGGTGGTCAGCACGTGGACTGCGCCCGGCGGCGTGTCCGGCCCGGAGTTGCAGGCAATGAGGAGGGCGGCCAGAACGGTGAAGCCGCCGAACAGGATCAAGCGTACCTGCCGCACGCGCTTCGCCCTGTAGTGAGTCATTTCAGCTCGTTCATCTCAGTATACTCCGTCCTCACATACGACTCAGGTTCATTCAACGGCCCTGTGGTGCTAGAATTAGCGCATTCCCCCGCGAAGGAGTGTCTAAGCTTGACTGATTCCATGCGTTCCCGCGGTATGCGGGACATCCTGCCGCCGGAAATGGCGCGTTTCCGGCGAATCGAAGACGCCTTCCGTGCGGTCTGCCTCGGCTGGGGTTACCGCGAGGTGCGCACGCCCACGATTGAGCACCTCTACCTGTTCACGGCCGCCGGCACCCTCTCGCCGCAGATGCTCGACGGCGTCTACTCCTTCCTCGACTGGGACGGCTGGAGCGGCGAGCGCGTCGTCCTGCGCCCGGACTCCACGATCACGGCCGCGCGCCTCTACGCCGAAAACCTCGCCGGCGATGCGCCCGCGAAGCTCTTCTACGTCCAGAACGTCTTCCGCTTCCAGGGCGGCGACGACACACGCGAAGACTGGCAGTGCGGCGTCGAGCTGATCGGCGCAACACCGCGCCTCGGCGACGTCGAGCTGATCGTGATGGTCGGCGAGGTGCTGGAACGGCTCGGCGTCAAGACTCAGCTCAAGCTCTCCGATCCCGGCATCCTGCGCGCCATCCTCGAGCAGGCTGGCCTCTCCCACGCCGACAGGATCGCCGTCTACGACCGCATCCTCTCCGGCGACGGCACCGCGCTGGATGGGCTGCAGGAGCGCCTTACCGGCGCGCCGCCCCTGCGCGAGGCGCTCTCCCTGGAGGGCGCCGGCGCCGCCTACGTCAGCAACCTGCGCAGCCTGCTCGCGACAGCCGTCCCGGGCGTCGAAGGCCCGCTCGACGAACTCTCCGCCGTCTGCGAGATGCTCGACGCTATCGGTATCGAGCCGGCCGTCGCGCCGCTCCTCGTCCGCGACTTCGAGTACTACACCGGTCCCGCCTTCCAGCTCTTCGCCGGCGACACCCGGGTCGGCGGCGGTGGCCGCTACGACGCGCTCGTCTCGCAGATCGGCGGCGAGAACGTCCCCGCATCGGGCTTCGCTCTTGATATGGAGCCGCTCCTCGCCCTTATCGGCGACGAAACCGGCGTCGACGCCTCGATCAGCATTCGCTGCGAATCCGGTGGCCGTCCGGCCGACGTCTTCGCGCTCGCCGTCGCGCTGCGCCGCAAGGACTTCGCCGTCGAGGTCGACGGCCCTTCAGAGCGAGGACGTCACATCACCGTCTCAGGCGACGGCTTCCTCGTCGCGGTCAACGGCAGCAAACCACAGCGCGCCGCCTCAATCGACGAGGTCGTGCGCGCGGTCGCCGGAGGCTAGACGTGGTCAAGATCGCGCTGCCGGCGGGCGACCTGCGCAAGCCCGTCGCCGACGCCCTCTCGGCGTCCGGACTGCACGTCGAGGGCTACGGCGAAGGCTCGCGCCAGTACCTGTTGCCCGCTCGTGACCGCGAAGACGTCCGCGTGCGTGTCTTCCGAGAGAAAGACATCCCGATCCAGGTCGCGCTCGGTAACTACGACCTCGGCATCACCAGCCTCGCCTGGGTGCAGGAGATACAGAGCCGATTTCCTCAGCAGCCGCTCGTCCTCCTCGGCGACCTCGGTATCGGCGCCGGGCGCATCGTCGCCGCCTGTGCAAAGGACATCTCGTCGCTCGACGATGTCGGCTCTCTCGGCCGCGTTCGCCTGGCGAGCGAGTACCCGAACATCGCCGACTCGTTCGCCCGCTCGGCCCGGCTGGCGCGGTATCGCGTCCAGCCCGTCTGGGGCGCCGCACACGCCTATCCTCCGGAAGACGCCGATGTGGTCGTCGTCGCTGAAACCGGTGACGGCTTCCTCGGCGAGCACGGGCTGGCGCCGCTCTTTACCCTGCTCGACAACTCCGCCTGGGTGATCGGCAACGCCAGCGCCCTCTCGGAGAAGGACCTGCGCTCTGTCCTCGACGCCCTGCTCGGCTCCGGCCGCGGCGCCAGGGACGGCTCGCTGCGCCTGCCGCCGCCCGTCGCCGCCCGCCCGAACGGCCGCACTGCGGACGCCCCCCGCGACGTCCTGCGCATGGCCGTTCCCGACGGCCACCAGCAACGCCACGTCTACGAGGCGCTGCAGGCCGCCGGCCTTGCCTTCGACGGCTACGGCGAGAAGACGACCGTGCGCCGGCCCGAGTCCGGCATCGACGGCCTCGACGTGAAAGTCGTGCGCCCGCACGACATGCCGCAGCTTGTGGCAACGGGCGACATCGACATCGCCGTCACCGGCCGCGACTGCCTTAACGAGCACCTCTACCAGTTCCCGTCCAGCCCCGCGTACGAGATCATCGACCTGCAGCGCGCCCAGTACAACCTGAGCGCCGTCGTCGAGGCTGACCTGCCCGCGGACGACCTCGCCGGCGCCTTCAAGCACTGGCGAGCGAAGGGCCGCGAAATCCTGACGATCGCCGCCGAGTACCCCGCGACGGCCGACCACTACGCACGCAGCCGCCACTTCTGGCGCTACCGGGTGATCCCGATCGCCGGCGCTTCGGAGGGCTACGTCCCCGAAGACGCCGACGTACTCATCGAAGGCACCGAGACAGGCCGTACCATCGCCGAGAACAACCTCAAGGTGATCGACCTGCTCTACCGCTCGACGTCGTGCGTCATCGCCCGCCGTGACGCCGCTCTCTCCGGCAACCGCAAGACGGTCTTCGAGCATCTCCGCGGCGCCCTTGAGAAGGCGTCCGGCTCCTTGCAGTCCTAACTGATACAATTTTTTCGAGCGAGGATTCCGAATTGCCACCACTCTCTCTGCACACGTCCTTCGCCAGGCGCATCGCTGAGCGCCTGCGTACCGCCGTGCTCGACGACGAGCGGGGTAACCTCTACCTGGGCGCCACCGCTCCGGACATCCGTTTGATCACGCGCTGGGAGCGCACCCGCACGCACTTCTTCGACCTCAACAACTTCGAGCACCAGGACGCCGTCGCCGACTTCTTCAGCGCCAACCCATCGCTCGTCGATGCCGCCTCCGTCTCGCCCCCAACGTGCGCCTTCATCGCCGGCTACGTCAGCCACCTCGTCATGGACGCCAACTGGATCGACCACATCTACCGCCCCTTCTTCGGCCGTGACTCCGAACTCGGCGGCGACCTGCGTGCTAACATCCTTGACCGCGCCATGCAGTTCTCTCTCGACTCCGACACACGTGACGACGACGTGCTGATGGCCGAAGTCGTCGAGGCTGTCGCCCGCTGTGACCTCGAGCTGGAGATCGACTTCATCGATAAGGAGTCGCTCCGCAAGTGGCACAAGGTCGTCTCCGACTTCACGCAGACCCGGCCCGACTGGGACCGCTTCAGGAGCCGCATCCGCCGCCACCTCGCCGACACCGGCGGCGACGTCGAAGGCGAGAGTGAAGACCTCGCCCTCTCGCTGCCCGAACTAGTTGACGAGACCCTGCGTTACCTCAGCCGCGAACGCCTCAACGAGTGGATGGACGAGTCGCTCGAAGAGTCCGTCGCCGCCGTCCAGGAGTACCTGCGATGCGCATAGTCGAAGGCGCCGAAGAGGCGCGCGCCACCCTCCTCAAGCGGGCGCCGCACGTCGTGCCGGAGCTGCCCGAGGCCGTCCGCGAGACGAACCGCCGCGTCTTCGGTGGCGATCTCGGCGCCGAAGAGGTCGTTGACCGCATCCTGCGCGACGTCCGCACCGACGGCGACGCCGCGGTCCGCCGCTACAACGAGGACCTCGACGGCGTGCGCGCGCCGGACGTGCCGCTGGAAGTCTCCGCGGACGAAATCAAGGCGGCGCACGCAGAGGTCGATGATGGCCTCGTCGAGGCGCTACGCTTCGCCGCCGGCCGCATCCGCGCTTTCCACGAGATGCAGCTAGAGCACGCCGCAACCTCGTTCGTCTCCGACGGCGTCGGCCAGGTCGTTCGGCCGCTCGCTCGCGCCGGCCTCTACGTGCCCGGCACCAAGGTGATCTACCCGTCGACGCTGCTCATGATCGCCATTCCGGCGCGCGTCGCCGGCGTCGCCGAACTCATCGTCTCCACGCCCGCGCGCCCGGACGGCAGCGTCGCGCCGCTCAAGCTCGTCGCCGCCGACATCGCGGGCGCCGACCGCGTCTTTCGCGCCGGCGGCGTCCAGGGCGTCGGCGCGCTCGCCTACGGCACCGAATCCGTCACCGCCGTCGACAAGATCTGCGGGCCCGGCAACATCTTCGTCACTATCGCCAAGAAGAAGCTATTCGGCGAGGTCGGCATCGATGGCATCTTCGGCCCGTCTGAGACGCTCGTCGTCGCCGACAAGCACGCCGACCCCGCCCTCGTCGCCGCCGACATGCTCGCCGGCGCCGAGCACGATGAACTCGCCACCGCCGTCCTCATCACCGACTCCCGCGACTTGGCCGAACAGGTCGCCGAGACCGTTGACCGCGAGATCGCCTCTCTCGGCCGCGCTGATGTCGCCCGCACGAGCCTCGACGCCCGCGGCGGCGCCGTCGTCACGTCCTCGCTGGATGAGGCACTCGATCTGGCGAGCGATTTCGCGGCCGAACACGCTTGCCTGCACCTCCGCGAAGCGGCCCGCTACATCGACCGGATAGGCAACGCCGGCTGTATCTTCGCGGGCGGCCCATCCGCTGAGTCCATCGGCGACTACACGGCCGGCCCCAGCCACGTCATGCCCACCGGCGGCAGCGCCAGGTTCTCGTCGCCCGTCGGCGTGCACGACTTCCTCAAGGTGACCAGCACCGTCAGCATCACCGCCACGACCGCCCTCGACATCGGTCCAGCCGGCGCCGAGATCGCGCGCGCCGAGGGCCTTGGCGGCCACGCGCGCGCCATCGAAGCCCGCCTCAACAGAGAGAAGGACGAAGAAGCATGAGCGAGGACGGACGCCGCTCCGCCCGCGGCCTCATACGGCCGCACCTCAACGACCTGCCACCGTACGGCGCGATGGAGTCTGCGGCTGCCGTCGCGAAGGAGCTGGGCCTCGACGTCTCCGAAATCTCGAAGCTCGACGGCAACGAGAACCCCTACGGTGCCTCGCCGAAGGTCGCGTCCGCCCTCGGCGGCTTCTCGGGTTACCATGTCTACCCCGACGCCGGCCAGACGGCTGTGCGTGAGGCCGTCGGTCGCTACGTCGGCGCCGAGCCTGAGCAGATCGTCTTCGGCAGCGGCTCCGACGAGATGCTGGGCATGGTGGCGACGCTCTTCCTCGACCCCGGCGACGCCCTCATCACCGCGCCACCGACGTTCGGAATGTACGAGTTCCTCGCCAACATCCACAACGCTCGCATTGTGGCCGTGCCGCGGCGCGAGGACTTTGCGCTTGACCTGCCTGCCATGGAGCGCGCGCTGGACAAAGGCGCAAAGCTCGTCTACCTCGCCTCGCCAAACAATCCGACAGGCAACCCGGTCCACCTCGACGAGATCGAGCGGCTCCTCGGCCACGACGCCGCAGTCGTCGTCGACGAAGCGTACGCCGAGTTCGCCGGCGAAAGCGCCGTCGGCCTGATGGCGGCTCACGACAACCTCATCGTCGTCCGCACGTTCAGCAAGTGGGCCGGCCTCGCCGGGCTGCGCGCCGGATACGCCGTTCTGCCGCCGGACCTCGTCGAGATCGTCTGGCGCGCCAAAGTCCCGTACAACCTCAGCGTCGCCTCCGAACAGGCGATACTCGCCTCGCTGGACGACGCCGATACCTTGCTCGAAAACGTCCGGCGGACCGTCGAAGAACGCGAACGCCTCCGTGAACGCCTCGCGGCGACCGGTTGGGTCCGGCCCTACCCGTCCGCCGGCAACTTCGTGCTCTGCGAAGTCAGAGGCATCGCTGCCGCGGACGTGCGCGCCCGCCTGCGCGAGCGCGGCATCCTCGTTCGCTACTTCGATGAGCCCGCCCTGCGCAACTGCATCCGCATCAGCGTCGGCCTGCCGCGGGACACCGACCGCGTGGTCGATGCGTTAACAGAGATAGGAGCGACCGTTGGCTGAGCGCACCGCTGAGATCAAGCGCAAGACGAAAGAGACCGACATCACGCTGTCCCTGTCGCTTGACGGGGTCGGCCAGTTCGACGTCTCGACCGGCATCGGCATGCTCGACCACATGCTCGAACAGCTCGCTAAACACGGCCGTTTCGACCTGCAAATCCAGGCGAAGGGCGATATCGACCGCGACACCCACCACCTCGCCGAGGACGTCGGCATCGTCCTTGGCCAGGCGTTCGACCAGGCGCTCGGCGAGCGGCGCGGCATCACGCGCTTCGGCGACGCCATCATCCCGCTCGATGAGGCGTTGGCGCTCGTCGCGCTTGACCTCAGCGGTCGTGCCCACGCCGACGTCGCTCTCGAATTCGACCGCGACCAGATCGGCGAGCTGCCGACGGAGAACCTCTGGCACCTGCTGGAGTCGTTCGCCAGGGAGGCACGCATGACACTGCACGTCCGCCTCCTTGCCGGCGCCAACGACCACCACCGCGCCGAGGCCGTCTTCAAGGGCCTCGCCCGCGCCCTGCGCGCCGCTGTCTCGCTTGACCCGGCCGCCGCCGGCGACGTCCCCAGTACCAAGGACGTCCTCTAGTGGCCGACCTGGATCAGGCGCTCGAGGCACGTCACCCCGACAACTTCCGCAAGCACCCGATGATGATCGCCGTCGCTTCGGTAATCGTCGAGGACGGCAAGCTCCTCCTCGTCCGCGATACGCACGGCTTCTGGGCCAGCGTCGGCGGCTGGGTCGACGCTGGCGAGCGCCCCGACGAGGCCGTCCTCCGCGAGCTGCGCGAGGAGTTGAGCGTCGAGGCCGAGGTAACCGGGGTGCTACACCCGCACATCGAGTGGAACGTCGAGCGCGCCACCGACGGCTCCGGCTTTCTCCTCTTCCTCTACCGCCTGCGACTGATATCGCGCGATTTCAAGCTCCTCGAGTCCGAGGTCACCGAAGCCCGTTGGGCCACCCCGTCCGAATGGCCTGACTTGCCGATGCTCCCCTACGTCCGCGCCCTCCTCGAAGAGCGCACCCACGAGTGGCTCGGCGGCTAGGTCTTCGCCTCGTCCACCTCGAAGCGGAAGTCCTCGATCACCGGGTTCGCCAGCAGCTTCTTGCACATCTCCGTCACCGCTGACTTCGCCTCCGCCTCCGATGCTGCGTCCAGGCGGATCTCCATGTACTTTCCCGCTCGCACCGAACCAACCGCCTCGAAGCCCAGCGACTTCAGGCCGCCCTTGATCGTCAGCCCCTGCGGGTCGTTGACCGTCGGCTTCAGCGTGACGTAAACGCGCGCTAGGTACATCGGCTCAGGCCCTCGGGTAGCCGGCGTCGGCCTTATTCTTGTCGATCTGGCCCATGTGGTCCATCCCGTGGAGCCGCTGGAAGGCGATCCACTCCAGGATGCTCAGCTGCCCGAACGCCGGGTGTGGGAACTGCCGGTCGAGGTGCGCGTTGCCCTTCAGCGCGCGCGTCAGCCTCACGATCTCGGCGAAGACGTCCGCTGCGCCCTCGCGCATCTTGTCCGTCGTCCCGCAGTCCGGAGTCTCGCCGATGCGCGCGAGGTCCGCCTCTTCCGTCGAGCCTGGCACCTCGCCTGCTGTCAGGTTCTCGATCTCGCGGTTCACGCCGTCCGTTGCCTTGAGGAAGTGCTTCACGACCTCACGCGCCGTCCACTCTTCGCCCGGCGCGAACGATGCCTGCTCCTCAGTCATCCCCTCCAGACAGCGCTCCCAGTCGGCCCGGGTGCGCTCCATCAGCGACGCCAGGGAGTCGACGCCCTTCGACGCCTGGTGGCTGCAATAGCCCCGCGCCTGCTCCGCAACGTCCTTCAAGTCCTGCATCTGCTCCTCCTCCGGACCCGGCCCTACAGGTCGAAGCCCTCCATGTGCCACTTCAACGGCCGCACGTGGATCGCGACGTGGTCCAGGTCCGACGTATCGGATACGTATGCGCGACCGGCCGTCTCGCCCAGGTAGCGTGCGGCCACCCGTTCGCGCCAGACGTTGTCGATCAGGCTGCCCGCGCGCGCCGTCCCCTGCACCGTCACCTGGCGGTACGGCAGCGCCGTCGTGTAGATCGAGAGCGCCGCTTGCCCCTTCGCCCGCAGGTTGCGCAGCTTCTGCGTGTCGCGGAACGTGCTGATCGTGAACTCCCTGCCGTCGTATTCGTACCACACCGGCACCACGTGCGGGCGCCCGTCCGGCCGCACCGTCGCCAGCGATGCGATGTGCGCGCCTGTCAGGAACTCCGCCACCTCCGGCGCCAGTACGCTCACGGCCTCACCAGTGTGCGGCCGGTGATTCGTTCGAACGCCTCGACGTACTTCTCCGCCGTCTTCGCCACGATCTCCTCCGGCAGCTCCGGCGCGGGCGGCCTCTTGTCCCAGGCAACGGCGGTCAGGTGGTCGCGCACGAACTGCTTGTCGAAGCTGCGCTGGCCGCGGCCCGGCTCATACTCGTCCGCCGGCCAGAAGCGGCTCGAATCGGGCGTCAGCGCCTCGTCGATCAGTATCACCTCGTCGTCCAGCCATCCGAACTCGAACTTCGTGTCGGCGATGATGATGCCCAGGTCGCGGGCGTAGTCGCGCCCGTACCGGTACAGCGCCAGGCTGCGCACTTTCATCGCGTTGGCCGCACGTTCGCCGGCCTGCGCGACGACCTCCTCGTACGTGATCGGCAGGTCGTGGCCTTCTTCGGCCTTCGACGTCGGCGTGAAGATCGGCTCTGCCAGCTCCTGGCTCTCCAGCAGCTCCGGCGGCAGCTTCACGCCGGAGATCGCACCCGTCTTCTGATAGTCGGCCCAACCCGAGCCGCTGAGGTAGCCACGCGCAATGCACTCAACGTCGATGCGCTCGGCCTTGCGTACGACCATCGCCCGCCCGATCATGTCCCGCGGCAGCTCGATCGGCACGCCGTCGGCGTGCGTGCCCTCGACGACTGCGATGAAGTGGTTCGGCACGATCTGGCCCGTGCGCTCAAACCAGAACGCCGACATCTGCGTCAGCACGCGGCCCTTGTCCGGAATCCCCGTCGGCAGCACGACGTCGAACGCCGATATGCGGTCAGTCGCCACGATCAGCAGCTTGTCGCCGAGATCGTAGATGTCGCGCACCTTCCCGCGCGCTACCAGCGGCAGGTCGAGCGTAGTTTCGGTAACGATTGCGGTCACAGGCCGATCCTCCGGAAGCTGTCGTCGACATAACGCAGGTACCATTCGTAATCGAACAGCGACGCCAGCTCGTCCCGCGAGAGCTTTGAAGTCACGCGCTCGTCGTCCAGCAGGAAGTCGAGGTACGGCGTGCGCGCCTCCCAGGCCTTCATCGCGTTCGCCTGCACCACCTTGTACGCGTCCTGCCGCACCATCCCCTTGTCGATCAGCGCCAGCATCACGCGCTGGCTGAAGACGAGCCCGTAGCTCGCCTCCATGTTCTCCTTCATGCGCTCCGGGTACACCTGCAGCCCGCGCACGACGTACGTGAACAGGTCCAGCATGTAGTCCAGCACGATGCAGGCGTCAGGCAGCACCACGCGCTCCGCCGACGAGTGCGAGATATCGCGCTCGTGCCACAACGCCACGTTGTCCAGCGACGTCATCGCGTAGCCGCGCAGCAGCCGCGCCAGGCCGCTGATCCGCTCGCACTTCTCAGGGTTGCGCTTGTGTGGCATCGAGGACGAGCCCGTCTGCCCGGGGGAGAACGGCTCCTCTGCTTCCAGCACCTCCGTCCGCTGCAAGTGCCGGATCTCCGTCGCAAACTTGTCGAGCGAGGCGGCGACCACCGCCAGCGTTCCGATGAAGTAGGCGTGCCGGTCGCGGTGCACGATCTGCGTCGACACCGGCTCCACCATCAGGCCGAGGTTCCCGCAGACCTCGTCTTCCAGGTCCGGCGGCACCGTCGCGTGCGAGCCGACCGGGCCCGAGATCTTGCCGTATGAGATCTGCTCCTTGGCGTCGATCAGCCGGTGTGAGTTGCGCCGCATCTCGTCGTACCAGCTCGCCAGCTTAAGCCCGAACGAGATCGGCTCCGCGTGCACGCCGTGGCTGCGGCCCATCATCGGCGTCGTCTTGTGCTCCTTCGCGCGCACGGCGATCGCCTCCATCAGCCCGGCCACGCCCTTCTCCAGCAGCTCCGTCGCCTCGGTCAGACGCAGCGCCAGCGCCGTGTCCTCAACGTCGTACGACGTCAGGCCAAAGTGGACGAACCGCGACTCGTCGCCCAGAGAGTCCGCCACCGAGCGCAACCACGCGTTGAAGTGGTGGTGCATCTCACGCTCGTACTCGGCCCACTTGTCGAGGTCGAACTTCGCCTCGCGGATCTTCGCCGTCGCCTCCGCCGGCACGACGCCGCGCTTGGCCCAGGCCTCGCAGACCGCGATCTCGATCCGCAGCCACTTCTCGGCCTTGTTCTGCTCGGACCAGACGCGGGCCATCTCCGGCCGCGTGTAGCGTTCGATCATCGCGCGCCCGCCAGCGGTCCGACGGGGCAGGTGGAAAGGGGCGGTGTCACGAACCTATATTAGGCGAACCATGCCACAGCCGCCACAGACTCGCGTAGGGGCCGTTCGCGAACGGCCCGGGGGCGGCGGCAACAGAGGCTATCGATGGCTTTTCGGACCGAAGCCTCAGCGGTAGTCCTCGCGCGGCGGCGAAAACACCTCGACCGCGACGCACTCCTCGATCGCCGTGGCCTCATGCGGCACATCGGCGGGGATGATCCAGGCGTCGCCTGCCTCCAGGTCGTGCGTTTCGTCGCCGATCTCGAAGCGCATCCGGCCGCTCTGGAGCCGCCCCGTCTGTTCGTGCGGGTGCGTATGCATCGCGACAACCGCCCCGGCCGCAATGTGCACCTCCAGCAGCATCATGCGCTCGCCGTCCGTCAGCGTCTTGATCGTCACGCCGGGCGCTCGCTCGAACCCCGCTACGCTTCCGCTCTTCGTAATCGGCATCGTGCGCCGCCTTTCTTGGTGTCGCTACGTGAGATCGAATGTGAGGAACGGCAGGTCCGCGGCCGTTTACGCCTTCGCCTGCTCGTCCCGGAACGCCTGAAGCTTCTCGCGGACGGCGTCGTGCTTGAGCGCCAGGATCGCCCCGGCGTAGAGCGCGGCGTTCTTCGCGCCGTTCACCGCCATGCAGGCGACCGGCACGCCCGGCGGCATCTGCGCGATCGAGAGCAGCGCGTCCATCCCGGAGACCGACGATCCGCCCCCCTGAACGACCGGCACGCCGATCACCGGCAACGCCGTCTGCGCCGCGACCACTCCCGGCAGGTGCGCCGCCATTCCCGCTGCCGCAATGATCACCTCGAAGCCGTTGTCCGCCGCGCTCGCCGCGAACGCCTGCACCTTCGCCGGCGCCCGGTGCGCCGACATCACGTGCAGCTCGTGCTCGATCCCGAGCGTGTCGAGCGTCTCGACGCAGACGTCGAGCGTCGGCACGTCGGACCGGGACCCGGTGAGGATCGCTACTTTCGGCAACGGAACTCCCGCATGGCCTCTGAATACGTCATGAGAGCGTCGGAGTCAAGCCGGGCGCGCCCTAATCCGAGTAGAAGTGCGGTCGCAGATCTGCCTCAGCGATATAACGCGACGCCTGTCGGAAGATCGCGGCCGTCGTTCCGCGGTCGAGTTCCCGGTGCGCCGGCACGGTCAACGTTTCTCCGGCGCCGCGCCTGAGTTTCACGTGGCTCCCACGTTGCGAGATGCGGACGAAGCCGAAGTGTTCAAGAGCCGCGACTACCTCCGCCCCGGATAGGCGCCGCAGTCTAGGCGACACGTGGGTGAGGCTCAACCTCGATCGTGATCAGGAGCGCCGGCCTCGGCTCCAGGCCCAACGCCGCCAGGTCTTCGCCCTCGAGGTGAAGAGCGACCGCCTCCTGGAGGTTGGCGATCGTCTCGTCCAGCGTCTTGCCCTGCGTTACCACGTTGATCCCGAGGCACTCGGCAACGTAGTACTCCTCGCCGCGCCGGACGTACGCCTTGATGGTCTTCTGGAGCGCAGTTGTCACGTCTGAATTATAACCGCGTTAGTCAACGCGCGCGTCCTGCGCCGGTGCGGCGATGTCGCGGCGGTAGTACACGTTTGTGAAGTGGATGCGCTGCACGTTGCTGTACGCCTTCGCCCGCGCCGCCGTAAGCGTTGGCGCCATCGCCACGACCGTCAGCACGCGGCCGCCGCTCGTCAGCACCGCTCCGTCGTCGCCGGCCACCGTCCCGGCGTGGAAGACGTGCACGTCCTCGTCCAGCGTGCCGAGGCCAGCGATTTCGTATCCAGTCTGATAGTCGTCCGGGTATCCTCCTGACGCTACGACGACGCCGACCGCTGCCTCCGTTGACCAGCGGATATCGCACTCGGACAGCGTGCCGTTCGCCGCCGCCCAGCAGATGTCCAGCAGGTCCGATTGCAGCCGCGGCAACAGCACCTGCGCCTCCGGGTCGCCCAGCCGGCAGTTGAATTCCAGCACACGCGCCCCGGCGTCCGTCAGCATCAGCCCGGGGAAGAGCACGCCCGCGTACGGCGATCCTTCGTCCCGCATCGCCGCGATCGCCGCCTCCGTCACCTGCTCGTTGATGTACAGCTCCAGCGCCTCGTCCAGCCAGGACGGCGGGCTGTAGGAGCCCATGCCGCCGGTGTTCGGCCCCTCGTCGCCGTCGCGCGCGCGCTTGTAGTCACAGGCGAACGGCATCGGCGCCACCGTCGTCCCGTCGCTGAACGCGTGCGCGGAGACCTCTCGCCCTGACAGCCGCTCCTCGATCACGACGGTCCGGCCAGACTCCCCAAACGCCGCTTCGGCGCCCATCATCGCGTCCACCGCGGCCAGCGCCTCTTCAGTCGTGTCGCAGACGAAGACGCCTTTACCGGCGGCGAGACCGTCTGCCTTGACGACGATCGGCCCGGGGTTCGCTTGGACGTAGTTGCGCGCGTCGGTGCGGTTGTCGAACGTCGCCGAGGCCGCCGTCGGCATGCCGCAGCGTCCCATCAGCTCCTTCGCGAACGCCTTGGACGACTCGATTCGCGCCGCCGCCTTCGTCGGCCCGAACGCGGCGATGCCATCGGCAGTGAGCCGGTCAACCAGGCCGCGCGACAGGGGGTCCTCGGGTCCGACGACGACGAGGTCGATCCGGTGCTTCTTCGCGGCCGCCGCGATTCCTTCGACGTCGGCCGCCTTGATGTCGAGGTTTGCAGCGATCTGCCCCGTGCCGGCGTTGCCGGGCGCGACGAAGAGATCAGTGAGTCGCGGCGACGGGCGCAGCTTCCAGGCGATCGTGTGCTCGCGCGCGCCGGAGCCAACGACGAGTACGTTCATGGGATACCTCGAATATACGCGACGGCCGCGGCTAAGTCAGTCCCGTGCCGGTCGCGCCTTAGCGCCGGACGACCACGCGACGGTGCACCACGACCGTCTCGCTGACCGCGACGATGCGCCCGGGCCCATCGTCGACTGTGGCGACGGCCTTCGTCTTGCGGCCGCCCTTCGCCGCCTGGAACGGCATCGTGACGGCCATCTTCGCCGCGCTGCGCAGCGCCCACTGGCCGACCACGCCCGCGGCCACCAACGCCGCACCGCGGATCACCGCCGGTGCGGCCTGCTGCCACAGCGGCGCAGGCGGCAGCGACGGCTCGCGCTTGGCCGGGAGGTTCCTGTTGATCTCGCTCATAACGCGCCGATTATACACCGGCAGGTCTCTCCGGGGGGCAGCCTGGTCTCTTCGGGGCGCAGGCTCCTAGCCTGACTCTCCCGCCACGATCCGCTCGATCTCCTCGCTCAGGTCGAACCCCTCGATTACGGTGCCGGATGCGTCCACCGCCTGCTTTTCGCGGACGCGAACGCGCCCGTCGGCGAACGCTCGCAGCGTCTCGATCACAAGCGGCACTTCGCGCTGGACGCCACGGCGTCGGATCTCCCGGAACAGCGGCAGCTCCTCGCCGTCTTCGGCGCGAGCCGCCTCGACGCCGCGCGACTCGGCGTCACGCCACAGATCATCGATCTCGCCGCCGCGGATCGGGTACGTGCAGTAGGTCACCACCGGCCCTTCGTCCAGTTCCGGCGTCGCCAGGTGGATCATCACACCGGCACGGTCGGCGCCTTGCGCGATCAACTCCCAGATGACGTCCTGCCACATTCCGGTCGGGCCGCCGGGCGCCGCCGGGTGCAGGTTCAGCAGGTCCCACTTCGCCGCCGCCTCTTCGTAAAAGATCAGCATGTAGCCGGCCAGCACGCCGAGGTCGAACTCGTGCGGCGCCAGCAGTCGCATCACCTCGCGGTCGTATTCGCGGCGCCACTCGGGCAGCGGCTCGCCCTTGCGCGCGACTTTGCCGCCGGCGGCACGCCGGAACTGCCGGGAACTCAGCGTCACCAGCGGGATGCCAGCGGCACGGACTTGTTCCTGAAAGGCGTCGGTATTGGCGTCCTCGCCTGGATCGCGGTTGCAGAACACGACGACCACCTCCGCGTCGAGCCGCCCCTCTTCGATCGCCGCCAGCGCCCCGGCGAGCAGCTTGCCCGACGTCTGACCGCGCGCGGTCGCAAACCAGCCGACTCGCAGCCCTTTGGCGCGTCCACCTGGCGGTGGACTGCTCAGGACAGGCGTCACGCCGGCGGCCTCCAGCCCAGCAGGCGCCGCATCTTCGCGTAGCGGCTCCACAGGTGGATCAGCGGCGACGACAGCCGTCCGCGCAGGCGCCCCTTCCGCAGCGAATCAACGAACTCCGCCGCCGTCCCGAAGTCCGGCATCTCCACGTACGCGCGGCCGACCTCCCGTGGCGAGTGCGCATCGCTCGCTGCCGAGGTCGGGAGGCCGTGCGCCTCGGCGAACTCGACGGCGCGCTCGTTGTGCGAGGAGAGCATCATGCGCGCGTTCAGCCCCTCGATAAAGTCCAGATCAGGCGCGATCCGCTCCAGCACATCGGGTTTGAGCCCGGATCGGAACATGTCGTACGGATGCGGCGCTCCGGCGACCGCGCCCTGCGCCTTGATCCGGGCGATCGTATCTTCCGCGCTGAGGCCGCGCGGCACTTCCTCGCTCAAGAAGAGCCCGAGGATCTCGCCGTCACGCGTCCGCACCTCTTCGCCGACGATCACTCGCAGCTCCGGGACGATCTTCGCCGCCAGCTCCTGAGCGACGAGGCCGCCTCGCGTCGTGTCGTGGTCCGTCACGGCCAGCACGTCGATGCCGCGGGCCTGCGCCCGGCGCAGCAGCTGCTCCGGCGAGGCGACGCTGTCCGGCGAGTAGTACGAGTGGTTGTGCAGGTCGGCGCGGATCAGCGGCGCGTCGGTCATCAGTCGTCGGAGGCGTCTTCCGGCCCGGTATCGTAGTCTTCGGCGTCCTCCCGCACAGCCCCGAGGCCGTCGGCGAACTGCTCCTGCAGCTTCGTCACGCGCAGCTCAGCGTCCTTCAGAAGCTCCTGGCACGCCTTCGCCAGCTTCATCCCGTCCTCGTACAGCGCCAGCGACTCCGCCAGCGTCAGGTCGCCCTCCTCCAGCTTCGCCACCGACTCCTCCAGCCGCTTGTACTGCGCCTCGAAGCCGTCCGTCTGTGCCTTCTTAGAAGCCATACTGCCGCGATACCTCCGCCGGGAACTTGCCGTCCTTCACGTGTACGTCCAGCTTCGCCTTGCCCTTCACCTGCGAGACGCTCGTAACCGCCTTCCCGGACGGGCCTTTCGGCTTGCCGTCTCGCAGCTGCACGACCGCGTAGCCCCGCGCCAGCGTCGCCCGCGGGTCCAGCGAGCGCAACTGGTTCGACCAGCCCTCCACCCGCTCATCTCGCCGCTCAACCGCCCGCCGCACCGCACTCAGAGCGTGGCGCACGCTCGACGCCAGGCGCTCCCGGTGCCGCGCTACGTCCGGCAGACCCGTCCGCAGCCGGTGCCGCGTGTGCTCGATGCTCTGCTCAGCCTGCGATATGCGCGCGCGGACGTCGATCGGGAGCGACATCGCCATCCCGGCGACCTCTCGCGATACTTCGGAGACGCTCGGCGCCACTGTTTCGGCGGCGGCCGAAGGCGTCGGCGCCCGCACGTCCGCCACGTAGTCCGCGATCGTGTAGTCGGTCTCGTGGCCGATCGCGGAAACGACCGGCACGCCCGAGCCGTAGATCGCCCGCGCGACGGCCTCTTCGTTGAACGTCCACAGCTCCTCTGCTGCGCCGCCGCCACGCGCGACGATGATCACGTCGATCGCGCCGTCCTCGTTCAGCCGGCGGATACCGTTTGCCACGCCGGCGACGGCGTCCGCGCCCTGCACGGGCGTCGGCGCCAGCACGACTTCCGCCAGCGGCCAGCGCCGCGTCAGCACGTTGCAGATGTCGTGGAAGACCGCGCCCGACGGCGACGTCACGACGCCGATCCGCATTGGGAACTCCGGGGACGGCCGCTTGCGGCCCGCGTCGAACAGACCCTCGGCTTCGAGCTTCGTCTTCAGGCGCTCGAACTCGGCCTGCCGCGCGCCGACACCGGCCGGTTGCACAAAGTCGACGATGATCTGCACGTCGCCGCGTTCGGCGTAGAAGTTGAGGTTACCGTGCGTGAGCACGTGCGCGCCGTTCTCCAGCGCCATTCCGCGGTGCTGTCGCTGGAACATCACGCAGCGCAACTGGTACGCGCCTTCCTTCAGCGTGAAGTAGACGTGCCCGCGCTGCGAGCGGCTCAGGTTCGAGATCTCGCCCTCGACCCACATGTTCGAGAGCCGCAAGTCGCTCTCCAGCAGCTCCTTCAGGTAGCGACAGATCGCGGAAACGGGGTACGCGTCAAGCATCGGGTATGCAACACGGAACTGGGAGCATGGGATATGGGGGTGAGTGCGTCACGGGGCCATTGTAACCGCGCGCACCTGCGAGCCGCTGCCTCGGCTGGCACCAGCGGGTGCAGCTCCTGGCAACCGCCTCGAAGGTCAGGCTTTAGCCTGACTCACGACGCGGCAGCTCCCTCGCCGCTCATAGTGAGGCTTTCGAACCATGAGCGGGGCACACGAAAGGCCCAGTCTCAGCGCCGATCTTCCTTCGAGAGCCTCAGGACGAGCGGGCGAAGTCTACTTGCCGGCGCGCTCGAGGTACTCGCCGCTGCGAGTGTCGATCTTCAGCAGGTCGCCGGTGTTGATGAACAGCGGCACCGTCACCATGATCCCCGTCTGCAGCTTCGCCGGCTTCGTGCCGCCCTGCGCCGTGTCGCCCTTCACCCATGGGTCCGTCTCCGCCACTTCCAGCTCCACCGCCGCCGGCAGCTCGATCCCCACCGGCTCCTCGCCGTACATTCGCAGCTCGCAGCTGCCGTTCTCGACAAGGAAGTTCAGCGCATCGCCCAGTAGGTCCTTGCCTATCGGGAACTGGTCGAAAGTCTCCGTGTTCATGAAGTAGTGCAGGTCGCCGTCGGGGTACAGGTACTGCGCCGGCGTGCTCTCGACCCGCGCCATCTGAAACCGCGCGCCCGCTTGCGCCGACTTGTCGACGATGTGGCCGGCGCGCACGTCGCGCAGCTTCATGCGCACCTGCGCGCTGCCGCGGCCCATCTTGATGTGATCGATCTCGATCACCGAGTACAGCGTGCCGTCGATCTCGATTGTGTTGCCCCTTCGGAGCTGGCTGCCCTCAAGCATGTAGTCCTCACTTGGCGAAATTAAGGGGGCCTCAGCGGCCCCTCACTAGGTTACGCGCTCGCCTCTCGCTCTGTCACGCCCAGCCAGCCTACGCGCCGAGCTTCGGCGCCTGCGACATCGCCCGCACCTTGCCGTCTTCGATCACGCACTGGTCCTCGATGCGCACGCCGCCCCAGCCCGGAATGTAGATCCCCGGCTCGACTGTGATGATCATCCCGTCCAGCAGCTCGTTCTTCGCCGTCCGGGCGACCGCTGGTGCCTCGTGTACCTGCAGGCCGACGCCGTGACCAAGCCCGTGCCCGAAGTTCTCGCCGTAGCCCGCCTCCGCGATCACGTTGTGCGCCAGCATGTGCGCCTCTTCGCCCGTCATCCCGGCGCGGATCAGCTCCTCCGCCGTCAGCTGCGCCGTCAGCACGATGTCGTAGACCTTGCCGAACTGCTCATCGCCCTCACCGCCGCAGACGACCGTCCGCGTCAGGTCTGAGCAGTAGCCGTCGACGATCACGCCCATGTCGATCACCACCGGGTCGCCCGCCTGGATCTCGTAGTCGGTCGGCTGCGCATGCGGCATCGCCCCGCGCGGGCCGGCGGCGACGATCGTCGGGAAGGACAGCGACTCGGCACCGTTCTCGCGCGCGTAGCGCTCGATCTCCCAGGCCACCTGCGTTTCGGTCATCCCCGGATCGAGCCGGCCGGCGGCGTGCTGGAACGCCGCATCGCCCAGGTCGACCGCTCGTTGCAGCGCTGCGATCTCCTCTGGCTCCTTGATCGCGCGCAGGTCGGTGACCAGCGTGGGCGCCTGCAGGAGTTTCGGGCGGTCGGACTCCGGCAGCGTGTCGATCGCGCGGCGCAGTCCGTTCAGCGCCGCGACGGAGAGGTCAGGCGCCTCGAAGCCAATCCGCTTGCCCGCCAGCCCCGCCTCGCCGATCAGGCCGGGGAACCATGCCTCGAGAGCGCCCGCAGTGCGGAAGACGTGAAAGCCGGGGCACTCGCTCTGCGCTTGCTCGACATAACGAAAGTCAACGGCGATGAACGCGCCGCTCGTCGTGACCAGCGCCGTGCCCTTGGAGCCCGTGAAGCCGCTGATGTAGCGCCGGTTCGCGCCGCTCAGCCGGAAGATGTCCTCCACCGGGCAGTCGACGAAGAAGCCCGCGAGGTCGTGCTCCTCCATCTTCTCGCGCAGCCGCTTCAGTCGCGGCGCGCTCACTGGCGTTCCTTGAGGATGCCCACGAGCGAGTCCAGCGCGGCGATGTACCCGCGCCAGCCCAGCCCCGCCACCTGCGCCACCGCAATGTCCGCCAGCACAGAGTGGTGCCGGAACTCCTCCCGCGCGTGCACGTTCGAGATGTGCACTTCGACGAACGGCTTCCCCACCGCCTCGAACGCATCGCGGATCGCCAGGCTGTAGTGCGTGAAGGCGCCGGCGTTGATCAGGATGCCGTCGGCGCCGGGAGCGTTCGTCTGGATGAAGTCGATGATCGCGCCCTCGGCGTTCGCCTGGAACGGCACGATCTCCGCGCCCAGCTGCTCGCCACGCTGCCTCACCCGCTCCACGATGTCCGCGAGCGTCATGCTCCCGTACACCTCAGGGTTGCGCGTGCCCAGCAGGTTCAGGTTCGGCCCGTTGATCAGCAGAATTCGCATGGGTTCAGCGTACAGGTTTCAGGTTTCAGGTTACAGCCGCCCCTCGTCCGATCCGATTATCCGGTTCCTATCCGTTGCCAGCCCGCTCGCGCGCCCTCTCCTCCAGCCGCTTCCGCGATATCTCTGCCAGCTTTTCTCGCGCCTGGTTCAGCGTCTCCCGCTGCCGGGCTGCGGTCACGTGCGTGTAGATCTGCGTCGTCTGCGCGCTGGCGTGGCCCAGCAGCTCCTGCACCACGCGCAGCTCCGCGCCGCCGTCCAGCAGGTGCGTCGCGAACGAGTGCCGCAGCAGGTGCGGCCACACGTGCGACTCCAGCCCCGCCTTGAGCGCGTGCTTGCGCACCACGTTCTGCACGGAGCGCCCGGAGAGCCGGTTGCCGTCGCGGTTCAGGAACAGCGCCTCTTCCGCGCCCGTGGCCAGCTCCGGCCGCGCCGCAGAGAGGTAGCGGCGCAGCGTCTTCTCCGCCGGCTCGCCCAGCAGCACCATGCGCTCTTTGTTCCCCTTTCCCCGCACGACGACCGTTCGCTCGTCGAGGTCGATGTTCCGCAGGTTGAGGCCGACGATCTCGCTCAGCCGCACGCCGGAGGCGTACATCATTTCGAGTATCGCGCGGTTGCGCAGACCCACCGGCGTCGTCTCGTCCGCCGACTCAATCAGCGTGTCCAGATCGTCCTTCGAGAGGATCGTCGGCAGCTTCCGCTCACGCTTCGGCGCGACGATGCCGGTCAGCGGCGTCGATTCCGTCTTGCCCTCGCGCACCAGGAAGCGGTAGAAGCTGCGGATCGTGCTCACCTTGCGCGTCAGGCTCGCCGTCGCCATCCCGCTCTCCTTCAGAGCGCCCAGGTAGCGGCGCGCCATCATCCGGTCCGCCTCCAGCACCGGCACCCCCTCTTCGTCCTCAAGGTAGCGCGCGAAATGTAGCAGATCGCTCCGGTAGTTACGCAGCGTGAACGGCGATAGGTTCTTCTCCGCCACCAGGTGGCGGACGTAGGCGTCCAGCAACTCTTCCATCACGACTTACAACGCAACAGACGCGCCCGCGATTAATCGCGTTACTGAGCAGACGTGGGGTCGGGGCGCGTGCGGGGGCACGTAAGCCGCGTGAACAGCCGACGAGCCGTGCGGACGCTACGAAGAGACCGGCACCGGTTCGCCGGTCTGCTCCGGCGCTTCCCCACGCCAGTCGCACTCGGTGCACTTGGCCTTGTTGTCCTTCTCGGCCACGATCAGCTTCCCGCAATCCGGACATGGTTGCGGGAATGGGCGCGTCCACGTCGTGAAGTCGCACTTCGGGTAATCGGCGCACCCGTAGAACGGGCGGCCCTTCTTGGTGCGCCGCTCCACTATCTCGCCGCCCGTCTTCGGGCATTTCGCGCCCGTGCTCTTCGCCATCGCCTTCTTGCCTTTGCATTCCGGATAGCGCGTGCAGGCCATGAACTTGCCGAAGCGCCCGCTGCGGATCACCATCGGCGCGCTGCACTCCGGGCACTTCTCGTCCGTTTCCTGCGGCTCCTCCGGCGCTTCGCCGTCGAGCGATCGCGTGCCCTTGCAGTCCGGGAAACGCGTGCAGGCCTGGAAGCGGCCGCGCCGTCCCCAGCGGATTACCATCGGCGCTTCGCACTCCGGGCACTTCTCCGTTGACTCCTCCACCTGCTTCGGCGCAGCCTCCATCGCCCCTTCGAGCGCCGACTCTAGCGGGTTGTAGATGTCGCTCACCACGGGCACCCACTCGCGCTCGCCGCTCGCCACGTCGTCCAGCTCCTCCTCCATCTCGGCCGTGAAGTCGATATCGAGGAAGCTGTCGAAGTACTCGACCAGCAGGTCGTTTACCGTCATCCCCAGGTCGGTCGGCCTGAGCACCTTCTTCTCGCGCTCAACGTAACCGCGGTCCTGGACCGTCGAGAGCGTCGGTGCATACGTGCTCGGCCTGCCGATGCCCTTCTCCTCCAGCATCTTCACCAGCGTCGCTTCCGTGAACCGCGGCGGCGGCTCAGTGAAGTGCTGCTCCGGGAACAGCTCGCGCAACGCCACAGCGTCCGCCTCGGAGATCTCCGGCAACGGATTCGTTCCGAACGTCTCCTCCGTGTCGTCGTCTCGTGCTTCGGCGTAGACCTGGCGGAAGCCGGCGAACCTCAGCTGCGTGTTTGTCGCCCGCAGCAAGTACGTCTCGCCGTCGGCGGGCGCGGCGGCGTTGATCTCGATCGTCGTCACATCGAACTCCGCGTCCGCCATCTGGCTCGCGACAAAACGCTGCCAGATCAGCGTGTAGAGCCGCGTCTGATCTGGCGTCAGGAGGTTGCTCATCTCGTTCGCGTCACGCATCACCGACGTCGGGCGGATCGCCTCATGCGCTTCCTGCGCGCCCTTCACCTTGCGCGAGAAGAAGCGTGGCTTCTCTGGGACGAACTCCTTCCCGTAGCGCTCCGCGATGTAGTCACGCGCCTCCGTGCGCGCCGATGAAGCGACGTTTACCGAGTCGGTTCGCATATACGTGATGAGGCCGGTCTCGCCCCGGTCGCCCAGCTTTACGCCCTCGTAGAGCTGCTGCGCGATCGCCATCGTCCGCTTCGCCGTGAAGCCCAGCCGGCGCGAGGCCTCTTGCTGCAGCGTGCTCGTGATGAACGGAGGCGCCGGCCGCCGCACTTGCTTCTTCTTCTGCACTTTGCCGACGCTGTAAGCCGCGGCGCGCAGGTCGGCGAGCAGTTTCTCGGCCGTGTCGCCGTCGTTGATCTCGATCTTATCCTTGCGGTCCGCGTACCCTGCGAGCTTGGCGCGGAAGGCCGGCGTGGCGCCGGTCTTCTCCATCTCTGCCTCGATCGTCCAGTACTCCTGTGGCACGAACGCCAGGATCTCTCGCTCGCGCTCGACCACCAGCCGCACCGCGACGGACTGCACGCGCCCGGCGGAGAGGCCGCGCCGCACCTTCTTCCAGAGGAACGGGCTCAGCCGAAACCCGACCAGCCGGTCGATGACCCGCCGCGCCTGCTGCGCGTCCACCAGCTTCATGTCGATCTCGCGTGGGTGCCCAAACGCCTCCTGAACGGCGTCCGGCGTGATTTCGTGGAAGACCACCCGGCTCAGCGGCAGCTCGCGGAGGCCGGCCGCCTCGATCAGGTGCCAGGCGATCGCCTCGCCCTCGCGGTCGGGGTCGGTGGCCAGAAAGACTTCGGACGCCTTACCGGCGGCGGCCTTGATCTCCTTGATCGTCTTTGACTTGTCGCGCGGCACGACGTACTTCGGCGCGAACCCGTTCTCGACGTCGACGCCCAGGTCTGACTTCGGCAAGTCACGCACGTGCCCCACCGACGCCCTGACGTCGTACTTGCTGCCCAGGATTCGTGATATCGTCCGCGCCTTCGCCGGCGACTCAACAACGACCAGGCTCTTTCCGCTCTTACTCTTTGCCAATACCTTCTTAACCTCCGCCCGACGCGGCGTACTCTTCGCGCACCTCGCGGGCTCTTACATATGACTTGGATCCGATCTCACGGACGAGACCCTTCAGCTCCATCATCGTCAGCACGCTGCTAACGGTGGCGGCCGGCAGACCGCTCTCGCGGCAGACCGCGTCGATGTGCACCGGATCCTTCTTTATATGACGCAAGACTTCTGCTTCCGTATCTGTGGCCGGGGCAAGATCCTGCATCTCCAGCTGCTGCGGGATCATCGTCAGGTTCAGCTCCTCGAGGACGTCCTCGACCCGCTGGACAAGCTTCGCCTCGCCCTTTCCGATCTTCAGGTTAGTGCCTTGGCTCTGTGAGGAGAAGATGCTGCCGGGAATTGCGAACACATCCCTTCCCTGGTCCAGGGCGCAGTTCGCCGTGATCAGCCCGCCGCTCTTCGCGCCGCCTTCCACCAGCAGAACGCCCAGGCTCAACCCGGAGAGAATCCGGTTGCGCCGCGGAAAGAAATCGCCGCGCGGCTCAGTGCCCAGAGGCTGTTCGCTGATCAGCGCGCCGTCTTCCACGATCTCTTCTGCCAGGCGCTTGTGCTCCGGCGGATAGGTGATGTCCAGCCCGCAGGCCAGCACCGCCAGCGTCCGTCCGCCGGCCGCCAGCGCGGCCCGGTGCGCAATGCCGTCGATGCCCCGCGCCAGCCCGCTCACGACGCAAACGCCGTTCGCCGAAAGCTGGTGCGCCAGCTCCTCCGCCACCTGCTTGCCGTAAGGCGTCGGCCGGCGGGTCCCCACTACGGCCACCGAAAGCGCGTCCGCCTCCCGGATCTCACCGCGCACGTAGATTACCGGCGGCGCGTCGTCGATCTCTTGCAGCATCGCCGGGTAGCCCGGGTCGTTCCAGGTCAGCGTCCTGACGCCGGCCTTCTCCAGACGCTCCATCTCCGCTTCGGGGTCGATCGCACCGCGGCCCTCCGCGATTGCGCGCAGGACAGAGTCGGTGAGGCCCGCCTCCTTCAGTTCAGAGCGCGTCGCACGCCACGCTTCAGACAACGAGCCGAAGCGCGAAAGGAGCGCCTGGTAACGCTTGCTGCCGAGGCCGGGAATGCGGTTGAAGGCGACCCAAAAAGGCACGTCGGAAGCTATCTGCGGGTGCTTGGGAGCCATCTCAGGCGAGGATGATAGCACGCCAGTCAACAGGGCGATGCAGGCGAGTGGCACGGTGTAGGCCGCTTAGCGGCCGTTGCTGTCGGGCGCGTCTTCGCCCTCGTCGTCGCCGACCTTCGTCACCCGGACCTTACTGATCCGGCGCCCCGTGACGCTCATCACCTTCATGCTGATTCCGTCCGCCTTCACCATGTCGCCGGTGTTCGGCATCCGCCCCAGCTCGTTCACGATGAAGCCGCCCACGCTGTCGAAGTCTTCCTTCTGCAGCGCCGTGTCGAACCGCTCGTTGATCTCGTCGATCCCCACCCGGCCGTCCACTATCGCCTCGTCGCCGCTCAGCTGTTGGACTTCCTCTTCCGGCGCGTCGTACTCGTCCCGGATCTCGCCGACGATCTCCTCCACCAGGTCCTCAACTGTCACGACTCCCGCCGTTCCGCCGTACTCATCCACGACCAGGGCGATCGATATCTGCTTCGCCTTCATCTCTGAGAGCAGGTCGTGCACGTTCTTCGTCTCCGGCACCACGTAGGCGTCACGCGTGATCTCCCGCAGCATCGGCCTGCGCGGCCCGTTCGTGATATGCCGCAGCAGCTCCTTGGCGTGCGCGATGCCCAGTACGTGGTCGATGTCGCCCTCGTATACCGGGATGCGGCTCAGGCCCTTGTCTGCAATCAGCCGGGCCAGCGTGTCGAAATCCTCACTGGCGTCGATCGCCACGATGTCAGTGCGCGGCACCATCACCTCACGCACGACGGTGTACTCCAGCTCCATCACGCCGCGGATCATCTCGCGCTCGTCTTCCTGCAGCGCCGCCTGGCTCTCCTCGGCCTCGGACAGCAGCATCAGCTCCTCAGCGCCGCCGCCGGCGCCCGGTTGGTGCCGCTGCCACGTGCGCATCACCGCGCCCATCGGCGCGTCCAGGACCAGCACCGGCAAACGGAACACGAACCGCACCACCGACACGAACGGGCGCAGACCGTTGTTCCACCCCGATGGGTCCCGCGCCACCATCAGTCGCGGCAGCGCCTGCAGCAGCATGAACGACAGCGCCACTCCAACGACCGTCAGCGCCACCCAGACCCAGTTCTCGTCCGTATGCTTGAGCACCAGGAACACCGAGATCGCCGTGATCGCGACCGAGACTATGTTCCGCGCCAGCGCCAGCGACGACACCGTGAGCTGCCGCTCCTGGTAGAACCGTTGCAGCGCGTCCACCGGCGACTCCGTTGGCTCGCGCAGCGCCCTCTCCTTGACGCCGGCGATCACGCCGGCCTCCGCCGCACCGAGCAGGATCAGCGTCGCAATTCCGACGGCAAGAGCCGCCAGGCCGACGATCGTCTCGCTATCCATCGCTGTCGCTCTTCTTCAAGCGCCTCGCCGGCACGCCCGCCACCCGCTCGCCGTCCGCCACGTCTTTCGTGACGACGGAGCCAGCGCCGGTGGCCGCCTTGCGCCCGATGCGCACCGGCGCCACGAGCATCGTGTCGCTGCCGATGAACGCGCCGTCGGCGATCACCGTCCGGTGCTTGTCCTGGCCGTCGTAGTTGCAGGTCACCGTGCCCGCCCCGATGTTCACGTTCTCGCCGACGTCGGCGTCGCCGATGTAGCTGAAGTGGTGCGACTTCGTGCCCCGGCCGATCCGTGAAGCCTTCACCTCCACGAAGTTGCCCAGCTCCGCGCCGGACTCAACGTGCGCGCCGGCCCGAAGGTGGCAGAACGGCCCGACCATCACATCGTCGTCCAGCCGCGAGTCCTCGATCACCGCGTTCGGCCCGATCTGGCAGCGTTCGCCGATCGCTGACTCGCCGCTGATCGTCGTGTTCGGCCGGATGATGCTGCCAGCGCCGATCTCGGTCCCAGCGGCGATGTACGTCGTCGTCGGGTCGACGATCGTCACGCCGGCAGCGGCCAGGCGGGCGGCATCGGCGGTCCGCGCTTCCAGGTCTTGCTGGAAACGTCTCGACGCTTCGTCTTCGGTAGGGTTAACGGAGTCCGTTGGCATTAGAGATCAGCGGCGCCCGGCGGGCGGGCGTCAGCGCGTGACGGCATGCTTTCAGTTCGCCGTGAAGGGGGACATGCACATATTCAGACGCAGAACAGGGCCGCGTCGTTGGCACGTGTGAGACAAGCGCGTACTGTCGGGTTCGCTGCTATCTGGAGGTTCGCTGTCGTCCAAGTAAGGTCAGCTCATTACTCTCAAAGTGATGCATCAATGTTAGCCATGCCTGCGAAAACCTGTCAACTGGCAACATGTCAGGCAATCGCTCAAGATGGTCTGAAGAATGGGTCCTCACTTCAGCACATCCTTTGGGTCGAATCCTATCGTTCGCGCCCACCTCGCCGGCGTCGGCAACAGCTCGTCCGCGGGAATGCACTCGTCTGGCAAAGCCTCGCCCTCTGGTAGCTTCTCAAGGGCCGCGCGGCAAGAGTCTGGGGCAACGTACGCGCCGCCGGCAGCTAACTGGAAACCAATGGACAGAGCGACTTGCCCCGGAAGATCATCGCTCGGGTAATGACAGATGACGATAACGGAAGTCTGGTCCCACACCTTGGTGACGGGAAGCTCGTGCTTGTGGTCCGAAAACCAGGCCCGGATCGCCTGCTCGGCCTTGGCCGGGTCGAGTTCGCCATCGTTGCAGGCGGCCGCGGCGTTGGGGCCGGGGAGAAATAGCCGGGCGTCGGCGACGTCTATCAACTCAACGTCGGAACGCTGCTCGAACGGGATGACGGTCCACCCATCGCCGGTGTTCTGCTGAGCTGGCGCGGGCGGCACAGGAGTCCCCTTGATCCCAATGCTCTGCGTCGCCTTCTCATCAGTCGAGGTGAAAGGTCCAGCACCGAACGCTGTGAGAGTGGCTAGAGCGATCACACTGGCTGTGAGAATGACGGCTCCGGCGGAGAAAAACCGTTTCATGCCTACCCCCTCAGGTTACTCCTGATGGCGGTACGACTTTACCACGCCCGACTAGCTGTCGACCGGCCCGAATGCCCGCCTCATATGCGCGTCAACACCAGACGCGGATAACCTGTCTCCTGTCTCCTGTCCCACGTCACCGATATAATCGCCTCGTGGACGGACACGAGCTTCGCCGCGCCTTCCTCGGCTTCTTCGAGAAGCTCGATCATCGCGTCATGCCCAGCGCGCCCGTCGTCCCCGCCGGCGACCCGACTCTGCTCTTCACCAGCGCCGGCATGGTCCCCTTCAAGCCCTACTTCATGGGCCAGACTCAGCCACCCGCGAACCGCCTCACCAGCGTCCAGAAGTGCTTCCGCACCAGCGACATCGAGTCCGTCGGCGACGAATCACACCTGACGTTCTTCGAGATGCTCGGCAACTTCAGCATCGGCGACTACTTCAAGGCGGAGATGGTCCCCTGGGCACAAGAGTTCATCACGAAAGACCTCGGCATCCCGCAGGACCGCCTCTGGCCCGCCGTCTTCCGGGACGACGACGAAGCCGTCGACCTCTGGCTCGCCCAGGGCTACCCGCGCGAGCGCATCATGCGCTACGGCGAGGACGACAACTACTGGTTCTCCGGCGACGTCGGCCCCTGCGGCCCCTGCTCCGAGATCTACTACGACTTCGGCGAGCAGTTCTCCTGCGGCCCCGACTGCCACCCCGCCGACGACTGCCCGCGCTTCGTCGAGTTCTGGAACCTCGTCTTCATGACCTACTACTGCGACGGCGACAAGCGCGACCCGCTGCCTCAGAAAAACATCGACACCGGCTGTGGCTTCGAGCGCACGATGTCGGTCCTCCTCCACCTCAGCGACGGCTGGGACAAGTCGAAACTCCCCTCCGTCTACGATACCGTCCTCTTCCGCCCCCTCATCGCGAAGATCGAGGAGCTTTCCGGCAAGCGCTACGGCGACGATCCACCCACCGACCGCGCGATCCGCATCGTCGCCGAGCACGCCCGCGCCGTCACCTTCCTCATCGGCGACGAGCGCACGCCCGTCGTCCCCTCCAACGAGGAGCGCGGCTACGTTTGCCGCCGCATGCTGCGCCGCGCCGTCTACTTCGGCCGCCGCGCGCTCGGCATCGAAGGCCCCTTCCTCGCCGCCCTCGCCGAAACCGTGATCGCCGAGATGAAGGACTCCTACCCCGAGCTGGAACGCCAGCAGAAGTTTGTGCGCGACATCATCGGCCCCGAGGAGAGGCGCTTCGACGAGACGCTCCACCGTGGCCTGGAGCGCCTTGAGGAGACGATCGGCGCCTCGGCCGGCGGCAAGCAGGTCGTCGGCGCCGACGCGTTCGTCCTCCACGACACCTACGGATTCCCCATCGAACTCACACGCGAAATCGCCGAGCAACACGGCTTCACCGTCGACGAGGCAGGCTTCGAGGCGGAGATGGCCCAACAGCGCGAGCGTGCACGCGCCGCCGCCGGAGGCTCGGACGCCGTCGCTGCCGACGCCCTGTACAGCTCGCTCGTCTCCGACGCCACGCTCTTCACCGGCTACGACGAGCTGGAGTCTCAGACGAAGGTCGTCGCGCTCGTGACCGGCGGTGCCGGGACCGACGCCGCCGAATCCGGTGCCGAGGTCGAACTCTTCCTCGAACGGACTCCCTTCTACCCCGAAGGCGGCGGCCAGGTCGGCGACCGCGGCGAGATCGTCGCGGCAGACGGGCGCATGGAAGTCGAAGACACGCAGCGGGTCGCCGAGACGCTGATCCTGCACCGCGGCCGCGTCGCCGAAGGCCGCATCGCCGCCGGCGACGCCGTCAACGCGCGCGTCGGTCCGGAGCACCGCGCGAACACCCGGCGCAACCACACCGCCACGCACCTCTTGCACGCGGCGCTCAGGCAGGTCATCGGCTCCCACGTGCGGCAGGCAGGCTCGCTCGTCGCGCCCGGCTACCTGCGCTTCGACTTCACGCACACGGAGGCCGTGACGCCCGAACAGCTCGCCGCCGTCGAGTCGCTCGTCAACGCCAAGGTGCGCCAGGACCTCCCCGTCCGCAGCCGCGAGACCACCTTCGACGAGGCGATGGCGGAGGGCGTCCTCGCCTTCTTCGGCGACAAGTACGGCGACTCCGTGCGCGTGGTGGAGGTCAACACCGTCGTGCCTCGCTTCAGCGCCGAGCTCTGCGGCGGCACCCACTGCGAGCGCACCGGCGAGATCGGCCTCATCCTCGTCACCGGCGAGTCGTCCGTCGGCTCCGGCATGCGCCGCGTCGAAGCGCTCACCGGCGTCGCCGCTGAGGAGCACGTCCGCCAGCAGGAAGGCGCGATCAACGAAATCGCCCGCCGCCTCGGTTCGCAGAAGCAGAACATCATCCAGAAGCTCGAATCGCTCATCGAAGAGAACGACGCCTCTCGCAAGCGCATCGAAAAGCTCGAACGTTCGCTTGCGAGCGGCTCGGGAGACGCCGACCTCCTCGCGGGCGCCGTCAGCGTCGACGGCGTCGCCGTCGTCGCGAAGAAGGTCGATGCCCCCAGCGTCGACTCGCTCCGCTACATGGCCGACGCCGTACGGAAGTCGCTCGACTCCGGCGTCGCTGTCCTCGGCTCGGTCATCGACGGCCGGCCGTTCTTCATCGCGCTCGTCACGAAGGACCTCAACGAACGCGGCGTTCACGCCGGCAACCTCCTCAAGCAGGTCGCGACGGTCGCCGGCGGCGGCGGCGGTGGCCGCCCGGACATGGCCCAGGGTGGCGGCAAAGACGCCGCGAAGACCGACGAAGCGCTCGCCGTCGTCGAGGGTGCCGTCCGCGAGATGCTGGCCGGCTGATGCTTGCGCCAACCTGTCACCTGTCACCTGTCACTTGTCTCCAACCATGCGCATGATCGGCATCGACTTCGGCGAAAAGCGCATCGGCGTCGCCGCCGGTGACGACCGTACGCGCCTCGCCGTGCCGGTGACAACGATCGAAAGCCAGGGTGACCCCGTCACCGAGATCGAAGCGATCGCCGCCGAGCAGGGAGCGGAGGCGCTCGTCATCGGCCTGCCGCTCTCGCTCTCCGGCGCCGAGGGCCCGCAGGCCGCTCGCGTCCGCGAGGTCGTCGACGCCCTCACCGAGCGCCTCACGATCCCCGTCCACACCCACGACGAGCGGCTGACGACGACCCAGGCCGCACGCCTGCCCGGCGGCCTGCCCCGCAAATCGAAGAGCGGCGCCACCAGCCGCGACGCCGTCGCCGCCAGCATCATGCTCCAGGCCTACATGGACAGTCAGAGGCCCAGTGATTAGCGTCCGCCAGGCCTCTCTGCTCGCGATGCTCGTCGCCGTGCTCCTTGCGGTCGTCGCTGCCTGGCTCGTCATCGGGGACCCCGGCTCCGTGGACGACGTCGGCCTGTACGAACCGCAGCCGACGCCCGGAGGCGCGATCGCCGTCGCCATCGAGCCCGGCGAAGGCCCCAGCGAGATCGCCGAGAAGCTCGAGAACGCGGGCGTTATCGAATCCGGTACGCGCTTCCGCGTCCTCGTCCAGCTCATGGGCTTCGACCGTCTCCTGCAGGCCGGAACGTACGACCTGCAGGCCGACATGCCGGTGCTCGACGTGCTCTACCGTCTGCGAAACGGCGTCGTCACTACTCGCTTCGTCACGGTCGTCGAAGGCTGGCAGCTCGCCGAAATCGCAGACGCCGTCACCGCTCACGGCGTCGATCGAGACGGCTTCCTCGACGCCGCCGGCAGCCACGACTACGACTACCCCTTCGTCGGCCAGGTCCCGGACGGCGAATCGCTCCAGGGCTACCTCTACCCCGCCACGTACCCTCTGCGGACCGGCGACGACGGCGAGACGATCGTCGACGCGATGCTCGCCGCCTTCGGTACCAACGTCCCGGACGATGTCGCCACCCAGGCGGATGCCGTTGGGCTCACGCTCCACGAGGTTGTGACACTGGCCTCGATCATCGAACGCGAGGCCGTCGTGCCTGAAGAGAAGCCGATCATGGCGCAGGTCTTTCTTCGGCGGCTCCGTATCGGACTCCGGCTCGAGGCCGACCCGACCGTGCAGTTCGCCCTCGCCGAAGCCGGTGCCAACACCGAGCCGGACACCTACTGGAAGGCCGCGCTAACCACGGACGACCTCGCCTTCGACTCGCCCTACAACACCTACGTCTACTTCGGACTGCCTCCCGGCCCCATCTCCAGCCCCGCCGCAGACTCGATCGCGGCTGTCCTCAACCCGGCAGAGACGAACTACCTCTACTTCGTCGCCAAGCCGGACGGCTCGCACGCCTTTGCCGCGACGTTCGCCGAGCACAGCGCGAACGTCGAACTCTACCTCAACGGTGGCGGCGAATGACCGGCGATCCGGTACCGGTGACGCTCAGCGACAAGCTCAAGCTCATCGCCGACCACTGGCACCCGCGCATCGTCGCGCGCCTGGACGACTACCACGTGAAGTTGGTCAAGGTGAAGGGCGAGTTTGTCTGGCACACGCATGCCGACCAGGACGAGATGTTCCTCGTCCTCGAAGGCGAGATCGTGATACGGATGCAGGACCGCGACGTGGGCCTCTCGCGCGGCGACCTCTTCGTCGTCCCCAAAGGCACCGAACACTGTCCCTTCGCCAAAGAGGAAGCATCGCTTCTCGTCCTCGGGCGCGCCGACACCGACCAGACCGGCGGCGTGGCGTCCGAGCTGAGAGCGGAAGGCCAGGAGTGGATCTGAGCCGATGCAGTTCGCCGGTGTCATCTCCGCTCCCGGGAAGAAGTCTCTCTCGCCCGTCTTCCAGCAGGCCGCCTTCGACCACCTGGACATCGCCGTCGAGTATCAGCACTGGCCGACGTCCGCGGAGGGCCTCGGGACGCGCGTCGCCGGCCTCCGCGGCCCCGCCGTCCTCGGCGCCAACGTCACGATCCCGCACAAGGAGGCCTGCCTGCCGCTCGTAGACGACGTTGACCCGCTCGCCCGCCGCGTCGGTGCGCTCAACACGGTCCTCAACGACGGCAGCACCCTCCGCGGCTACAACACCGACGTCGAAGGCTTCCTGCGCGCGCTTCAGGAAGCTTCCTTCGAGCCCCGAGGCTGCGCCGCGGTCGTCGCCGGTGCTGGCGGAGCAGCGCGGGCGGTCGTCGTGGCGCTGGCGGAGGCGGGTGCGGCTCGGATCGCCGTCGTCAACCGCACACTGGAGCGCGCCGAGCAGCTCGTCTCGGACCTGGGCGCCGCGGTCAAGCCGGCGCAGCTCGCGGCCGCGTCCGATACACGCGAATCGTGGGAGAGGGCAGCGGCGGAGGCGAGCATCTTGGTAAACTGTACTTCGCTCGGTACCGCCGGGACGCCCGAGGAAGACCGATCTCCTATGCCATCCGACCTGATCCGCTCACAAGCTCTCGTATACGACCTCGTATACCAGCCCGCCGAGACGCGCCTGATCCGCGACGCCCGCCAGGCCGGTGCGCGCACGATCGGCGGCTTGCCGATGCTCATCTACCAGGGCGCCGCCTCCTTCAAGCTCTGGACGGGCAAAGACGCGCCGGTCGACATAATGTTCCAGGCCGCCGAGGCCGCCCTTGCCGCGGAGGACGCCTGATGATTCAGTGGGCTCTGATCGTCATCTTCGTCCTCTTCCTCGTCCTCGCCTACATCATCGTGCAGGGCACCCGCGCGGCGATCGCCTGGCGCAAAGCCGCCGCCGATGGCGACACGAAAGTCATCCGCGACATCGTCGAGGACTGCCTGGAAGGCTGGCGCTCCCAGAAGCGCCCGAAGCCCGTCGCCGCCGAGGTCTGGCGCGGTGTCCAGAGCCTGCAGCTGGTGCACGTCGAGGCCGACTTTGTGCGCGTCTCCGCCACCGCCGAGAGCGACTACAGGCTCGTCGACGGCCAGTGGCTGGAGATGCGCAACCCCTTGCAGGAGGGTATCGCCATCAGCGCCAGCGCCGCCGAAATGCTCTTCTACGAGCTGCCACACTACCGGCCGGACCGCCTCCAGATCGACGTCTACACGACTTTCCGCGACGAGACCGGCGCCACCCGCCGCGAGTGCATCCTCTCGACCGAGACGACGCGCGATGGCGCGCGGGAAGTGGACTGGGACGACTGGACAGCCGACGAGATCGTCGAGGCGCTCGGCGGACGCTATCGCCTGAGCGACGCCGGCCGCCCGCTGGGGATCGCGGTCGAACCGCCGCCGGCGCCGGACGAAGACGAAGGCGACCAACCGAACGGAGCGACCGTCGCTGAGGCCCGATCGTGACCGGACTGCGCTTCCTCACGGCCGGCGAATCCCACGGACAGGCGCTCGTCGCCATCCTGGAGGGCATACCGGCGGGCGTGCCCCTCACCGAGGACTACATCGCCGCCGACATGAAGCGGCGCCAGGGCGGCTACGGTCGCTCAAAGCGCCAGCAGCTGGAGCAGGACCACGCCCAGCTCATCGGCGGCGTCCGTCATGGCCGCACGCTGGGCAGCCCCGTCGCCATGGTCATCGCGAATCGTGTCTGGGAGGACTGGCAGGAGGTGATGCAGGTCGGCCCTTACGAGGGCGACCCGAAGCGCGTCACACGATTGCGTCCCGGCCATGCCGACCTCGCCGGCACGATGAAGTACGGCTTCGACGACGTCCGCAACATCCTCGAACGCGCCTCCGCCCGCGAAACCGCCGCGCGCGTCGCCGTCGGCGCCGTCTGCCGCCGCTTCCTCGAAGAGTTCGGCGTCGCTGTGCACTCGCACACCGCCTCCATCGGCGACGTCGCCGCCGTAGTCGACGGCGAGCCCGCCTGGGACGCTGTCGAAGCCTCGCCTGTCCGCTGTGCCGACGCGAAAGCCGGCGAGCGCATGGTCGCCGCCATCGACGAAGCACGCGAAGCCGGCGACACGCTCGGCGGCACCTTTGAGATGTGGGCCACCGGCGTTCCGATCGGCCTCGGCTCCCACGTCCAGTGGGACCGCAAGCTCGACGGCCAGATCGCGCAGGCCGTAATGAGCATCCACGCTGCGAAAGGCGTCGACATCGGCGGCGGGTTCGCCGTCGCCGCCGGCCCCGGCTCGCAGGCCCACGACGTCATCCTGCCGCCCGACAAGTGGGACGGCCCAGACGGGCGTAGCCGCCAGTGGCGCCGCGAGACCAACCGCGCCGGTGGCCTCGAAGGCGGCATGACCAACGGCGAGCCGCTCGTCGTTCGCGGCGCCCTGAAGCCGATCTCGACGCTCTCGAAGCCGCTTCCCTCGGTCGACCTGCACAGCGGCGAGGAGATCCAGGCGCACTACGAACGCTCCGACGTCTGCACCGTCCCCGCGGCCGGCGTCGTCGGCGAGGCGATGGTCGCTATCGTCATCACCCGCGCCATGCTCGAAAAGTTCGGCGGCGACTCGCTCGAGGAGACCCGCCGCGCCTATGCCGCCTACCAGGACACCATCGGCCCCCGCGGCCAGACTGGCTGACGGGATGGCCAGGCCTACCCCCCGATACCGAAGGCCAGGCTTCAGCCTGGCGAAGGGGCTTCAGCCCATACAGTGCCATCAACCGCTTGGCGGATTTGGCATCACGGCATAACCTGCCGCCGTGGGTACACGCTTCCATCCCATCGCGCCAAATTACCCCCACTTCGTGACGACTACAAGCCGCGATCGCCGACCGGTCTTCGTCGACGATCGGGCCGCGTCCCTGCTTATCGAAGTCCTTGACGCCTCACGCACGGAGACCGGTACGCAGCTGCTCGCCCACGTCGTCATGCCGGATCATGTCCACCTGCTGGTTGTTCCGGGACGACTGGGCCTGGGACACTTCATGCGTCTCGTCAAGGGCCGGTTCGCGCGCTACTGGAATCAGTCCGAAGGCCAGTCGGGCGCGCTGTGGCAGGAGCGCTACTACGAGACCGTGATTCGCACCGATGCGGGTCTCAAGAAGTGTCTCGACTACATTCACCGGAACCCGGTGGCCGCGGGCCTGTCGGAGGACGAAGGCGCATATCCATACGGCTCAGCTGGCGGGCGCCACATCGCCGGCGATCTTGCGTCGTACCTGGCCGGCCGGACACCGGCCAGGCTAAAGTCTGGCCCTCTGGTGTGGGCCAGGGCACTCGCTGGTCGTGACTGACTCGCGCCTCTCGCGCCCGCGCTGGTAGACTCCGGTCGATGACTTACGAGCTGAGCCGCGACGGCTACGTCGTCACAACCGACGCCTCGCGGCTGGACATCGACTACGTCCACTCCGTCCTCACGGAGAGCTACTGGGCGCATGGCATCCCCCGCGACGTCGTCGCCCGGGGAATCGAGAACTCGCTCAACTTCGGCCTCTTCGCGGGCGGGCGGCAGGTCGGCTTCGCCCGTGTGATCACGGACCATGCCTGGTTTGCGTACCTCGCGGACGTCTTCGTCGACCAGGCGCACCGCGGCAAAGGCCTGGGCAAGCTGATCGTCGAGGCCGTGACGTCGCACACTGACCTGCGTAACGTACGCCGCATTATGCTGGGCACCGACGACGCACACGGCCTCTACCGTCAGTTCGGCTTCCGCGAACTCGACGTCCCGCGGCGATGGATGGAGCGCGGCGACCCTGCGGTCTACCGGGAGGCCGCGTCGTGAGCGTCCCCTCACGCATCGTCCTCACCGGCTTCTCCGGCGCCGGCAAGTCCGTTGTCGCGCCGCTCCTCGCCCGGCATTTCGGCTGGGACATCGTCGATACCGACGACCTCGTCGTAGCGCGCGCGGGCAAGTCGATCCTCGACATCTTCCGCGACGCCGGCGAGGACGCGTTCCGTGACCTTGAGTTCGACGCGATCGCCGAGGCCTGCGCGCGTGAGAACGTGATCATCTCGGCCGGCGGCGGCGCGGTCCTTCGGGCGGAGAACCGGCGCGCCCTTGCCGAAGCCGCCTTCGTCGTCTGCCTCGAGGCGCGTCCGGAGACCATCCTCGCGCGGCTAACCTCACGCGGCAGTACGGAGCAACTCGACCGTCCGCTCCTCGCCACCAACGACCCGCTCGCGCGCATCACGGAACTCAAGGTCGCGCGCCAGCACCTCTACGCCCTCTGCGACTGGGCCGTCCACACCGACGGCCTGACGCCGGAGCAAGTGGCCGCCGAAGTCATCCGCGCCCACGACGAGCGCGCCGCTGACATCCTCGCGGCCCCCGAACGTGTCGAGGCGATGGCCGCGGCCGCTGCCTCCGCGCCGGCGAAGACTCTGCACGCGGTGCCCGAAGGCGCAGCCTGCATGGTGGGCGCCGCTTCCGGCGAGTACCCGGTCTTCGTCGGCTGGGGCACGTTGTCGGGCCTCGGCGCTCGGCTGCGCGACGCTGGCCTCGGATCCTTCGCCTACCTGATCAGCGACGAGACCGTCTGGCACCACCTCGGCGACGAGGTCGAAGCGTCCCTCCGCGCCGCCGAGATCGACTTCGACTCGTACACTGTCCCGCCCGGCGAGGTCAGCAAGACCCTCGACGCCGCCTCAGACATCTACGACTGGCTGATCGACCACCGCGCCGAACGCGGTCACACGGTCGTTGCCGTCGGCGGCGGCGTCGTCACAGACCTCGGCGGTTACGTTGCCGCCACCTTCGCGCGCGGCATCCCGCTCGTCCACGTCCCCACGAGCATGCTCGGCCAGGTCGACGCGGCCATCGGCGGCAAGGTCGCCGTCAACCATCCGCTCGCCAAGAACATGATCGGCGTCTTCCAGCAGCCGCGCTTCGTCCTCGCCGACGTCGCCGTCATGCGCACGCTGCCGGAGCGCGAGATCCGCTCCGGTCTGGCGGAGGCGATCAAGATGTCGCTCCTCGACTGCGAAGACCACGTCGCCTTCTTCGAGGACAACGCCGAAGCCATCCTCAAGCTGGACCGCGACGCCACCGTCGAGTCCGTCCGCCGCAGCGTCTGCTTCAAAGGCAGCGTCGTCTCCGATGACGAGTTCGAGACCACCGGCCGGCGCTCCGTCCTCAACTACGGTCACACGCTCGCCCACGCCATCGAGTCCACCACCGGCTACAGCCGCTTCCGCCACGGCGAAGCGGACGGCATCGGCATGATGGCCGCCGGCCGGATGAGCATGGCGATGGGTCTCCTCGCTTCCGATGTGCTCGAACGCCAGCGCGCACTGCTCGAACGCTACGGCCTGCCGGCGAGCGCCGACGGCCTTGACCGCGCGCGCCTCCTCGACGCTGTCGCCCTCGACAAGAAAGTGCAGGGCAAGAAGGTGCGCTGGGTGCTCCTCGAAGGCATCGGCCGCCCCGTCCTCCGCGACGACGTCCCCGAGGATGTCGTCGCGTCGGCCCTCGATTCCGTCCTGGATTGAGCCATGCCTGACCGACCGTACGCCGCACTGCGCGCCGTCGTTCGGGGCCGCGTTCAGGGCGTCGGATTCCGTGACTACGCCAGGACGCGTGCCCGCTCGCTCGGTCTCACCGGCTACGTGCGCAACCTCGCAGACGGCCGCTCAGTCGAAGTTGTCGCCGAGGGCCCGCGCCACGACCTCGAACGCCTCGCCGACTATCTGCACAAGGGGCCGACCGGTGCCCACGTCACCGCCGTCGAAACCGACTGGCGCACGCCGACCGGCACTCACACCGACTTCCGCACTACGTACTGAGACCACACCTCGCGTACGGGCGGTTCGCGGACCGCCCTCACCACGCTAGCCACCGCAAGAGCGTTCCATCAGCGGCGTCCTGTAATCTACGTAACATCTTTCGGCGTACCATCTGCTGTAATGGTGAACGTGAGCATAGCGGATCGGCGAATCACGTGGCGGCCTGCGGGCTTGGTCTTCGTCGCCGCGGCCGTGCTTGCAATCGCGGCCTGTGGGGGCGGCTCCGGCTCGCCCGACGAAGGAGGAACCGACATCCCAAGCGAATCACTCGCCGGCACCGTCGCCGCGCCCCAATTCCCCGGCGGCCAAACCTGGTTCAACGTCAGCCAGCCGCTCACGGTCGCAGACCTTCGCGGCAAAGTCGTCGTCCTCGACTTCTGGACCCTCGGCTGCATCAACTGCCAGCACATCGTCCCCGACCTCAAGCAGCTCGAAGAAGAGTTCGGAGACGCTCTCGTCGTCATCGGCGTCCACTCCGGCAAGTACGACCGCGAACACGACGATGACAGCATCCGCGAAGCTGTCCTCCGTCTCGGCCTGCCGCACCCCGTCGTCAACGACCCGGACTTCGCCATCTGGAACCTCTATGGCGCCACCGCCTGGCCCACCGTCGCCGTCATCGACCCGGCCGGCAACGTCGTCGGCCTCCGCCCCGGCGAGGGCGTCTACCCGGCCCTTCAACCCGTCGTCGCCGCTCTCATCGACGAGTTCAGCGGCCGGATCGACCTCACGCCCATCCCCCTCGACCTTGAGGCCGAGCCCATCGCCACCGCCTTCCTCAGCCACCCCGGCGCCGTCCTCGTCGACGATGACGGCGGGCGCCTCTTCATCGCCGACTCCGGAAACAATCGCATACTAATCGCCGGCCTGGACGGCCGCCTTGAAAGCGCCATCGGCAGTGGCCAGGAGGGCCTGCGAGATGGCTTCGCGGACGAAGCCCAGTTCAACCAGCCGCACGGCCTCGAACTCTCCGCGGACGGCGCAACGCTCTACGTCGCCGATACCCGCAACCACGCCCTGCGCGCCGTCGATCTCGCCAGCGGCGCCGTCACGACTCTTGCCGGCGACGGCACTCGCGCCGAGAACTACCCGCCGGAAGGCTCGCCAGCGAAGGACAGCGCTCTCGCCTCGCCCTGGGGACTCCTGCTCGTCGCTGACACTCTGTACATGGGCATGGCCGGCACGCATCAGATCTGGACGACCGACCTCGCCGCCGGGACGATCGCCGTCTTCGCCGGCAGCGGCCGCGAAGGCATCGCCGACGGCCCGCGCCTTGAGGCCACGCTCGCCCAGCCCAGCGGCCTCGCGACAGACGGGTCCCACCTCTTCTGGGTCGACCCGGAGTCCAGCGGCGTGCGCAAGCTGCCCCTCGACGGCAGCGGCGCCGTCCAGACGCTCGTCGGCACCGGCCTCTTCGACTTCGGCGACGCCGACGGCGAGCGCGGCATCGCCCTGCTGGAGCACCCGCAGGGCATCACCTACACCGGCGGTCTCCTCTACGTCGCCGACACGTACAACCACAAGATCCGCACCGTCCATCCTGAGACCGGAACCGTCGACACCTTCGCCGGCTCAGGTGCCTCGAGCCTCACGGACGGTTTCGGCGCCGGCGCCTCCTTCGCCGAGCCCGGTGGAATCGCTGCCGCCGGGGGTCTCCTCTACACCGCCGACACTAACAACCACGCCGTCCGCGTCCTCAAACTCACCACCGGCGAGGTCTCCACGCTGGCGCTCACCAACCTCGGCGTCGCCGTCAACACCGCTCAGGGCCGCACGATCAAGGTCTCGCTGCCCGCGCAGGAGATCAGCCCCGATGCCGACACGATCGAGTTGCGGCTGAGCGCGCCGGAAGGCTACCATCTCAACGACCTCATCGAGTCTCGCCTCATGCTCGGGACTTCCAACGCCGACGCCTTTAGCCCGTCCGAGGCGAACGTCTCGTTCCAGGTGAGCGATCCCGCCGTCGAGCTCCACGTCGCTGCGGCCGCGGCAGCCGGGCAGGCCATCCTCACCGCCACCGGCGAAGTCTACTACTGCCGCGAAGGCGAAGAGGCGGTCTGCCTCATCGACAGGGTTGACCTCGCCCTCCCCATCACCGTCGCCCCCGGCGGTGCAGCCGTGGCCGCTATCCAGTACGAACTACCGCAATAGCCGCCACCGGACGTAACGTTCGCGCCGCCCCGCCGTCGTTATACGTGCGCCAATGAAGGCGTATTACCTATGATATTGCGACGCTTGGTGCTACCCGCCCTCTTCGGCCTGCTGTTGCCGCTCGTCCTCGTCTCAGCGGTGTCAGCCGCTGTTAGGCACACCGTTTCGCCGGGCGAAACGCTGTCCTACATCGCGATCATCTACGAGACGACTGTGGACGAGATCGCCGGCCGCAACGGCCTCGCCAACCCCGACTTCATCTACCCCGGCCAGGAACTCGACATCCCCGGCGCGGGTGGCGGCGCCGATGGCGGAGCGTACGTCGTCCAGCCGGGCGATACGCTCAGCGGCATCGCCTGGCAGCAGGGCGTCACCACCGACGCGCTGCAGGCCGCCAACGGAATCAGCGACGCGGACTACGTCTACATCGGCCAGGTGCTGACCATCCCCTCGGCTTACTCAGAACCCGCGCTTCCAACGCTCGCCTTCCCGGACCGGCCCTGGGACCCGAGCCTCGAGGCGATGATCGACGACATCGCCTGGATGGAGGGCGTCGATCCCGGCCTCGTCAAGGCCGTCGCAACCGTCGAGAGCGGCTGGAGCCAGTGGGCGATCAGCTACGCAGGCGCCATCGGCATCATGCAGGTCATGCCCGGCACCGTCTGGTGGCTTGAGTGGCAAGTCTTCGGCTTCGACTTCAACGAATACGAAAGCGCCTGGGACAACGTCCGCCTCGGCGCGCGCTACCTGCGCATCCTCCTCGACGCCACCGGCTGGGACTATTATGACGCCGTCGCCGCATACTACCAGGGCCTGACCCCAACCGAAGCCGGCGTCTACTACGCCGGCACCGATGACTACGCCTCGATGGTCCTCGCCGTCCGGGCTGCCTACTGGCCCTGAGTCGCCCGAACGGCCGCTTTGTCCTCTCGCCTGCGGTTCACCTGACATTTGCAGGCGTGTTAGACTGCTCTCCTACTGCACGCGTATCGCCTGGAGGGAGGAGCGCCCCATGCCCGGAGGAAATCTGGACCGCCGCCTTGGCCCTGAAGACTATGCGTTCCTCTTGATGGACAACGACCGGGAGCCGCAGAGCATCGGTTCCGTTGCGATCTTCGAGGGCGACATCTCGCACCGAGAGTTCGTCGAGAACATCGCGTCGAAGTTGCACCTGATCCCTCGCTACACCCAGATCGTTGTGCCCGCCCCCTTCGACATCGGCCGCCCCACCTGGGAGGCCGACCCCCACTTCGATATCCACCGCCACATCCACGAGGTCTGGCTGGACGGGCCCGGATCGCAGGGCCAGTTGCTGGCGCTTGCGGCCAAGATTTACTCCCGGCAGTTGGAGCGATCCAAGCCACTCTGGGAAATGTACATGGTGAAGGGGGTCGAGGGAGGCAAGACCGCTCTGATCACTGTCATCCATCACTGTCTCGTCGACGGCGTCGGCGGCGTTGAGCTGGCGATGGTGATGCTCGACACCATACCCGACCCGCAGCGCGTCACGCAGGTCCCGCCCGTGGACCGGAGCCCCGTGCCAGCGGGTAACCTGTTGTTCATCGACGCCTTCTTCGACGATGTCGCCGAGTCACTTGATCGCGCCTCCGACTGGCAGAAGCGCTTCAGCGAACTCATGGCGCGCGAAGAAGGCAACTGGGTTCAGCGCCTTGGTAGCGCTCTCGGGACCGCGTTGCCCATCTTCGCCTTTCCCGTCAAGCGGGCACCCTTCAACCAGAAGCTAACAGGGCAGCGGCAGCTCGCCGTCAGCCCGTTCTCCCTTGGCGAGTTCCGGCTCCTCAAGGACGCCACCGGCACCACGATCAACGACGTTGCGCTCGCTATCGTCGGCGGTGCGCTCACGAAGTACCTCACCGAGCATGGCGAAGAGGTCGAAGACCGGCAGCTGCGCGTCCTCATGCCCGTCAACGTACGCAAGGAAGACCAGTCGGGCCGGCTGGGCAATCGCATCTCGTTCCTCGTGGTCGAAGTCCCGCTCGGCGAATCCGAGCCGCTCGATCGCCTCGCTGCCATCCACGACAGCACCAGCTACCTGAAGGACGAGGGTGCCAGCGATGGCATCGAGATGATCGGCCAGGAGCTGCTCATGCTTCCCACGCCGCTTCTGAAGACGTTCTCGACGTTGGGCTTCCCGCGGAACACCCTCACCAACATGATCTGCACCAACGTCCCGGGCCCCCGAATGCCCCTCTTCACCGTCGGCCACCGGATGCTCTCGCACTACGCCCTGGCGCCGATCTCCTGGGAGATGGGCCTCAGCTGCACGATCACCAGCTACCACGAGGAGATCGCCTTCACCCTCGTCGTCGACCCCACCGCGCTGCCCGACGTCGACCGCCTGAAGACCCTCATCGACGAAGCCTACGAGGAACTCCGCCAGGCGGCAGGCATTAAGGAGATCTTAGTGGAGACGGAGTCGACCGCGGCCATCGCCGCGAACTGACCTCGCCTCGCGACTAGAGCGCCGCCGGCGCTGCGCCCCGAAGCGCCTCAACGGCGGCGCCTCCGTTTGCCTACGCCGTCCCCGCGATTCCCAGCTTGTCCGCCACCGGCTTCAGCGAGTCGATCACGAACTGGATGTGCTCGTCCATCTCCACGCCCAGCACTTCGGCGCCTTCGGTGATGTCCTCCCGGCGCACGGTCCGCGCGAAGCCTTTGTCCTTCATCTTCTTCTTCACCGACTTCACCTGCACCTCGTGGATGCTCTTGTTCGGACGCACCAACGCCACCGCGATCACGAACCCCGCCAGCTCGTCGACGGCGAAGATCGCGCGGTCCATCATGTTCTCCCGCTCCACGCCCAGCTTCTCCAGGTACGACGCGTGGCACAGCACCGCGTGCACGATCTCCTCCGGTACCCCCTTCTCCCGCAGGATCGGCGCCCCCTTCGATGGGTGCTCCTCCTCCGTCGGGTGCATCTCGAAGTCGAAGTCGTGGAGTAGACCAACGCAGCCCCACGTCTCCTCGTCCTCGCCGTACTTGCCGGCGTAGGCCCGCATCGCTGCCTCCACTGCCAGGCCGTGCTTGCGCAGCGGCTCCCCCTTCGTGAACTCGCATAGGATCTCCCAGGCTTCATCCCGCTTCATGGCGCGCTCCTTTCCGCGGCAATCATAGCGTCTCCGTGACGGGTCTCTCTACTCGGACCCGGCAGACAGCTAAGCACGGGCCTTCCAGGCGCGGCCAATCCTGCGCATCAGCGCCGGATAGACGATGTAATGGCGGAACGGAGCGATGAGTGCCATGTACAGCGGCCCGAACCGTCCCCGTGGCTTCACGTACACGCCGAGCTGTCCCCGGTAGCTGCCATCTGTACGCGGCACCCAGCCGAGGTGGAGAATCGCATGCACGGTTCCGTTCGATAGCTCGGCCGCCCACTCGTCCTTCGTCCGATAGACCGGGCGGAAGGGCGATTCGCCGGCAGCGTCGTCCTTCTCAGCATCGAGATCGGCCGGCAGTCGCTCGCGCAACGAAGTCTCAGTGCAGCCCGGGATTGGCAGGGTGTTGATCCGCCTGTCCCAGCCCAGGCGCTTCCCGAGCCAGGCCCGAAGGGCGAACAACGCGCTGGACAGCCTCGAATCATCCTCATCCGGGCCAATGTTGGCGAAGATCTCGCGCAGGTCGGCGAACTCCTCCAGCGTTCCCCGGGCGGGGAGAGCCCAGGCGTCGATCAGCTTGAAGTCAGGCGCCACCTCGCCGATGCGCCAGGGGAGGTCTCCGTGCTTCGAGGTTTCGAGTCTTCCGGCCATACGTCTACGCCAGGAAACATACCACTGGGCTTGCTCACGCCTGGCGTTTCCGCCCGATTTCGGATAACGCGTCTCGTTTTCGCGCACTTAATCCTGAGGTAACATGTTTAATGCTCGGTCAGTCGCCTGGTCGGCCGGGCGCAAGGGAGATCCGCTATGCCTAGATCGATCTGGAACGGCGTCATCAGCTTCGGGATGGTCAGCATCCCCGTCAAGCTGTACACCGCCACCGAGGACAAAGACATCAGCTTCCGCCAGCTCCACAAGGAGTGCGGCAGCCGCCTCAAGCAGCAGCGCTGGTGTGCCGAATGCGAGCGCGCCGTCGAGTGGGGCGAGATCGCCCGCGGCTACGAGTACGCCAAGGACGAGCACGTCGTCATGACCGAGGAAGACTTCGAGAAGCTGCCCCTGCCGAGCAGGCAGACCGTGGAGCTCGCCGCCTTCGTCAAGGCGGAGCAGATCGACCCCATCTACTACCAGAAGACCTACTACCTGGAGCCCGACGAGAAGGGCCAGAAGCCGTACGCGCTCCTCATGCGGGCCCTCAAGGACAAGGGCCTCACCGGCATCGCCAAGATCGCCGTCCGTAACAAGGAGCAACTCTGCGCCCTGCGCCCGATGGACCCAGACGGGCGAGGCGGCTCGCTCGTCCTCGAGACGCTCTTGTACCCCGACGAGATCCGCGAAGCGCCGTCCGAAATCCCAGAGCAAGAGTTCACCAAGGCCGAGATGAAGATGGCCCACGCGCTCATCGACCTCCTCGAACAAGACTTCGACCCGGCCGAGTTCCAGGACGAGTACCGCGCGGCCCTTCAGCAGGTCATCGACGCCAGGCTCGAAGGCGTCGAAGTCGAAGCGCCGCAGGTGGCCCGCCCCGCCAGGGTCACCGACCTCATGTCTGCGCTCAAGGCCAGCGTCGCGGCGGCGAAGAAGAAGGGCGAAGAGGACGACGAAGAGCGCCGGCCGCGCCGCAGGAAGGCCGCCGCCGGCTAGCAGAGATTCGTCCGCTGCGAGGCCGCGCGTTGTCCTGCTCAACCTGAGGCTCTCGAAGGCGCCGTGCACCCGCGCCCCGTCCCGTTCGCCCTGAGGTATCGAAGGGACGAACGGAGCACCCACACCACGCCCAGCCCCACCGGCGATACGATAATAGGCAGATGCTCGAAGACTACAAACAGAAGCGCGACTTCGAACTCACCTCGGAGCCCCCGCCCGAACCGCCGGCGACCGGCGACGGACGGCTGATCTTCATCGTCCAGAAGCACGACGCCAGCCGCCTCCACTACGACGTCCGCCTGGAGGTCGACGGCGTCCTCAAGTCGTTCCCCGTACCAAAGGGCCCCTCGTACGACCCCGCCGACAAGCGCCTCGCCGTCATGACCGAGGACCACCCCATGAGCTACGCCAGCTACGAGGGCGTCATCCCGAAGGGTGAGTACGGCGCGGGGCCCGTCATCGTCTGGGACGCCGGCACCTACTCGCCGGACGAGCACGGCCTTCTCTTCCACGACCGCGTCGAGGCCGAGCGCCAGATGCGCGAAGGGATCGAGAAAGGCAAGCTCTCGGTCTTCTTCCACGGCGCGAGGCTCAAAGGCTCGTGGACGTTCGTCAAGACGAAGACCGACTGGCTCATGATCAAGCACCGCGACCGCTTTGCCGACACTGAGCGCGACGTGACGCTCGAAGACCGCTCCGTCCTCTCCGGCCTCACCATCGACGATCTCACCGCCGGTCGTCTGCCGGATCGCTCGCGGAACCGCCTGATCGTCGGTCCGGCGGACATCGAAGGTGCGAAGAAAGCACCGCTCCCGAAGTCCATTGATCCGATGCAGGCAACGCTCACTGAAAACGCCTTCTCCTCCCCAGACTGGTACTTCGAGCCGAAGATGGACGGTGTCCGCGCTCTCGCCTTCGTCGACGGCGACAGAGTCCGCCTGGCGTCCCGACGCGGCATCGACCAGACGAAGCAGTACCCCGCCGTCGTCGAGTCGCTCCGTGCCCAGACCGAACGCCTCGTCCTCGATGGCGAGATCGTCGCCCTCGACGAGCGCGGCGTGCCCTCGTTCCAGGCGATTCAGGGACGCATCGGCCTTACGCGCCAGGCAGAGATCCAGCGCATGGAGGCCGAGATACCGGTCTACTACTACGTGTTCGACCTGCTCTGGGCCGGCGGATACGACCTGCGTCCCGGCCGCCTCCGTGACCGCAAAGCGCTGCTCGCTCAGCTCCTCCTCCCCGACGCTGCCGTCAACCTCCTCGAACACTTCGAGAGCGACGGCGAGACCGCCTACCGTGCCGCCTTCGAACACGGCTTCGAGGGCGTCCTCGCCAAGCGCCGCGATAGCACTTACGAGTCCGGCCGCCGCTCGAAAAGCTGGCTCAAGGTCAAGTCCACGCTTGAGGACGACTTCGTTGTGGGCGGCTTCAGCGGTGGCGCCGGCGGCCGCGCCAGGACGTTCGGCGCGCTCCTCGTTGGCCAGTACGATGACGAGGGCCGGCTCGTCTACGCCGCCAACGTCGGCACCGGCTTCGATGATCGCACGCTCGCCTCGCTCAAGAAGCGCCTCGAAGCGCTGGCGACGGGCGAATCGCCGTTCGACGTCATTCAGCCGGGCTCGATGCGCTTTGGACGCCCGAAAGATGTCCCCGTTACCTGGGTGAGCCCCGATCTCGTCGCCACCGTTAAGTTCAGCGAGTGGACCGCCGACGGCCACCTGCGCGCCCCGAGCTTCCTCGGCCTGCGCGACGATAAAGCCCCGGCCGACGTCCACCGCGAGATCGCTACTGCACCGCCCGTCGGCGCATCGCCTGTGGCCTCGGGCGCAGCGGACGAGGGCGTGGAGTCCGTCCTCGATCAACTCGCACAGAAGAAGGAGAAGCTCACGCTCAAGGTCGCCGGCGAAAAGGTCCCGGTCACGAACCTCGATAAGGTGCTGTGGCCGGCCTGGGAGGATCAGCGCGCGCTCACCAAGCGCGACCTGCTCACCTACCTCGCGCGCATCTCGCCCCACATCCTCCCGCACATGCGCGACCGGCCGCTCACGCTCACGCGCTACCCCAACGGCATCGCGGAGAGCCACTTCTACCAGAAGCACTGGGAAGGCAAACTCCCCGCCTTCGTCGATTCGGTCACGCTCTGGTCCGGAGGCAACGCCCAGGACGGCGACTACCTCCTCTGCAACAACCTGCCGACGCTGCTCTGGCTCGGCCAGCTCGCCGACATCGAGCTGCACACCTGGTACTCGCGCATCGGCCCGGACCCCGACGGCGCGCACCTGCCGGAGACCTACACCGGCTCCGACGAGCAGTTCGACCGCTCCCGGCTCAACTTCCCCGACTTCATCGTCTTCGACCTCGACCCCTACATCTACTCTGGAGAAGAGGCGAAGGGCGACGAGCCGGAGCTGAACCGCAAGGCCTTCAAGAAGACCGTCGAAGTCGCGCTCTGGCTCAAGGAGCTGCTGGACTCGCTCTCCCTGTCCTCGTTCGTCAAGACGACGGGCAAGACCGGCCTGCACATCTACGTGCCGATCCTCCGCCAGCTCGACTACGACACCGTCCGCGCCGCCGCCGCGACGATCGGCAAGTTCCTCTTGCGCGCGCATCCACGCGACATAACGATGGAGTGGTCAACGGACAAGCGGAAGGGCAAGATCTTCTACGACCACCTCCAGAACACGAAGGGCAAGACGCTCGCCTCGATCTACTCGCCGCGCCCGCTACCCTGGGCCGGCGTCTCCATGCCGCTGCGCTGGGAAGAACTCCGCGACGTCTATCCGGCCGACTTCACGATCCTCACCGCTCCGGGCCGAGTAGCCGAAACCGGCGACCTCTGGGCGAACATCCTCAACGAAAAGCACGACCTCAGCGCGATGCTGGAGGCCGCCGGCGACCCGGAAGACTGATTTCGGAGGTCAGGCTCTCAGCCTGACCTGGCCTCAGCCCAACGGCCAGCCGTCGTCGTCGTCCTCCCACGTCTCCGCACTGCTCGTCCCCGGCAGGTCGATCAGCATCGCGATCACCAGGTACACGACGCCGCCCAGCGCCATGAACCAGCTCTCCGATTTCACCGCGATCGCCAGCCAGAAGAACGCAACGCCCAGGTTGAAGAACCACCACGTGAACGTGCTCATGCCGTGGTCTCCGGCAGCACGCAGCTCACTGCCGGCACGTCAGGGCGGGCCGCCTCGAACACCGGGAAGCGCAGCGTCTGCTCCGCCGTCCAGCCCCCGAAGCGCACCGTCGCGCAGACCTCCGGCCGGCACCAGAACACAAGCCTCTCCAGCGGCGGTTCCTCCGCCAGCGGGCACTCCCGCGCGGCCAGCGGCTCCAGCTGCGCCGCCAGGTCGGCCGCCGCGTCGCGCGTGAACCCGCCCGTCGCCTCGCCGGCATAGTGCAGCCGCTCGTTACCGTCGTAGGCGCCCAGCACCAGCGAGTGCAGCGGCTCGCGCGCCGGCCGCGACGGCTTGCGCGGGTTCCATCGTCCGCCGAACGTATAGCCGGCGATCACGAACTCGTCCCGCTGGTGCACCTTCACGGCCAGCCACGACCGGCTCCGCCGTCCCGGCAAGTAGCGGCTGTCCAGCTCCTTCGCGACGATGCCCTCCAGCTCGTGCTCCCGCGCCGCCTCGAAGAACGCCACCCCGTCCCGCGTCACCCAGTCCGGCACGACGATCGCCGCCGAGGGCCGCACCAGCGAGCGCAGCATCTCCTTGCGCCGGCGCAGCGTCCACCCGGTCACCGGCTGCCCTTCGCGGTACAGCAGATCGAACGCCTCGAACGTCACCGGCGTCTCCGCTGACATCTCCAGCGCCAGGTCCGGGTCGTCCACCGCCAACCGCGGTGCCAGACGGCCGATGCCTGGGCGTCCGTCCCGGTCGAGCGCTACGATCGCGCCGTCCAACGCCGTCGCCCGCTCCTTGACCCGCCCGGCGATCGCGCCCAGCTCCGGAAAGCGGTGCGTCACGTCGCGGCCGAACCGGTCCTGTACGCGCACCTCGCCGCCCTCGGCGAAGACGATCGCCCGCAGGCCGTCCCAGATCACCTCGAAGATGTGCGCCGCCGAGTCGAACGGCTCCGGCGCGACGACCGGCATCATCGGCTCGACAACCCGCGGTAGTCGCCCGGCTGCCAGCGGCGCGGCCTCCGGCAGCAGACGGCTACCCGGCTGGAGGCTCACTCTGTCGTCCTCCGTCGGTGCCAGTCCGGGTGCCTGCCGTGAAGCGGCATCTCATCGCGAAGATAGCGCAGCGCGCCGTCCACCGCCAGCGCCCGGCGTCATCATCTGCACTAACCCACATCTTACTGGCCTGTAACCGGCCCTTAACCACGCGTTCGGCCACGGCGCTTTAGGATGACTTTGCGCGCACGGGATCTCATCGCCGCACCCCCGGATGATCGAGCACGCTCGGCGCGCATCTTCTTGGGCGGGGGTTTTCACTGGGGTGGAGGGAGGACGGATGAAGAAGAACGGCGAAAAGCGCTGGGAGCTGTGGTCCAGGCAGGGCGCAGTCCTCCTCTTCATCGCCCTCAACCCCGATTCCACCGTCGAGGACATCGCCGCCAGCATGGACCTCACTCCGCGCGCCATCTGGGACCACATCGGCGACCTGCGCCGCGCCGGCATGATCGAGTCCCACAAGGACGGCCGCCGCAACCGCTACCGCGTCAACCTCGACGGCCCCTTTAAGCACCCCACAATCCGCGGCGTAACCCTGCGCACCGTTCTCGGAGGCCTTGTCCAGAACGGCACGCGCGCCGAGGCCGCCGCCGCCGCGCGCTAACCCTCGCCTTTCCCCCGCAGCTTCTCCAGCCACTCCTTGATCCGCGCCTCCGCGCCCTGCTCCGTCGGCGCGTAGTAGCGCCGTCCCGATAGCGATTCCGGCAGGTGCTCCTGGCCGCTGTAGTGCTCGTCCGAGTCGTGGTCGTACTCGTAGTCCGCTCCGTATCCCATCCCCTTCATCAGCGGCGTCGACGCATTGCGCAGGTGCAGCGGTACCGCCTCAGAAAGCGTCGCCTGCGCGTCCTGCAGCGCCCGCCCGTACGCCAGCTTCACGGAGTTCGACTTCGGCGCGGAGGCCAGGTAGATCGCCGCCTCCGCCAGCGGGTAGAACCCCTCCGGCATGCCGATGAAGTGCACCGCCTGCTGCGCCGCCACCGCCACCTGCAGCGCCGCCGGATCGGCCAGCCCGATGTCCTCCGACGCCAGGATCACCAGCCGCCGAGCCACGAACAGAGGGTCCTCGCCACCCTCCAGCATCCGCGCCAGCCAGTACAGCGCCCCGTCCGGGTCCGATCCCCGCAGCGACTTGATGAACGCCGAGATGATGTCGTAGTGCCAGTCGCCGGCGCGGTCGTACAGCGCCGCCCGCTGCTGCAACGCCTCCTCGATGTGCTCCAGCGTCACATTCCGCGCGCCCTTCGCGTCCGGGGTTGCCGTCTGCGCCGCCAGCTCCAGCGCATTGAGCGCGATGCGAGCGTCGCCGCCCGACACTCCGGCCAGCGTCGCCAGCGTGTCATCGTCCACCGCTACTTTCATCGTGGCGATCCCGCGTTCCTCGTCAGCCAGCGCCCGCCGCAGCAACTCCTCGATCTGCTCCGGGACGAGCGCCTCCAACCGGAACACCCGCGACCGCGACAGGAGCGCCGAGATCACCTCGAACGATGGGTTCTCCGTCGTCGCGCCGATCAGCGTGGTCGTGCCGTCCTCGACGTACGGCAACACCGTGTCCTGCTGCGATTTGTTGAAGCGGTGGATCTCGTCGATGAAGAGGATCGTCCGCTGGCCCGTCTCACCCAGCCGGTCGCGCGCCTCGCCCACGATGCGCCGCAGGTCCGCCACCCCCGACGATACCGCCGAGACCGGCTCAAAGTGCGATTGCGTCAGCGAGGCGATGATCCGCGCCAGAGTCGTCTTCCCGGTGCCCGGCGGCCCCCAGAAGACGAGCGATGGCACGCGGTCCTCCTCAATCGCCCGCCGCAGCGCCTTGCCTTCGCCAACGATCCCCTCCTGCCCGACGAACTCCTCCAGCGTGCGCGGCCGCATCCGCGCCGCCAGCGGTGCGTGCTTCTCCGCCCGCTCACGCGCCGCCTCCGCGAACATGTTGAGAGGGTCCTTACCGCGCGCATTGGGTGGCATAGCGCGCCAATTATCCCACAACAATTCCGAAGGTCAGGACTCCGAAGGTCAGGCTTCAGCCTGACACGTCGGCACGTAGCCGCATGCCTTCAGGCTTGCCGGAGGGCGGGGCCGGGGCTAAAGGTCGATCCGGAACGCCTCATGCGTCTGCACGAACCCGAGCCGCTCGATCAGGCGCGGCAGGTCGGCCTCCGTGGCCCGGCGGACGTTCACGGCTCCTCGTCGAACCCCAGAACGTCCCGCGCCAACCCGGCGTCCTTCTCTTTCACCCAAAGCTCATGCTGGTATCCGATGTTCCGGTACGCGCCGCCGGTTCCTCCGCTGATGCGTGACCAGATGCCCGCATGCGTTAGGGCCCGTTGCCAGAGCTGGGCTTCGTCTTCCCCACTGGCGATGCCAATCCGGACGAGCGGCGTCGTCGGGGCCCGTCTCGAAGTTAGCGTGCGCAGGGCCAGGAAGCCGACGAACAGACCGACAGCGATCGCAATGAAGACGAAGAATCCCACCACTGCCTCCGGCTGCTAGCCGGCGTCGGCGGCCAGCGCCTGATGCGAGGCGCCGGTCTGGTGGCGGGCGGCCTCGTGCTCGGTTGCAACGCCCAGCTCCGGTAGGTCGGACTTCTCCACGCCCGCCGCGGACCGCAGCTCGATGTACGCCTGGTCCGTGAACTCCTTGAGTCGCTGCACATCGCTGCCTGCCCCCGCGTCGCCCATGTAGCCGAAATAGAGCTTCTGGTTGTAGCTCGTCACGCCCAGCCCGACGCCCATCTCCCAGGCGAGCGGCACCAGCGGGAAGTGCCCCTGCAGCCTGTGCCCCACGCAGAAAAGCGGGATCATCGGCCCGGGAACGTTCGTGCAGACCATGTGCGCAACCGTGTTCGGCGGCAGCGGCAGCATCCCCGCTGCCGCCTGCAGGATCGGCGGTGAGTTGCCCAGCACGTCTGACAGTGTCTCGATGCCGTCCGCCACGTTTTGGGTCTTCAGCGTCGCCGTGCGAGCCGTCACCGCGTTCAGCCGCTCGATCGGATCGGAAACGCCCACCGGCACCTCCACCAGCAGCATCGACACGCGGTTCCCAAGCGCCTTCTTCTCCTCGTCTCTGCGCACGTTAACCGGCGTCAGAACCCGCGCCGTGCGCCGCTCCGTCGTCTGTCCGTGCATCTCGAAGTAGCGGCCAAGCGCGCCGCCCAGCACCGTCAGCACAACGTCGTTCACCGTTCCGCCGGCCGCCTGCCGGATCTGCCTGATCTCCTGGAACGAGAACTCACTGAAGCCCAGAACGCGGCCGCCTGATAGCGGCTTGTTGAACGGCGCGCGCGCCATCGGCACCTGGAAGTACGGCACCGCCGTCTCCAGCGCACGCACTATCGAGCGCACCTGCGTCTCGCCGCCGGCGATGTCCAGGCCCAGAGTTGCCCGGGCCGCCATCTGGTCGATGCTCGCGCTGACGTTGTCCAGCAGCGCATCGACGAGGCGCATGTACGATGGCTCCGGTAGCTTCTTTTCGATCTCCGGCGCCGGTGGTGGCGGCGCCGGGTCCGCCGAAACGTCCAGCATGATCATCAGCAGTTCGATGCCAGACACCCCGTCAACCAGGCAGTGGTGCACCTTGGACACAAGCGCCGAACGGTCGCCGGCCAGGCCGTTGACCACGTAGATCTCCCACAGCGGCTTGTCCCGCTCCAGCATCGGCGCGAACAGATCTGCTGCCTTCTCGTACAGCTCCGCGTCCGTGGCGCCCTCCAGAGTCACGTGGTAGATGTGGCGGCCCAGGTCGAATTCTTGGTCCCACTCCCACGTCGGGTGGCCCACGTTGAACGGCGCCGGCGTTGCAATCTGCTGGTAGCGAGGGATCAGGTGCAGCTTCGAACGGATGTTGTCAACAAATCGATCGTAGGAGATCTGACCCTCGAAAACGCCGATCGAGCCTATATGGAGTGCTGCCTCCTGCTGCTCCATGTACAGGAAAGAGGCGTCCTGCGCACTCAAGCGCTGGCTGGTGCCCCGCTGGGTCATTTGTTCTCCTTAGTTGGCAGTAAAGGCTTCCGCAAACCCCGCTGCCCTCTTTCCCCCGCGATCTCTCAGCATTATATACTCTTGCAATCCGGGTTCAAATGGTAATCCACGACACTGTTGTACGATTGATGTGCTGAATCGGGTGATAAGTTGTTATCTATAATAGGAACCTGATGACAAGGAGCAAAGGGGGAACGGTGGTCAGGAAGCTGCGGCAGGGGCTGGACGAAGAGTTCCAGGCGTCTACCGCCCTGCCTCTGTGGCGCGAAGCACTCCTCGGCATCGACTGGATCTCCCTGCGCATGTCACCCGTTTTCCGCGGCAACGGCATCCCGAAGGGAGATGGGTCCGGCGTCATCGTTGTTCCCGGCTTCATGGGCTCCGACCAGTACCTTGGCGACATGAACTCCTGGCTCCGCCGAATCGGCTACACACCTCACCTCTCAGGCATCGGCCGCAACGCCGACTGCCCTGATATCCTGGCTCAGCGCTTGCACGCCGCAATCGAGCGCGCCATCACCGAGACCGGCAACCCCGTGCATCTCATCGGTCACAGCCTTGGCGGCGTCCTCGCTCGCAGCACGGCCGCTCGTTGGCCTGACCTCATCGCCTCCTGCGTCACCATGGCATCTCCCTTCCGCGGCATCCGCGTCCACCCCTTCGTCCTCCAGACTGCCCACCTCGTCCGCGGCCGCATCCTCCAGCGGCAGGGCGGCACGGCCGACAAGAAGCCGCACTGCTACAGCGGCTACTGCACCTGCGAATTCCTCGACTCCCTCCGCAACGAATTCCCCGCAAGCGTCCCCCAGATGGCC
>JAJCYV010000025.1 GCA_029262695.1 Chloroflexota bacterium | reverse complement strand
CCCAGTTAGTGAGCATTGCCCCGATCACAGCGACCGGGATGGCCGTTATCGTCGCAGTGACGGGGTGTGAGATTTGCGTGGTAGCAAGGTGACCGGACGAAAGGCAAAGGTCCTCTTAGTTGAGGCTCGTGATGACGTGCGCCAGGCGCTGGGCGGGAGGCTGCGCGGCCTGGTTGACTTCGACGTCGTGGCCGACACGAGCAGCCCCACGAAGGCGCTGGATCTGGCGGCGCGGCTGATCCCTGAGCTGATCCTCGTTGACTTTCCGACGACGGCGCCCTACGCGGCCGAGCTCTGCGCCCGTATTCGCCAGGCGAGTCCGCGCTCCGTCATCGTGGTGCTGACTTCGTTCGCCGATGCGGAGACGCGGTCGCGGTATGAGCAGGCCGGTGCCACGGCGTGCCTGCTGAAGGACATCGGGTTCGGGAGGCTTGTCGATGAGCTGCGCTCTCTCTTGCCCGGTCACGATGGGAACGCGGCTTAGCTAGTCCCGCAGCCCGGCCAGTTCCGCCTTCACCTGGATGCGGCGGATGAGGTCGGCACGGGTGACGAAGCCGAGGAAGTCGTAGCCATCGATCACCGGCAGTTGGTGGACGTCGTTCGCTGCCATGAGTTCCAGGGCGGTCGTCAGGTCGTCGTCGGAGGCGATCGTGTGCAGTTGTTCTCGTGGGGTCATCGCGCGAAAGGCGCTGGTCGCCGGCCATTCGTCAAGAGGGATGCGGCGCAGGTCGCCCATCGTTATCAGGCCCAGGAGGTTGCTCTCGACCACGACCGGCACGCAGCGCTGGCCGCGCCCCAGGATGTACTGGTCAACGAGTTCGCTCAGCGGGATGTCTGGCGGTGCGCCTTCGGAGTTACTGTCGACGATTTCGCCCACCTTGCCGCCCTCCAACGTGTTGCGGTAGAGGAGCTGCTGGTAGGCCTGCTCCGAGGTGTTGCGCAGGAACCAGCCGATGACGATGAACCAGACTCCGCCGAGCCAGTTGCCCGCCAGCGCCGAGACGACGCCCAGCGCCATCAGGCCGAAGGCGATGATCGTCCCCACGCGGGAGGCCCAGCGCGTGGCCCGCAACATGCTGTCCGTGCGCGCCCAGAGGCTGGCGCGCAGGACGCGACCGCCGTCGAGAGGGTATCCCGGTAGCATGTTGAAGATGCCGACGGCGATGTTGATGAACGCAAGGTAGGCGGCGATCGCCCCCGGCACGGTGTCGTCCGAGCCGTTCGCCCAGAACCCGAGGGCGATAGCGGCGGCGATGATCCCGAGCGCGAAGCTCGTAAGCGGGCCGACGATCGCCATCTTGAACTCCTGGCCCGGGCTGTCTGGCTCCTGTGTCAGCGATGAGACGCCACCGAAGATGAATAGCGTGATACTGTGCACCGGCAGGCCGAGCCGCCGGGCCACCAGCGAGTGCGAGAGCTCGTGCAGCAGGATCGAGACGAAGAAGAGGATCGTCGTAATCCCGGAAGCCAGCCAGCGCTCCGTCGCGGACCAGTGGGAATAGGCGTCGACCGCGTCGTAGAAGCCCTCGGCGAGCCACCACAGCAGCAGAAAGAAGATGGCGAGCCAGCTCCAGTGGATCCGGATATCGATGCCGAAGATGCGGCCGATCTTGAGTGCTTCCATACGTGTCCTAAGGCCTCTCTTTGTGTCCTGTTCCTCATAGGATAAACGCTTTGCGGTCTTCGCAGGTGGCGGGCGGACCGGCGCTGCGGCCCGGTAACTAAGCGGTCGCTGGAATACTCGTTGACAAAGTGCATCGCCACTGCGTATAAGTTACGTACCGCTAATTAGGAGATGGTCGTCTCCTTTCGCGCGGAGGTTGCCCCTTGGGGAGGGAGCGGATCAAATGGCCGAACTGAACTATTGGCAGAAGCTGTCGCGAAAGCGAATGAGCCGGCGGACGCTTCTCGGCGCCGGCGCCACGACGGCGCTGGGCGGGGCGGCCGCGCTCATGGTCGGCTGCGGCGGTAGCGGCGGCGGCGGTCCGAACATCACGGCTGACCCGAACCGCACACCCGGCCCAGGCGGCACCGTCACCTGGGGCCGCCCGGTCTCAGTCGGCGGCGTCGACCCGCACCTGGATCTCACCGGACTCGATATCAGCTCGCTGATTTACAGCCGCCTCTACGACTGGGCGCCGGGAGCCGAAATGGTGATCCTCAACAACCTGGCGATGGATCTGGAGATGCCGGAGGTGACCGACTTCATCTTCACACTGCGGGAGGGCGTGAGGAACGCCCCGGCAGGAGGCGAGTTCGACGATGAAGACATTGACTCTGAGGCCGTCAAGGAGAGCTTCGTCCGCCGGGGCACGGCGATCACAGCGCCGGACAAGCGTTTCCCGCACAAGATCGCCGGCAGTAGAGACCCGTCGATGCTTCGCCCCGCTCTACAGACGCCGGACAAGTACACGTTCAGCTTCAACATGGCGGAGCCGTTCGTCCCGGCCGTGCGGGAGATGGCGAACGCCACCTGGGGAATGCTCTCAACAGGCGTGGCGGAGAACGCGCCCCGTCTGCAGTTGAGCCGCAACGCCTTCGGCAGCGGGCCCTTCATGCTGGAGGAGTTCCGCGGCAACGAGCGCATCGTGCTCAGGCGTAACCCCGACTTCTGGATCCCGAACCGGCCGTATCTCGAGGGGATCACCTACGTGATCATCACAGACAACTCGTCGCTGCTGGCGGCGTTCAAGAACGGCCAGCACGACGTCAGTGGAGCCATACTGGTCAAGGAAGACTTCGATGAGTTCGATGCCGATCCGGCGATCTCCGTCGCCAGCGCGCCCAGCCTCTTCTACCCGGTCGTCCACCTGAATGTGCGACGGGATCCGTTCGACGACATCCGCGTCCGTGAGGCGCTCAACATCTCAATCAACCGTGATCTGATCATCGAGCTGGCGCAGTCGGGAGACGGTCAGTACGGCGGCCCGATCCAGTGGCCGCAGGTCAAGTGGGCGCTGCCCGAGGGGCGCCTGAAGACGTTCTATCAGCGGGACGTGGCGAAGGCCAAGCAGTTGATGGAGGCCGCCGGCCGCTCCGACGGCTTCACGGCCGTGCTCAAGACGCCGCGGTTGCCGGGCGTCAACTTCATCAACGACATCGCGAGGATCATCGTGGACAGCTGGAAGGATATCAACGTTGACATCCAGATCGACGAGGTCGAGCTGGGCGCGTACATCTCATCGGTTCTGCTGACCGGCAACTTCGACATGACGTTCTTCCCCAACCTCCCCTACGACGAGCCGGACCGGCCGCTCTCCTTCTACCACTCGCTGGGTGTCACGGGTACCGGCAACTGGACAGGTTACTCGAACCCCGCCCTCGACAAGTTGATCGAGGCCCAGTCTGTGGAGTTCGACGTCGAGGCGCGCCAGGCGATCATCACGCAGGCGCAGGATCTGATCCTGGAGGAGCACGGGCCGCAACTGACGACGACCGGCGGCTACCAATACTCCGCGCGCCAGTCGTATGTGCACATCGCGTTCGGGATCGACGAGGACACACCCCTGGACGCCAACCCGGCCGGTGTCGATGTCTGGACGGAGCTGACCTAGGCCGGCGGCGCCCTCAAAGGCCATGCGCGACTATATCATCCGGCGGCTGCTGCTGCTGATCCCGATCATGATCCTCGTGAGTTTCATGACTCACGCGACGTTCCGGATAATCCCGGGCAGTGCTGCGCACCTGATCTGCGGCATTGGGTGCACCGATGAAGTCGTGGCTGACCTCGAAGCAGAGTTCGGATTGGACGAGGGCTTCTTCCAGCAATACGGCGAGTGGCTCGGCGTGTATCCAGACGACGACGAGGGCAACAAGTTCTCCGGCGTCCTTCAGGGTGACTTCGGGGAGTCGTTTCTAAATCGCGGAGAGAGTGTCACGGACAGACTCGCCAGGACTCTGCCCGTGACGGGCGAGCTAATGATCCTGTCGTTCATATTTGCCGTGGTTCTCGGCATACCACCCGGCGTCTTATCTGCGATCAGGCCGGGCACGCCGGCTGACGTGGTCGCGCGGTTGACGAGCGTCGCGTGGTTATCCGTGCCCAACTTCTACCTGGCGATCCTCGTGATCGCGTTTGGGTCGACCTGGTTCGGCTGGTTACCACCTAACTTCGGCACCGGCGAGGCTGTTGGTTTCTTTGCGGACCCTGTCCAGAACTTGAAGACGTTCTTCTTTCCGTCTCTCGTCCTCTCGTTAGGCATCGCCGCTGTGATCATGAGGCTGACGCGCTCATCGATGCTTGAGGTGATGCGAAACGACTACGTTCGCACGGCGTGGTCAAAGGGGCTGCGCGAGCGGACGGTTGTCTGGCGGCACGCGCTCAAGAACGCGATGATCCCCGTCCTCACGATCATCGGCCTGCAGGTGGGCGCACTGATTGGTGGCTCGGTGCTCATTGAGTCCGTGTTCGCGCTCAACGGCATGGGTAGGTACTTGCTGGAGTCCGTGATTGGCCGCGACCTTCTCGTCGTGCAGAGTCTCGTCCTGATCTTCGCCGTGGTCTTCGTGCTGATCAATCTGATCGTGGACGTCAGTTACGCCTGGCTCGACCCGAGGATCAGGTACGGCTAGGCGATGGTAAAGGAAGTGGCTCTCGAACTCGACTCGCCGCTGACGCCGCCCAGCAGCGCTCCAGCCTGGCTGAAAGTGCTGCGGCTGGCGCGCGCGCATCCGCTGGGCGTGTTTGGACTCTTCTGCGTGCTGCTCGTCATGTTCTGCGCACTCTTCGCCGACGTCATCGTGCCGCACGACCCGGAGGCCCTCCAGACCGGCCCGATCAAAGAGGCGCCTACACTGTCGCACCCGTTCGGCACCGACAGACTTGGCTCGGACGTCTTCAGCCGCACTATCTTCGGTGCCCGCATCGCGATGCTGATCGGGGTCGTGTCGGTCACGCTGGGTATGGTGATGGGGAGCGCGGCCGGGATCGCCTCCGGTTACTTCGGCGGCTTCGTCGACTCGGTGATCCAGCGGCTGGTCGACGCCGTGCTCGCTTTCCCGGCGATCGTCATGCTCCTGGCGATCATCGCCGTCATCGGCGACGAAAACTCCTCCGTGCGAGAGTTTCTCAACTCACTCAGCCTTCATATTGATTTCACCCTCGGACCGCTATCGATCGATGAGACATTGGATCTTCAAGGTGAGAAGTGGGGGATACCCAACTTTCTCGACATCATCGTCATCTCGATGGCTATCGGCATCGCGATCGCGGTCGGTGCGGCGCGTGTGGTTCGTGGCGCCGTGCTCTCGCTCAAAGAGAACATGTACATCGAGGCCGCGCGGGCGATGGGCGCGAGCGACTTGCGGATCATGGCGCGGCACATCCTGCCGAACGTGGCAGCGCTGATTGTGGTGTTGGGGACGATCTTCCTGCCGCTCGCCATTCTGGCCGAGGCGGCGATCAGCTTCCTGGGGGTTGGCGTGCCCGCCGGGACGCCGTCGTGGGGCTCTGACATGGGCAATCTTTCCAACCGCGACGACGCGATCGTCCGCGGGATCTGGTGGGTCGTCTTCTTCCCCGGCCTTGCGCTGAGCCTCGTCGTCCTGGGCTTCAACCTCGTGGGCGACTCCCTACGCGACATCGGCGACCCGCGGCTGCGGGGCGGTGGCGGGCCCGGCGGCGCCAGCAGCTCCGGCTTCTAGTCAGTCTTCTCTCCGTGTTCCGTTACGCTGTTCCGTCCGCCAGTGCCTCGCGCACCACGTCCATGTCCTTGTCGCCGCGGCCCGAGAGGTTGATGAGGACGATCTTGTCCGCGTCCAGCGTCTTCGCCAGCTTCGCGGCGTGATAGACGGCGTGCGCGGACTCCAGCGCCGGGATGATGCCTTCTGTTTCGCAGAGGAGCGTGAAGCCTTCCAGGGCTTCGCGATCGGTCACCGAGACGTATTCCGCGCGGCCGGTGTCCTTGTAGAAGGAGTGCTCGGGGCCGACGCCGGGATAGTCGAGGCCGGCCGAGATCGAGTGCGCCTCCATGACCTGGCCGTCGTCGTCCTGGAGGAGGTACGACATCGCGCCGTGGAGGACGCCGGGGCGGCCGCCGGCAAGCGTCGCCGCGTGGTGGCCGCTGTTCACGCCCTCGCCAGCGGCCTCGACGCCGACGAAGCGCACGTCTTCGTCCGCGAAGAACGGATGGAAGAGCCCGATGGCGTTGGAGCCGCCGCCGACGCAGGCGACGGCGTAGTCCGGCAGCCGCCCTTCCGCCTCCAGCATCTGCGCGCGGGATTCGTCGCCGATGACGGACTGGAAGTCGCGCACGATCATCGGGTAGGGGTGCGGGCCGACGACGGAGCCGATGAGGTAGTGAGTGTTCTCGACGTTGGAGACCCAGTCGCGGATCGCTTCGTTGATCGCGTCCTTTAGTGTGCGCGACCCTGAGGCGACGGGACGCACCTCGGCGCCGAGGAGCTTCATGCGGAAGACGTTGAGGGCCTGCCGACGCACGTCCTCTTCGCCCATGTAGACGACGCACTCCAGCCCGAGCTTGGCGCAGATGGTGGCGGCGGCGACGCCATGCTGGCCGGCGCCCGTCTCGGCAACGACGCGCGGCTTGCCCATGCGGCGGACGAGCAGGCCCTGGCCGAGCGCGTTGTTGATCTTGTGCGCGCCAGTGTGAGCCAGGTCTTCTCGCTTGAGGTAGACCTTCGCGCCGCCGAGGTGCTCTGTCAGGCGGCCGGCGAAGTAGAGCGGCGTCGGCCGGCCGACGTAGTGGCGCATGAGGTGGGCCAGCTCCTCCTCGAACGCCGGATCGTCGCGTGCCGCGCGGTACTCGTCCTCGAGTTCGGCGACGGCCGCCATCAGCGTCTCGGGGATGTACTTGCCCCCGTACGGGCCAAAGCGGCCGCGCTGGTCGGGGCGGGCGTCGCTAGGCTGAGCGCACATCTCGTTGAGCCTTGGCGGCGGCGATGAAAGCGCGGATCTTGGCCGGGTCCTTCGCGCCGTCGGTCTCGACGCCGGAGGAGACGTCGACGGCCCACGGCTGGACGTCCCGCACGGCCTCGCGGACGTTCTCCGGTGTCAGTCCGCCGGCGAGCACGGTCGGCGTTCGGCTGGCCACTTCTGCCGCGACGGACCAGTCCAGCGTGACGCCGGTGCCGCCGTACGCCCCCTCGACGTAGGGGTCGAGGAGGACGATCGCGCCGCCATGGTCGTGGGCCATGAGCTCCTCAGCCGTTTCTTCGGGGCGCACTTTCAGGCACTTGAGGATCGGCCGCCGGATGTGCTCGTTGAGCTCCCACGGTTCGGAACCGGAGAGCTGCACGAGGTCCAGTCCGCAGCCCTCGGCGATGTCGTTGATCGTGTCGGCGTCCTGGTCGGCGAAGACGCCGACGAGGAGCGGCCGCCGGCGACCGAGTGCCGCCTCGATCTCGGCTGCGCCGGCCTCGCCCGCGACGTGCTCGCGCTGGCCGAGGCCCTCGGCGATGCGGCCCGCCTGGCCGATCGTCACCTGGCGCTTCGAGGGCGCGAAGACCATGCCGATAAAGTCGGCGCCGAACGCCGCGGCTGCGCGCGCGGTAACGGGATCGGAGACGCCGCAGATCTTAGCGAAAGTCATGGTGGTGAACAGTGGCTAGTGGGCAGTGGACAGTGGATTGTGGACAGGCTCATCCCAGTAGCTCCCGTATCTTGTCGGCCGGGTCGGGGGCGGTGACGATGCTCTCGCCGATGAGTACGGCGTCGACGCCGGCCCGCTCCAGGCGGACCATGTCTTCTCGCGTGAAGATGCCGCTCTCGGCGACGATCGTGGCGTTGGGTGGGGAGAGGGGACGCAGGCGCTCCGTCGTCGCGAGGTCGACGTTGAAGGTGCTGAGGTCGCGGTTGTTGATGCCGATGAGCGTGGCGACTGTGACCGGGGCGCGGGCCATCTCTCGCTCGTCGTGCACCTCGATCAGCGCGTCGAGGCCGAGCGCGGCTGCCTCCGCCATGAGGTCGCGGAGCAGCGCGTCCTCGAGGATGGCGGCGATGAGGAGGACGGCGTCGGCGCCGTTCGCGCGCGCTTCGCAGAGGTGATAGGGGTCGATCGTGAAGTCCTTGCGCAGTACCGGTGGGCCCTGCGGCAGCGCTTCGCGGACCGCGCGCATGTTGCCGAGGCTGCCCTGGAAGTGCTTTTCGTCTGTCAGCACGGAGATCGCGGCCGCGCCACCCTCGGCGTAGCGTCCGGCGAGCCAGACCGGGTCGAAGTCGGCGCGGAGGACGCCGCGCGACGGCGACGCCTTCTTCACCTCGGCGATGAGGCTGATGCTTGGGCCGCGCAGCGCCTGCGCGAAGCCTAGCGGCGCGGGCGCTGATTCCGCCTGCCGGCGCATCTCGGCGAGCGGCACGCGCTCGCGGGCGGCGGCCAGCTCGTCGCGCTTGTCGGCGACGATGCGGTCGAGGATCGTCTCGGTGTTCTGCGTCATCTGCGATCGATTATCCCACGCTATCCAAACGTCCTCGTCAGCTCGACGAACGCCGTCAGCCGTTCCTTCGCCGCGCCGGAGTCGATCGACTCGGCGGCGGTATCGAGCCCGTCGAGGACGTTCGGCACGATGTCGGCGGCGACCAGCGCGGCGGCGGCGTTGAGGAGCACGATGTCGCGCATGGCGCTGCCCTCGCCGCCGAGGAGGGTGGTCATCATCTTCGCGTTCTCCTCCGGCGTACCGCCCTGGGTGGCGCTGGGAAGGGCGGTCGGCAGGCCCAGCTTGCGCGGATCGATCGTGTACTCTTCGGTCTCACCCTTGTTGATCTCGTAGACGGGGTTCGGGCCGCCGAGGGTGAGTTCGTCGCTGCCGTCGTGGCCGTGGACCACGAGGACGTGGCGGCTGCCCAGGCGGTCGAGCGCGGCGGCCATGAGGCTTGCGATCTCCGGCCGGGCGACGCCGAGCAGCTGGTGCTGCGCCCCCGCCGGGTTGGTCAGCGGGCCGAGGAGGTTGAACGCGGTGCGCACGCCCAGCTCGCGACGCGTGGGCGCGGCGTGCTTCATCGCCGGGTGGAACGACTGGGCGAACATGAAGCCGATGCCGGTCTCCTCGATGCACTGCGCCACCTGCTCCGGCGAGAGGTCGATCTTCGCACCGAGGGCCTCGAGGACGTCGGCCGAGCCGCAGCGGCTGGACATCGCCCGGTTGCCGTGCTTGGCGACGCGCGCGCCGGCGCCGACCGCGACGAAGGCGGCCGCCGTCGAGACGTTGAACGTGCCGCGGCCGTCGCCGCCCGTGCCGCAGGTGTCGAGCAGCGGGCCCTGGACTTGCACGCGCAGAGAGTGATCGCGCATCGTGCGCGCCATGCCGGCGATCTCGTCGACCGTCTCGCCCTTCATGCGCAGTGCGATGAGGAATGCGGAGAGGAGCGCGGGCGTAGCCTCCCCGCGGAAGACGTCGTCCATCGCGTCCGCGGCCTCGTCCTCGGAGAGGTCGCGTCGGTCGTTTATCAGGGCTGCGATCGCGTCTTGGATGCTCATGGCTACATCTCCAGGAAGTTCTTGAGCAGGTGCTTGCCCTCGCCGGTGAGGATCGACTCCGGGTGGAACTGGACGCCCTCGATCGCGTGGCGGCGGTGGCGGACGCCCATGATGACGCCGCTGTCGGAGGTGGCGGTCACCTCCAGCTCGTCCTCCGGGAACGAATCCTTGCCGATGGCGAGAGAATGATAACGGATCGCCTCGAATGGGTCCGGCAGGCCGGCGAAGACGCCCTTGCCGTCGTGGCTGATCATCGACGTCTTGCCGTGCACGATCTCGCCGGCGCCGACGGTCTCGCCGCCGAACGCCTCGCCGATCGCCTGGTGGCCGAGGCAGACGCCGAGCAAGGGCAGCCGGCCCGCGAAGTGCTTGATCAGCGGCACGCTGATGCCCGCGTCCTTCGGCGTGCGCGGCCCGGGCGAGACGACGATCTTCTGCGGGCCCATGGCGTCGATGTCCTCCACGGTCGCCTGGTCGTTGCGGACGACTTCGATCTCGGCGCCCAGCTCACAGAGGTACTGGTAGAGGTTGTATGTGAAGCTGTCGTAGTTGTCGAGCAGAAGGATCATGACGAGCCTCCTGCCGCTGTGTGACGCGGGCGCCCCACCCACCGCCGCCGGGCGCATCGCGATGCGCCCCTATACGGACGCTGGTTGGCGAGCGGGCCGACAGTCAGGCTGAAGCCTGACCCTCGGATAGGTGGGCTAAAGCCTGACCCTCGGATTGATGGGCTGAAAGTTGATCTTCTGGAGGGCGGGTGAGTGATCATCAGTAGCCCAGGCTTCCTGTGAGCGCCGACTGCTCCATCGACTCGGCGTCGTCGATCGCCTGGAGCGTGGCGCGGGCCTTCGTCAGCGTCTCCCGGAACTCGGTGTCCGGCACGCTGTCGTAGACGATGCCGCCGCCGGCCTGGATGTGCGCGACGCCGTCCTTGTGGACGATCGTGCGGATCGTGATCGCGGTGTCCATGTTGCCGGAGAAGTCGAAGTAACCGACGGCGCCGCCGTAGGGCCCGCGGCGGATCGGCTCCATCTCGCTGATGATCTCCATCGCCCTGATCTTGGGCGCGCCGCTCAGCGTCCCGGCGGGGAAGCAGGCGCGCAGGGCGTCGTACGCGGACATGCCCTCCTTAAGTTGCCCCGTAACGCGCGAGACGAGGTGCATGAGGTGCGAATAGCGCTCGATGACCATGAAGTCCTTGACCGTGACTGTGCCCGGCTGGCTGACGCGGCCGATATCGTTCCGGCCGAGGTCGACGAGCATGACGTGCTCGGCGCGCTCCTTCTCATCGCCGGCGAGTTTCTCGGCGATGGCGGCGTCTTCGTCCGGGTCGCGGCCGCGCGGCATCGTGCCGGCGATCGGGTGCGTTTCGACGACGCCGTCCTCGACGCGGACGAGCATTTCCGGCGAGGCGCCGATGATGTGCGCGTCGCCCATCGCCAGGTAGTACATGTACGGCGATGGGTTCACCATGCGCAGAGCGCGGTAGATCGAGAACGGGTGCGCGGCCGTCTCCCGCGAGAGGCGCTGCGAGGGCACGACCTGGATGACGTCGCCGGCGACGATGTACTGCTTCGCCTGCTCGACCATCTCGTGGTAGCGCTCGCGGGTGACGCTCGACTTCACTTCGCCCTGGGCGTGGTAGAGCGCGGTCTGGTAGGGGCTGGCCGGCAGTGCGTGGTTGAGGCGCTTGGCCAGCTCCTCGATGCGCCAGCAGGCCTGCCGGTACGATGCCTCGACATCGCCGTCGAGGCGGCAGTGGGCGACGACCTTGATCACGTGCTTGATGTGGTCGAAGACGAGCAGGGCGTCGACGAACATGAAGAGCGCCTCCGGCAGGCCCTGCGGGTCGTCGGCGGGCACCTGCACGCGCGGCTCGAAGTGGCGGACCGCGTCGTAGGCGAGGAATCCGACGGCGCCGCCGGTGAAGCGAGGCAGCGACGTCCGGGCCTCAGCGTCCTTCGGGTGCGCGATCTTGTAGCGTGACATCTCGGCTTCGACTTCTTTCAGCGGGTCGTCCCCTTCCTTCGGATCGGCGAACGGGCCGCTGCGGTAGACGCGGTAGGGCTCGGTGCCGATGAAGCTGTAGCGCGCCAGTCGTTCGCCGCCCTCGACGGATTCCAGCAGGAACGAATGCTCGCCCTGCGCGACCTTGAGGAACGCTGACACGGGCGTCTCTAGGTCGGCAGGGACGTCGCGGAAGACCGGCATGAGGTTGCTCTCGCCTCGCTTCGCCTCCGCTAACACTTCTTCCAGGGACGGTGTGTAGTTCACCCGGTCACCTCCACGCCTTCGCTGCCGCGGAAGTAGGTCAGGCCCATCGCCTCGCGGGCCGCTTCGAGCGTCTGGTGGCACTCGTCGCGGGCGCGTTCGGAGCCGGTCTGGATGATCTCCTCCACGAGGCCCTTCTTCGCCGCGAACCCCTCGCGCCGGTCGCGGACCGGGTCGAGGAAGCGGTTGATGGCGGCGGCGAGCTTCGTCTTGACCTCGACGTCGCCCACCTTGCCCTGTCGGTAGCGGTCTGCGAGGTCAGCGACTTCGTCCGGGTCGTCGTTGAACTCCTCGTGGTAGATGAACACGGGGTTGCCTTCGACCGTGCCGGGGATGTCGGCGCGGACGCGCTTTGGGTCAGTGAACATCGCGCGCACCTTCTTCTCGACGACGTCCGGTGGGTCGGAGAGCATGATTACGTTGCCGATCCCCTTGCTCGCCTTGGGCTGGCCGTCGGTGCCGATGAGCACCGGCGTGAGCGGCGCGTCCGGCTCCGGGAACACCTCGCCGTAGGTCTGGTTGAAGCGGCGTGCGATCTCCCGGGTCAGTTCGACGTGAGAGGCCTGGTCCTTGCCAACTGGCACAACGTCCCCGCGCACCATCAGGATGTCCGCCGACTGCAGCACCGGGTACGAGAGCAGCGCCATCGACGCGGTCTCGAGCTTCAAGTCGCGGACCTGCTCCTTGAGTGTTGGGATGCGCTGCGCTCGCGGCACGCTGACGAGCGGCATGAAGAGCCAGAACAGCTCCAGCACCTCCGGCACGAGCGACTGCAGGTAGATCGTGGACTTCTCCGGGTCGATGCCGACGGCGAGGTAGTCCAGCACACAGTCGCGGATGTTGCCACCGATCTCGTCGAGGTCAGTGCCGCGAGTGGTCAGGACGTGCAGGTCGGCGATGAGGACGAAGGTGTCGATCTTCTCCTGCAGGTCGACGCGCATCTTGAGCGAGCCGACGTAGTGGCCGAGGTGGAGCGCGCCCGTCGGCCGGTCGCCGGTGAGCATGCGGGTCCACGTTGGCTTGACGGGCGTGGGCGCGCCGGAGTTCTGTGCCGTCACGCCGAGCCTACTTTCGGTATCTCCGCCAGCGCTTCCTTGACGGCCTCCGCCGGGTACGAGAAGTCCTCGAGGTTGCCGCGCAGGTACTGTTCGTAGGCGCCGAGGTCGAAGTGGCCGTGGCCGCTGAGGTTGAAGAGGATCACCCTCTTCTCGCCGGCCTCGCGCGCGGCGATCGCCTCTTCCACCGCCGCGAGAATCGCGTGAGAGCTCTCCGGGGCCGGGAGGATGGCTTCGCTGCGGGCGAACTGGAGCGCGGCGTCGAAGGCGCTGGTCTGATGGTAGGCCTTCGCCTCGACGTGCCCGTCTTTGACCAGCTTTGAGATGAGCGGCGCCATGCCGTGATAGCGGAGGCCGCCGGAGTGGATCGCAGGCGGCACGAAGGAGTGGCCGAGCGTGTACATTGGCATCAGCGGCGTCATCGACGAGGCGTCACCGAAATCGTACGTGTATTCGCCGCGCGTGAGGGTCGGGCAGGCCTCCGGCTCGGCGGCGACGAAGCGGGTCTTCTTGCCGTTGACGAGGCGGTCACGCAGGAGCGGGAGCGCCAGGCCGGCGAAGTTTGAGCCGCCGCCGGCGCAGCCGATGACGACATCCGGATACTCTCCCGCCATCTCCATCTGCTTGATCGACTCCTGCCCGATCACTGTCTGGTGCAGGAGGACGTGGTTGAGGACGGAGCCAAGCGAGTAGTTCGTGTCGTCGTTCGTGGCCGCTACTTCCATCGCCTCCGAGATGGCGATGCCCAGCGAGCCGGGAGACTGCGGATCCTTCTCGAGGATCGCGCGTCCGGAGTTCGTCTCGGACGTCGGCGAGGCGACTACCTGCGCGCCCCAGGTCTCCATCATGATGCGCCGGTACGGCTTTTGTTCGTACGAGACGTTGACCATGTAGACCTTCAGCTCGATGCCGAAGAAGTTGCAGGCCATGGCCAGCGCGCTGCCCCACTGTCCGGCGCCGGTCTCCGTCGTCAGGCGGGTGACGCCTGCCTCACGGTTGTAGTAGGCCTGCGCGACGGCGGTGTTCGGCTTGTGGGAGCCGGCCGGCGAAACGCCCTCGTACTTGTAGTAGATGTGCGCGGGCGTCTCCAGCGCCTTCTCCAGGCGGTGCGCGCGGTAAAGCGGCGTTGGCCTCCAGAGCTTGTACACTTCCCGCACCTCGTCCGGGATCGGCGTGTAGCGCTCCGGCGATACTTCCTGCTCGATCAGGGCCATGGGGAAGAGTGGCGCCAGCGCCTCGGGGCCGATGGGCTGACCGCTACCGGGGTCGAGCGGCGGGCCTGCCGGCTCCGGCATGTCGGCGGCGATGTTGTACCACTGGTCTGGCAGGTCGGATTCCTGTAGCAGATATTTGTACTGGCTCATCTGGGGCCTCCTTTGCGCAATAAAAAAACCCTTCGCCCGTCAGGGGCGAGGGGTTCTCGCGGTGCCACCCTGGTTCGACCCGGCGTCAACCGGGACCTTCCTTGTCACGCACTTCTCGCTCAGTGAGCGGGAGATGCGCTGGGCCTGTAACGGTGCCCTTTCCGGCCTGGCCTACTGTGATTCGGCTGGCGGCTCCCGGGTCCATTCATCCGCTGCGCTGACGCCGGGCTTCCACCTGTTCCCGGCTCTCTGGGTCCCGCCTGGCGGGGTACTAGTCCCGTTCGTTGCCGCTGGGTATTCGGTTGTTGGCGTAGTGTACGGTTCGCCGCCGAACGCTGTCAAGCGAGCCGGGGTTGGTTAGTTGACCCACCCTAGCGAGGATTAGAGCAGGATCGCTAAAGTTGTTGCGGCTATCGTTGCCGCAATCGGCAGCCCGATGAACAGTGCTACTGTCAGTCTCTTCCCTAAGAAATCGACAGAGGAATCCCACGCCTGAACCAGCACGCCAATGCCCCAGAGTCCTTCCCACATGGCTGAAGGATACTCCTGCGTGCGCCGGGATGCTTGTACACGCGAGGAGCACCTATGTTTGGGTATGACAAATGCCGAATTGCCAGCGAACGGCCTAGCCCAGGCGGATGACGACGCCTTCGTCCGGGCGCAGGGCGAGGGAGCCGGAGACGGCGTCGCCCTCGCGGTCGAGGTGTGTCGAGAGGGCTACGCGGCCCGCCAGCGACGCGTCGAGTTCGACGGTCTGCGGATGGCCGCCGAAGTTGAGAGCGACGAGAAAGCCGTCGCCGTCGTGGCGGCGGGTGTAGGCGAGGACGTCGCCGTCGGCGTGCACGGGGGCGTAAGCGCCGGCCATCAGCGTCGCTTCCGACTGGCGGAGGTGGATCAGCCGGCGGTGCAGTGTGAGGACCGAGCCGGCGTCGTCGCGCTCGGCGTCGACGTTGTGCTCGGCGAAGTCGGGCGAGAGTGGGAGCCACGTTTCGCCTGCCGCGGAAAATCCGCCGTTGGGCGATGCGTCCCACTGCATCGGCGTCCGCATGGGGTCGCGGCTGATGCGGAACGTCAGGCCGAGCGGGTCGACGACCTTCTCCGGCGGGATGATCACGTTGTCCATGCCCAGTTCGTCGCCGTAGTAGAGCGTGGGAGTGCCGCGCAGGGTGAGCAGGAGCATGGCGGCGACGCGGGCCTGTGCGCGGCCGACGCGGCCGGCAACGCGAGGCCGATCGTGGTTTCCGAGCACCCAGTTGGGCCAGGCGCCGTCCGGCAAGGCCGCCTCGTATTCGTCGATGACGGCGCCGATGCGGCGGGCGTTCCAGGGCTGGAGGAGCAGCTGGAAGTTGTACGGCAGGTGCGCGCCGTCGTTGTTCGTGCCGTAGTATTTCACGAGCTGCGGGATGGGCACGTAGATCTCGCCGATGATGACGCGCTCGTCGTACTCGTCGAACGTCTCGCGCATCTCGCGGACGACGTCGTGGACCTCGGGCTGGTCCTGGGAGTAGACGGCGAGCAGACGCGAGTAAGGGTACGCGCCTTCCTTCCAGTCAGGATTCTCCGGGTTGTCGCGCAGTTGCTCGTCCTTGATCAGGTGGTACATGACGTCGACTCGGAAGCCGTCGACGCCACGGTCGAGCCAGAAGCGCAGGACGCTGAGCATCGCCTCGCGCACTTCAGGGTTGCGCCAGTTGAGGTCAGGCTGCTCCTTGAGGAAGGCGTGGTAGTAGAACTGGCTGGTGTGCTCGTCCCACTCCCAGCCGATGCCGCCGAAGTTGGCGAGCCAGTTGTTGGGGGGTGAGCCGTCGGGCTTGGCGTCCCGCCAGATGTACCAGTCGCGCTTCGGGTTGTCGCGGGAGGAGCGCGATTCGCTGAACCACGGGTGCTGGTCCGAAGTGTGGTTGGGCACGAAGTCGAGGATGACGCGGATCGCGCGCTCGTGGGCGGCCGCGATCAGGTCGTCCATATCGGATAGCGTGCCGAAGAGCGGGTCGATGTCGCGGTAGTCGGAGACGTCGTAGCCGAAGTCTTTCATCGGCGAACGAAAGCAGGGGGATATCCAGATCGCTGTCACGCCCAGCCACTGCAAGTGGTCGAGCCGCGAGATGATGCCACGCAGGTCGCCCACGCCGTCGCCGCTCGCGTCCTGGAATGAACGCGGGTAGATCTGGTAGATGATTCCGGTCTGCCACCAGAGATGATCTTTGGCCATTGGTTACGAATCTAGTATCACGGCGGTCAGAACGGCAACTTCTCGCGGCCGGGGCGCTCGCGTTCCCTAGCGATGATCGCCTCGATCTCGGCGGCGGCGCGCTCCAGGTCGTCGTTCGTGACGGTGTGGTCGAACTCGGCGGCGGCGTCCATCTCCGCGAAGGCCGTCTTGAGGCGGAGCGCCACCTGGCTTTCGGTGTCGCTGTCCCGGTCGCGGAGGCGGCGCTCCATCTCCTCGCGGGAGGGTGGCGCGACGAAGACTGTGAGCGCTTCCGGCACGCGAGTCTTGATGAATCGAGCGCCCTGGACGTCGGTGCGGAGGAGCACGTCTTTGCCCTCGTCGAGGACGCGGCGGACGGAGCTGGTGGGAACGCCCTTGTGCTGGCCGTAGACGATGGCGTGCTCCAACATCTCGCCTTCGCCGATCATGCGCTGGAACTCAGCCTCCGAGACGAAATGGTAGTCGCGGCCGTCGGTCTCGCCCTGGCGCGGCGGGCGCGTGGTGGCGGTGACGGCGAAGCCGATGGTGCTGCCCGGCCGTGAGCCGAGCGCGGCGGCGAGCGTGTCTTTGCCAGCGCCGGAAGGCCCGGTGAGGATGACGAGCAACGGCGCGGCGGCCACCGGGATTAGTCGGCCTGGGCCTTTTCGATCTTGCCACCACGGATGGCGGCGACGCGGCCGGCCAGCGCCTCCGGTGTGATGGCGACGAGCATGATCTGTCCGGTGTCCATGAAGACGGCGGCCTTGGTGCGGCGGCCGCTGGTGATATCGATGATGTTCTTGGCCTTCTTGCCTTCGCGGATCATTCGCTGAATGGGCGCGGAGCTGGGTGTGACGATGGCAAGCACCTTGTTTACCGCCAGGAAGTTGCCAAATCCGACGTGGACCAGTTCAGTGCCACCGTGGGATGCATGGGACTCATGCGCCATGACTCATCTCCTTCTCCTGATCCCGGCGCGAGGCGTTGTGGGGCATGCCGTTCGCGCCCGGAAACCCTTTCCACAACCGCGTATAGGATACCAAAACCTGCCTCCGGAGTCCCGAGACTGGCCGCATTTCGGCGACATTACCGCTCGCGCGCCCGGACGCCGGTCAATCGTCGCCTTCGCGCTTTGCCTTTTCTTCGCGCTCGCGCTCCATCTTCTCCAGGTCGCGGCGGATCCCCTCTTCCATCTTTTCGCCCAGCGTCAGGCGGCGCTTCTTGTCCGCCGGCGCTGCCTCCTGGCGCGCTTCTTCCATCATCTCGGGGATCTTGCCCACGCGGCGGATGTTGTCCGCCATCATGCCGCCGACGAGGATATCCAGGAGCGCCCGGCCGCGGTCCACTTCCGGGCCCCTGACGGCGCTTTCGCGCCGCGGCGGGTTGGCGATGAACTCGTCGCGCTGGAGCTTTGTCTCGGCGAAGAGCTTGAAGAGCTCTTCGTCCTGGGCGTCGCTCAGCATTCCACGCAGGCGCTTCAGCTCTTCGGTGAGGCGGTCGACCCAGTGGATGATCGCCTCGCGGTTCGTCTTCCAGATGGCGTTGCTCATGGAGGGGTCACTGGAGGCGAGGCGCGTCATGTCGTGAAAGCCGGTTGAGGCCAGCTGGCCGAGGTCGTCCCAGGAGGGGCTTTCGCGCAGAAGGTTGAAGAGGGCGGTGGCGGCGACGAGTGGCAGGTGGCTTATCGCCGCGGCGTAAACGTCGTGCTCCTCGGCGTCGATGAACAGCGGCTCGGCGCCCAGGGCCTGCGCCAGCCCGACCACGCTCTTGATCGCGGCCGGTGAAGAGTTGACGGTAGGGCAGACGCAGTAGGCGCGCCCGTCGAAGAGCGCGGCGTCCGCGTGGTCGATGCCCGTCTGCTCCTTGCCGGCCATCGGGTGACCGCCGACGAAGCTGACGCTTTCCGGCAGAAGCTCCGCCGCCCACTTCATCACGTCGCCCTTGGTGCTTGCCGTGTCGGTGACGACGGCGCCCTCGGCGAGGTGCGGCGCGATGGCTGTAAGAACGTCGCGCAGGGCGGCGATGGGAACGGCGATGATGACAAGCCGGGCGTCGCGTACGGCCTTCGCCAGGTCGTGCTCGCCGCGGTCGATCGCCCCGGACTTCTTCGCGGCGCGCTCGCTTGAGCGATCGATGTCCGAGCCGATGATTTCGAGGCCGGGCAGCTCGGCCGCCTTGAGCCTGAGGCCGATCGAGCCACCGATGAGGCCAAGGCCGATGATGACGGCGCGGCGGGTTTCCGCTTTCTCGCTCATAACGCTACAGGAGCTTAGCAGGCGGGGCGCGGTTCAGCACGCATCGTCGGCGGCGAGAAGGCGCGTGGTGCGCGGGTCGTCGCCCCGGTCAGACTCCATGACCTCGAGCAGTCCGACGACGCCCTCAGAGGCCCCGGCGCGGCGTACCAGCCGAAGCGTGGCCTCGCCGTGACGGTGGAGACGCGCCAGTCCGCCGTCGCCGCGAGCGATGCGGTCGAGTGCGCCGGACGGCAGCAGGCCGAGGGCGACGTAGGCGACGCGGTGCCAGGTGCGGATGCGGCGCGCGGAGCCGCCGCCCTTGCCGGCGTCGTGAACCAGGGCAGCGACGAGGACTTCGGCGTCATCTTCGCCTTCGGCGCGCAGCTTTTGATAGACGTCGAGGCAGTGGCGCTGGTCCGCCTGCTGCATCGCGGCGAAAAGCGTGTAGAGGTCGTTGCCAAGGACAGCCTCCGCCACGCGAAGGTCAGCCGCGGTGATCCCGGGCGCGAGGGTTCGCCTTAGCTGACGGGCGCGGTAGGAGAGGCGCTGGATCAATTGATCCGTCCGTCGACGCCGGTGAAGAATTCGGTGAGCGTTCCGATCAGGGGGAACATAACGTCGGCCAGCGGGCTGACCTGGCCGCCCGTGAGAAATGGGAGCGCGATGAGCGAGATCAAGACCACAGGCCCGATCCGCTCAAGCCGAGCGAACGAGCGCGAGAGTTCGCGTGGGAGGATGCCGATCGCCACCTTGAAGCCGTCGAGTGGAGCGATCGGGATGAGGTTGAAGATGCCGAGTATGATGCTAATGACGACGATCGCTCCCAGGTAGAATCCGGCGTATTCCTCGATGCCCCAACCGCCAGTGTCCTGCGCGCGATAGAGCGAGAACCACTCCAGGCTTCCAAGGCGGAAGGGGAGGCTGGCCACAGCGGCGATGAGGAAGTTGGTGGCTGGCCCGGCGACTGCGGTAATCGCCAGCGCAGCTTTCGGGTTCCTGGTTGCGTTGGGGTTGACCGGGACTGGCCTGGCCCAGCCGAACCCGACGAGGGCGATCAGCAGCGTCCCGGCTGGGTCGAGGTGGGGTAGCGGGTTGAGCGTCAGCCGGCCGCGAGCGCGGGGCAGACGATCTCCGAGTTGGTCGGCGGCGAATGCGTGGGAGGCCTCGTGAAGAACTAGCCCAAGAAGGATCGCCGTGCCGAGGGCGCTGAAGAGGACGAGGAAGGCGACGGGGTCGTCGGCCAGCAGGTCGAGGTTGAAAATCAAGCTGCTTCCAGTGTATCAGCCGCCGAATCTGAGAGTCGCCGCTGAGAGTCTCGGTGGCCGGTGTGACGCTAGGCGGCGGCAGGCTGCACTTCGAGCCTGCTCGTGACGTCGCGCGCGCCGGCGACGCCGGCGACCGCGCGGACGGCGTCGTCTCTGGCTGCCGCGGACGGCACGTAGCCGTACAGTTGCACGTTGCCCAGAGACGATCGGGCGTAGATCTCTGAGTGCCGGCCGACGCCCGCCCGATCGAGCGCGAGGCCGATCATCGTTTCTAGGCCCAGGTCGTCGTGTGAGGTGTCGTTCACGATCGTCACTCCCCCGATCGCCTGGACGGTCTCGATGGCCCGCTCGCGGGCGTTCTCCACACGCGCGTTTCCGGACATCGTGACGACGCCGCCTTCAACGGCGAAATGCAGGCCGCGCTTATCGTCCGCGGTGAGGCCGCTATCGTCGCGAATCTGACGGTGGATGGAGCGGCGGATCTCTTCGTCGGGGCGGTATCGTCGTAGCGTCTGCGGCTGAACCGCCAGCGCCAGCGTCTTGCCCTTGAAGGTGACGTCGCTGACGGAGATACGGCGGTGACCGGCGACGCCGCGCGAGAGGATGATCTCCTGCACCTTGCGCTCGGCCTGATCGATGAGGGCACCGGCGATGGTGACGCTGGGCGCGGAGATAGGGGTGTCGCTCCCGATCGGCCGCGAGGGCACGGCGACCGGTGGCACTTCGTGCCCGAACGCCTGGCGGCTGGTGCAGGCAAACGTAACGCTGTCGTCGGACCAGTCGGAGGCAGCGGAGAGAGGAAGCCGGACGCTGGAATGCCAGAGGAGGAAGCCACTCTCGACGACGACGTTGACTGCTTCCCAGTCCTCAGTGATCTCGAGGGCGGAGATGGTGCCGGACCAGCGGTCCTCGAAGCGGGCGCGGCTGCCCAGGCGAAGCGCTGAGATACGGTGCATCAGGTCGTTCTTCGTTCTCTATTCACGCTCGGTTCAGCGTAGGATATCCGGCGTCGTGGCGCCAGCAGCCGGTTGACCGCTGTTTCGGCGCCGCATACGTTCTATGGGACATGTTTGGGCGGGCCGCGGTCGTGCTTCTGACCAGCGGTCTGGTCATGGTCGTCGCGGCCTGCGGAGACGACGACGGACGATCGCCTTCGGCCACTGACGAGGGGACTCCGACGGAGACGGCGAGGGCCGACCTGGGGGCGGCTGAGGCCGTGGTGATTATCGCGTCGCCCGGCGGCACGGCGGAGGCCTTGAGGCAGGTGCTCGACGCGGGCGCTCCGGCGAAGCTTTTCCTCAGCGGCAGCAGCCGCGATGAGGCCTCGTTCGAAGGGGTCAGCCTGTCCGGCGACGCTGTTGCCAAGGGTGTTAGCCTGACCGCCATCGAGTCAGAGGTCTTTGACGCTGCCTTCGAGGAGCGGTTTGGCCGGTCGCCTGCGGACTTCGCCGGCGTCCGGGAGGCCTACGACGCGGTGTACCTGATCGCTCTCGCCGCGGCGGCCGCGAACTCGACGGACGCGGCGGCGATTCGCGACAACGTGCACTACGTCGCCAACCCACCAGGCGAGCTCGTGAACGGGGGCGCGGAGGCGTTCTCGGCGGCGCTCCTGGTGCTGGCGGGCGGTGGCGACGTGAGCTACCTGGGCGTCTCCGGGCAGGCCGACTTCACGGCCGGCGGGGATCTGGCGAAGGGGCGGGTGACGGTCTGGCGGCTGCTCGGCGGGCGCCTTATCGACCTGGAGCTTCGCGACGTTGACCTGGCGGCGGAAATCGGCGCCGACGTCCCGGCCGGTGGGCTTTCGCTTGCCGCCGGGGCGCCCGATGGGCCGCTGCGCATCGGTGCTGTATTGCCGCTTCAGGCAGACGGTGGCGGCGCTGTGCGAGACGCGATGCAGATGGCGGTGGACGAGATCAACGAAGCTGGCGGTCTTTTCGGCGCCCCAATCGAGCTGTTGATCGAAAGCGCGGACGACGTTACTCAGGCGGCAGCGGCGGCTCAGAACCTGGAAGGCCAGGACGTAACCGCCATCGTTGGCCCGCCGGAGGAGGTCGCCGCGCTGGCGGTCGCCGAAGCTGTCGGGGGGCTGCACATTGCCCTCACGAGTTCGTCGGCTCTGGCCCTGGAGGCCGGCGGGAACGTCTTCCGCGTCGCCATGTCCCAGGCGCTTGAAGCGCCTTCGCTGGCGAACGTGGTGCTGGAGGACCAAGCAACGGTGGTTTGCGTGATCTTCGAGCCGGGCGCGCGTAACAAGGCGCTGGCGAGCGCTTTCCGGGAGGCTTACGAGCTTAAAGGCGGTGGCGCCCGGCTGGTGATGGAGCTGAGCGATGTTAACGCCGCCGGAGGCGCAATATCGGCCTGCCTGGGAACGTAAGCGCGCTTGACGCCCAGATACTGCGCCATTACATTGGCTTGCAGTCCGGCTACTAGCCCGACTTGAAGAGCGAAAGGAGGCACACTCGTGCCGAAGACCCTAACCCAGATCTCTTGGAGGTGGCTGCTCGTTGGTGCGTTAATCGCACTGCTCGCGCTGGCCGCCGCCTGTGGCGATGACGACGACGACGACGACGGTACTCCGACGGACACACCGGCGGGGACCACAGCCGCGCCGACGGGCACAGCAGATGAGACTCCCGATCCAGGTGCTCCGCTGAAGATCGGCGCCCTGCTGGGGTTCACTGGCCCTCTATCCGACTTCGGTGAGCCGATCTTTAATGGCATGGAGCTGGCCGTGGACGAGATCAACGCGGCTGGCGGTGTCAACGGCCAGGACGTTGAGCTGGTGCGTGGTGACAGCGCTACGAACCCGGATCAGGCCGCCACGGAGGCCCAGCGCCTCGTGGACATCGAAGGCGTCCAGGGTATAGTTGGTGCGCTTTCAAGCGGCGTCACGCTTCGCGTCGCGGAGCAGGTGACGGGCCCCGCGGGCGTTGTCCAGATATCGCCCGCTTCCACGAGTCCGGCGCTGACTGACGCCAACGACAGCGACTTCCTCTTCCGCACGACGATATCTGACGCCGCTCAGGGTCTTGTGCTGGCGGCCTTGGCGGACGACGCTGGCTACGGCACGGTCTGCAACATCTTCGTGAACAACGCTTACGGCGAAGGCCTGAGCGACGCGTTCACGGACGCGTTCGAGAACCTGGACGGAACCGTCAACGCGGCCGTCCCGCACGAAGAGGCACAGGTGACCTACGCTTCCGAGCTGGCTCAGTGCGAGGGCGCCGACGCTCTGGCGGCTATGGCTTACCCGGAGAGCGCTGGCATCTTCCTGCGCGAGGCTGTTGAAGGCGAACTGTTTGACAACTACGTCTTCGTTGACGGCACGAAGTCAACTGACATGTTTGACGAACTCGGCTGGGCCGCGTTCGACGGCGCCCTTGGAACGGCGCCGGCCGGGCTCCCGACCGACGCTGAGGCGGGTTTCGAAACACGCTACGAGACTGCGTACGGCGATCTTCCCTCGCTGCCGTTCATCAAGGAAGCCTACGATGCTGTCTACGTGATCGCCCTGGCCGCCGAGGCTGCGGGCAGCACTGACCGGACGGCGATCCGTGATGAACTCCGCAACGTAGCGAACGACCCGGGTACGGTAGTCGACCCCGGTACCGCAGGCTTCACCGCCGCCATAACTGCGCTCGCCGCCGGCGATGACATCAACTACGAGGGTGTGGTCGGTCCGCTGGAGTTCGACAGCGCGGGAGACCCGGCAGTTGGTGCTGTCGAGTGGTTCCACGTCGACGGGACGGCCGAAGAGTTCGTCCAGGACAAGGTCTGGAAGGTTGACATGGCTACCCTCACCGTTGAGGACATCACCGGCCAATAGTTCCGAGCAACCGAACGAAGCAGGGGAGAGGCGATTCGCCTCTCCCCTGTTTCTTTTGCGTGACGTGACCTATGGCTCTGCGGGTGGCGCCGGGGCGGAGCGTTCTTTCTTCACGCGCCGCTCTACCCAGGCCGAGACGCGGCGCTCCTGCGGCAGCAGGCCGAGTGGCCGGATGAGCAGCACGCCGACGATGGCCACGCCCAGCAGCAGCCCGCGGAGGTAAGGCATCCGGCTTTGGACGAGGTCGCCCAGCTCGTATCCTTGCATCTGGAGGCTGAGTGTCCACAGGCCCCAGACGACGTATGCACCGGCGATCGCGCCCTTGTTGTTACCGCTGCCTCCCACCATTAGCATCGCCCAGAAAATGAACGTTGCGAAGAGGTGAGTGAAGGCGTCCGGGCTGAGCGCGGAGAACGCGTAGGCGTACATCGAGCCGCCGACACCCATGATCGCCGCGCCCAGGACGAAGCTTTGAGTCTTGAAGGCGAAGACGTTCTTGCCGCTTGCCGCGGTCGCCTCTTCGTCGTCGCGCAGGCCCAGGAGAACGCGCCCCCAGGGCGAGCGCACGGCGCGTTCCAGGGCGAAGAAGATAAGGATCACGACGATGCCGATGATCACGACGTTGAGGTATTTGTAGTCGCTCTGGTCAACGATGTTGCCCAGGGGCTGCGGAACCCCCGTCAGCCCACGTGATCCGTTCACCATCCAGCGCTCCTCGATGACCACGCGTCGCATGACTTCGGCGATGCCGATCGTTGCGATCGCCAGGTAATCCTCGCGCAGGCGCAGCGTTGGGAATGCGACCAGGAATGCCAGCAGTCCGGCCGCGATTGCCGCGGCCGCAGTCGCGACAACGAACGGTAACCACTGGTTGGTCGCCAGGGCGGGGATGAGGTTCAGATCGTCACCCCAGCCGCCAATGTAGTCTGTGAAGTCTCCCTGTGGGTCGCCCTTTGTGATGACGGCGGTGACGTAGGCGCCAAGCATGAAGAACGCGAGCACGCCGAAGTTGATTACACCGGCATATCCCCACTGGATGTTGAGCGCCAGGGTGAGGAGGGCGAAGACGCCGACGGTAACCAGGAATGCAGTGTAGAAGCTGAAGGTGCCGGCGAGGTTGCCGTCCGGGAGCGCGCCGCGGGACTGCTCGTATGCGATGAACGGGATAGCTATCGTTATTCCCAGGAGCACCGCCGTCGCGATGAAGTCGGACGGCTTCAGGCCGCGTGCCCGGCCGGGGTGCTTGTCGGCGTGTGTCACGATCGTTCCCCGAACAATCCGCGTGGGCGGACGACAAGGATCAGGATGAGGACCGCGAAGGCTACCGAGAACTTGTAGCCTGGACTAAGGAAGTCGAATGTAACAGCGACCTCCTGTGTGATGCCGACGACGAATCCGCCAACCAGTGCACCCAGCGGATTTCCGAGGCCGCCGACTATAGCGGCGGCGAATAGTGGCAATAGTAGTGTGAACCCTAGCTCCGAATCCAGATGGGCCTGGAGAGCCAGCAGGACGCCGGCGATGGCGATGAGGCATCCGGAGACCGCCCACGTCCAGGTGATGATGCGGTCGGTGTCGATACCACTAATGCGGGCCAGGTCCGGGTTGTCTGCCATGGCACGCATGGCCTTGCCAAGCTTCGTGCGGAAGAGCAGTACGTAGACGACTGCGGTGACGACGAAGGCGGCAGCGAGTATGAACACCTGATCCGCCAGCAAACTCACGTCAAACGGCAGATCGATGCGGTTCCGGATGCCCGGCGTGTACAGGCGCGGAGTCGGCCCCCAGAAGATCAGGATCACGCTGCGCATCACGAACGCCAACCCCAGCGAGGCGATGGCGAATATCACGATGTCGCTCTTGCGTTTCCTCAGCCGGCGGTAAACCATCCTGTCGATGCCCACCATCAGTCCGGCCGTCAGGACTGCAGCCAGCAGCATCGCCACGATCAGGCCGTAGCCGAATGAGAAGTCCCAGATGGCGCTTTCGGCACCCGGCAGGTCGTTCACGTTGACCGGCAGCAGTGTGGTCTCCGACCCGGCTCGTTCGCCGACGATGATGCCGTTGAGTAGCAGCCAGGCTACGAACGCCGATAGCATCATCGAATCTCCGTGGGCGAAGTGGGCGAACTTGAGTACGCCGAAGATCAGCGTGAGACCGACAGCGCCCAACGCGATGATCGCCCCGAGCACGATGCCTACTGTCAGCGCGTCATGCTCCCAGATGGCAGCCGCGAAGACGAACACGACGATGTTCGCGATGATGCCGCCGAAGTTGATGTTGTCGTCATGCGAGCGCAGCTGCTCGATCCGGGGCAGACCGTACACCACAGCCGTCAGCCACACATAGGGCCAGATCGTCAAGAGGAGCAGCGCCTCGAGGCTGCCGCCATACTGGTAGGCCAGCCAGCCTCCGATATGTAACGGGACGAGCAGCCATAGGGTAACCGCCGTGAAGATATCGCTGGACGATCGCAGACGGTTGTACCCGACAAGCGACTGGAAGAGTGCGGCGAATACGGCTGCGTAGAGTGGCACGCCAACGAGCAGGCCGACCTCTACCCAGATGGAGAGCTGAGGCAGGTCACCGACTGGCGAGGCCAATTACGCTCCCAGGTAGAGCTTTCCGACCTCTTCGTTGTCGAGGAGGCTCTTCGCTGCGCCTTCCAGCCGGTTCTCGCCTGTCGCCAGTACGTATCCCCTATGGCAGACGCTGAGCGCCTCGCGCGCGTTCTGCTCGACGAGGAGGACGCCGGTCCCTTCGGCGTTGATGACGTTGATGCGGTCGAAGATCATGTCGACCATCTTCGGCGAGAGGCTGGCCGAGGGCTCGTCCAGGAGGAGGACGTCCGGGTCGAGCATTAGTGCGCGGCCCAGGGCGAGCATCTGGCGCTGGCCGCCGGAGAGCCTGCCGGCCTTCTCGCCGCGGCGGTCAGTGAGGTCAGGAAAGAGCGAGAAGACGCGGTCCAGGCGCTCGGCGAGGCCCGTCTCGCGGACGAAGGCGCCCATCTCCAGGTTTTCGAGGATAGTCAGTGACGGGAAGACGTTATCGACCTGCGGCACGTAGGAGAGGCCGCGCAGTACGAGCTCGTCGGGCGCGCGGTTTGTGATGTCCTGCCCCTTGAGGCTGACCTGACCGCGGCGCGCGTTCAGCAGGCCGAAGATCGCGCGCAGGAGCGTTGACTTGCCGGCGCCGTTGGGGCCGATGATCGCCACCATTTCGCCGCCGTGAACCGTGACGGACACGCCGTGCAGGATGTCGACCTCCCCGTAGCCGGCGACGATGTCCTTCGCTTCAAGGACAGGTGCCGGCTTTGCGTCGGTCACCGGCCGCGCCCTCCGAGATAGGCGTCCAGCACACGCTCGTCGGCGCGGACTTCGTCCGGTGATCCTTCGGCCAGCTTCGTGCCCTCGGCCATCACGATCAGCCTGTCGCAGAGCAGGGCGACGATGTCCATATCGTGCTCGATGACGAAGAACGTGATGCCCCGCTCGACCCGCAGCCGCTTGATGTCGTTGACGATGTCCCGCATGAGCGTGCGGTTAACGCCCGCCGCCGGTTCGACGAGCATGATCATCTTCGGGTCGCACATCAGGGTGCGGCCGAGTTCGAGCAGCTTCTTCTGTCCACCGGAGAGGTTGAGCGCGTACTCGTCGCGGAGGTGGTGAAGGTTGAGGAAGCGCAAGACGTCTTCAGCCTTGGTGAAGTTGGCGTCCTCCTGGTCGGAGACGCGCCAGGGCATGAACCATGCGTTCCAGAGGCTCTCGCCGGCCTGCTCCCCGGGGACGAGCATGAGGTTCTCGACGACGGTCATGCCGCCCAGCTCACGCGGGATCTGAAAGGTGCGGACGAGTCCGCGCCGGAAGACCTGGTGCGGCGGGAGGCCGTCGATTCTTTCGCCCTGGAACGTGATGCGCCCGGAGTCTGGCTTGATGAAGCCGGAGACGAGGTTGAAGAGCGTGGTCTTGCCGGCGCCGTTGGGGCCGATGAGGCCCGTAATGCTGCCCTCGGCGACCTCGAGGTCGGCACGGTCAACGGCCTGCAAGCCGCCGAACGCTTTGCTAACGTTCTCAACGGTCAGGATGGGCAGACGCTGGTCGCTACTCATGGCTCCTGAGTGCTCAAGTATACAGCCCTCGTGCGTCTACGTTGACCCTCCGGCGGGGGGCGGGCACACTCGACACAAATGTCCGCTGCCGCCTTGGTCGCCATCTTTGGAACGTCCTTCGTCGTCGGCCTCACCGGTGCGCTCAGTCCGGGGCCGCTGGTGACGGTCGCGATGCGAGAGGGTGTGCGCCGGGGCTTCTGGGCGGGGCCGGCGTTGGCCTTCGGCCACAGTGCGCTTGAGCTTGTGCTCGTCATTGGCCTCGCGCTGGGGCTCAACCAGCTCCTGGACCGCGATGCCGTGACGGCAACGGTCGCGCTTGCCGGCGGCGTCTTCCTCGTCTGGATGGGCGCGACGACAGCGCTGCAGGCGCGGCGATTTCACCTGGACACGGAGCGAGACGGCCCGTCGGCAGGCGTCCTGACGTGGCGGCTGTCGGTGCTCGGCCCGTTGGCGCTGGCGGGGATCCTCGTCAGCCTCGCGAACCCGTTCTGGGTCGCCTGGTGGGCGACGATCGGCAGCGCTTACATCGTCGAGTCGCTGGACGAAGGCGTGCTGGGCGTGAGCGCGTTCTATGGCGGCCACATCCTCGCCGACATCGCCTGGTTGAGCCTGGTCGCCTTCGCCGTGGCGGGCGGGCGCCGGATCATGAATCAGCGCGTGTACCAGGGGCTGATGGCGGTCTGCGGCGTCTTCCTCGTAGCGCTCGGTGGCTGGTTCCTCGCCTCCGGGATCGAGTACGTCGCCTGATGGACGCGACGGAGATCGCGGGTCTGGCGGCGGCGGCGTTCGCGGCGGGCGCGGTCAACGCCGTCGCCGGTGGTGGCTCCAACATCAGCTTCCCGGCGTTGCTGGCGTTCGGGTACGGGGCGAAGACGGCCAACGTTACGAACACGGTGGCGCTCTGGCCGGGGTATTTCGGCGGCTCGCTGGCGTATCGGCGCGAACTGGGTCACCAGGGCGGCCGCTTCGTCTTTCTGCTCCTTCCATCGATCGCCGGCGCTTTGGCCGGTTCTGTGCTCCTGCTGGGCACGTCGGCCGACACGTTCGAGTCGATCGTGCCGTTTCTCATCCTGCTCGGCTCGGGCGTGATGCTTTTCCAGGAGCGTCTGGCGAAGATGGCGGCCGACCGCGACCTGGCCTCGCGCGGCGGCGATCACGTACCGCTGGCGCTGATCGTGGTCGTCTTCGCGGGCGCCGTGTACGGCGCGTACTTCGGCGCGGGGCTCGGCGTCATCCTGCTGGCGGGCTTGATGGTGCTCCTGCCGGACGACATCCAGCACTCGAACGCGCTGAAGGGCCTGCTCTCGATGGTGATCAACGCGGTGGCGGTGGGCTACTTTGCGCTCTTTGGGCCGGTGCAGTGGGCGCCGGCGCTGGTGATGGCGGGCGGCGCGCTGGGCGGCGGCTACCTGGGCGTCGGCCTGGCGCGCAGGCTGGGCGAGGTCTGGCTGCGGCGGGCCGTGGTGGTGTTCGGCGTCGCTGTGGCGGCCATACTGCTCTTCGCTTAGATAGCCCTCACCGCCTGCCCCCTTCGACTCCCACTGCCGTTCCGCTCAGGGCGGGCCTCTCCCACTTCGCGGGCGAGGGGAGATCGAAGGCGCGGTTGCATGTAACCTGCCTAAACCTATCTTGTCCGGTGTTAGCCCTGCACAGATAATGGGCGTCTAACTGGGAGTAGGAAATGCAGTACCGCGAACTGGGCAACACTGGCCTCAAGATATCGACTGTGGGATTCGGTCTCTGGACCGTGACGACGACGTGGTGGGGAATCACGGACGACGCGACGGGCATCGGCCTGCTGCGGCGGGCGCATGAGCTGGGCGTCAACTTCTTTGACACCGCCGATACCTACGGCAGCGGCAAGGGCGAAACGCTGCTCGCCGACGCGCTTGGTCATAAGCGCGACGAGATCGTTATCGCGACGAAGTTCGGATACGACTGGTACAACCACCCGATGCGCCGTGGCCAGCAGGAGCGGCCGCACGACTGGTCGCCGAAGTTCCTGCGCTTCGCCTGCGAGGAGAGCCTGAAACGGCTGGATACGGACTACATCGATTTCTACCAGCTTCACAACCCGCGAATGACGGCGATCGAGAGCGATGAGCTGTTCGCGACTCTGGAGGACCTGAAGGTGGCGGGGAAGATCCGCCACTACGGTGCGACGCTGGGCCCGGCGATCGGCTGGGAAGACGAGGGGCTGGCCGTGATCCGCGGCCGCGACGTCGAGGGCCTGCAGCAGATCTACAACCTGCTCGAACAGGACCCCGGCCGGCGCCTGACGGAGGCCTGCGAGGAAGAAGGCATCGGCGTCGTTTGCCGCGTCACGCACTCGTCCGGCCTGCTCGAGGGCAAGTACACGCTGGACACGACGTTCGAGAAGACGGACCACCGCAGCCACCGCAAGCGCGAATGGCTGGTGGAGGGGCTGCGGAAGGTCGATCAGCTGGCGTTTCTGGCGGAAGAAACGGGGCGCACGATCGGGCAGGCCGCTCTGCAGTGGCTGCTCGCCTCACCGGCGATCGCTTCCACGCTGCCGAACATCTACAACGAAGAGCAGCTCATCGAGTTCGCCGAGGCTGCCGACGTCGCGCCGCTTTCCGGCGACGAACTGACGCGCGTGCAGCGGCTGTACGACGATAACTTCGGCCTCCGGGCGCAGGAGGTCCCCGTCGGTGAGTGACCGGGGCGCGCGGCGCGGTGACTCTAAGAGTCCGGCGGGCGGACACGGCGACGAGGCCGGCGGCCGCCGCCAGGTCGTCAAGTTTTCGTTCTACCGCGTCGACCCGGCGTGGCGGCAGTTGCCCGTCGCTGACCGGGAGGCGGGGAAGGACGCGCTCGTCGCCGCTGTCGACGCATTCTCGGGCCGGCTGCAGGTGCGAAGCTACTCCGTCGTCGGTATGCGCGGCGACGCCGACGTCCTGCTCTGGCAGATCGGCGAGCGCCTCGAAGACATACAGGCGCTGGCGACGGAGGTGATGCGCACGCCGCTCGCCCCGCATCTCTCGATGCCATATTCGTACCTGGCGATGACGCGCAAGTCGCAGTATGTGAGCCCGGACGAGGCCGAGGCGCGCCTGCACCTGCACCCGGCTGACTCGAAGTACTTCTTCGTCTACCCGTTCGTGAAGACGCGGGAGTGGTACCAGCTCTCGTTAGAGGAGCGGCAGGAGATGATGAGCGGGCACATCACCGTTGGGCGCAAGTACCCGTCCGTCAAGCTGAACACGACGTACTCCTTCGGGCTGGACGACCAGGAGTTCGTGGTCTCGTTCGAGACGGACGAGCCGGCGGACTTCCTTGACCTCGTGATGGAGCTGCGCGAAGCGAAGAGCAGCCTCTACACGCTGCGGGACACGCCGATCTTCACCTGCGTCTCGCTGGGCCTGCGCGAGACGCTGGACACGCTCGGCGCGCCGGGCGATCCGGTCTCAGCTTCTCAGGCGGTCGGCCTTCAGTTTGACTCAGACGCATGGCAGCGCGTCGCCGAGGAGTCCGACGTGGCCGACGGCGCCGCGAAGATGGTCTACTTCGCGGGTGAGCAGGTGGCGCTCGTGCGATTCGGCGAGCGGCTGTACGCCGTCGCGAACCGCTGCTCGCACGCCAACGCCTCGCTCGCCGACGGCACGGTCGCCGACGGGGCGCTGACCTGCCCCTCGCACGGCTCGACGTTCGATCTCGCGACCGGCGAGCCATCGTGCGGGCCGGCGAACCGGCCGCTGATGACGTATGCGGTGCGCTCCGAGGACGGCGGCATCTGGCTGGCGCAGCGGACGCCAGTGCCGGGCCGGAAGTCCGCGTCCTGACGGCTGGCTGACGGGCGGGCGTGATTTGCGTATGCTTCTGCACATGCGGCTCCTCGTCCCTGCCTTTGTCCTTCTCGCCCTGCTCGTGCTCGTGGCCTGCTCGACCGGTGAGCCGAGCACGATCGCCTCGACCCGCGAGCCCGCCTCGACCACGATTACGCCGACGCCAAGCGCCCAGCCGACGCCGAGCGCCGAGCCGACGCCTCGCGTCACGATGGCGCCCGTTGTACTCGCGCCGACCGCCTCACCGACGCCGGTTCCGATCTACCACGCGCCGCCGTACATGGTGGCGATCGAGGCAGGGCACGGCGGGCCGAACTGGTTCGGGGCGGTCGGCTATGACGCCGACGGCAACCGCCTGATCGAGAAGGACCTGGCGCTGGACACGGCGCTGCGGCTGGACGAGCTGCTGCGCGAGGCCGGCTTCGAGACGCTGGTGGTCCGTGACGGCGACTTCACGCTGACGCCGTTCGCCAGCGCCGACTATCGCCCGAACATGATCGCCGAGACACAGGCGCGTGTGGACCTCGCCAACGCCGCGCAGGCCGACGTTCTCGTTTCGATCCACTTCAACGGGGCGGTTTACTCATCGCTGCGCGGGACGGAGACGTACTACAACCCGGACCGCTCGTTCGGCGCCGAGAGCTACGCGCTGGCGATGTTCGTGCAGGGCGAGCTGCTGGGCGCGCTTGCCGGTCTGGACCACGAGGTGAACGACCGGGGCGTCCGCAACGACGCCGAAGTCGGTGGCGATCCGGACAACGCGCACTCGTATCTGCTGGGCACCAACGACGGCTTCAGCCCGAGCCTGATGCCGGGAATCATCTCGGAGTTGCTCTTCCTCAGCAATCCGGAAGACGCCGCGCGCGCCGCTGAAGCGGAGACGCGTCAGGGACTGGCGGAGGCCCTCCGGGATGGCATCGCCGCCTACTTCGCGTGGCTTTCGCAGCGCGTCCCGCCGCCAACTCCGGCACCGGCGCCCGTGGCCGCTCCGCCGCCTGCGCAGTGCTGTAGCTTCTCCCTCTGGTGAGCGGCTGGCTCACGGCCCTTCCCGGCCGGCCGAGAAGGGTGAGGCGATCTGCGGGCAGCCGGCAGACTGCCTGACGCTGAGGCCGGCGTCGTGGCGGAGGGGGTGGGATTCGAACCCACGGTACGCCCAGAAGGCGTACAACGGTTTTCAAGACCGCCGCATTCAACCACTCTGCCACCCCTCCGCAGATACAAAATAGCACCTTTTTCAGCTAAGGTAGATTAGCATTTGCTAACCGTTTGCTAACAACTCCTCCAACCTGCCCGCCGCCTCGGCCTGGAGGGTGGGCGCCACGTGGCTGTAGAGATCGAGCGTTACGCCCACCGTGGAGTGTCCCAGCCGCTCCGAAACGATCTTCGGATGCACCCCGCTCTGGAGCATGAGGGAGGCGTGCACGTGACGAAGATCGTGGAAGCGCAGCTTGAGACCAGCGCCAGCCAGGATCTTCAGCCACCCCTGGCGGAGCGTGCTGGGGTGCACGGGCCGGCCGACGGGTGAGGCGAAGACGAGGTCGTTGTCCTGATACGCCGATCCCGCAACCAGCCGGTCTTGCAGTTGCGCGACCCGGTGTTGCTTCAGACTCTCGACGCTCGCCGGCCCCAGGCTCACCGGCCGCGTACTGCGATAGGTCTTGGGCTGTCTGAAAGAGAACCCCTCCTTGGGCAGCCACTGGGAGATCTGACGCACGCGGAGCACCCCGGCTTCCAGATCGACGTCCCGCCATCTGAGGCCGAGCAGTTCGCCGCTCCGCAGTCCCGTCATCACGGCGAGGTTGACGAGGACACCGTAGGGCGTCTCATCGGCGATGGCGAGCAGGCGCTTCAGATCTTCCAGTGGCATCACCGGGACTTCGTACCGGCTGGCTCTCGGCGGATCGACGGCGTCGGCGGGGTTCCTGGACAGGAGTTGCCATTTCAGTGCATGGCCAAGGGCTTCCTTGAGCACCCTGTGGCAGTGCAGCACTGTCCTGGGGGCCAGACCCTTTGCTGCTATACGGGCGTAGGCCTCCTGTATGTGCAGCGGACGCAGCCTCGTGAGCATCGTGGCGCCGATGGCGGGTGTGAGGTGCCTGCGGACTATCTGCTCGTATCTCCGGTGAGTCCTCGGAGCCGTGTTTGGTCTGGCGAAAGTGTCCAGCCAGAGCAGCAGGAAGTCAGCGACTGTCAGCTTCCCGGGCGGGGTGTCTATGCCGGTGATCTTCTGGTGGAGGAGCTGCAACAGCAGGGCTTCGGCCTCACGCTTGCTCCCCTTCACGGAGCGCCAGATCTGGCGGCGCTTGCCCGTGGCGGGATCGCGACCTAGATCGACGACGACGGTCCAGGAACCTCTGCTGCGCTGACGAATGTGCCCTTGCATGGGGCGGGTTCCTCCACTCAGTGGGGTTGTGGCATGAAGGATACCACCGGGGTTGGCGGCTGAGGGAGGCCTGACTCACGGGCGATCCACGCCTCGAGACCATCCCGGGGAATCCGTATTATGCGGCCGATACGGACGTGGGGGATCAGGCCCTGGCGGATCAGCTCGTAGCACTTGTTGCGCCCGATGCGAAGAGCCCGCGCGGCCTCCTGAACGGTGAGGAGAGTCTGCACGCGGACCGCGTTCCCGGACTGCTGTCGCACCCCAGGGTTAGTGGCGGTATTCATCGTGACTACAGAGTACAGCGTGGTCGGGCTGAATTTGATTGACGTTGCGTCAAACGACTGCGTCGCGACCGGGGCGCGTCCGAATCGATGGCCTGGGGGCTCTCTGGGGCCTCTCAGGACTGTCGATCGCACGGGAGTGCTATATCGGTCCCCAGGTCGTCCTAGCGGGCAACGAGAGCCTTTGGGGGCCTTCCCCTCCTGGGCCGGTGGACCTCTTCAGTCTTCAACTCGAGCACCGGTACGGGCATGTACGGCAGGTCATGCGTCCAGACAACGATCAGGTCGCAGCGACCGATGTCGTGACGGTGGCGCAAGAAGTTGGAGGTGCGAAACTCGGCTTCGGCAAGAATGCGCTGCCGGCCGTACGACAGGACGTAGTCCGGGAATGCAGCCCGGCTCTCGAGAATGCGGTAGCCGAGGTCAGCTGCCCGGATGGCGAAGACCTCTCTCACGTTCATCTCGTTCTTCGGCACGAAGGCGATGGCATCGCCTGCTCTCTTATTAGTAATGGCCTTCTTCGCCCAGAAGTATCTGGACGAGGAGGCTTTCTTTCTTTCGTACGGCATAGTCCTCAATTAGTAATCGCAGGGCCACGCGGAACACCTCGCTCCGGGGCACCCGCACGCCGATCTTTGCGTCGAGTTCGTACATCAGGTCCCTGAGGGCATCGGTGTCTTCGCGGCTGAGACGGACGCTGGTGTGAAACCGGTGGTCCTCGTCAAGGACCTTCCCGAGTCTCCGCTTGAGCCCGCCAGGAAGGACAAGCCCTTCGAAGAACTCCAGCGTTTCGTCGCCTGCCGGTGCGGTCGTGTTCGTGCGCCGCGGCTCGCCGGCTCGTTGGCTGGATCGCTCGCTCTTGGGCTCGCCGGTGTCCTGGCGCCGTGGCGCCACGGTGTCACGGTTCGCTCGCGCCAGGGCGTCAGCCTGGTTGTCCTCCGCGGGTCCCTGTCGGTCCGGGTTGTCGCCGAAGAAGATGTCCTCTCCTTTGCCTTTGATCGAGACTCTGTCGCTCATTTGATGAGCCTCCTTGCCAGGTCGCGGTAGGCGACGGCCCCGTCGTGGGCGGCGTCGTAGTCGAGGATCGAGAGTCCGGCAGCGGGCGCCTCCTTGAAGCGGACGCTGCTCTTGACGACCATCGGGAAGACCTGCTCGCCGAAGGCCCGGCGGACCTCTTCGAGTACCTCACGGGCGTGGACTGTCCTGGCGTTGTACATCGTCACCAGGATGCCGACGATCGCGAGATCAGGGTTGAGCGTCCTTCTGACCTTCTCGACCGTTCGCAGGAGTAAGTTCATCCCGCGCATGGCGAGGTACTCGCACTGCAGGGGGACAAGGACTTCGCCAGCGGCAACCAGCGCGTTCAGAGTAAGGAGCCCAAGGGACGGTGGACAGTCGATGAGGATGAAGTCGTAGCGGTCGGCGACGGAGTTGAGGGCGTCGGAGAGGATTCGCTCCCTCCCCATCTCGGCCGCTAGATCGAGGTCTGCTGCCGAGAGGTCGATAGTGGCCGGGAGTACGTGCGGACCGGTCTGCGTGACCCGGATAGCTTCGGCGATCTTCACCTGACCGAGAAGGACCTGGTAGACGGTCTTGGCTCCGTTGTCTGGCGCGGCTGCCAGAGTGCTCGACAGGGCTGCCTGGGGATCGAGGTCCACGAGGAGGACGCGCTTGCGTTCCTTCCGCAAGGCGGTGCCGAGACTGATCGTTGTTGTGGTCTTGCCGACGCCTCCTTTCTGGTTGGCGACGGCGATGATTCGGGCCATATAGAAATGTACAGGAACATTAGCAATTAACTGTTGCGTTGTCAAATCGGGCTCAGAGAAACCGAGCATCTCCGTATAATGCCTCCCATGACTGAATGCGCTCCCGCCGCTCCGGCCAGGCCCATCGATGCTGTGATACGGCCCCTTGTCGACAACTTGAACCGTCTCCCCGGGCTGACGACGACAAGCAGCTGCCAGGGGCACGCCGACGACAGACGGCCCCACGTTGCCTTCGTTTGCGGAGAAGAAACGTTGCGGTTGATACTGGCCGCGATAACGGTTCTGAACTCGGAAGAAATCAGGCAGGTCAGGGCATACGTTGAGATCCTCGACTACGGCGTAGACAAGATGGATGTCGTCCTCAGGTTTCATCACCTGATGGTCCGGGTGAAGCCGACGCGGGCTACAGTCAGGGAGTGGCACCGCAGAATTCGCGCGATGAACGATTTGGTTGTAGGAGAGCTTGAGTCCGGGCGGCTGCGGAACATGGACGTCCGGCCTGCGTTCCGCGACTGACGTCGTGGGGAACCGGAACCCCGCGCTGACGATGGACCAGCCGTCCCCAGCGAGGCGACGACGCTTCCGCGGGCAACCACGCCTCTAATGAAAAAGGGGACCCCCGATTGGTGAGTCCCCTGTGTAGATTTCAGACACCTCTGATGTTTCTCAGCATCGCGGCCAGCTTCTTCGGTAGTTCCGGGGACGCGCAGGCGACTAACCGATCCTGTCCGAAGATCTCAGTCATCGCGTCGCGAGTGACGTCTGTCGGGTCCAGCAGCACGCCTATCACCTCAACCTTCCCTCTCAGATTGGAACAGAGCTTCGCTGCCTTCTTGCCGTCGTTCGGGTAGCCATCATGCAGGACGAGGACCAGACGAATCGCTGCGGCTGAAACCATAAGACTCTCGGCATTCTTCTCAACGGCGATCGCCACATCTTCGAATCCCGTCTGTGCGGGCACGATGCCGGCGATCAACGCCTTGCCCCGTTCGTCGCTCTCCAGGTAGGCAAGGGTCTCCTGCTGAGGCGTAACCGAGACCGAGTGATCGATTCGCAGCTCCGTGCAGGCCAGGTGCAGGGTCATCGCCGCCTCGGCAACGCTCCCGATCCGCGTCCCTCTCACGCTCTTCTCGTTCATGCTCGTCGAGTGGTCGATGACCACCCTGACTGCCAGCGCCGGCGGCGCCATCAGGTCATCGTTGGGAAGGAGGAACGGCCGGTCTCGTTCTCTCAGGTACTGACGCACCGACAACCGCCCTCCGCGCTCGGAAGGCTCCGGCTCGGCGGCGTCGAGTTCGATGGTCAGCTCCTCGATCAGCTCTCTCGCCAGCGGTGTGGCTCTCTCCTCGAGCTCCGCGTAGGGCTTCGGGATGATGGCCTCGCGGCCGGACCCAGCTTTGTGCCCGTCCGGTACGCGCTCGCCGTCGAACGGCTGTGGCTTCCTCCTGGGACGCCCGGGCGGTGACATCTTGCCGGCGCCGGGGGGCGCGCGGTCTTCACTCCTGTCTCTCTCGCTTCGATGCCCCCTGCACCTGTCGGACGCCTGGATCACCCAGTCCGGCAGGTCCGAGTCCTTGATCCCGAGTATCTTCACGATACGGCGGGCGATGCGGTCCACCTTCTTGCTGGAGTCAGCTACCCAGGCCTTCTCCGCCAGCGGCCGGACCTCTTCCCACAGCTCCTGGTTCTTCCCCGACAGCTCTCCTTTCAGCGTCTCTCCCAGCCGGACCGCCCAGCGGTGCTGCAGGCATGCCGCGACCACCTGGCCGGGGTCTCCCGTCGGTTCCAGGTCCGGGCTGCGGTCGTACATCGCCTTCGTCAGGTTCCAGATCAGCGACCTCGTGCCGGCGAACTCCTCCATCATCAAACTCTCGATGCGCTGGTCCTCGAGGATGTTGGAGACAACGTGCACGGCTACCGGCAGCTTCGACGGCGTCGTGAACCGCCGGTGCCCCGCCTCGTGGCAGAGGACTGCCTTGGTGATCTCGTAAGCCTCTCTCGGCCGCAGGCCCGGTATCATCTCCGGGTTGACGAGCACGAGCCTCTCCTCGAAGTCCGTCTGGCCCGTCAGGTGAGGCCAGTCCGCAAACTCGATCCGGTACGGCTCGACGCCCTGGACAGCGCGGCCGAATAGCCTGAGCTTTCCCTGTATATTCCGCCACTGCCACCACTTCATCGCCATCTCTCGCCTCCTTTCAGGCAAAGAAAAAGCCACCCGCTGGACTGGATAGTCCGGGCAGGTGGCTTGCGTGATCTCTCTCGTTACTTCTTCGGTGTGTGCGCCTCGATCAGCGACAGCACTATCGTCATCGCGTCTTCGCGGATGAATCCTTCGCTGTCGGTGCCGCAGACGCTGTACATGAATGTGATCCTGGCCGACGCTATGAGGCGTTCGAGCAGGTCTTTCTCCTTTCGTATCTTCAGCTTGTCCGCCCAGGCGGTGAGTCCGCGCAGGTCAACACAACCTGATAGCTCATGTCCGCGTTTCAAGCGCCGGGTCTCGTTGGCGACCTTGACCATGACCCGGGCTTCGAGCGCTCCGACGTCGGTCCGTTCGCGCAGCAGCTCCTCCTCTTCCTTCGGCGGCAGGTAGTTGAACTCCATCACCACCGGGAAGCGGGAGACGAGTGCGGCGTCGTACGTCTCGACGTGGTAGCCCTTGCCCAGGTTGGACGCCATGACGACGCTGAAGCCGTCGCCGGCTTCTACCTCTTCGGATCCGTGCTCGGTGAGCACGACGGCCCGCCGGCTGATGACGCCGAGCAGGACGTTGAGGACGCGCGCCGGCATCCGGTTCGCCTCGTCGACGAAGAGCAGTGACCCTTCCTCGCGCAGCGAGCGGGTGACGATGCCGTCCTTCCAGTCGAAGCCGCCGTTGCCGTCGGGGACGAACCCTCCCAGGAGGTCGAACTCCTTGAGCGAAGAGTGCCCCTCGATGACGAACAGCTTCCTCTTGCACGTCAGCCGTTCGGCCGCTTCGAAGACGCAGAGTGACTTGCCTGTCCCGGTCGGACCGATGAGCAGGCAGTTCATGCTCGCGTCGAGGGACTCGATCAGCTCGCCGAGCTGCCAGCCGCGAAAGACGGGACTGGGTCCGGCGGCGACCGGAGTCTTTGCCGGATCGGGCTCCTCGTCAGGCGAAGCTGTCCCCCGGTGGGAGTGCAGCTTCCCCAGGTCCGTGAGGACCGAGAAGTTGATCGGCGACCCGGGTGTTACCGCCGGTGGCGCTGCCGCGTCGATCACGGTCAGCGATGCCAGCCGGTCGTTCTCCGGGACCGGATTGGCGTCTCCGTAGCGGAGCCAAAAGTAGAGTTCGTCCGCGGCTGTCGCCAGCTGCGGCTTGATCTCTTCGTCGATCGCTCCGGTCCTCTCGTAAGCCGTTATCAGCTCCTCCCAGGCGTCCAGCAGGTCGGTTGCCTCGTCCTTGCGGACGAGCGCTTCCGCCATCGCCAGGACGCCGATGTGGTAGGTGATGTTGCCCCGCGGCAGGTACGCTGCCGGGCCGGAGTCCAGCCAGTGGCAGACATGGTTCGGCCCGCCCGACTGGCTGACGCTCCTGACGGTGACACCGTCTTCGGCAAGAGGGGAGATGCCGATCACGGCGCCCTTGAGCATCACGACGACGCTCTTGGCGAGCATCGCGGAGACCTGGCCGGTCCCCTTGTTTCGCCTGGCGGGCTTCGCGATCTTCTCTCCACCCTTGAGGAACGGATAGCCGTCGACCTCTCGTTTGCGGGAGAAGAGGATGTCGGCGACAGTGCGGCCCGAGCCGTCTCTGTACATGCTTCCTCTCCTTCCATCACGCGGCCGCTTTACGCCTGCGGCGGACGGTCTTCAACATCGCCTCCTCGGCGACTTCTTCCGTCTTCCGTAGCTCGGCCTGTGTTGGGAGTCCGTTCGGCCAGCAGCGGTCGGTGAACGAGCAGTAGCCGTTGCACTGCCAGAGGCCGTCGGGTCCGACGCGCTTGGGGAGGTGTCCTCCTTCGAGGGACTCCTTCAGCTTCTTG
>JAJCYV010000024.1 GCA_029262695.1 Chloroflexota bacterium | reverse complement strand
CCCGGGTGAGCGTGTAAGCGTAGACGCCGTGGATCGAGGCGGTGCCACAGCCCAGCCAGAGCGCCGTCCAACTGAACCCGTCGACAACCGCGAAGGCAACGGCTGGGCCGGTCGTAAAGAGCACGCTGAAGCCGCACATGACCCAGTAGAACGCCTGCTTGTGGCCGCTGCGCGTGAGCAGGAAGTTCCAGGTGGCGTGCATCACCGCAGAGGTCAGGACGAGGGCAAACGCGGCGGCGGTCATGTGGCGCGAATTCTAGCGCGCCAAGCCCGAGCGTGCTACTCGCTGGGGCGGGCGAGCGGTCGCGTCGAAACGAGCTGCGCCGGCTTGACGCGGACCACGACCCGCCCTTCTTCCTTCGCGCGCTGCTCGAGCGCGGGCAGCGCTGCCTCAGACACGGGGCTCCCGGACATCGCCTCGCCGATCCGCCTCATCACCTCGGCTGCACCCTCTTCCTCGACGTGAGCGTGCCCGAAGACCGTGAGATAGGCGAACGGCATCTTTTCGTCGAGCACGCAGACGCTGACCTCGGGGTTGCGCTGGACGGCCTTCGCCTTGACCCGTGAGCCCGTCGTCGAGATCACGATCTCGTCGCCGTCCATGAAGTAGAAGACAGGCGAGAGCGACGGTGGGCCGCTGCGCCGGTTGAAGCCGAACACGCAGAGGCGGTGGCTCTCGAGGAATTCACGTTGTTCGTCCGGAATTTGCATCTTTCCCCCTCGGCTCTTGACGAACGTTGGCCCTGAACGTCTAATACTGAGCGATATGCGCTCCCATCAACACCCTACCATCCCTCCTTTGCCACGACGAACGGCGGCTGGCAGCTGCGCCTGGCTCAGTTATCCGTCCGTCGCCTCATCGAACTGGTGATCGGCACCGACGACCAGGACGACTGCCCGATGACCTGGCGGAGCTGATGGCCGGCCTGCACGCAGCGAAGGGATAGGCCCATGCCCAACGTCGAACCGCTTTCGCGAGAAGAGCTGGCCGAGTTCGAGCCGTTCTTCAGGATCATCGAAGGTGCTGTCGGCTTCGTCCCGCGAAGCCACTACACGCTTGGCCGCCGCCCCGACATTCTTAAGGCGTTCAACGGCCTCGTAGTGTCAGTCTTCGGCCCCGGCGAGGTCGAGCCCGCGCTCAAACAGCTCGTCGCGATGGTGGCAAGCGTCTCGGCGGGCTGCCGCTATTGCCAGGCGCACACGTCGGCTTCCGCTGCGCACTTCGGCGTTAGCGCAGAGAAGATCGCCGCAGTATTCGACTTTGAGACCAGCGAACACTTCTCCGACGCGGAGCGCGCAGCCTTGCGCTTCGCACGCGACGCCGCCATCGCTCCCAATGCCACAACGCCTGCGCACTTCGAAGAGCTGCGCAGGCACTTCAAAGAGACACAGATCATCGAGATCACGGCGACGATTTCCCTGATGGGCTGGCTCAACCGCTGGAACGACACGATGGCGACGGAACTGGAGGATGAGCCCCTGGAGTTCGCCTCGCAGCACCTTGCGTCCAACGGCTGGAAAGCGGGCAAGCACACGAGGATGGACTAGCGGTGCGGCTGGTCACGTTCACCCACAAGGGAGAGACGCGCACCGGCGCGTTGACCAGGACCGGGCACCTGCTCGACCTGCGGGCGGCCGATCCGGAGATCCCGCCGACGATGATCGAGCTGCTCTGGCGGGACGACGGGATCGAACGGGCGCGCAAGGCCGCAGAGGCCTCGCCGGAGATCCCGCCAGCAGACGTGCGGTTCGAGGCGCCGGTGCCGCGGCCGGGCAAGGTGCTGGCAATCGGGCTCAACTACCGCGACCACGCGGCGGAGTCCGGGCAGGAGATACCACAACGGCCCGTCGTCTTTGCCAAGATGCCAACCTGCATCGTCGGGCCCGGGCACCCCGTGTACGTTCCACGCCTGAGCCGCGCCGTCGACTGGGAAGCCGAGCTGTGTTTCGTCATCGGGCGGAAGGCGCGCTACGTCAGAGCGGCGGAAGCCAGGCAGTACATTGCGGGCTACACCATCGGCAACGACATCAGTGTGCGCGACTGGCAGATCCACTCGCCCACGTGGATGATGGGCAAAGGCTTCGACACGCACGGCCCACTCGGCCCCGCGATCGTCACGCCGGACGAGTTCGAGCCGGGCAACGCTCACATCCGCCTCTTCGTCAACGACGACATGAAGCAGAGCTCAACCGTCGATCAGCTCATCTTTGGCGTCGGCGAGATCGTCGAGTACCTCTCGGCCGGTTTCACGCTGGAGCCGGGCGACGTCGTGTACACGGGCACACCCGCGGGAGTCGGCGTCGCGAGCCGTCCGCCGCAGTTCCTGAAGGCGGGCGATACCGTCCGCGTCGAGATCGAAGGCCTCGGCGCCCTCGAGAACCCGGTCGTGGAGGAGCCCGCGCGAGCTTGAGATTGTAGGGACATAGCCTCAGCCTGACGCGCGATCAGCAGGCCGGGGTGGTGTTCGCGAACGCCCAGTCCAGGAGAGCCGCGGCGTCCACGTACAGGTCCTCGCTGTGCAGGACGGAGGCTATCAGGAGGCGGCCGTCCCTGTCAGCGGCGGCGACGATCGTCTGGCTGGCGTCCGTGGTGAAGCCCGTCTTCACTCCCACCGCGCCCGGGTAGTGAGCAAGCAGGAGGTTCAGGTTCTGGATTGGGCCGCGCGTCCACGCCGGCTGGTACTCAGTCGTGGCCACCACCTCAGCGAGGAGCGGCTCCTTCAACAGCTCCGCACCTAGGAGCGCAGCGTCGAGCGACGAGATCCGCTGATCAGGATGATCGAGGCCGCTCACGTTGGCAAAGGTAGTGTCCGAGAGGCCCAGCGCGACCGCCTTCTCGTTCATCAGCGAGACGAACGCGGCCTCATCGCCCGCGATGTGCTCCGCGATCACGAGCGCGGCATCGTGACCGGAACGCAGCAGCAGACCGTAGATGATGTCGATCAGCGGCAGGCGATCGCCAGGCTGCAGCCCCATCGCCGTGGCGTCCACCACCAGCGAAAGCGCCGCGCCGTCGATCCCGATCTCCACGATATCGCCCGCCTCCGCGTGATCGAGCGCAACGACCGCGGTCATCATCTTGACCAGGCTCGCCGGCGCCAGGCGGAGCGTTTCGTTGAGCGCGTAGAGGGTGGCGCCGCAGGGTGCCTCGATGACTGCTGCCGCGTAGACCGGAACGACGGGCGGGTCATCGGGCGCCGCCGCGAGGCCGGCAGATGGCGACGGTGACGGCGTAGCGGTGGCAGCGGCGACGATCGGCGCGCATTCGTCGCCGCTGCAGCCTCCACCGGGGAGCGCAGTGGACTCCCCGCCGGCGACGGCGAGTCCGAAGCCAACCAGCGCCAGTGCGACGACGATCGGGATCAGTATGGCGAAGGACGATGCGCCGCGCCGCACCTCATGTGCACGGCGCGGAGTGAACGAGTAGCGGCGAGCCAAGTCAGACGCTCGCCGATCGCTTGCCAGCGTACATTTGCTAAGAGGCTAGCGCAGTTTAGCGGAACCGTCCACCGACGAGCCCACGCCCTAGCGACCCTTGAACTGCGGATCGCGCTTCTCAGCGAAGGAGCGCGGCCCCTCGACAGCGTCCTCCGTCGACTGCGCGATGTACATCGCCTGCGAGGCGAGGTCGAGCGCGCCGTCGACGTCGGTGTGCAGCGATCGATAGACCAGCCGCTTGGAGAGCTGAATCGCAACCGCGGGGCCTTTCACGAGCTTCGATACGTAGCCGCGCGTGTGCTCCATCAGGTCGCTGTCCGGGACGACGGCGCTTATGTAGCCCATCGCCAGCGCCTCCTCGGCGCCAAAGATGCGGCCCGTCCAGATCAGGTCCAGCGCATGCGCCAGGCCGACGATGCGGGGCAGGTAGTAGGCCCCGCCGTCTCCGGGGATGATGCCCATGCGCACGTACGTCATGCCAAAGCGCGCCGACTCGGCAGCGAAGCGCATGTCGCACATTGAGGCCATGTCCATGCCCGCGCCGACGGCCGCGCCGTTGACGGCGGCGATGTACGGCTTCTCCATCAGCGCCACGAGGCGCGGTATTCGCTGCACGCCGTCGCGCAGGAAGTTGCGGTTTTCGACCGGCGTCCGCTTCTGGTCCTGCAATCCGCCCAGCGGCCCCTTTCCGCCAACGTCGGCGCCGGCGCAGAAGCCGCGCCCGGTTCCCGTGACGATCACCGCCTTCGTGTCGCGGTCCGCGTGGGCGTCCAACAGCGCAGCGTACCATTCCTCGATCATCTGCGCCGTGAAGGCGTTCATGCGATCGGGCCGGTTGAGCGTGATCGTGGCGATGCCGTCGCTCTTCTCGTACGTGATCAGTTCGAAGTCCATTCGTCTCTCCTTACGGTCTCGCCCAATCTTACCCTCACGCCCGTTCGTCGTCTGCTATCATCCGTTGCGCTACGAAGGAGGTTTCCCGTGAAGTACGGCGTTGTTATGTTCCCCACCGACTATTCGATCGATCCGGTCACGCTGGGCAAGGCGTGTGAGGACCGCGGCTTCGACTCGATCTGGTTTCCGGAGCACACTCACATCCCGGCAAGCCGCAAGACGCCGTGGCCGGGCGGCCCGGACCTGCCCAAAGAGTACTGGCACACCCTCGACCCGTTCGTCGGGCTCAGCGCTGTTGCGGCCGCCACCGAGAGGATCAAGCTTGGCACCGGCATCTGCCTCGTCGTCGAGCGCGACCCGATCACGCTCGCCAAGGAAGTCGCCAGCCTGGACTTCATTTCGGACGGGCGCGTGCTGTTCGGCGTCGGCGGCGGCTGGAACCGCGAGGAGATGGAGAACCACGGCACCGATCCGAAACGGCGCTGGAAGGTGATGCGCGAGCGGATCGAGGCGATGAAGCAGATCTGGACCGAGGACGAAGGTGAGTACCACGGCGAGTTTGTGGACTTCGACCCGATCTGGTCGTGGCCGAAGCCGGTCCAGAAGCCGCACCCACCCGTCTACGTCGGCGGCGATGCCGAGGGCACGTTCAAGCGGGTCGTCAGCTACGGGGACGTCTGGATGCCGATCGGCCTCCGCCTGCGCGCTTCGATCCAGGACAGCATGACGGAGCTGAATAACATGGCGGCCGAGGCCGGCCGCGGACCGATCCCCGTCACGATCTACGGCATCGCGCCGAACGCCGGCGTGATCAACAACTTCATTGAGGCGGGCGTAGAAGAGGGCATCTTCTGGCTTCCCAGCGTGGGCGAGGACGAAGCGCTGAAGACAATCGACGGCTACGCGCAGGTCATCGAGACGGTGGCCACGGCCGGAGCGTAACGATGGCCCCGCGTAACGCTGCCTGATTCCACGACTGACGGGCCGGGACGCTCCTATAATGTCCTCGTGGACGTATCACAGCTAAGCGAGTTTGGCCTGATAGAGCGCCTGACCCGCATCGTCGGCGCCGAAGGCTCGCCGGACCTCATCGTCGGCCCGGGGGACGATGCCGCCGTCTGGCGCGTCGGGAGCGAGTACTTGATCGCGACTACAGACGCGATGATCGAGGGCGTCCACTTCCTGCCTGAGCACGCCCGTTGGGAGGACGTCGGCTGGAAAGCGCTGGCCGCCAACGTGAGCGATATCGCGGCGATGGGTGGGACGCCGCTCTTCGCGCTTGTCACGCTCGCCCTCCCGCCCGAGACGCCCGCCGAAGCGATGGACGCACTCTATCGCGGCCTCGCCGAGGCAGCCCGCAAATGCGGTGCGGTCGTCGCCGGCGGAGACGTCGTGCGCGCGCCGCAGGTCAGCGTAACCGTCGCCCTCATGGGACGCGCCGCGCAGCACGACGACGAGCCGCTCCTCTTGAGACGGAGCGCCGCCCGGCCGGGAGACGTGATCGCCGTCACGGGCACGCTGGGTGATTCGGCCGCCGGTCTCAGGCGGTTGCAGGCACGCACGACGGCGGACGACCCCATCGTCCAGCGGCACACGCGGCCGGTCGCTCGCGTCGAGGCCGGGCGCGCCGCTGTCGAGGCAGGCCTGCGCTGCGGCATCGACATCTCGGACGGGCTCCTGCAGGACATCGGCCACATCTGCGAGATGTCCGGCGCCGGGGCAGTGCTGCGGGCGACGGACGTGCCGCTCAGCGACGGCCTGCGCGCCGCTTTCCCGGACGACGCACTGGAGCTGGCCTGCACCGGCGGCGAGGACTATGAGCTGCTGCTGATCGGCCCGGCGGCAGCTGTCTCGCGCGTTCCAAGCGTGACGGTGATCGGGGAGATCGTCGACGGGCCGCCGCAGGCGATCCTCCTGGACGGCAACGGCAGCGAGATCAAGTTCGCGCGCACGGGCTGGGATGCGTTCCCCTCGTGAGCGCACTGACATCGAGCGGCCCCGAGGAGACGCGGAAGCTGGGCGAGGCGCTGGGCCAGGCGGCGGAAGCGGGCGACGTGATCCTTCTCTCGGGCGAGCTGGGCGCGGGCAAGACCGTGCTCGTGCAGGGCATCGCGCGCGGTCTCCGGTTTGAGGGACCGGTGTCGTCGAAGTCGTTCGTCCTGCTCGGCGAGTACGCCGGGCGGCTCACGCTGTACCACGCGGACCTCTACCGCCTGGACTCGACGGAAGAGATCGAGGATCTCGCGCTAGAGGAGATCAGCAGCGACGGCGTCCTCGTCGTCGAGTGGCCTGAACGCGGCGATGTCGTCCTGCCGGAGGAGCGCCTGACGCTGCGCTTCGAGGTTACCGGCCCCGAGACACGGCTGATCGTGCCCGAAGCCACGGGCGCCCGGGCGCAGGCGCTGACAGAGGCGCTCGGCCGATGACGGAACTGTCGATCGACACGGCCTCGGCGCTGGCGTCGGTCGCGCTCTCGCGGAGGGGCGAAGTGATCGCCGCGTCGACGTGGCGGTGCGAGCGCAACCACACCGTCGAGCTGCTGCCGGCGATCGAGCGTTTGTTCGCAGACGCTTCCGCCTCGAAGAGCGACCTGAGGGCGATCTTCGTCTCCATCGGCCCGGGCATGTACACGGGCCTCCGCGTCGGCGTCGCGACGGCTCAGGGGCTGGCGCGCGCGCCGGGCCTGCCGCTCGTCGGCGTCGGCCGCCTGGAGCTGGACGCGTACCCGCACGCCTCGTTCGCGGGCGGCGTCGTCGCGGTGCACCGTGCCGGGCGCGGCGACCTGGCGTGGGCGACCTACCGGGGCGGCCCGTGGCGCGAGCTGACAGCGCCCCGCCTCACGAAGGCCGACGAGCTTGCGGACAGCGTGCGCGGACCAACGCTCGTCGCCGGCGAGATCGACGACGAGTTGGCGGCGCTGCTCGCCGGACGGGCCGAGATCACCGAGCCCGCAACGGTGGGCCGAGCTGTCGCCCTCGCAGATCTGGGGCACGCGCGGCTGGAGGCAGGCGCGGCGCACGAGCCGGCGCTCGTCGCGCCTGTGTATTTGCGGCCGCCCGCGATCGGTCCCCAGAAGCAGTAGCGGCTAGGCCGCACGGGGCCTAGAATCGGACGCGACATGAGAGAACGAACGCTGATCCTAGTAAAGCCGGACGGCATGCAGCGCGGCCTCGCCGGCGAAATCATCTCGCGGCTGGAGTCACGCGGCCTGCGCATCGTCGGCCTGCGCATGCTGCAGGTGGACGAAGCGCTGGCGAAGCGCCACTACGCCGAACACGAAGGCAAGCCGTTCTTCGGTGGCTTGATCGACTACATTACGTCGAGCCCGATCGTCGCCGCCGTGATCGAGGGCACGCGCGCGATTGAGGTAGTGCGCAAGACGATGGGCGTGACGAACCCGGCCGATGCTGAGCCCGGTACGATCCGCGGCGACCTGGGCCTGGAGCTGGGCCGCAACCTGATCCACGGCTCGGACAGCCCGGAGTCAGCGGTGCGAGAGATCGCGCTCTTCTTCGACGAGTCGCAGACGTTCGACTACGAGCGCGACGTGGACCGCTGGATCTTCGAAGAGGAGTCTTGACGGAAGAGCGCAACTCAGCAGTTGAGGGCAGGCGGCTGCCGCCCGATGCACTGCGGGCGGCGTTCAACGAAGCCGACCTGCAATTCGACTGTACCGACGAGCTGACGCCGCTCGCCGAATTCATCGGGCAGGACCGCGCCATTCGCTCCCTGCAATTCGGACTCGGCCTTCACAAGCCGGGTTACAACATCTTCGTCACCGGCCTCAGTGGAACGGGGAAGACGACGGCGATCCTGGACTACGTCCGCAGGCACGCCGAGACGCTTGAAGAGGACGCCCACGACTGGGTTTACGTGCACAACTTCAACGACCCGGACAGCCCGAATGCGATAGCTCTGCCGACCGGTCTTGGCCGCACCTTGCGCGACGATTGCGAGCACCTCCTGATTACGGTGCGCTCGACCATCGTCCAGGTGTTCCAGAGCGACGAGTACGAGCGTCAGCGCCGGGAGATCCTGGACCAGGGTCAACGTCAGGCGCAGGCACTGATCGACGACGCCCGAGGCCGCGCGGAAGCCGCCGGCTTCTTCTTTCGCGTACAGCCCAGCGGGGCTCAGATGATCCCCCTCAAAGATGGACGGCCGATGACGCCGGAGGAGTTCCACGGGCTTTCCAGCGAGGAGCAGCGGCGCCTTTCCAAGAAAGACGCACCGATCCACCAGCTCGTGACCGAAACAGCGGAGCGCGTCCGCGGCGTGGAGAGGGACATCGCGGAAGCGGTGCAGGCGCTCGACCGCCAGGTCGTCGAGATGATCGTAAAGGCGCCGTTCGACGCTCTGGATGAGAAGTACGCCTCAGTGCCTGAAGTGGCCGCGTTCCTGAAGAGGCTGCGCGAACACACGCTGGAGAATGCCGACGCGATGCGCGGGGGCCCGGCAGCGGGAGCGGTGCCTGGCGGACCGATTGTGCCCCAGGCAGACCCCTTCTTCGCCTTCCACTGCAACCTCTTCGTCGACAACTCCTCCCGTGAAATGCCTCCCATCATCCTCGAGGCGAACCCGAACTGGACGAACCTCTTCGGCCGCATCGATCGCAAAGCTCTCTTCGGCACTTACCTGAGCGATCACACCATGCTCAAACCGGGAGCGCTCCATCGCGCCAATGGCGGCTACCTGATCCTCAACTACGCCGACCTGGCGACGAAGCCGGGCGCGTGGGACGGCCTGAAGCGGGTGCTGAAGACGGGTGAAGTGCGGCTGGAAGACCCGATGGAGCAGTACGGCATGCTGACCCCGCAGGGCCTGCGTCCAGATCCCATACCCGTGAACCTCAAGCTGGTCATCACTGGCGACCCGCTCTCCTACTTCGTTCTCTCGGCCGTGGACGAGGACTTCTGGGAGATGTTCAAGGTCAAGGCGGACTTCGACTACCAGATCGCGCGCACGATGGAGAACTCTCTCGCCTATGCGGGCTTTGTCTGCGCCGTCTGCGAGCATCACAAGCTCCGGCATTTTGATCGCGCTGCCGTCGCCCGCCTGATCGAGCACGGCAGCCGCATGGTTGAAGATCAGGAGAAGCTGTCCGGCCGCTTCGGCCGCCTCCGCGACATCATCGTCGAAGCGGATCACTGGGCGGCCTCGGCGGACGCGACACTCGTGACGGGCGAGCACGTCACGAAGGCGATCGAAGAGCGAGAGTACCGCCTGAACCTGGTCGAAGAACGCCTCCGCGAGATGCTTGCCCGCGGCACGATCATTATCGACGTCACCGGCGGCGTCACTGGCCAGGTGAACGGCCTCGCCGTCATGAAGATGGGCGACTACGCCTTCGGCCGGCCCAGCCGCATCACAGCCTCTGTACAGCTGGGCCAGCGCGGCATCGTGAGCATCGACCGCGAGTCGCAACTCAGCGGGAAGATCCATGACAAGGGGGTGCTGACCCTGGCCGGCTTCCTCGGCGCCTGCTACGGGCACGACAAACCGCTCTCGCTTTCGGCGACGATCTCGTTCGAGCAAGGATACGAGCCGGTTGATGGTGACAGCGCGTCGCTGGCGGAAGCCTGCGCCGTGCTTTCCGCGCTCGCCGGCGTGCCTCTGCGACAGGATCTGGCGATTACGGGTTCAGTGAACCAGAAGGGCGAGGTGCAGCCCATCGGCGGCGCCACGCTCAAGATCGAAGGCTTTCACGACGTCTGCCGCGCGGGTGGCTTCACCGGCAACCAGGGCGCGATCATTCCGGCGCGCAACCGCAAGAATCTGATGCTGCGCCAGAGCGTGCTCGATTCCGTCCGGACCGGCAAGTTCCAGGTGTACGAGGTCGATTCGGTCAACGAGGCGATGGAGCTGTTGACCGGCCATAAGGCCGGCGAGCGACGATCCGACGGGACGTATCCGGATGGCACGATCAACGGCCGCGTCGATCGAGAAGTGCGCCGGATGGGCGAGGTGATGCGCAGGTTCGGTCGCGCCCCGGCTCCGGAGGACTCCGGCGACGGCGAGCCTCAGCCGACAGAAGACGACAAGCCTGATACGGGCCCCGCGGAGTAACGGCGCGGCGCGGCGCTCTACTGGATGCGCACGACCGGGACAGCGTTCGCCCAGAGGCTCTCGAGGTCGAAGAAGGATCGCTCCTGGGTCCCGAAGATATGCACGATGACATCGCCATAGTCCAGCAGGACCCAGCCGGCCTCCGACGTGCCTTCGCGGCCCCGCGGGCGGATCTTCTCGGCCTTGCGCAGGTCATGGTCGATCGTCTCCAGGATGGCGTCGATCTGGCGATCGGAGCCGGCGCTGGCGATGACAAAATAATCGGCGAAGGACGAGACCTTGCTGATGTCCAGCAGCAGGATGTCCTCCGCCTGTCTTTCGGAGAGAATATCAGTTATTCGGTGTGCCAGTTGTTCCGCTTGCAGATGCGCTCCTGAGAGTTGATTTATACCGAGTTTTGAGGGGTTCAGTATAACATGCCTGTAGCTATGCCTAAGAAGCGCGCAGTCATCGCAATGTCCGGAGGAGTCGACTCCTCCGTGGCCGCCGGCCTCCTCGTCGAGCAGGGATATGACGTGATCGGTATCACCATGCGCCTGTGGGCCGAGGAGGACCCCGAGGCAGCCCGCCACCACAAGCGCTGTTGCTCCGTCGAAGACACCGCCGACGCTCGCGCCGCCGCCGACGTGCTGGGCGTCCGTCACTACGTGCTCAACCTGGAGCGCGAATTCCAGACGGACGTCGTCGATCACTTCGTGGCGGAGTACAGCCACGGCCGCACGCCCAACCCCTGTCTCGCCTGCAACGACCGCGTCAAGTTCCGGCCACTGCTGGAGCACGCAATCGCCCTGGAGGCCGACTACCTGGCGACCGGCCATTATGTCCGCGTCCGCCACGGCCAGGACGCCGAACTGCTGCGGGCCGTCGACCCGGACAAGGACCAATCATACGTCCTGTACACGCTGGGCCAGGAGGAGCTTTCACGCACGCTCTTCCCGGTCGGCGATTACCCTAAGGCCGAGATCCGCAACCTGGCGAAGGAGTGGTCGCTCCCGAACGCCGACAAGCCGGACTCCGCCGACATCTGCTTCATCCCCAACGGCGACTATCGAGCGTTCGTCCGCGAACGCGTGCCGGTGGCGACCGGCGACATCGTCGACATGGCAGGCGCCTCCGTCGGCCGCCACGAAGGAATCATCGACTACACCGTCGGCCAGCGGCGCGGCCTGCCCGCGCGCGGCGGTGAAGAGCCCCTTTTCGTCGTCGACGTCGAGCCTGGCGAGAACCGCGTCGTCGTCGGCCCGCACAGCGAACTGATGGCGACGGCCCTCCTGGCCGACGAACTGACGTGGGTGAGCGGCAAGCCGCCCGCCCCGGGCGCCAGCGTGCAGGCGCGCATCCGCTACCGCGGCGTGCCTTCAGCAGCGACGGTCGAGCTGGCGGACGGGACGGCCAGAGTGCAGTTCGAGAAGCCGCAACGCGCGGTGACGCCGGGGCAGGCAGTCGTGCTCTACGACGGCGAGCGGGTCCTCGGCGGCGGCACCATCGTCAAGCGCTTGTAGAGGTAGTGGGCCGTTAGGGAAACGGTTTGGTATAATCACCGCCGTCCGTCGACTGCCGCCCCAAGACTTCGACGGAAGAGGAGGCCCTGTCCCGTGGAGCTAGGCTACATAGACACCCCAGAGGAATGGCGTGACCTGTTCATCATGATGTACATGGTCGCCGGCACGCTCCTTTTCCTGCTCGGCATCATCCTCGCGCTGGTCAGCGGCTTTCTTGGCGTGAACATCCTGAGCCGTGTGCGCGGCATCCTCAAGCACAACGTGCAGCCGGCGGCCCAGAACGTGAAGGAAACGACGGAGAACGTGAAGGGCACCGTCGAGTTCGTGTCCGACAACGCGGTCAAGCCGGTGGTCAAGGCGTACGGCGTCGCGGCAGGGGCCAAGCGCTTCGTTGGCGTCGCGTCGAAAGTTGCCGGCCGCGGCAAGAAGGAGCAGTAGCATGCGGTTCATACTCGGACTGCTCATCGGCGTCTGCATCGGCTTCGCCGCCTCGGTCCTGCTGACCTCAGGGAAGGACGAACCTTCCGGGTCGCAAGCGGCCGAGGGCCGCGCGAACGGAACGAGCGCCGGCAAGTCTGCCTTCAGCGGTCTGCGCGAGCAGTTCGATGAGGCGATGGGCGAAGCGAAGAAGGCTCAGCGCGAGGCGGAAGAGAAGATGACCGAGCGCTACCGCAAGATCGTCGGCCGCCCCGACAAGTAGCGGCTCATCCGACGCGGACGACTCAGCCGCAGAAGGGGGCGCGCTCAAGCAGCGGCTGATCGAAGAATCACGATCCGGTACAGTAGACTAGAAACGTCCCCGGAGGGGTGCCGGAGTGGTTGAACGGGGCGGTCTCGAAAACCGTTGTACGTCTTTTGGCGTACCGTGGGTTCGAATCCCACCCCCTCCGCCAAATGAGTTCCCGAGGCCCGATGCGCGATGCCGGATCGCCGCTGAGCCTCGAACCGGATAGCGCCGAGTCTCTCCGCGGAGGGGTGCCAGAGTGGTTGATTGGGCACGCCTGGAAAGCGTGTGTACCTGCAAGGGTACCGTGGGTTCGAATCCCACCCCCTCCGCCAGCCGTTCGCTGAGGGGCGGGGTCAGAGCAGGCGGTCCTGACCTGCCCTGGGCGAGTCCTCCGATTCCGGTGACCGCTGCGGCTCGTGCTCGATGACGCCGAGCATCTCGCCGATTTGGCGCGCGTTGCGCACTGAGTAGTCGCTGTGGCAGTTGTTCATCAGGACGTGGACCTCGGCTGCGTCTTCGGCCAGGTGCTCAATGCGAGGCACCCACTCTCGCAACTCGTCTTCGCTGTACAGGTAGTCGAAGCGCTCGGCGGCAGTCTTCGAGCGCGCCGTCCAGGTGTCGGTGTTCCGGCCGTGCATCCGCAGCAGCGCGACCGACGGGTGGGTGACTGCGGTAACCGGCGGAACGCTGCTCTTGAACCCTTGCGGCTCGTCGACGCAGACGTAGGGGATGGCGCTGTCGGTCAGGAAGCGCAGCGTGCGTTCCTGGTCTGCCGGCTCCGCCATCCAGGCGGCGTTGCGGAACTCGACGGCGATCCGGTACTGGCCCAGCCGCTCCTTCGCCTCCAGGACCGCCTCGCGGTTGTCGCTTCGCGGCCCGAACCAGGGCGGGTACTGGAAGAGGACCGTCCCCAGTTTGCCGGCGCTGTCCAGCGGCAGGAGCGTCTCGTTGAAACGGCGCCACATCTCGTCGCCGGTCTCGGCCGGCAGGTCCTTCATGTAGACGTTGCGCTTCTGTCGCAGGTCGCCAGGCAGCGCCTCCTTTACGTCCTTCGGAAACGCCTGCACGGCGGCGCCATGGCCGGTGAAGAGTGCGTAGGCCTTGACGTCGAACGTGAACTCGTCCGGCGTGCGCTCGACCCAGAGCTCGGCGTTGCGGGCGTGCGGAATCGCGTAGTAGGTCGAGTCAACCTCGACGATCGGAAAGCGATCGGCGTAGTAGCGGAGACGCTCCTCCGGCGACTTCGCGGCGGCCGGCGGATACCAGCCACTGTCGATCAGCGTCTTGTCGGCCCACGAACAGGAGCCGACCAGGATGCGGCCGCCCATAGCCCGATTATCGCACCCGGGCGGCCGCGATGAGTCTCGCTATGGCACCTGCCACGAGGGCTCGGTCTCGTTGATCCCCGGCGTGTTCGTGATGTTCGTCTGGTCGCTGCCGTCGGCGTTCATCACGTATATCTCGAAGTTGCCGTCTCGATCGGAGAAGAAAGCGATCTGGCTGCCGTCCGGCGACCACGTCGGATCATAGTTGAAACCTTCGGTCGTCAACTGCTGGTGGTTCGTCACTGTTTGCGTGAACGGGTCGAAGTCGCCGACCCAGACCTGCGAGTCGCTGGCCGTCGACCTGTACCAGGCGATCTTCGTCGCGTCGGGCGAAACGGCGAGGCCCACCATGTGCACATCCGGCCCGTCTGCGGGCAGAATGACCTTCGGCGAGGGTATCCCTTGCGTGCACGTACCGTTGCACGCAGCGAAGGGCACGAACCCGCCGTGGCTCCGCCCGCCTTCGCCAGGCGTGCTGCCGACTATACCCATCTGGTGGTCGAATGCGAAGCACGACGGGTCGCGGTAGTTTTCGCCGCCGGGGATGGGCCCGAGGCTGTTGCCGGCGAGTTTGACCGAGCCGAGCCGGAACGTCTCTAACTCCGTATTGAATTCGCTGAAGACGGCGTGACTGTCGCAGCCAGCGGCCTCCAGGATGACGAACGGCGAGAACTGCCCGAAGTTGGTGAGGTTGGAGGCGAGCGGCGGCGGGCAGAACGAGTTTCCGCTCACGTTACGCGTCACCTGGTTAGACGGCCGGGCATAGAAGACATCCGAGCTATTTCCGCCGGCATAGTCCAGAATGAAGCCGTAAGAACTGACGCCGTCCAGTGAGCCACGGAAGGGATGGCGGACGGCCTGCGAACCTGCCGCATGGCAGATCAACTCGGTGTCGTCGAAGATGGCGCCGTCGACCGGCGCCTCCAGAAGGAACATCGCCTGTTGGCCTACGCCGTAGGCGATGGTCGTTGCTTCGTCCTCGTCAAAGAGGACGGCGACACCACTCTCCGTGTAATCATTGGCCAGCTTCTTCGCTTTCGACCCCCGTTCGTGGACGATGACGACGCGGAAGTAGTCCCAGAACGTCCCTCCGCCCGGCCGCGTCCCCTTGATTCGGACCACAATGCGCTGCACCGGCGGATCGTGATCATCCTTCACGGTATAGATCTTGATGGCGCGCCCGCTCTTTGCCGGCTTGACCGACTTGATGCCCGCCCCGGTCTTGAGGTCGGCCGAGGCGATCACGGCGCCGTCGCTCCCGAACACCGTCAGCGAACTCTTGTCGTAGCGGGCGCCGGCGAACTCCTGTTGACAGTCCTTCTTCGCGTTGCCGGTTAGCCCCTTGCAGTTTGTGATCGCTGCGTCCGTCTTGAGGACAATCGTCTTGCCGTGCTGTACGAAAATGAACTTCGGATCGTCCTTGCCCATCCCAGCGGCGCGTCCCGGGCCGCCGAAGAAGCCAGCCGTTTCCGGGTCCTGGAAGGCAGCGCCGGCCGAATGGTCAACGTAGAAGGCGCACTCCCGGCTGCCGTCGAACTTGTCACCGTTCCGTTCCCTGCCCGAAATCACGATATCGAGGATGAGCGGACCTTCGAGGCGGTCCGGCAGATCTTCACTCGTGGCGATCGTGACCGTGAGCCGGAGGCGGACGCGGCCGTCTTTCGTGGGGTCGTCCTCGACGTGGCCGTTCTTGTCCAGCTTCTTCAGGTTCACGCTCGTCCGCGTTACGGAGACGCCGGCGGCTTTCTTCCCGTCCTCCGTCGTGGGCTGGGGCACGTTCGCCTTGATCCTACGTACCCTGAAGCCCGAGTCGAAGCTGGCGGTCGTCTGCTCGAAATCGAAGACCACTTTGTCCGAGCCGTGCGGGACGACGCTTCCCTGGCAGATGAACTGGTTGCCGGCGAGGTCAGCCCCGGCCAACGGTTGCGCCAGGCCAGACGTCTGGGCGGAATCCTCCGGCTGGAACACCTGGCCACCGCTGATCATGTAGTCCTCTGTCTCGCCGGGTAGCAGGTTGTCCGTGGCAGGATTGTACGGCTGGCTCGTTAGCATGACGCGCATCCAGAACTCGTCCACCTGGTCGCCGCCGGGGAAGTCGACCGTAAGTATGGTGAAGTCCGGCTCACCGCTGACGTCTAGTGCGAAGTCGCGGAGCGCCCACTCATCCGTGCAGCCGTCCGTGTCGTCCCAGTCGCCGTCGCGGTTCCAGTCCGCGAAGATGTTGACGGTCAGCTCGTCACGCTCCGCCTCCGGCACGCCGTCGAGGCTGATCGCGAGGAGTGCGGAGCTGGTGGCGCATTCGTTCATCTCTAGCCAGAGCAGGCCGTCATCCGCGCTGTCGTCCGCACGCGGCGCTTCTTCGGCCGTCTCGAACGCGCCGAGCCGGAAGGCGAACGGCGTCTCGTGCGAGGGGCCGGTGGCTGCAGACGTCGGGAAGCTGCCGGTCGCCGCGCCGCCCGTGTAGAGTGTCGGCGCGCCCTCGGGGGCGTCGCCGTAGTCGCGCCAGTCCTCGCCGATCTCGAAGATCGTGGCGAGAGCGGTCAGGTCGACGGCAGCGCCGACGGCCGGGCAAGCGCCCGTCGTAGCGCCGATGCCGGCCAGATCAGCGAGCTGCTCGACGACGTCCCGCGCGTTCGCCTCGCCGTCGCAGTTAATGTCGCCGAACACTCGGTCGACGCCATCGGCATCGACCGGTGAGCCCACGATCGGACAGAATTCAGCCGGTTCGCCGGGCAGGCCGCCAATATCGAGGAGCGCCTGCAACGGGTCAGCGGTCGTGATGTCGCCGCTGCAATCCAGGTCGGCCCAGGTCGCGCTCGTTGTGGCGAGCGACGTGGATGAGCTCCCTGGGTGGCCAACTGAGCCGATCGCCATGAGTGTGACGAACACGGCGGCGACGAGCGCCAGAATCAGAGTACGGGCGATCATGAGCATCCTCCCTTTGCCGGGGCGAAGTTGCCTCATTCTAGACGTCCGGCCGCAGGATGACAATGCGCCCTCTTGACGGCCGGGGCGTTCGCACCGACGCTTGGCGCATGACGAGGCGCGCGCTCGACCCGCTGGACTCGCTGCGGCTGCTCAACGGCGGGCCGGTGTCACTTGTGACTACTCGCTGGCGCGACCAGACAGACGTCATGCCGGCGATCTGGACGACGCCGTTGTCCCGCAACCCGCCGCTCGTGGGCGTCGTCGTCAACCCCGCGCGTCATACGCACGACATGGTGCGCTTTTCCGAGGAGTTCGCGCTCAACTTCCCGGCGCGCGACCTGACCGACCACACGCAGTACTTCGGCATGGTCTCCGGCGCCGACGTGAACAAGATCGAGCTGGGCAAGCTGGCGACGTTCCGCGCGTCCAAGGTCGAGGCGCCGCTGATCGAGAACTGCGTCGCCTGGGTCGAGTGCTCGCTGGAGGACGCGCTGCGCATCGGCGACCACACGCTTTTCGTCGGCCGCGTGCTCATCGTCCAGGCAGACAAGGAGGCGTTCGACGAAACGTGGCTGCTGGAAGACCCGGAATACCGGCCGCTGCACTACCTCGGCGTCGACCGCTACTCCACGCTGGGAGACGTCCTCACGGCAGAGCTGCGCACTACCGACGATGGAGCGATCGAACTTGGCGAGTCGAAGGAAGAGCGCGAGCAGCGCGAGGAAGCCGAGGCGCTGGAGCGCGAACGGCGCGAGCGCGAGGGCGAAGACGAACGCGAGGCGGAGGAAGGCTAATGCACCGGGCACGGCAGGCGACTCCCATCGGAGCGGTGATCAGCGCCACGCCGTAGCGTCGCCGGGCAACGGAGTTGCGATGCCGCACGTCAGCACGAACGGAATCGACGCCTACTATGAGGTTCACGGAGAGGGGCCGGCCACGCCGCTCGTCCTTTCGCACGGGCTCGGCGCCACATCGCAACAGTGGGTGCCCCATCTCCTCCCGCTGGCCGAAACTCGCCCACTCATCCTCTACGACACGCGCGGCCACGGAAAGACGACCGCGCCGCCAGACGACCACCAGTACTCGCTTGAGATCTTCGCCGCGGACCTCGCGGGAATGCTCAACACAATGGGAGTGAAGAAGGCGCACATCGGCGGCCAGTCGCTGGGCGGCATGATCACGGCCAACCTCGCCGTCGACTTCCCGGCGCTCTGTGCCTCTGCGACCCTCAGCGACACCAGCTGCGGCAACGGCGTGGACAAGGGCGAGGCGGGCAAATGGGAGCGCTGGGTCCAGAGCGTAATCGGCAACCGAGCCAGCATGGTGGAGGAGCACGGTCTTGAAGAGGCGATGCGCCGTGAATACAACTTCCGCAAGGAGAACGACCCCGCCTTCCGGGACAGCCCCTACACCCTCGACGACTATGTGCGCCGCGCGAGGACGACGCCGGCCGCGGGATACGCCGCCACCGCGCGAGCGATCGTCGAGCGCCAGGACCTGACGGCGCGCCTCGGCTCAATCACGGTACCGACGCTCGTGATGGTGGGCGAGCGGGACTGGCTCGCTCCCTGCGCGCGACGCGACCACTCCCTGATCAAGGGTTCGCGCTTCGTGCTCCGGCGGGATTGCGGCCACGGCTTTCGCTGGCGGGTCGACACTTTCGTCGCGGAACTGAAAGCTTTCCTCGCGGACGTGGATGCGGGCCGGCGCACTGCCGGCGAACGGGAGGTTTAGTGCGCCAGCTTCACCTCTTTTTTCTAGAATCTAACTGTTACATATTTCCGTCAAGCACTTGACGTGCACGTTAGGGTTGCATACCATGACCCACACACCCACACCCGATTGGAGGTCACCCATGGTCATCACCGCTGGTGACGCGCTCGCCCTCTCCGAAAAGGTCCTCGCCGCCTGGAACCGCCAGGATGTCGAAGGTGTAGTCGCCTGCTACACCGAGGACTGTGTTTACCTGGACCCCAACACTCATGGCCCCGTTGAGGGGCGCGACTCCCTCCGCCGCTATCTCACGAAGCTCTTCGCAAAGTGGAAGATGCACTGGACTCTCAAGGAGTTCCATACTTTCAGCGAGACCTCCGGCGGCGGCTTCCTCTGGAGCGCCACGCTGACACCAACCGACGGCGGCGGCCAGACAGTCGAGGTTAACGGCATGGACCTCGTCATGCTTCGCGACAACCTGCTGCGCCGGAACGAGGTCTACTTCGACCGGATGGCGCTCTTCGGAGGCGGCTCCTGACGCCCAACCTTGACGCGCACGTCACGGTTTCTCATAATCGCCAGTGGCCCCCGCCCGAACCGGCCTGAACCGAGAGGAGACACCAAATGGACTTTCGCCTGACGCCTGAAGAGGAGACCTTCCGCCAGGAAGTCCACGCCTTCATCGAAGAAGAGTGCCCGGAGGCGCTGTTGAGCGGCGGCAGCTTCTTCTCGAACGCCGGCGACTACATTGCGTGGCGCAAGAAGCTCGCCGGCAAGGGTTGGATCGCACCGGCCTGGCCAAAGGAGTATGGCGGCGCCGCCATGACCGTCATGGAGCAGTTCGTCTACAACATGGAGACGGCTCGCATGCGGGCGCCCTCCACGATCTACATCGGCGGCCTGGGCGTCGCGGTGCTCGGCCCCACGATCCTTGTCTACGGCAACGACGAGCAGAAGCAAGAGTGGATCCCCGGCATCCTCTCCGGTGAGGACATGTGGTGCCAGGGCTTCTCCGAGCCGGAATCGGGCTCCGACCTCGCCTCGCTGCAGACGAAGGCCGTCCGCGACGGCGACGACTACGTGATCAACGGCCAGAAGATGTGGACGACGGTCGCGCACATGTCGAAGTACATGCTCATGCTTGCGCGCACCGACCCCGACGCTCCGAAGCACAAGGGCATCTCCTACTTCGTCGTCCCGATGAACGCCCCCGGTGTCACCGTACGGCCGCTGATGAACATGGCCGGCGGGCACGAGTTCAACGAGGTCTTCCTGGAGGACGTCCGCCTCCCCGCCAAGAACCTGCTGGGCGAGGAGAACCGCGGCTGGTACATGGCCGTGACGACGCTGGACATCGAGCGCTCGAACATCGGCTCGGCGGTGGGCCAGAACCAGTCGGTCGAGGACCTGATCGCCTTCGCCAAGGAGCACAAGGAGAACGGCCAGAGCGCGCTTGCGACGAACCCCGGTATTCGCACCGAGCTTGCCGAGCGCCTGATCGAGACTGAGTGCTCGATGATGCTCTCCTACCGCCTGATCACGATGCAGAACCGCGGCCTGATCCCGAACTATGAGGCGAGCGCGACGAAGCTGTACTCGATGGAGCTGAACCAGCGCCTCGCCAACACGGGCATCAAGGTCCTGGGCATGTACGGTCAGCTTGGCGGCGACAGCAAGTGGACGCCGCTGAAGGGCCGCATGCAGTACCAGTACCTGCGCTCGGTGGCGAACACGATTGAGGGCGGGACGAGCGAGATCCAGCGCAACATCGTGGCCACGCGCGGCCTCGACCTGCCGCGCGAGTAGGGCCCTCACCCCCCGGCCCCCTCTCCCGTGTGCGGGCGAGGGGGAGGCGACCGAGGGCGGTTCCGCAATTGGCGTCTGATCGTTTGCGGCGGCTTGTATCTGACGTTTGGTTGTTTTTCGGCAATGTTTCGTTTTGCGGCCGGTTTCGTGTTGGCGGCGCGGCGTTCTGTTTGATTGAAATGCGGGCGAATTCCTGCTGGCCGCGCTCACTCAAGACTGCACTCCCTCCGGCTGGAGGGTAGCGGAAACCGGGGGTAGGTCGAAGGGGGAAGTGTCAGCGGGTGGTTGACGACACGCCAGCTCGTCGCTAGAATGCGGGCGTTCGAGACACGGGCGAGCGGATCGCCCGAGTCAGGGGGTACGCCATTCAGCGCTTCCGTTTCTACGTTCCCGTGGGGGTTCTTCTCCCGCTGTTCGTTCTCGCGCTGGCGTCGCTTGGGGCAGCCGCGCTGCTTTCCGGCGCCGCCGAAACGGCGCGGCCCGGCAACGTCGCCGCCGAGGCGTCCCCGACGCCTGGCACGGCGCCCACCGGATCCGCCAGAGTGTCTGTCCGGAACACGCTCAATGGGCAACCCTTCATCATGTGGGTGAACCGGATTGGCCGGGCGATAGTCGATGGTGAAAGATGCTCGGTGAAAGTTACCGCCGACGTCCTCCAGACAGTTGTGCACTGGACGTCGTGGCCGTGGTACGACTATCCTCCTTGTAATTTAACAGGCGTACCCGCAACCATTTGCTACGGGTTGTGGACGTCGTGTTCCGAGGAGTTCATCTTCAACGGGGACGATGTGACAGTGGACATCGACTGGGCCTTGGACGGTCCAGATCCTCCCACTGTCACCGCCCGGTTCGAGCACGCCGGCCGCGAGCAACCGGTGACGCTCCTGGCGTGGTGGTTTCGCGCCGGGGCCGTCGACTGTGGACAAGGCGATACGGAGCCGGTGACGCTATCTTCAGTGACAGCGTGGTGGCCGCTGAAGAGCGCTGAGGCGTGCAGCGTCCCTGGCACAGACATCCTGGTTAGCGTCCTCACGGAGGAGTTCGGGGAACTTGAGGGCTCCTTCCAGTGGGCTAGTGAGGACGTGACCTTCGCAGTCGACACCGGCATACTTCTAAGTACGCCGACGGCGTCACCATCGGCCTCTCCCACCACCCCAACACCACCGGCAACAGACGCGCCTTCACCGGCCGGCACAACTCCGACACCGGCTGGCCTACCCGAGGCGGGAGGCCCACCGGGGAGCGCCTTCCGCCCGAATGCAGTCGTGCTGGTGGTTTTCGGCGCAGTCTCCGCCGTAATTGTCGCTGCTGCAGGGACGATGCGCCGTGCTTGACAGGGTCTTGTAGCCAAGCTATCCGCCCGCAGCAGGCTACTGAACGACGACCAGAACCGCCGATCCGAGGAGCGGGCAGCCGGCTGCCTGCGGGACGCTTAGCCCCGCGTCGAAGCGCAGGAGCTTGAGCGAGTCCACCGGCGTGATCTCGCCGCCGCAGTCGACGTCGCCCCAGAGGTGCGGCGAAGCGCCGACGACCTCCACGACCACGCCCATCTCCGGGCAGTCGCCCGTGTTGGCGCTAAGGCCGGCGTCGTGGCGCAGCGTGAGCAGCGCGTCGACGGGGTTGGGCTCACCGGAGCAGTTGTGGTCGCCCCAGATGCGGTCCTCGCCCGGCGCGGCCGTCGGAGTCAGCGTCGGAGCCGGTGTTGGCGTGCCGGATGACCCGAGCACCACGGGCTCGCCGGCCTCGTGGTCGAACAGGAGGGGTGAGCCGAGGATGAAGGAGCCGAAGGCGGTAATCTGACTGGTCTCCTCATTCGAGCCCCCCGGATTGACCGTGATCGGATCCCCTACGCTGAACCCGTCCATCGATGCCACATCGATCTGGCTGGCTCCGGCGGCGGCGCTGGAGGTCAACTCGGTCTGAATGACCGGTGAAGCCGTGGGAGTTGGCGTAGGCGTGGGTGACGGCGTCTGCCCCACGGGCGTGGCCGTCGGAGTGGGCGTCGGCGTCTGGCCGACGGGTGTAGGCGTCGAGATCGGAGTGGGCGTCAGCGACGGTGTCAGCAGCGGTGTCGGCGTCGGGCTCGGACTCTGCGTCGGCGGCGGCGCCGCGCTACAGTTGGGGTCGCCGCAGTGCAGCACCTTCAGGTCGTCGTTGCTGAAGTCAAGGTAGCTCACCACCGGGTAGCCGCTGCCGTCCAGCGCCAGCGAGGGGTGCCGGCCGACATCGCCCGTCGTGTCGGGGGAGGTGATGCTCTCGTCCCCGCCTGAGCAGTTGGGGTCGTTACAGTGCAGCACCTTCAGGTCGAAGTTGTCGAAGTCGTGGTAGCTGACCACCGGGTTGCCGCTACCATCCAGCGCCAGCGACGTGTACCCGCCGACAGAGCCCGCCGTGTCGGGCGAGGTAATGCTCTCGTCGCTGCCTGCGCAGTTGGCGTCGTTGCAGTGCAGCACCTTCAGGCCCTTGTTGGTGGAATCGTAGTAGCTCACCACCGGGTAGCCGTTGCCATCCAGCGCCAGCGACGTGAACGCGCCGACATCGCCCGCCGTGTCGGGGGAGGTGATGGAGTTGGGGATGGGCTGGTCGCAGGTGGGTCCGCTGCAGTGCAGCACCTTCAGGTCGCCATTGGTGAAGTCGAAGTAGCTGACCACCGGGTAGCCGCTGCTGTCCAGCGCCAGCGACGTGTACCAGCCGACATCGCCCCCCGTGTCGGGGGAGGCGCTGATGATGCCGGTGCAGCCGGGGGCGCTGCAGCGCAGCACCTTCCGGTCGCCGTTGGTCCTGTCGTAGTAGCTGACCACCGGGTTGCCGCTGCCGTCCAGCACCAGCGACGTGAACTCGCCGACGTTGCCTGCCGTGTCGGGCGAGGTGATGCTCTCGTCCCCGCCCGAGCAGTTGGCGTCGTTGCAGTGCAGCACGTTCAGGTCGTCGCCGGTGTTGTCGAAGTAGCTGACCACGGGGTTGCCGCTCCCGTCCAGCGCCAGCGACGTGTGCTCGCCGACCCTGCCGACCGTGTCGGGCGAGGTGGTGCTCTCGTTCCCGCCCGAGCAGTTGGGGTCGTTGCAGTGCAGCACCTTCAGGTCGTCGTTGCCCCAATCCCAGTAGCTGACAACCGGGTTGCCGCTGGCGTCCAGGGCCAGCGACGTGTAATCGCCGACGTGGCCGGCCGTGTCGGGGGAGGTGATGGAGTTGCCGGTGGCCCCGCCCGACGGGGCGTTCCACAGGAGTACCGCCAGTAGTGCCGCCAGCAGAAGAGCGGCGACCGGCGCAGCGATAAGGGCGACAGAGCGACCAAGCATGACGAAACCCCCTCCGTTTGAAACGACGCAATCCTAGCACAAGCGTCGATATATGGCGAATCGAGGACTGGCCGAGGCGCTACTCTGTCACGAGCACGTGGGAGCCGAGGGGCGGGCAGCCGGCCGCCTGCGTCACGCTGAGGCCCGCGTCGTAGCGGAGGAGCTTGAGGGAGTCGACGGGCGTGATCTCGCCGCCGCAGTCGACGTCGCCCCAAGGGTGTGGCGAGGCGTTCTGAACGTCGACGACCTGCCCGAAGTCGGGGCAATCGCCCGTGTTGGCGCTGAGGCCGGCATCGTAGCGCAGCGTGAGCAGCGAGTCGACGGGGTTGGGCTCACCGGAACAGTTGTGGTCGCCCCAGACGGCGCTCTGTCCTGGCGGTGTGGCTGTCGGAGTGGCCGTTGGGGTGGCAGTGAGCGTAGGCGAGGGAGAAGTGGCCGAGCTGGTAGGTGTGGGCGTTGGGGTGGGAGTTCCAGGCGCGGGAGTTGGTGTCGGACTCGGTGTCGGCGTGGGGCTGGGAGTGATCACCACCAACTGGGGCAGGAGGTCCCAGCGGTCGAGGACGCCGGTGTCGGTAAAGGCGTGGTCGGAGACCGTGAGCGTCCAGTCACCGGAGATGTCCTCACCGTCGAAGACGGAGAGGGGGTTGTTCGGGGTGAAGTTCCCGGCGATCGAGGGAATCAGGAGGCCGCACTCGTTCTCGACAGGCGGCCCGGCTTCGTCGTCCAGAAGGACGAAGATGTCCTCGCCGAAGCAGCCGTTCGGCGACGCGGGGTCACCTGGGCGGTCGATGACGGTAGCCGTGGTGCCGGTGTCTACGTGGGTGAGCGCGACGATCAGGTCGCCCACGTAGGAGTGCGGTATGGCGACGCACAGGTTGAGGTCGGCTATCTCTCCCGTCGCGATCCAGCCAACCGTTGAGCTGACCCCGCCGGGGTCGTTGTCGGGTATCGGCACATCGGAGGGTGAGAGTACGGTCCCGTCTCCCCCGCACACGGGCTGCAGTTCGAAAGCGCCGATATCACAGTCGAATATGGTGTCGTCGTCGCCGTCCTGCGGGCGGATGCCGCCGCGCTGGTCGCTGAAGGGGCAGGAGGCGCCGTCGCCGGCGTCGATGGCGGGGCTGTGGGACCGGAGCGGGAAGACGTCGGTCGTGCCGCCGTAGTTGCCGAGCGGTCCGAGGAGTGGGCTGGTGTTGGGAATGTCGCCGGGGCCGACAAGACCGCACGAGCCGTCGCTGTCCAGGCTGTGGCTGGAGGTCAATGCCACAGTGATGAAACAGTCGCCGCCGGCGCCGTTGTGGGCGAACAGGGTGTTGACGACGGTCGCGTCGAAGGCCCAGATGCCGCCGCCTGAGGAAGCGGTGTTACCGGTGACGGTGACGTTGGTGGCTGTGAGGGTGCCGCGGTTGTCCAGGCCGCCGCCTGACGGGGCTGAGTTGCCGGTAACTGTGGTGTTGGTCACCTCCGCCGTAGCCTCGTTCTTGATGCCGCCCCCGCCCGAAGTGGCCGAGTTGCCAACGACGGTTGCCCCTGTCACCGTCAATGCGCCGGTGTTGTTGGAGATGCCGCCACCATTTGTGGCACTGGTGTTAGCGGTGATAGTGCTGTCGGTGACGATCACCGTTCCGCCGTTGTTCTCTATCCCCCCGCCGGCCCCGCCGAGAGCGCCGTTGGCAGTGTTGGCGGCGCCGACAAGACTATTCACGAGTGTCAGCATTCCGCTGATGTTGTGAATACCACCACCGCCACCGGCAGCCGTGTTTCCGCTGATGGTCACGCCAGTTAGCGTAGCCTCGCCGCGATTGTCGATACCTCCACCGAAGCCACTAGGGGCCGTATTGTCGCTGATTGTTACGTTGGTCAGCGCGGCGGTTCCTAGATTCTGCAGGGCACCGCCGTGGCTCGTAGTGGTTGTGTTAGCCCTGAGCGTGCTATCGCTCAGGATCAGCGTGCCATTGCCGGCAACGTTGATGCCCCCGCCAGAGCCTGTAGTGCTGCCGTTCCGGACCGTCACGCCGCTGATCTGCACGTTGATGCCGGTGCTCAATGGATCCACGTGAAACACGCGGTCGACGATGCCAGTGGCATCGATGAAGGTGCTGGCGGCCCCGGCGCCATTGATCGTGACGCCCTCCGTGATGTCGAGGTCGCCGGTGACGGCCGCGTCCTCGAAGGCGCCGGTGAGGGTGAGGAGGTATGTGTCGCTGGAGAGGTTGATCGTGTCGTGGCCGGGGAAGGCGTTGGCCTCCATGACGGCGGCGCGGAGAGTGCATCCGCCGGTGCCCGCGCAGGTGCCGTTGCCGGGGTTGCCATCGAGGGCATCGACGTTGCTGTTGACGGTGAACGTGGCGCCGACCGCGCGGACGGGGTTCGAGGAGGCGAGGGCCGTTAGCGCAAGGATCAGCACAACGGCTGCCGCCAGGCGACTGACGGGGGCTCTAAACGCGTGCCTTTCTTGCATGAGCGTCCGCCAGCCTACGGTGAGCCGCTAGGGCGGTCAAGGGCCGAAAGTCACATACGTTGTCGGTTAGCGAGCCTCGACGACCTGTGAGACGAGGCGCACCGGCTGGCGGAACCTTGACGTGCGCCCTTCGGCTGCCCGCCTGTGGAGGGCGCCCCTCGACTGCTCGCCTGTGGCGAGCGCTAAGGACAGGCTCAGGACAGGCCCTTCGACTTCGCTCAGGACAGGCGTTAGAATGGCGCGCGAAGGAGCACACGACATGGATTTTCGAGACAACCCCGAAGAAGCGGCGTTCCGGCAGGAAGTGCGGGCGTTCGTGAGCGCGGAGTACAAGAAGGGCGGCGACGGCGGCACTGTGAGCGCCGCGCAGGCGGCATCGGCGGGCGGCCAGGCCGCGCTGGAGCGCTACAACGCGTGGATCAAGAAGCTTGCGACGAAGGGCTGGGTGGCGCCCGCCTGGCCGACGGAGTACGGCGGCGCCGGCCTCAGCGTGATGCAGCAGTTCGTGTTCAACGAGGAGCTGGCGCTGGCCCGCGCGCCGCGCCCCGGTGGCATCGGCATCACGATGGCGGGCCCGACGATCATCGTCTACGGCACGGACGAGCAGAAGAAGGAGCACCTTTCGGGGATGCTGGAGGGGAAGGTCTGGTGCCAGGGCTTCTCGGAGCCGGAGTCGGGGTCAGACCTGGCGTCGCTGCAGACGAAGGCGGTCAAGGACGGCGACGACTACATCGTCAACGGCCAGAAGATCTGGATCACGGGCGCGCAGTACGCGGAGCGGATGATCCTCCTGGCGCGCACTGACCCGGAGGCCCCGAAGCACAAAGGCATCTCCTACTTCCTGCTGGACATGAAGACGCCCGGCGTCACCGTGCGGCCGCTGGTCAACATGGCGGCCACGCCCGGCTTCAACGAGGTGTTCTTCGACAACGTGCGCGTTCCCCGCAAGGATCTCCTGGGCGAGGAGAACCGCGGGTGGTACGTGGGCACGACGACGCTGGACTTCGAGCGGTCGTCGATCGGCACTTCGATCGCGCAGGGGCAGTCAGTCGAGGACCTGGTGCTGTGGGTGAAGGAGAACCGCAAGGGCACGCTGCAGCCGACGGCGAAGATGGAGCTGGCCGAGCGCTCGATAGAGGCGGAGGCGGCGCGGCTGATGTCGTACCGTGTGATCTCGCTGCAGAACCGCGGCCAGGTGCCGAACCACGAGGCGTCCGCGGTCAAGATCTACGCGGCGGAGCTGAACCAGCGGATCGCGAACACAGCGTCGAACATCATCGGGCTGGCCGGCCAGCTGACTCGCGGCGAGGAGGGTTCCGCCAACGCCCGCTACACGCCGAACAGGGGCCGCTTCGGGCGCGTCTATCTGCAGTCAGTCTCCTCGACGATCGCCGGCGGCACGAGCGAGATCAACCGCAACATCATCGCGACGCGCGGCCTCGGCCTGCCGCGCGGCTAGGCGTTCGACCGCGCCCGGAACTCAGGCACAACAATGCAGATCTCTCCTTACATCGCGGAAGAAATCTGCCTCCCCGGCACACAGCGGGAACCTGATGGCCAACGCCTGCATCTCCTATGGCAGCACCGTTGCGACGAACTCCAAGGGGGGTTCTGAGTCGAAGACCACGTGCACCTCCTGGCCCACGTAGGTACCTGACCAAGGATCCGTGCCGCTGTTCGGACTGAGACCAATCTTCTCGCATCCAGCAACGATGAAAACGGAAGAAGCCCACGCGTTGGTTCCATCCAGCACGCCGCCACCACCGTAGCTCCCCTGCAGCTGTCCCGTACTTGTCAACTTCCAGATGCAGACACCACCCTCGTCATCGGTTGGCCCGAAATCAAATTCAAGCACCATGCTCCACTTGCCCGTCACGTCGCCGCCTTCGGCCGGGAAGCTCAGCTCGATGTGGCTGCTCTGCAGGTCCTGGCCGTCGAAGCTCTCAAACTCCGCAGCCTGAGACTCGCTCAGGCTGCCTATCGCCGCGATCTGCTGGTCCCCGACAGGTGGCGGAGGCTCGGGCTCGGGCTCCGGCTCCGGCTCCGGCTCCGGCTCAGGCTCAGGTTCAGGTTCAGGCTCAGGCTCAGGTTCAGGCTCAGGCTCGGGCTCGGCCGCCGTGGACGTGGCAGTTGGCGTTGGGAGGTAGGCCTCCGTAGCCCACTCGCAGTCGGTGATGGCGTCCTCTGGGCTCTTCTTCCTATCGAGCAGCGCCTCCGTCAGGCAGGCGCGCACCCGCACCTTCGCTGCGAGGATGTCCTCGTTGCTGGCACCCGCTCGTTCGAACTCGTTCACGGCGTCATCGACCGCAGTGTTGATGAACGCTTGATCATCGGCGGATAGCTCGTTCTCGGTATCCTCGCCGCACACTAATCCAGCGAGAACACTGAGTCTTTCGTGGCCAACCTTGTCGCCGGCTCCGAGCTGAACGATACGGATGCAGGTCACCCGGGCAACGTCGGCTGACGAGAAATGATCGATGTCTACTCGTGTCGTCGTACCCGGCGAAACCGCTAGCGTCCGCCACTCGCCATCGACCAGCTCAGCCACCACCCCTTCGTCAGCGGGCCTCTGGATCTCCAGCACCACCGGCGCTCCCAGAGGGCCGATGTCTTCTACTGTCGACAGGTGATATACGCGCAACTCTTTCACCGGGTCTTCGACTTCCACATCAACGATGGCGGCGGACAGCTCCGTCGGCTCCGTGAACGCCCCCTCCGGCACCTCCACCCGCGAGCCGTCAGCGAGGTCCATCGCCCCGCCGTCCGGGCCGAACGCCTCGGACACCGGTTGTGAGTGGACGGTGGCGAGGTCGCCGAATTCGGCGAGTTCGGGGGCGACTTCGGCGACGGAGGGAAGGCCGGCGTCACCGTTCGTGCCACCGTCGCCACCGCAGGCGGAGAGAACCAGCGTGAGCGCGATGGCAAGGCTCAGAGTGAGCACCGCCGCAGTTCCATAGCGTGCCTGTAGCAGCAGATTTCGGCGCCGACCGTCCTGGAAGACCGACGAAAACTCAGGCATGACCCCCCCTTGGACACGTGTGGAGGGAGTATTGGCCGCTGGTCTACGGGAAGTCAAGGGCCGTCTGCACCGAAGAGCGATGGTGGGGCCGGTGGCCGGGCCTGAGTGAGTCGCATTGCCCGCCGTACGCGAGCCTGATACCGTAGTCCGCGCCCAAGCAGGCCTTAGGCCTGCATGACTACGCTACGCGGAGGAGGAGCCCAGTGGCCTCGACGAAGGATATCTACGAAATCGGCGAGATTCCGCCCATCGGCGAGGTGCCGGACCAGATGTTTGCGCAGCTGATCCGGCCGGAGCGCTTCGGCGAGCCGAAGGACGCGTTCAAGATCGAGAAGGTGGACACGCCGAAGGAGCTGAAGCCGAACGAGGCGCTGGTGCTGAGCATGGCCGCCGGGATCAACTTCAACAACGTCTGGGCGGCGCGCGGAATTCCCGTCAACGTGATCAAGGCGCGCGAAAAGGAAGGCGACACGACAGGCTTCCACATCGGCGGCAGCGACACGGCCGGCATCGTCTACGCCGTCGGGGAGAACGTCACCAACATCAAGGTGGGCGACCGCGTGATCGTGCACTGCGGCATGTGGGACGAGGACGACCCGTTCGTGAAGGCCGGCAACGACCCGATGTTCTCAAGCTCGTTCAGGATCTGGGGCTACGAGTCGAACTGGGGGAGCTTCGCGCAGTTCACGAAGGTGCAGGCGCACCAGTGTCTGCCCAAGGCCCCACACCTGACGTGGGAAGAGGCCGCGGCGCCGACGCTGGTGGGGGCCACCGCCTACCGCATGCTCATGGGCTGGCCGCCGAACACCGTGAAAGAAGGCGACGCCGTGCTCATCTGGGGCGGTTCAGGCGGCCTGGGCTCGATGGCGACCCAGATCGTGCGAGAGATGGGCGGCATACCGATCGCGGTCGTGTCCAGCGAGGACAAGTTCGAGTACTGCATGAACCTGGGCGCCAAGGGCTGCATCAACCGCAAGGAGTTCGACCACTGGGGGATGATGCCGCACTGGACCGACGACGAAGCGTACGGCAAGTGGGCGAAGGGAGCGCGGGCGTTCGGCGCCAAGATCTGGGAGATCCTGGGCGAGCGCAAGAGCCCGGCGATCGTCTTCGACCACCCCGGCGAGGACACGGTGCCGACGTCGATCTTCGCCTGCGACACTGGGGGCATGGTGGTGATCTGCGCCGGCACGACCGGCTTCAACGCCGTCGTCGACCTGCGCTACCTGTGGATGCGGCAGAAGCGCCTCCAGGGCTCGCATTTCGCGAACGACGAGCAGGCGGCCGCGTTCAACCAACTGGTGCTGGACAAGAAGATCGCCCCCTGCCTCAGTCAGGCGTACTCGTTCGAGGAGATCCCGCTCACGCACCAGCTGATGTTCGAAGGCCGGCAGCCGCCGGGCGTGATGGCGGCGCTCGTCAGCGCCCCGAAGAGGGGCCTGCTGGACCTACCGTAGCTTCGTCGGCTCAGGGTGAGGACATGCCCTGTGTGATGCGGTAGTCGCGCAGAACCATGCGGGCGACTTCTACTCCAGAATCCACCGCCTGATGAGTACCGCACCCGTAGCCGCCGGCATCGCAGCCCACATAGTACAGACCGCGGATGGGCGCTCTGGCCGATGGCTTGTGACGACCGCACTGGCCCACGACCTGAGCGAGGCCGATGCACTCGCCGCCCTGGCCCGGGAGGACATGATCTCTGCTCAGGGACGACACGTGGGCTGTCGAGTAGCGTTCTTCCCGCTCAACGTGGGGTCGCATCTCCGGCCATAACCGGTCCACCATCTCGTCCAGCTTGCTCCACCAGACCTCGGAGTCGGCTGGCTCCGGGTCGGGGGAGCAAAGGGTAGCCACAAGGGCGCACTGCTTCCCCTCGGGGGCGAGGCTGGGGTCGTACAGCGAGGGCACGACGTTGAAGACCAGGAGCTCGTCCGGCGTCTCTCCCGCCTTGATCCGTCGGAAGCGCTCAGCGTCCCAGTAGCTTTCGTCTGAGAAGGCGATGGAGACGGGATACTCGAAGACGGGTTCGGAGAGAAAATACCGAATGCCCATCAGACCCCATGAAGGCAGCAGGCCTCTGATGTAGTTGACGTAGCTCCTGTCGAAGTGCTCTTCGCCCACGAGCTTGAGCACCGTCGGCTGGAGGCCGGCGTTGCTCAGCACGATGGGAGCGGCGAAGCTCCCCTCCTCTGTGACAACGCCTGTCACCGCCCCCTCTTCCACCGCGATCCTCGTTACGCCCGTTCTCAGGCGCAGATCGCCGCCGTACTTCTGCACGGCCTGGGCGAAAACCTCAGCCACGCGGCCGTAGCCGCCGGCGCTGTAGCGCATGGCGCCACCCGCTCCGAAGTCGTTGAACGTCTTTATCGCCTCCGAGGCCGCAACCAAGTCGATCGGGGCGACGAAGAGAATGTTGCACTGCATGCCAAAGAAGCTGTGAACGGACTCAGGGAGGCGATAGCGAGACAGGAACTCGGCCAGAGTGATGTCGTCGAGAGCGTCGATCTCCTGGGGCGTCAGCGTCGACATTTCGTGCAGGAGCCGTGTTAGCTCCGGGAGGTCCGCGGGGTCTAGCTGCAGCCATGTGATCAGGCCGGCCGCATCTGCCTGCTCCCGCGGCCGAGCCGTGCCGATGAGCTGTTCGTACTTCCCGGAGCGTCCCTTGTAGAGCAGCGAGCTTATCGGAGTTCCGGGCGTGAGGAGTTCAACCTCATCCGCCATGTCGATCTCCTCAAGGACGGCCGCGAACTGGGAGTTAAGGCTGGGCCCTCCTACGATCGGCCACAGCTCGTAGCGGAACCCCTCCTTGGCGATAGTGACGGCCTTTCCGCCGGGTTGAGCGTTCTTGTCCAGAAGTAGCGTCTTCAAGCCGTTCCTGGCGAGTAGCGCAGCGGAGGCTGCCCCCCCAAACCCGGCGCCGACGACGATCGCATCGTACTGTTCGGCCACTCTTCTCCCTTCTGCTGCCTTACCTTGCGCCATCCCGCCGGAGCGGAAGGCGATCATCATAGTGCTTCAGCACCTGGGGATTGTCACCCGTGTAATGCCCCACACGGCACAATTCAGCCCGGGCGCCGTGAGGACTAAGGACCTGTCAAGGAGGCGCTGCGGCTAAGCGAGCTCGACGCCGCAGAGGCGGGTGTAGACGGGGCCGTTCGGGCGCAGTTCGCTGCGCATGAGGACGACCTCGCGCACGGGGATCGGCGGGTCCGGCACTTTGACGGCGACGATTGCCTCCGTAAGCGGCCTCGCGACCTTCTTCGCGAGGTCCTGGGGCACGCGAGCGAGCGTCAGATGGGCCGCGAACGGCCTTTCGTCCGCAGGGAAGCCCAACGGTGCGATCTTGCCATCCACACGCTTCTGGAGCGCCTTGAGCGCGTCTACGTCGCCACGGACGTCCACCCAGAGCACGCGCGGGTTCTGGCGCCCGCCGAACTTGCCGAGCGCGCCCAGCGTCAGCTCGTGGGGCGCGACGCCTTCGGCGGCAGCGCGCAGGGCATCTTCGATCTGCGGCTGGCGTTCTGCGGGCGTCTCGCCGAGGAACTTCAGCGTGATGTGGATGTTCTCCGGCTTCACCCAGCGCAGTCGCTCCAGACCCATCGCCCGCAGCTCATTGGAGACGTCGGCGAGGCGCTGGCGCACGACCGCCGGCAGTTCGATGGCGATGAACAGCCGGATCAGGCTCTGCTCGTCGCTCATGAGGGCGGCCCGGCTGACACGCGGCCGAGGAGCGCCTCAGCGTTGCCCCGAACGGCGCTGGCCACCCGCTCGTCGCTCGTGAGCGCCGCTCGTAGCTCGTCTAGCGCTCGCTCCTGGCTGATCAGTGGGTAGTCGCTGCCAAAGAGCAGGCGGTCCGGGGGAACGGCTGCCAGAGCGGCCACGGCCTCCTCTTCGCGGTAGAGGAACGGCTGAGCGGCGGTGTCGACGTGGACGGGTGCTGGGTTGTTGCGGTAGATGTCGCCGCCGAGATGGGCGCCGACGATCGCGAGGTCCGCGTGGCGGCGGGTGAAATCGCGAAAGGCGGCGAGGGAGCAGCCGCGCTTGCCCGCGTATTCGTGGCCGCCCTCTTCGGTGACGTGCAGGAGGAGGACCAGGCCGTGCCGGCGGGCAACGGCGGCGAGGCGGTCGCCGTCGCTGGCGTTGAGGTCCCAGCCCTGGCTGTCCGGCCGCAGCTCGCCCAGGCCGCGTGTGCCTGCTGCCACGCAGCGTGCGATCTCGGCTTCAGCGGCGGCGCTGGCAATGTTGACGGTCGTGAAGGGGATGATGCGGCCGTTGCCGGTCGCCGCGGATTCGAGCAAGTAGTCGTTGTGGCGGGCGATGTCATCGTCATCGCTCCAGGCGAAGCCGAGGGCGACGGAAACGTCGACGCCGGCGCCGTCCATGCTGGCGAGGAGATCATCCGCTGTCGCGATCTTTGCCGTGGGGTCAGCATACATCTCGGCGAACGTGGGATCGCGGCGGGCATAGTCGTCCCGCCGGTCGCGCACGTTGGGGCCGAAGATATGCGTGTGGAAGTCGATGATCACGCGTTCCTCGCCCCGGATGATAGCACGCACGAGGGCCAGATCCGCGGGCGTAATCCCGGTAACGTTGCGAGTGGCTGCTCGCCACGTATAATCGTGCGAGAAGGAGGGAGCAGGAGCTTGGCACAAGCACCATCAGTATCCAGCGAAGAGCTGCAGGAGGTCGCCCGCAACGTCCGCCGCAGCATCGTGCGCATGACGCACGCGGCTAAGTCCGGGCATCCCGGCGGCTCTCTCTCCAGCGTCGAGATTCTGACGGCGCTCTACTTCCGCGTCATGCGCCACGACCCGAAGAAGCCATCGTGGCCGGACCGCGACCGCTTCGTGCTGAGCAAGGGACACGCGACGCCCCTGATGTACAGCGTGCTGGCCGAGGCCGGCTACATAGACCGGGATGACCTGCTGACGTTCCGCCAACTGGGGACGAAGCTCCAGGGACACACGATCATGGGGAAGCCGCCGGGAGTCGAGATGTCGGCGGGGGCGCTGGGCATGGGCCTGTCGTTCTCGCTGGGTGCGGCGCTGGCAGGGCGGCTGGACGGGCGCGACTACCACGTGTTCTGCTTGCTCTCCGACGGCGACAGCCAGGAGGGCCAGACGTGGGAAGCAGCGATGGCGGCGGGCCACCACTGCGCGGCCAACCTGACGGCGATCATCGACCGCAACCACATCCAGAACGACGGCTACTCCGACTACCAGCGCTTCGATGACGAGGGCCAGTCTCCCGACCGGCCAGGCGGCTGGGTGATGGAAGACAACCACACGGCGAACATCATGAACCTGGAGCCGCTGGCGGATAAGTGGCGCGCTTTCGGCTGGGACACGAAGCGCATCAAGGGCCACGACTTCGACGCGCTGACCACTGCCCTGCAAGACGCGCGCGAGGACGACGAGCAGCCGACCGTGATCATCTGCGAAACGACGAAGGGCAAGGGCGTCAGCTTCATGGAGAACAACCCGGACTTCCACGGCAAGGCGCCCAGCGACGAGGAGCTGACGCAGGCGCTGCAGGAGCTGGGGTTCGAGGAGTAACCGATGGTGCAGACAGCAGCCGACAAAGCGACCCGCGAAGTCCTGGGCCCGACGCTGGCGAGGCTCGTCCGGGAGGGGCTCGACATCGTCTGCGTTGACGCCGACCTGGGCTACTCGACGTCGGCGGTGAAGTTCGGGCGCGAGTTCCCGGAGCGCTTCTTCCCGATCGGCGTCGCCGAGCAGAACATGATCGGCGTGGCGGCCGGTCTGGCCTCGTGCGGGAAGGTGGCGTTCTGCTCCAGCTTCGCCGTGTTTGCGCCGGGCCACTGCTTCGATCAGCTGCGGATGGCGGTGGCCCAGCCGCGGACGAACGTAAAGCTGTTCGCGAGCCACGCCGGCGTCGTGACGGGCGAAGACGGCGCGTCGGCCGAGGCGCTGGAGGACCTGGCGCTGATGCTCTCGCTGCCATCGTTCAAGGTTCTGTTCCCGGCCGACGCTGTGGAGTGCGAGCAGATGATCGAGGCGGCCGCGCGCACGGACGGCCCCTTCTACATTCGCTCGCTGCGGCCGAAGACACGGATTCTCTTCGACGACGCGCACCGCTTCGAGCTGGGCAAGTGGCCTTTGATGCGAGACGGCAAAGACGTGACGCTGATCGCCTGTGGCGAGCTGGTGAAGGCAGCGCTGGACGCGGCCGAGACGCTGGCCGGGGAGGGCGTCGATGCGCGAGTGCTGAACGCCTCGTCGCTGCGGCCGTTCGACCACGGGGCGCTGCTGGCGGCGGCGCGCGAGACGGGCGCGATCGTGACTGCGGAAGACCACTTCATACACGGCGGCCTCGGCGGCCTTGTCTCCCAGGCGCTCGCCGCGGAGCAGCCGACGCCGGTCGAATTCGTGGGGATGGAAGGGTACGGCACCAGCGGAACGTGGAAGCAGCTGCTCGAGCACTTTGACCTGACACCGGAAGCGATAGCCCGGGCGGCTGGCAATGCCATCTCGCGAAAGTCCCGATAGCGGCGGCGGCCACTCACACGCCGAAGCTCACACAGCTGTTGCCTTGACGTCGCGCCGGGTCGCGGCGGCATCGCTGGTCGTCACGGTCTGCCTGCTGGCGCTCAAGCTGACGGTAGGCATCATCAGCGACAGCATCGCGGTCCTCTCTGACGCGGTGGACAGCGGGACGGACCTGGCGGGCGGTGCGGCGGCGCTCGTCAGCCTGCGCATCGCGGCGCAGCCGGCTGATGAGGACCATCCGTATGGGCACGGCAAGGTGGAGGCCGTATCAGCGTCGGTCGCGGCCACGGTCGTCGGGCTTGGTGGCGGGCTGATCACGTTCCAGGCGGTGCGAAGGCTGATCGAGGGCTCACCGGCGATCGACGTCGATATCGGGATCGCGGCGATGGTGATCGCAGCCGTGGCGAACATCGTGATGGCGACGCTGATGCGGCGGGAGGCGCGCCGGTCGGGGTCGATGGCGCTGTCGGCGGAGTCGACGCACCTGCAGACGAACGTGGTGCAAGCCGGGGCGATCATCGCCGGCCTGGCGCTCGTCAAGATCACGGGCGAGCGGCTGTTCGACCCGATCACGGCGCTGCTGCTGGCCGCGTACATGGCGTGGACGGCGATCGGCATTGTGCGGATAGCGTTGGAGGACATCATGGACCAATCGCTCCCCGACGCGGAGCTGATCGCGATCGAGGAAGTGCTCAGCGCGCACAAGGGCGAGGTGCTGGGATACCACCGCCTGCGCACGCGCCGCGCCGGTACGACACGCCACATTGACATGCACCTGATCTTTGAATCTGACCGTACGGTTGTCGACGTTCACAACACCTCCGACAACATTGAGGCGGACATCCAGGCGCGCCTGCCCGACGCCGAGGTGGTGATCCACGCAGAGCCCGATGAGGGTCAGGAGCGCGTGCTACTTACGTGAAGCTTCGGGCAATTTTGCCCGAAAATGGTGCAATACACACTAAAGCGCAGTCAGTCATACGTAACTGACAGGGGGAGGCGGCGTCTTAGGTACTGTGTGACGCGAGTAGCGCCGTACAACTACCGAAAAGGCGAACCGCGCCGAAAGGGCGGGGCGCAAAGCTACGGGCCTACGTCCGCCGAAGGCGGATACGGTCGCCTGGCCGCCGGTGAGACAGGCGATAGGAGTGGAGGCCCCAGTGGTTGTTTCGGCAGGGCGAAAGAAGAGTACGGAGATCAGCTGGGATAGGTCTTATGCCGAACGGAACGAGCACGGTGGCCTCGGAGCGCGATTCCTTGCGCGAAGAGTCCAGCATCAACCGCATAGCCTGGGCGGGCGGAGTAGCGGTCGCGATCGTCGCGGTCGCGGCGCTGGTCGCACTGTCGGCGAAGATAGGCGGACAGTGGTGGCACTTCGCCCTCTATTGGGCGGCGGCGGTCGCCCCCCTGGTCTACGCGCTCTTTTGCGGCGTGGTGGTCCGGCGGATGCAAGTTTCGGCCTACGACCGCTTCAAGGCAAAGCTGGCGATGCAGATGACTGACCTCCAGGAGCTGGTCTACCGGGACGAGTTGACCGGTCTCTTCAACCGCCGGCATTTCTATGAGGTGCTCAGGATAGAGGTGGAGAAGGCGCGCCTTTCCCGGCAACCACTGGCGATCCTGGTGATGGACCTTGACGGGCTGAAAACGATCAACGACGAGTACGGCCACGGCATCGGTGACGTAGTCCTGGCCAACCTCGGCAAGGCGATGGCGAGGCACACGCGCGCCCACGACGTGGCGGCCCGCCTGGGCGGCGACGAGTTCGGCGTTGTGATGCCGGGGGCTGACAAACGGGGTGCCTTCGCGCTGGCGCGGCGCCTCTGGGAAGACCTGGAACGGACGCCGATGTACCAGGAAGGCGAAAGGTCGATCGTGGTCACGATCTCCGTCGGTCTTGCCGGCTATCCGTGGGGCGGCGAAGACGTTGAAGAGCTGATCCAGTGGGCGGACGCAGACATGTACGCCAACAAAGTATCGCGAAGGCTCGCCAGGGACGGCGACACCTTGACACAACCCGTGATGTCTCAGGGCATCGACTCGGCACCTGACGACGGATACGGAAACATCTAAGGGGGCCCCGCTATGGATATGCATGAACTAGCCGGTCGAGAACGCGGGCCACGCGGCATGCTCGCGACGATATCCGGGCTGATTCTCTACGTCGTGATGCTGGTTGTGGCCACGTTTGCGGCCAACGCGCTCGCCGCTACTATCGTTGGCTGCCTGGCCGTCTCCGCGCTGCTGCTGCTGACACTGGGCTCTATCCGCCGCGAAAGGGCACAGGTGGAGAGTAGTATCAGACAGGTGCATACGACGTACAGCGCGATCATCTCCGCCCTGATGGCGGCGGTGGGGCTGCGGGACGACATGTCGGCCAGCCACGCGCGGCAGGTGAGCGACCTGGCGTCCATCGTCGCCCAGCAGATGGGCGTGCGCAACAAGGAGGTTCAGCTCATCCAGCGCGCTGCCATTCTTGCAGACATTGGCAAGACGGAGGTCGTGGAGGGTATCCTGTCCAAGGCCGGTCAGCTCAGCGAAGAGGAGTGGGCAGAGATGCAACGCCACCCGGAGCTTGGCTCCAGGACCCTGGCCGAGATCTTCGGCTTCAACGACGCCGCCGAGATCGTGCTGGCGCACCACGAGCGGTTCGACGGCCAGGGCTACCCGAACCACCTGAAGGGAGAGGACATCCCGTTGGGCTCACGGATCTACACCGTGGCCGAAGCCTACATTGCAATGACGAGCGACCGGCCGCACCGCAAGAAGATGTCACACGAGTCGGCGATGCAGGAGGTAGTCAGAAACTCTCTCACGCAGTTTGACCCCGACGTTGTGCGGGCGTTTGTGACCGCCGAGGAGATGGGTCTGTTGGGCGAGCGCCGCGGCTCAACGAACGGCGAATTCGCCGATCCGAAGGCGGCTGTGCTCGCGGGGGAGCGCGGTGACTGACCAGTTCCCGTCCAGCAGCCCTGAGGAGGCGCCAGCAAGCGGGGCCAGGATGAACGTGGAGTTCATTATCGACAGCTACCGCGTGACCGGCGAGCTGTGGAGCCCCGGGGCGCCGCGCCGCCTGGTCGATGTACTGAACCTCTCCGACGATCCGTTCGTCGCCGTCCGCGACGGGGCGCTGGACGACCCGCTCCTTGAAGGAGACGAGCCAAGACGATTCGAGGCCATGCAGGTGCACCGCGAGGCGATCCTCTTCGCGATCGCGCGCAGCGACGTCGAGGTCCATACGGATCCGTTCGACATCGTCAAGAAGGTGCCCGTGCCCGCCAGCGCAACCGTGCCCGGATTCGAGATCACGGGGGACGTCTACCTCCTGCCGGAGGTCGACCCCGCCACCGCCAAGATCGTCGGCAGCCACCAGTTCATCCCGATGACCGAAGTTGCGATTCGCGCCGCCGGCCGCAGCGAATCAACGTGGTCCGAGCCCGTCATCGTCGTCAACCTGTCGCGCGTGCGGATGTTCGCGCCGCGGTCTGGCTAGACGTCGTCCGGCAACCCCTCTCCGCCGGGCAGCCAGCGCTCCATGCCGCCGAAGCGTTGGCGGCGGAACTCCTCGCCGTAGGCGAAGCCGGCACGCTTGCCGACTGATGCCGCCCAGGCATTGATCTGTGCCTCAATCAGCGGCCGGTAGTCGGTCGGGTCAGCGTCGCTAACGAAGGGCACATCGAGGCCGGAAGCAGCGACCGCGGCCTGCGCCTCCATCACCGTCATCTCCATCTGGCAGACGTGCTCACAGAGGGCGTCGATCTTGCGGTCGATCTGCTCGCTGATGTCGACGGTCTTGTTTGCGTCGCGGGGTGACTTGGCGAAGAAGTAGCGCTCACCGACGTAGTGGGGAGCGAGACCGTCCTGGGCATGCTCCGGGTGATAGAGGGGGAAGTGCGAGAAGCTGGCCGCCTCTGTGGCTGCCAGGGCGATGCTGCGGTGGTCGCCGTGCTCCTCGTACGGCGCAAACGGGTCCCACGTGAAGAGCACGTCGGGGCGGTGGGTGCGGAGGGCGCGCATGCAGCGCTCGCGGAGTTCGTTGAGCGGCGTCTCGCTGAGGCGGCCGTCTTCGTAGCCCAGGAACTCGACGCCGGGGTCGACGCCCAGGACGGCGGCGCCCCGGCGGGCTTCCTCGCGCCGGGTCTCTGCCGTGAAGCGCGCGTCCCAGGCGGGATCGAGGGTGCCGCGCTCGTTGTTGGTCGCGATGACCTCGCGGATGTCGTAGCCGAGGCCGGCCATCTTCGCAATCGTGCCGCCTGCCATGAACTCCATATCGTCGGCGTGAGCGACGATGACGAGGACGCGCTTCACACCCTCACCCCCTTGGCCCCTCCCCCGTGCGCGGGCGAGAGGGGAGGCGATCAGGCAACGAACCGTCTACATCTTCAGACAACGTCGATCTCCATTAGCAGGGCCTTCGCGGCATCGCGGATCATGGCGTCGGCAGCCGGTGTGTAGGGCGTCATGCCGGGCTCGTAGCCACCTTCATCGTAGGCGTGCCCGGGGACGACGTAGCCGACGTAGTCGTTGGCGTAGCAGGCCATGAGCACGTCATCGAACGGCGCTGCCTCGCGGATCGCCTGGGCCGTCTCGCCGAAGAACTCGCCCGGCAGCCCCAGCAGCGCCAGCCCATCACCGAGACGGACGACCTGCACTTCCGTGGGAGCGGGTGGCGGCGCGTGGCGGGCCCAGGCCGCCGCCCAGCGCTCGGTCTTGAAGCGGGTGAGGCTGGCGGTGCTGGCTCGTCGCTCCGGCGAGCCGGCCGGGGCGGCCCCATTTGCCGCGTCTGCCTCCTCGATGCGAGTGACGTAAGCAGCGTCTGGTTCGAACTCGCGCCGCGGCAGCGTAATCTCGCGACGGGCGGCGCGCAGAGACGGCGCGACGAGGCGGCCGAGCGGCGCGACCTCGGGGAATTCGTCCCAGCGGATGTTGTGCGAGCGCTGTCCGGGCCCGAGCGCGCGCATTTCGGCGGCGAGCCGCAGCGCCTGCGCGCCGATGATCTGCCCGGCGCGCTCGACGGCGGCGAAGTCCTGGGCGATCCAGACCGGGTTGACGTCGCCGCAAGCGCCGTTGAGGTAGACGCAGGGCGCGCCGGTCTCCCGCTGGATGAGCCGGCAGGCGGCGCCCGGGAACTCGCCGGAGAGCAACAGGTTCGTCGCATCGAGGACCGTCGCGTGGCAGGCGAAGTTGAGGACGGTGGCGACGGGGCCGTCCGCGCCGTCCAGCGAGACGACGTGGAGGGCGGCATCTTTTGGCCACTCTGGGTCGCGGCGGTTGAGGCTGATCGTGTCGACGGTGGTGCTTGCGTGCTTGATGGACGCCCGGCGACGCACCCGCCAGGCCTCCTCGATGGCGCCGCAGATCCGGCCGACGAGCGTCTCGGCCAGCGACTCGTCGAGCTGGCCGAGCATGCCGGCGCGCAGGCCGACGGGCGCCGCGTGGTCATGTGTGGCGGCGACGAGCACGCCGGCGGGACGAACGCCGTGCGCCGCTGCAGCGCGGGCGCGCACCTCGGCGACGATCCACGGGTGTGTGCCGAGGAGGTCGCAGCTAACGATGACGGCGGTCTCGTCGCCCTGTTCGAGGACGAGGGCGCGCGCCACCAGCTCATCGTGCACGCCCTGCGACGACTGCGCGCGCGCGCCGTAGCCGTCCAGCTGGACGCCGACGGGAGGCGTGATGTCAACAGTGGCGGCGCCGGCGAGAAGATGAGGCATGACGACCGCTATTTTACGGGATACGGAGGGTCACTGGCGGGTCAGGGCCAGGTCTGGACGGACTTCTGCTCGTTCTCGAAGGCGATGAGGGCGGCGTGTTCGATGTCGATGGCGAAGAGGTGCCAGTCGGGCTCCTCCGGGCGGAAGCCGATCTTCGCGAAGAGCGCCTTCGCGTAGGCCTCGCGGACGTCGAGGTCAGCGATGTCTCGGGCGCGGCCACGGAGCTTGAATTCGCCTTCGGCGCCCTTGCGGTCGCTGATGATGCTGTGGACGAGGCAGCGGGGTTCGCGCAAGAGATCGAGCGCCTTCTTTGACTGCCACATCATGCCGAGTAGCAGCTCGCCGTCGACGATCAGCGGTTCGACCGGGCTGATGCGCGGGGTGCCGTCCTTGCGCACGGAGCCGAACAGGATCAGGCCCCAGAGTTCGAAGCGCTCCTCGCCTGCCTTCGCGAGGTCCGGGGCCGCCCGGGCGAATTCGTTCCAGTTCAAGGGTTCCTCCTTTGCCGAGAATCATCGTGCCGCGTGCCGCCCCCGGCCCCCGGTGGAGGCCTGAGAAGCGGTTGCGGCTGGCCAGGGTCACATCTTACGCGGAGCTGTGTTGGCCTAACCGATCGCGGTGGTGTAAGGCCTCCGCTACGGGCGGGGTGCGCGGGCATGATCGCTGCCACGTGTGACAGAGGGGTGTCAGGAGTGCGGGTTAGTTGCCCGCGACGAGCTGCTCAACTCTGGGGTCGGGGTCTGTCGCTTCTTCGTGCAGGGCCGCCGCCAGGACGTCGTCCACGCTGTCGACGAGGACGAACTCGAGGTCGCGGCGGACCTCTTCGCGAATGTCGAGGAG
>JAJCYV010000023.1 GCA_029262695.1 Chloroflexota bacterium | reverse complement strand
CAGTTTCAGATCCCTGGCACCGGCATCAATGAGCAGTGTGATGCCGTCCGAAACCCTGGGCGGGGAGCTGTGGATGCCCTCCAATTGGCCTGCCTGACACCGCGAAGAAGCAGACCGCAGCCGAAAGAGGAGCCACGTGGGTCAGCGCACGAGTGACAGCCCGCATCCGGCTGATGCAGTATGGCGCTAGCCGAGAGGAGAAACCTATGCGCTCCAAAGGAAATGCGCGTAGAAGGGAGCGCGGGTGTACGGCATGCACTGGACGAGTTCACGAGCCTGACACGTCGCGCTTTTCAAGATAGAATGCTCCACGTCCGCTCGTATCGTGGCGACCCCGGAGGAGGGAAAGAACATGAGCTTCAAGGACAAGTTGAACAACATGTCTGACACCGAGAAGGACAGATTCCTCCGGTACGCGGCTTCCAGAGGGACGGCTCGAGATCACGACAGTGCGATGAACCGTAGTGGCAACCCTGTCGATAAGGACACTCCTGAGCGGGGTGAGAAGTTCAAGGAGCTCTGGGAAGAGCACCTGGCGGAGCGTGCTGGGTCACGCGCCAACGTGGCCGAGTAAGCTGAGTGGTTGCGGGTCGCCCCTTTTCTCCCCGCCGTCAGGAGGGCAAGCCCCATAACGGTAGGGGCGAGGGGTCGTCTCTGGGTCCCATTCTGACAGCGGATAACTGAGCGCGCTTCTCTGGGGGTCGTAAGAAGGAAGGCGTACCGCGGGCATATCGGCGGCTGCGGTCCGGATTGACCACCCAGTGTGCTGCGGGTAACTTGGGGCTGGCGCCACCGGCGGTGGCCGTCCCTCAGCCTATCGTTCTCGCACACCGGGTAGCTGCATGACCACTGAACAGGACACCACGGCCGACCTCGCATGCCTGCAGGAGTTGCTGCAGGGCGACGACGTGCAGCCCGCCATCGACCTCCTCGAAGGTATGCATCCGGCCGATCAGGCCGACGTCTTCGAGGCGCTGGACGAGGACGACCAGCCGAAGATGCTGGCGTTGCTTTCCGGCGAGGGCATCGCCCACTTGCTTGGGCACCTCGAGGACGAACAGAGGAGTTCCGTCGTCGAAGAGATGCCGCGGGCGACGCTGGCGCGTGTGCTCGACGCCACCGACTACGACGTAGCGGTCGACATCCTGCGCGCGATCCCGCCTGCCGAGGCGGTGATGACGCTTTCGCAAATGAGCACGGCGGCGGAGGTGACACCGCTGCTGGGCCACGAGGACGAGAGCGCCGGCGGCCTGATGACGCCCGGTTACGTGACGTTGCACCGCGACATGACGACGGCTGAAGCGATCGCCTACCTGCGCGCCTCGAAGCCGCTGGCCGAAGAGGCGTACTACCTCTACGTGCTGGATGCGACGAACCGCCTGGAGGGCGTGGTCAGCCTGCGAGAACTCGTTGTCGCCGACGCTGAAGCCCGGATTGAAGACGTGATGCAGGCGGAGACGATCGCTGTCACGACAGAGACCGACCAGGAAGAGGTTGCGAACCTGATGCAGCGCTATCGGCTCCGCTCGCTGCCAGTGGTCGATGAGGGCGGCGTGCTGAGCGGTGTGATCACCGGCGACGACATCATGGCCGTCATCCAGGAAGAGGCCACCGAGGACATGTACTACATGGCCGGCCTCCCTGGAGACGATAGCCTGCACGCCTCACTACTGTTGTCGGCGCGGCGGCGTATACCGTGGCTGCTGCTGAATCTCGCGGCGATGGCGCTTGCCGGCGGCATAGTCGCGCTCTTTGAGGGGACGATCGCCGATGCCGCAGCGTTGGCCGTCTTCATGCCGGTGATCGCGGGGCAGGGTGGTAACGCGGGCATCCAGACGGTGACTATCGTCGTGCGCGGAATCGCGCTGGGCGAGATGGAGAAGGGGGACGCGTGGCGCGTGCTGCGCAAGGAGATCGTGCTCGGCGTCATCCGCGGCGTTCTTTTCGGTGTGCTGGTGGGCGCGGTCGCCTTCGCCTGGCAGGGCGAATGGGCCTGGGGCGCCGTCGTCGGCGGAGCGATGCTGCTGAACATGATCGTCGCGGGGCTGCTGGGGACCTTCATCCCGATCACCCTGCGCGCCGTGAAGCTCGACCCCGCGATCGCCTCCGGCGTGCTGCTGACGTCGTTCACGGACGTGCTGGGGTTTCTCTTCCTGCTGGGGTTCGGTGCGCTGGCGATCAGCCAGCTGACGTAGGAGACAGGAGACAAGGGACAGGAGACAGGGGCGGAAGAGGAGAGGAGCGGCATATGCCGCTCCTCGTTGTTTCAGTGGGGTGAGCGACGGGACTTGAACCCGCGATCTTCAGGGCCACAACCTGACGTGTTAACCAACTACACTACGCCCACCACGGAAAAGACCCCGCAACCGGGGTCGCAATTCAGTTTAGCAGCGGCGTCGGAAGGGGGTCAACGAGCGGGGCAGGGCGTTGCCAGTCAGGCTGAAGCCTGACCTTCGGGTGGATGGCCGATTTGGGGCAGTCCTGACCCTCGCAGCCTGTCCTGCTACGATTGACCCGATGGCCACAGACTTCGATCCATACCGGATCCTGGGCGTCGACCGCGGAGCGTCGGCGGACGACGTCCGGGCGGCCTACGAGCGGCTGAGGGCGGACGCGCCGGCTGCTTCGGAACGGCGGCGTGAAGTCGAGGCGGCGTACGCGGTGCTGGGCAGCGAAGAAGGGCGCCGCGAGTACGATTCGCGCCTTTCGGTACGGGAGCTGACAGGCGTACCGGTCGCATCGGCTGATGCGCTGGCAGGCGACGAGTTCCGGCGCGAGATTGACTCACTTGTCCGGCGCGGTTTCGAGGTCAAGGACGTGAGCGGCGATTCGGCCCATCTCACAAAGCGCCACATCTTTGCATGGGGTTGGGCTCTGCTTTGGTTCGTCATGGGTTTTGTCCCGTTTGTCGCGTATCTCTTTTACTACTTCTCGGGGCGCACCGAACCGATGTATGTCTGGATTGATTCGACGGGAGTCGTGCACACGAGCAGCGCCCCCGGCAAGCTGACGATGTATGAGGACGTCGCGTGGACGCCGCGCGACATCGCCTTAGCGCTGATCCTGCCGCTGCTGCTGATCGTGCTCAACGTCGGGGCCTCGGTCGCGACTGACATCGACACGGACGACCTGACAGAGACAGACCACATCGTAAGCTTTGGCTTCGGGTTTCTGCTGGAGATCGCCCTCGTGGGGCTGGCCTTTAACTTCGCGGTGCGGAAGTATAATGGATCGTGGCGTTCGCTCGGGTTCAAGTGGCCGGGGGGTGTGCAGTGGTGGTTCCCGCTGGCGGTCGCCGGCGGCGCTTTCGCGACGATATGGTTCTGGGTGGGGCTGCTGTACGCGCTGGGCATCGCGCCGGAGTCCAACATCCCGGACAACGTCTACGACTTCGCGATACCGGTGATCATGCTGGGCCTGTTATCGGTCATCGCCGCGCCGTTGGCTGAGGAGGTGTTCTTCCGGGGATTCCTCTTCCAGGGCATTGCGAAGCGCTGGGGCATGTGGGCCGGCATCGGCTTCAGCGCCTTCATCTTCGGCCTCGCCCACGCCGGCGCGCCGGACTCGTGGCTGCTCCTGCCGGCGATCGCCGCGATCGGCGGCATCTTCGCCTGGGGCTTCGCGAAGTCGGGTTCGATCTACCCCTCGCTGTTTGCGCACGTTATCTTCAATAGCGTGAGCTTCATCATCGGATTCACGGAATGACGCCCGGCCGCATCGAGGAGACCTTCGGGCGCCTGAAAGCCGAGGGACGGACGGGGTTTGTCGCCTTCGTCACGGTCGGCTACCCGGACGTCGAGGCGACGCTGCGGATCGTGCCGGCGCTGATCGAGGGCGGCGCGGACGTGATCGAGCTTGGTATTCCGTTTTCGGACCCGCTGGCCGAAGGGCCGACGATTCAGAAGGCCTCGTTCCACGCGCTCGAACAGGGCGTTACCGTCGGGACGTGCCTGGACATCGTGCGGAAGCTGCGCGAGGGTGGCGTTGAGGCGCCAATCGTGCCCATGGGTTACTACAACCCGCTGATGTCGTACGGCCTGGAGCGGTTCACGAGCGAGGCGGCCGAGGCGGGTGTGGACGGCCTCATCATCGTCGACCTGCCGCCGGAGGAGTCGGACGAGATGCTGGCGGCGTGCGAGGCGGCCGGCCTGCGCCTGATCTACCTTGTGGCGCCGACGAGCACAGAGGAGCGCATACGGGAGGTGGCCAGGCGAGCGTCCGGGTTCGTGTACTGCGTTAGCGTGACGGGAACGACCGGCGCACGGGACGAGATATCCTCAGGGCTGGCCGAGTTCGTCGGACGTGTGCGAAACGCCACTAACTTGCCAATAGCTGTGGGATTTGGTATATCTCTGCCTAAGCATTTCGAAACTGTCGGCCGTATCGCGGACGCGGCGGTTATCGGAAGCGCGATTATCGACGAGATCGCCAAAAGCGGCTCGTCGGAGCAATCGGAGAGGCTAAAGAGTTATGCAGAGGTGGTCACCGGCCGACGGGGAACAGCTGCGTAGGGCCGTTCCGGCTCGTCAAGCGACGAGTCACGTCGGCCGTATCTATGAGGCTGGCTCTCGGGCTGGCATCTTTAGCGCCCGCTAGGCAGTCGGCGAAGGTCGGCCCGTAGCGGGCCGGGAGACAAGTCGGCATGCTGGTAAGGGGCGTCAGGGGCGCGACCACAATAGAGGCCAATACAGTCGAGGCGGTCCTCGAGGCCACACGGGAACTCCTCTCTGCCATGGTGAAGGCCAACGACATCGACGCTGAATACGTCGCGTCGGCGCTCTTCACAACCACGCCAGACGTCAACGCAGAGTTTCCCGCAGTTGCCGCCCGGGAGATGGGCTGGGAGCACGTGGCGCTGCTCTGCGGACACGAGATGAGCGTTCCCAAGGCGTTGAAGATGTGCCTCAGGATCCTCCTCCACGTGAATACCGAAAAGCCTGCCAGGGACATCCGGCACATCTACCTGCGGGGCGCCACCGCGCTGAGGCCGGACATAGAGAACGAGAACGACTGACGAAACCCGTCGGCCAAGGAGAAAGACATGATTGTAGTGATGAAAACTGGAGCAACCGAAGAGCAGATCGCCGGCGTGCAGAAGGCGGTCAAGGAACTCGGGTTCAAGGACCACCGCATTCTGGGCGAGGAGCGGGCCGTGGTCGCCGTACTTGGCCGCGTCTACCCGGAGCTGGTGGACGAACTGGGTGTGCTGGACGGCGTCGACTCGGTCGTGCGCATCAGCAAGCCGTTCAAACTGGCCAGCCGCGAAGTGAACCCGTTCAACACCGTCATCCGCGTCGGCGGAGTCTCGATCGGCGACGGCAACGTCGTGGTGATGGGTGGCCCCTGTTCGGTGGATACCGAAGAGAACGTATTGACGACGGCCCGCGCGGTGCGCGATGCCGGCGGGCACATTCTGCGCGGCGGCGCGTTCAAGCCGCGATCCAGCCCGTACGCCTTCCGCGGACACGGCGAGAAGGGCCTGCAGATGCTGGCCGCCGCGCGAGACGAGACCGGGCTGCCGGTCATCACCGAGGTGATGGACCCGCGCGACGTCGAGCTGGTGGCGAAGTACGCGGACATCATGCAGATCGGCGCGCGCAACATGCAGAACTTCACGCTGCTGGACGAGGTTGGCAAGGCGGCCAAGCCCGTGCTGCTCAAGCGCGGCCTCTCAGGAACGATCGAGGAGTGGCTGCTGGCGGCGGAGTACATCCTTTCGCATGGCAACCGGGATGTGATCCTCTGCGAGCGCGGTATCCGCACCTACGAGACGGCGACGCGGAACACGTTCGACGTCAACGCGATCCCGCTGGTCAAGCGTCTGTCGCACCTGCCGATCATCGGTGACCCGAGCCACGCCACCGGCGCCTGGTACCTGGTGGAGCCCGTCAGTCTCGCTGCGGTCGCCGCTGGCGCCGATGGCCTCATCATCGAGGTGCACCCGGAGCCGGACCACGCTCTGTCCGATGGCGCGCAGTCGCTGACGCCCAAGAACTTCGCGAAGCTGATAGAGCGGACGCGGACGCTGGCGCAGGCGCTGGGCCGCGACCTGGCACCGACCGGTGCGCCCGAAGAGAAGGCGCGCAAGGCGAGCTAGCCGCCTGTCAACGGATAGGGGAGCGGAAAAACGGATGGACGGCGGGGGCGCGGGATTTCGCGCCCCCGCTGGCGTTTGGGACGTATAATTGGGCCGTGAAACGGGAGAAGAGTACGAAAAACGATAAAAAGGCTAAGCGGTTAAGCGAATCCTCTTGGCAAAAGGCCTTCGCCCTGTCTATCATGGGTGAGATGGTGCAGATCCAGGTCCACGGTTTCGAAGGGCCGATCGACCTCCTCCTGGAGCTGATCGACCGCCAGGAGCTGGACATAACCGCACTGTCGCTGGCAGAGGTCACCGAGCAATACTGGCGGGAGCTCGAAAACAGCGGCGACCTCGACCCCGATACGCTCTCGGACTTCATCAGCGTCGGCTCGAAGCTCATGTACATCAAGTCGAACGCGTTGCTGCCCAGCGCCGAACCACCGCCGGGCGACCTGGACGAGCGCATCGAGGAGACGGCGGCCGACCTGACCGCCGCGCTGGAGGAGCATCGCCGCTTCCGCGACGCCGTCGACCTCTTCCGTCAGCTTGAGGAGGAGGGCCGCCGCACGTTCGCGCGCGCAGCGCCGCCGAAGAACGTGCCGATGCCGCCGGGGCTCGAAGGGGTGACGCTGGACAACCTGCTGAGCGCGGTCAAGGACGCGCTGGCCAGCAAGCCCGCCGAGAGCGACGAAGAGACCGTGATCCACGTGGAGCCGGTGACGGTGACGGAGAAGATCGAGGAGATCTCGGCGAAGCTGTCGCGCAGGAGTGGCCGCCTGCCGTTCCGTCCGCTGCTCAAGGCGTGCGGGACGCGGACGGAGATCGTCGTGCTGTTCATGGCGGTCCTGGAGCTGATCAAGGGCGGCGGGCTGTGGGCCGAGCAGGCAAAGGCGTTCGGCGAGATCGAGCTGATCGACACGGCGGCGGAGGCTGAGGCCGCCGCGGAACCCGCCGGCTCCTAGCCGGGGCATCGATTCTCCTGAGCCGGGTGGAGATCGGACATTCGTGCCCCGCCCCCCCTTCGATACCTCAGGGCGAACGGGATGGGGCGTGGGTGGTCTGCTACTAGCGCGTTCGTTCGGCGCGTGTTCGGGGAAACAGAAGAGGCCGGGCGATGAGCCCGGCCTTCGTGTCTGGTTCGCGCCGCGGTTACGCGCGGGCGAGGCGGCGGCCGCCGCGACGGCGCCCGAAGCGGGACCCGCCGCCGAACTTTTTCGGCTTGCTGTCCTGGGTCTTCGCCTGAGCCTGCTTGTGCAGCGGTTCGTGCTTGCGTGCGCCATTGGCGCCGTTTTCGGAGCCGGGCGCGGGGATGCGCGGCAGTTTGACGCCGAGCTTGCGCTCGATCTCGTGCCACTTCGACAGGTCAGTCGCCGTAACGAGCGTGATCGCCTGTCCGGAGCGGCCCATGCGGCCGGTGCGGCCGATGCGGTGGGTCAGCAGCTCGGCAGTGTCCGGCACGTCGAAGTTGATGACGCGGGCGATGTGCAGAACGTCGAGGCCGCGGGCGGCGACGTTCGTGGCGACGAGCACGTTCGACTTACCCTCCCGGAAGCGGCCCAGGGCGCGGTCGCGCTGGTTCTGGCCGAGGTTTCCCTCCAGCACTGAGACCTGGAAGCCCTGATTGTCCAGCTTTCGGCCGAGGTTCCGGACACCATGCTTGGTGCGGCCGAAGACGAGCGTCGTGCCGTCCAGCGGCTCCTTCAGCAGCTTGAGCAGGACCTGGAACTTGTCCTGGCGGAAGACGTCCATCACGACCTGCTCGATGTCGAGTTCGGACTCTTCGCTTGCGGAGGAGACGATCTCCGGGTCGATCTGGTGCCTGCTGGCGATCTTGTGAACCCATTCGGGCGTCGTCGCCGAGAACAGGGCAGTGAGGCGGTCCTTCGGCGTGCCGGAGATGATGCGCTCAACGTCCGGCGCGAAGCCACGGTCGAGCATCTCATCAGCCTCGTCGAGGATGAGCATGCGCAGTTCTTCCAGGCGCAGGTTGCGGCGCCGCAGGTGGTCCAGCACACGGCCGGGCGTGCCGACGACGACGTGGCTGCCCCTGCGCAGGGCGGTCTCCTGCGGCCCGTACGAGACGCCGCCGTAGACGAGTGTCACGCGCAGGCCGGAGCCTTTACTCAGGTCGCTGAGGACGGAGCCGACCTGCCGGGCCAGCTCACGCGTTGGGGTGAGGATGAGCGCCTGCACTTCCTGTCGGGCGGGATCGCAGTGCTCCATGATGGGGAGCGCGAAGGCAAGTGTCTTGCCGGATCCGGTCTGGGCCTGGGCGATGATGTCTCGTTTTTCGAGGAGGACTGGGATCGATTGCGCCTGGATAGGCGTCGGTGTGTTGATGCCCATCCGCTCCAGCGCCTTCAGGCTGGATTCTCGGAGGGCATAGTCATAGAACTTGGGCAAAAAGGAGGTCCCTTTCGTGTGTGGGTGGGGAAGTACGCGAGTGTGTTAGCGAGCGAAATTCCAAACTTAGCTTTGGTTTAGTGTAACCCAGCTCACCTACACTGGGCAATTCGGGCCGCTGGCGGGCCTCATGCGCCATCTCGTACACTTACTGTCGCAATGCCGACCAGCATGACGAAGAACGACCGTGTTGAGGCTGCTCTCAAGGGCGACGACGTCGACCGTGTTCCCGTATCGGCGTGGTGGCACGACTACGAGCGCGAATGGTCGGCCGCGGGCCTGGCGGAGGCGACTCTTGAGGCCTATCGTCAGTATGACTGGGACTTCGTGAAGGTCAACCCGCGATTTTGCTACTACGCCGAGCCCTGGGGCACCGATTACACTCGCCACAGTGACCGCATGCCGGAACCGAAGACGATCGCCGTGCGAGACGCTTCCGACCTGGCGAAGATCAAGGCAGTCGACGGTACGGCCGGCGCCTTCGCCGAGCAGCTGGAATCACTCGAACTGATCGCCAGCGGCCTCGATGGGGAGGCGCCGTTCATGCAGACGGTGTTCAGCCCGCTGGCAGTGATGTCGCGGATCACCGGCCCCACGGCGACGGTGCAGCAGATGATCAGGGAGGCTCCGGAAGCGCTCGAAGAGGCGCTCGGTGCGATCGCCGAGACGATTGGTGAGTACGCCGAGGCCTGCCTGGATGCGGGAGCGTCCGGGATCTTCTACGCTGCTGTTGAGTGGGGCTCGTCCGAGTTCATCTCCGGCCAGGACTACGACCGCTTCGGCCGGCCCTACGACGAGAAGATATTGGAGGTGGTGGGGGCGGCGCCGTTCAACGTGCTTCACGTCTGCCGTAACAACAACCACCTGCCGCGGCTGCTGGACTATCCTGTCGCGGCGTTCCACTGGGACACCCGCGGCGAGGGAAACCCCTCGCTCAGCGACATCAGAGCACTGACCGACCGCGCCCTCATGGGCGGTGTCGATCACAGGCGGACGATGCGCCGCGGCGGCCCCGCCGACGTTGGCACGGAGGCCGCCGAAGCGCTGGACGAGACCGGCGGCAGGCGGTTCCTGCTGGCGCCGAACTGCTCTATCGATCCCACATCCCCGGAGCCAAACCTGTTCGCGCTGGTCGAGGCGGTGCTGGCGTGACCGTGTCGCTGGCGCGACGCGAGCTGCAGCGCATCGCCCCCGGGCGGCCCTCGGCAGTCACGGTCGGTGTCTTCGACGGCGTTCATCGCGGGCACCGCCACCTGGTGGCAGCGCTTCTTGGGGAGGCCCGCCGGGAGAGCCTGGCGGCGGTCGCGATCACGTTCAACCCGCACCCACGCACGGTCCTGCGGCCGGGCTCGGCCATCGCCTACCTCACCTCTCTTGAGGAGCGCGTGGAGTTGCTGCAGTCACTGGGACTGGACGCCGTAGGTGTGCTGGCGTTTACTTCTGAGCTCGCCCAGCTGGAGCCGCGGGAGTTCCTTGGCCTCCTCAGGGACGAGCTGGACATGCGCCTGCTGCTCGTCGGGCCGGACTTTGCGTTCGGGCGGAACCGCGCCGGGACGCTGGAAGTCAGCCGCGAAGTTGGCGAGAAGCTGGGGTTCCGGGTAGAAGCGGCACCGATGCTTAAAGAAGGCGGCGAGAAAGTCGGCTCGACGGCCGTGCGCGAGGCACTCGCCAGGGGCGACGTCAGCCGGGTGACGCAACTGCTGGGCCGTCCGTTCTCTTTGCGTGGTCCCGTGGTCAAGGGCGATAGCCGGGGCCGCGAGCTGGGTTTCCCGACGGCGAATATCGCGATCGGCCTCGACCACGCGCTGCCGGCGTACGGTATCTACGTCTCGCGGGTCTACGTGCGTGAAACGGCCTACGAGGCGTGCACGTCTATCGGCGTGCGGCCGACGTTTGGCACGGCCGAGCGGCCCACAGTCGAGGCGTTCATCCTGGACTTCGACGGCGGCGTCTACGGCGAGGAGTTGCGGATCGACCTGTTGGAGCGGCTGCGTGGCGAGGAGCGCTTTGAGAACACTGACGAGTTGATAGCGCAGATGCACAAGGACGTCGCCCAGACGCGCGACTACTTCCGCTCGCACGGTGACCCGGCGGATGCCTGAGGCACGCGTCCCCAACGACGCTGAGCTTGACTGGCTGACGCGGCGCGCCGTCGCCGAGATCATTCCTCACGACGATTTCGTGAAGGCGCTCAAGTTGGGCAGGGCGCTGCGTCTGAAGATGGGCTTCGATCCCAGCGCGCCGGACCTGACGATCGGCCATGCCGTGGGGTTGCGCAAGCTGCGTCAGTTGCAGGAGTTCGGACATACCGTCGTGATCATCGTCGGCGACTGGACGGCGCAGATCGGAGATCCGTCCGGGCAATCGAAGACGCGCCCGATGCTAACGGCGGACCAGGTCAACGCTAACGCGGAGACGTACCTGAGGCAGTTCTTCAAGATCGTCGACCGTGAGCAGACGGAGGTGCGGCGGCAGAGCGAGTGGTTCGGCGCCTTCGGTCTGGCGGACGTCGTGCGGCTGGCGGCCGGGTTCACCGTCGCGCAGATGCTGGAACGAGCGGACTTCGCGGAACGCTACCAGCGGCAGCAGCCGATCGGCGTTCACGAGCTGCTGTACCCGCTCTTGCAGGGGTATGACTCGGTCGCCGTGGAGGCGGACGCGGAGTTCGGTGGAACCGACCAGAAGTTCAATCTCCTCGTCGGCCGCGAGCTGCAGGAACGGGAGGGCCAGGAACCGCAGTGTGTGTACACCGTGCCGCTGCTGGTCGGGACGGACGGCGAAGTGAAGATGGGAAAGAGCGTCGGCAACTACGTGGCGGTCGACGACCCGCCGAACGCGATGTACGGCAAGCTGATGTCGATCCCGGACCACCTGATCGGCGACTACTTCGAGTACCTGACTGACGTACCGGACAGCGACATCGCGGACGTGCGCGGGATGGTGGAGGAGCGCACCGGCAACCCGATGGAAGCGAAGAAGCGCCTGGCCCACGAGCTGGTGGCGCAGTTCCACGACGCGACCGCCGCCGGGGAGGCGCAGGAGTTCTTCGAGCGCACGTTTAGCAAGCGAGAGTTGCCCGCTGAAGTGCCGGAAAGAGGGCTGTCCTTTAGCGCTCTCACCGCCGGCGGAACGGTGCGGATTCCGACGTTGCTCGTTGAACTCGGCCTGACCGAGAGCGTCTCCGACGGAAACCGTCTCTTCAAGCAGCGCGCGGTCGAGGTGGACGGAGAGGTTGCCGAAGAGCTGCGCATCCCCCTGCGGGACGGGATGATCATCCGCGCCGGCAAGCACCGCTTCGTGCGGTTGTTGAACTCCGACGGCTGAGCGCCTTGC
>JAJCYV010000022.1 GCA_029262695.1 Chloroflexota bacterium | reverse complement strand
AGAGGTCCAGCTCGATCGCTCCGCCCTCGCCGCTGCGCATCCGTTCCTGATTGGCGATGAAGCTTGCGGCCTGTTCGGCGGTGATGCCGGCGTTCATCTGCTGGATGAGCATGGCAGCCGGCGCGCCCAGGGTCAGCGCGCGTTTGAGCAGATCTTCGGGCCAGTTCTTCTCGCGGGAGACCGCGAGGACTTCGTCCGGGATCGTAATCTCGCCGCCGCTGCGGATCTTTTCCTGTTCGGAGATGAACTGCTCGGCGGCCTCTGCGGTGACGCCCGGCATGCTCATCTGCTGGCGAATGGCGTCCGCGGGAAAGCCGAGGGCGAGGGCCCGCCGGATGACGTCCAGCGGGATATTCTTCTCTTCGGCGACCTGTAGTAGTTCGGGCGGAATATCAGTAGTAGAGGCGTCTGACATGGGTTGCTCCTTCTGGCGGGTCTTCGCGCGCCGGCCGCAGCCGGAGCATTGCCCCATTTAGCCACACCGTCCGTACGCCGTCAAGGGAATTCTAGTGAGCGCTAAGGGAACCGCTCCCCCACTCACGGAAGGCGCTCAGTACATCCGGGTGCGCCCACGCGATCGCCGGTAGGGCCGCCTCCGTATGAAGGGGCGCAGCAACAGGATAAGGACGAAGCCGGTCACAAAGCCGCCGACGTGAGCCCAGACGGCGACGCCCTCCGACACCTCGGACGTGCCGATGCTGGCGACGCCGGTGAAGATCTGCAATACGAACCAGAAGATGAGCAGCGCGAACGCCGGGACCGGTATCGGGATGAAGAAGAAGAACGGCAAGAGCACGGCCACGGTGGCCCGTGGATAGAGCACCAGATAGGCGCCCAGCACGCCGGCGATGGCGCCGCTGGCGCCGATCATCGGGATCAGGGAGTCCGTATCGGTCACGACCTGCAGCGCGGCGGCGCCGGCGGCGGCGAGCAGGTAGAAGGCGAGGTACGGCAGGTGGCCCAGCGCGTCCTCGATGTTGTCGCCGAAGACCCAGAGGAAGAGCATGTTGAAGCCGAGGTGCAGCCAGCCGCCGTGCAGGAACGCCGCCGTCGCGATCGTCAGCGGCTCCTCAATGCCAGACGGATCGCCCGCCCAGGCGTCGATATCGGCCGGGATGATGCCCCAGTCGAGGAAGAAGCTGTTGAGGTCTGCCGTCGATAGCGTCAGCTCGTAGATGAAGACGGCGATGCTGATCAAGATCAGGGAGACGTTGGCGTACGGAGTGCGCCGCGTCTGGACGGAATCGGCGACGGGGATCATGCGCCGGCGGAGAACGGTGCCGGGTTCAGCACCAGGGCCCCGTCTCCACTATCCCTTGCGCCAGGCGGTCTCGGGCTTCTTCGCGGCGCGGTTTTCGTAGCGCGCGAGGACGAAGAGCAGGTCCGACAGGCGGTTGAGGTAGGCGCCGATCTCCGGGCGCACCTTCTCCTTGCGGCCGAGCGTGACGACCGCGCGCTCGGCGCGCCGGCAGACGGTGCGGCAGAGGTGCAGGGACGCACCCGCCTGCGAGCCGCCCGGCAGGATGAACGTGCGCAGGGCCGGCAGCTTGCCGTCGTACTCGTCCGTTAGCGCCTCCATCGCGGCGATCTTTCCCTCGGCGTCCGTGAAGAGCGCCGCCGCCTCCGCCTTCTTCGCGCCGGCGCTGGCCAGCTCCGAGCCGATGTTGAAGAGTTCGTTCTGGATGCCCTGCAGCGCCGCGATGAGCTTGCGCCGCCGCATCACGGAGACGGCGACACCGATCGCCGAGTTCAGCTCGTCCACGACGCCGTAGGCCTCGACGCGCGGATCGTCCTTGAGCACGCGCTTGCCGCCAAACAGCGCCGTCGTCCCGGTGTCACCGGTGCGGGTGTAGAGCATGCTCTTGCGGGGCTTCTTCGCGGGCATCGTCTTGCCCAGAGTCTAGCCGCCGTCAGAGGGGGCCACAACCGGCCGGCCCGTCTCCGGGTGCGGGAAGATGTTCACCGGCACGCCGTAGACGTCACGCAGGAGCTGTGGCCGCAGGACGTCCGCCGGCGCGCCCTCGGCGCTGAGACGGCCGGCGCTGATCACGATCAGGCGGTCACAGTAGTGCGCGGCCAGCGTCAGGTCGTGCACGACGGCGAGCACCGCTTTTCCTGGGGATCCGTCGGGGCTGGCCCGCCGCGCGAAGCCGCGCACGAGGTCGAGCACCGCCCCCTGGTGACCGATGTCGAGGTGCGCGGTCGGCTCGTCCAGGAGCAGGACGGGCGTCTCCTGCGCCAGCGCCCGGGCGACGATGACGCGCTGACGCTCACCGCCGGAGAGTTCGCCGACGGGCCGGTCCGCGAAACCCCACGTCTCGGTCGCCAGCATCGCCCGCCGCGCAACATCGAGGTCGTGCGGGCCTTCCTGCTGGAGCAGGCGCAGGTGTGGCGTCCGCCCCATGAGCACGCAGTCGAGGCTGTTGAACGCTGGTGGCAGGACGGGGTCCTGCGGCACGACGGCGGCGAGACGGGCGATCTCCACCTGGGGGATCGCCGCCACGTCGCGACCGGAGAGCCGGACGCTCCCCGCGGAAGGGCGGACGACGCCGGTGAGGGCCCGGATTAGCGTCGTCTTGCCGGAGCCGTTCGGCCCGACCAGCCCCAGGAGTTCGCCCGGCCTCAGCGCCAGGTCGAAGGCGCTCAGGGCGACGATCTCGCGGCCGCCCGAGTCGTAGGCCACGGTGACGCCCTTCGCCTCGGCGGCGAGTGCGGCCGGCGCCGGCGCGATGGCCACTAGAAGAACGCCCCCAGCCGCGCGCGGCGCAGCAGGTAGAGGAAGAAGGGGACGCCGAAGAGCGCCGTGATGATGCCGACCGGGATTTCGGACGGGCTCTCAGCGGTGCGAGCGATGAGGTCGGCGCCGATGAGGAAGGCCGCGCCGAGGACGATGCACAGTGGCAGCAGGTAGCGGTTGTCAGGCCCCCAGACGAGCCGGATCGCGTGGGGCACGATGAGCCCGACGAAGCCGATCGTGCCGCCAACGGCAACCGCCGCGGCGGCAGCCAGCGAGGCGACGCCCAGGACCAGGAGCTTCGTCCGCTCGACGTCGAGGCCGAGGAAGCGCGCCTGTTCCTCATCAAGCGAGAGGACGTTGAGGATGCGGCCGTGAGCGAGGATGACGGCGCCTGCGGGGACGGCGTAGGGGAGGACCCAGAGGACCTTCGTCCAGCTCGCGGTGTTGAAGCCGCCGAGGATGACGGAGAGGATCGCCGTTGCGTTCGTCGTGTCGCGCAGCATCAGGTACGAGGTGATCGCCGTCGACAGTGAGGCGACCGCGACGCCGGCGAGGATCAGCGTCGTCGTCGGCGACGTGTTGCCAACGCGCGCCACACTGTAAACGACGACGACTGAGGTGAGCGCCCCGGCGAAGGCGGCGAGCGGCAGCAGGCTGAGACCGCCCCAGGCGTACGAGACGTCCGAGACGACGACGATCGTCGCACCCAGGGCGGCACCTGTCGCGACGCCGATGAGGTAGGGGTCAGCGAGCGGGTTGCGGAATACACCCTGGTACGCCGCGCCGGTCAGCGCCAGCGTCGCGCCGACCGTGCCCGCGAGGATGACGCGCGGCAACCGCACCTCCCAGACGATGTTCCGCGTCGCCACTGAGACATCGTCCGAGATGCCGACGCCCGGCAGGTGCGAGAGCAGTACGCGCACGGTATCGCCGGGGGCGATCGTCGTCGGGCCGAGAGCGAGGCCCATCACGAACACCACGGCCAGCGCCAGGCAGGACAACAGCAGGCGGGGCCAGAGCGCCGACCGCAGTCCGGCCAGAAGCGCCTCCGGGGTGGCGGCCGTGAGATCGAGCGGCTCCCGGCGACGGGCCAGTCTCACTCGGGCGCCCCCGGATAGAGGTAGCCGGCGAGCGTCTGGAGCGCCTCGACAAGGCGCGGGCCCGGCCGGCTGACGATGTCCGGGCTGACGACGTGCACGCGGCCGTCCTGCACGGCGGCGATCGAGCCCCAGCCGGGCCTGGCCGCGACTGTCCGGGCCGACTCGCCGGCGTCTTCGTCGGCGAGGATGATGACCTGCGGATCAGCGGCGATGATCGCCTCGGCGCTCATCTGCGGGAACGCCTGGCCGGTGGCTTCGGCGATGTTCTCGGCACCGAGCTGGTCGTAGAGGTCGGCGATGAAGCTGCCGGGACCGGCCGTGTAGTAGTTGTTGTCGACCTCGTGGAAGAACGTCGGTGCGGCCAGCCCCTGCAGGCCGTCGGTGACGTCCGAGACGGCAACGCTCATCGAGGCGATGAGGGCGTCCGCCTCCGAGGCGTGCCCCGTGGCGTCGCCGAGGACCTCGATCTGATCGTAGACGCCGGCGATCGTGGACGGCGAGGGCATCATCAGGACGTCCAGGCCCAGGTCTTCGAGGCTCTGCACCAGGTCACCCGGATCGAAGAAGAGGACGAGCAGGTCCGCCTCCAGAGCAACGATCGACTCGACGCTCGGGCTGAAGGCGTCGACCTTCTCCAGAGACGCTGCGGCGGCAGGGCAATCGGAGGTGTTGTCGACGGCCGTCAACGCGCCGGCGGCGCCGATGGCGTAGAGGATCTCGGTGTGGCCGGCGGAGAGCGAGGCGATCGCCTGCGGCGCTGCCTCGATAGCCAGCGAGCGGCCGCTGCCGTCGGTGACCGCCGCCGGGAAGGCGGAGGCGTCGGGCGCCGAGCCGGGGAACGTCTCGGTGCAGTCGAACTTGAATGCGGCGGGCGCCTCCGTGGGGCCATCGGTGGCGGCGGCGACGGTGGCGCCGGCCGGCGTGGCGTCGCTGCCGGCGTCGTCATCGCCGCAGGCCGCGGCAAAGACGAGCACGGCGACGAGGCCGGCGAGAACGAAGACTATACGCATGATGTGGTTCCTCCCGTCAGTTGGCGGAAGGCAAGGCCGCGGTCAAGAAAAAGACCCCTGCCCGAGTGAGCAAGGGTTCGTCGCCTGAGCGCGAGGCCCATGCCTTTCCTCGAAGGCTGGTGCTCGGACTCAGGCAGGCGACCTGGCTTCCCTGGTCTCTCCGCTGTGCTGGAGAACCGGGGCTACAGTTGCGGGACAGCGCCGGCCTCTAACCGGCTTCGCTTTTGACTCCTGCGCCCCAATCAGCGAGTGGCCCGCTGGGGGGACGTCGTGGAGACCCGTGTCCATCTCTATTCGAGTGTGGCCGCAGTATAGACCCGGCTTCCGGCGGGCGTCAACGAAGCGCTACGATGGTTCCAGCACGGAGGGAGGAATCAACGATGGACCTGGGCCTGGACGGACGCGCCGCCCTCGTCGGCGGCGCGAGCAAGGGGATCGGCAAGGCGATCGCCAGGGAGCTGGTGAGCGAGGGCGCGCGGGTGATGATCTGCTCACGTAGCGCGGAAAACCTGGCGCCGGCCGCGGCGGAGATACAGAGCGAGACCGGCAAAGAGGTGGAGCACACGGTGTGCGATATGGCGTCCCACGACGACATCAAGCGGACGGTGGTGGCGGCGGCTGAGAAGTTCGGGCGGCTGGACATCGTCGTGAACAACGCCGGCGGTCCGCCCACCGGCACGTTCCAGGACCTGGACGAGCGCTACTGGCAACACGCCATCGACCAGAACCTCCTCTCCGCCGTGCGCACGATCCGCGAGGCGTTGCCGCACCTCATGCGCTCCGGGAGCGGCCGCATCATCAACGTCACGTCGGTCTCTGTAAAGCAACCGATCGACGGGCTGATCCTCTCGAACGCCACGCGGCTTGCCGTGGTCGGCCTGGCGAAGACGCTCTCGCGGGAACTGGCGCCGGAGGGCATCACGGTGAACAACGTCTGCCCCGGCAACATCGCGACGGAGCGGCTGATCGCGCTGATCGAGGAGCGGGCGGCGCGACAGCGGCAGACGCTGGCCGACGCCGTTTCGCTGGAGGAGGGCCGCGTGCCGATGGGCTTCCTGGGCGAGGCTTCGGACGTAGCGGGCCTCGTCGCGTTCCTGGCGTCCGACCGCGCGCGCTACATCACCGGCACGACGATCCAGGTGGACGGCGGCAGCACGACTGCCGTGTTCTAGCGCCGCACCCGCAGCTTGCGACAAGAAAGAAGGGGCGCCTGGCGGCGCCCCTTCCTGATTTCGGTTTGCGCGAAGACTATCCGGGCCGGCCCTGGAACGACGGGTCCGTCTTGTCGAACCAGATGTCCGCGGTCCAGTAGTTGTTGCCGAACCACGGCCAGCCGGTGCGGTTCTTGACGTACGGCCAGGCGATCGTCCCACCGCCGGGAGAAGCGTAGTCGATGCGCGCGTTGGCCGCCGGCGCCTCCGGGTTCGTCTCGCCCAGGACGTACTTCTGGATCTGGAACCCGAGGTCGCGGCGCACGTCTTCCTGGAACTCTGCGCGCTGGGCGTCAAGCAGCGTGTCGAGGGCCGGATCGGAGACGCGGAACGAGTTCTTGGGGCCATCTGTCTTGAAGTAGGGGTAGAACCAGTCGTCCAGGTCGATCCAGCCGTTGTCGAAGCCCCAGGTGAAACCGCCGATGTCGCACTCATCCTTGAGGAGGCCTTCAGCGATGCGGGAGTAGGACACCGCCTGGAAGTTGATGTCCTGGTCTACACCCAGGTTCTTCTTGAGCGTAGTTTCGATGTATGACGGTGCGTAGCGCCGGATGTAGTCGGGAATGTCAGCGAACCAGATCTGGGGGATCTCCGGCTTGCCGGCGGCCTCGTATAGCTGGCGCGCCTCCGCGATGTCGGCATCTCGAAGGGCCTTGTCAGTGCGGTAGCCAGGCAGTTCCATGAGCTCATCTTCGGGCAGCGCCCAGTAGCTGATCGCCTTCGTGATCGGCCCGGCGACGTTCCAGGCGCCGGAACCGATGATCTGCACGATCTGCGAGCGGTCTGCCGCCAGGTGCAATGCGCGGCGCACGCGCCAGTCGTCGAACGGCTTGCAGAACAGCTTGAAGCGGGTGTTCAGCCAGCCGGAGGTGGCGGCGCGCAGGAACTCGATCTCCGGCTCGTCCTCCTTCATGCCAACGATCCAGGAGGGGTTGTCGATGAAGTTACCCACGTCGATCTCTTTGCGGCGGAAGAGCGACTCCACAGTGGCATCGTTCAGGCCCTGGCCGGTCGCCAGGTATCCATCGAGGTACGGGCGGTTCAGGTCCGGATCACCCCAGCCGAACCAGTCGGGGTTGCGTACTGCCTCATACTCGATGCCAAAGGTGAGGTTGTTCCACATGAAGGGACCGGTGCCGATCATGCGGTCGCCGGGGCCGGGGTCGCGTCCGCCAAGGGCGTCGACGGAGTCCCACGGCTCGCCGGTGGGGCCGTCTTCCATGTCCACAATCTCTCTGGGGATGATCATGGCGTTGGTGTCGGCCAAGAAGTGGTAGAACGGCGCAACCGGCCCCTTGGTCGTGATGCGCATCGTGTAGTCGTCCATCTTCTCGATCTTGTCGATCGTGTCGTACTGGCTTGAGCGGTAGTAGTAGGGCCGCTGCGCGCTGTCCTCGTTGCGCTGGCGGTCGAAGCTGAAGATGATGTCGTCGACGGTCAGCTCGCGGCCGGCCAGGGCCGGGAAGTTACTGCGGATCTTCTCCGTGTCGTGGAAACGCACGCCCTGGCGGATCTTGATGACGTACTCGGTGGGCGCGTTCGGGTCGCCAATCATTTCCGGAGCGCTTACCGCGAGGTCCGGGAGGATGTTCTCCCAGGTCGGCTCGTCGTGGCTGGCGTAGCGGTAGAGCTTGCTGAAGACGGCTGACTGGTTGGAGTACATCGGGCCGAACTGGGTCTGGTGCGGATCGTAGCGGTCGAGGACGACCGGGTCGAAGCCGATGTAGGTGAGAGTGCCGCCACGGGAGTCGGCCGGCGCCGGAGTGAGTTCGCGACGGGCGTCGACGTAGGGGATCGGGTTGGCCTCGGTACCATTCTTGAAGGCGAGGAACTGCTGCGTGGAGACGTTGACGTCGGTGCCCGACTCAGTGCTGCAGCCGACGACCGAGGCAGCCGCCAGGCCGCCTCCTGCGACGAGAGCGCCAGACATGAGCCGCCGTCTGCTGACTCGCTTTCGCCAGAACTTGTCCCAGTAGTTGGATTCCGACATTGCCTTACCTGTCTCCTTTCAGCAGGTGGGGCCCCCCATCAAGTTACGAAGCGTCGTTCCGGCGAGATTTACCGCTGCCGTAGCCGTGGGTCAAGCACGTCTCGCAGCGCATCGCCTGCAAGGTTGAAGCCTAGCACAGCGAGCGAGATAGCGGCAGCGGAGAAGATCCCCGGCCACGGAGCGTCGCCCAGAGATGCGTAAGAGTCGTTAAGCATGAAGCCCCAGGACGTGCCGAGCGGCAGCTTGTCCGGGACGATGAAGGTGAGTGCCGCTTCCGCCAGGATAACGACGCCGATTCCTGTCGAGAAGACGACGATGATCGAAGAGAATATGTTCGGCAGGATGTACCCCCACATGATGCGAGCGTCGGTGGCGCCGATGACTCGTGCCGCCTCGACGTATTGCTGCTCGCGGACGGACAGCACGACACCGCGGGTGATGCGCTGGACGCCCGGTATCCCCACGAGGCCGAGGGCGCACGCCGCCATAAGTAAGGTCGCCTGATCGCCTTCGTCGTTGATTATCGGGATCGATGGATTGATCGTCACGATCAGTATCAGGGCGATCAGCGCCGGGAACGATTGCAGCGCATCCATGAAGCGCTGCGAGATCATGTCGATCCAACCTCCCCAGAAGCCAGAGGCGATGCCGATGCTTGCGCCAATGATCGTGGCGACGACCAGCGCCCAGACGCCGATGAACATTGACCGGCGAGCGCCGTTTACGATGCGCGCCCACGTGTCGCGGCCGGACTGGTCGGTGCCCAGCCAGTGCTCGAAAGTCGGCGATTCGTAGGAAGCGACGTAGCCGGACTGGGTGGTGAAGAGCTTCTCATCGTCGTAGCGCTGCATCCAGGGCGACCCAAGCTCGAAGCCGAAAGGACGGTCGGGGAGCGCCGGAGCGCCGAACTCCGCCTTCGGAGTGCCCAGAGTCATTGCGAAGAGGAAGATGATAAGCAAGAACCCGAAGGCGCCGAGGGGCTTCTTCCGGGCGAACTTCCAGACGCCGCGCAGGAGGCCACCGGCCCGGGAGGGATCGGCGTGTGCCGCCGCCTCCACCGCCGGGATCGCCTGCGCTTCGTCCATGCCTGCCATCTCGCTAGCTATACCTGATCCGCGGATCGAGCCAGCCGTAAGTGATGTCGATCAGCAGGTTGACGAAGACAAGCACCATGGCGACGACGATGACGACGCCCTGCACGGCCGGGAAGTTGGGGTTTTGCGAGATATTGAGGACGACGTAGTTGCCGAGACCGGGTATCCCGTAGATGAACTCCAGGATGACGTTGCCGCTGACGATGTTCCCGAGAAGGATGCCGACGATAGTGAGCACCGGAATGAAGGCGTTCTTGAGCGCGTGCCGGATGACGACGACGCGCTCCTTCAAGCCCTTGGCCCAGGCGGTACGGACGTAGTCCTGACGGAGGACCTCCAGCATCTGAGAGCGCAGGAAGCGCATGATGATAGCGCCGGTCCCCAGTCCGGCCAAGACCGCTGGTGCGAACATTATCTTGAAGTGCTGGACCGGGTCCTCCGTCCAGCCGACGTATTCGACATGCGGACCGAGCCAGTCGGCTAAGAACGTGCCCTGCGCATATCTCGACGTTAACAAGATGACGAGCACGGCTAAGACGAACACGGGGATGCCCAGCGCGAGGATCGAGAAGAAGCGCAGGAAGTAGTCCACCGGCCCGTCCTGCTTGACGGCGGAGATCACGCCGACCGGCAGCGCGATCGCCAGCGCGAAGGCGATCTGCATGAGGCCCAGCTCAATCGACGGCCCGGCACGTTCGTAGATTTCGTCGATGATGGGGTCCTTGTTGCCCGTGCTGGACGTCCCGAGATCCAGCTGCACGGTGTCCCAGATGAAGCTGACATACTGCTTCGGGATCGAGTCGACAAGGCCGAGTTCCGTCTTCGCGATGTTGCGGCACCGCTCGGCGTCCTCTTGACTGATGGTGTTGCCGATACAAGTGCCTGCGCGGCGCGAGATTACGGTGTCGGTATCGATGCGAAGGGCGGCGAAGACCATCGTCGCCACGAGGAAGAGGACGAAGAAGTTGAGCAGGATACGGCGGATAATGTATTGCTGCACAGGTTCTACCTATCCGGGCACACACCTGCAGGGCGTAGATACGACGACAGATTGCATTCTATTCAGGCACCTAGATACGGGGCGATTTGAGTGGCTAGAAAGTAGCACCGGCTATATGCGTTGTCAAGGAGCCGGGTACGGAGGGGCCTTGTCAGGAGGCGCTACAGGCAAGACGTTGATAACTCCGGATGGCCGCGGATTCGCGCCCTCCTTCGCTTGACAGATTCGAAATGCTCTGTAGGATAGTTACAGAAGTCACAAAGTCGTGACGCGCCGAATCCGCCGTAGGCGGACCGGGGGAAACATCACGGGGTGAATCTCGTTTCGCCACGCGCGGACGAGTAGGGTCACCCTTTCGACCCGAACCCGTCAACTAACCTCGGAGGCGAAAGAAGGGGCCAATCCGCCAGGTGGCGGCATCGGCTCTTTTTTATTGCCACGGAGGGATGGGAACCAATATGCAGACAGCAGCACCGCCACGAGCATGCCCCCGCTGTGAGGGCTCCATGCTTTTCGAAGAAGACTGGTACGGCGCGTACAGCACGTGCCTGGCCTGTGGCTACGTCCACGAGGTGGGCGCCATGGCCGCTGGCGAGCTTGAAGCGGAGATGAACGGGGAGACCCGACAGCGCCGGCGCCAGCCGTCGCACGGCAAGCTTCGACTCTAGACATCGAAGAACACGAAAGACGGGGGCGCTGGCCAAGGCCAGCGCCCCTTTAGTTTTGGGACACGCCGTCAGGAGGAAGAGCAGATGACATACATCAGAGTCTCGACCATGACACCCCTGGCCGGACGAGAGGACGAAGCGAGCCAGGTCAACCAGGAGCTCGTGGACTATTACCGCACGCAGAAGGGCTGTGTCAGCAGCCACTTCGTAAAGGCTGCCGACACCTCCGGCGAGCAGGGCCGCATATCGTTCTGGACTTCGGAGAGTACTGCCGATGAGGCTGCCACGCAGGAACGCTCGCTCGAATTGCGCTCTAGCCTGCACTTGCTGGTACGCCCCGGGCACCAGGAGCGGTCGTTCTTCGACGTCGCTGCGACCAGCGATGCGCCGGCGGCAACAACCTCATAGCCGGATCGAAGGCATCCGACAGGCGGCCTGATACACGAATTATTAACGTTTATCGCGCTGTCCCATACTTGCCACCGCGGAGACACACCGCGTACGCTTGATTCGAGGCCTGTACGAACGCCGGAGACAGGTTAGGCCTCGGGAAGACAGGAGGGTTTGGGAGGATGCTTTCTCCGACGAAGGGTAATGGAAGTTCCCTTTCGCCAATGCAGAGCCACTTCCTTCAGCGGCTGGGCCGGCTGCTCAAGCTTCGCAGCGAGCAGGAAGGCCAGTTGACCGAAGGCGGCATGCGCCTCATCGACCGCACGATCTACGTCACGTACTGTGACGCCGTAGACGTCGGGGTCACTGAAGAGGCGCAGAGGCTGCTGCACCGCTCAGCTTCGGCGCTCGCCGCCGGTAAGTAGAGCAACCGAAGCGCCGCCCGCTCGGGCGGCGTCCTCGTGCGTCCATCGCCCACTTCCGCCTGCCCCAATGCTCACCCCAGATCTACCTCCTTGCGTCTCGTTCGGAGGGACAGGCCTTGAGGGGTGCCAGCGAAACGCCCCATTAGCGCGCCGGGCCGTTCCGGGCGTGCGCTTGCGGCGCGGCGCCGTTCGCATCCGGCCTGTGGTACTGCTGCCGCGGCGTCTTTCGGACAGAGCTGAAGCTGCGTCCGTACGCCCCGAGCCCAGGTGCGGGGGCCTGGTCTAGGCTTCCCTGCGGACAGGGTTGGAGAGGACGCCGATGCCGTCGATCTCGATTTCGACGGTGTCGCCGTCTTCGAGTTCCGGCGGCTCGCCCGGCGTTCCGGTGAAGAGCAGATCGCCTGGCGCCAGTGAGATGACGTCCGAGGCGAAGGCGATCATCTTCGCCACGCTGTGAATGAGCTGGTCCGTGCGGGCTGACTGCCGCTCCTCGCCGTTGACGCGCGTGCGGAGCAGGACGTTGCCGGGATCGACGTCCGTGGCGATCGCCGGGCCGAGTGGCGTGAAGGTGTCGGAGCCTTTGGCGCGCCACCACTGCAGGTCGTCGCGCTGCCAGTGACGGGCGCTGACGTCGTTGCCGCAGGTGTAGCCCAGTATGTAGTCCAGCGCCTCCTCCGGGGCCACCTTGTGGCAGACGCGGCCGATGACGGCGACGAGTTCGCCTTCGGCGTCCACGCGTCGCGCGCCCTGGGGAAGAACGATCGTGTCGCCGGGGCCGATGACGGAGGACGCGGGCTTGAGGAAAAGTTGAGGGATGTCAGGCGCATCGTCGTCTTTGAGAACGGCGCGGCCGCTGGGCAAGTGCGACTTGTAGTTCACCGCCGCCGCCAGGATCGTGCGCGGCTCCAGCGGCGCGAGAAGCTGCACTTCCGCCAGGGGTAGCGATTGACCGGTCGGCTGGCGCTGGCCGAAGAGGTCGCCCGCGAAGGGCTGGACGGCGTCATCCTCAAGCAGGCCGTAGCCCACGACGTCGCCGTGCTTGAAGCGGCAGAGTCGCATCAGAACGGGAGAACGATGCGGCGAAAGCGCTCTTTGTAGGTCCCGTCCGTGTCGCTCCAGAACTGGAGCAGGCGCTGCTTCATCCCCTCCATGTCTTCGATCTGGCTCTCGTGGCAGGCCAGGGCCTCGAACTTCTTGTCGAGGGCGGCAGTGATATCGACGTTGAAGTTGGTGTCGCTGGCGGTCCAGAGGTAGACCTCTTTCGTGCTGTACGGTTCGAGGCCCTCGTCGAGCAGCTCCGGGAAGCTGGGCCGGTTGCGGGCGATCGGGTACACGGCGTCGAGGACGACGGTGCCGGCGGCCCGGTGGTCCGGGTGGTTGATGAACATGTCGCGCACGATGTGGTTGGGGTCGTGGCTGAAGACGGCATGCGGCTTGAGGCGACGGATCAGGCGCACGACGTCGCGCATAAAGTCGGTGGTGTACGCGAGGTTGCCATCGACGTTGTCGAGGAAGAAGACTTCCTTGACGCCGAGCACGTCGCAGGCGGCCTTCTGCTCCTTCTTGCGCAGCGGGACGAGAACGTCCGCGGTCATGTCCGGGTCCTCGCTGCCTTTGGAGCCGTCGGTGCAGATAGCGTAGTAGAACTCCCAGCCTTGCTGCACCCACGTGTAGACCGTGCCAGCAGCGCCGAATTCGGAGTCGTCGGGATGCGCGGAGATTACGAGCCCGACTTTCGGGCCGTCCTGTTCATCGGTCATGGGTACACGTACATCCTCTAGTCCAGATCCCATCAGATTGGCTGGTGTCGCTCGCTGGGCATCGTCGCGGATTGTACCGGTGTCGCATTCCTGTTGACAACCGAACGTATGGTCTCTAGACTTTTGTTCTGGCGAACAAAGGTTCGTTTATCGTCGACGAGCCGCCCTGGAAGGAAGCGAAATGAAGGACCTGTCAGCGAAACAGCAACGCATCCTGGACTACATCCGCGGCTTCATCGAGGAGCACGACTACCCGCCCAGCATCCGGCAGATCCAGGAAGCCTGCGAGATCAGCTCCACTTCCGTGGTGGACTACAACCTCCGCATACTAGAACGCCAGGGCCACATCAGGCGAGACCGCGAAGTGTCGCGCGCCATCGAGGTGCTGCACGGCGGCCGGCGCGCGCCGCGCGTCGTGCCGGTGCCGATCATCGGCTCGATCGCCGCAGGCCAACCGATACCCGTCCCGTCCGCCGACACCTGGAGCCCCGACATGTCGGACTCGATCGAGGTGGCCCCGGAGATGGTCGGTGACCGGGAGAACGTCTTCGCGCTACGGGTCAAGGGGACGTCGATGATCGACGCGCTGGTCAACGACGGCGACATCGTGATCCTTGAGCAGGCGGGAGCGGCGCGCGACGGCGATATGGTGGTCGCCTGGCTCAAGAACGAGCAGGAGGCGACGCTGAAGAAGATCTTCCGCGAGGGAGAACGCGTGCGCCTGCAGCCTGCCAACGAGACGATGCAACCGATCTACACGGACGCCGGCAACGTCGAAGTGCAGGGCCGCGTGATCGCCGCGATACGCCAGCAGATCATCTGACGCGGCCGACCCGTGCGTAGTTCGTAGGGACGGACCTCAAGGTCTGTCAAACCCAGGGTACCGCAGGCCCGCCAAGCAGCTCGGCTGCCCACCCACGCACTATCGCCGACCGCTCACGGCATCCGCAGGGGAGTACCAACGCTATCCCGTCTGCGCGGCGCCTTTTCGGACAGAGCTGAAGCTCTGTCCCTACGTGGGCCCGCGCAACGCTTGGTATAATGCGACTCGCCCGCTGTAGCGCCGGCGGCTTCTCGCTCTCCCGCTGAGAGGCCGGCGGACCACCCGAAAGGCGACCCCTTGCAGGACACCATCCTCCGCGCAGAGGACCTCCAGGCCGAATTCGACACAACCGACGGCGTCGTGAAGGCGGTGAACCACGTCTCCTTCGGCCTGCCCCGCGGCGGTACGCTGGCGATCACGGGCGAGAGCGGCTCCGGCAAATCGTCGGTGGCGCTGGCCATCATGGGCCTTCTGCCCTATCCGGGCCGGGTTACAGGCGGGAGCATCCATTTCGGCGACCGCGACCTGCTGACCCTCTCGGGCGAGGAGCTGCGCACGGTCCGCGGCCGCGAGGTGGCGATCGTCTTCCAGGACCCGAGCACCGGCCTGAACCCGGTGCTCTCCGTCGGCGATCAAGTCGAAGAGATCATCCGTGCCCACCAGACGGTCTCCCGGCGCGAGGCGAAGGCGATGAGCGTCGAGGTGCTGGGCCAGCTCGGACTGCCCGACCCCGAAGAGATCGTCCGCCGCCATCCGTTCCAGCTGTCGGGCGGCATGGCGCAACGCGTGATGATTGCGATCGCGACGGCGCTCAACCCGTCCGTGCTGATCCTTGATGAGCCGACGTCCGCTCTCGACGTGACGGTGCAGGCGGCGATCCTCGAAGACATGGCGCGACTCCAGGAGCGCCACGGCACGTCGATCGTCCTCATCTCGCACGACCTCGGGGTCGTCGCGCAGATGGCGGACAGCGTCGCCGTGATGTACGCCGGACGGATCGCCGAGTACGCCGACGCCGAGACGCTGTTCCGCTCGCCGCGTCACCCGTACACTGCATCGCTGCTGGCGAGCCGGCCGCGACCGGACCAGGAGAGCCGGGGCCGGCTGGCGGCGATCAAGGGCACGCCTCCCTCGCTGATCGACCTTCCGGACGAATGCGCGTTCCTGCCGCGCTGCCACAAGGCAACCTCGGAGTGTCGCTCGGAGTCCGTGCCAGAGCTGCTCTCGGCCGGCGGCGACGCACACGTGGCCGCCTGCTACAACCTGATGTACAGCGAAGACGAGGGCACAGCGGCCCGGAGGAGCGCCTGAGTGGCCTCGCGGGAAGGCGCCCCTCGCGACCTCTGGAGCCGGCTGCGCAACCTGGGCCGGCGCGTCGAGGAGGAGATCTACGACTTCAGCGAAGAGGACGCCGAGCGCGAGGCCGAGCCGCGCGGCCGCAACACGCTGATCGCGCTGCTGAACGGGTTCTTCACGATGTGGAGGGCGACCCAGGCCAGCAGCGCCGAGCGAACGCTCGGCTCGCTCGCCGGCGTCAGCGTCGTCTGGCTCGTGGTCGTCGACCGCGGGTTTGGCTTCAAGCGGACGTGGGCGCGCATACCGGCGGCGACGTTCGCCGCGATCTGGTTCGTGCCGGGGCTCATCGCCGCGACGTGGACGGTCTTCGCCAACCTTGGCGTCGAGAACATGCGGCGCATCCGCTCGTGGGGGCTGGTGCTGACGTTCGGGGCATCGGGCCTGATCGCCTTCCGCGCCGTCTTCAGCGAGCTGGCCCGCCGCGAGCTGCGCCCGATCCGCAGCCGTCACGACGACGACTAAGGAGCGCGCGGGGCGATCCGAAACCGTGGGATAATGGCGTCATGTGGGGTGAGCGGCCCAGCGCAGCCAACGCCGTAATCGTCGGGGCGTTTCTGGCGGCCCTGGCGGGGATCTCCGTGCTGGCGTGGGCGGTGGCCTCGCCCGGCCCCGACGACGCGACGACGGACGATCACCTCGTGTACCTGCTGGGATGGGGCGAGATCACCGTAGTCGACCCAGAGACCCGCGAGACGGTTCAGACGATCGCTACGGAGTATGATCCCGAAATCACCATCGCGCCTGATGGCACCGCGATCTATCTGACAGACGGCGTTCGCGGCAGCGAAATGCTCTCAGTCATCGACACGCGCACCTGGCAGGTAGTGGACCAGCTACCTGCCCCGGATCGAATCAACAACATCCCTGTGGGCTCTTACGGGATGGCCGTCTCGGCCGACGGGCAGGACGTGTACATCCACAAGTGGAAGCTGCTCGAAGGGCAGCATGTGAGCCCCGACGGCTCAAGCGCGCCCAGATCGGATCACTGGTGGGACATTTACGACACGACGACACGTGAGTTCTCCGATAACCCTCCGCACGTCCCGGCTTGCGGCATTGCGGAGGTCTTCCCGCCTCTGAGTGGATCAACATCGCTGGCCGTCCTCTGCTATCAGAGGAACGTTCTCGTGTTCCTGGACCTGCAGTCAGGCGAGATCGCAGGCAGCATCGATTCGCGTGACACGACCAACGGGAACGTATGCGCCCGCGGCGATACGAGCGTCGCCGCAGCCGTGCAGGCACCCGACGGAACGATCTTCTTCGTCACTACCGAAGGCTGCGTGCGGGTGATCGACCCAGTCGAAATAGCGGTGAGGGAGACCTTCTCGCTGGATATTCCGGCCGACCGGCGGATCCTCTACAGCATGGTCACCCTATCGCCTTCCGGCGACCGGCTGGTGCTCGGCGTCATTCCGGGAGTGTCTTCGGAAGAACACTTCGCGGAAGCGTGGGTGATCGATGTGGCAAGTCAATCGCTGCTGTCGACCATTCCACTTGAGCCCGGCGCGTCGAGCCTGGCGATCAGTCCCGACGGCGCGCTGCTGTACGCGGTGAGCCAAGAAGGCGCGCATGAGATGGAAGATGTTACGGCTGAGTCGGGCCTCTCGGCGATCGATATCGCGACCGGCCGGGAGGTCTGGCACCTGACAGACCTCAACGCGCCCGAGGTCGTCCGGGTCGCGCCCCGGCCGTAGGTAGGCCGTAGCGGCGATGTTCCCAAGCAGCGCGCGTGCTAGACTCGATGCCGTTGACTCACTAGCGCTTGATGGGAGAAAGCATGGCTGACAGGAGCTACAAGATCGCCGTCCTGCCCGGTGACGGCACGGGCCCGGAGGTCGTCCGCGAGGGCCTCAAGGCGCTCGAAGCGGCGGCCGCGAAGGCCGGGTTTCGCTACGACCTCGAACACTACGACCTCGGCGGCGAGCGCTACCTGAAGACGGGCGACATACTGCCCGACGCGGTGCTCGAAGAGCTGCGCGGCTTCGACGCCATCTTCCTCGGGGCGATCGGCCACCCGGACGTGGAGCCGGGCATCCTCGAAAAGGGCCTCCTCCTGCGGCTGCGGTTTGAGCTGGACCAGTACATCAACCTGCGCCCGGTCAAGCTCTACCCGAACGTCGACTGCCCGCTCAAGGACAAGGGCCCGGAGGATATCGACTTCGTGGTCGTGCGCGAGAACACGGAGGGGCTGTACAGCGGGATGGGCGGCTTCCAGTACAAGGGGACGCCGCAGGAAGTCTCGACGCAGATCCACATGACGACCCGCTTCGGCGCCGAGCGCGCGATCCGCTACGCCTTCGACCTGACCCGCAAACGCAACAAGGACAAGCAGCTACACCTGGTTGGGAAGACGAACGTGCTGACGTACGTGCACGACACGTGGTGGCGCGCCTTCAACGAGGTGGGCGAGGCGGACTACGCGGACATCCGCCGCGAGTACGCCCACGTGGACGCGACCTGCATGTGGTTCGTGAAGAATCCGGAGTGGTTCGACGTGATCGTGGTCGAGAACATGTTCGGCGACGTGATCACGGACCTGGGCGCGATGATCCAGGGCGGGATGGGGATCGCCGCCGGCGGCAACCTGAACCCGGAGGGCGTCTCGATGTTCGAGCCGATCGGCGGCAGCGCGCCGAAGTACACGGGGCAGGACGTGATCTGCCCGCTGGCCGCGATCGCCGCGGCGCAGATGATGCTGGAGCACCTGGGCGAGGAAGACGCCGGTGCGGCGATCGAGAACGCGATCGTCGAGGCGCTGGGCACGGGCAAGATCAAGTCGCTCTCCGCCGGCAAGATGGGGATGAGCACGGCGGAGGTGGGGGACCTGGTCGCCGGGCTGGTTTAGGCACCGAGATGGCCGCAGAAATCGGCGAGTCTCTCGTCGGATCATACTTGCGCCTAATCAAGGGCTGCGAAATCGTCACATTCAACCAGCGCCTATCGAAAGAGCCGATCCAGATGGGCGAAACGGACGTGCTAGCCATCGACTTGGACACCGACACGGTCTACCTCTGCGAAGTCGTGACACACATCAGAGGCATGCGATACGGTGCCGGACCCAAGGAGACCTTGTCTCGCGTGCGCGCCAAGTTCAAGCGATTGACTGAGTATGGGAATCGGGCCTTCCCCACCTACACTCGCGTGTACATGCTCTGGTCCCCGTACGTGCCTATAGGAAGGATCACTTCGGGGCTGCAGCGACTCGTCGCGGATCTGGGTAGGCGCGGTAACACGCTGGAACTGCAGATCAATCAGGACTACGCGGAACGGGTCGAGGAACTCCGCGACAGAGCTCGAACCGACTCCAAGAACTATGGGGAGCCCTTCTTTCGGGCGCTCCAGATCCTCGAGCGCCTCCGCCACTGAACGGCCGCTAGTCGAAGACCACGGTCTTGTTGCCGTAGACGACTATGCGGTTGCGCAGGTGGAGGTCTACGGCGCGGGCGAGGACGGTCTTCTCCAGATCGCGGCCCTTGCGGACGAGGTCGTTCACGGAGTCGCGGTGACTGACGAGGGCGACGCCCTGGTCGATGATCGGGCCCTGGTCCAGCTCCGGCGTCACGTAGTGAGCCGTCGCGCCGATGATCTTGACGCCGCGCTCGTGCGCCTGGTGATAGGGCCGGGCGCCGGCGAAGGCGGGCAGGAACGAGTGGTGGATGTTGATGAGGCGGTTCTCGTAACGCCCGACGAAGTCCGCGCTCAGGATCTGCATGTAGCGCGCCAGCACGACCGCATCGACGTCCCACTCCTGGAGTAGCTTCAGCGCCAGGTCCTCCTGCTGCGCTTTGGTGCCGGCGGACACGGGCAGGCAGTGGAAGTTGCTACCGTAGTTCTCGGCGATCTCGCGATGGTCTTCGTGGTTGCTGATGACGAGCGGGACCGTACCGCGGAGTTCGCCCATGCGCCAGCGGCCCAGCAGGTCGTAGAGGCAGTGCGGCAGCTTCGAGACGAAGAGGGCGACGCGGGGCTGGTAGTCGCTGAAGTGCAGCGTCCACCGCATGCCGAAGCGCAGGGCGATCGGTTTGAACGTCGCCTCGATCTCCTCGCGGGCGATGTCGAAGCCGTCGAGTTCCCACTCGACGCGCTGCAGGAAGACGCCTTCTTCCTGGTCGGTGTGCTGATCAGCGTGGATGATGTTGCCGTTGTTGCGGTAGAGGAAATCAGATACGGCCGCTACCAGGCCCTTCTGGTCGCGGCAGGAGATGAGCAGCGTCGCGGTGATTGGTTCGTCTGTCATGCTGTATTAGTGGACGGAATTATAGCAGCGGATGTTAACGCCAGAACCGATCATTGCGACCGCTTGTAGTCACGCACGTATTGCGGCACCGCGTGCTCGGCAGCCACGTCAGGGTCCGTTTCCGGCTCGCCGGGCACCAGTGCCAGCGGCAGGCGTCCCGCCCAGACCGGAAAGTCCATATCCGCCGCCTCGTCGGCGACCCCGCCGGGCCGCACCTTCGCCGACGCCTCATCGATCTCCATGCGCAGCACCGAGGTAACCTTCAGCTCGCGGTCGTTCGGCGTGCGGGCGTCCTGCCAGCGGCCGCGCAGCAGATGATCCGTGATCACTTCGAGGCCGCGTAGCTTCTCCGCCTCGTCTTCCACCGGGCGCGCCGTGCCGAGGATGACCACCGAGCGAAAGTTCATCGAATGGTGGAACACGGAACGGGCGAGGATGAGGCCGTCGACCAGCGTGACCGCCACACACATCGGAACGCCTTCGGCGAGCGAGCGCAGCATACGGCTCGCCGGCGAACCGTGGATGTACAGCGTGCGGCCGTCGCGGCCGTAGATGGTCGGGATGGCGTACGGCTGGCCTTCGGCCTCGAAGGCGATGTGGCAGATCATCCCCTCATCGAGAATCGCCGCAATCGTGTCCCAGTCGTGCGAGCCGCGGTCGGGCGTGCGCTGCAGCGTCGTGCGCGGCGTCTTCAGGCCGTCGCTGTCTGGTGATCCCGCGTCACGAGTCATGGAGCCACGAGTATACAGCGCCAGGCATGGCTTCGGTCACCTTTTTCCGCCAGAAGCGTTCCGATACACTGGAAAGACTATGACTCCGGCCAAAAAGACGATCGAGCTGTACGACACCACGCTGCGCGACGGCACGCAGATGGAGGGCATCTCGCTCTCTGTCTCCGACAAGCTCAAGATCGCGGGACGGCTCGATGAGATCGGGGTCCACTACATCGAGGGCGGCTGGCCGGGCTCGAACCCCAAAGACGCCGAGTTTTTTGCGAAGGCCGGCGGCCTGAACCTGCGCAACGCCCAGCTCGCCGCCTTCGGATCGACGCGCAAGGCCGGCTCGGAGGCCGAAAACGACCCCAACCTGCGGGCCGTCGTCGAGGCCCGGACGCCGGTCGTGACGCTCGTCGGCAAGGCTAGCGACAGGCAGGTCACGGACGTCCTGGAGACGACAGCCGAAGAGAACCTGGCGATGCTGGCGGACTCGTTTCGCTTCCTCAAGAGCAAGGGCCTGACCGCCTTCTTCGACGCCGAGCACTTCTTTGACGGCTTCGCCTCCGACAAGGACTACGCGCTGCAGTGCCTGAAGACAGCCGCCGAAGCCGGCGCCGATTGCGTGGCACTCTGCGACACGAACGGCGGCACGGTGCCGTCGCAGGTCGCCGAGATCGTGCGGTTCGTCGCGTCCGAGGTGTCGTGCCAGGTGGGGATGCACGCGCACAACGGCGCCGACGTCGCGGTCGCCAACACGCTGGCGGCGGTGGAGGCGGGGGCAACGCAGGTGCAGGGGGCGGCCAACGGGTACGGCGATATGAGCGGCAACGCCAACATGTTCAGCATCATCGCCAACCTCAAGCTCAAGATGGGCGTTAACGTCGTCGATGACGCGCAGCTGCAGAAACTGACGGAAGTCTCGCACTACATCAGCGAGCTGGCCAACATGCCCCCCAACGCGCGACAGCCCTACGTCGGTTCGGCCGCCTTCGCGCACAAGGCCGGGCTGCATGCCGCTGCGGTCGTCAAGAAAGCGTGGTCTTACCAGCACATCGACCCGGCGCAGGTCGGCAACGACACACGCATCCTCGTCTCGGAGCTGGCCGGGCGGCGCAACATCATCGCCAAGCTGGAGGAGCAGGGCCTGCACCTGGACCTGAACCAGGCCGACGTGCGCGAGATCCTCGATCGAGTGAAGTTGATGGAGTCCCGCGGATTCGTCTTTGAGGGCGCGGAGGCTTCGTTCGAACTGCTCGTGCGCCGCGGCCGCCCCGACTACCGGGCCTTCTTCGAGCTGGTCGACTTCATGATCGTCGAGCGCCGTCACCACGACCCGGAGGACGACGGCCGGGAGATGATCTCCGAGGCGATGGTCAAGCTGCGCGTGGGCGAGCGGGTGCTGATCACGGCGGACGAGGGGAACGGCCCGGTCAACGCGCTGGACGGCGCCGTGCGCAAGGCGCTGGCGGAGTCATACCCGGACATTTTTTCGATCCACCTCGTGGACTACAAGGTGCGCATCATCGACTCAGCCGCCGGCACCGGCGCTTCGGTCCGCGTGCTGATCGAGTCCACGGACGGCAAGGACACGTGGACGACGGTCGGCTCTTCGACCGACATCATCGAGGCGTCGTGGCTGGCGCTCGCGGATAGCCTCGAATACTGGCTCATCCGGCACACGGCGGCGTAACCTACGGCGAGACCCGGCGTTTTCATCGGCGTGATCCCTGTGAATGACCGACTTCCGCTAATCGCCCTCGCTATCGGCCTCGCTGCCTTCGTGGTGATGGCCCTCCTGGCCGCCTCCAGCGACACGTTCGCGGGCGACCTCTGGGCCGCGCGTCAGCTGCAGTCGATCGAGAGCGACATCTTCGCCACGCCACTGGACTGGACGGAGGACCTTGCCGAGTCGCCGCTTGTGATGATCGTGGCCGGCGCGGCGGCGCTCGCCTTCGTCGTGGCCAGGCGACTGGACGCCGCGGCCCTCATGCTGGGCACACAGGTCGCGCGCTTCGCCGTGCCGCTGCTCAAGGAGGCCGTCGAGCGGCCCCGCCCCTCGCCAGAGCTCGTGAACGTTTCCGGCGCGCCGGCGGACTTCTCGTTCCCCAGCGGCCACTCGTTCAGCGCGATGCTCGTCTTCGGCCTGCTCTTCTACCTTGTGAGCGTCCATGTGCGGCCGGCCTTGCCGCGGGTCGCGCTGCAGACCGGGTGCGCCTGGGTTGTCGTCGCGACGGGCCTGGAGCGAGTGTACGTGGGCCACCACTGGCCCAGCGACGTCCTGGGCGGGTTTCTGGCCGGCGGGCTCTTCCTGGCGCTCTTCGTCGCGCTGCACCGCAGTCACGTCCTGCGCCGGCTGAGCGGTCGCGCCGGGAGCGATGGGGCTGCAATGCCAGCGCTCAGAGGCGGAACGGGCGGCGCATGAACTGGCTGGACGTCCTGATCATCGTCGCCCTCATCGGCTTCACGAGTGCGGCCTACCGCGCCGGGTTGATCCGGGAGATCGTGACGCTGACGGCCGTCGTCGCCGGCATCGTGATCGCGGGCACGCTGTACGACGACCTGGCGAGCGATGTCCTCGTCTTCATCGATAACGAGAGTGCGGCGGAGGCGGTGTCTTTCCTCGCGCTGTTCGGAGCCGTGTACATCTTCGGCCAGATCGCCGCCTACATGCTGAAGACGGGCGCGTCGCTACTGATGCTAGGGCTGTGGGACAAGCTGGGCGGCGCTGTGTTCGGCCTGATCAAGGGCCTTCTCATCGTCCAGGTGTTGCTGCTGGTCTTCGCGGCGTACCCCAGCCTGGGCCTCGAGGGAGCGGTCGAAGGATCGGAGCTGGCCGGGTACTTCGTCGACGACTTCTCGCTTCTGCTGAACCTCTTGCCGCAAGAATTCGAGGACCGCATCGACGCTTTCCTCGGCGTGGCGAGCGATTAGCGCTCAGCGCCCGATAATTGCCGCCTTTCAAATCTGTCTGATAGTATGAAATCCGGTGGTGAATCTGCATGGGGCCACGTCTACCAGTATTGGTGCTCAATCAGAACTTCGAGCCGCTGAACGTCTGCAACGTCCGGCGCGCTCTGGTTTTACTTGGCCGCGATAAAGCAGAGACCATCGAAAACGGCCGCGGCTACCTGCATAGCGCCACCGAGCTTTTCGAGATACCCTCCGTCATCCGCCTGGCCTATCTGATCCGCCGTCCCCGGCCGCAGGGGCGCCTGACGCGGCGCGACATCTTCCTGCGCGACAAGTTCACCTGCCAGTATTGCGGCAAGCGATCGAAGGACCTGACGCTGGACCACGTGAAGCCGCGCCATCGCGGGGGAACGCACGAGTGGGATAACGTCGTCGCTGCCTGCAAGCGCTGCAACCACAATAAGGCCGGCCACACACCCGACGAGGCGCGCATGTACCTGCGCCGTGAGCCGTACCGCCCCACCTACAGCTACTTCCGCACTTTCTACCACTACCTCGAAAGCAACGAGGGCTGGCGCAAGTTCATTCCGGCGATCGAAGAAGAACCGGACTTCGGCTTCGCCTAGGGCGCGGACAGCAGCCGAAAGACGTAGCGGCGGCCTTCAGGCCTCCACGGTGGGACCGTGGGCGCGGCAAGCAGCCCAGGGCGCGGCGAGCAGCCCAGGGCGCGGCGAGCAGCCCAGGGCGCGGCGAGCAGCGCCCCTACCGGGGACAGCCCGATTCGTACCGTAGCGGAGGCCTTCAGGCCTCCACGCACGTTGGGGCGCGCTCCGACCGTCTGTGGAAGGCTGAAGCCGTCCGCTACGATTGGCAGCCGCGGCAGAAGTTCGTCTCGCGCCCGCCCGACGTGATCGACGTGATCCGGTGACCGCAGCGCGGACAGTCCTCGTCACCCTTCGTGTGGACGCGGAGATGATCCCGGTAGCTCCTGACCGGTAGGCCTTTCTCTTCTGTTTGCTCGGTCACGATCTGCGTCGCCCAGGCCATCGTGTTGCGGATAGCGTGGAACAGCTTGCGCAGGTCCTCCTCCGGGATGTCCGTGCGCTTGCGGAACGGGTGCAGGCCGGCCTCCCACAGGACTTCGTCCGAGTAGGCGTTGCCGAGGCCGGCGACCATGCGCTCTTTCGTGATGATGTTCTTGATCATGCCGCGCCCCTTCATCATGACGGCGAGGAAGCCGTCTTCGTCCAGGTCAGGGCTCATGACGTCCGGGCCCATCTCCGTCCAGCGCGGGACCTGCCCGGCGAACTCCTCCTCGCGCAAGAGGAAGGCGCGCCCCATCAGGCGGTCGTCGAAGTAGCGCAGGTCCATATCGTTGTCGAGGTGCAGGATCCAGGCCGTCTTGGAGCGACGCTTGTGTTTCGGCTCGACGTACTGGTAGCGGCCGGCCAGCATGGCGTGGACGACGAGGAAGTCGCCGCTCTCGAACGGGAACATGAGGAGCTTGGCGTGGCGGTAGACCGGCTTGAACGCCTGGCCCTTCATCCGCTCCAGGAACTCCTCACGGCCGGCGCGCACGATCCAGGCGATCGGCGCTTCGGCCTCGACGACCGTCAGCCCCGGCAGGCGCTTGTTGAAGTACGTCGCGTAGGCTTCCAGGTCCGGGATCTCAGGCATCCTTCGATAACCTCAGGACGAGCGGGCGTGCTCCCGGAAGCGGGGATAGGAGCCGAGGACGCGGAACACGGAGCAGTTCTTCTTGATCGTCGCCAGGGCCTCGGCCATCGGGGGGTCGAGCCGGTGGCCGTGGACGGTGACGAGGAAGATGTACGTGCCCAGCTTCTCTTTGCTGGGCCGCGATTCGATCTTCGAGAGGTTGATCGAGCGCGAGGCGAACTCCTGCAGAGCACCGACGATCTGCCCCGGCCGGTCTTCGTTGGCGAAGGTGAAGGCGAGCGACGTCTTGTCCTCGCCTGTCGGGGCGTGGTCCTCGCGGGCGACGGTGACGAAGCGGGTGTGGTTGGGGCTACGGTCCTGGATGCCGCTGGCGAGCACCTCCGCGCCGTAATGCCCGGCGGCGCGGCGGCTGGCGATCGCGGCGGCGCCATCGCGGGAGATCACGCTCTCGACGGCGGCTGCGGTCGAGAGCGCCGCTTCGATCTCGGCGTCCGGGTACTCGCGTGCGATGAAGTCCCGGCACTGGGCGATGGCGACGGGGAACGACTTGATCACGGTGACGTCTTCTTTGCGGGTGCCGGGCTTCGCGAGAAGCAGGTGCTCGATCGGGAGCACCGTCTCGCTGCATATGTAGAGCGGCCTGTCGGCGTGGATCAGCAGGTCGAGCGTCTCGTTGACGGCGCCCTCGATACTGTTCTCGATTGGGACGACGCCCTCTTCCGCTTCGCCGTCAGCGACAGCCGCAGCGACGGCCGTAATGCTCGGCAGCGGGACGAGGCGAAAGCCGCCATCGGCGCTTTCGGCGTACATGAGCGCCGCCTCTTCGCTGTTGGTGCCGGGCGGGCCGAAATAGGCCAGCGTCCTCGTCATGCGACGATTGTACCGTCAGGCAGAGCTTGTGAGGACAGCCCGCAGCGCATCTTCGTTCTCGCGGCGCGTGACGGCGACGATCTCATCCTCGATGGCGATCGTCGTCTCGGGCGTCGGCGCTCGCGGCGCACCGTCCGGGCTGATCAAGAGGACGATGAGCGATTCATGTGGCAGCAGCAGGTCCTTGATCGCGGACCCGACTACCTGCGCCTCGGCGGGCACCTTGACGGCGACGAGTTCCAGGCCGCCGCCCAGCGTCAGGAACGGGATCATCTGGTGCGTCGGTAGTTCCTGCTCAATCTGCGCCAGGATCGCGACGGTGGCGCTGACGGTAACGTCGATGCCGAGCCGCTGGAAGATCTCCTGGTTCTTCGGGTTGTTGATACGAGCGACCGTGCGCGGGACGTTGAACTTGACCTTCGCCACCTGGCACGAGACGAGGTTATCCTCGTCGTCGCCGGTTACCGCGATGACCATGTCGGCACGTCCGAAACCGGCGATCTCCATCGTCGCCGCCTCGCAACCGTCGCCGCGCAGGACGATATCGCCCAGCTCCTCGGCGATGCGCTCGCACTTGTCGGCGTTCTGCTCGATGATCAGCACTTCGTGTTGCGGCTCGGCGAGCAGTTCCTTGGCCAGGTAGTAGCCGACTTTGCCGCCGCCGACGATGATTACGTACACCTAGGCCTCCTCGCCCGCCGGTGGGGCTTCGCTGAGCAGACCGTGGAGGACGTTCGCGCCCATGACCGTCGGGCTGATCGTCTCCAGGCCGAGTTCGCGGTACATCTCCTCGCGGATGGGGTCGTAGATGCGGCAGAGCGTACGCGGCACGCCGAAGATGTGCTTCGCCACCTGCGTCGCCAGGACGTTGCGGTTGTCGCCCTGGGTGACGGCGATGAAGGCGTCGGCGTCGCCAACGCCGATGCGTGCCAGGACGTCCTGGTCGATGCCGTTGCCGATATGCTTCTTGCCGTTGAAGTTCGAGGGCAGGCGCCGGAACGCATCGGCCCGCACGTCGAGGACGGTGACGTCGTGGCCCTCGGTGGACAGGCGCGCGGCGAGGCTCGATCCGACGCGGCCGCAGCCCATGATCACGACCCTCATTCGGCGACACCTCCAGCGGCCTCGCGGACGAGGATCACCTGGCAGGGCGCGTGGTCCATGACGTAGTTCGCAGTCTCGCCCAGCTCGAATTCGCCGAGCGGCATCTTGTAATCAACACCCAGATAGATTGCACTCACGCCGCGCTCGATCGACTCGTCGACGATGGCGTGGCCGGCATCTCGCGCCTGCAGTATCTCTCCCTCGATCTTGCAGTCAGCCTCGCCCGCTATCTGCTCGGCCTGCTGGAGGATGGTCTCCGCGCCGCGGGCGTCGGCGTCGAGTTCGATGTCGAGGGCCATCGTGCGGGCGACTTCGATGATATACACGGCGTAAACCGTCCCTTTGTTCCGGCGTGAGATCGTGCAGGCGAGCGCGAGCGCGTCGAAGGCAGACGGATTGCCGTCAACCGGAACGAGGATGTCCTGTGCGAGCTGAGTTGGATGTTCCAAATGGAGAGACCGGAGAATCGACTATCGAGAGGCATTATACGGACGCTGCCAACCGTCGGGCAACGTCCTGTGCTGGCGAAGACCTAGTGGCGGAATCCGCGCGTGCCGGTGAACACCATCGCGACGCCGTATTCGTTGCATACCTCGATCGCCTCTTCGTCGCGCGCGCCACCGCCCGGCTGGATGATGGCGGTGATACCGGCGCGACAGGCGTCCTCCACCGCGTCGCCTCTGGCAAAGGGGAAGAAGGCGTCCGAGGCGATGACGGCGCCATCGATGCGCTCGCCCGCGCGTTCGATCGCCTGTTGCGTGGGCCAGAGGCGGTTCGGTTGACCGCCGCCGATGCCGATCGTGGCACGCCCCGTGGCGATGACGACGGCGTTCGATCTGACGTGCTTCACGCAGCTCCAGGCGAAGCGCAGCTCGTCGGCCTCAGCCGCGGTCGGTGCCCGCTTTGTGACGACACGGAGCTCCATGTCGGTGCCACGCGCCATGTCTGGCTCGTGCGCCAGCATCCCACCCAGCAGTTGCCGGAACTCAACTTCGGGATAGGCGCGGTCGGCGTTTGGCATCCGGAGGATGCGCAGGTCCTTGCGCTTGCGCAGCCGCTCCAGCGCGCGGTCCTCGTATCCCGGCGCGATGATGATGTCGTAGCGCTTGCCGCGCATCGCCTCCGTCATGTCCCAGGTCACGGGGCGGTTGACGGCGATGATGCCCCCGAAGGGCGAGATCGGGTCGGAGTCGTAGGCGCGCTGGTAGGCGACGGCGATATCATCGTGCGCTGCCACGCCGCACGGCGTCCCATGCTTGACGATGACGACAACGGGCTCGTCGAAGTCGATGGCGCAGCGCCAGGCCGCATCGGCGTCGAAGTAGTTGAGGTAGGACATCGCGAGCCCGTGCAACTGCTCAGCACCGACGACGCCGGGCGGGGCAGTTGGGTTGGGGTCGCGGTAGACGGCGCCGCGCTGGTGCGGGTTCTCGCCGTAACGAGTGTCCGCGACTTTGTCGAGGCCGATAGTGAGTTCCTGCGGGAACGCCTGTCTCGTGTCTCCTGCCTCCTGTCTCCTGAGGTAGCCGGCGATCATCGTGTCGTAGGCGGCGACGTGCTGAAACGCCTTCGCCGCCAGGCGCCGGCGATAGTCCTCGGATCCGCCCGGGGCGGACTCCATCGCCAGGTGATCGAGCGCCTCGTCGTAGTCGTCAGGGTCGACGAGGACGAGGACGTGCGGGTAGTTCTTGGCCGCCGCCCGCAGCATCGTCGGCCCGCCGATGTCGATGTTTTCGAGCGCGTCCTGCATCGTCACGTCCGGCTTCGCGATCGTCTCGCGAAACGGGTAGAGGTTGACGCAGACGAGATCGATCGGCGCGATGCTGTGCTCCGAGAGCTGCTCCATGTGCGCGGGGAGATCGCGCCGGGCGAGGATGCCGGCGTGCACCGCCGGATGCAGTGTCTTCACGCGCCCGTCCAGCAGCTCCGGGAACGCCGTCAGCGAGGACACCGGCTGCACGGCCAGCCCCGCCTCCGACAGGTGCCTGTGAGTGCCGCCGGTGGAGTAGATATCGAACTCCAGCTCGGCGAGCTGCAGGGCGAAGTTCTTGAGTCCGCTCTTGTCGTACGGCGCGAGGATGGCGACAGGGCTCAAGACTCGCCCTCGACGTACTCGTTGTTGTGCCAGATGTCTGTGAACTCCTGGGCGATCTCCTCGTCCACTTCGCCGGAGCCGTCGCAGAGCGGGCAGCTGACGGCACCCTCCGTCGCTTCCGCCATGCCCTGGTACTCCATCAGCTTGCCTTCTTCGACCCAGACGTAGGTGCGGTCAGGGTCGTAGTCGATGCCCTCGACGGGGTGACCGAGGCCGTCCTCCTGGATGATCATCACGCCTTCCGCGTTGCCGGCGTGCTCGCGGAAGAACGAATCGAGCGCCGCGGTGGCGTTGGCCGCATCGACTTGCTCTTCCCAGTCCGTTTCCTTGAAGTAGCTGCCGGGCCGCGAGGCGGCGGCGCGCAGGTCGATCTGCCCGCCACCCTCTTTCGGCTGGCGTTCGACGTAGAAGACGCGGAAGCGGGCCATGGCTACCTCCAATCGACCCCATCGCCGCGCGTCACCTCGCCGATGACCCACGACTCCGATAGTTGTTGCGAGACTTCGGCGGCGTTTTCCGGCGCAACGGCGACGATGACGCCGACGCCGGCGTTGAACGCGCGCAGTAGATCGGCTTCGTCGAGGTCGCCGGTCTCCTGGATGAGGCGGAAGAGCGCCGGGACGCGCCAGGACGCCCGGTCGAGGCGAGCGCCGAGGCCGTCCGGAAGGATGCGCGGCAGGTTGCCGGGGATGCCGCCGCCGGTAATGTGCGCGATCCCGCGCAGGTGCGGCAGGACGGGGCGCAGGTCCGAGAGGTACGGCCGGTGGGGCACGAGCAGCGCGTCGCCGAGCGTGCCCTCGAGCCCGGGATAGTTGCGATCGAGCACGGCGCGTTCGGTCGCTGGATCACCGCCCGTGCCGACGTTGAACAGCCGCCGCACCAGCGAGTAGCCGTTCGTGTGCAGGCCGTTGGACGGCAGCGCGATGAGGGCGTCGCCCTCGCTGATGCGCGAGCCGTCGATCAGGGCGTCGCGCTCAACGACGCCGACGACGAAGCCGACGAGGTCGAAGTCGCCGTCGGCGTATGTGCCGGGCATGTCGGCGGTTTCGCCGCCAAGGAGCGCGCAGCCGGCCTCCCGGCAGGCCGCGACGCAGCCGGCGACGAGTCCGGCTTTGGCATCGTCGGAGAGGCCGCAGTTGCCGATGTAGTCGAGGAAGAAGAGTGGCTCGGCGCCGCTCGTCAAGATGTCGTTGACGCAGTGGTTGACGAGGTCGTGCCCGACGCTTTCGTAGCGCTCCATGACGGCGGCGATCTTGACCTTCGTGCCGACGCTGTCCGTGCTGGCGACGAGGACGGGCTCTTTGTAGCTGCCGAGCTTGAAGAGTCCGGCGAAGGGGCCGATGTCGGCGAGTACTTCCGGCCGCCGCGCTGACTTCGCGAGGCCGGCGAAGCGGTCGACGAGCGCCTCGGCGGCGTCGACGTCAACGCCGGCAGCCGCGTAGGCGTCGGGGATATCTGGCTTCTGGCTGGTCACGCCGTCGGGCCTTGCACCACGTTGCGGGAACTCCTTCTGAAAACGGGCGAACCCAATGATAGCGGGACGGGGCGCGCGGTGCTAGCCGGTCTCGGCTTCGCCCTCGGCGGCGACGGCGACGGGCACCTTGCCGGCCCTGGCGCGGCCGGGGCGCTCGAAGACGAGCTTGTCCATCTGCAGCTGAACCGGCATCGGGTACTCGCCGGTGAAACAGGCGGTGCAGAACGACTCGCGCGGCTGCTCAACGGCACGCATCAGGCCGTCGAGCGAGAGGTAGGCGAGCGAGTCGGCGCCGATGTGCTCGCGGATCTCCTCGATCTCCTGGCGCGAGGCGATGAGCTCCCACTGCGTCGCCATGTCGATGCCGAAGTGGCAAGGGTGGACGATGGGCGGGGCGCAGACGCGCATGTGCACGGACGCGGCGCCGGCGTGGCGTAGCATCTCGACGACCTTCGGCGTCGTCGTGCCGCGGACGATCGAGTCGTCGACGACGATGAGGCGCTTGCCCTCGATGACCTGGCGCAGCGGGTTGAACTTGAGGCGGACGCCCTGCTCCCGCAGCCGCTGGTCCGGCTTGATGAAGGTGCGGCCGACGTAGCGGTTCTTGACGAGGCCCTCCGTGTACGGGATGCCCGACTCGTTCGCGTAACCGATGGCCGCCGCCGTGGCGGAGTCCGGCACGCCGATAACGATGTCGGCATCGACCGGGGCTTCGCGGGCCAGCTCACGGCCCATGTTGGCGCGGGTCGGCTGCAGAAGCTTGCCGCGGATAACGCTGTCGGGGCGGGCGAAGTAGATGTACTCGAACACGCAGAGAGCGTCGCGGCGCTTCTCCAGCGCCTGCGCGGCGTGGAGGCCGTCGCCATCGATGACGACGGCTTCGCCGGGCTCGACCTCTCGCACGAACTCCGCACCCAGGTGATCGAGGGCGCAGGTCTCGGAAGCGATGACCCAGCCCTTGCCGTTGAGACGACCGATGCAGAGGGGGCGCACGCCGTACGGGTCGCGCATGGCGATGAGTGAGTCCGGGGTGGCAACGATGAAGCAGTAGGCGCCGGACATCACCTTCATCGTGCTGGCGGCGCGTTCGAGCCACGTACCGCCGGGCGCGGAGGCCAGCAGCCGGGCAGCGACTTCGGTGTCGGTCGAGGTCTGGAAGTCCGTGCCGTCGTTCTCCAGGTCGTCGTGCAGGACGTCGGCGTTGATCAGGTTGCCGTTATGTCCAAGGGCCAGCTCGCCGTTCGTGCCTTCGACGTGCACCGGCTGCGCGTTCTCGCTGCGGCTGGAGCCGGTAGTGGAGTACCGCGTGTGGCCGATGGCGACGTGGCCGGGGAGGTGGCCGAGGTCGTGCTCCTCGAAGACCTGCGAGACGAGGCCCATGCCGGTGCGCACGCGGAGCGACTGGCCGTCGCCGGCGGCGATCCCGGCGCTTTCCTGGCCACGGTGCTGCAGGGCGTAGATGCCGTAAAAGGTGAGGCGGGCAACGTCTTCGCCTGGTGCGTACACGCCAAAGACGCCGCACTTGTCCTTCCAGGCGTCACTATGCACGGACAGACCCCGTAAACGGGGAGAGAGAAGGGTCGCCGAGTAAAGTGCTCAAGGCATTACTGCAAAAGAGACTGCCCCTGCTGGCATAACAATTGTAGCATCGCCGTCACGTAAGCCACAACGGAGAACGGAGCGACACGAGACGATCTCAAGCGTTGTGCGCGGGCCGGACGCCGACGAAAGAAGCAATCGCTGACATGATGCCGCCCGCTATCGCCGACGGAACGGCGACAAACATGAGGAGGGACAAAGCGAAGATAAAGCCACCCGTGTTAGTCATGCAGAAGCCGTCGCAGTAATCGCCGGAGGCCCAGTCGCCGGACAGCCACTTGAGAATGATCGTCGGCAGCGCGACCAAAAGGATGAGTCCAAACGCGACGAGGGCACCCACGAACGCCGCCTCTATCGGCGGATGCCTGCGGGCGATGACGAGCGCGACCGCCAGGACGAGGGGCAGCCCCAGCCACAGCAGGAACGCCGGGTGCACGGAAACGAACGCCAGCAGCACCCCGGCGATGATCAACCCACCGATCAAGACCCTCACGGGCCTATTTTAGCTCGGGGGGCAAGCGCTGGTGCTCTGTGCGGATGCAGCGGTCCATCACGACTTCGAGGCCGGCTGCGCGCGCCTTCGCCGCTGCTTCTTCGTTGACGATGCCCGGTTGCATCCAGATCACTTTCGCCCCGGCTGCGATCGCGTCGTCGACGACGCCTGGTACGGCCCCCGGGCGGCGAAAGACGTTCACGATCTCTACCGGCGGCGGGACCGAGGCGACCGTCGGGTGCGCCTTCTCGCCGAGGACTTCGGTCTCCGCCGGATTGACCGGCACGATGCGGTAGCCGGCGTCCTGCATGTACTTCGAGACGCTGTGCGAGTCGCGCGTCTCGTCGCTCGAAAGGCCGACGACGGCGATCGTGCGGTACTTGCGGAGGATCGCTGTCTCGGCGCTCATGCTATTTCGCCCTCTTCGCCGGCTTGGGCTCGGGTTCCGCCGGCTCCTCGGACTCGATCTCGGCCGTGATCTCGACGCGGCTGCCGGTCATCTCGGCGATCGCCTCCGCGGCGTCGATAGCGCGGTCCCAGCCCTCCTCGATGAGGTCGCCGGAGGCGCCGGCGACGACCTGCGCGATCGGTAGGCGCTTACCGCTCTCCTTGATGAGCATGATGTCCCAGGCGCGGAAGTCGAGCGGGTGCGGGCCGGGCGCGTTCACACCCTGCTCGAAGTCCTCGACGGCGATGTGATCGATCTTCCAGAACGGAACCAGCTCCATGGTGCCGATGCCGAGGCCGAGCACGCCCTGTTGAAAGCGCACCGACTCCTTCGCCTTCTCGACGACCACGGCGGCGCCGATCACAGAGTAGACGAGGCCCATCGCCGCGAACGGCGCCAGCAAGAGCCCCGGCAGCAGGATGAGCGCCAGCAGCGTTGCTGAGAGGTCGCCCGCCAACAGGATGATGGAAGCGAAGATCGCTCCGCTGATGAGGAGGCCAACCAGCGGGAAGAGAACGGCGCCACGCTCCGGTCGCAGGTCGATCCGCCCTTCGCGCACGACGAGCACGCGGCGGTCGAGGGGGATGCGCCTCGGTTCGGTCATCGTGCTTCGATTGTATCCCGCGCCCGCGTTTGACGGCCCCCGTGACCGGCCATAGAATTCGAGCGGAGGCCGCCATGAGAAAAGACATCGTCGACATCCTCGCCTGCCCGATGGACAAGAGCCCGCTGGAGCTGTCCATCGATGAGGCCAACGGCGACGAGGTGATCCAGGGGACGCTGACCTGCAGCGAGTGCGGCGAAAAGTACGCGATCGAGGACCGCATCCCCAACCTCCTCCCACCCGAGATGCGCGCCGGCTCCTCCGGCGAGCAGAGCGGCTGAGCATGGAACCCGCGCAGCGCACCGGGCTGATCATCATGCTCGTCTCCGCGTTCCAGTTCGTGATCTTCTTCTGGGCGATTACCCGGCGCAGCTACCTCGCCCTGGCGCTGCCCGTCCTCAGCGCGCTGGCCGCCGTCTCGGCCCTCGCCTTCTGGATCGGCTGGACGATGTTCACGGGCGAGGACGAAGAGCTCGAAGAGATGAGCGAGCCGCCGCCCGCGGCCGGCGAAGCCTAGCCCGTCGCGCTCTCCCAGCCCGTCTCGGCGACCCGGCGCACGCCCGCGGCACCTGCTTCCCGCGCGATCTCCGCGATCGTGCGCTCGAGGACGGGATGCAGAATCTCCGCAGCGATCTCAGCGAGCGGCACCAGCACGAACGAACGCTCGGCCATGTGCGGGTGCGGCACCGTCAGGTCGTCCGTCTCGACGATATCGTCGCCGTAGAGGAGCAGGTCGAGGTCGATCGGGCGCGGCGCCCAGCGCTCCCTCGATGGCGGCCGGCCGATGTGGCGTTCGACCGACTGCAGGAAGCCGAGGAGCGGCAGCGGCTCCAGCTCCGTTTCGACGCGGCAAGCGGCGTTGTAGTACGGCGGCCCCTCGCTGCCGTCCGGCGTTACGGCGTCCGTTTCGTAGAGCGACGAGACGGCGACGATGCGGGCGACGTCCTTGATCGCGCGCAACGCCGAGCGCAGGTTGGCCCGGCGATCGCCGAGGTTGGCGCCAAGGGCGATGCAGACGTCAGCCACTGCGTTTGGCGAGGATGCCGTAGGTGAACGCTCCCTTCGCCACGAGATCGTCCGAACCGCGCCGGCGCACCTCGGCCTCGGCGAAGGCCACGGAACGCCCGAGGCGCAGCGTCCGTGCCTCGCAGACCAACTCGTCGCCCAGGCGCGCGCCGGAAAGGAAGCTGACGCTCATATCGAGCGTCACGTGCGGCGTCTCAGCCATCACCTCCAGGCCGCGGAGCGTGACGATGGCGTGCCCGGTGCCTTCGTCCAGGAGCATCGTCAGTACACCGCCGTGGACGGCCCCGTTCGGGTTCATGTGCTTCTCTTCGAGCGTCAGCGACATCACGCAGACGCCCTCCTCTAGCGAGTCGATCCGCCCGCCGAGCATCCGCATTAGCCCGCTGGCGGGCAGACTCGATGGGTCCCTCACTTCTCCTCCTTCCAGCCGCGCACGACCGCGTCGGTCACGCGCGCGACACGCGACATCTCCTTAACGTCGTGCACGCGCACGATATCGGCGCCACCCGCGATCGCGATGGCGACGGTCGCGGCCGTGCCCTCGAGCCGCTCCTCGACGGGCAGGCCACCGAGCACGGCACCGATCGTCGACTTGCGCGACGTGCCGACAAGTAGCGGCCGGGCGACGACGCGCAGCTCCCGCAGGCGGCGGAGCATCTCCAGCGCCTGCTCGTTCGTCCACCCGAAGTTGAAGCCTGGATCGAGGATCAGGCGCTCCTCCGGCAGCCCGGCCTCGCGGGCGATGTGCAGGCTTTCGAGCCAGCCCTCGATGACGTTGCCGATCGTGTCCTTGAACTCGCGGCCGCGCTGGTAGTGCATCGCCACCGCCGGAACGCCGGCCTTCGCGACGACGCCGGCGAGCGCGGGCTCGCGCCGGAAGCCGTGCACGTCGTTCACGAGTGCGGCGCCGGCAGCGATCGCCCCCTGCGCGACGTCCGCCCTGTACGTATCGATGCTCACGGGAACGTCCAACTCTCGCACGAGCCGCTCGATGACGGGGACCGTGCGGCGCATCTCCTCCGCCGCGTCGATCTCCTCCGCTCCGGGCCGCGTCGACTCGCCGCCGACGTCGATCAGGTCGGCTCCGTCCTCACACATGCCGGCCGCCTGCCGCACGGCCGCGTCGACATCCGTGCCGACGCCGTCGCCGGAGAACGAGTCGGGCGTGACGTTGAGGATCCCCATGACGTACGTGCGCTCGCCCCAGGCGAACTCGCGCCCGCCGATGGTGATCGGCGCCGGTTGGTGCTGCGTCGCGGCCTGCATGACAGACCTAGCCTATAATGCAAGCCACCCTGACACGCAACCGAGGTACCCCATGACTGCATACCCGAACCCGGACATCTTGGCCGGAACGGACTGGCTCGCCGAGCACATCGGCGACCCGGACCTGCTCGTTGTCGACTGCGACGAGTTTCCGGCGTTCATGCGCCTGCACATAGACGGCGCGGCCGGACTGCGCACGCACCACTACTTCAAGACAGCCGACGATTCGGCTTCAGGGCCGGGCATCGGTACCCACATCATGGACGCGGAGCGCTTCGCCGAGACGATGTCGCAGCACGGCATCGGGAACGATACGCAGGTCGTCGCCTACGACAACATGGGCGGGCTCTACGCGGCGCGGCTGTGGTGGGCACTCGATTATCACGGCCACACGAAGTGCCGCGTGCTCAACGGGGGCTTCCGCAAGTGGTACGAAGAAGGCCGCCCGGTCTCGATGGAGACGCGACACATCGAGCCCGCGCAGTTCACCGTCCGCGGCGCGCGCGACGACATCTGCGCGCGGCTGGACGACGTGCGAGCCGCGATCGACGACGACGATGCGGTGATCTGGGACGTCCGCGCGAAAGGCGAGTACGCGGGCGAGGACGCGCGCGCGAACAAGCGCGGCGGCCACATCCCCGGCGCGAAGTACATCGAGTGGCTGGAGTTACAACAGCCGCCAGTCCGCTCCGGTCTCCTGCTGCCCGCCGACGAGATCCAGGCCAAGCTGGACGCGATCGGTGTGACGAAGGATAAGCGCGTGATCACGCACTGCCAGGCGGGCATTCGCGCCGCACAGGCGGTGTTCGTGCTGCGGTTGATGGGCTACCCGCGCGCGCTCAACTACGACGCCTCGTGGTCAGAGTGGGGCAACCGCGACGACACGCCGATCGTGAAGTAGGCGAATGCCGGCGAAGACCATGATGGCCTGGAGCGGCGGTAAGGACAGCGCCTGCGCCCTCTGGCGGCTCCAGCAGGACGAGCGCTACGAGGTCGCGGGGCTCCTGACGACGCTGACCGAGGGGTTTGACCGCATCAGCATGCACGGCGTGCGGCACGAGCTGCTGGCGGCGCAGGCGGAGGCCCTCGATCTGCCGGTCTACGAGGTTTGGGTCCCGCAGGGCGCGAGCAACGCAACGTACGAGGAGCGCATGGGCGCGGCAGTGTCACAGATGCTGAGCGACGGCGTGCGCGCTGTGGCCTTCGGCGACCTCTTCCTGGAGGACGTACGGGCCTACCGCGAGAAGATGCTGGCGCCGACGGGCCTGGAGCCTCTGTTCCCGCTCTGGGGAGCGCCAACGGCAGCGCTTGCGCGGCGTATCATCGCCGACGGCTTCCGGGCGGTGCTGGCCTGCGTTGATCCACGTGCGGTACCGGCCGAGTTCGCCGGCCGCGAGTACGACGAGGCGCTACTGGACGAGATGCCCCCGGAGACCGATCCCTGCGCCGAGCGGGGCGAGTTCCACACGTTCGTCTATGACGCGCCGAATTTCGCGGCGCCGATCGCGATCACGCGAGGCGACGCCGTGGAGCGCGAGGGGTTCGTGTTCGCCGATCTGCTGCCGGCCTGACGGCGCTCAGAGCGGAGGGCGGCGGCTGTGCCAGTCCGTAGCGGTCTCGTAGGCCTGCGCGCCGCGCAGGACGGTGGCCTCGTCGAACCAGCGGCCGACCAGCTGCAGACCGATCGGCAGGCCGTCGCCGGTGAAGCCACACGGCACCGATATCGCCGGCGTGCCCAGCAGGTTGAAGGGGTTCGCGTTGTGGATCAGGCTGAACGTGGTGGAGAGATCACTCACCTCGATCGGGCGCGCGGCGATCATCGACGTCGCCGTCGCCACGAGATCGATCTCGCCGAACACGTCCTTGCGCCACACCTCGACGACCATCTCGCGGAAGCGCAGCGCCTGGATGTACTCGACCGCCGGGTAGGCCGCGCCCAGCTCCAGCCGGTAGCGCACGTCCTCGCCGATGTCGTCGGGCCGCTCCCGCATCGCTTTCTGGTGGAACGCGAACGCCTCGGGCAGCATGATCGCAGCGATCGCGCCCGGCATCTCGTCGGTATGGGGCGGCGAGAACTCGATGAGCTCGGCGCCCAGACTCTCGATCTGGCGCACGGCCTCCCGGAACGCCGCTTCGACGTCCGTGTCGAGGCCGTCACCGAAGTATCGGTCAGGGACGCCGACTCGAAGGCCCCGCACGCCGTCACCGAGCGCGGCGCTGTAGTCCGGAACGTCGATCCGGCTCGACGCCGGATCGCCGGCGTCGTGGCCGGCGATCGCCTGCAGAACGATCGCGGCGTCCTCGGTCGTGCGGGTCAGCGGGCCGGCGTGGTCGAGCGACCAGCTGAGCGGCAACAGGCCGCGGCGGCTGACGCGGCCGAACGTCGGCTTGATGCCGGCGACTCCGCAGAGGGCGGCCGGGATGCGGACGCTGCAGCCGGTGTCGGTGCCCATTGCGGCGAAGCAGAGGCCGGCCGCGACGGCCGCGGCCGCGCCGGAGCTGGAACCACCGGTGATGCGGCCGGTGTTCCAGGGGTTCCGCGCCGAGCCTGTGTGCGGGTTGACACCGGTGGCGCCCAGCGCGATCTCGTGCAGGTTGAGCGTGCCGAGGATGACCGCGCCCGCCTCCCGGAGCCGACCCGTCACCGCCGAGTCCTCCTCCGAGACGACGTCACGGAAGATGAGCGACCCGGCGGTCATCGGTGCGCCGGCGACGGCGAAGATGTCCTTGATCCCGACCGGGATGCCGTGCAGCGGGCCACGATACGCACCGTTGGCGATCTCGTCGGCCGCCCCGCGGGCCGCGGCGCGCGCCTCGTCGGCGAGCAAGGTGATGAAGGCGTTGAGGCGCCCGTCCAGCGCCTCCACGCGCTCGAGGCAGGCGTCCACCAGGTCGACCGGCGAGAGTTCGCGCCGTTCGATCAGCGGCGCGGCCTCGGCGATCGAGAGCCAGTGCAGGTCAGTTCCCATGGGTCCGTTGGGCATCGGCTGGCGGGGGAGGCCGGAAGGGCGCCGGACCGCGGTATCCCATGTCGAGGGCGGCCAGCGCGGCGGCGGCGGCGCGGGCGATCTGAAGGCCCGGCGCGAGGAGGTCGAGCCGCTCGTCGGAGGCGCTGAGGCCGGCGCGGATGAGGGACGAACGGGCGTCCTCGCGGGTGATCGGCTGGTTCATAGTGCCCAAACTAGCAGCAAAATGTTGACACCGAAAGCGCGCGTGTGCTGGAGAATAGGCAAAAGCATAAGCACTTTACGTATTACTGCTTGACACTGGTACCTGACAGGCTATAACTTGCGGGCAGAACGAAGCATATATGTTTCTTACTTCCGGAAACGCACCGGAGTCTATTGGCGGAGGCGGCTGCCGCCAAAGGAGTCTCTTATGAGCGCGAACATCCAGGAGCAGTTCCAGAAGATGGGCCTCGGGGAGAAGATCATTCTCATCGCGGGGCCTTTGCTTTTCATCGACAGCTTCCTCAAGTGGTACAGCGTCTCGTTCGAGGCGTTTGGCTTCAGCGCGAGCGTCAGCCGCAGCGGCTGGCAGTCGCCCGGCGCACTCTGGTCGATACTGGCGGTGCTCATCGGCCTTGTGATGTGCGGACTCGTCGTTGCGATACGGTTCGGGAACGTCAAGCTTCCGGAACTACCGCAAGGCGTGACCTGGGCGCGGCTGCACCTCGGCCTGGGCGGGGCGGCAGTCCTCTTCGTCCTCGTCAAGTTCATCAACGAGTCGAGTAGCCTGAGCTATGGCTTCTATATCGGCATCATCCTGGCCCTGGCGCTGGCCGCCGGTGGCTTCCTGTTGTTTCAGGAGGAACAGAAGGGCGGAGGAGGCGCAGGAGCAGACGCCGGCCCATCAATGTAGCGCCCGCGGCGGGCGAATCCAAGAACTGGCAAGTAAGACCTGCCACCTCGCGATCGTGCGGGTGGCAGGTTGTTTTTAGCGGAGGACTCTAATGACGAGCGATCTCATCCTTTCCCGCCTCCGTCGTTTGATCGTGCTGGACACGAGCGTGTTCCCCGAAGTGCGCGACGACCGCAGCTTCACGCTGATCGTGGCCGGTCTCGCCGCCGGCGCCGTGGTCATGGGAGGGCTGGGGGCGTTCCTCTACGGGCAAACGGTGCTGGAGTTCACGCCGGACAACTGGTTCCTGGAGACGGCTGTCCTGGGCAGCATCTTCACGATGATCCTGCTGGCGGCGGCGATCGCGCTGACCTACCTGGTGCTGGCGGAGGTCTTCAAGGCGCAGGTCACGCTGGACGGGCTGGGACGAGTGCTGGCGCTGAGCTACACGGCGTACGCTCTCAGCTTTTTCGTCTTTCTGCCGGAGGTCGGCTTCACGTTCGGCGTGCTATCGATCGCCGCGATGTTCTACTACGCGGTGAGCGGGGTGCGCGCGGCCGCTCCGGAGGCCAGTGCCGGTGCTGCCGCGCTGTCTGTCGGCGCCGGGTTCGTGCTCTGGATCACCGTGATGGCGCTGATATCCGAGCCGGGCGACAACTTCTTCAACGGCCCCTTCGTCTACAGCATCGGCGACTAGGCGGAGGCGTCGTCGGCCGTCGGCACTTCGCTGATCTCGCCGTCGGTGATGCGGAAGGCGCGCACTACCGGGTTGTCCTGATCCGCCAGCGACACCAGCACGTAGAAGGGATCGGGCCAGTTGCGGGCCAGGCGCACGTCCGTGGGCGATGGGTAGGCCTCGCTGCGCGTGTGTGAGTGGTAGACGGCCAGGAAGTCCCAGCCGTTGTCGTCGCAGTCGTGCAGGAAGCGAAGCAGCTCGCGGTCGTCCACGCGGTAGCGGAACTCGCTGTCCTCGGAGTTCGTCGCGCGGATGACCTTCACGGGCTTGCCGTCGACGCCGGCCAGCATGCCGCAGCATTCCTTCGGGAACTGCTCGCGGGCGTGGGCCATCATCTCCCCGCGGACATCGTCGCCCAGGGGCAGCATCAGTCGGCGACCGGGCCGATGAAGGTGGCGTCGATATACACGCCGGACTCCTGGCTGATGCCGAACACGCCGCTGACCCGCACCCGGCGGCCGAGGAGGTCGTCGAGAGGGGCTCCACCCCTGTATTCCCGGATGATGACCGCGAAGTTACCTTCGTCGACCAGCTGATAGTGGCCGTGCTCCTCGCTGAAGCCGAGGACACCGGCTGTGGTCACGTGTTGGCCCTCGAAGAGGCTAGGGCCGGTGGTCAGGTCGTGCACGGAGACCTGCCGGACGGAGGCGATCGACTCGCCGCCGTGCTGCAGGACGAACGTCGCGGAGAGCAGGAACACGGCCAGCGCCGCGATCGCCGTGTACATCACGGTACGGCCCATCAGGAGCGCTCCCTCACCACCAGATCGTGCCCTGCGTTTCTTCGGGCGTTTCGTCGTAGTCGCGGCTCCAGAGTTCGGTCGAGAGGTACTTCCAGCCGCCGTCGGCCAGAAGCGCGACGACGTTGCCTCTCTCCAGGCGCTCGGCGGCGCGAACGGCCACTCTGAGCACGGCGCCGGAGGAGATGCCGGCGAAGATCGCTTCTTTCTGCATCAGCTCTTTCGTCATCTGAAACGAGGACACTGAATCAACTACGATGCGGCCGTCCAGGACGGACTCATCGAGCACGGGCGGGATGAAGCCTTCTTCGAGCGCGCGCAGCCCCTGCACGAGGTCGCCGGGGTGCGGCACAGCGGCGACGATTTTGACGTCGCTGAGGTTGTCCTTGAGGTAGTGCCCGACGCCGGTGAGGGTGCCGCCCGTGCCGAGACCGGCGACGAAGACGCTGACGTTTGGCACGTCACGGAGGATTTCGGGGCCCGTCGTCTCGTAGTGGGCGCGGGGGTTGTTCTCGTTGCCGTACTGGTAGGGCATGAAGTAGCGGCCCGGCTCGTCCTGGATTATCTGCTGTGCCTTGAAGACAGCGTCGTTTGTGCTGGTGGCGTTCTCCGCATAGACGACGTCTGCACCGAAGGCGCGGAGCAACGCCTCGCGCTCCGGCGTGACGTTGTCCGGCAGGACGCAGAGGAGGGGATAGCCCCTGGCGCGGCAGACCATCGCCAGGCTGATGCCGGTGTTGCCGCTGGTCGGCTCGAGGACGGTCTGGCCCGGCTGTAGCTCACCGGCGTCTTCGGCCGCGCGGATCATGAAGAGAGCGATGCGGTCCTTGACGCTGCCGGTGGGGTTGTAGCCTTCCAGCTTGGCGTAGATGCTAACCTCCGGCCGCGGGCTGAGGTGGTTCAGCCGTACCAGCGGCGTGTTGCCGATGGCGTCAAGGATTGAGTTGAAGGGCATCAGGCGCCCTCCCAATCACTCAGGGACTCACGTAGGGACAGATCTTCCTCAATGCGTAGGGACGGACCTTCAGGTCTGTCAGAGAGCGCCCCGAGCCTCTCCTGGGGTCCGGAGTACGCATACTCGACTGCCGAAGCGACGAGGCCGGACCGCACCGGGTTGTGCCAGATGTACTCGGCGATATCATCGACGTCTTCCTCGCCACGGAGGACGTGATCGTGGAAGCTGCGATGCCAGAGCTGCTTGCCGGTCCGCCTCTTGAACGCGAATCCGGTGATCTGCTTGAAGAGCTTCACGTACTTGACGAGGTCAGCATCATCCGTCGTGCCATGAAGAAGCACGTGTACGTGATCGGGCATAAGGCAGTAAGCCATCACTTTGAACGAGGTCCTGGCCGCCGACTCAAGCAACGTCCCAGCGCAGGTCTCGGCGAAATCGCCGACTAGCTCTCGCTGCCGATCGGCAGTGTTGATCGTCACGAAGTACCCATAATGGCCGCGGTACTTGAAGTCCGGCAGGCGCGGTGAGGACTTTCGCGGAATGAACTGCGTCATCGGGGCTTCCTTCTTGACAGAGCTAAAGCTCTGTCCCTACGTATGGTCCGCCGCCGGCGAGGGCGGGCAGAATCGAGACGACGTCGCCGTCGCTGAGCGCCGTGTCGAGCTGGTTCAGGAAGCGGATGTCTTCGTCGTTGAGGTAGATGTTGACGAAGCGGTGGATCTCGCCGTCAGTCATCACCATGTCGTGGAAGCCCGGGAAGCGCTTGTCGATGTCGGCCAGAAGGTCACGCACGCTGCCGCCGTTGGCCTGGATGGAGCGCTCGCCGCCCAGGTGCTTCTGCATGTTTGCCGTCACGCGCACATCGATCGCCATTAGCTCTGCGCTCCGATCACGTGCTCGCCCGGGAAGGGCGAGCCGCAGAAGCCCTCGTAGTCGATAAGCTCCGTCACCGTGGGGTTGTCCCCGCAGAGCGGGCACTGGGGATCGCGCCGCAGCTTGACGACGCGGAACTCCATGCCGAGCGCGTCGACGATCAGAAGGCGGCTGACGAGCGACTCGCCGATGCCGAGAATCTGCTTGATCGTCTCGATCGCCTGGATCGAGCCCATGACGCCCGTGAGCGCGCCGAGCACGCCGGCCTCGGCGCAGCTCGGCATCATGCCGGGCGGCGGCGGCGCCGGGAAGAGGCAGCGGTAGCAACCGTGGCCGGGCACGAAGACGGTGGCCTGGCCGTCGAAGAGGAGGATGCTGCCGTCGACCAGCGTCTTGCCGGCGAAGTAGACTGCGTCGTTGACGAGGTAGCGGGTCGTGAAGTTATCGGCGCCGTTCACGATGATGTCGTACTGGGGGATGATCTCCATGGCGTTGTCGGAGGTGAGCGGCATCTCGTGGAGGACGACGTTGACGTCCGGGTTGTAGGAGTTGATCGTCTCCTTCGCCGACAGCGCCTTGGGCTTGCCCACGTCAGCGTTCTGGTGCAGCACCTGCCGCTGCAGGTTGGAGAGGTCGACGGTGTCGAACTCGGCGATGCCGAGCGTACCGACGCCGGCGAGCGCGAGGTAGAGCGCTGCCGGGCCGCCGAGGCCACCGGCGCCGACGATAAGGACCTTCGACTCCATTAGCTTGCGCTGGCCGGACGGGCCCACCTGCGGCATGATGATGTGCCGCGAGTAGCGGTCTACCTGCTCCGGCGTGAGCGCGCCCGTCTGTCCGCCGGCGATGGCCGGTATCACGGCCATCTCATCGCCGTCGTTCACGGGCGTCTGCTTACCCTGAAGCGAGTGGACCTCCTGGTTGTTGACGTAGACGTTGATGTGGCCGGGGATCTGGTCGTTCTCGTCGTAGATCATGTGCTTCAGCGCCGGGAACTGCGCCCCCAGCGTGTCGAGCACCTCGCCCACCGTCTTGCCGGCGGTCTTCACCTGCATCTGATTGCCGGCCAGCTTTCTGAACGGCGTTGGTATGTACACCGTTACCGGCATGTTGTTCCTCCCCAGCACTTCTGGATTCCGCACCACCATCTCAGGCCTCCATCTGTAAGTATCGCTCACCGGTATCGCACAGCACAGTGACTACGCGCTTGCCCTCGCCCAGCCGCTTCGCAACCTGGATCGCGGCGACGACGTTGGCGCCCGCCGATATGCCGACGAGAAGCCCTTCTTCGGCGCAGAGACGCCGTGACATTTCGATCGCGTCGTGGTCGCTGATGGCGATGATGTCGTTGTAGATTTCGCGGTTCAGGATGCCGGGCACGAAGCTGGCGCCGATGCCCTGGATGGCGTGGACGCCGGCGCGGCCGCCCTGCAGTACCGGCGAGCGCTCCGGCTCAACGGCCGTGATGGGCAGGTCCGGCAGCGTCCGGCGCAGCACCTCGCCGATGCCGGTGATCGTGCCGCCGGTACCGACGCCCGCGACGAAGGCGTCGATGCGGCCTTCCGTCGCCTCCAGGACCTCCTCCGCGGTTGTCTGGCGGTGGATCTCCGGGTTCGCCGGGTTTTCGAACTGCTGGCACATGTAATGGTCAGGCTCGCCGACAAGCTCCTGTGCGGCGTAAACGGCGCCGGTCATCCCCTCGATCGCCGGCGTCAGGACGACCCGTGCGCCATAGCGGGCGAGGAGGTCACGGCGGGCGAGGCTCATGTCCTCCGGCATCGTCACGATCAGCTTGTATCCCTTGACGGCAGCGACCATGGCCAGCCCGATACCGGTATTGCCGCTGGTCGGCTCGACGATCGTGTCGCCGGGCTTGAGGTGGCCGTCGCGCTCGGCGGCTTCGATCATCGCCAGGGCGATGCGGTCCTTGACGCTGCCGCCCGGGTTCAGAGACTCCATCTTGCCGACGACTTCGGCCGCGCCCGCGGGTACGACGCGGTTGAGCCGTACCATGGGCGTGCCGCCTATAAGGTCGAGAACGTTATTTGCGATTTTCTTGGCCATCACAACTCCTAGATGATATAGCGGGTGCCACCCGGTTGCGCCAACCTGTCTCGTTCGGCAAGATCGGCGATCGTAGTGCCCGAAAGCACAGCGACGATGGCGTCGCGCACGGCGGCCCACATCGCGGACTGAGCGCATCCGTCGCCCTTCGCGCAGTCGCTGGCTTGGTCGAGGCAGTCGACGTCCATTATCGGCCCCTCCAGCGCTTCGATCACGTCGCTCACCTGGATCTGGGCCGGCGGCCGGGCGAGGGAGTGGCCACCCTGCGGCCCGCGCACGCTGCGCACGAAGCCGGCACGGCGCAGCGTCGCCAGCAGCTGCTCCAGGTAAGACTCGGGGACCGCCTGGCGGGCAGCGACCTCGCCGCTCTGGGTCGGCTTGCCATCGCCATAGCGGTGAGCAAGCTCAATCAGCGCGCGCAGTCCGTAGTCGCCCTTCGTTGAAATCTTCATGGTCTAAAGTCGAGTATCTCCATCAAGAATCATAGCATACCCCATGGGGGTATGCTGCATGGAACTGGGAACCAGGAACATGACCCCACCCCCGTGTTCCATGTTCCATCAAACAAGGAACAACACCAACGGCACGATGAAGATCGTCGCCATGAAGGCGCCGAACGCGCGCCGGCCGTGCGTGATGTGGTTGGCGACGTTGATGATCGTCGCCGAGTACGGCTTGTAGAGGAACAGCAGCACGATGAGTGAGATCAGCCCGCCGACAACCATCTGCGTGAAGACGATCGTGAACGCCCGCGGCGAGTCGAGCAGCAGCGCGGCGACCATCGTGTCGACCCAGGTCGTGATGTTGGCGCCCATCACGTAGGGGATGATCGCGTTGCGGCGGATGTACCCCTTGAGGGAGAGCGGAATCAGGAGCGTCAACGAGATCGAGACCGAAAGTGTAATCGCCGTGATCGCCATGCCCAGACCCAGCATCGGCAGCGGGCGGTGGAACCACTCCTTGACGCGCTCGAAGCGGCCCGAGCCACCCGACTCCAGGTTCGGAAGCGCCCGGTCGAACACAGTGAAGGCCAGCATCAGGACACCGATGCCGAGGCCGAAGAGCATCAGGTCCGGTACGTTGTCGGCGATGCGGTTGACGAGCGGCTCGTAGGCTATTTCGACGAAAGACGTGACGGCGCCGGGGGTGCCGACGCTGATCTCGTCGAACCAGCCACTCTTGAGCGCGAGGATGCCCAGGGGCAGGGCCGGCAGCCACAGCGTGAACGCCGTCAGTAGCGCGACGACGCCGATGTAGAGCCCGTCGGCGGAGCGCTTGTGGGTGACCCAGAGGACGAATCCGACGAAGAGCACGATGAACGAGGCGCCCAGCCGCGAGCCGTTGATCATCGCGAACGCCTCGAGGTCAGACGTGGTGTCGGACGCGAAGAGGCTGAGCGAGATCGCGGCGACGGGCGAGCCGCTCATCACGATATAGGAGCCCAGCCAGCCGAACCCCAACAGGTTGAGCACACCGTCGGCCGAAAAGCGCGAGAGGACAGGCGAGAGGCCCGCCGCGCCGGCCGTCAGTAGCTCCAGGGCAAAGATGAAGAGCAGCAGGCCCGCCACGCTGTAGGCGACCCGCAAGGCGGCGCCGGTGATGGCGCGCCAGCGGGGGTGCGGCACGGTCACGGGCAGCGACGCCGCGGGCAACACGGCCTCGCCCGGCTCAGATTGCATGCTTCGGCGTGGACCTTTCCTGCATCGCCTCGATCAGCACCTTTGCGACTTCGGGGCGGGAGAACTCGGGCGGCGGTGAGATGCCGCCGGCCAGCATCTCGCGGACCTGTGTGCCGGAAAGGAAGACGCGGTCAGCGGCCTCGTGCGGGCAGGTCTTGGCGCTGCCCATGCCCTCGCACTTGTTGCAGAAGAACGAGTGCTCGAACATGAGCGGCGTGATGCCCAGAGCCACGGGATCGATCTCGCTGAAGATGAGCTGCGCGTCGAACGTGCCGTAGTACTTGCCGACGCCGGCGTGATCGCGTCCGACGATGAAGTGCGTGCAGCCGAAGTTCTTGCGCACGAGCGCGTGGAAGACGGCCTCCCGCGGCCCGGCATAGCGCATCGCGGCCGGGTTCACGGACAGCACGACGCGGCCCTCCGGGTAGTAGCCTTCGATCAGGACTTCGTAGCAGCGCATGCGCACGTCGGCGGGGATGTCACCCTCCTTCGTGTCGCCGACCAGCGGGTGCAGGAGGAGGCCGTCCACGATCTCCATCGCGGCCTTCTGGATGTACTCGTGGGCGCGGTGGACGGGGTTGCGGGTCTGAAAGCCGACGACGGTCTTCCAGTCGCGCTCAGCGAAGGCGGCACGGGTCTGGGCCGGCGTCAGGCGGTACTGTGGGAAGTCGTCGTAGTGTGGCGTCTCGATGACCTGCAGCGGGCCGCCCAGCAGCGTGTCGCCCTGCGCGTACACGGCGGCGACGCCGGGATGGGCCTCATCTTCGGTGCGGTAGACGCCGCTGGCCTCCGCCTTCTTGTCGTAGCCGAACTTCTCGCGCACGTCGAGAACGCCGAGGGTGCGGCCGGCTTCGTCGGCCAGCGCGACTTCATCACCCTCCTTGATCGAGGCTGCCTGCTCGTCGGAGACGGCGAGCGTGATCGGCATCGGCCACGGCAGGCCGCCCGACAGGTGCATCCCGGCGACTACGGCCCGGTAGTCATCCCGCGCCATGAAGCCGTCGAGCGGGCTGTAGCCGCCGGTGGCCAGCAGCTCGAGGTCCGAGAGGCTGCGTGAGTTGAGGGTAACTGTAGGAAGGCCTGCGGCACGCTCGCGCAGGGATTCGGCTTCGTCGCCGGTGGCCAGCAGGTCTATGAGCCGCCCTCCGTGGGCGGGGATCGTCTCTCCGGTCGTCATCGCTTCTCCATTCCGGTGTGTGTCTGTAAGAGCAGGGCCACGGTTGTACGCCGTGGCCCTGTGGTGTCCGTTTCCAGGTCGGGCGGCCTATTCGTGCAGGCCGCACTCCTTGAACTCGGGGTTCTCCCACCACCAGCGGCCAGCGCGGATATCCTCGCCGTCCTTGATGGCGCGCGAGCACGGCGCGCAACCGATGCTGGGGTAGTGCTGGTCGTGGAGCTTGTTGTAGGGGACTTTGTTCGCCTTGATGTAGGCCCAGACGTCGTCCACCGACCACTCGATGATTGGGTTCACCTTGACGATGCCGTTGCCTTCGTCCCACTCAATCGCGGGAGTGTCCGTGCGGGTGACAGCCTGATCGCGACGGAGGCCTGTCATCCACGCCTCGACGTCAGCGAGAGCGCGCTTCAGGGGCTGCACCTTGCGGATGCCGCAGCACTCCTTGCGCAGCTCGACGCTCTCGCGGAAGGAGAAGAAGCCCTTCTCGCGCGTGAGAGACTCGACCTTCTCGCGGTCCGGGAACATGACTTCGATCGGGATGTTCTCGTAGCGGAGGCGCGTGGCATCCATCACCTGGTAGGTCTCATCGTTGAGACGTCCGGTGTCCAGCGTGAAGACGCGGATCTGCGGCGCCGCCCCGGCGATGATGTTCATCAGCGCGACGTCTTCGGCGCCGAAGCTGTTGGCGAACTTGATAGCGCCGCCGAACGTCTCGCCGGCCCAGCGGACGATCTCCTCGGCGGACTTGCCGGCGAGCTGGCGGTTAAGGCCGTCGATGTCGGCCTCGGTGTACTTGGTCGCTTCCTTCACTGTTTGTCCTCCTGATTTTGGATTGCTTTGTTGGTCTTGGTGGTCAGGGCGCAACAAGCGGCGCGGTGGGCGCGGCAAGCGGCGCCCCTACACCGAGCATTCGCCCTCGCCGCGGACGACTTCGAACAGCTCCTCCTTGCCCCAGTCCATGTAGACGTCGATGTCCTGGTGGACGGGGCCGACTTCTTTGAACTCGTCGAAGATTGGGTCGAACGTCTTCGGGCCGAAACGGTCGATGAAGGCGACGAACTCCTCGCCCTCGTTCCGGTTGGCGACGTAGTGGTCGATCATCTTCTTGACGGCCTGCGGCGTGCGCTTGGACGGGATGCGGGCGACACGGGTGGCGAACTTGCCGCCGCCGATGTAGTTGCCGCCGCCGAGGAAGATGTCGAAGCAGGGGATCGTGGCGCCGTTGGCGCTGAACGAGGAGCCCTGCAGGCCGATGGCTGCCAGGTGGTGCTGGCCGCAGCCGTTGGGGCAGCCGCTCGCCTTGACGTGGATCGCCTGCACCAGCGGGTCGTCCTCGTAGCCCCATGAGGACATCGCCAGGTCGCGGATCGCGACGCTGACGCCCTGCGAGGAGGTGATGCCCATCTTGCAGGAGTCCGTCCCGGGGCAGCCGACGACGTCCGCAAGAAGACCGGCGTCCGGGTCCCCGAATCCGATCTTCTTCAGTTCGTGATGAAGCGCGGGCAGGCCTGCTTCGTGCACCCAGCGCATGACGAGGTTCTGGTTCTGCTGCGTGCGGGCGTTGCCGCCACTGAAGCGGCGCATGAGGTCGCCGACGGCGCGGAACTGCTCCGGCGAGAGGTTACCGTAGGGGATCGTCAGCGCGACGGCGACGTAGCCCGGCTGCGGCTGCTTGACGACGTTCGTGTCCACCCAGCGCTGGAAGTCGGGGCCGGGCTGGACGCTGTTGGGCGCCGGGCCCGGCGTCGGGCCTTCGGGCGCGATCTGCGTCAGGGCCGGCATGTCCAGCGGCTCCCAGGCCCAGGGCTGCGCCAGCTCTTCATCGACCTGGCGGCGGAACTCTTCGATGCCAAGCTTCTTGACGAGGAACTTGACGCGGGCCTTGTTCATGTTCTTGCGCAGGAAGTTGGGCAGGCCGCCTTCCTTGTCGAAGACCTTGAGCGCGGCCTCCGCGACGCGGATGTACTGGCCGTCGTCGGCGCGGGCGAACTCCCAGAGCGTCTCGGCCGCGTGCACCATAGTTGAGGTGCCGCCACCGACGACGATCCTGAAGCCGCGCACTTGCTCGCCGTTCTCCTCCCTGAGGGCGGCGACGAAGCCCATGTCGTGGAAGGGGCTGCCGGCGCAGTCGATCGGGCCGCAGGAGAAGGAGGTCTTCCATTTGCGCGGCATGTTCTGGCAGATCGGATTGCGGATCAGGGCGCGGGCGTAGGCGGCCACGTACGGCGTGACATCGAAGAGCTGGTGATCGGTGACGCCGGCGTAGGGGCAGCCCGTCACGTTACGCACGGTGTGCCCGCACGCCTCGCGCGTCGAGAGACCCGCTTCGGCGAGGATTCGCATGACCGTGCTGGCCTGTTCCAGCGGCACGAAGTGGAACTGGATGTTCTCACGCGTGGTGATGTGGCCGCGGCGCATGCCGGAGTGCTTCTCCGCCACTTCGGCGAGGGCGTCCATCTGCTCCGCGTTGACGCCGCCATAGGGGAGCTTGATGCGCATCATCTGCTGGTTTTCCTGGCGCTGGCCGTAGGTGCCCATGCGCAGGCGGTAGGGGACGAAGTCGGAGTCGAGGTCAGGGCTCTTCTGGTAGACCTCGGTTTCGGTGTCGAAGTTGTCGAACTCTTCTTCGAGCGTGACGAAGACGTGCCCGGCCTTCAGCTCTTTCGGCACCTTGGGATGCGCCTTGAACGTATCTGGCTCTTGAACAGTCATAGCGGTCTCCCTCCGGTCTGCAGACGCACGCCTCGCGGGCAAAGCCTAGTATTTCAGTCCGGTTAGTCAGAATTGTATCTGCGGGAGCGGCGGCCTGTCAATCTTCGGCGCCGATTAGGCCGATAAGGGGCGGGCCCGGCTACTTCTCAGGCGGGTCGTCGCCGCTGATCCGCTCCTGCAGAGTCTCGCCCAGATCGCGCAGGAAGTCGATCGGGTCATCGATCGCGTCCTCGGCGCCTTCGCGCAGTTCGACGGCGAGGGTGAGCAGCGGCAAGAGGGCGTCCGAGAAGTCGGGGAATCGCTCAGCGATGAGTTCTGGAGTTTCCCCAGCGCTGAGTAGCGCAAGGGACTGTTCCAAAACGAGCGCAAGCGCCGGATCGTCCAAGTGCGGGTCCCCCTCCCGTCCGTCACAACGACGGGTTGCTCGCCGGCGCCCTCAATAGAGCACACAGCCCGCAAGGCGTCAATACATAAACCAGAAAGCAAAGACGGGAAAATCACACCTTGAAGGAAAGATGACGTCTTCGCTGTCCGGCGTCAGGCCGTGCGCCGGTCTAAGAGCCGCCCGCCACGGCGGGCACGATGCTAACCTCGTCGCCGCCGGAGAGCGGCGTGGAGAGGCCGTCCTGGAAGCGGACGTCCTCGCCGTTGACGAAGACGTTGACGAAGCGGCGCAGGTCACCGGTCTCGTCGCAGAGGCGCTCTTTCATCCCTGGATAGCGCGCCTCCAGCCCGTCGATGCACTCAGCCAGCGTGGAGCCCTCACCGGCGACGACGGCCTCCTCACCGGTGAGCTTGCGCAGCGGCGTTGGTATGCGGACGACGATGGTCAGGCCGGCGCTCCCCGTCCCGCCGATCGTCTCTTGCTCAGGCTCTCGTTGCATCGCCATGTATCACTATCCTTCCACAACGTCTTCGTAGACCGGGTCGACGCGAACGCTCTGCTTTCTGACCCAGTCGAGGCTGCGCTCGATCTCATCTTGTTCGCCTTCGAGTTCAAGGATCACCCAGCCACGCTCGTCCGTGACGTCCGCGCGGCGGATGTTGGTGATGACATCGAACTCCTTGGCCAGCTTCCAGATGATGGGCTCCTTGATCAACTGCTCAGCGAAAGTGAACTTGATGCGTACAGTCGCCATCTCTACACCGCCTTCGTCAAGGGCAACACGCCCTCGCGCTCTTCGAGCGCCCGCTCGAACGATTCGATGTTGGCCTCTACGGTCAGCGCCGGTTGCAGCGCCGGCGCCACGGCCTCCTGCGTCTTGAGGCCGGCGCCCGTGATGAAGGCGACGACGACCTCGTCCGGCTCCACGCGGCCTTCCCGCACGAGACGGCGGAGACCGGAGACCACGACACCGCCGGCCGTCTCGGCGAAGATGCCCTCCGTCTGGGCGAGGAGCTGGATGCCCTCGATGACCTCTTCGTCGGTGACGGCGGTGGCTGATCCGTTCGTGCTCCTCATCGTCTTTAGAGCGTAGTACCCATCGGCCGGATTGCCAATGGCCAGCGACTTGGCGATCGTCTTCGGCTTCTGCGGCCGGATGTTCCACGAGTCGCGCTCGTACGCCTCAGCGATCGGCGAGCAGCCGAGGGCCTGGGCGCCGCTCATGCGCGTCGGGTGCCAGTCGATCAGGCCGAGCCAGGCCAGCTCTTTGATCCCTTTGTAGATCTTAGTGAAGAGCGAGCCACTGGCCATCGGCGCGACACAGTGGTCCGGCGCGCGCCAGCCAAGCTGCTCGCAGACTTCGTGGCCCAGCGTCTTGCTGCCTTCGGCGTAGTAGGGACGGACGTTGATGTTGACGAACGCCCAGGGGTACTTGTCCCCAAGCTCGCTGCACAGGCGGTTGACGTCGTCGTAGCTGCCGTCGACGGCGACGAGCGTTGGGCCGTAGACCGCCGAGCCGATGATCTTGCCCTGCTCCAGGTCCGCGGGGATGAAGACGCGGGCCTGCATTCCGGCGCGGGCGGCGTGGGCGGCGACGCTGTTCGCCAGGTTGCCCGTCGAGGCGCAGGCCAGGGTGTCGAACTCGAAGTCGCGGGCAACGCTGCTGGCGACGGAGACGACGCGGTCCTTGAACGACCAGGTGGGGTTCACGCAGTCGTTCTTGATGTAGAGGCGGCTCAGGCCCAGCTCGCGGCCCAGGTTCGGGGCGCGCAGGAGCGGCGTGTAGCCGGTGCCGATATCGACGGCATTCTCGGCGTCGACGGGAAGAAGGTCGGCGTAGCGCCACATCGTCGGCGGGCCGGCCTCGATGCGTTCGCGGGTGACGAGGCCCGCGAGCGCTGCGTAGTCGTAGACGACCTCCAGGGGGCCGAAGCAGAACTCGCAGACGTTCGAGGGCTCCAGTTGGTATTCACGGCCGCATTCGCGGCATCTGAGTTTTCTGGCGACTGACACGATAGTTCCTCCGGGACGAGATTGGTGCTGGACGTTAGCGCAGGTCCGCGGGCCTCCCGGTCCGCCTGCGGCGGATGGAGGCCCGGGTCATCGCCATCTGTGTCCCGGTGCTGTGCTGAGTCAAGGTCATAAGAAAAACCCCTGCGCAGAGCGTAAGGGGCTGGAAAGCTCCTTATCGTTCTCCCTTTCGGGAGTCGGCATTGGCACCGTATCGCTTGGACCGGTTGCCGGGTTTCACAGGGCCGTGCCCTCCACCGCTCTGGATAAGGCCTATTGATTTGTATCCGGAATGCTAACACCCGCACGGAGGAAGCGTCAACGAGCTGTGCTGGGCAAGGCGCTACTCCGACACGCCCACCTGCGAGCCCATCGGCGGGCAACCTGCCGCCTGCGGGACGCTTAACCCCGCGTCGTAGCGCAGGAGCTTGAGCGAGTCGACGGGGGTGATCTCGCCCGAGCAGTCGGCGTCACCCCAGACGCGGTCGTCGCCGGGCCTGGGCGTCGGACTCGGACTCGGCGTGGGCGTCGGGCTCGCTGTCGCTGGCGGCGTCGGACTCGGCGTCGGACTCGGCGTCGATATGGGTGTCAGCGTAGGCGTCGGACTCGGTGTCGGACTCGGTGTCGGCGTCGCACCGCAGTAGGGGTCGCCGCAGTGCAGCACCTTCAGGTCCGAGTTGAAGTCGTCGGAGTAGCTCACCACAGGGTTGCCGGCCCCGTCCAGCGCCAGCGACGAGTGCCTGCCGACCCAGCCCACCGTGTCGGGGGAGGTGATGACGTTGCCCGTGCTGCAGTCCGGATCGCCACAGATCAGCACCTTCAGGTCGCCGTTCGCGTCGTCCAAGTAGCTCACCACAGGGTTGCCGGCCCCGTCCAGCGCCAGCGACGGGAAGTGGCCGACATCGCCGGCCGTGTCGGGCGAGGTGATGCTGTTGCCGGAGTTGCAGTTAGCGTTACCGCAGTGCAGCACCTTCAGATCGCGGTTGGCGAAGTCGAAGTAGCTGACGACCGGGTTGCCGCTGCCGTCCAGCGCCAGCGACGTGAAGAAGCCAACAACGCCCGCAAAGTCGGGAGTCCAGACGCTCTCGTCCTCGCCTGAGCAGTTGGGGTCGTTGCAGTGCAGCACCTTCAGGTCGCTCTCGGGGTCGTAGTAGTAGCTGACCACAGGGTTGCCGGCCCCATCCAGCGCCAGCGACGAGGAGTCACCGACACCATTGGGCCCATTGTCAGGGGAGGTGATGACGTTGCCCGTGCTGCAATTGGCGTCGCCGCAGTGCAGCACCTTCAGGTCGCCGTTGGTCGTGGCGTCGAAGTAGCTGACCACCGGGTTGCCGCTCCCGTCCAGCACCAGCGACGGTGATGCGCCGACGTCGCCCGCCGTGTCGGGGGAGGTGATGCTCTCGTCCCCGCCTGAGCAGTTGGGATCGTTGCAGTGCAGCACCTTCAGGTCGCCGTTGGTGGCGTCGTAGTAGCTAACCACCGGGTTGCCGGCCCCGTCCAGCGCCAGCGACGTGTGCGCGCCGACCTGGCCCACCGTGTCGGGGGAGGTGATGCTCTCGTCCCCGCCCGAGCAGTTGGGGTCGTTGCAGTGCAGCACCTTCAGGTCGGCATCGAGGTCGTCGTAGTAGCTGACCACCGGGTTGCCGGCCCCGTCCAGCGCCAGCGACGTGTACGAGCCGACTTGACCCGCCGCGTCGGGCGACGTGATGGAGTTGCCGGCGGCACCGCCTGACGGGGCGTTCCAGGACGACACTGCCAGCAGCGCCACCAGCAGGAGGGCGGCGGCAGGCGCAATGATGATGGCGATCGGGCGGCTAAGCATGAGACGACTCCCTCCGTTTGAAACGACCGGATGCTAGCACCACCTCAGTACGGCAACAAGGGGGCAAGGCCTGACGCGATATGAGAGGCGCGCTGAACGCCCGCCGCCCCGCCTAACACGGCGGAGCGTGCTACTCCGTCACGCTCACCTGTGAGCCGAGGAGCGGGCAGCCGGCTGCCTGCGGGACGCTTAACCCCGCATCGAAGCGCAAGAGCTTGAGCGAGTCGACTGGCGTGATCTCACCCGAGCAGTCGGCGTCACCCCATGAGCGGTCGGCGGCGGGCGTGTCCGTCGGCGAAGGCGCACCGGTCGTCGCCGACGGTGGTGGCGTGGCGGTGGCTGTCGGAGTAGCGGTGGCCGTGGCCAACGGAGACGGCGTAGCGGTGGCTCCCGCGGTGCCCGTGGGTGTCGGCGTCGGACTCGGCGTCGGCGTCGGACTCGGCGTCGGCGTCGGACTCGGCGTCGGAGTAGGCGTCGGTGTTGGCGACGGCGTCGGCGTCGGCGTCGGCGTGGGTGTTGGTGTTGGAGTCGGACTCGGTGTCGGCGTAGGCGTAGGCGTCGGACTCGGGGTCGGTGACGGGGTAGGCGTCGGACTCGGCGTTGGGCTCGGAGTCGGAGTCGGTGTCGGCGGCGCCGCCTCGCCGCAGTAGGCGTCACCGCAGTGCAGCACCTTCAGGTCGCCGTAGGTGAAGTCGTAGTAGCTGACGACAGGGCTGCCGGCCCCGTCCAGCGCGAGCGACGTGAACCCGCCGACATCGCCCGCCGTGTCAGGCGAGGCGATGACGTTGCCGGAGCTGCAGTTGGCGTTACCGCAGCGCAGCACCTTCAGGTCGCGCCAGTCGGAGTCGTAGTAGCTGACCGCCGGGTTGCCGGCCCCGTCCAGCACCAGCGACGTGTACTTGCCCGCCGTGTCTGGCGAGGTGATACTCTCGTCTCCGCCTGAGCAGTTGGCGTCGTTGCAGTGCAGCACCTTCAGGCCGTTGCCGCCACGGTAGCTGACGACCGGGTTGCCGCCGCTGTCCAGCGCCAGTGACGAGTAGTCACCGACACTGCCCGCCGTATCGGGCGAGGTGATGCTCTCGTCTCCGCCTGAGCAGTTGGCGTCGTTGCAGTGCAGCACCTTCAGGTCGTAGTTGGGGGGGCCATCGAAGTAGCTGACCACCGGGTTGCCGGCCCCGTCAAGCGCCAGCGACGTGAACATGCCGACATCGCCCGCCGTATCGGGCGAGGTGATGCTCTCGTCCCCGCCTGAGCAGTTGGGATCGTTGCAGTGCAGCACCTTCAGGCCCTTATTGGTCCAGTCGTAATAGCTGACCACCGGGTTGCCGGCCCCGTCCAGCGCCAGCGACGTGAAATAGCCGACAAGGCCCTCCGTGTCGGGCGAGGTGATGACGTTGCCCGCGTTGCAGTTGGGGTTGCCGCAGTGCAGCACCTTCAGGTCGTAGTTGGTGGCGTCGTAGTAGCTGACCACGGGGTTGCCGTCCCCGTCCAGCGCCAGCGACGTGTACTCGCCGACGCCGACTGCCGCGTCGATGTGGGGGACGAAGATGACCGCGCTGCAGTTAGCGTTACCGCAGTGCAGCACCTTCAGGGCCCGATAGGGGGGTTCAGCGTAGTAGTAGCTCACCACCGGGTTGCCGCTGCTGTCCAGCACCAGCGACGTGTACTGGCCGGTATCGCCCGCCATATCGGGAGCGCTGATGACGTTGACGGTGGCCCCGCCTGACGGGGGGTTGCAGGACAATACTGCCAGCAGCACGACCAGCAGAATGGCAGCGGCCGGCGCGACGATAAGGGCGACTGGGCGACTAAGCATGAGTTAACTCCTCCGACTCAAGCGGGGTGACGAGAGCGCGAAACCGTAGAACCGCGCGCACAGAAGAGGGCACGACACACCGCCAATGTGAAACCTCCCCGGAGAGGGCGCTGATTATCATGTGTCAGCGCTTAGAGACTGTCGCGGGTGGAATGCCCCACACGGCGTCACAAGCCCAGCAGGCGCGCAGAGTGATCCGCCCCGCCTAACACGGCGGAGCGTGCTACTCCGTCACGAACACCTGGGAGCCGGGGAGCGGGCAGCCGACTGCCTGCGGGACGCTTAACCCCGCGTCGAAGCGCAGGAGTTTGAGCGAGTCGACGGGCGTGACGTCACCGCCGCAGTCGATGTCACCCCAGGCGTGCGGCGAGGCGTTCTGCACGTCGACGACCTGGCCGAAGTCCGGGCAATCGCCCGTGTTGGCGCTCAGGCCGGCGTCGTGACGGAGTGTGAGCAGGGAGTCCACCGGATCCACCTGCTGCGAGCAGTTGTTGTCGCCCCAGATGCGGTCGTCGCCGGAAGGTGAGCCCGTCGGCGTTGCCGTTGCTGATGCCGTCGGTGTCGGACTCGGTAGCGCACCGCAGTTGGGGTCGCCGCAGTGCAGGACCTTCAGGTCATTGTTAGTGTCGTCGAAGTAGCTGACCACGGGGTTGCCGTCCCCGTCCAGCACCAGCGATGATTCCTCACCAACGTCGCCCGCCGTGTCGGGCGAGGCGATGACGTTGCCAGCGGTGCAGTTGGGGTTCCCGCAGTGCAGAACCTTCAGGTCCTCGTTGCTGCGATCCCAGTAGCTCACCACCGGGTTGCCACTGCCGTCTAGCACCAGCGATGTGTCCTCCCCGACTTCGCCCGCGGTGTCGGGCGAGGTGATGACGTTGCCAGAGCTGCAATTGGGGTCCCCGCAGTGCAGCACCTTCAGGTCGTCGTTGCTGAGATCACGGTAGCTGACCACGGGGTTGCCGGCCCCGTCCAGAACCAGCGACGAGTACTGGCCCACGTCGCCTGCCGTGTCAGGGGAAGTAATGAAGTTGCCGGAGCTGCAATCGGGGTTGCCGCAGTGCAGCACCTTCAGGTCCATGTTGCTCCAGTCCCAGTAGCTGACCACGGGGTTGCCGGCCCCGTCCAGAACCAGCGACGAGTACCGGCCGACATCCCCCCCCGTGTCGGGTGAGCTGGCGACGGAAGCGCTGCAGTTGGGGTCGCTGCAGTGCATCACCTTCAGGTCGTCGTTGCTGACGTCACGGTAGCTGACCACGGGGTTGCCGTTCCCGTCCAGCACGAGTGACGTGTCGGTGCCGACATTGCCCGCCGTGTCGGGAGACGTGGCGACGGCAGCGCCGCAGTTGGCGTCGCCACAGTGCAGCACCCTCAGGTCGCGAATTGGCGAGCCGTCGTAGTAGCTGACCAGCGGGTTGCCGACCCCGTCCAGCAGCAGTGACGAGTAAAAGGCATTGCTCGCCGGGTCGGGCGAGTTGATGACGTTGCCAGCGGTGCAACTGGGATTGCCACAGTGCAGCACTTTCAGGGTATGGTTGCTGTCGTCACGATAGCTCACCACGGGGTTGCCGGCCCCATCCAGCACCAGCGACGGGTCGTTGCCGACATCGCCCACCGTGTCGGGAGAAGTGATGACGTTTCCGGTGGCCCCGCCGGACGGCGCGTGCCACAGTAACAAAACCGCCAGCAGAAAGGCGGCGGAAGACGCAAAAGCAACAGGGCGACCAAGCATTAGCTACCTCCTCCCCTCCAAGCGCCGCAATCTTAGCACAGACTGAGCGTGTGGCAGGGAGCGAGGCGGCGCGGAGAGTGACCCGCCGTCGTGCCAAGCGAGGCTCGTCTGGTGGGTCCGCCCCTCGGGCACGCGGGCGCGCTACTCCGTAACGGTCACCGATGAGCCGGGGAGCGGGCAGCCGGCCGCCTGCGGGACGCTCAGCCCCGCGTCGAAGCGCAAGAGCTTGAGGGAGTCGACAGGCGTGACGTCACCGCCGCAGTCGACGTCGCCCCAGGGATGCGGCGAGGCGTTCGCGACGTCGACGACCTGGCCGAAGTCCGGGCAATCGCCCGTGTTGGCGCTGAGGCCGGCGTCATAGCGCAGCGTCAGCAGTGCGTCGATGGGATCGGTGGAGCCGGAGCAGTTGTTGTCGCCCCAGACCACGCTCTCGCCCCCGCAGGAGCCCCCCGGTGCGACCCCAGTCGGCTGCCAGTCAGGGTCCCGTTCCTTGCCTGTGTCCGTCAGCGCTGTCTGGTCGGTGCCATCGGCGTCCATCACGTAGATATCGCGGAGGCCGCTGATGCTGACACCACTCTGGTACGCGATTTTGGTGCCGTCCGGCGACCAGGCGGGTGCTTCGTTGCTGAACGTGAGGAGGGAATTGGACAGATTCGCCTGTCCGCTGCCGTCAGCGTTCATCACGAAGATCTGCCTTCCGGGGTCTCGCTGGCTCTGAAAAGCGATTTTCGACCCGTCCGGTGACCACGCCGCGCCGCGTTCATCTGCCGCGTGATTTGTGAGGTTGGTCTGCCCGGTGCCGTCGGCGTTCATCACATAGATCTCGCGGAAGGAGACGCCCGGAACGGCATCGCGGTCGCTCTCGAACGCGATTTTGGTTCCGTCCGGCGACCAGGCAGGCCTGTAATCGTGCGCCGGATCCGTCGTTAGCTGCGTCACTCCCGTGCCGTCCCAGTTCATCACGTAGATGTCGTGGCTGACGAAGTTTCTGTCGCTGTAGAAGGCGATCTTGCATCCGTCCGGTGACCAGACGGCGCCGCCATTGTGCTTCGAGTTGTTTGTCAGGTTCGTCACGCCGGTGCCATCGGCGTTCATCACAAAGACGTCGCGCTGATTCTCCCGCGAGCTCTCGAACACGATCTTGGACCCGTCCGGCGACCACGCGGGGTCCATGTCCACCGACGAGTTGTTCGTAAGATTCATCTGCCCGGTGCCGTCGGCATTCATCACGTATATCTCGCGGTTTCCGTCCCGGTCGCTGTCGAAGACTATCTTGCCGTTGTCGCCGGGAAAGGCAGACTCAGCTCGCTCTGCCTGAAGGGCCAGGATCGCCACCATCAGTGCGAGCGCCAGTACGGCCATCACCCTGGAAACGCTGTGAGTCATCGGAACCTACCTCCTGGAAGGCTCCTGGCCGAGCCATCGTCCTCCCAGCGGATCGTCTAGCGGGCCACTCACGGAAGCCATCAGGCACAGCACCAGCCGCGTGTGGGGTTTTCCCTGTCGCGGCAACGGGGCGATCCAGCCCGGAACGAAGCAGGGCGAAATCTAAGGGTGGTGAGGCGATCAGAGGTGCCGTCGTGCTAGGCGGGGCTTGTCTGCCGGGCGTCCCGCTCGGGCGAGCGGGCGAACTGCTGGACCAGCTCTGCCATCACGGTGTGCAGCGTGATCCCGTCGAGCGTCGGGTGCTTGAAGGCGGCATCGAGGTTGACCGTGTAGTGGTGGCGGCGGCCCTCGCGGCGGACGGTGAGCATGTCCGCGCGGCGCAAGTCGCCGATGAGGCCCCAGACAGTGCGCTGCGTGAGCGACATGTCGTCGGCGATCTCCCGGATCGTGCAGTCGGGGTTGACGGCGATGTAGAAAAGCACCGCGCCGTGGCTGGACACCACGTACCAGTGGTTGGCTATCGAGTTACTGTGTGTTCCCATGATTCATCTTGTGAAGTCCGACCGAAAACCGTCACCAAGTAACATCTCCGTCCTACTCGCCGACGTTACGGCCTGGCGGAGGACTCGGCGATAATTTCCGGCTTCTGCCTTCTAGATATCTTTCAACAGGGAAAACACCGGGGGTGGGCCGCCGTTACAGCGCCTAGCGGAGCAGGATCGCGGCGAGCTGCTGCTCGTCAAGCGGCGCCGCGGCCACTTCTTCGCCATCGACGGCGATTACCGGAATACGCAATCCGAGGCGTTCGTTCGCCTCGGCGTCGGACTGGACGTCCACGTACTCAATCTCGAAGCGGCCCTGCTTCTGCAGACGCTTGAGCATCGACGCCGCCTCGTCGCAGAGGCCGCAGTCTGCCTTCGTGTAGAGTGTGACTCTCACTCGGCCTGTGGTTCCTCTGCCGGCGGCTCTTCGGGCGTCTCGGTCTCTTCGTGGGCGAGGCGACGTTCGCGCTCGCGCTCGGCGCGCTCCTCGGCCGGTGGCGTCCGCAGCAAGTAGGCGACTCCACCGAGACCGAGCGGCATGGCGATGAAGGCGATGACCTGCGCCGTCGTCAGGCCGAGGAGAATCTCGTCGTCCAGGCGCAGGAAGCTCACCCAGAAACGGAGGAGCCCGTAGAGGAAGATCCACGCGAAGAACGTGACGCCTGCCCGGGGCAGCCGCGTATAGATGACGACGAGCGCCAGGAATATGAAGAGGTCGCCGATCAGCTCATAGGCCACGGCCGGGTGCTGTGGATCGAGCCGCAGCGGGAACGACGGGCTGTTCGAATCGGTGTAGATGACGCCCCAGGGAAGCCCTGTACTCTCGGCGAAGTGCTCTCCGTTGATGATGTCGCCGATGCGGCCGATCGCCATGCCCATGATGGCGGCGATCGCGCCGATATCGACGGCGCGCATGACGTTGGGCACCTTCGCAAAGTACCCGTAGCCCAGGCCGCCGATCGCACCGCCGATCAGCGCTCCGTATATCGAGATGCCACCGGCGTTGAGCGAGAAGACTTCGCCGAAGTCGTTCTCGAAGTCGCTCCAGTTTTCGATGACGTAGAGACCGCGCGCGCCGATGATGCCGCCGATGACGAGCGCCAGTGCGGCGTTGTAGATCATGTCTTCCGAATAGCCCATCCGCCGCCCCAGCCAGGCCGCGATGGCGACGCCAACGATGACGGCGAGCGCCGTGAAGACGCCGTGCCACGTGACCTCTATGCCGGCGACATCGACGAGCGTCGGGTCGATTCCGATTTCGATCTTGAGGAGCGCGTTAATCATCGTCTTCTGTTTCCTCCGCCAGCTCCGCGCCTGCTTGCACGGCCAGCCTGCGCATTTCGGATGTGTAGTCTGCCTGTCCGGCGGCCTGCCCCGCCAGGGACGAGCCGTCGCGCGTTATCTTAGCCCAGAGCCGCCTCCGCGGCACCCAGAAGGTGATCATCAGTCCGAGAACGATCGCCGCCGCACCGATCCAGACGAGGTAGTCGGAGCGGTCGCGCCGGACGTCGATGCCGGAGAACTCACGCTGTCCCTCAAAAGTGTACTCGTAGCCCTCGACGAGGAGCGAGCCACCGGCCGTCAGAGTCGCCGCCTGCGCGGTCAGGCCCACGATCGTCAGCTCAGGCTCGCCGCCGCCGCTCGGCGCTTCGACGTTGGTGCCCTCGGAAGTCGTGCCGGTGCCGTAGACGACGTTGTTAAGCTGCAGCCGCACCGGGCCGGCGGCCTCGACTGATTCCGGTAGCGGCAGGTCCACCACGAAGCCCGCCGGAACCCGCTCCAGCCGGAGGTACGATAAGGCGAGCCCGCCGGACTCCGCGCTCTCGCCGGGCGCCAGGCGCAAGGTCTCCGGGCTGTCGCCGAGGTCGAAGACGAGCAGTTCGTCTCCTTCGTCCGCGCCTTGAGGCAGGAGCAGCGTCAGTGCGGTGCCGTCCTCCAGGCGGATAAGGCCGCCGTGGAACGGTTCGCCGTTGATCTCGAACGCCTCCGGCAGGACGACCGTCTGGTCGATCAGCGTCGCCCCGTTCGCGTCGTCGATGCGCAGGCGGGCGGCCGGGCTGCGCATCGCCAGCGCCAGCGTCTCGCGGTAGATGACGTTGCCGCTCGCCGTATCGCGCACGGCAAGCTCGGCGCCAAAGCCGAAGTAGGCGACCTGGTAGAAGCGGTAGCCGTTGTAGCTGCAGGGCGTGTTGACGGTGGAGGAGCAGCGCAGCACCTCCTCGCCGCCCTGATAGATCGCCAGGTCACTCCGGTAGTCCAGCGGCTGCCCGTCCGGCGCAAACTCGGCGTACGATTCGACGAGCTCCACCTGCATCTGGTTCTCGTGCTTCACCGGGAAGACCGGCAACGTCGAGCCCTCCGCGAAGAAGAGGCCTGACGAAAAGGCGTCGACGCGGCTGACGACGGCAGCGAGGATGAAGACGATGACGGCGGCGTGAGTGAGCAGGCTACCCAGCCGTGCGAACTGGAAGCGGTCGGCGAAGAGTAGCGTGGCCTCGGGCTCCTCCCAGCGCTCGACCTTGTAGCGGGAGCGGCGGAGGCCGGCCTCCAGGCGTTCGACGTCCAACGCGCCATCGATGTGCAGGCGGTGCGGCGCCAGGTCGAAGTAGCGGTCGGGAACGCGCTTGCGGGGCCGCGTGATCGCCGACCAGATGCCGGGGAAGCGGCTGACGACGTACGCACCGGTGGCGACGACGGTGACGGCCAGCAGCACGCCGAACCAGCTCGTGTGAAAGATGTCGAAGAGGCCGACGGCGTTCATCGGGTCTGTCAGGAAGCCGTACGTGCCCTCCTTCTCGGCGAGCCAGTCAGCCTCGAGGACTGAGTCGCCGCGCACGTTGAGCGGCATCTGCGCGATCAGCACGCCGGCGAGGCTGACGAGCGTTAGCGCGACGAGGAGCACGATGGCGAAGCGGACGTTGATGACGAGCCACCAGACCGCGCGCAGCGGGTTCATCACGCCGTGCGAGCGCGTCCGGCCGCGGGCCTTGTCGCCTCCGTCCTCGGCGGCCGCCCTACCCGTCGCCATCGCCCTCGCCCGGTGCCAGGATCGCCGCGATGCGCTCTTCGAGGTCGGACTGGCCGATCGCGCCCTGGACGTTCGTGCCCTGTACTTCGGCCTCGAACTGGCCGATGAAGACGCTCTCGACAACGCCGTCGCGGTCGATGAAGAAGGTGGTCGGCAGGCCCAGCAGCCGGTAGTCGTCGCCAACTTCGCCGTCCCGATCGATCAGCACCGGAAAGTCGATCCCGAACTCGTCGGCGAACGGGCGGATGATCGATTCGCTCTCCTGGAGGTTGAGTCCGATGACGACGAGTCCGTCGTCACGGTAGGCGTCGTAGGCTTCGATGAACTGGGGCATCTCTTTGCGGCAGGACACGCACCAGGTCGCCCAGAAGTTGAGCACGACTGGCTGGCCGCGGTAGTCGCTAAGGCGCGTCTCGTCACTGTCGAGCGCCTCGAGCAGGAAGTCCGGCGCCAACGCGCCCTCCTCAGCTTTAACGTTCGCTCCGGCGGGAACGAGCGCCGCCGGCAGGTCGGCCGGGCCGTAGCGTTCGCCGGTGCTGCTGACGCCGCCGCCGTCGCGGGCCTCCAGCCACCAGATGACGCCGGCGATGGCGATGATGACCGCCAGCGGGTATAGCCAGCGTCGGACGACGCTACGGCGTTTGGGCGTCGGGCGCGGCAGGTCAGCGGCGTTATCGGTCATGGCCATTAAAGGATACGTCGGTGGCGCGCCGCGGGCATCACTCGCCGAAGAAGGCGTCCGTGTAGAGGGCGCGCACGACTTCCGGCGGCTCTCCCGCGCCCAGGAACGAGGAGCCGATGCGCAGCTCGAAGTGCAGGTGGTTCTCGAAGCCCGGGTTCGTTACCGCCTCAGGCGTGCCGGAGTCGCCGATGAAGCCGACGAGGTCGCCCCGTTCCACGTTCGCGCCGGCGAGCAGGTCCTCCGAGACGCCCTCCAGGTGACTGTAGCGCGTGACGAAGCCGTCTCCGTGGTCGATCCAGACCTGGCGGCCGCGGAAGCGATCGAGCGTAGCGGTGTCGGTGAAGCCCTGCGCCTCCACCTTCGCCAGCAGCTCGTCCAGCTCGCTCTGCGTCAGCGGCTTGTAGATATGATCGGCGCGGACCACCCGGCCCGCCCTCGACGCGTACGCCGGCGTGCCCATCTCGACGTCGACACAGGCGAAGCCGGTGAAGAAGTCGACACCTTCGTGCACGCCGTTGCGGTAGTCGCGGAGAGCGTTCGGCATCTGGTTGTCGTCTGTGGGCAGGCAGGCGCCCTCGACGGGGATCAGCCAGCCGCTGCCGGCCGGATTGTCGATCTCGATAGAGGGATCGAGCGTCGGAATGGCAGAAGCGGGCTGAGAAACGGTCGAGCCGACGATGCGCAGGACCTGCCCGACGCTGAGCAGGGAGTCCAGCGTCAGTCCGTTCGTCGAGGCCAGCGTGTCGACCGAGATGCCGAAGCGACCGGCGATCGCGCCGAGAGTGTCGCCTTCCTCCACGGTGTAGTCGAAGTCGCCGGGCGTGGCGGTGGGTGCCGCGGTCGGAGGGATCGTGGCTGTGGCGGATGGGGACGGCGACAGCGTCGGTGATGGTGTCGGCACGTTTATGCCGCCGCCGCAGGCCGCCGAGACGAAAACGGCGGCCGCGAGGACCGCCGTGGCAGCGAAGCCGATGAGCGTTCGCCTACTTCTTGACGGGATAGCCTTCTTCCTCCATCGCCGCCTCGATGCCGCCAAGCGGCGTCTGGCCGGGGTCGTACTCGACGACGACCTGCTTGCCTTCCGGGTCGCCGGATACGAACTGCACGCCGGGCAGCTTCTCGACCGAGGTGCGAATGGTCTGAATGCAGTGATCGCAGGAAATTTCCGGGGCTTCCAGGGTCGCGCGTTCCATAGTCAACCTCCTCGGCGAATGATGCTCCGCCGTGTTGCCAGATGCAGCGCTTCGGAGTGCGCCTGCTCTTCTACCATATCGTCCAGTGGCGCCAACCGCACGTCGCCGTTTCGCTTCGCCAGCGCGAGGGCGATGAGGTGGTCGGCGAAGTGCGGGTTCTTGGGCAGGAGCGAGCCGTGCAGGTACGTCCCGTAGAGGTTCCGATACACGGCGCCCTCGCCGCCGTCGCCGCCGTTGTTGCCGAAGCCCGTCACGACGCTGCCCAAGGGGCGCGCCCGCGGGCCGAGGTGGGTGCGGCCGCCGTGGTTCTCGAAGCCGACCAACGTCTCGCCCTCCCACTCGATGACCACGTTGCCGATGAAGCGCCTGGCGTTCGGCCCCGGGTGCTCTGTCCAGAGGTCGAGCAGGCCGACGCCCGGGAGCTGCGCGCCGTCGGCCGAGCGATAGTGTGCGCCCATCAGCTGGTAACCGCCGCAGACCGCCAGCATCACGCCGTCGCCTTCGACGTACTCTCGAAGCGCCTCGCCCTTCACGTCGCGCAGGTCGTCCGCTACGCGGCGCTGCTCGGCGTCCTGCGCACCGCCGACGAAGACAAGGTCGTACGCTGCAGGGTCGAAGGCGTCGCCGAGCGAAAGCTCCGTCAGCTCGAAAGCGATGTCGCGGCCCCGGCAGCGGCGCTCAAAGCACATAATGTTGCCGCGGTCACCGTAGATGTTCATCAGCTTCGGGTAGAGGTGCGCCAGGCGAAGTGTCCCTTCGACTGGCCCTGCGCTACGCTCCGGTCCGCTCAGGGCAGGCTCTTCGACTGGCCCTGCGCTGCGCTCCGGTTCGCTCAGGGCAGGCATCAGCCATCACCCTCCCAGAACGCGCCGCGGCCGGCCCAGCGGCCGAGGATGTTGCGCGCGTCGAGCATCGCGGTGTAGGTCGGGACCACGTACAGCGTGCCGCCTTCCGGCGTGGCATCGATCGCCCGCCTCAGCGCCAGCGCCGCGTCGTGTTCGACGTCGGGCCGCTCGCCGAGGCCGGCGTACTTCAGGCGCAGCGCCATGTCCCAGGCGCGACGCCCCGAGACGACGAGCGAAGCGACGTTCCCGGACAGGAGTTCGAAGTCGACGTCCCAGATCCAGGAGATGTCCCGCCCGTCGGCGATGTCGTCGTTCAGGAAGACGGCCAGGTGCTTCGGGGCGCCGTCCGCGGTGATCGTGCGGATCACCTGGTTCACACCGGCCGGGTTCTTGGCGAGGATCACCTGCACGGCGCGGCCGTCGACCGTCAGCCGCTCCTGCCGACCGAAGGCAGCGGTGGCGCCGGCCAGCCCCCGCTCGATGGCTCCGGTTTCGATGCCCAGCGCGACGGCCAGGGCAGCGGCCGCAGCGGCGTTGTAGGCGTTGTAGAGGCCGGCCAGCGGCAGGCGCACGGTGACCTCGCCGGTAGGTGTCGTCAGCGTAACGCTCATCCCGTCATCCGCCGTCATCAGCGAAGAGACGGCGACGTCCGGCGTTGGCCGCGCGCGCCGGCAGCCGGGGCAGCGCCAGTGGCCGAGATGCCCGTAGAACACGACCGTGTATTCGAGTTCGGCGCCGCAGGCGTAACACCAGCGCGCGTCCGCGGCGTGCTCCAGCGGCCCGCCGGCCTGCGTCTCGTCGTCGACGCCGTAGAGGACGACTCTGCCCAGCGCAACGTCCGAAAGTGAGGCGACGGCCGGATCGTCGGCGTTGAGCACCAGCGTCACTTCGGCCGGGAACGAGCGCAGGGCCGTCCGCCAGAGCGTGGCGACGGTCTCGACTTCGCCGTAGCGGTCGAGCTGATCGCGGAAGAGGTTCGTGAAGAGCACGGCCCGGGGCTCGACGGCGCGGGCGACGAGCGGCATCGTCGCCTCGTCCACCTCAAATAGACCGACCCGTTTCCCGGGGGCGCGGAAGCGTCCGTCCCAGCTCGCCGATTCGGCGAGGGCGGCCGCCACACCGCGCATCATGTTCGAGCCCTCACGGTTGGCCACCGGCCGCAGGCCCGCCTCGCGGCAGATGCCGCGCACGAGACGCGCCGTCGTCGTCTTGCCGTTGGTGCCGGTGACGAGCGCGCTGCCCTGCCCCAGGCGAGCGGCCAGCGTCCGCTCGAGGCCGGGATCGACGCGCTCGGCGACGAGGCCGGGGAGCGCGGTGCCGCCGCCGCGACGCAGTCCACGGCTGAGCGCGGCGGTGGCGCGGGCGGCGATGATGGCGGCAGTCAGTCTCACGTCTGAGATTCTAAACGCTTGCCACTGGCGACGGTCACGGGGACAATGCCTGAGATGTCTATCGAGTACCGCCACATCAAGGACTCCGAGTTCGACGCGCTGGCGTCGTTGGAGACTGTCGCCTTCTACGGCCGGTCGAACCCGGAAGACGGCAAGTACCTGCGCAAGGTTACGAAGCCGGAGTGGACGCTTGCCGCGTTCGACGAAGGAAAGCCGGTCGCCTCCGTTCGCTCGATACCTTCGGCGCGGCTGATGCACGGTACGCAGACGCCGTTCGCGCTCATCTCGCCCGTGACGTGTCAGGCCGCATACCGGCGCCAGGGCCACGTCGCAGAGCTGCTGCGGCAGTCGCTGGAGCTGATGAAGGAGCGTGGGCAGCCGATCTCCGGGCTCTACACTCCGCACGACGCGCTTTACAGGCGCTACGGCTGGGAACGCGCCGAGGAGAAGCGTCGTCTCAACTTCGACCCCGCCCAGCTCGCGTTCCGCACGGCCGCCCCACCCGGCAAGACACGACCGGCGACACAGGACGATTGGAAGACGCTCGACGCCATCTACCGCGAGCGCGTCGATCCGCTCAACGGCGCGCTCGTACGGGAAGAGGACTGGTGGCGCTTGGCCGTGATGGCCGATTGGACAGACAAGGAACGGCGCGCGCGCGACATCGTCGTCTGGGCCAATGAATCGGGCGAGGACCGTGGCTACGTCGTGTACCAGAACCGCCCGACCGGGAAGAGAGCAACAGACGGCTGGGCACAGCAAGAGATCTGGGTGCGCGACTTCGTGGCGCTCGACGCCGGGGCCTACCGCGGCCTCTGGCAGCACGTGCTGACGCACGACCTGGCGTCAAACGTCGTCTACGAGTCGCATCCGGACGACCCGTTCGTGGACCTCTGCGAAGACCCGTTCGTCGTCACAGTAAATCGGGGCGAAGGGCCGATGATCCGGATTGCAGACGTGGAGGGGGCGATCGCGTCCCGGCCGTACGTCGGCGGCAGTTCGGCGTCGTTCACGATGCGCATCAGCGACGGGAACGCGCCCTGGAATGAGGGCGTCTGGCGCGTCGAAGCGGGCGAGGGCGGGATGCGGGCGCAGAAGACGGACGCCGCACCCGACGTCGAGATGAGCGTCAACTTCCTGGCGCCGCTCTACACCGGCCTGCGGACGGCGGAAACGCTGGCTGCCGTCGGCATGATCACGGTGCACCGGGCCGAGGCGCTGACCGAGATAACGAACGCCTTTGCGGTCGCAGACCCGCCGTACACGCAGGACTACTACTAGCCGCGGCGGCTCTCGATCAGCGCTCGCATCTCATCGCGCGATAGGCCGTTCTCCAGCGACGTCATCGTCCCCGGGCCGAGCAGCTCTTCGGCGAGCTTCTTGACTCCGCCCGCGGCGGCGTGGAGGAACAAGCTTCCGAAGCTAACGCGGGCGACACCCAGATCCTGTAGCTCCGGCACGCTGGGCGAGCCCGGCCCGGCGATGACGCTGACGGGCGCCGGAACTTCCTTGGCGAAGGTGCGGATCGTGTCGCTGTCAGTGATGCCCCAGGTGAAGACGCACTCGGCGCCGGCTTCGGCGTAGGCCTGGCCGCGGCGTACCGCCTCAGCAAGCGCCGCTGGCGGGTCGTCGCGCAGGGCGAGGAAGGCGTCGGTGCGGGCGTTGAGGAGAAACTCGGAGCCCAGTTCCGTGCGGGCCTCCATGAAGGCGTCGATCTTCTCGAGCTGTTGATCGAGCGGCAGGAGCGAGAGGCCGCCGTTGCGCACGCCGTCTTCCATGTTCATCCCGACGACGCCGCCGGCGGCGAACATGCGCACGGTCTCCCGCACCTCATCAGGGCCGCCGAAGCCGTCCTCGCCATCGGCGTTCACCGGCAGGTCGACGGCGCCGGCGATCTCGCTCATCACGGCGACCGTCCTCTCGCGGCCGATGCCGAGGTCCTTCCGGCCGGAGGCGTGGGCGATCGCCGAGCTGGTGCCCTGCACGGCCTTGAAGCCGAGTTGCTGGAAGAGGAGCGCGCTCAAGACGTTGAACGCGCCGGGCATGATCAGGATTTCGGGCGCCTGGAGAAGGTCGCGCAGGCGGCGGCACTTCTCGTTGGCGGCGGATATCACGTCAGCGGGAGCATCTGGCACGGGTCACCTCCGCCGCCAGAGTATATCGGGCCGCCACATGTCGGCCATACGTTTTCGTCAACTCGCCGGGCTCAAGGGTCGGTCACTTCTTCGCGTACTTCTCCGGCTCAGCGTCGAACGACTGTTTGCAGTTGAGATTGCAGAAGTAGATCGTCTGCCCCTCGTATTCCGAAGAGCCCGCGGCTGACGCGGGATCGATCTCCATTCCGCAGACAGGATCCTTGACGATCACGTTGCCACCTTCCTGAACGACTGCTTTCGGGCCGGCGTCTGTCGGCTCGCCGCCCGTGAGAGCCCGATCCCTCAGCAGCGAGGGCACGATCGGCATGAGAACGACCATGCTCAGCATGAAGACCCACCCCGAGCCGCCGATGCGCGCCACCCAGCCATAGTCGGCAACGACCGCCAGCGCGAAAACGGCCGCCGCCACGAGGGCCGCCGCCGCCGTGTAGACGACGGCCGACACCGTGCTGAGGTTGTCCTCGGTCACTTTCATCCTGTCGCCTCCATCGCCTGTTCCGCGCGCGAATCACGTTCGGCGGGCGCCGATGGTGGCCCGCGCCTGATCGGCGGGGTGTAGCCGCGCATGCGGAGCGTGTTCATCGTCACGGAGAAGCTGCTCGTGGCCATGAGGATTCCGGCCAGCTCCGGGCTCACGATCTGCGTGATCCAGGGGTAGAGGATGCCGGCCGCCAGCGGCAACATCGCCGCGTTGTAGCCGAACGCCCAGCCCAGGTTCTGCCGCACGACCCGCATCGTCTGCCGCGATACCTGCACAGCCGCCACCACATCGAGGATGTCGTCGCGGATCAGGATCACGTTGCCGGTCTCGCGCGCGACATCCGTGCCGCTGCCGATCGCGATGCCGACATCGGCCTGCGCCAGCGCCGGCGCATCGTTGACGCCGTCACCGACCATCGCCACGACCTGGCCGGACTCCTGCAGCTTCTTTACCTCGGCGGCCTTGTCGCCCGGCAGCACCTCGGCGAGGACGCAGCCGATCCCAAGAGCGCGGCCGATGGCCTCAGCAGTGCGGCGGTTGTCGCCGGTGATCATCGCCACCTCGAATCCGAGCGCCTTCAGCTCGCGCACGGCGCGCTCCGACGTCTCCTTCAGGGTGTCCGCAACGGCGACGGTGCCAACGAGAGTTGGTGCTGCCTCGCTCGCGTTAGGTCCTTCGCCCTCCACCCCGGTTGTCCCCTCCCCACTCGGCTCAGGATGACGGGTGGTGGCCACGAACATCACCGTCTTGCCTTCGGTCTCCAGGCGCTCGGCCTCTGCCAGCAACGCCTCGATGTCCACGTTGCGGTCGGCCATCAGACGCCGGTTGCCGAGGAGCACCTGGGCGCCGTCGACGGTCGCCTCGACGCCGTGGCCGGGGATCGAGTCGAACGCCGAAGGCTCTGGCACGGTGAGGCCGCGCTCGCGGGCGCCCCGGATGATCGCCTCGCCCAGCGGGTGCTCTGAGTCGCGCTCGACGGCGGCGGCGAGGGCGAGGACGGCGTCGGAGGTGGCGTCGGTGACTGACGGCTCGCCCTTCGTCAGCGTGCCGGTCTTGTCGAGGACGACCGTGCGGACGCGGGAGGTCGCCTCAACGGCGTCGGCGCCCTTGAAGAGGATGCCAAACTCGGCGCCCTTGCCGGTGCCGGCCATCATCGCCGCCGGCGTCGCGAGGCCGACGGCGCAGGGGCACGAGATGATAAGCACCGTGACCGAGACGAGCAACGCGAAGCCGAAGACCTCCAGTTCGCCCAGTTCGTAAGGCGTGAGGACGAGGCGGGTCCCTTCGTCGAAGAAGAGATCGTAGCCGGCGAAGAACCAGAAGAGGAAGACGGCCAGCGCCAGCGCGTGCACGGCGAGGATGAAGTTGCCGGCGACGCGGTCAGCCAGCGCCTGGATTGGCGCCTTCGTCGTCTGCGCTTCCTCGACGAGCCTGATGATCTGGGCGATTGCGGTATCGGCGCCGACGCGCGTCGCCTCGAAGCGGAAGGAGCCCGTCTTGTTGATCGCCCCGGCGATCACGGTGTCGCCTTCGCGCTTTTCGACGGGGATGCTCTCGCCGGTGACGACGGACTCGTCGACCGCCGAGTAGCCCGAGACGACGACGCCGTCGACGGGAATCGCGTCGCCCGGACGCACGGCAACTATGTCGCCCGGCTCTACTTCATCCGCCGGGACTTCGATCTCCTCGCCACCTCGAACGACGGTGGCGCGCCGTGGGCGCAGCTTCATCAGCTTGCGGATCGCCTCGGACGTGCGGCCGCGGGTGATCGCCTCCAGGTAGCGGCCGAGGACGATGAAGGCGATCAGGAGCGCAGCGGCCTCGAAGAAGACCGCCTTTTCGCCGCCGAAGCCGGCGTCGGGGAAGAACGTGTTGACGACGGCGATGCCGTAAGCGGCGCCGATGCCGGTGGCGTACAGCAGGTTCATGTCGGTGACGCCGCGGCGCAGGCCGTTCCACGAGTGGACGAAGAACTGGCGGCCCGGACCCAGCACGAGCGGCGTCGTCATCGCGAAGAGCAGGTACTTGTTGCCGAGAAAGTCCGGCAAGAGACTGTCCAGCGGCTCGAACTTGGAGAACGTAAAGAGCATGACGAGCACCCCGAGCGGCCAGGCGACGAGCATGGCGCGGGCCTGCCGGCGGATCTCCTCCTGCCGCAGCTTTCGCTCGCGGTCGATGCCTTCTTCGCCTTCGCCGCGGTCCTGCACTTCGTAGCCGAGGGAACGGATCGCCTTCTTGATCTCGGCGGCGGAGACGGCGGAGTCGAGGAAGTCCACGGATACGGTATCCGTGGCGAAGTTGAACGTGATGTCGCGCACGCCCGCCAGTCCGCGAACCGCGGGGCCGATGACGTGCTCGCAGTGGCCGGCTGTCATGCCGAGCACGAGCAGGTCGATCTTCGCGCCCGGCACCTCGTAGCCGATCTCCTCGACACTCCGGGCCATCGCCGGCACGTCACAGGCGGACGGGTCGTAGACGACGCCTGCTTTGCCGGCGCTGAGGTTGACGGTCGCCTCCTCGATGCCGGGGACGCTGTTGAGCGCCTTTTCGACCCGGCGCACGCAGGCCGCGCAGGTCATCCCCGCGACGGGGATCGAGATCTCTTTGCGTTCTACTGTCTGATCTGCCACTTCTGTTACTTCGTTGCTCGCAGGAAGATCACCATTCTGTTCTTCACGTCCAGCAGCTCGACGTCCTCGAAGCCGGCCTCCTGCATCGTCGCCTTCAGCTGTTCGGCGTAGTCGTCCGGCAAGCGGTGGCCCATCAGATGCGAGAGAAAGCCGACGATGCCCTTTCCAGGCTTGAGGTCGACTACGACGAGGCGGCCGCCGGGCTTGAGCACGCGCCGCACCTCCGCCAGTCCGCGCACCTTGAGGTCGTCCGGCAGGTGGTGGACCATGAGGCTGCTGAGCGCGGCGTCGAACTCGCCATCGGCGAAGGGCAGGTCTTCGATCGGCGCGACCCGGAAGTCGATGTCGCGGCCCTTCTTCGCCGCCTTCCGCGAGGCGATCTTGATCATGTTCGGAGAGGCGTCGATGCCGGCGGTGCGGCCTTCGGCTCCCACGCGGCGCGCGGCCCGCAGCGTCAGGTCGCCCGTGCCGCAGCCGACGTCCAGCACCGCCTCGCCGGCCTTGAGGCGGCCCGCCTTCACGGTCGACTTGCGGACGCCGGGCATCGTACCAAAGCTCACGAGCCAGGTGCAGGCATCGTACAGCGGCGCCCACCAGGTGATGGTCGCTCCTTCGGTCTCCGGGACGTGGTCGTGGGTGTGAGTTGTCATGCGATCCCTCCTTAGCGGTTCGCCAGCTCGTAGAGGTCGAGCAGCTCGTCGATCACCTGGTCGTCGCGGCCCTCTTTGATGCCCTCGACGACGCACGTGTGGAGGTGGCCGTCGAGCATCAGCTGCTCCATCTTCTCGATGGCGCGGCGGACGGCGAACGTCTGTTTAAGCACGTCGACGCAGTACTTGTCGTCCTCGACCATGCGCCGCACACCGTGCAGATGGCCCTCGATGAAGGCGAGCCGCTTGAGTACGTCCTGTTGCTTTTCTGGCTGCATACGCTCTCTCCTCTCACCCATACCCCCCCGGTGGGGGTTCACGCAGGCATAGTAGCACCATCCCACCGGCGGCGGGAAGTGACGACGATCACACCGCGCGCGTTGAGGCGACGGCCTAGGGCGCGACTACGCCCAGCGCTTCGTTCGCGCCCGTCACCGACAGCCCCGGTGTCGGCCCGCCCGCAGGCACGTAGATCAGGTCGCCGACAACCGCTGCGCCCATACCGTGACGAGGCGTTGGCAGGGGAGGCATCACCAGCCAGACGCCGGACGCGGCGTCGTACGCTTCGTTCGTATCGAACGTGCCGTCGAGGCCTTCGCCGCCCATCACGTAGACGGCGCCAGCGAGCGCGGCGACGGCGTGGCCACTGCGCGCGGCCGGCAGCGGCGCCAGCGCTGTCCACTCATCGGTCGCCGGATCGTACGCCTGGTTGGCGTCCAGGTTGAGCCCGTAGTCGATCTCGATCCGCCCGCCGATAGCGTAGATGATGCCGTCGACGGCGGCGACGCCGAGGTGGTCCCGCATCGTCGGCAGGGGCGCAGCCTCGGACCATTCGCCGGTCGTCGGGTCCCAGACGTCGACCTCGGGGACGTTGATGGGCGAGTCGACGGGGCCGGCCGTAGCGCCGCCGATGAGGTAGACCCTGCCTCCGACCTCGGCGACGGCGTGTCCGCCGCGGATACGCGGCATCTGCGCGACGTCTGCCCACTGATCGGTGGCGGGGTCGTACTCGAAGACCGTGCTGGTCGGTGAACGGAAGGAGGCGAGGTAGCCGCCGAAGACGTAGAGCCTGCCCTCGTAGCCGATCGCCGCGGCGTGGTGGCGCGGCTCCGGCAACGGGGCGGCCGGTGACCACGAATCGGTCGCCGGATCGTACACCTCTACTGTCTGTGTGGTCACGCCGCTCGCCTCGAAACCGCCGATGACGTAAACGAGTCCGTCGAGAGCGGCGACGGCGACCTCCGAGCGCGGACTGGGCACCGGCGCCAGAGACGCCCAGGCGAGACTGCCCGGATCCGGCGCGGTCGCGCTGGGCGATGCCGTGGCGGCTGGTGACGAGTCGCCGGACGGTGTCGGGCTACCCGCATCATCGTCGCCGGAGCAGGCGCTGATGGCGACGGCGGACAGGAGCAGAGCCGGGAGAAGCGCCGTCCGGATCATTAGCCCAACGCCACTTTCATGAGCATCACGCAAGAAGATACGCCGGCCACGGGAGTGCGGGTCGCTCCGGCTCAACTGGGGGCGCACTACTTCTGGGGGTCCAGCAGCACCTTGATGCAGTTCTCCTTGCGGTTGGTGAAGATGTCATAGCCGTGCGCCGCTTCGGACATCGGCAGCCGGTGCGTGATGATCTGCGAGGGGTCTGCTTTGCCTTCGTTGATCATCGCCATCAACCTGCCCATGTAGCGATTGACCGGGCACATTCCGACCTTGAACGTGATGTCGCGCAGGAACGAAAGGAACATCGGGAACGGGAACTCCATCTCGGTGTACATACCAACGGCACTGATCGTGCCGGCCGGCCGCACGTAGTTCCAGCAGTCCTTGAGCGAAGCCTCGATGCCGACCGCCTCGAGGACGACGTCGGCGCCACGGCCGTCAGTCGCGTCGCGGATGATCGCCTTGGCGTCCTCCTTCGACATGTCGATGGGGGTGGCGCCGATCTCTTTCGCCATGGCCAGGCGTTCCGGCATCAGGTCGATGGCGAACACCTGCTTCGGCTCGAACGTCAGCGCGCCCATCTGGGCGAAGAGGCCGACGGGCCCGGAGCCGACGACAGCCACGGTGTCGCCCGGCTGGATATCACCCCGGTCGGCGGCGAAGTAGCCGGTGGAGAAGATATCGCCGACGAAGATCGCCTTCTCGTCGCTAAGGCCGTCCGGGACCTTCTCCAGCGTGTGGTGGCCGTTGGGCACGCGCAGGAACTCCGCCTGTGCGCCGGGCAGTGCCATGAATCCGAACGTCTGCTGCTGCGTACAGACGCTGGGCCAGCCGCTCTTGCAGTAGTAGCAGTCACCGCAGGAGGAGAAGAAGGAGCCGACGACGCGGTCGCCCGGCTTCAAGTTGCTGACGCCGGCGCCCGTCTCGACGACCTCGCCGATGTACTCGTGGCCGATGATCCAACCGGTCCCGGGCAGGGGCATACGGCCATCGTAGACGTGCATGTCGGAGCCACAGATCGCGGCGGACGTGACCTTGATGATGACGTCGTTGGCGTCCTGGAGTACCGGATCGTCGACGTTCTCGACTTTGACGTCGAGGGGGCCATGGAAAGTGACGGCGCGCATGGGGTGTTCCTCCTGCTAGCTCTCGCGGGCGCTGTTGAGGATACGCGTCGACGAGGAGGCCGACAAGGTAGCGGGTGCAGGCGTAGGGGCGCAGCGCCCCGGCCACGCTGACGTGGGTGCGTATCCACACACTGTCCCGGTTACGTCTGGCCGGCGGCCATCGAGGGCGCAGCGCTCGTACGTGGGCCGAGCGTGCTTGGCCGGGTCAGCCGATGCGCTCGACGAAGACCTTCATCACGCCGCCGCAGATCTTGTCTTCGCCGTCGATGGGGTTCGTGAGGTCGACGTCGACGAGGCGCGGGCGGCCGTCCTTGTGCGCTTCCATCGCCTCGTAGATCACTTCGGACTCGCCGCAGCCGCCGCCGATCGTGCCGCAGGACGTGCCGTCGGCGCGGACGAGCAGGCGCGCGCCTGCCCGGCGCGGCGTCGAGCCGCGCGTCTCGGCGACCGTGGCGACGACGACGGGCTCACCGGCGCCGAGGGAGCGCTGTATCTCGCGGAAGACTTCGTCCATACGCCTATGATACGGGGTTGGAACAGGGAACCTGAAACATGGGAGATGGGGCCGGGCCCTATTCCCTTATGCAAGGTCGAAGCGATCGAGATTCATGACCTTGTTCCACGCAGCGACGAAATCAAGCACGAACTTCTGCTCGGCGTCGACACTCCCGTAGACCTCGGCGATCGCCCGGAGCTCGGAGTTCGAGCCGAAGACGAGGTCGACGCGAGTGCCAGTCCACCGGAGCTCGCCGGTCTTGCGACTACGACCCTCGAACACCTCCTCGGAATCCGAGGTCGCCTTCCACTCCGTCGCGATGTCGAGCAGGTTCACGAAGAAGTCGTTGGTCAGCGTCTCGGGTCGGTCGGTGAAGACCCCGTGCTCGGACTGCCCGGCGTTGGCGTTCAGGACACGCATGCCGCCCAGGAGGGCCGTCATCTCGGGAGCGGACAGCGTTAGCATGAACGCCTTGTCCACCAGCAGGTGCTCCGCCGTGATCTCGTGGCCCTTCTGGAGGTAGTTGCGGAACCCGTCTGCGGTCGGCTCGAGCACGGCGAACGACCGGGTGTCGGTCTGCTCCTGGGTGGCATCGGTGCGCCCCGGCGAGAAGGGCACCTGCACGTCGTGCCGGGCCTTCTTCGCGGCCGACTCGACGGCTGCGCACCCGCCCAGCACGATCAGATCGGCGAGCGAGACCATCTTCCCGCCCTTCTGCAAGCCGTTGAACTCCTGCTGGATTCCCTCCAGGGTCTCCAGCACCATGGATACGCCGGACGTGACGTTGACGTCCCACTCCGCCTGCGGCGACAACCGGACGCGCGCCCCGTTCGCGCCACCACGCTTGTCGGTATCACGGTAGGTCGAGACCGACGCCCAGGCGGTCGAGACCAGCTGGGAGATGGACAGGCCGGAGTCGAGGATCTTGCCCTTGAGCGCCGCGATGTCCGCGTCGTCTATCAGGTCATGGTCGACCGCGGGAACCGGGTCCTGCCACAACAGCTCCTCGTCGGGAACCCACGGGCCGAGATAGCGGGCCGCGGGTCCCATGTCGCGGTGGAGCAGCTTGTACCACGCCCGCGCGAAGGCGTCGGCGAACTGGTCGGGGTTCTCGAGGAAGCGCCGTGAGATCGGCGCGTAGATCGGGTCCATTCGCAGCGCGAGGTCCGTCGTGAGCATGATGGGTGCGTGCTTCTTTGATGGATCGTGGGCGTCGGGCACGGCGTCCGCCGCAGCGGGATCCGTCGGGACCCACTGCCACGCACCAGCCGGGCTCTTCACCAGATCCCAGTCGTAGCCGAACAGGATCTCGAGGAAGCTGTTGTCCCAGTTCACCGGAGTGGATGTCCAGGCGCCCTCGAGCCCGCTGGTGATCGTGTCCGGGCCTTTGCCGCTGCCAAAGCTGCCCGTCCAGCCGAGCCCCTGCTCCTCGATGCCGGCGCCCTCGGGCTCCGGACCGACGTACGCATCGGCATCGGCTGCGCCGTGGGTCTTGCCGAACGTGTGGCCGCCGGCGATCAGCGCCACCGTCTCCTCATCGTTCATCGCCATTCGCCCGAACACTTCACGGATGTCCCGCGCCGCGGCAAGCGCACTCGGCTCACCGTTCGGCCCCTCGGGATTGACGTAGATCAGGCCCATCTGGACGGCGCCGAGCGGATTCGCCAGCTCCCGGTCGCCGCTGTAGCGCTCGTCGCCGAGCCACTCCCGCTCCGGACCCCAATAGATGTCCTCCTCGGGCGCCCAGATGTCCTCGCGGCCGCCGCCGAAGCCGAAGGTCTTGAAGCCCATCGTCTCCAGGGCGCGGTTCCCGGCGAAGATCAGCAGGTCGGCCCACGAGATCTTCCGGCCGTACTTCTGCTTGATCGGCCAGAGAAGCCGGCGCGCCTTGTCGAGGTTGGCGTTGTCGGGCCAGCTGTTGAGGGGGGCGAAGCGCTGTGCGCCGGTGCCGCCGCCACCACGGCCGTCGCTGATGCGGTACGTGCCTGCAGCGTGCCACGTCATGCGGATGAACAGAGGTCCGTAGTGGCCGTAGTCGGCTGGCCACCAGTCCTGCGACTGGGTCATCAGCGCATCGACGTCCCTGGCAAGGGCATCGAAGTCGAGGGTCTTGAACTCCTCGGCGTAGTTGAACGACTCGCCCATGGGGTCCGACGAGGGCGAGATCTGGTGGAGAATCCTCAGATTCAACTGATTCGGCCACCAGTGCAGGTTCGCCATGGCCCCAACTGCAGCGTGAGATCCGCCCATCACGGGACACTTGCTTGCGATATTCTCTGACACGTATATCCTCCTGATATGTGATGCTGATGGTTGGTTGCGCTAAGTACGAGGTACTAACCCGAGAGAAACACCAACCGGATTCCGTCCATGAGGCCCCTGCCTGTTCGTGCTCCTGTCAGGACACGCCCAGGGGTCGCCGGCGCGGGAGCCTCCGCTGCGGCGTATTGTATCGCAGATCAGAGGCTTCTTTAGCGAGCGGCGCTGACGGCTCCGGCGTGCGCCGCCGCGAAGGCCGCGAACCCGATCGCCAGGCTGAGCACCACGTATAGCCCCGACCGCAGCGGGTCATCGGCGCGCATATACTGCCAGCTCTCGTAGATGAACGTCGAGAACGTCGTCATCGCTCCGAGGAAGCCCACCGTCAGCAACGTCCGCACGTCTGACGAGAAGGCGTCGCGCTCCTCGACGAGGCCGAGCACGATGCCGAGCAGCGCGCAACCGAGCACGTTTACGCCCAGCGTGCCCCACGGGAACCCGATCCCCAGCTCGCTGTAGAGACGCACGGCAAGCAGGTAGCGAACGACCGCGCCCAGAGCGCCGCCTGCCGCGACCGCCAGTAGCGTCACTCGCCGCGGCCTGCACTGAGCGAACGGCCGTCGCCACCGCGGCGGATGAGGATGATCTCCGCCATGATGCTGACGGCGATCTCCGCCGGCGATTCGGCGCCGATGTGGAGGCCGACCGGCGTGTGCACCCGCGCGACGGCGTCCGGGTCGGCGCCCTCCTCAACGAGGTGTCCCAGGACGGCCCGGGCGCGCCGTCGCGAGCCGATCATGCCGACGTAGGCGGCGCCGCGCCCGATGACAGCGCGCAGGCTCGCCTCGTCGTGCTTGTGCCCGCGCGTGACGGCGACGACGTAGGTCGTGCTGCCCAGCGGGTAGTCCGCCAGCACTTCGTCGAAGCGGCCGCGGATCACCCGCTCGGCCTCCGGGAAGCGCTCCCGGTCAGCGAACTCCGGCCGGTCGTCGATGACGGTGACGCGGAAGCCGCAGAGGCTGGCAATCTCCGACAGCGCCTTGCCGACGTGGCCACCTCCGGCGATGACCAGCGCGGACGGCTGTTCGTGCACCTCAACCATCACCTGGAACGCTTCGGGGGTCGCCTGGCGGCGGGTCTGCTCTTCGCCCTCCGGAGAGAGGTAGCGCGTGTGCACACGGTGGCGCTGGAACGCCTCCGCTACGCCTGAGCTGAGCGCCTCATCGAGCCCGGACGGGCCGAGCGAGCCGAGCGTCGAGCCGTCGGGCCGCACCAACAGCTTCGCGCCAACGTGCTCCCGCCGGCCCTCAGGCGCGGCGATCACGGTGGCCACGAGGACGGGATCGCCGCCCTCCAGCGCACGGGCGACTTCTCCGGCGATGCGGGCCTCGGGTGAGTCTGTCATCTCAGACTGACGATCGTCATGTGACTCTTAGACGTTGAAGAGGACGTTGATCACGTCGCCCTCCTGGACGAGGTACGTCCGCCCTTCCTGCCGCAGCTGACCGGCCTTGCGCGCCTCGTTGTGCGAGCCGAGTTCGAGCAGCTTGTCCCAGGCGATCACTTCCGCGCGGATGAAGCCGCGCTCGATGTCCGTGTGGATGCGGCCGGCCGCCTGGAGAACCGTGGCGCCGTCCGGGATCGTCCAGGCGCGCGTGTCCTTCTCGCCGGCGGTGAAGAACGTGACGAGGCCCAGCATCTCGCGGACCGCCTCCAGGACGTGGTCCGTCGCCCCTTCGCCGGCGCCCATCTCCTCCCGGAACTCCTTCGCCTCTTCCGGCGGCAGCTCCGCCAGCTCGGCCTCCAGCCGCGCGCAGAGAGCGGCCACCGACGTGCGGACGTTCGTGTATCGCTCCCGGGACGCGGCCTCGATCGTGTCTCGCTTGGCGACCTCGCTTTCGCCGATGTTGATGAGGATGAGCATCGGCTTGAGCGTGAGCAGGCCGAAGTTGGCGAGCGCCTTGATTTCGGCCTCCTCGAGGATCACGTCGCGGAGCGGCTTCTCGTCGTCGAGAAGCACCTTCACGCGCTTGAGCATGTCACCTTCGCGCTGCGCTGCCTCACGTTCGTCTTTCCGGGCAGTGCGAGCGACCGTGTCGATCTTCTCCAGCCTCCGGTCGATGATGCCGAGATCGTTGAGGAGCATCTCGGCCTCGAACGCCGCGATGTCGCGGTCGGCGTCGATGGTGCCTGTCGGGTGCGGCACGTCGTCGCGCTCGAACGCGCGGGCGACGTGGATCAGGGCGTCGGCGCGGGCGAGCGACTCGGCGGCGGAGCCGGAGGGTGCGGCGCCGCGCTCGAACAGAGCGGGCATGTCGTGGAGGATAACCTCCACGGGTGTGATCTTCTTCGCCCCGACAAGCTTGCCAAGTTTCTGCAGCCGCTCGTCCGGTATCTTGACCGCGCCGATCGCCTCACCGCGGCCGTCGGCCGAGGCGCTGCCGTGACCGGCCGTGAGCGCCTGGAAGACGGCGGTCTTCCCGGCGAAGGGGAGTCCGACGATTGCGAGGTCCATTACGGTTCGCAGCGTAAGAGCGCGAAGCCGGGAGGGTCAAGGAAGTTCATGGCCCGCGGCGCGAAGAGCCTTCCGCTGACGCTCTAGCGCGCGCTGAGTCCGACGCAAAAGAGAACCGCTCCGCCGTTGTGGCGGAGCGGTTTCGCTTGCTTGGCGTCACAGGACACCTTGCCGGAGACATCCTGTGACGAGCCCAAAAGGGAGGGTTTGGGACCATAATTACAGACGGCGGCGCGCACCCTCCGTTACACGCCCGTCCGCGCCTTCACGCTGTCTCAACCGCACGTCTGGCGCCGGGTGTAACGCCCGTGCGAAGATGCCTGTTGCACATGAAGAAGGTTGGCATATTGGACGAGCGCAGGCCCCTTCTGCGGGGCTACTTCCACCTCGCCGCCGCGCTGGCGGCCGTCGTCGGCTTTGTTGTGCTCGTCTTGCTCGCCGACACACCGCGCGCCTACATCGGCGGCGCCGTCTTCGCGGTCAGCCTGATCGCCCTTTACACGATCAGCGGCACTTATCACGTCATCACCTGGGGGCGCCGCGGGCGCGCCGTGCTCAAGCGCCTGGACCACGCGATGATCTTCGTACTCATCGCCGGCACTTACACGCCGCTCTGCCTGCTCGCCGCCAGCGACGCCTGGGGCCTCACCATGCTCGCCATCGTCTGGTCGATCGCCGGAGCGGGCGTCGTGCTCAAGGTCGTGTGGCCGGGAGCGCCGCGCTGGCTCAGCGTCGGGCTCTACCTGGCGACCGGCTGGATCGCGCTGGTCGCGGGGACGGAGCTAACGAACTGGTTCGCGCTCGCTCCGCTCCTCTTGCTCGCCGGCGGCGGCCTGTTCTACTCGGCCGGCGGCGTGATCTACGCCCTGCGCCGGCCGGACCCGTTCCCGCGCGTCTTCGGTTACCACGAGGTCTTTCACCTGCTGGTCATCGCCGGCAGCGTCCTGCACTACTCGCTCATCGCCGGCTACCTGATGACGGCCTAGCGCCGTCTCGCACATCGCCGCCAGCGCACATCCCTCACACCTCGGCTCCGCCGCTCGGCAGGCGTCCTTCGCGTGCGCAACGATCAGCGCATGGTACTCGCCGTAGAGCGCCGCGCCTCGCGGCAGAGCGCCCTCGAACAGCCGCTGCCAGGCGTTGTACGTGTCCCTTTCAGGCCGGACGCCGAGGCGCGAGAACGTCCGCCTAGCGTAGGCATCGACGACGAAGAACGGCTGCCGGGCCGCGTAGAGGAGGACCGCGTCCGCTGTCTCCGAACCGATGCCGTGCGTGGCGAGGAGGAACGGCCGCAGTTCCGCACCCGGCGCCGCCAGCAGGCGGCCGAGGTCGCCTTCGAAGCGCTCGTCCAGCAGGGCCAGGAACGCCAGCAGCTTGCGCGCCTTGCTGCGGTAGAAGCCGCTGGGACGGATTAGCTCCGCCAGCTCGCCGGGCGAGACCGCGCGCATCCCGGCCGGCGATAGCGCACCCGCTCGCTTCAGGTTTGCCAGCGCCTTCTCCACGTTCGCCCAGGCCGTCCGTTGTGTGAGGACCGCGCCGACGATCATCTCGAACGGACCATCGCCGGGCCACCATCGCTGCGGCCCGTAGCGCGCGATGAGGCGATCGTAGACGTCGGGGACGCGAGAGTCCGTCCCGGTCATCGGTCGCGCCAGGACTGCGCATCTTCGACCCACTTCGGGACGCGGGCGTCCGGGACGGAGTCGTGGTGCGGCAGGTACGGCTTGACGTCGAGGACGGGCGTGCCGTCAATCGCGTCGAGGCCGCGCACCTTGAGCACGTTGCCCTTGACGGCGAGCAGCGGCACGGGCGACACGAGCAGCGGGTTCGGCCTGATCTGGCTGCGCGTTGCCAGCACTCCCATCAGCGGGTTCGCCTCGTCGTCGCGCGGGCGCAGCTGTGGCTTCGAGCCGCGCACTTCGTCCGGGACTTTGTGCGGCCAGAAGACGATGATCACGTGCGAGTAGTCGCCGAGGTTGAGGAGCATGTCCGCCAGCTCCGGCCGGATGATCACGCGCGACTCGACGTTCGCCCAGCCGTCCGCCATCGGCTCTTTCACGCGGTTGCGGACGTAGCCGATCGGCGTCAGCCTGGCGTCCGGCAGTTCGGGGAAGGTCTCGGGCTGGCGGCGGAAGGCGCGGCGCAGGCGGTTCAGCATGGGACGCTATTATAGCTCCGCGCGGCACGCATATCAGGCGCGGCGGTCGCGCAAGAAGACCGCCACCAGCAAGGCGGAGGCGCCGCCCGTCACTGCGCCGACCGCAAACGGGGCCCACGGCCCGACTGTCTCCCAGAGGACGCCGGCGACGACGCTGGACAGCAGGATCATCCCGCCGGTCGCCCCGGTGTAGACGCCGAGTGCGGTCGCCCTCGCGGCGGGCGGCGCGAAGTCGACGACGAACGCGCGGCCGACGGCTTCCGTGAGCGCCATATACACGCCGTACAGGGCGAAGAGCGGCCAGATGGCGGCGCTGCCGCCCGCCAGCGCCAGCCCGAGGTAGACGGCGCCGAACATCGCGAAGCCGCCGCCGATGACGCCCCGCCGCCCGAGGCGGTCCGAGAGCAGCCCACCCGGCATCGCCCCGCCTGCGTAGACGGCGTTGAAGAGAATGTAGGCGGACACCGCCTCGATGTTCGTCAGGCCGAGATTGCTGGCGCGCAAGATCAGGAAGGCATCGCTGGAGTTACCGAACGCGAAGAGCAGGCTGATGGCGAGGAAGATGTAGAACTGGCGGCCGAGCCGGCGCAGCGGGACCCGATCCCCCGCCGCTACTGCAGCCGGCTCAGCTGGCGGTCGATCGCGGACGAGCGAGAGCACCGCGAGGCCGGCTAGCGCGGGCAGAAACGCGAGGACGAAGACGAGCCGGAAGTCCTCTGAGAGGAGCACGAACAGGCCGAGACCGATGGCCGGACCCAGCACGGCGCCCAGCGTATCGCCCGCGCGGTGGAGGCCAAACGCCAGGCCGCGGGCGTGCTCCGGCGTTACGTCCGCCACCAGCGCGTCACGAGGCGCGGTACGAACGCCCTTGCCGAGACGGTCCGTCAACCGCACGCCGAGCGCCACCGGCCAGACAGTCGCGGCCGCCAGCAGAGGCTTCGCCAGCGCGGACAGACCGTATCCGGCGACGACCAGCGGCTTGCGAACGCGTAGCCGGTCGGAAAGCCAACCTGACATGCCCTTCGTCAACGACGCGGCACCTTCGGCGACTCCCTCGATGAGACCGACGGCCGCGGCCGACGCGCCGACCGAGGACGTAAGGAAGAGAGGGATGAGCGGGTAGATCATCTCGCTGGATATATCAGTGAAGAACGAAACGAACGCGAGGAGGACGACGGGCCGTGAGATGTCGCGCCGCGAAGGACGGCGGCCCGGCGTTGAGTGCGTAGCCACGCGGCCATTCTAGACGAGCAGCAGGCACGCCTGTGGTAGAATTTCGCCACGCCCAGATACGGGAATTCAGTGGAGGTCACCCAATGGAACTCGGACGCGTGCTCACGGCCATGGTCACTCCCTTCGATCGCGAAGGGGAGGTGGACTATGGTCAGGCCAAGCGTCTCGCTCTCGCCCTCCTCGACGCCGGCAGCGACGGCCTCGTCGTCGCCGGCACGACGGGCGAGGCGCCAACGCTAACGCACGACGAGAAGCTGGCCCTCTTCCGCGAGGTGAAGGCTGCGGTCGGCGACCGCGGCGCCGTGATCGCCGGTACGGGCACGAACAACACGTCCGCCAGCATTACGCTCTCGCGAGAGGCCGAGGCGATCGGCGTCGATGGGCTTCTGCTGACGACGCCCTATTACAGCAAGCCGCCGCAGGAGGGCCTCTACCGGCACTTCCAGGCGATCGCTGACGCGACGTCGTTGCCGTGCGTTCTCTACAACATCCCGGGCCGCACTGCCGTTAACGTGACCACAGAGACGCAGCTGCGCCTGGCCGAGATTCCGAACATCGCCGGTGTCAAAGAGGCGTCCGGAGACCTCGACCAGATCGCGGGGATCATCGAAGGCGCGCGCGACTATCGAGTCTGGAGCGGCGACGACCAGATGACGCTGCCGATCATCGCGATCGGCGGTTATGGCGTCGTCGGCGTCGCGACCCATCTCGTCGGCCTGCAGATGCGTACCATGATCCAGGCGCAGCTCGACGGCCGCAGCGCCGAGGCGGCAGCGGCCCACCGGCGCCTGCTGCCACTGATGAAGACGCTGATGACGGCCGCACCGAACCCGATCCCGCTCAAGTACGCACTCAACCACGTCGGCTTCCAGGTCGGCGGTCTGCGGCTGCCGCTTATCGAAGCCGACGCCGCGGTCGCCGAGAGCGTCGTCGCGGAGTTGGGCCGGCACCAGATCGATCTGGCCGTCGCTGTCTGAGCGGCGCGAAAGGAGCCCCCGCATATGGAGTACAGATCCCTTGGCGCGTCCGGCCTCCAGGTCTCGGCCGTGGGGTTGGGCTGCAACAACTTCGGCATGCGCATCGACAAGGAACAGTCGGCCGCGGTCGTGAGCCGGGCGCTGGAGTTGGGGATCAACTTCTTCGACACGGCCGACATCTACGGCGGCACGCTCTCCGAGCAGTTCCTGGGCGAGGCGCTGGGCGAGCGGCGGCAGCACGTCGTCGTCGCCACGAAGTTCGGCGGCCCAACGGGCGAAGGCCCGGGCAACCGCGGCGGCTCGCGGCGCTACATCATGCAGGCCGTGGAGGCCAGCCTGCGCCGCCTGAACACGGACTACATCGACCTCTACCAGTACCACTTTCCGGACGTCAAGACACCGATCGAGGAGTCGCTGCGGGCGATGGACGACCTGGTGCGCTCCGGCAAGGTGCGTTACATCGGCTCGTCGAACATGTCCGGGTGGCAGGCCGTTGAGGCGCACTGGGTGGCGAAGAGCGAGCAACTAAGCCCGTTCATCACCGCGCAGAACGAATACAGCCTGATCGACCGCCGCGCGGAGCAGGAGTTGGCGCCGGCCTGCCGCCAGTACGGCATCGGCATTCTGCCTTACTTCCCTCTGGCCAGCGGCCTCCTCACCGGCAAGTACAGCCGCGGCGAGGCGCCGGCCGAGGACACACGCATAGCGGCCTGGGGCGCCCGCGGCCAGGAGCTTCTGACGGACCGCAACTTCGACATCGTCGAGGGTCTGCAGAAGTTCGCCGCAGAACGAGACAAGAAGCTGCTGGACGTCGCGATCGGCTGGCTCGCCGGCCAGGACGTGGTGTCCAGCGTCATCGCCGGCGCAACGAAGCCGGAGCAAGTGGAGCAGAACGCGGCCGCGTCCGAGTTCCGCCTTTCGCCGGAGGAGCTGGCGGAAATCGACACGATTACCTCAGGAAAGGGGAGCGCGTGATGGCCCGATTCCAGATGAGAGTAGACAGAGTGTGGGCGCCGATGATGCTCGTCGGCGGTGCGACCCGCAGCAACTCCTACGTCGACGTGACGCCGGAGGCGGTGACGTTCCACTTCGGCTACCTCTTCAACCACACCGAGGACCGCGAAGACATCCAGGAGGCGAAGGCGCGCAGCTGGCCCTGGTGGATGGGCATCGGCTGGCGCAGCAACTTGCGCGGCCTGGTGGCCCTCGTCGGTTCCTACCGAAACGTCGTTGAGGTCAGCTTTGAGAGCCGCTCGCGCGCCTTTGGCTTCCTGCCGATGAACCGCATCGCCGTCTCACTGGAGGACCCGGAAGGGTTCATCAAGGCGCTAGAGCCGCCGGCACCTGCGGCGGCGAAGTCATCGGCAAGTGCGGCGACCAAGCCAGCGGCCAAGAAGAAGCCGGCCCGCCGCAGCACACGCAACAACGGCAGCACGACCAAGCGCCGAACAAAGCGCGACACGAAGTAGCGCGCGGCAGCCTTTGCCCGGCGCTCTGCCGGTCGCTATTATCGACGCTCAGAAGGACCTGCGCGCCGGAAGGAGCCCCACATGAAGATCAACGTCGAGGCCGGAGACATCACGCAGCACGACGCCAGGGCGATCATCGTCAACCTGTTCCAGGGCGTGACGAGCCCCGGCGGCGCGACGGGCGCTGTCGATGCCGCGCTCGAGGGCGGCATCAGCGCCCTCATCAGCGAAGGCGAGATCAAGGGCCGGGCGGGCGAGGCGCCCCTCGTCCACACGCTCGGGCGAATGCCATCGCCGCGCGTCATCGTCGCGGGGCTGGGCAAGCAGGACGCGTTCAACCTGAACGTGATCCGCAACTTGATGGGCACCGCCCTCAGGCGCGCGCGCATGGCCGGCGCGAAGACCGTCGCCACCATCGTCCACGGCGCTGGCATCGCCGGGCTGGAGACGGCGGACTGCGCGCAGGCGATCGCCGAGGGCGCGCTGATGGGCGAGTACCGTTTTCGCAAGTACAAGAGCAACGACGACCCCTCGTTCGCCGAGATCGAAACGCTGACGATCGTCGAGGCTGACAAGCGGAAGATCCGGGCGATCGAGCGGGGAGTTGAGCGCGGCCGGACGATGGCCGGCGCCGCCAACCACACGCGGGACATGGCGAACGAGCCCGGCAACGAGCTACCACCGACGGAACTCGCCAATCGAGCCAAGAGGCTCTCGGCCCAGGCCGGTATCGATTGCGAAGTCCTGGACGGCGCACAGATGAAGAAGCTCGGCATGGGCGCGCTGCTCGGTGTCGGAATCGGATCGTCGCGACAGCCGCGCTTCGTGATCATGCGCTACCGGGGAGACAAGCGGACGAAGAAGACGCTGGGCCTCGTGGGCAAAGGCATCACGTTTGACTCGGGTGGCATCTCGATCAAGCCGGCGGCGGGCATGGAGGCGATGAAGGGCGATATGTCCGGCGCCGCGGCGATCATCGGCACGATGTGGGCGATCGGCAAGCTCAAGCCGCGCATCAACGTCACCGGCATCGTGCCGACGGCGGAGAACATGCCATCCGGTAGCGCGCAGCGGCCGGGAGACGTGGTCCGGGCGATGAACGGAAAGTCGATCGAGGTCATCAACACGGACGCGGAGGGCCGCCTGATCCTGGCCGACGCCATCTGCTACGCGCGCCAGGAGAAGCTCTCGCCGATCGTCGACGTGGCGACGCTGACCGGAGCGATGATGATCGCCCTGGGCAACCGCGCAACGGGCTTCTTCGCGACGGACGACACGCTCGCCGAGCAGCTCACCGGCGCGGGCGAGCGCTCCGGCGAGCTGATGTGGCGCTTCCCGCTGATCGATGAGTACCGCGAGGACCTGAAGAGCACCATCGCGGACATCAAGAACACAGGAGTGCGAGGCGGCGGTGCGATCAGCGCCGCAAAGTTCCTGCACTTCTTCGCTGAGGACACGCCCTGGGCGCACATCGACATGGCGGGTACCGACGAGTCCAACAAGGACAAAGGCCTCTGGGTGAAGGGCTCGACGGGTATACCGACGCGCACGCTGATCAACTTCGTGCTCGGCCGGGCGCCCCGGCGCTAGCAGGCCGGCTCCGCCACACCACGCCCAGCTACAATGGCGGCATGAATGACCGCCTGCGTGCCGTCGAGGTCGTGCGCGCGGTGCAGGCGATTCCGTACGCCTGGCCGGCGCCGCCGGACGCCGCGTCCTGCCGCCGGGACGGCGCGGGCAGCTGCGCCTCGAAGCACGCACTGCTGGCGGAAGAGTTACGCGCGATTGGTATCGAATCGGCGCCGATGTTCGCACTCGGCCCTCTTGTGCCACCGGCGCTGGCTGACGACCCGGAGATCGCGCCCGGTGCGAGGCTGCAGGAGGTCCACGAGCTGTTGACCGCGTACACGGCGTGGGCCGGGCCGCTGCGCGTTGACGTCACCTGGGATCCGCCGCTCATCGTACACGGGCTGCCGGGCACGGTGGGCTGGGACGGCACGGGCGACATGCTGATCGCGGTGGGCGAGGGCGCGTCGTGCTGGGTTGCACCGCGCGACGCCCTGCGAGAGGCGAAGGAGGCGCTGCGCCGCCGCCTCTACCGGGCGGGCGAGCGCGAAGTAAGGGATCGCGTGCTGACGGCGATGGCGCGCCGCTTCGAGGAGTGGCGCCGGGTCAAAGCAGGCTAGCGGCGGCGGAAGATCGTGCGGAAGACCATCCAGACGCCGAACGCCGTGAGGCCGGTCGTGATGATGCGGGTCCAGTCGAGGATCGGGACGAGGCGCGTCTCGTCGTCATCGACTTCGAGGACGCCCACGGGCTGCACGCGGACCGAGCCGCCACCGCCGCCGCCACCGTTCACAGGCGCTTCGCCGCCGTCGTGGCCGTTGCCGAACGGGGATGTGCCACCGCCGGCGCCGGCGCCAAACGTGTAAGCGACCGCGGCGACCGGGATCAGCGTCTTGTCGCCGACTTTGCGCTCTTCGCCGTAGACCAGCTCGACGCGGGCGGTCGCGCGAATGCGCTCCAGCATCTCGCTGAGGGTGTTTTGGCCTGTCCAGGTGGACTCCTGCATCGTTTCCTCCTTCGGTCCTCGTGCTCCGGCCGGTGTGGGGCGAGCCGGCGGCGGCTCTATGCCCGGCTGGCGACGACGAGCAGCCAGTTGCGGGGCGACTCAGTGATGCCCAGTTCCTCGAACGCCAGGCGAGCGCCCTCTGTCAGCGCGTGGGCGCCGGCCTCCAGCGGGACGCCCGGCAGCACGCCCTCGATCCAGAGACTGTACTGGCTGATCGCCTCGAACCCACTGAGCGGCATCTGGACTTTCACGACTTCCTTGTCGCGCACCTTGAAGCCGTTGGACAGCAGCAGCGCGACGTATTCGTCCTCCGTCAGCCGGTGGCGGGCTTCCGCTCGCGTCTTATCCGGCGAAAGGCCGTACTCCTTCTTGAGCACGCGCAGCGACTTTATCATCCACTTGCGGTAGAACTGCTCGGCTTCGGGCGGCTCTGCGCCCATGTAGAACGAGGTGTTGAAGGAGAACGTGCCGTCCTCTCGCAGCGTCTGCTGGATCTCGTGCAAGACGTGGTCCTTCTCCGGCACCAGGTGAATGGCGTTGCAGAAGAAGACGGCGTCTACCGGCTTCTTCACGAGCTGGGTGAGCATCTCAGCGCCGCCCTCGATGAAGCGGACGACTGCGCCCCGGAACTCCTCCAGATTGCGCTGGGCGACCTCGATCGCGGTCTCCGACGGCTCGACGGCGATGACCTCGGCGCCGTCGTTGGCAACCGCCTGCGCGATCAGCTTCGTGACCGCCCCGGTGCCCGCGCCCAGGTCCACGACCCGCTGGCCCTTCGCAAGCTGGGTAAGGGCAACGAGGCGCTTGTTGACCTCCAGGTAGAAGGGGTGCTGGGCGAACCTGTCCAGCGTGAAGCCGGTCTGTCCTGCGTCTGCGGTGGATGTCATATCAGGCCTCGATTAGCTTGTGAACCCTGTCGAGTATACGCCACGCGACTTCGTATTTGGTCAGTAGTGGCCACTCTTCTTGCTCGCCCTCAGCATCGATCACCAGCACGCGGTTGGTGTCGACGCTGAAGCCGGCGTCAGTGGCGGTGATGTCGTTCGCCACGATCAGATCGAGGCCCTTTGATTCGATCTTCGCCTTCGCATTCGCCAGCAGGTCCTGGCTCTCCGCCGCGAAGCCGACCTTCACGAGCCCCTGCCGCCGGCCCACTTCGGCGAGGATGTCCGGCGTCGGCGCCAGGTGCAGCGAGAGCGACTCGCGGCCTTCTCGCTTGATCTTCTCTCCCACCGGCTCGGCGGGCTGATAGTCCGCGACGGCGGCGGCCATGATGAGCGCGTTGGCGCCTCCACAGGCGGCAACGACGGCATCGCGCATCTGGGTCGCGCTGCGGACGCGGTGGACGTATACACCGTAAGGGTCCGGCAAGGCCGCTTCGCCGGAGATAAGGACGACGTCGGCGCCACGGTCACGCGCGGCCTCGGCGACGGCGAATCCCATCTTGCCGGACGATTCGTTGCCGACGAAGCGCACGGGGTCGATCGCCTCGCGGGTACCGCCGGCGGTGACGACGATCTTTTTGCCTGTTAGATCGCCGGCGCGGCCGATCGCGCTTCTCACAGCACCCAAAAGAACAGGCACCTCCGACATCCGTCCCGTCCCCATCTGGCCGGACGCCAGCCGCCCTTCCTCCGGGCCGACGAAGCTGACGCCGCGCGACCGCAGAGTGGCCACGTTCGCCTGCGTGGCGGCGTGCTCCCACATGTGCGGGTCCATCGCCGGGGCAACGAGGATTGGCGCGCGCGTGGCGAGCGCGGTCAGGCTGACGATGTCTTCGGCCAGTCCGTGCGCCATTCGGGCGAGCATGGTCGCCGTCGCCGGCGCTATCACCATGAGGTCGGCACGCCGCGCGAGGACGACGTGTAACTCAGCCGTCTCGGCGGCTTCGTCCCACATGTTGTGGTAGGCACGGCGGCCGGTCACGCTCTGGAACGTGATAGCGGCCACGAAGCGTGTGGCCGATTCGGTCATCGCCACGTCCACGGCGGCACCCGCCTGGGTCAGCTTGCTCGCGAGGTCAGGCGCCTTGTAGGCAGCGATGCTCCCTGTGACGCCGAGGACGATCTGCTTATCGGTCAGGTTGTACATGGCCAGTTACGCCTTGTTGATCTCATGAATGAGACGCAGGCCCGTGAGCGTCAGTTGCGTATCAACGGTATCGATGACATCGGTCTCCCGGGCGATGATCTCGGCCCAGCCGCCGGTGCCGATGACTTTGGCCGAACCGCCCAGCTCTTCTTTGATGCGGGCCGCGATGCCTTCAACGAGACCCACGTACCCGAAAAGGATACCAGACTGGATAGCGGCTACCGTATTGCGGCCGATCGCCCCCTCCGGCCGGTGCAGCTCCACGCGGTACAGCTTGGCGGCGCGGCGGAAGAGCGCTTCGGAGGCGATGCCAAGCCCGGGCGCGATGGCGCCGCCGAGGTAATCGCCGTTGGCGGCGATGGCGTCGAAGACAGTCGCCGTGCCGAGGTCGACGACGATCAGCGGCGGGCCGTAGAGCTTGATCGCCGCGACGGCGTCGGCGACGCGGTCTGCCCCGACCTCGCGCGGCGAGTCGTAGACGATGCGCAGCCCCGTGCGGACGCCGGTCGTGACGTGCAGCGGGGTGATGTTGAAGCAGCGCTGGACGACCGCCTCGAACACGGGCTCAAGGTCGGGGACGACGCAGGCCATGATCGCCTCGTCGACGACATCGGCGGCGATCGATTGGTGCTGGAGGAGGCTGAGTATGATGACGGCGTACTCATCCGGCAGACGCTCGACGTCCGTGGCGATGCGCCACGTCGCGACAAGCTCATCACCGTCGAAGATGCCGAGCGTGATGTTGGTGTTGCCAACGTCCATTGTGAGAAGCATGAGGGCTCCCGGAAGAGGAGTGCGGTTATTATAACGCGGTCAAAAAATGGGGCCGGAGCCGCTCCGTCTTTAAGGCGTTCGAAAAGGGCCGCATAGTCCCTGCGCTGATTAACATAAAGTCATTGACGCCCTTGATCCCGCCCTGCTATCTTCCCGCCATCCGCTCCGCCGAACACCCAATTCAACTTCACATCGGAGGCGCTCCTAATGGCAGACCCTACGGCTCAACGTGTCTGGGACACTGCCCTCGGCCAGCTCCAGATTCACGTCACGAAGCCGAACTATGACACATGGCTCAAGGACACTCTGGGACTCCGGCACGAGGACGGAAATTTTATAGTGGGAGTCCCAACGGAGTTCGTGAAGGAGTGGCTGGGAACCCGCATGAAGGGGATCGTGTCCAAGACCGTTGGCGGCATCCTGGGACAGCCGACCGCGGTCTCGTTCGAGATCATCGGCACCAACCGTGATCGAAACGGTGAGGCGCGCGGAAACGGCAACGGAAACGGCCACCCGGCGACCAGAGCGGCAGAGATGCCGCTGGCGGAGACCTCGCCCGTGCACTCCTTGATCTCGAGCCCCCTGCTCAAGCAGCGGCTAAACCCCCGCTACACCTTCCGGACGTTCGTTGTCGCGGGCTCCAACCGCATCGCCGCGGCGGCGGCCCTGGCGGCGGCCGAAAAACCCGGAGAGGACTACAATCCTCTCTTCATCTACAGCAGCCCCGGCCTGGGCAAGACTCACCTCTTACAGGCGATCGCCCTGCGCGCCGGCCAGTTGAGCATCAACGCCCTCTACGTCACCTCGGAGCAGTTCGTCAACGACTTCATCACGTCGATCGCCCAGAGCCGGACCGATGAGTTCCGCCGGCGCTACCGCTCCGTGCAGCTCCTGCTGCTGGACGACGTGCAGTTCCTGGGGTCCAAGGGCAAGTCGCAGGAGGAGTTCTTCTACACCTTCAACGATCTGCACTCCAACGGCTGCCAGATCGTCGTCGCCGGCGACCGGCCGCCCGCTTCAATCCCCGGCATGGAAGCACGCCTGTCTTCCCGCTTCCAGTGGGGGTTGACTGCCGACATCGAGCCGCCAGACGAAGAGACGCGCCTCGCTATCCTACAGGCGAAGGCTGCCGACCAGCGGGTCGACGTGCCGACCGAGGTGCTGCGCTATCTCGCTGAACGCATCCGGGACAACATCCGCGCGCTGGAGGGCTGCCTGAACCGCGTCGTCGCCTACGCCCGCCTCACGCGGAGCACGATCAACCTCGACGTCGCGCAGAAGGCGCTGGCCGCCCTGTCGCCGGCCGCCGCTGCGCCCGCCGACCCTCAGGCGATCCTGGAGGCCGTCTCGGAATACTACAGCGTGCCGCTGGCGGCGATAACCGGCAAGAGCCGCGCCAAGCAGATCGCCGAGGCGCGCCACATTGGGATGTACCTCCTGCGAGAGGACGCCGAGCTGGCCCTCAAGCAGATCGGCCTGCTGCTCGGCCACCGAGACCACTCGACTGTGATCCACGGCGTGCAGAAGATATCGCGCGCCTTGATCGCTGACCCTCGACTGGGTGCGCAGCTGACAGAGATCCGGGGGAGCGTTTCCCACCTCTAACTCCACAAACCACTAACGAACCCACAGAGGACCGGGGTTGGAGCGCCACCAGCCCCGGTCTTTTCTCGCCCGCTCGCCGTTACGGAAAGTAGCTTCGCCGGTAGTCCACCGCCGTCCACGGCCTCGGCACGCGCGGCCAACATGCTTTCCCCAGCACCGCAGCGTAGGCCGCCAACACATCCACGCCCCTATGACTACGACTACTAAGGATATTTATATATGTCGAACCTATAGTATGGGTGAGTGATAGACCGCATAGAGCTAACTTTGAACGGTGGAGATGGTGGAAACGGCATCGTAAGCTTCCGTCGGGAGAAGTTCATCCCACGCGGCGGGCCCAACGGAGGTGACGGAGGCGACGGAGGCGACGTCATCATCATCGCCAGCCGCTCCGTGCGGACGCTAAAGGAGCTTGGGCGGCGCCGGATCTACCGAGCGGACAGCGGGAAGCACGGCCAGGGGTCAGACAAAGCGGGCCGCGCCGGCAAGGACCTGGAGATGATGGTCCCCGTCGGCACGCAGATCACGATCATCAGCGAGGACGGGGCGGAAGCGCCGCTGGGCGACCTGACCGGCGAAGGCCGCAGCGTGGTCGCCGCGCGCGGAGGAATGGGTGGCTGGGGCAACGCCCGCTTCGCTACGTCTGTCCACCGGGCGCCGCGTATCGCCCAGAAGGGCCAGAAGGGCCAGGAGCGGCGCGTGCGACTCGACCTCAAGTTGCTTGCGGACGTTGGCCTCGTTGGCCTCCCGAACGCCGGCAAGTCGACGCTCCTGGCGGCGATGTCGGCCGCCCGCCCGCGTGTCGGCGCTTATCCGTTCACGACACTGGAGGCTAGTCTTGGAGTCGTCGACGTCGGCTGGCAGCGGTTCGTGGCCGCGGACATACCCGGCCTGATCGAAGGCGCTCACGAAGGCGCCGGCCTGGGCCTCGACTTCCTGCGCCACATCGAACGCACCCGCCTGCTGGTCCACCTGATCGACGGCGGCAACCCGGACCCGCGGGCGGACATGGAGGCGATCAATCGGGAGCTGGGCGAGTACGGGCAGGGCCTGGAAGGAAGGCGGCAGATCGTCGCCATCAACAAGATCGATATGGCGGAGGTCGCGGAGCGCCGGGGGGAACTGAAGTCGCTCTTCGGCAAGGGTGAGATCGAGCCGCTGTTCATCTCGGCGGCCAGTGGCGAGGGCGTCGAGGGTCTGGTCACGGAGCTGGCGAACCACCTCAAGGAGATGGACGAAGCGGAGCGCGAGGCAGTCAACGCTGCGGAGGCGGAGGCACCGGCGCCTGTTCTGCGCCCCGCCGGCCGTCCCGGCAGCGTCACTATCGACCGCGAGGGCCGCAGCTACCACATCAAGGGGGAGCGCGCGGTCGCCTTCGCCGAGATGATGCCGCTTGATAGCGACGAGGGCCGGGCGGAGCTGTGGCGGCGATTCGGCCGCTGGGGTATCACCGGTGCGCTCAAGCGTGCCGGCGCGAAGCGCGGCGATCGGATCGTGCTGGGGGAGGTCGATCTGGAGATGGAAGCGTGAGGGTTGGCGTCCTCGGCGGGAGCTTTGACCCGGTGCACGTTGGGCACCTGAGGCTGGCGGAGACGGCGTACGAGCAGGCGGAGCTGGAGCGCGTGATCTTCGTCCCTGCCGGACATCAGTGGAGGAAGGCTGACCAGCAGATGGCAGCGGCCGGCGATCGCTGCGAGATGGTGCGGCTGGCGATCGCCGGCAACCCGTACTTCGAGATCTCGACGCTGGAGGTTGAGCGCGAGGGGCCGTCGTATTCGGACGTCACTCTGGAGGCGCTCCAGGAGGAGAGCCCGGGCGCGGAGCTTGTCTTCATCCTGGGCGAGGACACACTGGCAGACCTCCCGAACTGGCACGCCCCTGAGCGGGTGCTGGAGCTGGCGAGGCTGGCTGTGGCCGGTCGCGCCGGGGGCGGCGGGCCAGCGGCTTCTGAGGCCCTCCCCGGCGGGCTTCGAGGGCGCGTCATCTGGCTCGACATGCCGCCGGTCGACGTCAGCGCCACGGACATCCGCGAGCGTGTGCGCGCCGGACGCTCGATCGAGGGTCTCGTGCCGGAGGCTGTCCGCGACTATATAGCGGCCGAGGGCCTCTACCGCGACTAGAGCACGAACGTCAGGCGCACCTGCGCGCCCTGCTCGTCCGCCCAGTCGGCCATCGCGGCCAGCTCACGCAGGCGCTCGGGAAGCTCCGGAAGAGCAGACGTCATCTCGCGCAGCTCTTCGTCCGACTCGATGGCTGCCGCCACGGAGCGGGCGCATGCGGCCAGGCCGGCGGCGTCCTGCCACAGGCGCCCCAGGAGCTGTTCCTCCGCGGCGTTGTCGGGGGCGGCGTCTCCGAAGTTGAGCAGCGGGCCCATGGGGATGCGCAGGCGGCGCTTGATTGCGCTCGCGGCTTTCGCCAGCGGGTGGTCCGCGCCGTAGCGCTCAGAGTGCGCCATGGAGATGAAGTAGACGATGTCGCTGGAGTCGCCGAGGAACTCGACGGGCGGGTCGCCAGCGGTCGTTTCGAAGATGAGGACTGTGGGGGAGTCCGTCATGACGACGGGCCGCCCCTAGACGTCCAGGGTGGCCTGGTCGTAGTGCGCCTGGATGAAGCGCTTGCGCGGGGCGACTTCTTCGCCCATCAGGTCGCTGAAAACGCGGTCGGCCTCCATCGCGTCGGGGACGGTGACCTGAAGGACGGTGCGGACCTCCGGGTCCATCGTCGTGTCCCAGAGTTGCGTGGGGTTCATCTCGCCCAGGCCCTTGTAGCGCTGGAGGGTTACTCCCTTGCCGTCCTTGAGCTTGGCCATGTGGGCGTCCTTGTCCTGGTCGGTGAAGAACCAGCGCACGTCCTTGCCCTTCTGCACGCGGAAGAGGGGAGGCTGCGCGATGTAGAGGTGGCCGCCTTCGATCAGTTCCGGCATGTAGCGGAAGAAGAACGTCAGCAACAGCGTACGGATGTGGGCGCCGTCGACGTCGGCGTCGGTCATGATGATTACGCGGTGATAGCGTAGCTTCTCTGCGTTGAAGTCTTCGCCGAAGCCGGCGCCGAGGGCGGTGATCACGGCCTTGATGTCCTCGTGGGCCAGCATCTTGTCCGGGCGCGCCTTTTCGACGTTGAGGATCTTGCCTCGCAGCGGCAGGATCGCCTGGAAGCGGCGGTCGCGGCCTTCCTTGGCCGTACCACCGGCGGAAGGGCCCTCCACCAGGTGCAGCTCGCGCACCTCCGGGTTGCGCTCGGAGCAGTCGGCCAGCTTACCGGGGAGGACGCTGTCGTCAAGGAAGCCCTTCTTGATCACGAGGTCGCGCGCCTTGCGGGCGGCTTCGCGAGCGCGTGACGCCGTCAGGCACTTCTCGATGATCTTGCGGGCGTCGGACGGGCGCTCCTCGAGCCAGGTAGACAGCGCTTCGCCGAGGGCGGACTCGACGATGCCCTTCATGTCGGCGTTGCCGAGGCGGGTCTTCGTCTGGCCCTCGAACTGCGGTTCGGCGAGCTTGACGCTGACGACGGCGACGAGGCCCTCGCGGGTGTCCTCGCCGGCGAGGTTGGCGTCGGCGTCCTTGAGGATCTTTGCCTTGCGCGCGTAGTCGTTGAGCACGCGGGTCAGGGCGGAGCGGAAGCCGGTCAGGTGCGTGCCGCCGTCGGTGGTGTGGATGCAGTTGGCGAACGAGACCGTCGACTCGTTGAAGCTGTCGTTGTACTGGATGGCGACCTCGACGATCGCGCCATCGGTGCTGCGCTCCATGTAGAACGGTTCGTGGTAGGTGCGGCGGTTCTTGTTGAGCCGCGCTACGAAAGAGCGGACGCCGCCTTCAAAGTAGTACGTGACGTTGCGGTCTACGCGCTCGTCGGCGAACGTGATCCAGATGCCTTTCGTGAGGAAGGCCATCTCGCGGAAGCGCTGCTTCAGCGTGTTGAAGTCGAATGTGGTGTCCTCGAATATCTCGTTGTCGGCCAGGAACCAGGTGGTGGTGCCGGTCTCCTTGGCGCCGTTGGACGAGGTCTTGAGCGAGCCCCTGGCCTTGCCCCGCTCATACACCTGGCGGTAGACCTTGCTGTTGCGGCGCACCTCTACCCACATCTCTGACGAGAGGGCGTTGACGACTGCGGCGCCGACCCCGTGGAGGCCGCCGGAGACCTTGTAGGCCTGGCTGTCGAACTTGCCGCCGGCGTGCAGGTGGGTCATCACCGTCTCGAGCGCCGATTTGCCGGTCCGCTTGTGCTTGTCGACGGGAATGCCGCGGCCGTTATCGGTGACGGTGACGCTGCCGTCATGGCCGATGACGATAGAGATGCGGTCACAGAAGCCCGCCATCGCTTCGTCGATAGAGTTATCGACGATTTCGTAGACGAGGTGGTGGAGGCCGCGCTCATCGGTCGAGCCGATGTACATGCTGGGCCGCCGACGGACTGCCTCGAGGCCCTCCAGGACCTGAATGTCGGCGGCAGTATACTTCTGTTTTGTATCTGTCATACGGGGAAGATCAGTCCTTTTGGGAAGGGGCCTGGGTGTTTGTGATAGCACGAATATTCTACCATATTTCGGCCTCTTTCGGTATCTGAATTGGCCCTCCCGGCGGCCGTAAATCAGCGGCCCGGCCGTGACTCTTCGCGCGGATTCGCATGTACCCGGTTTAGCCGCTACGATTGGACGCAGGACGCCCGAATCCGACGATGCGCCTGGGTTGACGCCGGTGCTAAGGTGGGGTCTTGTTGAAAACGCGCGCAAGGAGGTTGCCCACGTGCTGATTGTGAGTGACAGGGCGCTGGCCGTGATGGCCAACGCCCTGGACGCCGGCGAGTTGGCCGAAGAACAGGTTCTGCGGCTGGCGATGGGCGCGGACGGAGAGTACGGCCTCGCTATCGGCGAGGTGCGCGAAGGGGACGAGATCATTTCGCGGGACGAAAGACCGGTACTCTACATAGACAGCGAAACGGCGCCGGCCATTCATGGCGCCACGCTGGACGTGGCGGAGGGCGTGAGCCCGGTGCGGCTGGCGCTGAAGATGCCCGAGCCCGGCCTCTAGCGAGGGGGCAGAAGAGGCAGCAGGCGCCTGGCTGGGTGCCAGGCGGGCAGAGCTGATGGCGGCGCTGCGGCTAGATCAAGTTGCGGGCGACCAGCTCTTCGGCGATCTGGATCGCGTTCAGCGCCGCGCCCTTGCGCAGGTTGTCGCTGACGAGCCAGAAGGCGATGCCCATCGGGTGTGAGGCGTCCTGCCGGATGCGGCCAACGAACGTCTCGTCGCGACCGGCGACGGCCCACGGAGTCGGGTACATGCTGATCGAGGGGTCGTCCTGGACGTAGACGCCGGGCGTCGTCTTGATCGTTTCGTGGAACTCCTCAGGGGAGATCGCCCTGGCGAACTCGGCGTGAACGGCCTCTGAGTGTCCGGTGAAGACGGGCGTCCGCACGCAGGTAGCGGAGACGGCGAGGTCCGGCTCGTGCATGATCTTGCGCGTCTCGTTGATGATCTTCCATTCTTCCTTCGTGTAGCCGCTGCCGAGGAAGACATCGACCTGAGGCAGGAGGTTGAAGGCGATCTGGTGCGGGTAGACGTGCGGCCGCGTGTCGTTGCCGTCCAGCACCTGGCGCGTCTGCTCCGTCAGTTCGTCGACGGCCGCGGTGCCGGTCCCTGACACCGACTGGTACGTGTCGACGATCACGCGGACGAGTTCGTACTTCTGATGTACGGCCCACAGCACCTGGCAGAGCGGCGTCGTCGGGCAGTTTGGGATCGCGATGATGCCCCGGTGCTCCTGCAGGTCGTCGGCGTTGACCTCCGGCACGACCAGCGGGACGTCCTCTTCCATGCGCCAGGCCGAGCTGTCGTCGATGCAGACGGCGCCGGCCTTGACCGCCGGCGGGATCAGCGTCTTCGAGACCTCAGTCGTCGCCGAGAAGAACGCGAGGTCGACGGCCTCGAACGACTTCGGCGTCGTCTCTTCGACCTCGATCTCCCAGTCGCCGTAAGTTATCTTCTTGCCGGCGGAGCGGTGCGAGGCGAGGAGGCGCAGCCCCTTGATGGGGAAGGACCGTTGCGCGGCGATCTTGAGGAACTCGCGGCCGACGAGGCCGGTGGCGCCGACGATGGCGACGTTCAGTGGTGCTGGCATAGTGGGGCCATGGTAGCGAATCGAACGTTGGTGGGGCAATGGCCCCCTCGCGCCGGAGCTTAGCCGCAGGCAGGCCGCGGCGCTTCGCCGATTGGGAAGCTGGCGTGGTACGTGCCCGCCGGGCTCAACCTGGAGGAGAGAGCAGCGCAGTGCTGGTCACCGGATGGCGACCTCTTTGAGTTCGGCGACTACGTCATCCACCGAACGGCCATCCAACGAGGCGGGAACGGTGAAAAGGAGGTCGTCAAGTTTGCCCGCCGGGCCGGTATACTTGAGTGCACCGTCGCCTTGAACCTTTGTCTTCCCCTGGAAGACTCCCAAGACGTGGTAGGCGTTGGTGGCAACAGGGCCCGGGTCATACGGTCCCAGAAACAGCAGCCACTGTTCGCCGACAGCCATCACGCGCACGCCTTCGACCGCCCTCTCGTATGGTGGACCGAAGGTTCCAGGTTCGAGCTTGCTTTCAACAGCGATAATCCCCCCCCACTCAACGATTGCAATCTCGTCCCCAGGCAGGGGCTCTCCCTTTATCGCTTCATCGACTCTAACCTTCGATACCGTGAACGCGACGCGGCGGTACGGATTGGGCCTCGCCTCCAAGACGGTGCCGACGATTATTGCCGTCGACGCGGAGGTAATGTCGGACAGACTTCGAAAGTCTTCGCCGAGTTCGCCATGAACCGTAACCACATCAAGTCCCGATCCAGGGGCCGAATCAGCACGCGCGGTCGGAGGCGGGCTGGTGGCCGGCGCCGCGTCGTCGTTTGAAGGCGAGGAGCAGCCAAACGCCAGGACGACGGCGGAGGCTGCCCCGAGCGCGATCGTCGCTGTGGTGAAACGTACAGGAGTCTTCACTAGCTCACCCCCTAGCTGAAGCAAGGGCAGAATGCGTCGCGGATCGTACTCAAGCGGCTGGCGAATGTCAAGGAGATACTAGATCGGCGCACACTAGTGACAGCTGTGCTCCTCTCGACGCGACGATGCGGCGGCCTAGAACCAGCGCCAGAGCCAGTTGCGCTCGAAGCCGACCTTTGCCCAGTGCCAGAAGCGGCTGGGGCTGCGCATGGTGACGTCCGGGTCCGGCTCGGCGAAGAAGTGGCCCGTGATGTAGGAGCCGCGGCCGCCGCCCGTCTCCATGAAGCAGGAGCCCTGCCCGCCGAAAGCCCAGATCGGGTCGCTGCCGGCGATCTCGGCGGCGATGTTGCGCGCAACGACCTCGGCCTCGCCGTGCGCGAAGACGCCCGCCTTGGGCAGCTGCGTTCCGTTCGCCAGCGTGATAATCGTCGCGTCGCCGATGGCGTAGACGTCGGGCGCGGCCGTCGTCAGCGTCTCGCGGTCGACGGGCACCCAGTCGCCGCCGTTGACGAGCGCCGAACCCTTGAGCACGTTCGGCAGCCGGTGCACGGGCGTCGCGATAAGCATGTCGAAGCCGGCGTCTGAGCCGTCGGCGAAGTTGAGGCGGCCCTTCTCGTGGTTCACGGACTTGAGCGAGACGCCGCCGGTGAAGCCGATGTCGCGCTCCCCGAGCAGGCCGAGCACTCTCTCGCCGATCTCTTTGCCGGTCGCCTTGAGCGGGATCTGTTCCGGCGTGTAGAAGTGCAGCTCAACGTCGCCGCGGATCTTACGCTTGCGAAAGTAGTGCTCCAGGAGCATCGCGCCCTCGTACGGCGCCGGTGGGCAGCGGTATGGCAGCGAGGTCACGCAGACGGCGACGCGGCCGCCGCTGAGCTTCGGCAACTCCTCCCGCAGGCCCTCCGAGCCGTCCGCGTGGTAGAACGTCCACGCGTGGTTCAGGCCGGGCACCTCCTCCGAGGAGTAGTCGACGCCGAGGCTGACGACGAGGTAGTCGTATGACAGCTCCTCGCCGTCCTGGGCCTGCACGCGTTTGTTGTCGAAGTCGAGGCCCGTGATCTCGGCCGCCTTGAACTCGATCCCCTTCCGCTCCAGCCCGCGCAAGTCCCGCGAAACGCCCGCCACCTTGCGCTGCCCCAGCATCACCCAGGGGAACGAGGGCGCAAACGTGAAGATCGGCGAGCGATCGACGAGAACGACGCGGTGCTCCTTGTTGAGAAGCCGTCGCAGGCGGTTGGCGACGACGAGGCCGCCGACGCCGGCACCGAGGATGACGACGGTCTTACCCGGCATCGACTTACTTTCGGGCGCCGCCAGCGTCGAAGCCGAAGAGCCCCTCAAGGCCGACGACGAGCGATTTGAGGTTCATCACCTCGCGTACGGCGAGCAGGACGCCGGGCATAAACGAAGCCCGGTCCGATGTGTCGTGCCGGATGCGGAGCGTCTCGCCCGGCCCGCCGAATATCACCTCCTGGTGGGCGACGAGGCCCGGCAGGCGAACGCTGTGGATGGGGACGCCGTCGACGGCGCCGCCGCGCGTTCCCCGGACCGTCTCTCTCTTCGTCTCCGCCAGGCTCATCGGATTGCCGTGTGCATCGACGATCGCCCTGGCGGTTGCCAGTGAAGTGCCGGACGGGGCGTCGGCCTTGCCGTCGTGGTGCTGTTCGATGACCTCGGCGCTGTCGTAGAAGCGCGCGGCCATGCGCGACATCTGCTGCATGAGGATCGCCCCAATCGCGAAGTTCGAAGCGACGACGGCACCCAGGTCTCGCTTTGCGTACTGTTCGCCCAGGTGCGAGATGAAGCTTTCGCTGAGGCCACTGGTGCCCGAGACGAGGCGCACGTTGTCTTCGAGCGCCGCCTCGGCGAGCTTTGGCGTCCACTCGGCGCTCGTGAAGTCCACGATTACATCGGGGCGCGTGCGGGTGATGAGGGCGGATGGGTTGCGCTCGAACGGCACAAGCACCTCGCCGGGCAAAGAGATGTACTCTTCGGTGGAGAGCAGGTCGACGACGCCGACCGGCTCCATGTCGTCTTCGGCGGAGACGGCGTGCAGGACCTCACGGCCCATCTTGCCGCTGCCGCTGACCAGGACTTTGATCGTCATGTAACACCGCCGGGCAGGGCGCGATCCGCCGGAGGCGGAGACACCCTGCCGAAGCGGGTACAGTCTACCAGCGTTTCATTGGCGCCGGGGGAGGCGGAGGGGGAGGGCTGCCCGGCTCGCGACGGAATCCGCCGCTGGGTTCGCTGCTGCCAGGGCTGCTGCTGCCGGTGCTGGGGCCGCTGCTGCCGCCGCGATAAGGGCCACTGCCGCCACCGCCGCCGCGCCGGGGGCCGCCACCGCCACCACCGCCACCACCGCCGCCGCCACCACCGCGCCGGGGGCCGCCACCACCGCCGCCGCCGCCACCGTCGCGACCGCGAGGCCGGCCGTTGCCGCCGCCGCCACCACCGCCGCCACGTCCACCACGGTCGCGTCCGCCGCGCTCGCGTCCGCCGCCGCCACCGCTGCGCCGGGGGCCGCCGCCGCCACCGCCGCCACCGCCGCGCGACGCTTCTTGCCCGGCGCGCGACGCCGCGAGTGCCTCGTCGAGCGTCATCTTCTCGGCAACAGCTCGCCGGGAGAGGTTGACGCGGCCCATCGAGTCGACCTCGATGACCATGACCTCAACTTCGTCGCCGATGTTGAGAACGTCGTCCACCCGCCGGGGAGGGTTGGCGTCGATGTCTTCGAGGCGCACGAGGCCGTCCTTGCCGGGTGTGATCTCGACGAAGGCGCCGAAGCCGGTCGTGCGGGTGACCGTGCCCGTGTAGACTTCGCCGAGCTCGACGTCCTTGGTCAGGCCCTCGATGATGCTGATCGCCTTCTGCGCCGCCTCTTCGCTGGGCGAGCCGATGAAGACGGTGCCGTCGTCCTCGATGTCGACGCTGCACTTTGTCTCTTCGATGATTGAGCGGATGACGCGGCCGCCGGGGCCGATGACGGTGCCGATCTTGTCCTGCGGCACGCTGATGCGGTACATGCGCGGCGCGAACGGCGAAAGGTCCTTGCGCGGCTCCGGTATCGTTTCCTTGATCTTGTCGAGGATGATGAGGCGCGCCTTGCGGGCGCTGGCCAGGGCCTCCTCCAGGATCTCGTTCGTGATGCCCTTGATCTTGATGTCCATCTGCAGGGCGGTGACGCCCTCCTCGGTGCCAGCGACCTTGAAGTCCATGTCGCCGTAGTGGTCTTCCATGCCGGCGATGTCTGTGAGCACCTGGAAGTTGTCGTCGCCCTTGATCAGGCCCATCGCGATTCCGGCGACGGGTGTCTTGATCGGTACGCCGGCGTCCATCAGGGCCAGGGTGCTGCCGCAGGTGCTGGCCATCGACGAGCTACCGTTGCTTGAGAGAACTTCGGAGACGAGGCGGATCGTGTAAGGGAACACGTCTTCGCCCGGGATCACCGGCAGGAGCGCGCGTTCCGCGAGCGCACCGTGACCGACGTCACGGCGGCTGGGGCCGCGCATGAAGCGCGCCTCGCCGACGGAGTACGGTGGGAAGTTGTAGTGGTGCATGTAGCGCTTCGAATCCTCCGGCTCGATGCCGTCGATCCGCTGCTGCTCGCCCATCGAGCCGAGCGTCAGGGCCGTTAGCGCCTGCGTCTCGCCGCGAGTGAAGAGGCCGGAGCCGTGCGTTCGCGGCAGCAGGCCGACCTCGATGCTGATCTCTCGGATATCGTCGGGCTTGCGGCCGTCAGGGCGCTTGCCGTCGTCGAGGATGCTGTTACGGATGACGCTCTTGGTGTAGGCGTCGACCGCGGACTTAACGTCGGCTTCCTCGAACTTCTCGCCCAGCGCTTCGATCGTCTCTTTACGCACGGCGTCCATGAGGCCGGCGCGCTCGTCCTTGGCGGCGGCGAAGATGTCCCAATCGCGGGTGGCGGCGAACTCGTTGACTGCCGTCTTTACGTCTTCGGGCAGCTCTACGACCTCGAAGGCGCGCTTCTCCTTGCCGACCCTGGCCACCATCTCCTCCTGGAGGGCGATGACCTGGGTGTTGGCTTCCTGGGCCAGTTTCATCGCCTCGAGCAGGGTCTCTTCGGAGACTTCACTGGCGGCTGCCTCGACCATGACGATCGCTTCCTTGGTGCTGGCGACGACGATGTCGAGGGCGCTCTCATCGCGCTGCTCGTACGTGGGGTTGACGATGTACTCGCCATCAATCTGGCCGATGCGCGTGCCGGCGATGGGGCCGCCGAAGGGGATGTCGGAGATGCTGAGAGCGGCGGAGGCGCCGATGATCGCCATGAAGTCCGGGTCGTTCTCCTGGTCGGCGGAGAGCGTCGTGATCACGACCTGCACGTCGTTACGCATGCCCTTGGGGAAGAGCGGCCGCAGGGGCCTGTCGGTGAGGCGCATCGTCAGTGTGCCTTCGCTGCTGGGGCGGCCTTCGCGGCGGAAGAAGCCACCGGGGATCTTGCCGGCGGCGTACATTCGCTCCTCGAAGTCGATTGTCAGCGGGAAGAAGTCTGTGCCCTCGCGGGGCTTGTTGTTCATCACCGCGGTAACGAGGAGCATCGTGTCGCCGTAGCGAATGGTGACGGCGCCGCTGGCGAGGCCGGCGAGCTTGCCGGTCTCAATCTGAAGCGACTTGCCACCGATTTCGAGCTGGAATTGTTCTGCCATTTGGATTCTGACCTCCTGGGTCTTGGCTTGGGCGGGCCGTACGGTGCGCTTGACCTCCAGGACGTTACTTCGCGTGTCCCCGGATGAACCGGTCAGCGTTGCCGGCGGCTCTTTGCCGCTACTTCAGCCCGCTATGGTGAGTGGTCTGGGAAAGAGAAAGGCCCGCGCTTACTTGCGCAGGCCCAGTTTGGCGATCAGTGCCTTGTAGCTCGCAGGGCTTCGGCGGTTGAGGTAACGAAGCAACCGCCGTCGTTGGCCGACAAGCTTGAGTAGCCCACGCTGAGAATGGAAGTCTTTCCGATGCGCCCGCAGGTGATCGGTAAGTTGTTTGATCCGCTCGGTGAGGAGCGCGACCTGTATCTCAGTGGAACCCGAGTCCGTTGGATGGGACCGGTGTTCTGCGGCGATCTCCGCCGTTTTTTCGGTCGTGAGCATCTACGAGGATGTCGCTTTCTTCTTCTTTCCGTTACAGCGAGTGTAGCACACTGGTTTCCTTAAGCGGAACGGTGCATCATGGACGCCGCCGATGCCCCGGACAGCCGTTGTCACCGATAGCTCAGCCTGCCTTCCGTCCCAGCTGGCGGACGACCTGGGGATCGTGACCGTGCCGCTCGGTCTCGTCATTGGCGACCATGTGTACGCCGACGGCTCGCTCAGCCTGGCGGCGCTCTTCCGGCTGGCGGATGAGACGAAGCGCCCGGTGCGCACAACCTCGCCTGCTCCGGCGCAGTTCCTCGACGCCTACCGGCGGGCAAGCGATGGCGGCGCCGGGGCGGTGCTCTGCCTGACGCTGTCCGCGGGCTTCAGCGGAACGTACGAGTCCGCCGTCACCGCGCGCGGCCTCGCAGAGGAGGAGTTGCCGGGGTTCGACGTGCGGGTCGTCGACACCGGCGGGCTGGCGATGGCGCACGGCTTCGCAGTGCTCGCCGCCGCACGGAGCCTGGCCGATGGGGCTTCGCCGGGCGCGGCGGCGGAGATGGCGCGGCGAGTCGGCGGGCGGGCGCGGCTGGCCGGCCTGCTGGGCACGACGCGTTACCTGGCGCGCGGTGGCCGGGTGCCGTGGATCGTGCACTGGGCGGCGCAGCTACTGCGCATCCGGCCGCTGCTCGGGTTCGCCGAGGGGCGCGCGCGCTCGATCGGACGTGTGCGGACGGAGGAGAGGGGGCTCGCGCGGCTGCTGGAGTACGTTAGAGCGCACACATCGGGAGGCGCGCTGCGCGCGGCTGTCATGCACACTGACGCGCCGGACGCCGCACGGCGATTGAGCGAGGCGCTCTGCGGCGATCTGGCGCCGGTGGAGCTTCTGCAGACGGACTTCACCTCCGTGATGGCGGTCCACACCGGGCCGGGGTTCGTCGGGCTGGCGTTCTACGAAGATGACTGACGCTAAGCGCTCCCGGAGCCTCGCCGCGATCCGAAAACGCGACGCCGACCGCTTGGAGGCGTCCCTTGGCGGTCTGCCGAAGCCGGTGCGGCGGCCCGCGCTCGTCATCCTCATCGGCCTGCCGGGCAGCGGCAAGTCGCACTTCGCCCGCCGCCTGGCGAAGCGCTATCCAGCAGCGGTCCTGGACAGCGACGCTCTGCGCGGCGCCCTTTACGAATCGCCGCAGCATTCGGCCGGGGAGAACGCGCGGCTGTTTCCCGCCATCCAGGTGCTCACAAGCCGGCTGCTGGAGCGCAGCGTACCCGTGTTGCTCGACGCAACGAACCTCAAGGAGGCGAACCGCAAGCCGTTGTATCGGCTGGCCAAGGATGCCGGCGCGCGGCTCGTTATCGTCCGTCTGCGGGCGCCGTTCGCTGTTATGCGGGCGCGGCTGGCGGAGCGGGACGCCGCCCGTGACCCGCTCGACCGCTCAACAGCCGGCCTGCGCGTGCTGGAGCGGATGCGGGGAGACTATCAGCGGCCACGGCGGTCTTACTTCGTTGTGGATACGTCGAAGGATTCGCGCCACGTTATGGACAAGATAGTGGCGCTCCTGCAAAGCTAGGGACATGCGAGTATTGCGGCGAAACGTGCTCTGGGTCGCGCCCCTCGCCGTGATCCTCCTGGGCGCGGCGTGCAGCGGCAGCGGCGGCGATGCCGTCGGCGACGGAGACGGAGATGCGCTCGACCCCAGCGGCTACGCATATCCCGTCCAGCACATCGAAGAGATCGAGGCGCGCGATCACTTTCCCACAGGGCAGACTTACGACAGCTACAACAGCAACCCCCCGACTTCGGGCCCGCACGCCGACACGTTCGTGCCCAACGGCGTGTCCGAGCTGCCAGTGGCGAAGGAGGTGGCGGTCCACAACATGGAGCACGCGGGCGTCGTCGTCTGGTACAACTGCAACGCAGGGCCGGCGCTGGACACCGACGCCTGTGCCGTGCTGCGCAACCAACTGAGCCAGGTCGTCCTCCAGGAGGTGGCTGACGGCAATGGCGTCATGATGACCCCATATTCCCTCATGCACGCGCGCATCGCCCTCACAGCCTGGGGCTATCTCGACACGTTCGAGGGGTTCGACGAGGCCCGCGTGCGCGCCTTCATCGATACCTTCGAATGCAACTTCGACCCGGAGGATTTCTGCTAATGGCCCGGCCCTATCTCGTCGTCCGCGCCAGCGTCGAGCCCTCCGTGATGGAGGAGTTCGAGCGCTGGTACAGCCGCGAGCATCTGCCGCACGTCATGGCGATCCCGGGCGTCGTCAAGGCGTTCCGCTCCAAGTGCAATCGCCGCGGCGTCAACTGGACGACGCTGTACGAGATGTCGGACGACGCCTCGGTTCAGGCGGCGATCGGCAGCCCGCAGGCGGACAAGGCGCGACGCGACTGGGCGACGTGGGCCCAGCACGTAAGCGACCTCACCGTTGAGATATACACGGCGCTGGGGCCGCTATCGGTCTTCCATCACGTTAACTAGGCGGCGTCGCCCAGCAGCAGGCGCCGCGCAGACGACCACGGCAGCCGCCGCACTTGCTCCACGAGCCAGGGGTATCCCCATCTCCGCAGCGCCAGCGCCACGCCGAGCCCGGCGACCGCTACGATCCCGCCCGCGACGGCGTCGATCAGGTAGTGGTTCGCCGTCGTCGTGATCGAGAAGACCTGGAGTACTGGCAACGCAACGCCGATCGCCACGGCGGGCCAGGCCAGCACCGTCCGCCGGAAGGCGGCGATCACGGCGAGCCCCAGCAGGAGGTCCCAACCGAAGTGGAGGCTGGGCATTGCGGCGTACGGGTTCACGAAGGCGCGCGTGGACTGCGTGTCGTAGGCGTAGCCCAGGTAGGCCTCCATCGTGTCGAAGAAGCCGAGGATGTACTCCGGTGCGGCGACGTCGAACTGCGAGGCGAGTTCCGGCAGCTCCCTGGGCGGCGCCACCGGGTAGAGCCAGTAGATCACCAGCGCGATCGCGCCGGAGGCGAGGAACGAGTCGCGGGCGAACGTGTACTGGCGGCGCCGGTAGTAGTAGAGCCAGATGCCGAAGACGACGATCAGCGGGAAGTGCAGATAAAAGTAGATGACGTTCATAATTTGCGCCAGGGACTTGCGGTCGGCGATCCAGCTGTTGACGTTGTCTTCCCAGAAGAACCCGAGCGACCGCTGCAGGTCGATCACGTCTCGGGCGTGCCAGTACGCGGCTTCGGGCCGGTCGACGACGGCGCCGCGCACCCAGAAGTAGAGCAGGAAGGCGATGGCGATGATGGCGCCTTCCAGGAGATCGCGGCGGCTGAGACTCGGTAGCAGAGAGCGCCAGCGGAGGCCCTTGTTGGCGCTCTGCGGAGTGCCCATGGGCGAGGCCCGCTAGGCCGAGGCGGTCCGGGACGCTGGGTCAAGGAGCTGCCGCAGGCGCCATCCTTCCTTGCGCAGCAGCAGGGCCGCGCCGAGGCCGATCATGCCGACGGCGTATCCGGCGACGACATCAAGGATCCAGTGGTTGCCCGTGACGACGACTGTCGTTGCCATGACGAGCGGCATCGCCGCGCAGGCAAAGCGTGCGTAGCGGTTTTGCGTCGTCGAGGCGAGGGCGAGGGCGATCAGCAGGTTCCAGGCGATGTGCAGGCTCGGCATCGCGGCGTATTCGTTGACGAAGGCGCCGGAATTCTCGTAGTTCACGTCGGAGAACAGGCGCAGCGTGTCAACAGCGCCGAAGCTACCCGGCAGCAGGCGCGGCGGCGCCAGCGGCAGGACGTTGAAGGCGACGAGGCTAATGGCGCCGGCGATGAAGAAGGCGTTGCGGAAGAGCGTGTAGCGGTCGCGGTGGAAGTAGAAGAGCCAGATGCCGGCGACGCCGATCAGCCAGAAGTGGCCGAACGTGTACAGCGTGTTGAAGGCGCGCACCAGGAAGTCGCTCCAGAGGATGAGCTTCTGGATGTCCGCCTCGTGCGCCAGCCACAGCGCGCGCTGTAGCTGCACGAGGTCGACCGCGTTGTAGGTCGCCTCGACCTGGCGGTCGTTCGAGCCCATGCGGACGACCGAGTAGAGGAGGAACGCGACCGCGATGAGCAGCAGTTCCCGCAGTCCGTTCCTCCAGATGAGGCTCGCGAATCGGGCGGCGAGGAGTGCGGCGCGGACGAAGGGGCGATTGTCCAACAGTTTCTCCCGGTGGCGAATGGTAGGGATTAAGTTATCACATCGCCGTTGGGCGGTCAGTCAGGTTCAGCCGGTCGCGAGCTTCGCCTATAATGTTCCCCATGCAAACGATGTCTCTTCCGGCTGTGGGCGGCCGGCCCCGCGGATCAGCAGGGCGCAGCATCGGCGCGACCTGCGCCTGTATGGGGGCCCCGGTCCGCCCGCAGCGGACGATGGGGCCTGACCGGCATGCTCTATCAGGCCAGGGGAAGGGAGAGACGAGCCATGGGGCTTTTACGGCAGATTAAGCGCGATATAAAAGCGGCCCGCGAACGCGACCCGGCCGCCGTCAGCGACCTCGAAGTCGTAACGACGTACCCGGGCTTTCACGCCCGCCAGATCCACCGCCTCGCTCACGCGCTGCACCTGAGAGGCGCCGACGTTCCCGCGCGGCTGGTTGCGCACGCCGGGCGATTCCTCACCGGCATCGAGATCCACCCCGGCGCGATCATCGGCGAGAGGTTCTTCATCGACCACGGCATGGGCGTTGTGGTCGGGGAGACGACGATCATCGGCGACAACGTGCACCTCTTCCAGGGGGTGACGCTGGGTGGTACGAGCACCCGCAGGGCCAAGCGCCACCCGACGCTGGGCGACAACGTAGTCGTTGGTGCGGGCGCGAAGGTGATTGGCGACGTGACCGTCGGTGAGAACGCCAAGATCGGCGCCGGCTCTGTCGTCGTCACGAACGTACCGCCGAACGCCACCGTCGTTGGTGTGCCGGGGCACATCGTTGCCTTCGCCGATCCCGGCGATGACACCGTGCTGCGGTTGCCGGACCCGGAGTGGGACATCATTCAGCAGCTGGAGGGCCGGATCGCGGAGCTGGAAGCGCGGCTGAAGGCGCTGGAGAAGCCGAAGCCCGCACGCCGGCGGACGGCGTCGAAAGCCAGGCCCAAGCCGGCGGCTTCCGAATGACGCTGCGCCTTTACGACACGATGTCCCGGCGCGCCGAGGAGGTAAAGCAGCCTGACGACGCGCTCAAGATCTACGTCTGCGGGATCACGCCATACGACCACTCGCACATCGGCCACGCGATGAGCTACATCATCTTCGACGTACTGCGGCGCTACCTGGAGTATCGCGGCTTCAAGGTGAAGCACGTCCAGAACTACACGGACATCGACGACCGCATCATCGCCCGCGCCGCCGATCTAGGCGTCTCCTACGACCAGGTGGCCGCCGAGTACATCGAGGAGTACGAGGACGAGATGCGCGCCCTGAACATCACGCCGGCGCATGTCTATCCGCGCGCCACGCAGGAGATCCCGCAGATCATCGAGATGGTGCAGGGGCTGATGGACAAGAAGCACGCCTACGCCACGGAGAGCGGCGACGTTTACTTCGACGTGCGCAGCGACGCCGGATACGGAAAGCTCTCCGGCCGCGACGTCGACTCGATGCGGGCGGGCGCGCGCGTCGAGCCCGGCGAAGAGAAGCACGACCCGGCCGACTTCGCGCTCTGGAAGGCGGCGAAGCCCGGCGAGCCTTCATGGGAGAGCCCGTGGGGACCCGGCAGGCCGGGCTGGCACATCGAGTGCTCCGCCATGTCCTACCGCTATCTCGGCGCGACGCTGGACTTACACGGCGGCGGTCAGGACCTGATCTTTCCGCACCACGAGAACGAGATCGCCCAGGCGGAGGGCTTCACCGGCGTCAAGCCGTTCGTCCGCCACTGGATGCACAACGGCTGGCTGACGCTGGACGAAGAGAAGATGAGCAAGTCGCTCGGCAATATCATCACGATCCGGGAGGCGCTGGAGCGCTATGGCAGCGACGGCATCCGCATCTTCGTGATGACCGCGCACTATCGCGCGCCGCTGGGCTACTCAGAGGAGGCGCTGGAGGCCGGCAAGCGGGCGGCGGAGCGGCTGCGCCTGGCGGCGTCGGTGCCGGGCGGCGACGGCCCGGCCGCCGATATCCCCGGCGACGGCTATCGCGAGCGCTTCATCGCTTCCATGGACGACGACCTGAACACGGCGGGCGCCCTGGCCTGCCTCTTCGACCTCGCCCGCGAGATCAACCGCGCGCGCGACGAGGCCCGCGCCGTTGACGAGGCCCAGGGGACGCTGCGAGAGCTGGCGGGCGTGCTGGGCCTTACGCTGAGCGAACGGGAGACGGCGCAGGGCGCGGACGCCTTCATCGACTTGCTCGTCGAGCTACGCAAGGACCTGCGCGACGAGAAGCAGTTTGCGCTCTCCGACAAGGTGCGCGACCGCCTGCTGGAGCTTGGCATTACGCTCGAGGACGTCGAGGGCGGCACGCGCTGGCGCCGCCGCGACTAGCCGCCGGGTTCGAGTCGTGGCGAGTGCTTCTCAATAGCTCGCCTTGCCTGCTCCGGCATGCGCCCTTATACTTCCTGCGGATTAAGAGCCGAAAGGAGAAGGGGCCGCACTGACGGCCCCGGTTCTATGTCAGTCACAGTTGTTATTGGTGGGCAGTGGGGCGATGAAGGCAAGGGGCGGATCATCGATCTCCTTGCGGAGAAGTCGCACATCGTTGCGCGCTATTCGGCCGGAAATAACGCCGGCCACACGATCATCAACGACCTGGGCGAGTTCAAATTGCATCTCGTCCCCGCCGGCATCTTCCGCGAGGATAAGACCTGCCTCATCGGCAACGGCGTTGTCGTCGACCCGGAGGAGCTGCTGAAGGAGATCGAGCACCTCGAATCGCGCGGCGTGGAGGTCAAGGGCCGCCTATTCCTGAGCGACCGCGCGCACGTCCTGATGCCGTGGCACCGGCTGATTGACCTCAAGGACGAGGAGCTGCGCGGCAAGGGCGCGATCGGCACGACCGGCCGCGGCGTCGGCCCCGCATTTGCGGACAAAGTCGGCCGCGCCGGAATCCGTGTGGCCGACATCGCCGACCGCGAGGCGCTGGCGAACATGCTCGACTTTCTCGTCCCGTACAAGAACGCGGTGCTCGAAAGACTCTACGAGACGGACGGCGTCGACGGCGAAGCCGTGCTCGACGAGTACGCAGACTACGGCCAGCGGCTCGCGCCCTACGTGGCCGACACCAACGTCCTCATACACAAGGCGCTTGAAGACGGCGATAACGTCTTGCTCGAAGGCGCGCAGGGGGCGCTGCTGGACCTCGACCTCGGCACTTACGAGTACGTGACGTCGTCGGTGCCGTCATCGCTGGCCGCGGGTGCGGCGATCGGCATGGGGATCGGCCCGACGCACATCGATACGGTGCTCGGCGTCTACAAGACCTACTGCACGCGCGTTGGCAACGGCCCCTTCCCGACTGAGCTTCTCGACGAGACCGGCGACATGCTGCGCGAGGGTGGCCCGCGGCCGGAGTACGGCTCGACGACGGGCCGGCCGCGCCGCTGCGGTTGGTTCGATGCCGTCGCCGCGCGCTTCACGGCGCAGATCAACGGCATCAGCGGCGCCGCGCTGACGCGGCTGGACGTCCTCGACCAGTTCGAGACGATCAAAGCTTGCACGGCGTACCGCATCGGCTCGCGGACCCTGGAGTCGATGCCGGCGAGCGGGCTCGACATGGCCCGCGTCGAACCCGTCTACACAGAGCTGCCCGGCTGGCAGTCGGAGACCGCGGGCGTGCGCCGCTTCGAGGACCTTCCGGAGGCGGCGCAGGGCTACGTGCAGTTCATCCAGGAGAAGCTGGGCGTGCCACTGTGCCTGATCTCCGTTGGGCCCGAGCGCGAGCAGGCGATCAGCATGCGGCAAATCGGTTAGGCGATGGTCGACGCAATTAGCACGTGGCTGCACGTGCTTGCGATAACGCTCTGGATCGGGCCGCAGGTGTTCCTTGTCGCCGCGGTGGCGCCGGCCGTGCGCACGATCGAAGACACCGGCGTGAGGGCGCGCGTGCTGCGAGTCCTGACGGCGCGCTTCGGCTGGCTTGGCTGGTCGGCGATGGCGGTGATCATTGCCACTGGCATCGCGAACCTGTTCGTTGTCGCCGGTGACCTCCCCGGCCAGAGCGCTGGCGATCTGCTCAGCTCCGATTTCCGCTTCACGAGGGTCTTCCGGGAGAAGATGTTCCTCGTCTCCGTGGCGGTCGTGCTGACGGCAGTGCACACGTTCTCAATCGGGCCGCGTCTGCTGCGGCTGATGGAGGACGCCAGCGCGGACGAGGAGGCGAGGCGGCGCGCGCGGCGCATCTCAATCGTGACGAGCAGCATCGCGCTACTGGCGAGCATCGGGGCGCTCTACCTGGGCGCTGTGCTCTCGAACCACGACTACTCGCTGGCCGACTAGGGCGATGGCGGCGCCGCGCGTTGAGATCACGTACTGCACGAAGTGCCGCTTCTTACTGCGCGCGTCGTGGATGGCGCAGGAGCTCCTGAGCACGTTCGGCGAGGAGCTGGGAGAGGTGGCGATCGTGCCGGGCGGCGGCGGCATCTTCGAAGTGAGGCTCGGCGGTGAAGTCATCGCCACGAACCGTGAGACGAAGCGGATGCCGGACCCGGTCGAAGTAAAGCGAGCGGTCCGGGACCGTATCGCCCCGGACCGCAAGATCGGTCACGACTAGCCGCTAGAACTTGCCGGGCGGCGAGTCGAAGCCATGGAACGGCTCCTCCCGCTTGTCCCAGCGCCGGTTCTCCAGCAGCCGCGCGACTTCGTAAGCGATGTCGAAGTCGTCCAGCTTCGGATGCTTTGGCGCATCGTCGGCCGGGTCGCCGGGCTCGTCCGCGCGGTGCAGGTCGGGGGCCTCAGCCGTCTCTGTGTCTTCAGCGGTCTCGACGGCGTGGGCATGAGCGAAGACGGTGCCGCGCGGCGGGGGCTCATCCCCAACTTCGAGGGCGCTATCGGCGGGGACCTCGGCCGTGGCCGATGCGTCTTCGATCAGCGGCTGTGCCTGCGCTTCGGCGAGGTCTTGAAGCGCGGCGCTCGTTTCGTCGAGGACGACCAGCCCCTCAGCCGTGGTCTCCGACGCGGTCTGCGCGCTCTCGATTCGAGACTCCATATCTGCGAGGACCCTCGAACGTGCCGCGGCCTCGGCGGCCTGTCGCTGCTCTTCCAGGCGGCGCTCGGCCTCCTCGCGCCGTGTCGTCTCGGCTTCGGCGACGGCGCGAGCGGCGTCGGCAGCCGCGCGCGCTGCCCGCAGCTCTTCCTGCGCCTGCCTGGCGATGCGGGCAGCTTCGTCAGCTTCGGCGCGCCGGGCCGCCTCCTCGCGGCGCCCGGTCTCGGCCTCAGCGAGTCTCGCTCGGGCAGCCTCCTCGCGACGTTCGGTCTCGGCCTCAGCGAGTCCCGCTTCTTCGGGCGCTTCAGGAGCGGCGGCGCTGTCGGTGATCGTCGGCTCCTCGGCACGCTCGTACTCGCGGACGGTCTCAGTGGCCGCGAGCTCTACGGCGCTCTGGCCCGGGTACGCCCTGGCGTGTTGGGCCCTGGTCGCCGGCGCTGAAGCGGGCAGAACGCTGACGCCGTCCAGCTCCTCGCGGACTGTGGCGAAGGCGGCCCAGAGGATAATCAGATGTGAGACGTCGAGGCCGCGCTTGGCCTCAAAGCGGGCGAACGACCACGCGCTCTCCAGGTCGACGAACGAGACGGCGTAGACGATGTCCGACGTGTGGTTGGCGCGGATGAGGACGAGCGCTTCGCGGTGACCGTCGGGTGGGAGCACCGGCTCGTCGTGCAGCGCCCAGAAGGCGTGCGTGCCGCGGCGCATCTCCGGCGTGAGCTGCTCGATGTCTGCTGCGGCGGTCGCGGCGTCGGCGAAGAAGCGCAGGCTGAACGAACTGATGCCTCCGATGTCCGGCGACAGGATTGCTAACGGCGGACTGCCGGGAGCGGGCCGCCGCGCGGCCGCTTCCTCGGCTGCGAGCGTGTCCTGCTCGGAGGGCGCGCGCTCATCTTCGGTGGTCTCCGGTCTGTTGAGCAGTGAGGTCAACCACGCCATGGGAGGCTCCTTCTTGTGCCTTCGCCGCGGCGAAGAGGGGGCGCCGCTCGCGGTTCGGGCTGCTTTATTCGGCTCACGAGCCGGACGCGCGCCCGGTCCTCGCACAATGACAGACGCTGGACGGCGCTCATCGATACGGCCCGAGGGCGTTCCCGGCCCCGATTAACTCAATCTCCCCGGCTCCCTAACCGGGGCATGACGATCGTGCCGCTGTTACGATGCGTTGGCGACCACCGAAAATGTTGGAAGAAGGAGCTTCGTTACGATGGCAACTCTTAGTCCCGGCGTCCGCGCCCTTTTCGAAGGGAAGAACTTCGGCCACCTGGCCACGATAATGCCCGACGGCTCGCCGCAGGTCAGCGCTGTCTGGGTGGATATCGAGGGCGACAGTATCCTCGTGAACACGGCCGAAGGGCGCATCAAGCCCCGCAACGTCCGTCGCGATCCCCGCGTCGCGATCTCGATCTACAACCAGGACGTGCCGTACCAGTCGGCGTCGATCCAGGGCGAGGTGGCCGAGGTGCGGAGCGAGGGTGCGCTGGAGAACATCCACAAGCTGGCCAAGAAGTACATGGGTCTCGACGAGTATCCGAACCTGCAGCCGGGCGAGCAGCGGCTGCTCTTCGTGATCCGGGCCGATCAGGTCGCCACGATGGGCATCGACTAGACGTGACGCAGGCGCGGGCCGGCGAGCGGCCTTCCGGCTCCGAGGCGCCCGGAGGCGCGGGGGACGAGATCGTCTCCGCGCGCCTCGTTGCCTGGCTGGATGAGGTGCTTGCCGGTCGTGCTCCCAACACCGGCCGCTTCTGCGGCAACTGCTATCACCCGCGCCAGGCCGGGGACGGCGACTGCCCTCACTGCGGAACGCCCACCGCCGAGACCGCCACCGTCGAGAGCGTGCCGCTCGACGTGATCGAGGGACACCGCCGCCGGCGGGGCCGCGAGGGCGCCGTCGTGCGCACGATCGCCTGGGCAGGCCTGACGACCGGCGTCGCGCTGGCGCTGGTTCCGCTGGCGTTTGCCGGCGTCACGTGGTGGTCCGTCACGGCCTTCTTCGGCCTGATGATCTTCTTCTACATCTTCTCCGCCAACGTGGCGAACAGCCTCGGCGACGCCTGGGGTTACCGCTGGGGCCTCGCCATCTTCCGCCGCTACTGGGAACAGCACGTGGCCGCTCGCTCCGACGGATCCGCAGGAGGCGCCTGACGTCACTCAGCGGTGCTGCGCGCTCCGAAGTAGAACCCGATTACGTTCCCCAGCGCCGTGGCCCAGCCGCCGACGACCATCTTCGTCAGGTCGGACGACGGCTCGCGTGTGAGCAGCACGGCGGCGATCGCAGCGGCGACCAGCACGACCGCGACCGACATCACGGCGCGCACGCTTCCCCGCGGCAGCCCCAGCGGTTCGCCGGTCATCGCTCACCGCCGTTCTCGCCCGCCAGCGGACCGGCAGGGGACGCCGACTCTTCGCTGAGCCAGCGCGCCCACTCACCGTCAGGGTCCGCGACGTTGAGCAGGCCCGCGGCCGTGCGCCGCGAGTGGATGCCGGAGGCCACGAGCCGCGTCTCGTCCTCGACCAGCCGCGAGCGGTCCTGCGGCAGAACGGGCCCCCAGGCGATGCGGCTGCGGTACGGCGCGAAGCTCTCGCCGCTCTGTCCCTCCAGGATCCGCAGCACCATCTCGTTGCGCCTGCGAAAGGCGGCGCCGCGGATCAGGCGCTTGCGGGCTACCTTCTTGAGCAGCGGGTCTAGTTCGAGCTGGAGGGCCACGCCAGAGAGCGCCTGGCGGTTGTCCCCGAAGGCGCTGCGCGGCACCTCCGCTAGGTCGTGCAGCGTGCGCAGGACGAGGTTGGCGTACTCGACGTGCAGGCTGGCGCCGCCGCCCTGCAGCAGGTCAAGCAGGTAAGCACGAGCCTTCTCCGGGATCTCCCAGACCGCGCCCGGCTGGACGGCGATGTCCTGCGCTTCGGTCACGTTCTCCAGCACCGCGATCGGGTTCCCCGACATCTCGAGGATCGTCGAGAGCTGCGTCAGCGCGCGGTTCAGCTCGCGTAGCGGCTCCTTTACGGCGACGAGGTCGGAGACGCCCCAGAACTTCTTCGGCTCGCGGATGTTCGGGTAGATAACGTACGGGATGAAGCCGTACGGGTTGTCCGCCGCCTCGGCGAGGGCACCGTCGAACCACAGCTCGAACGTGTCGTTCGTCCAGACCTCAACCACGCTGCGCTCGGCGGCCGTAGACGCCGGGACGTCAAAGAGCGCCGCCGACTCATCGCCGGCCAGCGTGTAGCGCGAGGCGACGCGCCAGACCCGCGAGGGATCGTCGGCGAGCCACCAGGCGTACAGCCCCTGGACGTCGGGCGCCGAGACGCGAACGCGCTCTTCGGCGGCGTCCCACGTCACTTTGTAGGCGGCGTCGCCGAGCACGGAGCAGTCGATCTCGTTGTCGAAGTCCAGCTGGTCGAGCGCGTTGGCGTCGTAGACGTCGCGCAACGCCTGCTCGGCTCGCCGCGCCGCCTCCGCTGCCTCCGGCGAGCCGTCTGCCGGGTCGCTGACGGAGGTCAGGCCGGACATCGTGTACGAGGCGGTCTTCTCGATGATCGTACGGGCGTAATTGAACGAGAGCCGGCGCTCGCGTCGCCGCTGGGACTCCGCCCACTGGCGCCCCTCGTAGAACTCCAGGTTCCCGCGATAGGCGCGCATCCGCTCGCTGTCCAGCGCTCTCAGCTGTTGCGGCAGCGGCACGTCGGCGCGCGTCGGCGTCGTTGCTATTACCATTTCCTCCTCCTCCCTTCTGCCCGGCCTCCCCGGGCAACCTCCGCTCGTCCTACGGACCCGTCGGGGTCCGCGGCTATGGCGCGAAACGGAAGAGCATCCAGATCGCGGTGCTCGTGAGCGCCAGGTATCCGGCGGTGTGGAGCGTTGCCGTGAGCATGTTACGCACAGTGCGCCTCCCTTCTCGATTGGCCGTTCGTCGGGGCCTCATCTCTCTGGCGGATCGGTATCGGCTGCCGCGCCCGGTTGCCGAGGACGCGAAAGACGGTGCGCCGGGAGACGCCGAAGCGCGTGGCAATTTCGGCCACCGGCACGCCGGTCGCGCGCTGCGTCACGATCTGCTCGTCGCGCGTCTTGTTGAGGAGCGCCCGCAGGCCTCCCGGCTCCTCGTAGCGGCAGCGAGGCAGCGGGCAGGCGAGGCAGTTCGGGCTCACGTCGCAGCCGCTGTCCCGGTATCGTGTGAACTCCGGCAGGGCGTCGGAGCGGACCCGTGGACTGGCCGCGCCGGACATCGGTAGCCGGAGCTGCTCCGACTTCGTTCCCGTCATCACTGCTGTGCTCATCGCTCTCCTCCTTACGTGCTCTTACCTGCTCAGGACCGGGGCGCGACCCCGGGCGACGCGCGGCTGTGGCAGCCCGACGCGTCCGGCTTCTACGGCGAGCGCCAGGCTCACCAGATAGTCGTCGTGTCCGTCGGCGGCGTCGACATGGAAGCTCATCCGGCCGCCCGGCCGATAGGCGACGCGCGCCAGTGCGACTTCGTGAGAGAAGGCGGCGTATTCCGCCGAACCGTCGGCGGCGTAGCATTTGAGGCGGCCGCCGTTGACCGCCGCGAGCAGGCCGAAGCCCAGGCGCGACTTCGCCTCCGCCGAAAAGCGCAGCGGCCGGACGACGTCTTCGCCCAGGCGGCGCGCCAGCAACGTCGCGATCGTCTCCCCGACGCCCGTCGCGTCGACGGTCACACGACTGACGCGCCAGACCTCGCCGAGGAGGTCTGAGAGGCGGGCGATCAACGCGTCGTGCGGGGCGCCGGCCTCCGCCACGTGCTCGACGACTTCGAGCCGCGGCTCGGGGACGGTCGCGCCCGCTTCAGGCGGGACAACGCGGGCGATGGTGACCACGGTGCGGTCGTTATCGCGGCCCGAACCGAAGTCCTGACCGCCGATGTCGAGTCCCGCGACGTATGTGTCGCCGTAGCTTGCTGTGTGCTGTCGTGCGTGGCGGCCTTGCAGCTGCGCGCGCTGGGTGGCGGAGAGGAGGCGGCCACTCCCGGCCACCGGTCGCAGGGCGTACTGCGTGCGGAAGAGCGGGTGGTCCTCGCCCAGTCGCTCGCGCTCCGCCTCAACGAAGCGTCCGTAGGCCGGATTGTGCCGGGCGACGGCCGTCCAATCGGCTGTGAAATGGCGCCGGACGCCGTCACGCTTTTCGAGGTCCACGTGCTGATGGGCGGCGCGTTCCAGCAGCGTCGACTCGTCCCACGGCGTGCCGTAGTAGACGATCGTCGCGCCGGCGGGTGCGGCCATCGGGCGGAAGTCGCGATCGAACTTATCGGGGTCGATGTCCTGTGCCTCGTCTACCTCCAGCATCAGGCCGGCCGTGTGACCGACGACGTTGGCGCCCGGCTCGGCGGAGAGGAAGGCGACGCGGGCGCGGCCGAGGCGGACGGCGCGGCCTTCTTCGCGAGAGGCGATCTGGTCGAGTCCCGCCTGGCCGATGCGCGACCAGAGGCGGCGCAGGCTCAGCTGGCACTGCGGCGCAAACGTCGGGGCGCACTTGATGCCCTCGACGCGGCGGCGGGCGTGCTTCAGGAGCAGAAACAGCTCAATCTGCGCGGAGAGTTCGTTCTTGCCGGCCTGGCGGGCCATGACGACGCTGAAGGTGAGGCCGCGCCCGCTGAGCACCGACTCGGTGATGGCGCGTGCGGCCTCGGCCTGGTAGGGGCGCAGCGTGGGCAGCGGGGCCGTCACCACGCCATCACCCTCACGAGCAGTTGTGTGATGACGGTCCCCGCGACCAGGAAGATGAGGCCGTTCACCCGGTTCTTGATGTCGCCCATGTCGCGTTCCAGGTTGCGCATGCGCTCCTCGATCGCTGCCCGGAAGGCGGCAGTCGAGACGCGGCCGGCAACGTCCGCCCGTCCTACGGACTCGTCGGGGTCCCCGTCAGCCGGAGGAGTGCGGAAGCGCTGAAGGGCTCGTTCGAGTGGGCGGCTCATTGCGAACATCTGTGCGGAGCAGGATAGAACGGGCGTTCTAGCATGTCAATATGCTTATGGTTAAGAACAGGACGTTTGTTCGAAAAAGGGACGCGGAGCAGGGAACAGGGATCGCGTGGCACGATGTACGCCCCCTTGTCTCCTGTCTCTTGTCACGTGTCTCCTACCTGTCCGCCGGCAGGATCTGGTCGCCGACGCTGTTGAGGACGGCCGCCATCCGGTCCGCCAGGTCCTTGCGGGCCTTTGGGGAGAGGCGGTACTGCGTGGCGACGGCGCGCACGAGCAGCGCTATGCCATCGCGCAAGAGATCGAAGTCCTGCGGCCGCTGTTCGAGAGCCGAGCGCAGCCGCACCCGTAAGAGCGCGATCTCCTCATCCAGGCCGTCGACGCGGCGGGCGTCCGTCAGCTGCAGGCGTTCGGCGTCGGTAAGGGCGGTGGCGTAGAAGTCGCGGACGCGGGCGGCGGCCTTTCGCGCCGCCACTAGCGCCTCTTCCGGCGCTGACGGTGCGTCGCCGTCTCTGCGGCCAGCAGCTCGAGCATCTCCTCCAGCGCCTGTGGAGGCAGGCGGTTGGCGGCCTCGGCGACGGCGACGAGAAGGCAGAGGGCGGCGGTCTCCCACTGTCGAGCGTCGATCGCGCGGTGGAGGGTCCCGGCCTCGGTCACGTTAATCTCCTTCCGGTCCTGTGGGGCCGTCGGAGAGGCGGCGCAGGATGAGCGCGCAGACGCCGCCGCCGCCGGCGCAGGCCAGCACCCGAACGGCCGTCCACTGCGGGGACGAGAGGAGGGGCGCCGGGTCGCTCGCCGCCAGCGACGCTAGCAGCACGAGGGCCTCGGCAAGGGCGCCGAGGCTGATGACGGCGAGCGCCAGGACGGCCGCACGCCGCGCCGGCGTTTCAGGGCCGTCGCCGGCGAGGCGTGTGACGAAGTACGCCACGTTGACCGCGGCGAAGACGGCGGTTCCCGCGTCCAGCGCCGCCGCGGCGGCGCGCCAGGAAATGCTCACGACCTTCCTCCCATCCACCGCATCCTCCCCCTCGCGAGATCCCCCGAACTAGACGCGGGCAGGGAGCCATAATAGAACAGGCGTTCTACTCAGTCAACAGGAGACTGGCGGTGGAGGGGCATGGAGCGAGGTGCGTTTCGCCGAATTGCGGGCTGGCCGTGCGGCGGCGCTGGTCGCCCTAGCCTTCGGGGCCGAGCTGGCGGCCGCCGAGGACGTGCATGTGCAGGTGGTCCACTGTCATCCCGGCGTCGTCGCCGACGTTGAAGGCGATGCGGAAGCCGCTGTCGGAGATGCCTTCGTCCGCCGCTACTCTGGACGCCGCCATGAACATGCGGCTGAGGAGCGGCCCGTGCTCGCCCCGCACGTCCTTCGCGGTGCCGATGTGCTCCCGCGGCAGCACCAGGAAATGCCGCGGCGCGCGCGGGCTGATGTCGAGGATCACGACGACAAGGTCGTCGTCGTAGAGCCTGTCGGACGGTATCTCGCCCTCGATGATCTTGCAGAACAAGCAGTCGGCCACGGCGTCATTGTACGTGGCGGGCCGAACTCGCTTCCAGTCGGGAGCTACTCGGCCGGCGGCTGGACGAGGACGTCGAGTTCGCTATCGGGGTTGGATGCGGGCTCTACGATCACCGCGTTATCAGTCGGCGGCAAGGTGACGGCGGCGTCGCCTTCGTTCCACGGCTGCCAGGCGATCGCCGAGACGATGAAGGCGGCGGCCGAAATGAAGACGGCGAGGAGCAGGAGGGACGGCAGGGTGATACGCGGTTCGCGTGCGTAGGTATGGCGGTATTCCATTGGGGCGGGCCTTCCTATTGAGAGCTGGGGCACACTCTCACGGGTGCGCCGCCCGAGTATAACCTGTCGACAAGCTGCCGAGAGCGCCCCGGCTGAGCGGCTTTATGTTGATGAGTACCCTTCCCGAACGCCGAAAAGGGGCCGCTGGCAGAACAGACGCCTAAGCCGGCGTACCCGCCAGGAAGGGCTGGACGGCGGCCAGCCACTCAGCCGGGCGCTCTTCGTGGGGAAAGACGCCGCAATCGGCGATGGTGGAGAACGATTTCGGCTCCGGGAGGATCTCGAAGAGCTGGCGGCCCCTGGCGTACGGGAAGAAGGCGTCGTGGTCGCCCCAGAGGACGAGCTTGGGCATGGTGAGGCGGTCGTGGGGGATTGCGTCGACCACGTGCCAGTCGAACTCCACGAAGAACTTGATGGAGGCTCGCAGATGATCGCGGGAGCGCAGGATGGGCTCCGTGGCGGTGGCGAACAGCTCGTCGAGGTCCAGGGCGGAGTGATCGTAGGCGGCGTTGCCAAAACCGAAGCGGCGAGAGCGAAGAAAGTTGCGAGAGCGCAGGAGCGTTCCGAACAGGCGCGCCGCACCCGGCAGCCTGAAGACCTTCTGGAGGAAGACGAAATACCGGATCACGTGACCGGGGACCTCGGTGTCGAAGAGGATGAAGCGGGGGAAGCGTCCCGGCTGGTCGGCGGCGAGGATGCGGGCGATCGTGGCGCCGGAGTCGTGGGCGATGAGCGTCGCGGAGGGCAGTTCGAGGGCGTCAAGGAAGGCGGCGAGCATGCGGGCCTGGGCGGGCATCGAGAAGTCGCCGTCGAGATCTTTCTGGGATTCGCCGATGCCCATGAGATCGACGGCGATGCAGCGATAGGAGGGCTCCAGGGCCGGGATCACCTTCCGCCAGGTGAGGGATGAGACGGGCCAGCCGTGGACGAAGAGAAGGGGGTCGCCGTCCCCGCTGTCGCGGTAGGCGATGCGGCCCTGGGGAAGGGTGACGAAGCGGACGTCCTGGGCGAACATGACGGAACCTCCTGGCGGTACTTATCCGGTCGCGCTAGAGTTCGTTGATCGCCAGCTGGAGCGCTAGGCCGGCGACGAAGAGCATCCCGAAGCGGCGGTTGTGGATGAAGGCGATGGCGACGAACCAGAGCGGCCAGCCGCGATACCCCTTCGGCGCTTCCTCAGGCTTCGGAACGCGGTAGAACTGGTACAGCTGCCAGAGCAGCGGCAGCGCGCCGATCACCAGCACGAGCGCCCACATCTCCTGCCACACGGCCAGCGCCGCCGCCGAGACGTACATCCCGGCGCTGAGCACGACGGTGACCTTGCGTGAGAGGTTCTCGCCGAGGACGATCGGCATCGTGCGGATGCCTTTGTCGCTGTCGAAGCCGAGCTTGTCGAGGTGCTTGCCGAAGAGCACCGTCGTCACGCCGAGGCCGTACGGCACCGACGCCAGCAGCACCCAGGCCGGCAGGCTCTCTGCCATCACATAGTAGGAGCCGCCGATCATCAGCGGGCCCCAGACGACGAAGACGGCGGCCTCGCCCATCCCGAAGTACTTGAGCGGCAGAGGGCCGCCGGAGTAGAACATCAGCACGAAGGCGCCGCCCAGTGCGAACGCGAGCACCCAGAGCCCTGCGGTGATCGTCAGGAAGACGCCGATCGCCGTTGCGGCGGCGAGGACGACGGCCGTGACGAGCAGGAACTCGCGCGTGTTCTCCTTTTCGCCGATGAACGGGTGCGGCCCGTAGCGGGCGCGCGGCGAGTCCGGTGTGTCGATCCCGTTGCGGTAGTCCCAGAAGTCGTTGACGAGGTTGCTGCCGGTGTGCGCCAGCGTCAGGCCGAGCGCAAGCAGTACCGCGAGGCCGATGCTGAACTCGTCGTCGTAGAGGGCGAGCAGGCCGCCGATGATCGCCGAGATCAGGCTCATGACGGCGACGGAGACGCGGCCCAGGATCAGCCAGCGGCTGAGCGGGTCGACCTCGGCCGGGTCGACGCGGGGGATCGTGTAAAGCGCCTGGAGCCAGAGTCTGGGGCCGTTCAGGGGCTTGGTCGCGGTGGTCATGCGGGGCCTCCGTGGTGGGTGGGCTTCCTACGGATCTGTCGGACAGCGGGGCAATTGTAGCAGATTGTGAAATTAGGCACAGGCGCCCGATGTCCTACGCCGCGTCCGCCAACTCGAACGCCGCGTGCAGCGCCTTGACTGCCGTCGGCACGTCCTTCTCGTCGATCAGGCAGGTGATGCGGATCTCGCTCGTCGTGATCAGCTCGATGTTGATCTTCGACTCGAACAGCGTGCGGAACATGCGCCCGGCGTAACCCGGCCCCGACGTCATTCCGGCGCCGATGATGCTCACCTTCGCCAGGTGCGTGTCCGCCATCACCTCTGCCGCCCCGATCTCAGCGGCGATCGGCTTGATGATCGCCATCGCCTCGTCCATCTGCGGCCGCGAGACCGTGAACGTGAGGTCCGTGAGGCGTTCGACGCTGGCGTTCTGGACGATCGTGTCGACGCTGACGCCGCCTTCGCCCAGCGGCTCGAAGATGTGCGCCGCGATGCCGGGCCGGTCGGGCACGCCGCGCACCGTGATCCGCGCCACGTCCTCGTCGTGGGCGATGCCCATCACCTTGTTCGCCTTCTCCATCGTTGCGCCTCCGTGAATCAGTGTACCCGGCTCGTCGTTGAAGCTGGACGACACGTAGACCGGCACGTCGTAGAGCGCCGCCAGCTCGATCGCGCGGTTGTGCATCACGCGCGCGCCCCACGTCGCCATCTCCAGCATCTCCTCGTAGCCGACCTCGGAAAGCTTGCTGGCCTCCGGGCAGATGCGCGGGTCGGCGGTGTAGACGCCGTCGACGTCGGTGCAGATCTCGCAGCGCTCGGCCTTGAGCGCCGCCGCCAGCGCCACGGCTGTCGTGTCGGAGCCGCCGCGGCCCAGCGTGGCGATCTCCATCTCCTCCGTTATGCCCTGGAACCCGGCGACGATCACGACGGCGCCCGCGTCCAGCTCGCGGACCACGCGTTTCGGGTCCAGCTTGAGGATGCGCGCGCGGCCGTACACCCGGTCTGTGCCGATGCCGGCCTGCGCCCCGGAGAGTGCCAGCGCCGGCTGGCCGGAGTGCTTGAGCGCCATCGCCAGCAGAGTCGAGGTGACGATCTCGCCGGTCGAGAGCAGGAGGTCCATCTCCCGCGCCTCCGGCTCGTCGGTCATCTCCGCCGCGAGCGCGATCAGCTCGTCGGTCGTCTGGCCCATCGCCGAGACGACGACGACGAGGCGGTCGCCGCCCTTGACGCGATCGAGGATGCGGTCGGCGACGGCCTTGATCCGCTCGGCGCCTTCGACGGACGTGCCGCCGTACTTCTGGACGATCAGCGCCATGACGTATCCGAATCAGAAGGCCGGGCTTCAGTCCGGCCGCGGGTCAGGCTGAAGCCTGACCTTCTGAGGGTTCTCGATTGAGGCAGGGCTGAAGCCCTGCGGCTACGTGCTGCGGATGGTCGTGTCACGCCTCCACCTCGGCGCCCTTGGCGGACGGGCGGGTGATGATCGTCTCGCCCGGCGCGTCGTTTGCGCTGCCGGCCTCGCTCATCGCGGCGCCGATCTCCTCGGCGTTCTCCGTCGCCAGCGCGCAGATCGTCGAGCCGCTGCCCGAGAGGTAGGCGCAGTGGGCGCCGGCCCCGCGCGCGGCCTCGAAGACCGGGACCATCGCCGGCATCAGCTCCGCGCGTTGTCGCTGGTGCAACCGGTCCTGCGTCGCGGCGTCGAGCAAGTCGAGCCGTCCGCTGGCCAGCGCCGCGACGAGCAGCGACGAGCGGCCGATGTTGAACACGGCGTCGGCGCGTGAGAGCGAGTCCGGGACGACGCGGCGGGCGTCCTTCGTCGCCATCCGCACCTCGGGGACGAAGAGCACGGCCTGCAGCCCGTCCGGCAGCGGCGCCGACGTGTGGAAGACGCGATCGCCTTCGACCGCCGAGACCTGGAAGCCGCCGAAGAGGGCCGGTGCGGCGTTGTCCGCGTGACCCTCAAGGTCTGTCGCTATCGAGAGTAGCTCTTCGTCGTTCAGCTTCTCGCCGGACAGCACGTTCGCGGCGACGATGCCGCCGACGCGGGCGACCGCGCTGGCGCCGAGGCCGCGCGCGATCGGGAGCGTCCCCTCGTAAGAGGCGTGCCACTGGTAGGCGTCGGTGTGGCTGCGCTCGAAGACCCTGCGGGCGCCGAGCAACGCCATCGCCGCCATCGGCTCGTCCTCCGTCCGCTCGCTGGAGCGGCGGACGGTGATCGTGCCCCACAGGTCGAGCGCCAGGCCCAGGCAATCGAAGCCGGGGCCCAGGTTGGCACTGGTGGCGGGGACTCGAACGGAAACGGCGTCAGGCATGGCGCGGCCATCGTATCGCCGCGCTGCGCGCCGGTCTAGCGAGGCGTCAGGGCGAGAGCGCCGGGCGGGATGTCTCGCCCCAGGCGTAACGGTAGAGCGCGTAGTTCTCCAGCACGAGCTCGACGTAGCTGCGTGTCTCGGAGAAGGTGATCGTCTCCACGAAGATGTCGTTGTCGCCGCCGGCGGCCGCGAGCCACGATTCGGCGTTGGCCGGCCCGCCGTTGTAGGCGGCGACGGCCGCGCGCTCGTTGCCGCCGAACTCGTCGAGCTGCGTGCCGACGTAGTACGCGCCGAAGCGGACCGAGACGTACGGCCGGAAGAGGTCGAGGTACGTGAAGTCCTCGACCTCGAGCGCGGCGGCGATCCCGTCGGCGGTCGGCGGGATGACCTGCGTCAGGCCCAGGGCGTCCGCCGGCGAGACGGCGCGCGGGAAGTAGAGGCTTTCCTGCCGCATCATCGAGAGCATGAGGTACGGATCGAAGTCGTACTCCTTCGCTTCCGCCTGCACCAGGTCCCAGTACTCCCGCGGGTAGACGAGGCGAAGGAGCGCCGGCGGCGGGTCGGCGTAGCGCAGGGCGAGCCGCTGCGCCGCCAGCGTCGATATCCAGGGCAGGCCGAGGCTGCTCGTCTCCTCGGCGAGGCGGTAGAGGAGCCACGAATCGCCGGTGACGTCCTCCAGCATCTCGCGGAACTCATCGTCCGCGCGGGCTGACAGGCCCGCCTCGTGCAGCTCGACGGCGCGCTGCCATTGATCGCCCGCGAAGAGAGCGCTGCTGCGGTTCGTGCCGGTCTCGGGCCCGACGTTCGCTTCCAGCCACCGCTCGACGTCGCTCGATGTGCCCGGCGGGTCGCCGTCCTGGCAGCAGAAGTCCGGATCGGCCCGGCCGGAGGCGACGAGCCCGTAGTAGCCGAGCGGGTCGGCGGCGGCAGCGGCCGCGAACTCGTCCTGCGCCCGCTGGGCGTCGGGGCCTCTGTACGCCAGGCCGAGCCAGTAGTGCGCCCGCGCGCGGTCGGCGGCGCTGGCCGCGACCTGCGAGAAGCGCGTCCAGTGCGTGATCGCGTCGCCGGTCCGGCCGAGGTTGTAGGCGAGGAGGCCTGCCCGGAACGTTCCTTCGCCGGCAAGCTCGGCGCCGGGCACTTCGCCGACGGCCGCGAACCCGGCGATCGCTCCGTCGATGTCGCCCTGAAGTTCGAGGACGGTGGCGCGGTCCCAGGTCGACTGGCCGCGCAGCGGGTCGTCCAGGCCGGGCGAGAGGAGGGCGATGGCGGCGTCGTAGTGGGTGAGGGCGTCGTCGTAGAGGGAGAAGCGCTCGGAGAGGATGCCGAGGTAGTAGTGCGCCTCGGCGGCGGCCACTGTGCCCGTCGCCGGGCTCGCGAGAATGTCCTGGAACGCAGTTTGCGCCAGGCCGTTGATGCGCTGGACGAAGTAGACAAAGGCGCGGTCAAACGTCGTGAGGAAGAGGTCAGCCGCCGCCTGCGCCGTGTTGAGCGCATCGAGGGCGCGCGCCGAGCCCGGATAGCTCCGGATCAGCGTCCGGTATGCGGCCTGCGCCGCCGCATCATCGCCGCGCCCGGCCTCCAGGTTGCCGCGGCGCCAGAGCGCTTCTGAGGCGTCCGCGTCTGACGCCGAGGTCGTGATGCTCTGCAGCGTGTCAGCCGCCCTGTTGTAGTCGTCCTTCGCCTCGTAGAGCGCCGCCAGCGTGAACATGGCGTCGGCCTCAGCGCCGTCCGGCAGGCCACCGGCGATCGCCACGACTATTTGCTCCAGCGCTGCGTCGGCGTCGTCGTCGGCGGACTCGACGTCCGCTAGGCCGAGGTGTGCGTACGACGAGGCCGGCCCGTCCGTCTCCAGGTAGGCCTCGAACGCCTCGCGCGCTTCGTCGAGGTCCCCCTGCGCGAACTCAACGCTGCCCAGCAGCAGCAGCGCCCGGCGGTCGGTGTCGGCGTCCGGTGACATCTCGCGGAGCAGCTCCAGGTTGCGCTCGGCATCGGCGCTCTCGCCGCGGTCCGCCTGGATGCGGGCGATCTCCCAGAGTCCGGCCTGCCGTTCGGCCTCGTCGCCGTTTTCGACTGACGCTGAATAGATGGCCAGCGCCCCCTCGAAGTCGCCCTCGTAGTACAGGCGCTCTGCCCTGGTGAAGTCAATCGGTGTCCCGGACGCCACGGGCGAGATCGCCGGCCCGGAGTCCGTGGGGGTAGGCGTTGCGGTCGGCGCGGTGCCGCCGCCGCACCCCCAGACCGCCGCGAGGGCGACGGCGAAGACGCCGCAGCGTCGGAGGCGCCGGATGGTGTGAGGGGCGAGGGTCATCGGGCAGTGATACGGCTCGAAGGAGCGCTGTGGATGGAGTTCAGGCGGGACCGAAAGCGCGCGGGTGCGCTCGTTGCTCGCGTTTGAGCCCGATGCTACGCTAGCCAAAAGTGGCGGGTCAAATCGGCCACGAGCATGCCAGAGAATTGGCGCCGACACTCTGAGCTGAGGAACTTTTGGCCGATCGAGCGCGTTGTTAAGCGTAGATGAACCGACGTCCGGCCGGCCTGCGCCTCGCGTCGCCGCATACGATCGTGGGTGCTCACGCGAGCGTCCGCCCCAATAACGAGGCCTGAGGCCCGGGAGAGCTGCTTGACCAAGGACCCGTCCCCGGAAGACACCAACAACGCTGGAGATCAGCGGTACCGCGGCCACTTCAACGTCCCACTCATCGTCGGCATCTTCGCCTTCTCGCTGCTTTCGCTCTACGCTTTCGCGGCGATGGCGACGCAGATTGACGACGACCTCTTGCCCGGTAACGAGCTGCGAATTCCCGTTGTCCAGGCGCTGCCCTTCGTCGAAGGCGGCAACGACAAGGACAGCGCGGAGACGATCGACGAGCGCATAAACATCCTGCTGCTCGGCCTCGACCAGCGCCTCGACGATGCTTCGGACGAGCCCTATCGCACGGACAGCGTTGTGGTCTTCACCATCGACCCTTTCGCCAAGACGGCCGGCGCCTTCTCCATTCCGCGCGACACGCTCGTCGATATCCCCGACGGCGACGGCGGTGTCTTCATCAGGAACCGCATCAACGTGGTCTACGAGATGGGCGAGTACACGACGCTGAGCAGCTATCCCGGCGGCGGTGCGCAGCTGGCGATGGACACGATCGATCTCAACTTCGGGATTCCGATCGACTACTACGTGGTGATGAACTGGGCGAGCTTCATCGAGATCATCGACGAGCTTGGTGGCATCGACGTGAACGTCAAGAGGTACGCCTACGATCCCGCCTACGCCGAATGCTCGTTCTGCAGCAACGTCTACCCGGTGGAGTTCGTGCCGGGCCCTGAGCACATGGATGGCCAGCGCGCGCTCGCCTACGCTCGCATCCGCAAGAGCGACGATGACTTCAAGCGCATCGAGCGGCAGCAAGACGTGATGCAGGCAGTGGCACAAAAGGCGCTGAGCCTCAACCTGTTCGACGTCGGCAAGGCCAAGAGCCTTTACAACCAGTACACGCAATCGGTCAGCACGGACATACCGGCGATCAAGGTGCCCGGCCTGGCGCTCCTGGGCACGCAGGTTGGCCTGGACAACCTGCGGACTGTCTCCGCGGCCGGCGCCACCTACCCCTGTAACTGTGGGCCGGCGGCCGTCCTCTCCTGGGACCCGGTGAAGTTCGAAGAGCTGAAGGCGCAGGTGTTCAGCGACAGCATCCTGTCCCAGGAGTACGCGCGGGTGGAGGTGCTCAACGGCACGGTGGTGCCGGACCTGGCCGGAGACTTCGCGGGCGTTCTGCGTGGCAAAGGCATCAGCTCGGAGCAGATCCTCATCGACGAGTACGCCGACGGCAACCTGTACGACACGACGATCGTGATCGACGTCAACGATGACGCGGACCACACGGCGGGCAAGGTGGCGGAGTGGCTGGGTCTGCCGGACGGGAGCGTGATCAGCGGATCAGACGCCAGGGCGGCGGACTTCCTGGACACCAGCGCGGGGGTCGTCGTTGTGCTGGGCGCCGATGTTCCCATGCCGCTGGGCAGCTTCGCCGGAACGCAGACCGGCGGCTGACTTTCGCCAGCCGCCGGCTGAATTCGCGATCGGTCGGTGTTTAGCCCTGCGCGAACCAGTTCTGCATCTGCATGAGGACGCCCATGTCACCGGTGAAGGTGAACTGGCCGCTCATGAATGCGGTTGAGCCGTCAAGCTCGCCGCGTGTGATCTTCAGCCACACGTCGGAGGGGGAGTTGATGGCGACGGTGGGGCTGTCGTCGGTGCCCTCTGCGACTTCACACTTGCCATCGGCCACCTTGACCGTGTAGTTGCCCGGCTCATCGCCGGTGAAGTTGAACTGGATCGTGGCGTTGGCGCCTGCGGCCTTGTCGGCCTGGAACGCACCGGGCATCCCGTCCATGATCTGCTTGATTGAAGTGGGTAGCTCCTGGGTCATTTGGGCCTCCTTCAGTGGCTAACTAAGCGATTGCTTATCCAGAGCGAATCCGCGCAATAGAATAGCACACCGAGCGCAGACTTCGAGTTCGTGCTGGGTGGCAAGGTGCCTTGGTGGGTGTCCTTCCTGACGGGTGACCAGCCAGCGTCTTGAGTGATCGCTGCGCGTGCGTCTCGTTGCCGAAGTTGGGCCGGAACGCAAACCGGCGGCTGACTTTCGCCAGCCGCCGGCTGAATTCGCGATCGGTCGGTGCTTAGCCCTGCGCGAACCAGTTCTGCATCTGCATGAGGACGCCCATGTCACCGGTGAAGGTGAACTGGCCGCTCATGAATGCGGTTGCGCCGTCGAGTTCGCGGCGCGTGATCTTCAGCCACACGTCGGAGGGGGAGTTGATGGCGACGGTGGGGCTGTCGTTGGTGCCCTCTGCGACTTCACACTTGCCATCGGCCACCTTGACGGTGTAGTTGCCCGGCTCGTCGCCGGTGAAGTTGAACTGGATCGTGGCGTTGGCACCCGCGGCCTTGTCGGCCTGGAACGCACCGGGCATCCCGTCCATGATTTCCTTGATCGAGTTGGGTAGCTCCTGGGTCATTGGGCCTCCTTCAGTGGCTAACTAAGCAATTGCTTATCCAGAGCGAATCCGCGCAATAGAATAGCACCGCTGTCAAGTGCCGTCCATGCGGGCGCGGAACGGGGGCGGCAGATGCTACTTCTTGGACGTCTTCTTGCTGGCTGAGGCGCGCTTCTTCGGCGCCTTGGCCTCTGTCGTCGGCTCTTCACCAGAAACCTGGCGGACGGCGACGGCGGCGTTGTACTTGGTCAGCAGCCGCGACTTGTGACGCGCGGAGTTATTGTCATGGAGCACACCCTTTTGCGCTGCCTTGTCCAGCGCGACGACGGCTTCCTGCACGACGTCACGCGCGGCGTCCAGATCACCGCTCAGGATGGCGTCGTTCGCCTTCTTGACGGCCGTCTTCGTGGCGCTTTTGATGGCGCGGTTTCGCAGACGGCGTTCCAGGGATTGACGATGGGCTTTTGCCGCAGATCGAGTACCCAATGCTCCTCCTTCTTCCACCGCCCGAGCGCCAGCAGACCTGGCTAAGGGGCGGTGTATCCATCTTAGCGAGCGGCCGAGCGCTTTGTCCAGCGATTATCGGCCCGCGAGCACGCGTTCGATCGCCTCGATCGCTGCTGCCTCGACGCCCTCAAGCGGGCCGGACGCGTCGACGACCTTGACGCGCCCCGGGTGCGCCCTGGCGATCGCCAGGAAGCCCTCGCGGACGCGGTCGTGAAAGGCCAGCGATTCAGACCCGATGGAGTCCGCGCTCTTGGCGTCGTCTGCTTCGAGCGCACGTGCCCGGCTCAGGCCTTCTGCTGCGGGCACGTCGAGAACCAGCGTCAGATCCGGCGAATGACCACCGCAAGCGGCGAGGTTCGCGGCCTCGATGGCCGACAGGTCGACGCCCCGGCCATAACCCTGGTACGCGGTTGTGGAGTCGGCAAAGCGGTCGCAGAGGACGAGCCGCCCGGACGCAAGCGCTGGCGCGATGACGGTGCGCACGTGCTCCGCGCGGGCGGCGGCGAAGAGGAAGAGTTCTGCCTCGGCCGTCATCGTCTTGTCTGTGGCCGCCAGCTCGCGGAAGAAGGTCCAGATGTGGCGGCCCAGCTCTGTCCCCTCCGGCTCGCGGGTGAGTAACACGTCGTGTCCCTGCTCTCGCAGCCGGGCGGCGGCCTGCTCGGCTGTAGTGGACTTGCCGGAGCCTTCGCCGCCCTCGAAAGTGATGAACGTTCCGCGTCGGTCGTCGCCGGCCACGTGCTAGCTGGCCCCGCCGGGAGTGATGCGGACGAAGCGGTTCGGCTCTTTGCCGACGCTTCGCGACGTGAGGTTGTAGCGCTGGGCGGTCATGTGCTGAAGACGGCGGATGTAGGCGTTCTGTGGGTTCAGGTCCACCGGGTTGTACTTGTTGAGCACGTGCCCGATCGCGTCCTCGGCCTCCTTCAGGGCCGTCGTCACCGGGTCGCCCGACCGCTCGCTGCGCATCGTGAGGAGCACCTGCTCCAGCTGGACGACGGTGTTGCTCTTGACGACGTAGATGGGTATCGAGCGCGCCTCGGCGTCGTGCAGCGTCTGCGGCTTGCGGCGGTAGTACGGCCTGAGCGTGATCACCACGTCGGCGTCGTCGAGGTGATCGACGAGCGCGCCGGGGAACTGCGTCTCGCGCATCGCCTGCTGCAAGCGCTGACGGGAGACGCCGAACGGGTAGATGCGCCGCTCCGGTCCCCGCTCAGGCGGCAGGCGGGTACCGGCCTCCTCGGCGAGGCCGGCACCTCCAGCGGCGGTGATGCGAGCGCTATCCGCGCGGCGACGTTCTTTGCCCGCCGGCCCTTTGGCGCTCTTGACCTCGCCCTCGGGGCTCAGCTCTCTAATCTCGGGCGGCACGTCGTAGCCACGGAGGATGGAGTCGACCGTTTCGGCGACGCTCGCGTGGACGGCGACCTGGTTATAGGACTGGATCTCGACGAGGATGTCGAAGGTGGGCGGGGCGCGGCGCTCCAGGACCGCCTTCTGCGTGCCGCGGCGGCGCGCTTCTTCGTCGCTAAGCGTAACGGACTCAATGCCGCCGACCAGGTCCGACAGCGTCGGGTTCATGATCAGGTTTTCGAGCGCGTTGCCGTGCGCGGTGGCGATCAGCTGGACGCCGCGCTCGGCGATCGTCCGCGCGGCCGCGGCCTCGAGGTCTGTGCCGATCTCGTCGATGATGATCACTTCCGGCATGTGGTTCTCCACGGCCTCAATCATTACGGCGTGCTGCAGCTCAGGCGAGGGCACCTGCATGCGGCGCGCGCTGCCGATGCCGGGGTGCGGAATGTCACCGTCGCCGGCGATCTCGTTGGACGTATCGACGACGATCACGCGCTTGTTCTGGTCGTCGGCGAGGAAGCGCGCGACCTCGCGGAGCATCGTCGTCTTGCCGACGCCCGGGCGCCCCAGGAGCAGCACGCTCTTTTCTTCGCGCACGAGGTCCTCGATGATGCGGATCGTCCCGAAGACGGCGCGGCCGACGCGCAGCGTCAGCCCGATGATGCGCCCCTGCCGGTTGCGGATGCAGGAGATGCGGTGCAGCGTGCGCTCGATGCCGGCGCGGTTGTCGCTGGTGAACATGCCGATGCGGGAGACGACAAAGTCGATGTCCGCCTCCGTCACTTCGGTCTCGCTGAGGATCGCTTCTTCGTGCGGATAGCGTGCCTCCGGCGTCCGGCCGAGGTCGAGCACGATCTCCAGCAGGGCGAAGTTGTTCGGCCGCTCGCGCACGGCGTTGGCGACGTGCGCGGGAAGCACTTCGAGGAGGGTGTCGAGGTCGTCGGTGATGTTTAGCATCTGTTAGTTCGCCGGGATCGCTTCCTCGGTCCGCTTGGGAGTCAGCTCCGCGGCGGGCTTCGCCAGGCGCTTCGCCATTGCGCAGAACTCGCCGGCCGGCTGGAAGCCCAGCCGGTCGAGCGCTGACACAAGGCCGGGCGCGTGCCGCGGCGCCAGGCAGTGGGCCTCGCGCTCGCCGATGAGTTGGAGCGCCGCCGAGACGATGTCATCGTAGCCCTTGTCCGAAAGCGCCGCCAGGCGGTTAACCTGGCCCAGCACGACGCGGCTCCAGGCGCTGATGACGCCGTCCTCTTCGACGACCAGGTCGCTGAAGCGTCCGCCCCACTTCTCCCGGGCGGCCTGCCACTCACGGAACGTTGCGCCCTCGATGGCTCGGACGTTGGCGGGTATCTCGCGGCTGTAGAGCTGAAACACGCCCAGCGCCTCCGACTTTCCTCTGCGGCGCACGGGCAAGTCGCTCTTCGGCGGCGGCGGCAGAGCGGGGCGCCTTCGCAGCGATTCCTCAGCGTAGGCGAAGAAGCCGGCGTCGCGCGCCGCCTGTCGCACCGGGCTGTCCAGTTCGACGCGCAGGAAGATGCGTTCCGCACCGTGCTTGCCGATGCCGCTGAGCATCCGCGTGAAGAGCGACTGCCAGACGGAGTCGTCGTCGGTAGTGTTGATCAGCACCTCGACCTCCCAGGCCGTGCGCTTGGTGCGCGGACGGGCGGAGATTAGCCCGCGGATCGTCGCGCCGTGGACGCTGACCCACGTGTGCTTGCCGGTCGCGAAGGAGAACCACTGCTCCAGCGCCGTCTCCAGCGCGTGCGGCTTGTCGTTGCCGAGGCCGAGGCGGTCGAGTGGCTTCGCCTCGTTCGGGTAGACGCGTCCGTCGAAGGAGATGAGCGCGACGATGTCGGTGGGGAGTGGGCGTCTGGCGGAGGTCATTTCGCTGCCGATGTCCTGCTCTGCGACCGGACGATGTCCAGGAAGTACTGGTGGAAACGGTCGTCGCGCGTCAGCTCCGGGTGGAAGGACGTCGCCAGAACGACACCTTGCCGCACGGCAACGGGCGTCTGCGGTTCGCCGTCGTGCTGGACGGTGGCCAGCACTTCGACGCCTTCGCCGGCGCTGGTGACGACGGGCGCCCGGATGAAGACGGCGTGGAAAGGCTCGGCGCCCAGCGCGGGGACGTCGAGGTCCGCCTCGAAGCTGTCCACCTGACGGCCGTAGGCGTTGCGGTCGACGGCGATGTCGATCGCTTCCAGCGTTGGGAACGGCAGGTCGCTGGTGTGGCGGGCGAGCGCGATCATGCCGGCGCACGTGCCCCACGCCGGGATCCCTGATTGGACGAAGACTTGCAGCGGTTCGTGCAAGTGGAAGTCCGCCATCAAGCGGCCGAAGGTAGTGCTCTCGCCGCCGGGGATGATCAGCCCGCCGAGCGCGCGCAGCTGCTCGGCGGAGCGCACTTCGCGGGCGTCCGCGCCGATCCGGCGCAGCGCCGAAGCGTGTTCGAGGAAGTCGCCCTGCAGGGCAAGGACGCCGATAGTGGTCACGCCCCTATTTTACGGCACGCGCGGCGCGTTTCCTTATCGTTTGGCTGGCAGGGGCGCTGCGCTCAGGTTCGGGCGTACCTGATTTGGGGGCGGATTCAGCGTGCGCCGGCCGTTGACGCCTTGCGCGCCTTCCCCCGGCCGTCCCGGGAGAGGATCACTTTGCGCAGGCGGACGGTGCCTGGCGTTACCTCCAGGCACTCGTCTTCGCGCAGGAACTCCAGCGCCTGCTCGAGCGAAAGGTGACTCGCCGGGACGAGCACTTCGGTCGCATCGGATGTTGAGGAGCGGATGTTCGTCGCCTTCTTCTCTTTCGAAGGGTTGACGTCCATGTCTTCCTGCCGCGGGTTCTCGCCGATGATCATGCCTTCGTAGACCTCGACTCCCGGGCCGATGAAGAGCGTGCCGCGGTCAGACAGGTTGAGCAGGGCGTACGTTCTGCTCTGGCCGCGGCGGTCGGCGACGAGGCTGCCCGTGGACCGCGTGCGCAGGTCGCCGTGCCAGGGCTCGTAGCCCTCGAAGACGTGGTGGAGGATGCCTGTGCCGCGCGTCTCCGTGAGGAACTCCGTGTGGAAGCCGATGAGGCCGCGCGCCGGCACGACGTAGTCCAGGCGCACCCAGCCGGTGCCGTGGTTCACCATGTGCACCATCCGCCCCTTGCGCAGCGCCAGCATCTGCGAGGCGGCGCCCATGAACTGCTCCGGAATGTCCAGCGAGAGCCTCTCGACCGGCTCGTGCACCTTGCCGTCGATCTCCCTCGTCACGACCTGTGGCTTGCCGACGGTCAGCTCGAAGCCTTCGCGGCGCATCGTCTCCACGAGCACCGCCAGTTGCAGCTCGCCGCGGCCCTGCACTTCCCAGACGTCCGGCCGGTCGATCGAGTTCACGCGGATCGACACGTTGCCGATCAGCTCCTGGTCCAGGCGGCTCTTGAGCAGGCGCGCCGTCATCTGCGAGCCCTCGATGCCCGCCAGCGGCGAGGTATTGATGCCGATCGTCATCGACAGGCTCGGCTCGTCCACCGTGGTCACCGGCAGAGGCCGGGGATCGATGGGGTTGGCCAGCGTCTCGCCGATCGTCACCTCTGCGAGGCCGGCGACGGCGATGATCTCGCCGGCATGTGCCTCCTCCGCGCTCACGCGGTCCAGGGCCTCGGTGATGTAGAGTTCGGTGATCTTCGCCTGCTCGATGCTGCCGTTGGTGCGGCACCAGGCGACGGTCTGCCCGCGCGCGATCGAGCCGTTCCAGACGCGGCAGAGCGCCAGGCGGCCGACGTACGGCGAGGCGTCCAGGTTGGTGACGAGCGCCTGCAGCGGGTGGCCTTCTTCGTATGAGGGCGCCGGAGTGTGGGAGATAATGAGTTCGAACAGCGGCTTCAGGTCGTCGGCCAGCGCGTCCGCATCGAGGCCGGCGCGGCCTTCGCGGGCGTTGGCGAAGACGATCGGGAATTCGATCTGGTCGTCGCGGGCTTCAAGGTCCATGAAAAGCTCGTAGACCTCGTCCAGCACCTGCTTGATGCGCGCGTCTGGCCGGTCGACCTTGTTGACCACGAGGATCACGGGCAGGTTGCGTTCGAGCGTCTTGCGCAGGACGAAGCGCGTCTGTGGCAGCGGCCCCTCGCTGGCGTCGACGAGAAGGAGGACGCCGTCGACCATCGTCAGGCCGCGCTCCACCTCGCCGCCGAAGTCGGCGTGGCCGGGGGTGTCGACGATGTTGATCTTGACGTCGCCGTACTGGACCGCCGTGTTCTTGGCGAGGATCGTGATCCCCTTCTCGCGCTCCAGGTCGCCGGAGTCCATTACGCGCTCGGCCACGTCCTGGTTGGCGCGAAATGCGCCGGTCTGCCAGAGCATGGCGTCGACCAGCGTCGTCTTGCCGTGGTCCACGTGCGCGACGATGGCAACGTTACGGATGTCGCTACGAATAGTCATAAGGGGTACTTCCAGTGTAGCGGCGGCTGCGCCTTCGAGCGATGGCGGTAGTGAGTCAGTCACGCTGACCCACTACCGGGTGGTGGGCGAAGGCTAAGGAGAGAGCTCAGACAGCCACGGGTGGCCCATGAGGGAGACCGCGTTCCGGAGCCACTCTCGTTGTTCCCGGGTGAGGTGTGGGAGAGTGGCGAGGAAGTCGAGCCTGTCGCGGCGGCGGAGTTCGTGTGCTTTGAAGAAGAGCAGGACTTCGGGGACGACGGTCGGCAGACCCCACGGCGATTGCCGAACGCCCTTCTGCAGGGGAAGGCTGATGTGGGGCTGGCGCGACAGAATCCAATCGTCGCCAGGGCGGTCGCCGAACTGGACGTCCAGGCTGAAACCCTGCTGCGACGCAGCGTCGACGCGGTCCGGTAGTCCTTCACCCGCGTCAAGGCGGCCGTGGATGTGTCCGGGCAGATCGAGGCGCCGGCCGTCCCATGGCTCGGACGTGCCGCCGTCAACGTGGGGGTCATGCGCGACCAGCTGCCAACCGGCGAGGTGATCGAAGAGCGCCCGCTGATCCTGGACGAACACCGAGATATCGACGTCCCCGTGGTCGCGGGTCTGGCGGCCGAGCCAGGCGTCGACCGCCCAGCCCCCGCATAGCGCCCACGGGGCGGAAAACGCGGACATGAGATCGGCGATGGGGGCGACTGGATCGGGTACGTGGTTGGGCGTCTGGCGTGAGACAGGTTTAGACAAGAAGTGCTCCTTGTGGTGGAGCGCCGCCGCCACGGCCGAAAAGGCATGGGGTTGGCGCTATTCGAAACGACGGTCGGGTAGGAGCGCACCCGAAGTCGAGCGGCGGTTGCTGTGGCTAAGCCGCTCGGACGCCGGGGCGCATCAGGAGCTCTGTACTTCTCATCGATGGCCCTCCTCTGTCCGGATAAACGTCATGCGTGTCCGGACGAACGTTGTGCGAAGTTTAGCACGGTGCGGGCCCGCGTCGGTGGTGGGTCAGCACTGCGCAACTATCGAGATGCCACCTCGTTTGACACGCCCCGGCAGAGGGCCATGATTCTGGTGTTTGTAGCCTCGGAAGGAACCACGTGATCAGCCGCGAGCGCGCCATCGAGATCGCCCGCGCCCGAGTCGAGTACGAGGGCGTGATGTCGCTTGAGGGGCGAGACACGGTCGCAGAGTTGGAAGGCGACATCCTGCACGTCTACTTTCCGTTGGCGGACACGGCGATTCGCGGCGGTGAGCCACATGTGCGCGTCAGCCTCGCGGACGGCGAAGTGGTCGACGAGCGCTACACGCAGTAGGGCAGCGCCGGACTTCCGTTGACAGCCTTCTGAGCCGCTGTTACGCTGCGGTGGATTCTATGAAGGGAGCACTCGTCTAGATGCACATTTGCACCGGCATCTTCAGCGATCCGCACGGCGCGGCGACCGCGCTTAGCGGTGTCGTGCGCGTACGTGGGGCGAGTGCATTCAGCCTGGAGGCGACCACCTAACTTAGCCTGAGCGGAACTCGATTCTCGACCCACTACCGCAGCGGCGTAGTGGGTTTTTTCATGTGCGCGGCGATCACGACTGACAGACCGGAGGCAGGGCATGAGCCGATCATTCGGACCGGACAGCCCGGAGACCAGCAGGGAGGCTGAGATGGAACAGCAAGCACTCAGGGTGACCAACCTGAACAAATACTTTGGCGGCGGCTTTCAATACCGCAAGCTCGTTTCGTGGTGCCTGCCCGTCACGGCGAACCCGCCGGCGGTGGCGCACGTGCTGCAGGACGTCTCGTTCGAGGTGGGGCGCGGCGAAGTCTTCGGCCTCATCGGCGCCAACGGCTCCGGCAAGTCCACGTTGGTGCGCGTGCTGAGCACTCTGCTCCTGCCGGATAGCGGCAGCGTCGAGGTGTTTGGCCACGACGTCGTCAGCGCAGCGGGCTCTGTGCGCGCGCTGATCAACCGCGTGTCGGCCGACCCGTCGTTCTTCCGCAACATGTCGGCGTACGAAAACCTGCTCTTCTTCGGGCGCATCTACGGACTGACGCCCGGCGAGATCCGGGTGCTGGTGCCGGACGTGCTGCGGCGCCTGGGCTTCGCGGAGGAGCTGGCGGCCGAGCAGATGAACCACCTCTCGCGCGGGCAGCAGCAGAAGGTGGCCGTGGCGCGCTCCTTCCTCACGTCGCCGGTGATGATGCTGCTGGACGAGCCGACGACGGGCCTCGACCCGCGCTCGCGGCGCGACGTCCAGCGCTTCATCCGCGACGTCCAGCGCGACCACGACGCGACGATCCTCCTGACGACGCACGACATGGAGGAAGCGGAGGTCCTCTGCGACCGCATCTCGTTCATCGCCGGCGGACGCATCGTCGCCAGCGGGACACCGCTGGCGCTGCGCGAGCGGGTGGCGCGCGGCCGTCCGGTGGAGGAGATCGACATGGAGGACGTGTTCATGGAGCTGACCGGCCACGACCTCGAAGAGGATGAAGCGCCGGCGGAGGTAGCGGCCCATGGCTAGTTTCACGAATCCGATGGCCGCTCCACGGTCGTCCGGGCCGGCGACTCTGGCCTGGGCGTTCGTGGAGCGGCAGACGAACCTCTGGAAGCGCTACTGGGCGTGGGAGCTGGTGTGGCTCGTGTACGGCGTGGTCAACACGCTGGCGATCACGTTCATCGCCAAGGAGGTGGAACAGGCCGGGATCGCCGGCGCCCGTGACGCGAACGATCTGGTTCTCTTCCTCCTCCTGGGCACGCTCGTCTGGGCCTACCTCTCAGCCGTCCTCGACGACATCAGCCTCGTCGTCACGTGGGAGCGCTGGGAGGGGACGATCGAGCATACGCTGATGGCGCCCGTGCCTCGCTGGGTGCACCTCGTCGGCATGTCCGTGTTCGGCGTGCTGCATGCGATAGTGCGCACGCTCCTCATCTTCGCCATCGCCCTGCCGTTCTTCGCCGTCGACTTCTCGCAGGCCGACTGGGTGGCGGCGGCCGCCGTGATCGCCGTCGGCAGCCTCAGTATCGCCGGGCTGGGCATCCTCGCCGGCGTGCTGCCGCTGCTCTATCCGGAGCGCGGAACGCAGATGTCGTTCATGGTGCAGGCGGTCGTGCTGCTGATCTCCGGTGTCTACTACAGCGTCGAGGTGCTTCCCGGCTGGTTGCAGGTCTTCTCCTACGCCTCGCCCGCCACGTACATTCTCGACGGCATCCGCGGCGCGATCATCGGAGGCGATAGCGTCGGTGAGATGGCGGGGACGCTGGGCATCCTCGCGCTCTTTGGCGTCCTGCTCGTGCCGTTCTCCGTGTTCGTGTTCGCAGTGGCCGAGCGCTGGGCCAAGCGCACCGGGAAGTTGAAGAGGCAGGGCTAGTCCGAGCTGGCGGGCTTGCAGGCGCCCTCTGAGCCGTAGCGGTGTAGACTGTGCGCCGGAGGCAGATATGGACTACGAGACGATCAAGCTGGCCCGCGACGGTGCGCTCCTCACTGTTCGCCTGAACCGGCCCGGGAAGCGCAACGCGATCAACCGGCAGATGCATGCCGACCTGCAGGACCTCTGCCATAAGCTGCGTGACGACACCGACACGCGCGTCGTGATCTTCGCGGGCGAGGGAGACGTCTTCTCCGCCGGCGCCGACACGAGCGAGTGGGGCGATCCCGGCTCGCCGAACGAGCTGGAGGTGCGCCACGTTTCGGGAGTAGGCAGCCGCACGTCCGGCGACATCGAGAACCTGGGTCAGGTGACGATCGCCGCCGTGCGAGGGTTTGCGATCGGCGGCGGGCTCGTCTTCGCGGCCTGCTGCGACCTGCGTGTCGCCGGCGAGAGTACGTGGTTCTCGATCCCGGAGGTGGAGCTGGGCCTGCCGCTGGGCTGGAACGCGTTGCCGAGGCTGGCCCGGGAGATGGGCCACGCGCGTGCTCTGGAGCTGACGATCACCTGCGAGCGCTTCGACGCCAAGCGCGGGTACGAGTACGGCCTCGTCACGCACCTGGAGCCGGACGATGGCGTCGAGGCGAAGGCGCGCGCTCTGGCGGACGCGATCATCGCGAACCCGGCGTTGCCGGTGGCCTTGACGAAGGCGACGATGAAGGCGCTGAAGCGAGGATCGGAGATGGGCGAAGCGGCCTACGGCGACCAGGACATACTGCTTTACACGCGACTCATGGCGCAGCGCAAGGCGCGGCTGGAAAAGGAAGGCCGGGGCTAGACCGGTTCGCCCAGGCCGGGGCAGTCTTCTGGAATGTTGACGCTCAGCCCGGCGTCGTAGCGCAGCATCAGCATCGCGTCCACCGGATCGGGGCCGTTGCGGCAGTTGACGTCGCCCCAGAGGTGCATGATCCCGCCCACGAACACCTCGCTGCCCATCGGCGGGCACCCCGCTGGCGTAGTCGTGAACAGGCCGGCGTCCAGCCGCAGCACGCGGATCGAGTCCACCGGGCCGATGGTGCCGGCGCAGTTGGTATCGCCCCAGATGAGCGGTTCGGTCGTCGGCGCAGGCGGTGGGACGGGCGTAGCCGTTGGCGCGGGCGTCGGAGTCGGCGTCGGCGCGGGCGTGGGCGTCGGTGTGGGCGTTGGTGTCGGCGCGGGAGCGCTGGTCGTTGCCGGTGGAGGCGTCGCCGGTGGGGAGCACGCCGGTTGCGCGGGCGCCGGCACGTAGGCCGCGAAGTCCGTCACCCAGTACCAGCCGTATTGGGCGTTGGGGTGATAGGCCCGGCCGATACCGATCGCCGCATAGTTGCCGAGCATGTTGGAGTTGTGGCCGGATGACCCCTTCCACGCCGCAAACACTGATTCCGCCGTCGTGTAACCCCCGGCGATGTTCTCTCCAACGGGGGCGTTGAAGCCGAACGCCGCCGCGCGCTCGGCCGGGTTGCGCGGCGGGTCCTCGTTGTCGTGGTGATTAATCGGCCAATAGTTGTCGATCGCCATATCGTTGGCGAACCAGTCGGCGGCGGCGTTGAGGCGGCAGTCCGTGGTCAGCGGCGCGCGGGCGTTCGGCGTAAGGCCGTTCTGAGCGCGGTAATCGTTGATCAGCGCCAGGAACGCCTGCTCCTCGCTGTCGAAGGAGGGGTCGGCGCCGGTCCCGTGGGCGCCGAGGCCGATCATCGCCGCCAGTGCGAGTGACGCAGTCAGCGCCAGGAGCAATGCGGGCTTGAGGGCTGCTCGGAGGCGGAAGGGGAGGGGCGGTTCCGGTGGGGCGCCAGGGTTCATCTGCCCCATCTTCGCGCCGGCCCGTTCGGCGGTCAACTGTTACGTCTACAAGACGGGTTCAGGCCCGGTCGCGCCACGGGTTGGGCGGGGCAATGGCCGGTTATTGGTGTAACGGTTACGGTAGCGCGTCGTCTAAGTCATCGAACACGGCGCAGTGTCGGACTCTGCGCCGTGTAGCAATCGTGAGGGAGCCCCCTGCCGGTGCGGGTCACACGTAGTGCGTCCTGAGGACCAGGCTCCCGGACCGGGGTTTGGATGGCAGAAAAAGGGAAGACGAGCAAGCGACGCGCGGCGTCCCGAGGCCCGGCAGCCGGCGCTGCGGGCAAGGCGAGCGCGCCCGAGGGCGGCTCCCTGGAGGTCCCGTTCGTTGCGAAGGTGAAGCTTCCCGAGCGGCGCCCGTCGATAGTGCGCCGAGAGCGGCCGGCCGAGGCGCTCAGCGAGGCGTCGAAGAACCGCATCGCCATCGTCAGCGCGCCTGCCGGATACGGCAAGACGACGCTCCTTCAGGACTTCGTGCAGGGAAGCGATGCCTCTGCCTGCTGGTACGGCCTCGACGAGCGTGACCGCGAGCTGAACACCTTCCTCCGCTACTTCGTAGCCTCCGGCCAGCAGGCGTTCCCCGGCTTCGGCTCGGGCCTGGCGAAGGCGCTCGAGAGCGGCGGCCCGGTGACGCCGGAGGAGGCCTCTGAGCTGATGGTGCGGGCCTGCGGTGAGCCACAGGAAGAGTACCTGTTCGTCATCGACGACTTTCACTACCTGGACGCGGCAACGGAGGAGACCCGAAAGGCGGTCGAAGGGTGGCTCTACCGGCTGCCGCAGGGCTGCCACGTGATCCTCGGCAGCCGCACCCGCCCGCAGATCGGCGTTCTGCCGATGATGACGGTGCGCCAGGAAGTATCAAGCCTGTACGCTGCCGACTTCGAGTTCAGCTGCGATGAGGTCGTGCAGCTCTTCCGCGAGGTCCTCGGCCGCGAGATCTCGCTTGACGATGCTCAGCATATGGCCAACGTTACGGAGGGCTGGGCGGGCGCGCTGATCCTGCTGGCCGACCGCGTCCAGTCGGCGGGTTCCGTCGACCTGGAGCAGCTGAACCACTCCGATACGCTGTTCCAGTACATCTCGCTGGAGCAGTTTGACCCGCTTTCGGCGGAGATCAAGGAGTTCCTCCTGAGCAGCGCAGTCCTGCGCACGATTGGCGTTGAGTCTGTCAATGAGCTGCTGGAGCGCTCAGACGCGCAGGAGAAGCTGACGCAGCTGCAGAACCTTAACCTCGCCCTCGTCGAAGAGGAGGGCGGAGACGTCCGCTACCGCTACCACAGCCTCCTCCGCGCCTTCCTTGTGAGCCACGTCCGCAGCAACAACGGAGAGCAGTTTCGCGAACTCAACATGCTCGCCGCTCAGCGAATGGAGAGTGACGAGCGCTGGGAGGACGCCGTCTATCACTACATCCAGGCGGCGGCCTGGGACAACGTAATTGAAGTAACCCAAGAGGTTGGCTGGCGAATGTTCGAGGAGGGCAGGCTCGACACACTGGCCGACTGGCTGAGCAGCGTGCCGGCGGAAGAGATGACTTCGCAGCCGCAGCTGATGCTCTGGAAGGGGCGGGTTCTGCACTACCTGAACCAGCTCGATGCCGCTCTCTCGCTCGTCTCGAAGGCGATCGTGTTGCTGGAGGAGAAGGAGGACTGGGTACCGCTGGCGGAGGCGCTCGTGACGCGCGGCATGAGCCTGCGGGTCAAGGGCGACTACCTCGAATCGCGGGACGCCCTCCAGCGCGCGTGCGATCTGCTGAGCGAGCACGAAGCCCCGGAGGAGACGGTCACGGAGGCACGTAAGGAGCTGGGCTCGACTCTCAGCCGTTGCGGTGACCTCAAGGAAGCCATCGAGGAACTGTCTGCGGTAGTCGATATCTACGAGACAGTGGGCGACGTGTACAACATCTCCTACGTTTGCGCGGACCTCGGTAGCTCGCTGGGCCTGATGGGGCGCCTACCGGAGGCGGTGGGCTACCTGGAGCGCGCCCGACAGCTCTGTGCACAGCTGGGCAACGATGGCCGGCTGGTGCAGACTCTGGTGAACCTCGGGATGATCTACTACCTGCAGGGCGACTTTGCCCGCGCAAAGGAGATCTACGAACAAGGTCTTGAGCATGTTCGCGTCACTAGCAACCTGCAGAAAGAGGTCTACCTAACCACGTCACTGGCGGATATCCAGCGCGAGATGGGTGAGCACCAGGCCGCGCTCGATGCCTACAACGAGGTCCTCGACGACGCCTGGAGCATCGGCGACGCCTACATCTGTGTGTACATCATGGACGCCGTCGCCAACACCCACCGCCTGATGGGCGACCTCGTACAGGCTGAGTCCTGGGCGGGGCGGGCCAGCGCTGAAGCGGAGAAGACCGAGGGCGACCTGGAGCAGGGCATCTGCCTGGTCACGAAGGGTCTGATCCAGCGCCAGCAGGGCGAACTCAAGGAGGCCGTCGAGTACCTGGAGCGGGCGGTTCCGTACCTGCGCGAGAAGGACGCCCGGCGAGAGCTGGCGGCGGCCTACTTCCACGCCGCGGGCGCCTACTTCTCGCTCAAGAAGAAACGGGTGGCGCTGGAGTACCTGGAAAAGGTGGCCGAACTGGTAAAGGAGCTGGGATATGACCACTTCTTGCTGGTAGAGGCGGCCCGTAACCCGCTCCTCGTCCAGTACGGCGCGGCGAACAAGGCGGCGGACGGTTACTACGCCCGGCTGAAGAAGCTGATGAAGGGCGCCACGCCGGCCGCCGAGGGCGATTCCGATGACGGCGTCGCTACCGACGAGGCGGCGGTCACGGGGTTTGGGTTCGGCCACGCTCGTGTGGAGTACAACGGCCAGGAGGTCACTGACCTGGAGTGGCGCAGCGAGAAGAGCCGCGAGATGTTCTTCTTCTTCCTCTGCAACCGCCGCGGGCTGCGCAAGGAGGAGATCGTGGCTGCGCTGTGGCCCGATATGACCGAAGAGAAGACGACGAGCGCTTTTCATTCGAACATGTACCGGCTGCGCAAGGCGCTGTACAAGGACATCATCTCCAAGGAGTCCGGGCGTTACCAGCTGGACCCAAACGGCAGCTTCGCTTTCGACGTGGAGCGCTTCCAGGTGGCGTTGGAGGCCGCTTCGGGAGCCGAGGCCACAGACGAGGCGCTGAAGCAGATGGAGCGAGCCGTGAGCCTGTACAAGGGCCAGTTTGCGCCCGAATTCTACTCAGAATGGGCGGAAACATTGCGCTGGCAGCTCGAAGAGCAGTACATGAGCCTCCTCGGCAGCCTCTCGGCCGCCTACAACGAGGCCGGTGAGTTCAAGAAGAGCGCCGATATCTGCCAGAAGATCGTCGAGTTGGACGAGTTCAACGAGGCCGCCTGGTACCGCCTGATGAGCAACTACGTACAGGCGCAGCAGACGGAAGCGGCGAAGTACTGCTACAACCGCTACGTACAGATCGTATCTGAGGATGACGACCTGGCGGGCGAAGTCGCCGACTTCGACGATCTCGTCAGAGAGATCGGAGCCGGCTCGCCCAAACGCGCATAAGAAAATCTCGCCAGACACACCTGAGCGGCCTTCGCGGGCCGCTTCTTCGTATCTGGCTCAGGTACGGACATTTTCTGGCGAGAAACCGGCGAGAGCCACTTGCGACACTGTAGCCACAGAAGAGAACGAAAGCAGTAGCAAGGAAGAAACCAGATGAAGAATCGCACACGCAACGCAATCAAGTGGAGCTACGAGGACCAGGGCCTGAACGGCCGCCGCGGGCAGATTGCGTAGCCTGGTGAGATTTCTGGCGAGAAACCGGCGAGAGCCGCTTGCGACACTGTAGCCACAGAAGAGAACGAAAGCAGCAGCGAGGAAGAATCAGATGAAGAACCGAACCCGCAACGCGATCAAGTGGAGCTTCGACAACCAGGGCCTGGGTGGCCGCAACGACCGCCGCCAGGCGATCGCCTAGTTACGGGTTCATCGGTATCGGCTAAGGAATCGTTAAGGTAGTACGAGCAAGTTGATGAAGCGAATCGGAAAGACAGTTGGCTTCAACAGGGCGGTAACAACACTGGCGCTGCTGCTGGCGCTGGTGGCCGCGCAGAGCCCGCTAATCTAAAGGACTGCTCGCATGGCAATTCGACGTGAGAACGGACCGGAAGGAATGAATACGAACTCCCGGCCGGCGATTCGGCTGAACGTGGTGATCACCAGCGTGGCGCTGGTCCTGGCCGCCGTCGCAGCACAAAGCCCCTTCCTCTAAGACCCGCAAGAAGGGGCCCGCAACAAGGGCCCCGCCCCGCCGCCGCCGCTTCCGACGAAGACAGGCTGGCGGCCGCCCCAGGTCCCCCTCAACCACTCCTACTGCCTGCGCTGACCAGGGAGACCGACAGGGTAAGCTGCCCTCCCTCGGCAGCGCGCACCGGCAGTCCACGGGCCAGGAATCGAATAGCGAGACACGGGGAGCTCCGAAAGTCCGGAGCCCCCGTGTTTGCTTTACGATAACTGGCTAAATCTCCCAAGTCTTCGAGATTTCTATCCAAAACCCTTGACAAGCCAATAGTATTGGGATATTAATGGGCTGCCCTGAAAGGGGTAATTCATTGAAGGAAGGGGGGTTTGGATGAAGGCCCGACTCACCTACGTTGCATTTAGTCTGATGGTTGTTGGCGCTGCTCTCGCTGTCGCGGGCGCACCGTTCCTCCGCAACTAAACATCGCAACAAGACCAACGCACGCGTCCATCACAGACCTCGGGGCTGATAAGCTCTGGACTTGATGGGCGCGCGTTGGCGTTTACGGTTCCCCGATGTCGAACTCCGGATCGCCGGAATCGTCCCTGCCGCCCTCGCCATCCAACTGATCACCATCTTCGGCGACTTCGGCGCCGGCGACCTCTTCCGCCGCATCCTCTTCATCGCTTCCTACCTGCTCCTCATCGTCTTCGTCTTCGCCAACGTCCGCCGGCCCAGCGTCGCCCTCTTCGGCGCCGGCGTCCTCCTCAACTTCCTGCCCATCGTCGCCAACGGCGGCCTGATGCCGATAACGCCGGAGACGCTACAGAAGACCGGCGATGTCCCGGAAGACGCGAGCATCGGCGAATGGGTGAGAGACACGAAAGACGTGCTTCTGGAGCGCGACGACGTCCACCTCTACTTCTTCTCGGACAGGCTCACTTCTGACCTGAGTCCGTTCCGCGCCTTCAGCATCGGCGACGTCGTGCTGGTCTTCGGAGCGCTCTTCCTGCTCGGGGACCTCTTAGCGCCGCGGCCCTATCGCGACAGCGGCTGACGGGGCGCGCTTATCCCGGCTCGGTCATCTTCTCCGGATCGAGCAGAGCCTCCAGCTCCTCCTCCGACAGCTCGCTGCGTTCGCGGGCGACTTCGCGGATCGTGCGGCCTGTCTTCGACGCCTCCTTGGCGATCGCGGCGGCTGCGTCGTAGCCGACGGCGGGCGCTAGCGCCGTACCCAGCATGAGGCCGCGCTCCACCGTCGCCGGGCCGTGCTCGGTCGCCGCAAGGCCGCTGACGCACTGGTCGGCGAAGTTGCGGGCCGAGGCCGCCAGCAGCTCGATCGAGTCGAGGAGGCTGTGACTGGCGACCGGTAGCATCATGTTCAGCTCGAAGTGGCCGCCCTGGGCTGCGATGAGGATCGCCCCGTCGTTGCCGATCACCTGCGCCACCGCCTGCAGCAGCGATTCGGCGATCACGGGGTTCACCTTGCCCGGCATGATCGAGCTTCCGGGCTGCACCTCCGGCAGCGTCAGCTCTCCGAGGCCGGCGCGCGGCCCGGAGCCGAGCCAGCGGATGTCGTTGGCGATCTTCTGCAGGCTGACGGCCACGGTGCGCAGCGCGCCGCTGGCCTCCAGTACGCCGTCCAGAGTGTTCTGCGCCTGGAAGTGGTTATCCGTCTCGCGCACCGTCAGGCCAAGCTCCTCCGAGAGCACGGCGCAGGCGCGCGCGGCGAACTCCGGGTGCGTGTTCACGCCCGTGCCGACGGCGGTGCCGCCGAGCGCCACCTCAGATAGCTCCTCAGCGGCGTGGCGCGCGCGCCGTACGCCGCGTTCAACCTGGCCGGCGTAGCCCAGGAACTCCTGGCCAAGGCGGACGGGAGTGGCGTCCTGGAGGTGCGTGCGCCCGGTCTTGATCACGCCCCAGAACTCGCGCGACTTCGCATCCAGCGCAGCCTGCAGGTGCTCCAGCGCCGGCACCAGCTCGTGCTCGATCTCGACCAGCGCCGATACGTGCACGGCCGTGGGGATGACGTCGTTCGAGGACTGGCCCTTGTTCACGTGATCGTTCGGGTGGACGAGCTTCGATCCGGGCTCGCCGCCGAGGATTTCCGTGGCGCGGTGGGCGATCACCTCGTTGGCGTTCATATTGGTGGAGGTGCCGGAGCCGGTCTGGAAGATGTCGACGACGAAGTGCTCGTCGAGCTTGCCGTCGGCCACTTCTCGCGCCGCCTCCTCGATGGCGCCGGCGAGCTTCTCGTCGAGGAGGCCGAGGCCCGTGTTGACGCGCGCCGCGGCCAGCTTCGTTAAGCCGAGGATCCGGATGAACGGCCGGGTGAAGCGGCGGCTGCTGATCGGGAAGTTGAGCACGGCGCGCTGGGTGGAGGCGCCGTAGTAGGCGGAGGCGGGCACCTGCATCGGGCCCATGGAGTCGCTCTCAGTACGGGTATCGTCCGGCATGGGGGTCTCCTTCCAGAAGCGGTTGGCGAGGCAAATGATATAGCGGGCCGCCTGTAGTGGAAAGGTGGGGTGCTTGTGTGACGGATGTCATATCGGCGAGCGGGGCCGACCCGTAGGATCAGGCGTAGATACGGCGGCAGTAATGCCCCACCCCCTCCCCAAGGTGGCCCCGGAACCAGTAGTCCGGGGCCCCTTTCTTTTGTCAGAGGCCCCGGTGCGTCGCGTCGATCAGGAGTGGAGTGCCTATCCGTAGCCGGTGATGTGGTACTTGCCTGCGAGACAGGCGCTACTGATTCGTGAAGAAGAACGAGGCGCCTACTACGGAGCCGACTTCGTGGAGATCGCCCTCCACGTCGAAGAACCGGACTTCCCAGTCACCGGCTCTCTGCTCGCCGTCGAAGGCGCTCAGCGGCTGGTTCGGCCGGAACGCGCCGTTGATCGTCGGCGTTGACCCAGCGCATTCGCCTTCGATCGGTGTGGCGGCCTCGTCTGCCATCAGGGCACGGATGTTTTCTCCGGAGCAGCCGAAGGCGACGCCGGGTAGTCCAGGCTGATCGATCAGCGTGACCGTCGTTCCCGTGTCGACGTGCTCGACCTCGACGAAGAGGTCGCCCACCCACGTGTGGTCGACGTTGACGCAGATGTCGAGGTCGGTGATCGTGCCGCCGGTCTGGCCGAGAAGGGAGAGCGTGATGCCGGCCGGGCCACCGGGTTCGTCGAGGTCTGGAATGGTGAACGGGAAGCCAGCGCCGCTGCCGGGACAGCTCGTCGTCGGACTAGGAGGCACGGTGGGCGCCGGCGTCGGTGACGGGCTGGGCGACGCCGTCGGGACTGCCGTCGGTGACGGGCTGGGTGACGCCGTTGGCGATGGCGTCGGCGTGTTCGTCGGAGCCGCTGTTGGGGTTGGCGTGGCCACCGGCGTCGGCGTGGGGGCCGAACCCAGGTTCACGGGCGAGCCGGCGTTGGGGCAGGTCGGGTCTGCTTTCGGCACGCTCAGGCCGGCGTCGTGGCGCAGCGTCTTGAGCGCGTCGACCGGGTCTGGTGGACTACCGGAGCAGTCCAGGTCGCCCCAGAATCGCAGGGCGCCGTTGACCGGCAGTTGCGTGCCGAGCAGCGGGCAGACGCCCTGCACCGTCAGGGAAGAGATGCCGGCGTCGTCGCGCAGGATCAAGAGCGAGTCGACCGGGTTCGGGCCGCCGCCGGAGCAGTTGACGTCGCCCCAGGTCACGCCGCTCGGCGGTGGCGTCGTTGGGACCGGAGTCGGAGTTGGCGTGCCGCCGCTGCCGATCGGCTGTAGCGCCAGGTTGAGGTCGAAGACCGGTGGTGGGATGTTGACCTCGTAGCTGGTCTGGCCGATGTAGCCGTCGGCTGTGACGACGACGCGGTACTTGCCGGCGGCGACGTCCCAGCCGTAGTGGCCTTTGCTGTCGGTTGTCTGCGGGTTGATCTGAGGGGAGATCGTCGGCTGGCCGTCGATCAGGAAGAACGGGTTGGAGTTCTGCCACGTGCCGTCCTTGAAGATCTGCAGCCAGACGGTCGCGCCCGGGATCGGCAGACTGGTGACGGCGTCGGTGATGAAGCCGCTGGGGTCGATGAGGATCACCTTGCCGACGGGCACGGCGATCGGGACCGGGCTGTCCGGGCAGTTGACGATGTAGTTGAGGTCCCAGACGGTGGCGTCCGGCTGGCCCGGTGGCAGGTTGAAGGTGCCCGACCAGATATCGCCGGCGCCCTTGGTGAGGGAGATCGTGATAGTGGGGGCGGCAACAGGGCTCTCCGGCGCCTCGCTGAGGGTCGCGCTCACGGACGTTGGCGACGCCCCGCCCGGACACGTGACCGGAGTCGAGATCTGAACCGTGTCGTCGCCGGGCGACACCGGCACGACGATCTGACCGGTGTTAGGGTCGATCATCGGCGGTTCGCCGCCGACGGTAGTCGCCGGCGTATCGACGACGTCCAGGGGCTTCTGCATCTCGGCCGAATCGACGTAGCCCCAGGTGGCGTAGAGGCTGTCGCTGGTGCCGGCGGCGCTGAACTGGAGCTTCACCTGCCGGCCCAGATGGTTGCGCATGTCTACGTTGACGATCCTCCAGCCGGTCCGCTTCAGGTCGGTGTTGCCACTGGGGCCCCACGCGCCCGTGCGCGTTGAGTAGATTACGGCGCCCGTGTCGACGCGGGTCAGCTCCACGGTGATCTCGTCGAAGCCGAAGTAGTCGTACGTGAACAGCTCGTAGGCGCAGCGCAACTGAGGGTTGTTCACCGTGAAGATCTGGAACAGCTGGTTTGGGCCCTCGGGCTGGTTCGGCCCGGATGACGACTGTTTCTGACCCAGCCGGGCCATCTTCAAGCCTTCGAGCGGCGAGGCGTTGTTGCCCGCACTGATGTTGTCGACGCCGACAGCCGTGATGCTCTCAGTCACGGTGCCCTGGGTCCAGCCAGTGAGCCCGTTCTCGAAGCCGCCATTCGTGCCGCCGCACGTCGGCGCGCAGCCGGCGGTGCCGATCGTGGTGTCGGGGTAGGCGTGGTTGACGCCGCAGACGTCCCAGTCGTGTACGTAGCCCTCGTCCTGGCCGGGGTTGCCGGCGATGAGTTCGGCGGGCGGGTCGATGCAGTTGTACGCCTCCACCGAGTGCGGGATGTCGATGGCGCCGGGGCCCGTGCCGCAGGGCAGGCCCGAACTCTCGTGTTTCAGGTTCAGGGCGTGGCCCAGCTCGTGGGCTGCCGTGCCCTGGCGTTGGTCTGGCACGCCGAACGGGCCGGTGTGCTCATCGTCGCTGATGAACACCCACGCGTAGTACGTCGTGCAGGCGGCGGTGCAGTAGTCGTAGTTCGAGTCGTAAGGGGCCTGCACTCCGAGATCTGTACAGGAGAAGTCGTCCGGCGGTGCCGGCTGCAGTGACGGGTCAGCGTCGCAGAGCCTATCAAGGATCTGGATGTTGACGTCGTAGAAGTGGCTCTGGTCGCCCTGCGGGTCGAAGAGGACGGTCGTTTCCTGCAGGTTCCAGTCGATGATGCCGCCGGAAACCGGGCCGTTCCATTTCGCGCCACAGGCCACGGGGTCGCCGTCGCAACCGTTGCGGACAGAACTAGTGGAGAGTTCCACGTAAGGCGTGCCGTTAGGCGAGTGGTACCAGCGTTCGCCGAAGAGTCTCTTTTCGGGCTCCTCTGCCGGGTTGTGGTTCGCTAGAGCGGAGTTCAACTGGAGGCCAGCAAGGATGCCGGTGACCGTCAGCACGACCGCGGTCAGCGCGAGCGCGTATCGGCGGTTCATTCTCCGGCTCCTTCGGCCGCGGCCCTGATCGCGCTTTTCGCGCTGGGAGAACTCAGCGAGGAGATCTCCGCCATCGCGCCCAGGCCGCCCCACCCCGCTTCGGCGGCGTAGGAACCGTCCGCGTTCACCTGCATGCGCATGAAGGGAGAAGTCTGCACAACGTTGCTCGACGAAGCCTGCGTGAAGAGCAGGTACTCTTCACCCGGTGCCAGCGGCGGGTCGTCCTCGAACTGGACGCGGATCAGAGATCCGGTCGATTGTTCGTGAACGCCGCCCATCTGGCGGATGAGGATCGTGTCGCCGGGGCTGAGGTCGCCGGAGATTACGTCGGTGACGCGCACTTCCCAGTACGAGACGGGAAGGGGCGGCGGGCCGTCGTTCGCTGGTATCGGCTTGTCGGGGTGCGGCGGCGCGGGAGTCGCGCCGGGCACGTCCGGTACGAGGTCGATCTCTTCCTGATGGTCGAGGCCGATGACCTCGGCGGTGAAGTGCCAGTTGGTGGAGGCGACGAGCGCCTGGAGCGACTGCGCCTCGGCCGTGGCCCAGCGTGTGCCGAGTTCGGCAACCGGAAGCTCGTCCGGCGACGTGGCCGCCGGATCGCTGGAAGAGCCGTTGTCCGTGCCACCACAGGCGGCCAGCGCGGCCAGGACGAGGCAGAGCGGGACAAGCAGGAGCGGAAACGGTCTTCGGGTCACGATCGTGTGCCTGTCCACCAGCATCCCCTTCGCGTCTCTGCGGCTTGCTCCGGGAACGTACCGAACATCTGCTGCAGCCGTCAAGGGCAGGGCAGAAGAGAACGGCCCGCGGGCAGGCCGCGAGCCGTTTCATCCGCTTCCGATCGCAGATCAGCTGAGCTTGATCGCTACGCTCTTCGTCTCCAGGAACATGTCCATGCCCTCAAGGCCCAGCTCACGGCCGATGCCCGACTGCTTGTAGCCGCCGAACGGCATGACTGGAACGCCGAGCGCGCCGGCGGTGTGGTAGGAGTTGACCCACACGGTGCCGGCCTTGATGTTCTTGGCGAACTTCAGCGCCTTGTCGATGTCCTGTGTCCAGACCGCGGCGGCGAGGCCGTACATCGACTCGTTGGCGATCTTGAGCGCCTCTTCCGGCGTGCTGAAGGGGATGATCGTCAGCACCGGGCCAAAGATCTCCTCCTGGGCGATCTTCATCCGGTTGTCCACCTTGTCGAAGATCGTCGGCTCGAAGAAGTAGCCCTTGTCCAGGCCCTCGCCGGTCACGCGGTTGCCGCCGCGAATGAGCGACGCCTTCTCGTCCTGGCCGGCCTTGACGTACGTCTCAACCGTGTTCAGCTGGTCGTCGGAAACGACGGGGCCCATGCGCGTCGCCGGGTCCATCGGGTCGCCGACCGTCATACCGCCGACGAAGTTGTTGAACATGTTCAGGAACTGCTCGTGTACGCTCTCCTCCACCAGCAAGCGGGAGCCCGCCTGGCAGACTTGCCCGGCGTTGAGGTAGATCCCGAACAGCGAACCGATGACGGCGCTCTGCAGGTTGGCGTCGGCGAAGACGATGTTTGGGGATTTGCCGCCCAGTTCGAGCGAAATCTTCTTGACGTTGCTGGCGGCCGAGCGCATCACGCTCTGGCCGACCTCTGTCGAGCCGGTGAAGGCGATCTTGTCGACGTCCATCGACGCGGCGAGCCGGTCGCCGACCACCCTACCGGAGCCTGTGACGACGTTGAACACGCCCTTCGGCGCGCCGGCCTCTGTGATGATGCGACCGAGTTCGAACGTGGTGCACGGCGTGTACGTTGCCGGCTTGATCACGACGGTGCAGCCGGTGGCCAGCGCCGGCGCGATCTTCCACGTCGCCAGCAGCATCGGGAAGTTCCACGGCGTGATGATGCCGACGACGCCGACTGGCTCCTTGAGGATGAGGCCGAGCGCGTCGTCGACGATGTTGGAGATCGCCTGGCCCTTTACGTTCATCGCCAGGCCGGCGTAGTACTCGAACACGTCCGCGGTGAGCGCGACTTCCATGCCGGCTTCGCTGACGGGCTTGCCGACCTCCGAAGCGAGCAGCCTGGAAAGGTCCTGCAGCTCGTCGCGGATGATCTGCGCAGCCTTGCGCAGGACGTCGGCGCGCTGGCGAGCGGGCACTTTGGCCCACGAGCCGCCGTCGAAGGCGGCACGGGCGGCGGCGATCGCCTTGTCGGTGTCCTCCGTCGTGGCTGACGGGAACGTGGCGACGACGACGTCTGTGTTGGCGGGGTAGCGTCGCTCCAGCGTCTCGCCGGAGCTGGCTGGCACGTGCTCGCCGTTGATCAGGAGCTGGTACTCTTTCCCGGATATGGCGCCTGGGGACGGGGCGGCTTCTGTAGTCATGTGGGGCTATCTCCTTTCGCGCGGGCAAAGGCTGCGCGCGTCAGATTATACGCCCACCGTGCAACTCCCGCTGCGTAGCCTGGATCACAAACCAGAGATGATGTAGCGGAGGGCTTCAGCCCTCCATGCGGCGTGTCGGTCATCCACCGATGGCCCCGCTCTACCCCGCCTGGAAGCCTGAAGGCTTCCGCTACATCTCGGCGCGGCTGCCTGAACGCGAAGAGGCGCTCCGCAACCGCGGAGCGCCTCTCTGACAGACCTGAAGGTCTGTCCCTACGTTCGCCGGGCTGTGTGCTACAGCTGCAGCGACTTCGTCTCCAGGAACTCTTCGAGGCCGAACTTGCCCAGCTCACGGCCGTGGCCGGAGTGCTTGTAGCCACCGAACGGCGCCGTCGCATTGAAGGCGCCGCCGTTGATCTCCACCTGGCCGGTGCGGATGCGCCTGGCCACGCTCTTGGCGCGCTCGGGATCGCCAGACCAGACGCCGCCGGCGAGGCCGTAGATCGAGTCGTTGGCGATGCGTACGGCGTCTTCCTCGTCGTCGAACGGGATGATCGAGAGGACGGGGCCGAATATCTCTTCCTGCGCGATCGTCATGTCGCTCGTCACGTCGGAGAAGACTGTCGGGCGCACGTAATAGCCGCCGCTCGCGCCCTCCGGCGGCTCAGCGCCGCCAGTGACCAGCTTGGCGCCTTCGTCTACGCCCTTCTTGATGTAGCCGCGAACGATTTCGCGCTGAGACTCGGAGACCACAGGGCCCAGCCTCGACTCATCCTTGAAAGGGTCGCCAACGGTGAACGTCTCGGCGGCCCTGGCGGCGATCTTTTCTGCTTCAGCCAGGCGAGCGCGCGGCACGATCATTCGCGTCAGGGCGCTGCACGTCTGGCCGGAGTTCAGGAAGCACTTGGCGACGCCATCGCTGACGGCGCGTTCCAGGTCGGCGTCGTCGAGGATGACGTTCGGGGACTTGCCGCCGAGCTCGAGCGCGACACGCTTGATGTCCTGCGACGCCAGCTCGCCGACGCGCTTGCCGGCGCGGGTGGAGCCGGTGAACGAGATCATGTCCACGTCTTCGTGGGAGACGATCGCCTCGCCAACGACAGAGCCGCGGCCGGTGACAAGGTTGAAGACGCCGGGGGGCAGCCCCGCGGCCTCGATCGCCTCAGCGAGGATGAAGGCGTTGAGGGGCGCCACGGCGCTGGGCTTGAGGACGACGGTGCAGCCTGCTGCCAGCGCCGGCGCTACCTTGGCCGCGATCTGGTGCAGCGGGTAGTTCCACGGCGTGATGGCGCCGACGACGCCGACCGGTTCCTTGACCACGAGCGAGTTGCCGACTTTTTCCTCGAACTCCGTAGCGGCGAGGATCCCCGGCATCGAGCTGAACGTCATCATTGGCAGGCCGGCCTGGATGAGGCGCGATAGCTTCAGCGGCATGCCGACTTCGCTCGCAACCGTCGTCGCGATGTCTTCCTGCCGCGTCGCCAGTTGACCGGCGATCGCCTGCAGGTGTTGCGCGCGCTCCTCCGTGGTCGTCTGCGACCACGTCTCGAAAGCGGCCTTCGCCGCGGCGACGGCCTTGTCGACGTCTTCGGACGTCCCTTCGGGGACGCGGCCGAGGACCTCTTCCGTCGTCGGGTTGACGACGTCGATCATCTTCGAGCCGGTCGACTCGACCCACTGCCCGCCGATGAAGAGCTTGTCTCGTGTCGTTACGTCTGCTACCTGGGTCATGCTTGTCTCCTTCTGGGCTGTCCCACTACTTGAGGTTGATCCAAACTGCCTTGTATTCAGTGTAAAGGTCGAGCGCCTGGCGGCCCAGTTCACGGCCGAAGCCGCTGTCCTTGAAGCCGCCCCACGGCGAGCGCGTATCGGTCGCGCCGTAGGTGTTGACCCAGACCGTGCCCGCTTTGAGCCGTGCTGCCACGTCGTGCGCCCGCGCTACGTCGCGCGTCCAGACCGCCGCCGCCAGGCCGTAGCTGGAGTCGTTGGCGATGCGGACGGCGTCGTCGACGTCCTTGACCGGGATTACGGACGCCACCGGGCCGAAGATCTCTTCCCGGGCGATGCGCATGCGGTTGTCGACGCCGGCGAAGACGGTCGGCTCCACGAAGAAGCCGCGGTCGCCGATGCGGCCGCCGCCCGTGACCAGCTTTGCGCCCTCGTCCACCCCGACGCCGATGTAGCCCATCACGCGCTCGAACTGCTCGTCGTTGACGAGCGGGCCCATGTACGTCTCCGGGTCGAGCGGGTCGCCGACCTTGATCGAGCCGGCGCGCTTCGTGAGGCCGTCCAGGAAGGCGTCGTAGATGCTCTGCTCGACGAGGATGCGCGAGCCGGCGCTGCAGACTTCGCCCTGGTTGAAGAAGACGCCGCCGCTGGCGCCGCGGACCGCCGCTTCGAGGTCGGCGTCGGCGAGGATGACGTTCGGCGACTTGCCGCCGAGTTCGAGCGAGACCTTCTTCAGGGTGGCGGCGGACGCGTGCACGATGATGCGGCCGACCTCCGGGCTGCCGGTGAAGGCGATCTTGTCCACGTCCTCGTGTTCGACGAGCGCGGCGCCTGTCTCGCCGAAGCCGGTGACGATGTTGACGACGCCCGGTGGGAAACCGGCCTCGAGGCACAGCTCGCCCAGCTTGAGCGCCGACAGCGGCGATTGCTCCGCCGGCTTGAGCACGACCGTGTTGCCGCAGGCGAGCGCCGGCGCCAGCTTCCAGGCCGCCATCATCACGGGGAAGTTCCAGGGGATGATCTGCCCGACGACGCCGACCGGCTGCCGCACGAGGTACGTGAACGCGGGCGCGCGCACGGGAACTGTCTCGCCGTGGAGCTTGTCCGCCCAGCCGGCGTAGTACTCGAAGCAGTCGATCGCGGCCGGGATGTCGACGCGCAGGCTGTTGGTGACGGGCTTGCCGGCGTCGAGCGCGTCGATCTCTGCCAGCTCCTGGGCGTTGGCGCGTACCAGCTCTGCCAGCTTGACCAGCATGCGGCCGCGGTCGCCGGGGTGGACCTTCGCCCACGGTCCTTCGAACGCGGCACGGGCGGCCTTCACGGCGCGGTCGATGTCTTCGGCGCCGCCCTCGGCGACCTGAGTGAGCGTGTCGCCGGTACTCGGGTTGACGTCGTCGTAGTACTTGCCGGAAACAGGCTCGACCCACTCGCCGTTGATCAGGAACTTCGTCGGCCCGCGAAGGGCGGTCTTGTCCTGCGTCGTTTGTGTCATAGGGATGCCTCGCTCACGCGTACGGGACTACTTATGGCGGAGCGGCCGCGCTCTGTCAAGCGTGCGCTAAGTTAAGCCGCCTCCGCGTTCACCTCGTCGAGCAGGCGCATGAAGCGGCCCAGCGTTTCCAGCTTGCCGTCCATGCCCGCGCCTTCCGGGTCGATGCGTAACGTCGTGATTCCGCAGTCGCGGTAGGCGCGGATGCGGTCCTTCACCATATTGTCGGTGCCCAGGAGGTTCGTCTGCGCCACCATCTCGTCGGGCACGAGTTCCGCTGCGCCCTGGCGGTCGCCGTCGAGCCAGCGCCTCTGCGCCTCCTGCGCCACGTCTTCGTAGCCCCCGCGCTGGAACGCCCGGTTGTAGAAGTTGTGCTTGCGCGAGCCCATCGCGCCGAGGGTGAAGGCGAGGCCGGGCTTTCGCGGCGGGTAGAGCGACTCGACGTCGTCCGAGAACGCCACCACGCCGCCCGCCTGCAGATCAATGTCGCCGAGCGTCCGGCCGGCTTTGTCGGCGCCCTTGCGCATGTGGTCGAAGAAGGCGTCGGCGTGCTCCGGCATGAACGACGTGCCGAGCCAGCCGTCGGCGATCTCACCGGTCATCTCGAGGCTCTTCGGGCTCAGCGTCGCGAGGTAGACGGGGACGGGCTCCGTCTGGCCCATCATCGAGCGGATCGCCTTGCCCTCGCCGCCCGGCAGCGGCAGCTCGTACACCTTGCCGCTGTACGAGACCTTCTCGCCCGACTGGACGATGCGCGCGATCTCGATGATCTCGCGCATGCGGGTGACCGGCTGCTTGAAGGGGATGCCGTGGAAGCCTTCGATCACCTGCGGGCCGCTGGTGCCGAGGCCGAGGATGAAGCGGCCGCCCGTAAGCGCGGCCATCGTCGCCGCCGTCATGCCGATGAGCGCCGGCGTGCGCGTGCCCGCCTGCAGGATGCCCGTGCCGAGCTTGATCTTCGACGTGCGGGCGGCGACGTAAGCCAGCGGCGAGATGCCGTCGGAGCCCCAGGCCTCCGCCGACCAGGCGTATCCGACGCCCAGCTTCTCGGCCTCGACGATGAAGTCGAGCGCGCGCTCCCAGTTCTCGCGCCCGAACCCGACCTGTACCGCCGTGCTCAGCTTCCCGGCCATGTTGCGCCCCTCTCTTGCGGTGTGCGCACCACAGCATACACCGGCGCAACGTTGTCCTATAATCGCGCCGGAGGCTGCCGAGGGGTACTGTGGATTCCATGAGAAGAATTGAACTGGGCGACTCGGGGCTCAGCTACATGAGAGAGTCGTTGGCCCGGGGCCAGTCCTTCGGTGAGTTTCTTGAGGGGAATCTGGGCGAACGCAAGGGGCGCGTATTCACTGACGTGCCGCAAGAAGTCAGTTCTGAGCGAGCCCATCGGTTCGGTTCGGCCTTTCTCATGCGTTCGGTCGGGCCGCGTGGCCATGGGCTCGCTCGCTTACTTGTGGGGGAATTGACACAGCCTGACGTAGTGTTAGTTGTTGAGGACGATCTATCAGAGAGGGGCGATAAGTGGCTTACGAGTCACGGGGAAGCCCCACTTCACTTCGGCCCCAGGGTCTACTGGGTGCTGCGATCCGCAAGCGATCTCTCAAGCGCGACAGTCGAGAAGTTCCTTTCCTACTGCTACTCCTACAGTCTAGTTGCCGCGATCGTCCCGCACCCGGGGATGCCGTTGTCGCCCGGCTCGGAGCTGAGCCTAGGCGAACTGTCGGAGTTCGCCAACAGGGCGAGTGTCGTGGTCGTGAGCGCATACGACAATACGGGATACCTGTACTGGATCCCATATCAAGGGGACACCTCCAAGCCGCTATGGGTCGGGCATACGCCACTCACCGGCGCAACGTTGTCCTATAATCGCGCCGGAGGTTGCCCATGCTCCGCGACGAACTGATCCTGCCCGAAGCCGATATCTACGCCTGGATCGAGGAGGTGTTCTCGCACGGCGTGCGCCGCCCGGGATACGCCGCCGACCGCTGGGCCGAGGGGTGGATACAGGAGCGATTCCGCGAACTGGGCCTTGAAAGCGTCCGCGCAGAGGCCGCTCCGCTGCCGTACTGGGAGCCGCGAGATGCCAGCCTCACGATCGACGCCGGCGGCCAGAGCTTCGCCGTACCGTGCTTTCCGCTGCCGCACTCCGCGCCGACCGACGGCGTCGAAGCCGGTCTCCTCGCCTTCGATGCGGCAGAGCCGGAGCGCGTGAAGGGCGCGGTCTCGCTGTACGACGTGCCGCTGCAGCGCATTCCTCACGCGTTCCTCGCCGGGCTGGCTACGTCGTTCCATGACCCCGGCGGCACGTTCGTTGGCTCGCAGCACATCCTCCCCTTCGGGCGCGAGATCATGGACGTCATGGAGCCGTCGATGGCCGCTGGAGCCGCCGCCTTCATCGGCTCTCTCAGCGGCTATCCCGGCGACTCCCACGACTACTACGTGCCGTACGACGCCCTGGAGCGCGACCTGCCCGGCGTCTGGATCAGCGGCAGCGACGGGGGACGGCTGCGTGAGCTGCTTGGGTCCGGACCCGTCCGCGCCCGACTCAAGGTCGATTCCTTCCGGGGGCAGATCGACTCCTACAACGTCATCGGGGAGCTGCCGGGCGCCGACGAGGAGACCGTAATCATCGGCTCGCACCACGACGGGCCGTGGTCCTCCGCCGTCGAAGACGGCTCCGGCATCGCGCTCGTGCTGGCGCAGGCGGCGTACTGGTCGCGGGTACCGCAGGCGGAGCGCCCGCACCGGCTCGTCTTCCTGCTCAACGCCGGCCACATGGCAGGCGGCGCGGGGGCCAAGTCCTTCATCGCCGATCACGCGGCGGAGTTGGAGCGCACGGTGCTGGAGGTGCACCTGGAGCACGCGGCGAACGAATACTCCGACGCCGGCGGCGAGCTGGCCCCGACCGGCCACCCGGAGGCGCGCTGGTGGTTCACGTCGCGGATCGCGCAGCTGGAGGAGGACGTGCGGGCGGCGATCGAGGCGGAAGGCCTGGGCCGCTCGCTGATCATGCCGCCGACCGCCTTCGGCGATCGCCCGACGACCGACGGCGGCGACTTCCACCTCGCGGGCGTGCCGATCGTCAACTACCTGACGGCGCCGTTCTACCTGTTCGACCCGATGGACACGATGGACAAGATCCACCGGCCCAGCCTGGTGCCGGTCACCCGCGCCGCCGTCCGCATCGTCGAGTCCACCGCCGGCGTCTCGGCAACCGAGATGCGCGCCGCGGTAGTGGCGTAACTGCGTCGGCGGCCGGGTCTGTGGCACACGTCATCTCGACTTGGCGATCAACCCATACATCCGAATCAGGAAGATCGGGAAGCCAATTGAGAATCCGATAACGGTTGCAGTAGTAAGTATGGATGGGATCACGAGAACCGCCGATACGCATGTGGCGACCCCAAGCGCTCCCAGAACTCCGACGAGTGCTAGGTTCTTGAGGGTGCTTCGTCCGGACTGATTGTGAGGTGGTTTTGTCAGCGTGAACTCCGCGTTTCGCCCGCTAGGCGTGCCCCCCGATTCGAACGATTGTGGCGTCCAGAGTCTACCACCAGCCGTCGCGCCAGGACGACGTCCCCGTGAACGGTGCGGCAATCGTCAGGCACTATCGCAGGCACCGCCGAGATGCGCGCGGCCGTGGCCCGGTAAGGTATACTTCCCGTCGCGATGGAAGTTTGGCTGGATGACGCTTGCTCGCTCGCCGATGCGATCCGCCGCGGCGAGGTGCGCTCGGCGGACGCCGTAGAGGCGTCGCTGTCGGCGATCGAGGCGTCGAAGGTCAACGCGCTGGTGACTCTGGACGCCGAGGGCGCGCGCAAAGGCGCCGCCGAGATCGACGCGCGCATCAAGGGCGGCGAGGACCCGGGACTCTTCGCGGGCGTACCGCTGCTAGTGAAGGATATGGAGGACGCGGCTGGCCTGCCGACGAGCCACGGCTCGCTCGTCTTCAAGGATGACATCGCTGAGGCCGACTGCACGCACGTCGAACGGCTGCGCGGCGCCGGCGCCGTGATCCTCGGCAAGTCCGCGACGTCGGAGTTCGGCTTCGTCGCCTACACATCGACGAAGGTCCACGGCACGACGCGCAACCCGTGGAACCTGGAGCGCACGCCCGCCGGCTCCTCTGGTGGCTCTTCCGCGGCGGTCGCGGCCGGTCTGGTGCCGCTGGCAACGGGCGGTGACGGCGGCGGATCGATCCGCCTGCCGGCTTCCTACACCGGCCTCATCGGCATGAAGGGCACGTACGGGCGCATCCCGCGCGGCCCCCGCACCGACTACGGCATGCTGGCGGCGGTCAAGGGCACCGTGGCCCGCAGTGTGCGCGACGCCGCCCGCTGGTACGACGTGACGACGGGCTATGACTCGCGCGACGCCCTCAGCCTGCCGCGCCGGGAGGAAGGCTGGGAGCCGAGCCTGGGTTCGTGCGACCTGCGCGGACTGCGCGTCGCCTTCTCGGCCAACCTCGGCAACGCCGTCGTCCACCCGGAAGTCGTGCGCACCGTGACGAAGGCCGCGGACGTGCTGATCGAAGCGACCGGCATGGCTCGCGTCGACATCGACGTGAACGTGCCGGAAAACGGACTGGCCTGGGCCCGCTCCGGCCTGCCCTCGCTGATCGCCGAGCTCGGTGATTTGTGGCCCGAATGCCGTGACGACCTGACGATGGAGATCGCCTTCGGGATGGACACGGCGCCGATGTACCGCGCCGAACACGGAGCGGCCGTAGAGAAGTTCCGCATCGAGATGAACGAGGCGATGGCAGACCTCTTCGAGGAGACCGACGTCGTGCTCTGCGCGACGAGCCCGATGGAGCCGTTCGCCGCGGAGGGGCCGATGCCGTACCAGGTGGGCGAAGTCTCCGTCAGCCCCTACAACGCCGGCGCGCTGACGATCCCGGCGAACCTTTCCGGCTACCCGGCGATCTCAATCCCCGCCGGCCTTTCGGAGAGCGGCCTGCCGATCGGTCTACAGGCGTACGCGCGCCGTCACGAAGACGCGCTGCTGCTGGACCTGGCGCTGGCGCTGGAGAAGGCTCAGCCGTGGCCGCTCGTCGCTCCGGGCGCGCCCGTCTAGGTCACCCGCTGCTGCGCCGCCGGCGGTTCCGGCACGTCCTCTGACATCGGCAGAGACGGGAGCCACTCCAACCACGATGGCAGGTACCAGTTCCACTTGCCCAGCAGCTTCATCGTGGTCGGCAGGACGAAGGCGCGGATGATTGTGGCATCTACGGCGATGGCAACCGCCAGGGCGAAACCGAACTGCTGAAGACCAAGCAGCCGCGTGAACGCGAAGATCATGGAGACCGCGATCATGATTGCCGCAGCGCTGGTGATCACTCCGGCTGTGCCCTTGACGCCCTCGGCGATCGCCTCATCCGTCGTGAGGCCTTGCTCGTACTTCTCCTTGATCCTCGACATGACGAACATCTCGTAGTCGATAGACATCCCGAAGACCAGCGCGAAGACGAACAGCGGTAGCCAGGACTCGATGATACCGGTCGCCTCGAAGTTGAGTACGCCCTCCAGCAACCATCCCTCCTGGAACACCAGCACGAGCACTCCGTAGGAAGCACCAACGGAGAGCAGGTTCAGCACGATTGCACTGACGGCGATGACGATCGATCTAAAAGTGAGCAAGAGGATCAAGAAGGCCAGTCCGAGCACGAAGCCGAGGACGAGGGGCGTCTTAGCGTAGATGTTGTCCCGGAAGTCGATGTTCGCGGCCGTCTCGCCGGTCACAAGGGCTTCGGCAGAGCCGTCCTCGAAGGCTGCCGGGATCAGGTTGTCGCGGAGATTGTTGACGGCGTCGATGGCGCGCTGCTCCCCGGAGTCACCGTTGAGGGGAACGAACAACGCCCCTGTGTCGCCCGCGTCATTGAACTCTGGCTCGCGTGCGATCTCTCCGTAGGAAGCGTTGGGGTTGGCGTCCGATAGGACATCCTCGCCCACGAGGCGCACCAGCTCCAACGTCGACGACTGGATCTCCGGCGCGAAGACGTTCTGCTTCTCCCCCGCGTCTACGACGACGACGGCCGGCTGGACGAGGCCCAGCGTGAAGTTCTCCTCGAGTCTGGCGAGCGCCCTGGTGCCCTCAGCGTCTTCGGGCAGGCTCTTCACGCCGTTGAACCCGATGTTGAGGGTGAGCAGCGGATACGTCAGCGCCAGTAGTGCCACCACGGTCACCACGGCAGGGATGACCGGCCGCTTCAGCACGCGGTCGACGACGCTGCTCCACACGTCGCTCCCCCACTGCTGCGCTCTGGGCAAGAACGGTATCCGGAGGCGGTCTACGTTGTCGCCCATCATGGTGATCATCGCCGGCAGCAGCGTCATCGCGGCGAGGACGGCGAAGATGACCACGGTCATCGCCGCCAGGCCGAGGCTGGCGAAGGTCTGGTCATTCACAAGAAACATGCCGGCGACCGCAAAGACCGTCGTCGCACCGGCGAATACGATCGCCTTGCCCGACGTGCCGCTGGCGACCTGCAACGCCTCGTCTTTCGAGCGTCCCGCCTTGCGCTCGTTGCGATACCGGCTGATGACGAACAAGGAGTAGTCGATGCCGGTGGCCAGCCCCATCAGGAGGACGATCTGTTGGTATGCTTGGTCCAAGGCGTACACCTGGCTGATCACGGCAAGGACTGCCATCGCCAGGGCAACCGCGGTAAAGGCGAGGGCCAGCGGTACGGCCGCGGCCACCACGGCCCCAAATGCGATCATGAGGATCGCGAACGTTATCGGCAGGTTCAGGAGACTGGCCTGCGCAAAGTCCTCCTCGACGATCTCGCTCATCTGCTTGTTGAGCGAGGCGTCGCCACCGATCAGGATCTCGAATCCGTCGGACGCCTCCTCTGCGTCGGCCACGGCCTCCAGGAGCGGATCGATGTTGTCCATCGCCTCCTCAAGCTCGCCCTCGATCGCGACCAGCGCAAACGTGACGTCACCGCCCGTCTCATTCTCGGCGACGAACGGCGATGCCTCTCCGGGCAGGCCGGTGTCGTAGTGGGTGGTCGTGTCTGAGACTATCCGCGTGCTGGCTGTCACCGTTGTCCCGTCCCGCGTCTCGGTCTTCTCTGCCCGCTGTGCCCGGAGGTCCGCCATCAGGCCCTTCACGGTGTCCTCGTACGCCTGGTCGTCTACGCTCAGCGTCGGGTGCGAGAACGTGACGATCTCCTGGAGGGCGTCCTCGTCCTCACCGAACCTGTCGTTGAAGAGATCGACGGCCTTTCCTGACTCTCCGGGTGCCTTCTGCTCGACGTTGTCGTTGACCTCGATTGTGGAGCACGCTGCCAGAGCAACGATGACTGCGAGAGCCCAGATGCCGGCGACGAGCTTGCGGTTGCGAGCACTCCAGAGAGCGATGCGCGAAGTAAAGGACTGTCCTCCTCCAGAAGCAGGTGAACTCATCTCATTGCATCCTTTCGCGGCGCACTTCCGGGCGCTTACGGCGGCGTCTTGGAGACATCAGGGAAGATCAATCTCACCCGCGCCGGGCCCGCCCAGAGCGACGAGTTCTCCGCCCTGGACCTGACAGGGGATGAGACCGAGCGTTGTGAAGATATCTTCCTGGGCCTCCAGAGCGGTGTTCTGCACGTCTGAAAGATCATCACCGGGCTTCGGGACGCGGTCGCCATTGGAGTCGAAGGCCAGAGCGCCGGAGATGCCGTCCGCAATGTTGATTGCGCGAACAGCGTCCCGCAGCCCTGTGGGCTGGATCACCAGCGTGCCACTCTCGTCCGTGGCGACCATCTTAACCGCGTCAAGCAGCACTGTGGCGGCGTCTGCATACTGGGCCGTGAAGGTGGCGCCGGGCTCGTAGCCGTGCAGGTCCACGAAGTGCCCCAGGAAGTCCGCGGACAGTGGGTACTGGCAGCCGGAGAACAGTACTCCTTCCGCCTCTGCAGCGCCGACCGGCTCCACGAAGTTCGCTACGGAGGCCGCCGCGTCGCCCGCGCCGAAGAGGCCGTCGTAGCCGGCGTCACGAATCTGCCGGTAGAGGAGCGCTGCCTCCGGGTTGAAGCCGGTGAAGACGACGAAGCCGGGGTTGTCCGCGGCTATCTCCGCGGCGAGGGCGCTGAAGTCCACCGTTCCCTGGTCAATGCTCCTGCGGGTGACGTCAACATCCCCGTCCCTCATCAGAGTTGCTGCCGCGTTCGCCAGGTCGCGCCCGAACGGCTCGTTGTCGTCGATCACGTAGACCAATTCCGCGCCAAGTTGAACGGTGAACAGGCCAATAAGAGTGCCCTCGAGGTCGTTTCGGTAAGCGGTGCGGAAGAAGAACCCATTCCGCGTCTGGTCCGTCGTGAGGTCTGTCTTGGTGGCCGAGCCGGAGATCGTCACGACGCCGGCGTCCGGGTAGTAGGTGCGGATGACAGACTGGGCGCCGCCGCTGCACTGCGGCCCGACTACTCCGACCAGGCCTTCCAGCCCGAGCAGACGCGTCGCCGCGATTCTCGTGTGGTCCGCCGCCGTGCAGCCGTCGTCCTCAGACCAGATCTCGATGTCGTGGCCGGCGATCTGGTCGCCGTTGATCTCTTTCCAGCGGTTGACGCTTGTGATTACGGCATCGCGGTATTCAGCGCCTCGCCCTCCGGCGGAGCCGGTCAGAGCGGTGGAGACACCGATGACGATCGGCACCCCCGCGTTAATCTCGATGGGAGTGCTTGGGCTGCGATCGATGTGCCCGACGGCCGGGCCGTCTTCATCCGACCCGCCGCCGCTGACCGCGATGACCACGACCGCGACGATCGCCACAACCCCAAGTAGTACGGCCCAGGTCCACGGGCTTCGTAGTCTGGAAAGCATTGGATTGCCCCCTCCGTAGCTCGGTAGATATGCGCAGCTATCGGACTAATCGCGAATAATAGCACGCGCGATCAGCGAGCCGTGTCAGGCAGAGCCCTGCGTCGCTGAGGCCCGCTACGCCGGGTGCGTCTTCTCCGCAGCCCGCCCAGGTCGCCTAGGACGCGGCGACCGCTTCTACTTCTTCGTTGCGTGGCATTCCGCTGGCGTGGCTCTCCAGATACTTGCGGATGCCGAGCGCGACGGCGGCGCCTTCACCGGCGGCAGAGGCGGCTTGCTTCGTGCTCCCACAGCGAGTGTCACCGGCGGCGAACACGCCGTGGAGCGACGTCTCAAGGTTGCCTTCGGCCACGATGAAGCCAAACTCGTCTGTCTTCACCAGGTCCCGGACGAAGCCGGTGTTGGGTGAGAGGCCGATGAAGACGAAGACGCCCGAAGGCTGCATCTCGGTCTCGTCGCCCGAGTTGACGTCTTTGACGATGACTGTCTCCAGGCGGTCCTCGCCCCGGAACTCCGACGGCGAGGCGCTGGTGATCACATCGATCTGCGGGTGGGCCTCAACCTTCTCAGCGATGATGCGGCTAGCGGTCATCTGCGGGTCCCGCGTGACGATCGTTACCTTCTTCGCGAATTTCGTGAGGAAGATGCTCTCCTCGCCGGCGGAGTTGCCGCCGCCGACCACCATCACGTCCCTGTCGCGGTAGAAGGCGCCGTCGCAGGTGGCGCAGAAGTGCACGCCGGCGCCGATGAAGTCCTCCTCGCCCGGGATGCCCAGCCGACGGTAGGTCGAACCCAGCGCCAGCAACACGGCGAAGGCGCGGTACTCGGTACCGTCGCTGGTGTGCACGCGGCGGTAAGGCTCGTCGACGTCGATCTTCGTGACCTCCTGCGCGGAGAGGATCTCGACGCCGAAGCGCTCCGCTTGCCGCCGCAGCCGGTCCGCGAACTCGTCGCCACTGATTCCTTCGGGGAAGCCCGGGAAGTTGTCCAGCCGCTCCGTGACGCCGGCCTGGCCGCCGACGCCGCCGCGCTCGATGACGAGCGTCTCGATGCCTTCGCGCGCGGCATAGAGGGCCGCTGTCAGCCCGGCGGGGCCGCTGCCGACGACGATCAGGTCGTAGAAGCTGTTCTGAGCCTTCGTCTGGAGGCCCAGCTTCTGCGCCAACTCCGCGTTCGAAGGCTCCACGAGATTCGATCCGTCGTCGAAGAGGATAGTCGGGATGATCTGCTTGCCCTCGTTCACTTCTTCGACGATCTTGAGCCCCTCCGGGTCTTCGTCGATGTCGATGAAGTCGTAGTGGACGCGCTGCTCGCCAAAGAACTTCTTGGCGCGCTTGCAGTCGCTGCACCAGACGGTGCCGTACATTTTGATGTTCGTATGGGACATGGTGTGCCTCCCGCAGTCGCTATCGTGTGCCTCGTTCGAGCGTATCAGAAGCGATGGGTGTCCCGTCCGGATGCCCGATTACACTCATCTGCCAAACCGGGCAGTGCCTGAACGGGATAAGCGTTCCAGCGGACTGGAATATCAAGGGGCTGAGGCGAAGTGCGCCCGTCTAGGACTCGGCGTAGATCTGCTGAATGGTATCGGGCAGGTGGATTGAGATCAGCTCCGACTGATCGTCGTCGAGAGCCGACTTGAGCACGCCGAAGACGCAGCGACAACGATCGATCGCCTCGTCCGCGGAGTAGGCGACGAAGAGGTCGAGGCCGCCCTCGGTCTTGTCCCGGCCGCCGGTCACGTCGACGGTCGCCAGGACCCAGCCGAGGAAGAGGTTGCTGTCGAAGTAGGGGTCGGGCTTTTGGTGGGCGCCGCGCAGGTAGACCATCAGTTCGTGCGGCACATTGGCGGCGAAGCTCTCGACGTGGGCCATCGGGAGCACCTCGGCGACCGCGCGTAGCACCGTAGCGGTGACGAAGGCGGTCTCCTCACGGCTGCCAAAGCGGCCACACTGCTGCACATCGGCGAGGAAGCTGTCGTAATCCATCCGTTAGAGGAACTGCTCTTTCAGCGGCTCGTACTGGCCGGGGGCCGGCTCCGCCTGCAGTTTGAGAGTGCTGGCCAGCGGTGAGCCGGCCTTCAGCGGCAGCACCTGCTCCTCGTAGGTCTGGACCTCATCGTTGCGGTAGATGACACCGAGGGGGATACGGTCAGCCCACTCGTAGGCCCTGGCGCGTGCGGCGTCGAGGTCCGTTGGGTCGTAGTCATCCTCCAGCTTGTAGACGCGCTGCCGGTACCAGTCGTACGTGTTGACGCGGTTGAACGTCACGCACGGCTGAAGGACGTCGACCAGTGAGTAGCCCTGGTGCTTGATCGCCTCAGCGATGACGGCGGCCATGTGCCTGGGGTCGCCGGCGAAAGTGCGGGCGATGAAGGTGGCGCCGGCGGCGATCGCCACGGCCACCGGCAGCAGCGACCGCTCGATCGCGCCGTCGGGCGAGGTCGTGGTGACGAAGCCCAGGTCGCTGGTGGGGGAGTACTGGCCCTTCGTCAGGCCGTAGATCTGGTTGTCCTCGACGATATGGGTGATGTTCGGGTTGCGGCGGCAGGAGTGCAGAAAGTGGTTGCCGCCGATGCCGTAAGCGTCGCCGTCGCCGTCGACCACGATCACCTGCAGGTCGGGGTTCGCCAGCTTGGCGCCTGTGGCCACTGGCAGCGGGCGGCCGTGCATCGTCATGTAGCCGTTGACGTGCATGTAGTCCGGCAGCTTGCTGCCGCAGCCGATGCCGGAGACGACGAGCGCCTCGTGCGGCGCGATGTCGAGGTCGGTCAGTGCCATCTTGAGCGAGCGCAGGATCGCGAAGTCACCGCAGCCCGGGCACCAGGTGTTCTCGGCCTCTGAGTCGAACATCTTGGCGTCAAGCCTTGTTACCACTTGCCACCTCCATTCCCACGCCTTCGATGATCTCCCGCGGGGAAAACGGCCGTCCGTCGTATTTCGTGAGGACGTCGTCCATCGCCACGCCGGTGGTCATGCGGATTAGCAGCGCCAGCTGGCCTGTGTAGTTCTGCTCAACGGCCACCTTGCGCCGGCAGCGGTCCAGCGCGTGACGCACCGGATCCACGGGCATCGGCCAAATGTCGATGAACTGGAGGACGTTGGCGCTGCCGCCGGCGGCGTTGATCTCGTCGGCGGCGTCAAGGCAGTTGCCCGTCGTCGAGCCCCAGGTGACGAGCGTCAGGTCGGCGTCCTCCGGGCCGTACAGCAGCGGCGGCTTTATCTCCGCTTCGGCTGTCTTTAGCTTCTGCATCCGTTTCTGCATCATGCGGATGCGGACCTCCGGCTCCTCGTTGATGTGGCCGTGTTCGTCGTGTTCGTCGCTTGGCACGGTGAGCACCGCCGTCTCGCGGCCCGGCATCGCCCGCGGGGAGATGCCGTCATCCGAAAAGCGGAAGCGCCGGTACTCTTCGCTGAGCGTGTCGACGTCGTCCGGCGTCAGAGTCGCGCCGCGGTCGATCTCGACCGCCTCCGGGTCGACGGTGTCCATGTCCAGCGAGCGGAGGTTGGCGGCGAGCGCCTGGTCAGTGGCAACGACGACCGGGCACTGGTACTTGTCGGCGAGGTTGAAGGCGCGCCAACCGGCCTCGAAGCACTGCTCGATCGTGCCGGGCGCCGTGATGATGCGCGGGAACTCACCCTGCGAGGCGTGGACCATGAACAGGAGGTCGCTTTGCTCGGTGCGGGTCGGCAGGCCGGTGGACGGTCCGCCACGCTGCGCCTCGACGATCACGAGTGGTACCTCGGTCATGCCGGAGAGCCCCATCGCCTCGACCATCAGGCTGAAGCCGCCGCCGGACGTCGCCGTCATCGCCCGAGCGCCGGTGTAAGAGGCGCCGAGTGCCATGCAGACGGCGGCGATCTCATCCTCGGCGTGCTTGGTCACCATGCCGTAGTCGTCCGGTACGGCGGATAGCCACTCGATGATCGAGGTGGCGGGCGTCATCGGGTATGCGGAGATGAAGCGGCAGCCGCCGGCCAGTGCTCCGAAAGCGATCGCCTCGTTGCCGTGCATCAGCATGCGCTTCGGCGCGCCTTCGATCGGCTTGATGCGGTGGGGGAACGAGTCGCCGAAGTGATCGAGCGTGACGTCGTACGCTTCTTGCGCTACGGCGGCGTTCGTGTCCGCCAACTCCTCGCTCTTGCGCCCGAAGTTCTCCCGGATCACCTGCTCCATGTACTTGAGCGGGAACCCGGTGAGCGCGGAAGCGGCGGCCAGGACGGCGGTGTTAAGCATGAGGCGGCTGCCGTGTCGCTCGGCGATCTCCATCAGCGGCAGGCGGTCCACCTTGAGGCCGTGCTTCGTCAGATGGCTGACGTCGACGTCCTCCCACTTCTGCGGGAAGATCACTGCGGCGCCCTCCTGCATGTTGTGGAGGTGCAGCGGGATCGATTGCGGCGTCAGCGCCAGCAGCAGCTCAACAGGGTCGCGGTGCGAGTACAGCGGCCGTTCGCCGACACGGACCTGGTAGAAGTTGTGGCCGCCGCGAATGCGAGAGCGGTAGTCCTGGAGCGCGAAGACGTGGAGGCCGGCGCGAGCCAGCGCCAGGGCGAATCCAGCACCACTCGATTCCACTCCCTGACCGGCGTCGCCGCCGATCATGATGCTGAGGTCGTTGGTGGATTGCGGTGCCATCTCCACTATCATACGACCGCCGGGGGAGTGCGGATATGTATCCCGGGTTACGGTTGGCGAATTTCGTAGACGCCGGGTTAGAGGATCCGGGCGTCAGGGAGCGCGGTAGATGACGACCGAGATGTTGTCCGGGCCGCCGGCGTCGTTCGCCATCTGGATCAGGCGCCGTGCGGCGTCCTCCAGCTCGTCTGAGGCGATTACGGCCGCGATCTCGGCTTCGCTGAGCAGGCCGTGCAGGCCGTCGGACGTTAGGACCAGCGTTTCACCTGGCGTGAGCGTCAGGGGGCCGGTGAGGTCTGGCGCCGCTGTATCACCCGTGCCGATGGCGCGGGTGATGACGTTGCGCATCTGGCTCGTGCGCGCCTCTTCCGGCGTCAGCCTGCCGGCGCGCACCTGGTCCGCCACCCAGGAGTGGTCTTCCGTCAGCTGGCGCAGGCCGCCGTCGCCCATGATCCAGGCGCGGCTGTCGCCGACGTTGGCGATCCAGACCTGCGGGCCGTCGACGAGCGCCGCCACCAGAGTCGTCGCCGGCTTGCGCTTGCCGCTGCCCAGGCCGTCGACCGCTTCGTCGGCTGAGGCGTACGCCTTGCTGAGGCCGGCGGCGGCGTCCGCTGTGGTACTGACGCCCCACTCCAGCCACCCAACTGCCAGCTGGCTGGCGGCGGCGCCGCCATCGGAGCCGCCGACGCCGTCGGCAACGGCCAGTAGGAGGCGTGCGTCCGGCAGGCGCTTCGCCAGTACGGCGTCCTGATTCTCGTTTCGCTTGACGCCGACGTCGGTGAGCGCGACGAACTCCGGCGCGACGGTCGCACCGGTGCCGTTGCCGCGCTGTGAGCCGCGGCCCAAGAGCCATCTAATCAAAGTCTAGAATCTCCTCTGCCTTCAGGTTAACGGCCCTTCGCCGGGACACACAGAGCGTTCGCCTGACAGTTGCCTGACGATCGCCTGACGCCGTATCAGGAGTCTGCAGCGAGCCGGTAGCCGAAGCCCTTTACAGTTAAGACGTACCGAGGGCCCTCAGCGTTATCTTCGAGTTTGCGCCTGAGGCGAGTGGCCAACTGATGGATGTTCTCGTCCGAGACGCCTTCGGCGACGTCCGGCCACACTTCGCGGGCCAGATCCGAGTGCGCTACGACGCTGCCGGCGCGGTGGCGGAGCGCGGCGAGGAACAGGTACTCTTTCGGGCTCAGCTTGACGGGCTTACCGTCGACCTTCACCTCGTGCGTCGAGAGGTCTATATGCAGGCCGGGCGCCGCGGGCGGCGCGCTCATAACAACGGTCGGCGCGTTGACCTGGAACTCGGCGCGCACACCGGCGAGCGAGATTGCGTCGCCCTCGGTGAGCACCGCCGGTGCCGACAGCGGTTCGCCGTTGAGCAACGTTCCGTTGGTGCTGCCGAGGTCTTCGAGGACGAATCTTCCGCCGGCGAAGCCGATGCGGGCGTGGGCGCGTGAGACGCGCGGGTCGTTGATCAGCACATCGGCGTCAGGTGAGCGCCCGATCGTTGCGGGCACGCTCTCCAGGCGGTGGACCTGGCGCCGCGTCCCCTCACTCGCGACCACGAGGTAGGCCTCGGGAACGATGGTGTCGGGAGCGTCCTCGATGGCGGGCATGGCTCCTAGATTATATGAGGATTGGCGAAGGCAGCTGCGTCCGCGTTTGACCTGCCACCGTATAGCCTTTATAAGTCTGGTAGCTGAAGGAGGGTAGGGAGTCAGATGGCGGATAAGAACTATCGCGGCCAGAAGGTTCCGAAGAAGATAACCCACTACTCGGTCGGCGCTGCCATCGGTGGCGGCGGCATGGGCGTTGTCTACCGGGGCAAGGACCGCCGCGACGACAGTTCGGTCGCCATCAAGCTCCTTCATCCGCACCTGGCGGAGGATGAGTCGTTCCGCGAGCGTTTCGAGCGTGAGGCGCACGTGGGCGCGCTCCTTCGCTCTCCCTACGTCGTCCGGCTCCTCGACTACGGCGTCGCCGAAGGGCGCTATTTCATCATCATGGAGTTCATCGAGGGCCAGAGCCTCAAGGAGGCGATCGCCGCTGCGCCGCTTTCCGCCGCTCGGGCCCTGCGGATCGGCGCGCAGACTGCCCGCGCACTGGAAGAGGCCGAGGCGCGCGGCATCGTTCACCGCGATATCAAGCCGGACAACATCCTCCTGGGGGCCGGTGACACCGTCAAAGTCGCCGACTTTGGAATCGCCAAGCAGCTGAGCAGCGGCACGCTGACGATGCCCGGCGCCTTCATCGGCACGCTTTTCTACGCCGCGCCAGAACTCGCTCTTGGCCGCGCCGACAACCGGAGCGACGTCTATTCGCTCGGCGCGACGCTTTTTCATTCGATCACCGGGCACCCGCCGTTCGGTGGCGACCCGCTGGAGGTCCTCCGTCACCACGCGGAGACGGAGCTGCCGACGGACGAACTGCAATCGATCCCGTCGGAGCTGCGCGAGATCATCGTCAAGTGCCTGAAGAAGGAACCCAACGACCGCTACCAGTCGTGCACGCTGCTCGCCGGCGAGCTGGAGAAGGCCGCCTCACGCCTGGGGCTGGCGGCCGCCGACGCTCCGACGATCGTCGCGCCGGAGCCGGAGCAGGCGCCGAAGGCTGAAGACCTGAGCGCCGCCACGCAGGTGGTGCCGCCGGAAGAGCCCCCGGCGGCGGAGCCGGAAAAGACACCGCCAACGCAGGCTGCGACGCCTGTGGAGGCAACCCCCGTTAAGAAGGAGCCGGAACAGCCCGCCGGGGAGACGCCGAAGGCCGCGGAGCCACCGGCCGGCCGCGGGCGGACGCGTCCGGCGCCACCGCCTCGCCAGCGTGGACTGCCATCGTGGATCCCTGCCGCCGGTGGCGGCCTCATCGTCGCTGCGGCCGCCGTCGTGGCGCTCGTCCTTCTGGGCAATCTTGGCGGTGGGGGCAACGGCGGGGGCAACGGCGGGGGCTCTGGGCAGGCGGTGACGATCGGGCGTGACGGGCTGCGGCGCATGATGCCGAGCCAGTTCGAGCTGGGCGCGGAGTACTCGGCGTTTCAGCTGAACCCGGACGTCTCCGGCTACGTGAGCAGAGGAGCGAACCTCGGGCCCTCCTGTCCGGCGCCCACGACAACCACGACAACCACGACAACCACGACGTCCGTACCGGCGCCCGTTGAGTCGTATGCCAACCAGTACGAGTTCGAGCCCAGCCTGGCGACGGAGAGCGGTACGTTCGCGCTGGTCGAGGGTGTCGATAACTTCGCGGACGATGCCGCCGCAGCGGACGCGCTGAGCGAGTTCATCGCCAATCCCGCCAGCCAGATAGTGCTGGGCGGCTGTCCTGAAGACGAGATATTGGAAAGCGACGACTTCAACCCGGCCGGCATGGGCGGCGACGCCACCGGCGTGGAGCAACTGATCCACCAGACCGACGGCGACACCGAGCGTGAGTTCACCGTCACGGCCGTTGGGTTCACGCACGAGACGATCCTGGGCCGCGTTCTGATCGCCCACTTTGATAGCCCGGAGCACCAGTCCTTCGCCGCAGAGATCGCGGCCAACATGGCGGCCCGCATTGAGAATATTCTGGCGGAGATCACGGCCACGCCGCAGACGACGCCTTCGCCGAGCGCATCGGGGAGCGCCTCGCCAGGCGGGTCGCCAACGGCCTCGGGCGGAACGACAACGCCGGCTCCCACCGCGGCACCGGGCCAGCCGCCGGTGGTCCAGTCGCCTGGCTGCTCGCCGGCGTCCGTCACTACCGGGCAGACTGTCAGTTGCTCGCCGTCGATCAGCGGAGCCGTCAGTTCGCGTTCGTGGTCGGCGTCGGGGGGATCGCCCGGCTCCGGCGGCGGCGGCACGTTCTCCACTTCGTACGGTTCGTCGGGGTCGAAAACGATAACTCTGCAGGCTTGCAGCGACGAAGGTTGTGACAGCGCTTCCCAGGTGATCTTCGTCTCGGCGGGCGCGACAGCGGCGCCTACGGCCCCTCCGACAGCGGCACCCACGGCCCCTCCGACAGCGGCGCCGTCTGCGCCTGTCGTCAACTCGCTGGGTTGCTCACCCACGACCGTCCAGACCGGGCAGACGGTCACCTGCAACTCATCGGTCAGCGGCGCGGTCACGGCTTACGCCTGGGACGCCTCGGGTGGGTCGCCGTCGTTGGGTACCGGCTCCTCCTTCTCGACCTCGTACAGCTCCGCGGGCACGAAATTCATCGGTTTCGCGGCCTGCAACGAGGCTGGCTGCGGCGATGGGGCGTTGTCGATCGAAGTGACGGCGCCGACGGTGGCCGAGGTGTACACGATCGACATCACCGATGCCTCCTACGCCGCCGACGTCTTCATCTTCCCGAACGAGACTGTGGTGATGTTCATCGATGTCGACACGCAGTCTGGCGGACTTGGCTATTACGACATCGACATCGACTACGACCCGACCGTCCTCGAGGTGGTTGAATGCAGCGATTGGCATGGTGGCTCGTGCGCCGAATCCTTGGGCCCCGGTAGCGTCAACTTCAACGGGACCGCCAACGAAAGCGGCATCGTCACAATCGGCACCGTCACATTCGGCGTGGCCGATCTCTTCTACGCCGATGTCCTCTACAGTGATCTCTTCGTGTTCGCGTGGGCATTGGAGAAGCTCGACGGCTCGGACGTCTCCTTCAGCGACATGATCGAACTGGACGGCAGCGTGACCGTTCTCGAGTACATCATGAGAGCCCGCCCGCGGCGGGCTGTGGTCAGATGACGTCTTTGCGTCTTTGCAGGACGACGATGATCACGAACAGCGCTCCGATGATGATCCCCATCGCTGCCCAGGTCACGTAGACGTCTGCGCCGAAGACGTCTTCGAACCGCTCGTCGATCGGGTCGAGCGCGACCCGCTTTTGCTCCTCAGTTGAATACGATTTCAGGCCTGGTAAGTTGCAGTTCGCCAGCGATGGGCCATCACACTCGCCTGACTTCACGTGGGAGGCCGCCGTCAGCGCCTGGAAAGACCACTTTGTGCTGGTGACGCCGCCGAAGACGTCGCCGCCGGCGCCCAGCGGGCCCAGCGGGATCAACCCGCCCGAGAAGACGATCTGGAGTACGATCACGGCGATCACAAGCACCATCGCTTGCTCCTCGCGCGGGACGATGACAGAGATCAGGAGCCCCCACATAACGCCGGACATCGCCGCCAGCGTGAGCGTGAAGTAGAACTGGGCCAGCTCCGTCGTGCCCACGTGCCCGAAGTCGACGGCGATCAGCTTCACGGCGAAGAGGGCGCCGGCGTGATAGAACGCGAACAGGAACCCCACCCAGACTTTGGATAACAGGTATGGGAATACCTTCAGCGTCACCGCGCGCTCGCGCTTATAGATCGGCGCCTCCTTGACGATCTCACGCACGGAGTTGAGCGCGCCGACGAGGAAGGGGATGAGCGCCGCCATGAAGAGCATCGTCATCACCCGGAACGAGTCGCCGCCGACCGGATCGAAGTTGTTGCGGGGCCAGGCGATGAGGTCGATCAGGCCGAGCACCGGCGCGATCGCCAGCAGTAGCGCCACGTTCACGCGGTCTCGCTTCACGACGTCCAGATAGCGTGCGGAGAGGATGCGGAACTGGCTCAGCTGCGAGGTCTGTCGCGGCGCCGGCTGCGCGTGAGTCTGAGCCGCGCGTTCGGCGGGCGCGACGTCTGCCGCCCCCGTCGCCGTCTCGCTGAAGTTGGGATAGTGCTTGCGCAGCCGTTGGCGCACGTAGCGGTCGTAGTGCGGCGATTCGGCGTACTTCTGCCCCCAGACCTCAGGCGAAAGCTCGTCTTCGAGTCGCACGTAGATGCCGTCGAAGTCTTCCACCTCGAAGTACTTGAGCGCCTCGTCCGGCGGGCCGTACCAGGCCAGGTGGCCGCCCTTCGCCAGGAAGACGACCTGATCGCAGAGCATCACGTTCTTCGTGGCGTGCGTCACCAGCACGACAGTGTGCCCGGCGTCGGCCAGGGAACGGAGGAGGCGCATCATCTGGCTCTCCGTGCCCGGGTCGAGGCCCGATGTCGCCTCGTCCAGGTAGAAGAGGCCGGGCTTCATCAGTAGTTCGGCGCCGATAGAGACGCGCTTCCGCTGGCCGCCGCTGAGGCGCGCAATGGGGACGTCGCGTCGTTCGCTGAGGTTCAGGGTCGCGATCACCTCTTCAATGCGCTCGTCGCGCTCGGTCTTAGTCGTGTCCGGGGGCAGGCGCAACTGAGCGCTGTAGCTGAGCGCCCGCGCTACCGGCAGCTCCTTGTGGATGATGTCGTCCTGCGGGACGTAGCCGAGGTCCGTGCGGTAGGCGTCGAAGTTGTCGTAGAGGTCGACGCCGTTGACCAGCACCTGGCCTGCCCGGGCGGGGCGGAAGCCGTTGAGCGCGTCGAGCAGCGTCGACTTGCCGGCGCCGCTGACGCCCACCAGCGCAACGAATTCGCGGCCCTCAAGCGAGAGCGAGATGTCTTGAAGCAGGTTGAGCGTGTTCGAGACGTACTGGTTGAGGTGGACGCCGTCCAGGCGCAGGTCGCGCGATTCGTCGACCTGCTGGATGCCCTCCATCTCCAGCGTGAAGCGGACGGGGCCGATGCGCACGACGTCGCCGCGTTCGAGGGGGCGTGGCTCATGAGCGGCCAGCCGTTCGCCGTTCGCGAACGTGCCGTTGCCGGACCCGAGGTCCTCGATCGTGTAGCCGCTGTCGGAGCGGGTGATTTGCGCGTGGTGGCGCGATACGGCGGGATGATCGAGGTGCACTTCGTTCGTGGGATCGCGGCCGATGCTCAGCTCTTCCTGGTCGCGGAGCGGCAGCGCCTGCACGATCGTTTCGTCCGCCCCGCCAATATGTGCGGCGGCGGACGAGGAGTACGTCAGTCTGACCGAGTCCGAGATGCCGATGACGTCGCCGTCTTTGAGCTGGCGTGACTGCACCTTCTCGCCGTCGAACGTGAGGCCGTTGAGGCTCTCCGAGTCGATGATCTCCCAGCCGTCCGGCCCGCAGTGGAGTTCGGCGTGGCGACGGGAGACGACGCTATCGTCGATGACGACGTCGCAGTCGCTGCCGCGCCCGAGCGTTATCACGTCGCCTTCGAGGGTGACTTCCGTGCTGCCGGACGGCATCGAGATGACGAGGCGCTCGGACTTCGGCGTGATAATGGTCGCTCCGGCGCTCGGAGTGACGATCGTAGCGCCGGCCATGGTCGGCATGTCCGGTGCGGCGGCGATGCGCTCCGGCGAAATGCGCAGCGTCAGGGCGAACGGGCCGATAGTGACCGGGTCGCCGTCGCTCAGCGCGTGTGGGACGCGTGGCTCAAGCTCTTCGGTCGCAACCCGCGTGCCGTTGGCGCTCCCCAGGTCGACGATGCGGCAGCCGGCGCCGTCCCGCACGATGCGCGCGTGGCGCCGCGAGACATGATCGTCATCGAGGACGACCGTGTTTTCACGGTCCCGCCCGATGGTAACCGCCTCGCCGGACAGCCGTAGCTCGTGCTCTTGCCCGCCGGGAGAGCGGATCTCCAGGACGCCCCACGCTTCTATCTGCGCACCCTCCTGTACCTGACTTGCCGTCAACGGTGGCGTGGCCGCCCGCCAATGTCAAGAGAAGGCGCGGGGGTGATCCAGAGTGGCGGGCTGAGATGGCGGCGCGGCGCTAGACGTCGCGTTCGGTCTGGCCGAGGGCGGCCTGCGCGGCGGCCAGGCGGGCTACCGCCACTCGCGGCGGCGAGCAGGAGACGTAGTCGAGGCCGACGCGGTGGCAGAAGTCGATGCTCAGGGGATCGCCGCCGTGCTCTCCGCAGAGGCCCAGTTCCAACGACGCGTTGCCCTTGCGGCCTTCGTTGACCGCGATCTCGATCAGGCGGCCCACGCCCGTTTCGTCGATCGTGGCGAACGGGTTGCGGGGGAGGATATCGCTCTCGACGTAGTAGCGGAGGAACTTCTCTTCGGCGTCGTCGCGGCTGAAGCCGAACGTCATCTGCGTCAGGTCGTTGGAGCCGAAGGAGAAGAAGTCGACATGCGGCGCGATGATGGCGGCGGCGAGCGCCGCGCGGGGCACCTCGATCATCGTGCCGAAGCGGATGCGCGCCGGGCGCCCCAGATCCTCGCCGAGGCCTTTCGCGAGTTCCGTCAGGCCCGCCTTCAGCAACTTCACCTCGGCCTCGCCCATGATCAGCGGCACCATGATCTCGGGCTGCGGGTCCTTTCCGGCGTCGATCAGCTCCTTCGTCGCCCGGAAGATCGCGCGCACCTGCATCTCGTAGATGTCCCGGTGAGTGATGCCCAACCGCGATCCGCGGTGGCCCAGCATCGGGTTCGTCTCGTACAGGGAGCGCGCCGCTTCCAGCAGCGCTTCCTTCTCGCTAGCCTCGCTCTCAGGCACGTCCGTGACGCGGGCGACAGCGACGTCCTCTATCAGCCCCTCGATCGGCGGCAGGAACTCGTGCAGAGGGGCGTCGAGCAGGCGTATGACGACGGGCAGGCCGTCCATCGCCTCCAGGATGCCGCGGAAGTCGGAGGTCTGGTACTCTTCCAGGCTTTTGAGGGCGTTCTCGTAGACGCCGTTCGCCTGCGTGTCGGCGGCGGCTTCCGTATCTTCATGGCGGGGGCTCATCAGCACCTCGCGGATGTGGAGCAGCCGCTCTTCCTGGAAGAACATGTGCTCTGTGCGGCAGAGGCCGATCCCCAGGGCGCCGAAGGAGCGTGCTCGCGCGGCGTCGCCCGGCGTGTCGGCGTTGGCGCGGACTTCCAGGCGCCGGGCGGCGTCCGCCCAGCCGAGGAGCTTTTGCAGGTTGTCGTTGGACGAGATGTCAGCGGGGACCGTATCGATAGTTCCGCTGAAGACCTCGCCGGTGAAGCCGTCGATGCTGATCGGGTCGCCTGTCTTGAGGACGGTGCCTTCGACCGAGACCTCGCCGCGCTGTGTGTCCACGTGGATCGCGGTGAGGCCCACCACGGCTGGCTTTCCGAGGCCGCGGGTGACGACGGCGGCGTGGCTCGTGATGCCGCCGCGGCTGGTGAGCACCGCACCTGCCTTGAGGATCGCCGGCATGTCGTCGGCGCTCGTTTCGGGGCGGACGAGGATCGCGCGTTTGCCGTGATGCTCGGCATCGTCACCATCGATGGCGACGATGCCCGTGGCGGCGCCCGGCGAGGCGTTGAGCCCCGTGCCCAGCAGCCGGCCGTCCTCTACCGCGCGTTGCTTCGAGGCGTCGTCGAAGTGTGGCAGGAGGAGCTGCGACAGTTCGTCGGCGGGCACGCGCAGTATCGCTTCGTCGCGGCTGATCAGGCCTTCGTCGACCATGTCGACGGCTGTCTTGACGGCGGCCATGGCGGTGCGCTTGCCGGAGCGGGTCTGGAGGATGAAGAGACGCCCGTTTTCGATCGTGAACTCGATGTCCTGGACGTCCCGGAAGTGGCTCTCGAGGTTCTTCGTGTGCTCGAAAAGGGTGTTGTACGCGTCCGGCATCTCGGACTGCAGCTCGGAGATCGGCTTCGGAGTGCGGACGCCGGCGACGACGTCTTCGCCCTGGGCGTTGGGCAGGTATTCACCGAAGAGCGCGCGTTCGCCGGTCGATGGGTTGCGGGTGAAGCAGACGCCGGTGCCGCTGCTTGGTCCGGTGTTGCCGAAGACCATCGCCATGATGCTGACGGCGGTGCCGAGGTCGTGCGAAATGTGCTGGTGGTTGCGGTAGGCGATCGCGCGCTCGTTCGTCCAGCTTTCGAAGACGGCGCTGATGGCGATGCGCAGCTGGTCAAGCGTGTCGGTCGGGAACGGCTTCTTGCCCGTAGACGCGATCTCCTTGTAGCGGCGAATGACGTCTTCGAGATCGGTCTCGCTCAGATCCGCGTCGGAAGCGGCGCCCGCCTTCTCCCGCGCGTCGTCGAGGACCTTCTCGAAGGCGTCGGCGTCGGCGTTAAGCGCCACCTTGGCAAAGAGCTGGATGAAGCGGCGGTAAGAGTCGAGCGCGAAGCGGCGGTCGTTGGCGGCCTTCGCCAGGCCCTCGACCGTCTCGTCGTTGAGTCCGAGGTTGAGGATCGTGTCCATCATGCCCGGCATCGAGAACTTCGAGCCTGAGCGGACGGACACGAGGAGCGGGTCGTCCGGGTCGCCGAAGCTGCGGCCGACAGCCTCCTCGACCTCCTTCAGCGCCTCCTGCACCTCTTGCCAGAGGCTGTCCGGCAGCTGGCGGTCCAGGCGGTCGAATTCGCGGAAGCCGTCCGTGGATACGACGAAGCCTGGCGGGATCGGCAGGCCCAGGCGGGCCATCTCGCAGAGGTTCGCTCCCTTACCGCCGAGAAGATCGCGCATCCCGGCGTTACCGTCGTGAAATCGATAAACGAACCCAGTCGTCGTCGTCATCGGCTTGTACTCTCGGACGGAACGGTTCCGGTGTCAAGCGGGCGACGCCCGTCAGCCCCTCGCTCGCGGCGCATATCGGGCGAAAACTTCATCCGGGCTTCACGCCGCGGGTCTACACTTAAGCCGGGCGACCGGCCGAGACCGCCGCCTGTACGCCATGAGAGTTCTTGTTGTCGAAGACGAGCCGCAGATCGCGGACTTCATCGCCCGCGGTCTGTCTGAGAACGGCTACAGCGTCGACACAGCCCGCGACGGCGAAGAGGCGATCCAGTGGCCCGCCGTCGCAGACTTCGACGTGATCATCCTGGACGTGATGCTCCCGTTAGTCGACGGCTTAGGCGTCTGTTCGACGCTGCGGGAGCGCGGCGTGCGCACTCCCATCCTGATGCTGACCGCGCGAGACGCCGTCGAGGACCGCGTTGCCGGCCTCGACAGCGGCGCCGACGACTACCTGGTGAAGCCGTTTGCGTTCGCCGAGCTGCTGGCGCGCTTGCGCGCGCTGGTCCGCCGCGAGCCGGTGCTGCGGGGCAACGTGTTGCAGGTGGGAGACCTCACGATGGACACGGTGACCAGGCAGGTCTCACGAGCCGGTGAAGGCCTCGATCTGACCACGAAGGAGTTCGCGCTCCTCGAATACATGATGCGCCACCCGAACCAGGTACTCTCCCGCACGGTCATCGCTGAGCACGTCTGGAACTACGACTTCGACAACGCGACGAACGTCATCGACGTGCATGTGAAGAACCTGCGCAAGAAGATCGATGGCGTGGGCGGGCCGAAGCTGATAGACACGGTCCGCGGCGCCGGCTACCGCATCTCCGCGCGAGAGGCCGGCTAGCGTGGCGTTCCTGCGCTCGCTCCGGCTGCGGCTGACGCTCTGGTACGTGCTGCTCCTTGCGGTCACCCTCGCCGTCTTCAGCGCCGGTGTCTATCTCGCGTTGCGGGAGAACCTCAACTCGAACCTGGACAGCTCGCTTGAAGCGCGAGCCAGCATCGTGGCGGGACTGGCGACCGAAGACGGCGAACTGGAGGTCGAACACGTCGAAATCGACGGTAACGATGTTGGGGACGACGAGTTCACACGCATCTTCAACTCATCTGGCGGCGTCGTTTTCGACAGCTCCGGCGGCGATCCGGCCCCGGTCGTGGATTCGGCCGCCGTGGAACGAGCGCTGGCCGGCGAGAGGGCTTACCGCAAGATCGTCTTCGGTCACGACAACCTCCGCGTGCTGACGGCCCCGGTCCTCTCAGACGGTGAGATCGTCGGCGTAGTCGAGGTTGGTCTGACGGACGAGGACGTGCGCAGCACGCTGCGCTCGCTTCTCGTGATCATCGCTTTCGCCTATCCAGCCGTTCTCGGTGTCACCAGCGCCGGCGGACTGTTTCTCGCCGGGCGTGCGCTTTCGCCGATCGATCGCGTGACCCGTGTCGCGCGCAAGATCGGCGCCGAGGACCTGGGCCAGCGCCTCGACCTCGATCTTCCCGACGATGAAGTCGGCCGCCTGGCGCGCACGTTCGACGAGATGATCGAGCGCCTGGACAGAGCCTTCAAACGCCAGCGGCAGTTCACGGCAGACGCCTCTCACGAGCTGCGTACGCCGCTGACCGCGATCAAGGGCCAGACCGAGGTCGCTCTGCAGCGTGAGCGCGATCCAGAGGCTTATCGGGAGGTCCTGCGGGGCGTGAACAGCGAGGTGGACCGGATGATCCGGCTCGTCGGCAGCTTACTCACGCTGGCCCGCGCCGACGCCGCCCGCATCGAGATCAACCGCGAGGATCTGAGCGCCCGGGCGCTCGCGACCGACGCCGTCGAGCAGGTGAGCCCGGCGGCGTCCGAGAAGGGGCTCACGTTGACGGTGATGCCCGGCGACGACGTTCGCCTGGTCGCCGATCAGGACCTCGTCCTGCAACTGCTGCTCAACCTGCTGGACAACGCGATCAAGTACACAGCCGCCGGCGGCGCGATCGACGTTTCCTGGCGGGTCGCCGACGGCCAGGCTGAGATAGCGATCGCGGACAACGGGCCCGGGATCCCGGCCGAACACCTGCCGCACATCTTCGACCGCTTCTATCGTGTCGACGTCGCTCGCAGTCGCGGAGAGGGCGGCGCTGGCCTCGGCCTCGCGATCTGCCGCTGGATCGTCGAGGCGCATGGAGGCTCGATCGAGGCGACGAGTGAGCCGGGGAGCGGTGCCACGTTCACGGTTCGCCTGCCCGGCTCCTGAAGAACCGGCAGCCTTATGTACGGGGAGTCGTACGGCTAGCTCGTCTTCGCCAGCCAGTCGGCGATGACTCGCGCCAGCTCCTCGCCCTTGTCCTCCTGCAGGAAGTGGCCGGCGCCGGCGATCGTCGTATGCGGCTGGCCCTTCGTGCCCGGGATCATCGCCTGCAGCGGGCGCTCGCCGCCCTTCGTAATCGGGTCGGAGTCGCTGAACGTCGTGAGGAACGGCTTCTCCCACTTCTGGAGTACCTCCCAGGCCTTGCGGTTGGCTGGCGCGGCCGGGTCGTCCGGCTGCGTCGGCACCAGCGAGGGGAAGATGCGCGCGCCGGCTTTGTACGAATCGTCCGGGAAGGGCGCGTCGTAGGCGGCGACGACATCGTCCGGCAGCGTCGTCGTCGTCGCGCCCTGAACCAGGCGCCCGATGTCGAACGCAGGCGCCTCCTGCGAAAACTTCTGCCAGCGCAGGAACACCTCGCCCGGCGTCCGGTCGCCCGTGGTCAGGCCGCCGTTGCCGATGATCACGCGCGCGAAGCGGTCCGGCTCCTCCGCCGCGATGCGCAGGCCGATCAGCGATCCCCAGTCCTGGCCGAAGAGCGTGACGTTAGTGAGGCCCGGCTGCTCGATGAACGACTTCACCCAGTCAACGTGGCGCTGGAAGGTGTAGTCGCTCTTCTCGCTGGGCTTGTCTGAACGGCCGAAGCCGATGAGGTCGGGTGCGATGGCACGGTGACCGGCGCCGGTGATGACCGGGATCATCTTGCGGTAGAGATACGCCCAGGAGGGCTCGCCGTGCAGGAGCAGAACCGGCGCCGCGCCGGCCGGGCCTTCGTCGACGTAGTGCATGCGGAGCGAGCCGCCTTCGCCGTCGGGGACGTCGAGGTACTTCGGCTCGAACGTCCAGCCGGGCAGGCCGGCGAATCGTTCGTCGGGCGTTCTTAGGGCTTTCATAGGTCTCCTCCTGATTCGCTCATTCTCCGGTGAAGCTCGGCTTGCGCTTCTCAAGAAACGCCTGCATCCCCTCGGCCTGGTCCTTTGTCCCCATCGTCTGCAAGACGGCGCGCCGCTCCTCGGCCAGCGCCTCATCGAGCGGCTTTTCGCCAGCGCCGACGACCGACCTGAGAACGCCGGCGATGGCGATGGACGGACCCGCCGCCAACTCCTTCGCAAGGCCGAGCGCGCGGCGCTGCAGCTCGTCGTTGGGCCAGACCTCGTGGACGAGGCCGATGCGGAGCGCCTCTGGCCCGGAGATCTTCTTCGCGCGCAAGATCATGTCCAGCGCGTGGTCGCGGCCGATGCGGCGTGTGAGGCGCGCTGTCCCGCCCCAGGCGGGCACGGTGCCCAGGTCAAGCTCTGGCAGGCCGATCTTTGCGCCTTCGGTGGCGGCGACACGGAAGTGACAGGCCAGCGGCAGCTCCAGCCCTCCGCCCAGGCAGTAGCCGCACATGACGGCGACCCAGGGCTTCTCCATGCTCTCGATCGCGGCGAGGACCCGCAGCCGCTGGTCCAGGACGGCGTCGATGCTGCCCATCCTGCTAATGCCCTCGGGGAGCTGCTTCAGGTTCATGCCGACGGAGAAGTTCTCCTCGCCGGCGCCTCGCAGGAGGACCGCGCGGACAGATTCGTCGGCGGCCAGCACAGCGACCTGCTCTTCCAGCTCGTCCATGAGCGCAAGGCCAAGCCGGTTCCGGGGTGGGTCGTTGATCGTGACGATCGCCACGCCACCCTCGCGGTCCAGGAGAAGGGGCGCGGAGGACCCCGGTGGTTCTGTCACGGGCCCGCCTCCGTCATTGCGATCAGCCACTGCATTTCGAGGCCGGCCGCGCGGTGCTTGCCGAGGTTCTCACTGACGTGCGGGTCCTGGTTGATCTCCGCAAAGGCCTTGCGCGAAGGGTACTCGACGAGGGCGACGGCCTGGAACCCTTCGCCGCCTTCGCCGATCAACTGCGAGTCGACGCGGCCGGCCCAGATGAAACGCCCGCCCTTCGACTCCACGAACTTGCGCATCTCGGCCCCGTAGCGCATGTACGCTTCCTGGCCGCTGTCTCCCTCGTGCGAGGCGTCGGCCCGCGGCTTGAACCGCAGCAGGTTGAGCATCACGACGGGCTGGTCCTGCGGGCCTTTCATCAACTCCTGGATCTGTTCCGGGGTCGGGTAGATAGCCATTGGGGCGCCTCCTCTGAGGTCATCCGATTGAATGCTGGCCACAGTATAGACTGGCACTCGCAGTGTCAACATCTTGACAGCGGCTCTCCCCAGACGGTAGAAAGACGGAGCGCCCAGGGCGCCGGAGGGAGATCAGGATGAGCGACAGCGAACCAGGATTCGAGGGCAAGATCGGCCGCACGCTGGCCGACTCCGAGGCGTGGTGGCCGGCGCCTCCGAGACCACCGGGCGATGCGCCCAACGTCGTGATGGTCGTCCTCGACGATACCGGCTTCTCCCACTTCGGCTGTTACGGATCGACTATCGAGACGCCGAACATCGACCAGCTCGCGGCGAACGGCGTACGTTACTCCAACTTCCACACGACGGCGCTCTGCTCGCCGTCCCGCGCCTGCCTCCTCACCGGGCGAAATCATCACGCCGTGGGCATGCGCGGCATCTCCAACTTTGACACCGGATTCCCCAACATGCGTGGCGGCATCACGCCGCGCGCCGCCACGGTCGCCGAGCTGTTGCGCACGGGGGGCTACGCGACGTACGCCGTCGGCAAGTGGCACCTGGCGCCGATGGCCGAGTGCAGCGCCGCCGGTCCGCACGATAGCTGGCCGCTGCAGAGGGGCTTCGACCGCTACTACGGCTTCCTCCAGGGCGAGACCGACCAGTTCTACCCGGGTCTGACGGCCGACAATCACCACATCCTGCCGCCGGCTGGCCCCGAGGACGGCTACCATGTTTCCGAGGACCTCGTTGATCAGTCGATCCAGATGATCCGCGATCTCAAGTCCGTGCGCCCCGACAGGCCGTTCTTCCTCCACCTGGCGTTCGGCGCGACGCACGCGCCGCACCAGTCGCCGCCCGAGTACCGCGAGAAGTACCGCGGCCGCTTCGACGAGGGCTGGGACAAGACGCGGGAGGCCTGGTTCGCACGCCAGAAGGAGCTGGGCCTCGTGCCGCAGGCGACGGCGCTGGCCGACCGCAATCCGGGCGTGCGGCCGTGGGACGACCTCTCGGAGAACGAGCAGCGCTTCGCAGCCCGGCTGCAGGAGGCGTTCGCCGGCTTCCTCGACCACACTGACGCGCAGATCGGGCGTCTCGTCGCCTACCTTGAGTCGCAGGACCTGCTCGATGACACGTTGCTAATGGTGCTCTCCGACAACGGCGCCAGCCAGGAGGGCGGCCCGCACGGCGTGATGGACGAGTGGAGCTTCTTCAACATGATCAGCGAGGACATCGACGAGATCGTCGCCAACCGGCTCGATGACATCGGCGGGCCGCACTCGCACAGCAACATCCCGTGGGGCTGGTCGCAGGTCGGGAACACGCCGCTGCGCTGGTACAAGCAGAACACCTACGGCGGTGGTATCCGCGACCCGCTCGTTATCCACTGGCCGAAGCGCATCAAGCAGGCCGGCGGCCTGCGCGACCAGTTCTGCCACGTGACCGACCTGACGCCGACGGTTCTCGACGTTACCGGCATCGAGTTGCCGGCCGAATTCAACGGGCACGAGCAGATCCCGCTGCACGGCGAGAGCATCGCCTACACGTGGGATGCTCCCGGCGAGCCGACGCGGCGGCGCGTTCAGTACTTCGAGCAGTTCGGCCATCGGGGCCTGTGGAAGGACGGCTGGAAGGCCGTGACCTACCACATGAAGGGGGCCGACTTCGACACGGAGGAGTGGTCGCTGTACAACCTGGCGGAGGACTTCTCCGAGTGCCACGACCTGGCGAAGGAGCACCCGGAGAAGCTGAAGGAGATGGTCGACGCGTGGTGGGCGGAGGCCGAGGCAAACGGCGTGCTGCCCCTTGACGACCGCAACATCGAGCTTTTCGGCGCCACGCCGCGGCCCGGCACGCCGCACTTCGTCGACGAGTACGTCTACACGCCGCCGATCTCGCACATCCCCGCCGATGCCTGCCCCCGGCTGGGTGGACAAGCGTGGACGATAGTCTGTGAGGTCGAAGTGCCGGAAGGAGGCTGCGAGGGCGTGCTCTACGCGTGCGGCGGCCACAACGTCGGGCACACGTTCTTCGTCAAGGATGGCGTGCTTCAGTTTGACTACAACGCCCTCGGCCGTCACCACCGTGCGACCGGCGACGCGAAGCTCGTGCCCGGCAAGCACCGGCTCGAAGCGCACTTCGACCGCGGTGTGCCCAGCGGCACGCTGACGATCGCGATCGACGGGACGGACGTTGGGTCGGTCGAAGTCTCACCGGTTGTGCGGATCCTTGGCTCGACCGGAATGGACCTTGGCCAGAACCCCCTCTCGCCGGTCGTCGACGATTACGAGCCGCCGTTCGCGTTCACGGGCCGGCTGGAGAAGGTGACGTTCCGCATCCGCAGCCCGCGCGATCAGGCAGACATCGCCGCGACGGCGCGCACCGAACTCGCTAAGGAGTAGCGAGCAGCGCCGCGAGGCCCCTGCGCATCGCCGCGTCGACGTCATCGAGCGAGAGGCTCTGAGCGCGCCGCATCAGGTCGAACGACTCGAACGAGGCGAGGACGTCGGCCGCGGCCAGCGTCTCGCTCCGTGTCTCCGGGCTCAGGCCGTCCAGCTCCCGCGCGAGGTGACGCGCGAGCTGTGCCCGCAATAAGGCGGCGCTGCGGGCGAGTTCGGCGGCGATGATCGGCTGGAAGGGCGCGCGCAGGCGGGCGATGCGGGCGACCGGCGCGATCGCCTCGAAGAGTTGCGTCCGCTGCCGGACGAGGCGGTCTATGCGCGCTGCCAGCGGGCCCGCGCCGGGGCCTTCGATCTCGAACAGGTGGCTCACCCGCGCGCTGTGCCGGTCGATCGCCACGCGGCACAGCTCGTCCATGTCGTCGAAGTAGCGGAAGAGCGAGCGGCGCGAGACGCCGGAGCGGTCGGCGACGTCCTGCGCGCCGGGGCTGATGACGCCTTCCTGGTAGAGGTCCAGCAGCGCATCGGCGACGGCGTTGCGGTTGCGCTCGCGTCCGGCGCGGCGGCCGTCGACTGCTGCGGGTGTGGCAGGGGAGTGAGCCGCGGTCATGGTGCAAGGTTCGGTTTTGGCACTACGGGTGTCAAGAGTCCTGGTGGGAAGTTTGGCGATTGACAATATAGAACACTAGTTCTATATTGTACCTCCCATGAGGTCGTCACCGTGAGCATCGCCTGCGTTTACATCCCTCGCTTCATGGTCGAGGCGGAGCGTCAGCGCCGTAAAGAGATCGGCAGCCGCCTCGTCCTGATCGGCGATGCCCGCGTGCTCGGCTGTTCCCTCGGCGCCGAGGCCGTTGGCATCCGCGCCGGCATGCGCATGAGCGAAGCGATCGCGCTCTCGCGCCGCGCGGTCGTGCTGCCGCCGGACGGCGCGCATTACGGGCGCCGTTTCGAGGAGGTGCTCGGCCTGCTCGGCGAGCTGAGCCCGGAGGTGGAGCCGGGCGATCCCGGCCTGGCGTACCTTTCCCTCGCCGGTTTTGCCGTGGAAGCGCAAGCGTTCGCGGACGACCTGATCGCCTCGCTGCACAGGCGGCTCGGGTTCATGGCCAGCGTTGGAGTCGCCGGCGGCAAGTTCGCTGCCCGTGTCGCCGCCGTCACTTCGCGGCCGGGCGTTGCGAAGGTCGTGCCGGCCGGCGAGGAGCGTGCACTGCTGGTGCCGTTGCCCTGCGCCTACCTGCCCGCCGACGAGGCGATGCTCTGGCGGCTCAAACTGCTGGGACTGGAGACGATCGGCGACATCGCCGCGCTGCCGCTGGGTGCGTTCCAGCAGCAGTTCGGCCCGCAGGGAAAGCGCTGCTGGGAGTTGGCTCAGGGGGCTGACGGCGAGCCGCTGGCCCCGCGCGCGGCGGAGAGCACCGTTGTCCGCCGGCTGGAGATGCCGTCGCCCGCCGTTGCCCTGGAAGCGATCCTCGCGGGGCTCGAGCGGCTGACGTATGCGGCCTACGGCGACGAGTCGCGGCAGGGGCGCTGGGTGCGCAGGGCGGTGGCCCGCGCGAGCCTGGACGGCCCAGCTGGCGGCGCCTGGGAGTTGCCGGTCGCCTTCCGGGAAGCGCTGGCCGACCCGAAAGCAGCGTGGTTCGTCATCAAGACGGCGGTCACGCGCCGCCCACCGGAGCGCCCGGTGGAGGAGCTGGAGATCGAGCTGGTGGGGCTGAGCGGCGAGTCCGGCAAGCAGGCGGCGCTCTTCGAAAGCAAGGGCAAGCTGCGGCGGCAGGTGGAGGAGGCCGCGCGCCACCTGGGCTCGAACGGAAGGCCGGCGATCGGCCGAATAGTGGAGGTGGAGCCGTGGTCACGGATACCAGAGCGGCGCGCGGCGGTGGAAGACCTGACCTGAAGCCCTCACCTCCTGGTGAGGGCAAACTGCGGCCGCTCAACAGCCCCCGGCCTCTGGACGTTAAGACGGACGCGAACGGCGTGCCGGCCGGCGTCTACCTCTCGGGTCATCGCTGCGCCGTTGAGTCGGTCATCGAGACGTGGCGCATCGACGACGAGTGGTGGCGTGAGCAGCCGGTGAGCCGGGTCTACTGGCGGCTGTTCCTGGAGAACGGTTGCGCCGTCGACGTCTATCGCGACGTCGACAGCGGCCGCTGGTACAAGCAGGCGTACACCGGGTGAGCTACACGGAGCTGCACTGCCACTCCAACTTCTCGTTCCTCGACGGCGCCTCGCACATCGAGGAGCTGGTGCTGCGGGCGGGTGAGCTGGGGCAGACGGCGTTGGCGCTGACGGACCACGACGGCCTGCACGGCGCGATGGAGTTCGCCCAGTGCGCCCGGGCCTGGGGCATCCGGCCGATCACCGGCGCCGAGGTCACGCTCGCGAACCCGGACGGGCAAGCTGATCACCACCTGACGCTCCTCTGCGAAGACGGACGCGGCTACGCCAACCTCTGCCGCCTGCTCACGCACGCGCACCTGGATCACGAACGGGGCGAGCCGCGCGTCGAGCTGGACGCGCTGGCCCGCCACCCTTCGACTGCGCCTGACGGCGCGCTCAGGGCAGGCACGGAGGGGCTGATCGCGCTCTCCGGCTGCCGCCACGGCGAGGTGCCGTCGCTGGTGGCGCAGGGACGGCACAGGGAGGCGGAGGAAGTGGCACGGCGCTACGCCCGCTGGTTTGGTGCGGAGAACTTCTTCATCGAGCTGCAGAACAATCTTGTCTACGGCGATGCGCGGCGTAACCGCGCCCTCGCTGACCTGGCGGAGCACCTTGGCGTCGGCGTTGTTGCGACGGGTGACGTGCACTACCACCGGCAGGAGCGGCACCGGCTCCAGGACGTGCTCGTCGCGATCAAGAACCGCGCGAGCCTCGACGCCTCGCACCGCCAGCGCCGCGAGAACTCGGAGTACCACCTGCGCCCGGCTGCCGAGATGGCCGATCTCTTCCGCGACCAGCCGGAGGCGATCGCGAACACAGAGCGGATCGCCGAGCGCTGCCAGTTCGACCTCACGCGTGACCTCGACTACCGTTTTCCGGACCCTTCGGCTTCGCTCAGGACAGGCTGCCCGGCGCCGGAGGGTGAGACAGCGGAGTCGTACCTGCGGCAGATCTGCCAGCGCGAGGCGGCGTTGCGCTATCCGAGATTCACCGCCGAGGTCGAGTCCCGCCTCGAAGCCGAGCTGCGTCTCGTCGAGAAGCACGGCCTTTCCGGCTTCTTCCTCATCCACCGCGAGATCCTGAAGCTGGCCGAGGAGGTCGCTTTCGAGATCAAGGGGCGTCCGTACCATGGCCCGCCCGGGCGTGGCCGAGGATCGTCCGTCGGGTCGGTGATCTGCTACCTGATCGGCCTCTCGCACATCGACCCGATCGCGAACAACCTTTTCCTCGGCCGCTTCCTGAACGAGGAGATGGCCTCCGTGCCGGACATCGACCTCGACTTCCCGCGCGACATCCGGGAGCGGCTGATGCTGCGCGTCTACGAGCACTTCGGGAACGACCACGTCGGGCTCGTCGCCACGTTCCCGACTTATCGCATCCGCAGCGCCGTGCGCGAAGTGGGGAAGGCGCTGGGTCTCCCGGCAGCTGAGCTTGATCGCCTGGCGAAAGTGAGCGAGGGCGGTTCGGCGAAGGGTGTTCGTTCGGAGATGGAACGGCTGGCCCACTATCGCGACAAGCTGGGCGCCAGCGGCGCGCGCGGCTGGCATCACCTGGCAGGCCTGGTGGAGGAGATTGCCGGGTTTCCGCGCCACATCAGCCAGCACGTCGGCGGCATGGTCATCTCCTCGCGGCCGCTGATCGACCTCGTGCCGTTGGAGCAATCGGCGATGCCGGGCCGCGTGCTCATGCAGTGGGACAAGGACTCGGTGGACGACGCCCGCATGATCAAGATCGACTTCCTCGCGCTGGGGATGCTCTCCGCTGTGGACGAGTGCCTCGACCTCGTCGAGGAGACGCGGGGCAAGCGGATCGACCTTTCGCGCATCGACTTTGGCGACGAGCGCGTCTACGACACGATCTGCGCGGCGGACACGATGGGCGTCTTCCAGATCGAATCGCGTGCCCAGATGCAGACGCTGCCGCGCGTGCGCCCGCGCTGCCTCGACGACCTGACCGTCGAGGTGGCGATCATCCGGCCCGGCCCGATCATCGGCGGCGCGGTCAACCCGTACATCGCCCGGCGCATGGGACGCGAGCCGGTGACGTACGATCACCCGTCGCTGGAGCCGGTGCTCGGCGAGACGCTGGGCGTGATCATCTACCAGGAGCAAGTGTTGCAGGTGGCGATGGCGCTGTCCGGGTTTACGGCGGGGCAGGCCGAGAGCCTGCGACGGGCGATGAGCCGCAAGCGCTCGCAGGAGGCGCTGGAGAAGCTCAAGGGCGAGTTCGTCGCGGGCGCCCTGGCGAACGGCGTCACGGTGGAGGTGGCGGAGGCTGTCTTCCAGAAGATCATCGGCTTCGCCGCATTCGGCTTTCCGAAGTCGCACGCGGCCGCCTTCGGGCTGCTCGCTTACCAGAGTTCGTGGCTCCGGACGCACTACCCGGCCGAGTTCCTCTGCGCGCTGTTCAACGCCCAGCCCATGGGCTTCTATGGCCCGCACGTCCTGCTCAACGACGGCAAGCGCCACGGCGTCGACGTCCTGCCGCCGGACATCAACCAGAGCGGCGCCGACTGCAGCATCACGGGCGATGCCCCTTCGGCTCCAGCTAACGCCGGGCTCGGGGCCGGCCCTTCGACTCTGGCTGGCGCCGGGCTCAGGGCAGGCGTCCGCATCGGCCTGCGCTACACGCGCGGGTTGAGCAGGGCAGCCGCGCAGCCCCTCGAGGACGAGCGCGAGCGCGACGGGGAGTTTCGTTCGCTGTTCAACTTCCTGGAGCGCACGCAGCTCAAGCGCGAGTCCGTCGAGAACCTGATCGCCTGCGGGGCCTTCGACTGCTTCGGCCTCGAGCGACGGGAACTCCTCTGGCAGCTCGGCCTGCTCTATCGCTCGGAGGGCCGGGGCCGCTCGGAGCGGCAGCTGGCGCTGGCGCTGCCGGTGGAGCAGGACATGGTGGCCCTGCGCTCGATGACCGACTGGGACCGCATGACCGCCGACTACACGGTCCTCGGCATGTCGCCCAACCACCACCCGATGGCGTTCCTGCGGCCGGGGCTGAACGAAGCGATCGCGCCCACCCGCATGCTCGGCAGCCTGGCGGACGGGACGCCGGTGCAGGTGGCGGGGATGGTCGTCTGCCGGCAGCGCCCGGGAAGCGCCAAGGGCTTCGTCTTCCTCCTGCTGGAGGACGAGTTCGGGCTGGCCAACATCATCGTGCGCCCGCACCTCTACGAGGCCGAGCGCCCGCTGGTACGTTCGGAGCCGTTCGTCATCGTCCACGGCACGCTGGAGCGCCGCGACGGCACGATCAACGTCGCCGCCCGGCGGATCACGGCGCTCGCGACGCCGCAGCCGATCGCGCCGGAAGCTCACAACTTCGGCTGAGCTAACCCTCCGGCGGCATCGCTTTGCCTGGCTCGCCGGGCACCGCGCCCGGCTCCGCGATCGTGCCGGGCGACCAGCGCGCGAAGAGCGTGTAGCGCAGGATCAGCCCGATGATGATGACGGTGCCACCGATGGCCGTGGCTACAGACGGGCTCTCGCCGACGAGGATGACGACCCAGATCGGGTTGAGCACCGGCTCCACCAGGGCGATCAGGCTGGCCTCCGCGCTGGCCACGGTGCGGAGGCCGCGCGCGAAGAGGGTGTACGGGATGGCGAACTGCAGGGCCGCCATCAGCGCCAGCAGCGCGGCGTCGCGGCCGCTGACGTCCCAGACGCCCGGCACGGCGGCGAAGATGAGGGCGACGGCGCCGCAGTGCACGAACGTCAGGAGCACGGAGTCCGCGTACTTCATGCGCCGCAACCACATCATGTAGAGGCCGAAGAAGAGCCCGCTGCCAAGGCCCATGACCATGCCCGTCAGGTCGCCGGAGCCGGCGTTGCCGCCGAAGAGGATCGCCACGCCCGCCAGGCAGACGCCGAGCGCCGCCAGGTCGACCCCGCGCAGCCGCTCGCGCAGGAGCAGGGGCGCCAGCGCGATGACGTAGAAGGGCGCCGTGTACTGCAGGAAGATGGCGTTCGCCGCCGAAGTTTCCTTCGTCGAGGAGACGAAGAGCCAGAGGAGTGCCGCGAAGAGGCCGACGCCGACCATGACGTCGAAGGGCCTGGGAGTGTTTCTCAGCCTGACCAGCGGGACTAGGAAGACGGCGGCGAAGAAGCAGCGGAAGAATGTGATGCTGGTCGCGTCGGCGTCGATCTCCTTGATGAAGACGCCGTTCGTGCTCCATAGCACGGCCGCCAGGAGGATGGTGAGCCGGCCCGTCGCCAGCGGGCCCGGAGACAGCGCGGATAGCCTGGCAACCATGCCCCACAGAATACGAGCCGCCGCCCCGGCGCGCGATCAGGGTCGCGCTGGTGGCCTCAGCCGCTTGCTGGAGTCGCGAAGCCCAGGGCGTGGGGCCGCGTGAAGAGCATCGGCGGAATCGGCGGCGTCGGCATGGTGACCTCGACTCGGCTCACCTCGAATCCGGCGTCGCGTATCGAGTCGACCGTCTTTCGGTTCGGGTGGCAGCCGGCGCCACACCAACCCCAGAGCGGCGCGATCAGCGTCTGACTCAGCCCGCCGATCGGGTTCTCGTAGCGGACGTGCTCAAAGAAGCGGTACTCGCCCGTCGGCTTGAGCACACGGCGCACCTCCGCGAGCGCCTCAGCCTGATCATCGACCGAACACATGACGAGAGTGCCGACGACCGTGTCGAAGCTGGCGTCCTCGACCGGCAGCTTCGCCGCCGGGGCCTGCTTGAGGTCGATTCGAGCCTTTGACTCCGCAGCCCGGGCCTCCGCTCTGCGCAGCATGTAGGGGTCCGGCTCCGTCGCCACCACCTCGAGGCCGTCCTCGTAGTAGGCGAAGTTGGCGCCGGTCCCGGCGCCGATCTCAAGCACGCGCCCGCTGGCGCCGCCGGCGAGCTCCTTTCGTATGTCTTTCATGAAGCCGCGCTCGGCCGGCGCTGTCATCCGGTCGTAGACCGCCGCGAACCACCTGTGACCCTTCATCTGTGCTCCCTTCGGTATCTCTGTCAGGCGCCCGGCTGTACAGGCTTGAGTACGACTACCGGGATCTCGCGATCGGCGGTCTTCTGGTAGTTGGCGTAACCGGCGTACTGGTCCACCGCCTTCTGCCAGAGGCGTTCGCGCTCCTCGCCGGTCGCCTCCTCAGCGCGCATCTCGCGCACGTCGCGCTTGACCTGAACGGTGGCCTCGGGATTGGCCTTGAGGTTGAGCCACCACTGGGGGTGCACCTTGTGGCCGGCGTTAGAGGCGATGAGGATGATGGTCTCGCCGTCCATGATCGTCTGCAGCGGCGTTGTGCGCTTGTTCCCCGACTTGCGGCCCGTCGTCGTCAGCAGCGCGATGGGCGCGCTTCCCATCTTCCCGCCGAGCACGCCGCCGGAAATGCGGTACCAGAAGGTGTGCGATCGCGCGAAGATCTTCATCACGGTGGGGTTCATGGGCATGTGGCGGCCTCCTTGCTTAGTGCACCAGTATAGCCCCACCGCCAGAGAGGGGCAGTGCCCTGCCTCACACCCGATCGCACGGCTGCGACAGTGTTCTTGACGGCTGCTTCGTCCGGGCGCCGATCGGATAGAGAGGTGCACTGGCACTGGATTTCAAGCGGTCTTCGGGCTACGGTCGGGTCAGGAGGTCTGACGTGATGCGATCGAAGTGGTGGGGCTGGGGCCGCGAGGGTGAATCCTACCATCTGCCTGCCCCCGAGCGGTTCTGGTCCTACGTGCGGGACCGCATGGGCGAGACCAAGCCGGCGGAGCGCCTGGAGTCGGCGTCCGAGATCACCGTGTCGCCCGGTCGCCTTCCCGATGGCGTCATCTCGGAACTCTCCGGCCTCGTCGGGGTGCAGGGCGTCTCGACTGACGATGCCGCCCGTGCCGTTTTCAGCCTCGGTAAGGGGTACAAGGACCTGGTGCGCATCCGCCGCGGCGAAGTGCCGAGCCCGACAGACGCTGTCGTTACTCCAGCGACGGAAGAGCACGTGCTGGAAGTCCTGCGGCTGGCGCGGCGGCACGGGCTCGCCGTCATCCCGTTCGGCGGCGGCACGTCCGTCGTCGGCGGCGTCGAGCCGTGCGGCGACCGGCCTTCGATCACCCTCGACCTTGCCGAGTTGAGCAGGCCGCTCGCCATCGACCAACACTCGGCCACGGCCACAGTGCAGGCGGGCATCATGGGCCCCGATCTGGAGCGCTTCCTCAACCCCGGCGGCTTCACCCTCGGCCACTTTCCGCAGTCCTTCGTCTACTCCACCGTCGGTGGCTGGATCGCGACCCGCTCGGCCGGACAGAACTCAACGCGCTACGGGGCGATCGCCGAGCTGGTGCAGTCGATGCACCTCGCTCACCCGGACGGCCTGCTCACCACCCCGAACGTACCCGCTGCGGCCGCCGGTCCGGATCTCGTGCAGGTGATTACCGGGTCAGAGGGTACGCTGGGCGTCATCACGCAGGCCACGCTGCGGCTGGCCCCACTGCCCGAACACGACGACTACCGGGGATACCTCCTGCCGTCGTTCGCGGAGGGCGTGGAGGCCGCGCGCGAGATCATGCAGTCGGACATCTCTCCCGCAGTCCTCCGGGTCTCCGACGAGACTGAGACGGAATCGACGCTGGCGCTGCGGGCGCCGCCGCAGGGGTTCGCCGGCGTCGTCGAAGGTGTCGGCCGCTGGTACCTGGGGCGTCGCGGCCTCAGCCTGGAGTCGGGTTCGGTGATGATCCTCGGCTTCGAGGGCAACGAGGCCGACGTCCGCCACGAGCGGGCGGCGGCGAAGCGGATCCTCGGCCGCCACGGCGCTTTCTCGATCGGCAAGGGCGCCGGCCGGGCCTGGAAGCGTGGACGTTACGACGCGCCCCTCCTCCGCGACACACTCCTGGATCACGGAATCATGGTCGAAACGCTTGAGACTGCTGTGCCCTGGGACCGCTACCTCGCCCTTCACGCCGCCGTTCGCGACGCTCTCTACGGCGCGCTGGGTGAGCGCAGCGTCGTCATGGCCCATCTCTCGCACTCCTATCGCGACGGAGGGTCGATCTACTACACATTCCTGGCGCCGCAAGAGAAGGGCGCTGAGGTAGAGCAGTGGGAGCGCGTAAAGGCGGCGGCCACGGATGCGATCGTGCGCAACGGCGGCGCGCTGAGCCACCACCACGGCATCGGGGCGGAGCACCGCCGCTGGATGCCGGGCTACCTGGGTGAACAGGGCGCCGGCTGGCTCTCCGCGATCAAGACGGCTCTCGACCCCGAAGGCATACTCAACCCGGGCAAGCTCGTGCCACCATCGGCGGAAGCGAGCCAACCCCCTCCGGCCGTGGGCGATGGCTGAACCTGCGCCCCTGCCGGCACGCCGGCCGCAGCGCGGCGAGGCGTTGGAGCGCCTCCGCCGCGAGACGTTCGACCTCGCTGTCGTCGGCGGCGGCATCACCGGCGCCTGGGTGGCGAGGGACGCTGCCATGCGCGGCCTCAGCGTGGCCCTCGTCGAGCGGGGCGACTTCGCCTCTGGCACCAGCAGCCGCTCATCGCGACTCGTTCACGGTGGCCTCCGCTACTTGCGGCACCGGCACATCAGCCTGGTGCGGGAGGGGGTGCGCGAGCGCGGGCGGCTGTTGCGCCTCGCTCCGCATCTCGTGCGGCCGATCCTCTTCACGCTGCCCGTTTTCAGGGGTGGCCGGGACAACGCACTCCTGCTGCGGATCGGCCTCACCGGCTACGACGTGCTGGCCGGCCGGCAGGGAATGGGCCGCCACCGCGCCCGGTCCCGCGAACAGCTCATCGAAGAGGAGCCCGCCCTGCGCGACGTCGGTCTTCGCTCCGGCTTCCGCTATTTCGACGCGATCACCAACGACGCCCGCCTCACGCTGACCGTGGCGCTGTCGGCGACCGATCACGGCGCCGCCGTCGCGAACTATGTCGAAGCGGCGTCGCTGGAGACGACGGGAGGGTGCACCAGCGGCGTGAACTGCCGCGACGTCGTGAGCGGCGACGAACTGACCGTCCGCGCCCGCTCCGTCATCGGCGCTGCCGGCCCGTGGACAGACGAGTGGCGCGGCAAGTCCGGCGAAGGCGCCGTCCTGCGTCCGACGAAGGGTATCCACGTGGTGCTCCCTCGCGAGCGGTTGCGGACGGACTCCGTCGTCGCCTTCTACTGGCAAGAGCGGCCGTTGTTCGTCGTTCCGTACGGCCTCTACAGCTACGTGGGAACGACCGACTCGGACTGGTCAGGCGACGCGGGCGAGGTGGAAGCCGACGCGGCGGATGTCGGCCTGATCCTCGACGCCGTGAACGGCAACTTCAACGTCGACCTGACGATGGCCGACGTGACCGCGACGTGGGCGGGCGTGCGCCCGCTCATCGCGGAGGAAGGCTCGCCTTCGCCGTCCGACGTGGCCCGCGACTACGAAGTCCTGGACGGCCCGCCGGGCGCCTATGCGATCGTCGGCGGCAAGCTCACCAACGGGCGCGCCATGGCGGAGCGTGCCGTCGACCGGGTCGTTGAGGCCGAGTCTGCTGTCTTCACGCTCAGTCCGGCGCGCTGCCAGACCTCGCGTGTGCGCCTGCCGGGCGCGATCTCAGGCTTCGATCGCTATCGCGCGCAGGCGGTCGCAGCTCTCGCGCGCGGCTGGGGCATCTCCAGTGAATCAGCGGGTTACCTCATCGATACTCACGGGACGGACCACGTCGGCGTCCTGGCCGAGGCGCGGAAGGATCCCGGCCTGCTCGAAGCCGTCGTTCCGGGCTCGCCTGTGCTGCTCGCCGAGGCTGCGTTCGCGGCGGAGGCGGAGATGGCGGTCACTCTGGAGGACTTCATGCGCCGCCGCAGCGACCTGATGCTATTCAGCCCGGAGGCGGGTGGCGCGGGCGCCGAGAGAGTGGCATCGGTCCTGGGCCGCACGCTGGGCTGGGGCGAAGACGAGGCCGGGGAGCAGGCCGAGGCTTATCGTCGGGCCGCTGAGAGCATGATGGCGTTTCGCCGCGATCAGACCGATCCAGTGCGGCCGCCCCCATGACGCCGCGCCTTCTGCTGATCGTCAATCCGCGCTCGGCGAACAGGTCCACGGGCCGGAACTGGTGGAAGCTGCGCAAGCGGCTGCAAGAGGTGCTTCCGCCGTTCCGCGCGGTCCGTACGGAGGGGCCGGGCGACGGCATGCGTCTCGCCGCCAGGGCGGCCGGTAGGTACGAGGTCGTGGTCGCCGTCGGTGGCGATGGGACGATCGGAGAAGTCGCCAACGGGCTTCTCGCCAACGGCACCGGCGGGACGGCGCTCGGGGTGCTCCCTCGCGGTACCGGGAGCGATTTCGTGCGAACGCTGGGCATCCCGCGCGACATCGAGAAGGCCGCTTCGGTGCTGGCGCGGGGAGACCGCCGCAAGATCGACGTGGGCCGTGCGACGTTCACCGACTTCAGTGGTGAACGATCGTCACGCTGGTTCGTCAACGCGGCGGAAGTCGGCATGGGCGCCATGGTCTGCCACGAGGTCAACCGCGCGCAGCGGCGGCTGTCAGGGCCACCGGCGTTCTGGTGGGCGATCCTGACAACGATGCGGCGCTACCAGCCCGCCCTCGCGACGGTCGTGATCGATGGTTCACCGGCGCGGGAGCTGATGCTGAACAACGCCTGGATCGCCAACGGCTGCTACACAGGGGGCGGTATGAGGACGGCGCCCAGAGCCAGGTTGGACGACGGGTTGCTTGACGCCGTAGTTGTTGAGCACGTTGCCGGCTGGCGCCGGATCGGCGGACTGCCGAAGCTGCGCAGTGGCACATTCGTCGATAGCCCGGAGGTGGAATACCGGCAGGCGTCGCGTGTGGAGTTCACCGCGGAGACTGCGATCCTGGTCGAGACGGACGGCGACGCGGTGGGTACGACGCCGGCCACGTTCGAAGCCACGCCCGGTCAGCTGACCGTAGTCTCCTGACGGCCCCGGCTCCGCTTTTCGATGGTCGCCATCTGCTGCGGGCTCCAGCGGGAAGTATGATTAGAGTAGATGGATCTGAGCCTAACCAAACGTGGTCAGTATGTTGTGCGCGCGGCGATCGCCCTCGCCCGGGCGCACGGTGACGCCTATCTCAAGACCAGAGAGATAGCGGCGACGATGAACGTGCCAGGTCAGTACGCGCCGCAGGTCCTGACGTTGCTGCAGAACGCCGGCCTCACGGAAAGCAGAACGGGCTCGTCCGGTGGCCACCGGCTGACCCGGCCCCCGGAGCTGATCTCACTGCTGGATATCGTCAGAGCTGCTGAGGGGGAGATCGACGGATCAGATTGCATGCTCAGCGGCGGCCCCTGCGGAGGTGGCGACAAGTGCGTGCTGCACGAGCCCTGGCAGAGCGCTCAGCGGGTTTTGCTCGTGGCTCTGGCCTCGACCAGCCTCGAAAGCCTCGCGGGTCTCGAAGAAGTCTAGCGCCGAGCGGTTCGTCGCCCCTCCGCTGACTCGCTCTCGCCTCGAGGTATTTTGTGCACTACGACCTATACTTGTCTGATAGCGCGCTTTCCGGCGCCATTCGGGTCTAACGTTAAGTCGCGCACTACACAATGAGCCAATGGGCCTGTCACCGGCGGGACTTTAGGCCCTCCATCCCTATTGTTACCGGCGTCACAATAGCGCCTGTAATACGAGTCGCGATGAACCGTCCCTACAACGCCAGGGTCGGCTAAGGAGGTTGTTCTGATGAAACGTCAGTATCTAGTTCCGCTATTGGCGCTCCTCGTGCTTGTGCTGGGCGGAGTGTTTGCCGCCGGCGCCTGCGGAGACGATGACGGAGGCAACGGCGACGGCAACGGCAACGGAGTCTCCAGTGATCTGGATGACATTGCCGCCGCGCGCGGCCTAACTCCGGAGGACATGAAGCACGCGCTTCAGCAGTTCGTCCCGCCCGGTGAGTATGACGACTATGTCATGTTTGCGTCCGGTGGGCACTCCGGCCAGGTCTTCGTGATCGGCATGCCGTCCATGCGCATCCTGAAGGTCATCGCCGCCTTCACCCCAGAACCGTGGCAAGGCTACGGCTACGGGGCTGACTGGGGTGACACCGTTCTCGCCGGGGGCAACCCCGAAGGCGTCGAACTCACCTGGGGAGACACCCACCACCCGGCCCTGAGTGAGACCGCCGGCGATTACGACGGCCGCTGGCTGTACGTCAACGACCGGGCGAACGGTCGCGTGGCGATGGTCGACCTGCAGGACATGCGCACAAAGCAGGTCCTCGCAATTCCGAACATCCAGACGTCGCACGGCGGGCTGTTCGTCACGCCTGACAGCGAATACGCGATGATCACGTCCAAGTTCCCGATGCCGTGGCCGCCCGGCACTTATGCCGGCAGCGACGAGTACGCAGATGTTTATCGCGGCGCTTCGGCCTGGCTGAAGATCGATCAGACCAACGGCCGGATCAACATGGACGAGAGTTTCCAGCTTGAGCTTCCGCCGTACACGCAGGACCTGGCGGACGCCGGCAAGCTGGTCAGCGCTGGCTGGGGCTTCTTCGGGTCCTTCAACACTGAGCTTTCCGTCGGCGCTGACTTCGACGAGGCGCTCAGCGAGCCGATCGGCGATCCGATGGAAGCCGGAGCTTCGCGGAACAACTTCGACTACCTGCACCTCATCAACTGGAAGGCGGCGGAGCAGCTCATCGCGGATGGCAAGTACGAGATGATCGGCGGCCAGCGGGTAATCCGGATCGAGACTGCGGTTGAGGAAGGCATCCTCTACCTGATCCCGGAGCCCAAGAGCCCGCACGGGATCGATGTTTCGCCGACAGGGCGCTACCTCGTGGTCTCGGGGAAGCTGGACCCGCATGTCACGATCTTCGACTTCGAAAAGGTTGAGGCGGCGATTGCTGCAGAGGACTTCGAAGGGTTCGACGACTACGGCATCCCGATCCTCAACTACGACTCGGTTCTCGCCGCCCAGGTCGAGGTAGGCGCGGGGCCGCTGCACACGCAGTTCGACAGCAAGGGCCACGGCTACACGAGCCTCTTCCTGGAGAGCGCGGTCGCCAAGTTCACACTGGGCGACGACGTTGTCACGGGTGGCGAAGCCCCCTTCGAGCTCGTGGACAAGATCTCCGTCCACTACAACATCGGACACCTGGCCACCGCAGAGGGTGACACGGTTACGCCCGACGACAACTACCTCGTGGCGCTGAACAAGTGGTCGATCGACCGCTTCGCGCCGATCGGACCCCTGCATCCGCAGAACTTCCAGCTCATTGACCTGGTGGACGGTGAAGGCCCGATGGACTTGATCGCCGACATGCCGATCGGCATCGGCGAGCCGCACTACGTCCAGATCATGAAAGCGGACAAGCTATCGGCGCTGGAACTCTACGCGGCCGGCACTGACGCCCTGACGATGGACACCCATCCGGAGGCGATCGACGCCGGCGAAGAGAAGGTCGAGCGCGACGGCAACAACGTGACGGTGTGGATGACGGCCGTGAGAAGCCACTTTACGCCCGACATCGTCAGGGTTAAAGAAGGCGACAACGTGACCCTGCACATCACTAACATCGAGCAGACGCGTGACGCGACGCACGGATTCGCGATCGCCCACTACAATATCCAGGCCAGCCTGGAGCCCGGAGAGGTGGCGACGTTTGAGTTCGTCGCGGACAAGTCCGGAGCGTACAATTTCTACTGCACGGAGTTCTGTTCCGCGCTCCACCTGGAGATGGCGGGATGGTTCCTGGTAGAGCCGAGTGACGCCGTAGCAGCACTGGATTAGGCAAAGATCCTGCAGGCCTGCCCGCGTGCTAAGGCGCGCGGGCAGGCCCAGGACTTAGAGCGGATAATGGTAGAAGAGAGATGAGGAAGGTGATCGGAAAGCCGGAGCGGCTCTGGATTGTCTTTGTGGCAGTCGCTTCAGTTCTGCTGCTCGCTACCCTGTTCGTCCCGCTCTGGAGGATGGAACTGGTGGCGCCACAGTACCCGGAAGGCCTCGTCATGAAGGCTTACGGGTATAAGTTCGCTGAGGACCCCGGTTCGTACTACGATGACGTCAAGGAGATCAACGGCCTCAACCACTACATCGGGATGAAGCCGATCGAGAAAGTCACCGAGATGGACATCTTCATTCCGGGCATCGTGGGCCTCGTCGTCGCTGCGGTGGCGGCCTCTTTCGTGACGTGGAAGCGCAACTGGATCAAGGCGCTCACCATCCTCGGCTTCTGGACGATGCCGTTGTTCTTCGTGGCCGATCTGCAGTTCTGGCTATACAGATATGGCCATACGCTGAAAGAAGACGCGCCCCTTAACCCCGGTGCTTTTACGCCAAAGGTGTTCGGGTCAACCAAGGTCTGGAATTTCCACTCCGAGACCTCGTTCGAAATTGGGTTCTATCTCATGGTCGTGGCGGCTCTTGCTGTCAGCGCGCCTCCAATCATCGGCTGGCTGCGGAGCCGCTTTGGTCGTGAGAGAGCCGTGAACTCCCGTGTCGCCCAGGCGCACGGGGGCGCACGGGTTTCCTGAGATGCTCCTTCGAAGCGTAGGCCTGGCGGTTGCCGCCGTTGCCCTCGCAGCGGGAGGTATCCACGTCTTGACGGACCCGCAAGCGGGCGGCGCGCAGGGCGAACGGCAATCGATCCAGTCCCGGATCGACGCGGCGGCGCCGGGCGACACGGTCTTCGTCGAAGCGGGCGTCTACGACGAGCGGATCGTCATCGACAAGGCCATCAAACTGAAGGGCATGAACGATCCGGTGATCGACGGTGGCAACGAAGGCGACGTCGTCGTGATGACGGCCAGCGGCGCGTCGATCTCGGACTTCGTCTTGCGCAACGGCGGGAAGAACATCTCCCAGGAAGCGGCCGGTGTGAAGGTGGACGGTGCCGACGAAGTCGAGATCGTGGGGAACCGCATTGAGGACACGCGCTTCGGCATCTACCTGCTGGACAGCGCCGGCAGCACGATAGCCTACAATACGGTCGACCTGGAGCCTGAGGTGGACATCGGCCGCCGCGGCTACGCGATATACCTCTGGGCGACCGAGCAGGCCGGCGTCTTCAACAACACACTCACCAACTCCTCCGACGGGATTCACCTTGAGTTTTCCGACCACAACACGATTGGCGAGAACGAAGCCACCAACGGCCGCTACGGTCTTCACTTCATGTATTCCGATGGCAACAAGGTCATCGGCAACGTCTTCCGGGACAACCTGGCCGGCGCCGTGCTCATGTTCTCGCACGACATGCTGCTCAAGGACAACGAGGTGTCCGGCAACCGCCGGGGCGCCACCGGCGTCGGCGCGCTGTTCAAGGACTGCGACGACGTGTTCGCGGAGGGCAACAGCTTCCTCCGCAACAAGTTCGGCGTCACGGTCGAAGGCACTCCCCAGGCGGTCGGATCGACGGCGATCTTTCGCGATAACCTGTTCGCTCTGAACGACACGGGCATCGGCCTGATGTCCAACGCCCCGATCACGTTCGTGGAGAACGCGATGATCGAGAACACCGTGCAGGTGAAGGCGATGGGCGGAGAGCTGGCGTCGGGCCTGCTGGCGAGCCATGATTCCGGGCTGGCGCCGCGCGATACTTCGGCGAACGGGGCTCCACAGCCGCCGCAGGGGATCGCCTGGACGACGAACGGCCGGGGAAACTACTGGAGCGACTATCACGGCTACGACCGCAACGGCGACGGCGTGGGCGATATCCCCTATGAGCCGCAGCCGCCGTTCGCCGGCGCGCTGGCCGATAACGACGCCCTGCGCCTCTTCCAGTTCACCCTGGCGCAGGAGGCGATTGACATGGCGGCCGACATGTTCCCGCTCTACCGCTACGACGCGGTGATGGCGGATAACGGCCCGCTGATGTCGCCACCGGGGCCGGCGCTCTCGACGGAAAGCGAGCTTGACCGCGGCCTTCTGGCGGTGAGCGCGCTGCTGCTCGCGGTCTCCGGGCTGGCGCTCGTCGCCCTCCTGGACATCGATTTCTCGCGCCTCACTCGCGGACTTGGCGGCCGGCGGGCGCAGGAGGACGGAGCGTAATGTCCGCTGTCCTCCGCGTCGAACGTCTCACGAAGCGCTATGGCAGCATGACGGCGCTGAGCGATGTCGATTTCTCGCTCGATCCCGGCTCGATCACGGCTATCCTGGGGCCGAACGGAGCCGGCAAGACGACGACCCTCAAGTGCATTATGGGCGTCACCGGTTTCGAGGGGAGAGTCGAGGTCGATGGCTACTCGTCGAAGCGGCAGGGCAAGAAAGCCCGGGCGCGGATCGGCTACCTCCCCCAAACGCCGGCGTTCAACGAGAGAGACACTTGCCGGCAGGCGCTCGAATTCCTGGCTGAGCTCCGCGGGGCCGACGTCCCGCGCGTCAGGTCGCTCCTGGAGCGAGTTGGCCTGGAGGAGCAGATCGACCTCGCGGTCGGTCACCTGTCCGGGGGGATGAAGCAACGTCTCGCCCTGGCGGCCGCGCTGTTGTCCGATCCTCCGCTGTTGTTGCTCGACGAGCCGACGGCCAACCTGGACGCTACGAGCCGGGAACAGTTGCACGACCTCGTTCGCCAGCTGCGAGCCGAGGGGCGCACGATCGTCATCTCGACGCACTTCGTGGACAACCTCGGTGACCTGGCGGACCAGGTCCTCGTGCTGCGGCGAGGGCGGTTGGTCTACAAGGGTACAGTCAAAGACCTGGCGAGCCGCGCACCCTCCAGGCGCTTCGTCGTAAGCCTGAACGGCACGTCGCCGGCGGCGCTCGTAGAGGCCCTCGGAGAGATCGGCGTGAAGGCGGAGAGCATATCGCCGGCGTCGATCTCCTGGGATGAACTCCTGGCGCGTGTTGAGAGCGACGAGACCGGGGAGGTTAACGGATGAACGCTACGTTGACGGTGGCGCGCAAGGAAGTCCGTGACGCGGTGGCCAGCAGGTGGCTGGTGCTGTACGCCGGAATATTCGCTCTGCTGGCCCTGGCCGTGGCCTACGTCGGCCAGAGGAGCCTGGGCACGCTCGGCTTCGAGAACTTCAGCCGCACGACGGCGAGCCTCCTTAACCTGTGCCTGCTCCTGGCTCCGCTCATCGCCCTCACGCTTGGCTCCGGCGCGATCGCCGGTGAGCGTGACAGGGGAACGCTGACGTATTTACTGGCGCAGCCAATCAGCCGCTGGGAGCTTCTGCTGGGGAAGTTCTCCGGCCTGTTCGCGTCGATCGCCATCGCAACCGTGGCCGGGTTCGGCCTGGCGGGTATCGTCATCGCCGCCTATGCGTCATCGATGGACGTGGGCACCTACGTTCTGCTGCTGGGTCTTGTGCTGGCGCTCGTCGCCGTGATGACCGGACTTGGCGTGCTGACATCCGTCATCGGCGAGACGCGCGTGCAGGCGCTGGGGCTGGCGCTACTCGTGTGGTTTGTGGCAGTCTTGTTTTTCGACCTCGTTCTAATCGGGATGGTGTCATCAACTTCGCTTGGCGGCCCTGAGATGCTCGTGGCACTGCTCGCAAATCCTGTGGAGATCGTGAGGGTCCTGGCGATTATCCACCTCGAGCCCGATCTGGAGGTCCTGGGGCCGTTCGGAACGTATCTATACGATGAAGTAGGGACGACCAACGCGACGCTGCTACTCGGCGCTGCGCTTGTGGTGTGGGTCGTAGCCCCAGTTTTGTTTGCCATAGAGATCTTCAAAAAGGCCGATTCCTGACGAGTTCTGACAAGTTATAGGAGGAAATGAATGCTCAGTCTCAGTCCTGCAAAGTGGATGCGAATAGTGGTGCCGATCGCTGCCGCCCTGTTGCTTCTGGTGGCAGCTTGCGGCGGCGACGACGACGATGGCGGTAATGGCAACGGCAACGGAGACGGCGGCACCGCGACGGCGCCGGCCGATGAGCTTCAGCCGCAGCCTGTCGTGCCTCAGGATGTTGAAGACGAAGTCACAAACCCGGTGGACGGCGTACTTGAGATATCGGTTAACGACCTCATCTACGTTGTGAGCAACCTGACGGCACCGGTCGACGAGACGACGACGATCGAGATCACAAACGTCGGAACCGCGATCCACAACTTCCGCATCGCGGGGGCGGACGGCGAATGGAACACCGGCGACGATTCAGTCAGTGACCCCGACCTGATCCTGGGTGGTGACACCGGCGTAGTGGAGTTCAGTCCGACGCTGACCGGTACATACACCTTCCGTTGCGACATCCATCCGACGTCTGAGGGCGGCATCATAGTCGTCGGGTAGGGGCAAACGGCGCGCCCGGGCACTTCGCAGACGCTGGTGTGTCTCTGTAGGCTGATCGGCGGCGCTTAGAACCCGCCGAAGATCTTCTCCGTGAGCCGTACGAAGAGCGACGGCTTGAGTTCGCGTCCGGCGTCGTCCTGACGAATCTGGAAGTCGGTCTGGGCCTGAACGATCCGGTCCCGGACGAGACGGGGGCCGAGCGACGGCGGCTTTCGGCCGACGAGGGCAAGTCGCGTCAGGTCGGTGTCCCGCTCCAGCAGCAGATCGCGCACGCACTTGCCCAGCAGGCAGGTGATCGCCACGCCGTGTCCGTTATAGCCGAACGCGTAGGCGATGCGGTTCCCCTTCAGCCAGCCTGCCGCGGGGAGGAACGTTGCGGTGACGCCTACCGGGCCGCCCCAGCGGTACTCGAACTTCAGGTCCGACAGCTGCGGGAACGTCCACTCGAACGTCTTCTGGAGCCGATTGAACACGCGATCGTCGCGGTCGTACTTCGGATCGGGCCCGTCGGGGCGATAGGGCGCGTCGCGCCCGGCCCACATGATCCGGCCGTCGATCGTCGGGCGGAAGTAGTGGAGGAACGTGCGGCGGTCCTCCATTCCTTCGCGGCCCTCCCAGCCGATGCGTCCCCACTGCTCGTCCGTGAGCGGCTCCGATAGCAGGATGTAGGAGTAGAAGGGCGTAACGCGGTCGCTCAGCTCGGGAAAGCTGGCGCTGTAGGCGTTGGCGGCCAGGAGCGCGCGCCTGGCCCGGATCGACCCGCCCGGCGTCCGGACGACCACGCCATCGCCAGACCGCGATAGCTCCTCCATCGGGGTCTGCTCGAAGACGCGGCCGCCGGCGCGGATCACCGCTTCCTTCAGGCCGCGCACCAGCCGGGCCGGGTTCACGAGCACGCAGGCGTCTTCCTCAAGCGCGCCACGGAACGTCTCGGAGTGCACGCGAGCCTGGATCTCGTCCTTGTCCAGCACCCGGACGCCCTCAATCCCAAGCTCCGCGGCCACCTTCGCTTCGAGCCGGATGTGCTCGTCTTGAAGGGGGGTGTTGGAGACGGTGAGCAGGCCGTTCGGCATCAGATCGGCGTCGATATTCTCCTCAGCGCACACACTCTGGAGCGTTTGGACAGCCTCCTCTGCGCCGTGGTGAACGGCCCGCGCCCGCTCGTGGCCAAGATTGTCGACGAGCGATTGCAGGCTGCGGTGGACCAGCGGCATCGCGAAGCCGCCGTTCCGGCCAGAGGCGCCATAGCCAACGGCTGAACTCTCCAGCACGACGACGGTCAGCCCGGGGTCTGCTTTCAGCAGGTGGTAGGCGGTCCAGAGCCCGGTAAAGCCGCCGCCGATAATCGCGACGTCGGCGTCCATATCGCCGTTTAGCGGTGGCCCGGGCTCATAAGCGTCCAGGCCAAGCCAGTAGCTGCGTGTCGCAAGATCTTCCATGGGCCGACCTCCCCGCGCAACGTGCGCGTTGAATCCGTTCGAGTGTAGCGGATTATCGCTCAGATGTGTGTCCTGACGAGGCGCCCGGTTGCGCGATCAGGCCCGGCCCGTCGTCTCAGCGCAGTCGGGAAGTAGCGCCCCGAGGCCGCGCCGTATGGAGTCAAGCATCAATTGCCGCCGCGCAGTCGGGTTCGCCGCCGGCGTGCGTCGCAGCACCAGCACGTCCTGAAGGATCATCATGGTGGTATACGCGATCTGGCGGGCGAGGCTGCGCACGGAGTCGCGGCGCCGCTGCGCCGCGCCGGGCGATTCTTTGAGCACCCGCGCCAGGGACCGTTCCCATCCGTCCATCAGCCGCCGGTACCGGCGAACGGCGTGAGGGTTTCCCGCCAGCGCCTCACGGAGAATGATCGTCAGCAGCTCCAGGTTCTGTTCGATTAGCCGGGTCATGTGCGCGAGCCTATCGTTGAGGGCCGTTCCTGGAGAGGGCTTTCTCTGAGGCGCCGGTGCTGCGTCTGCCGGCTGGTCGAGGGTGGCATCGATCAACTCGTCGAGCACGTCGCCCTTGGTGTGGAAGTGGTAGTAGATCGCGGCGTCCGAGATGCCGGCCTGCCGGGCGATGTCTCGCACCGTGGTCCTTGTGTAACCGCGCGCAGAGAAGAGGTGCATTGAGGCTTCGACGATGTGCTGCCTGGTAAGTCTGCCGCCACGCCGGCTCTTGCGGCGAGCGACCGGCCGTCGTTCTGAGGTCAGCATGATCCAGGACCTTCCTGGTGAGTACGGCTGGTTGGTTCAACCGCCAAGGAACGACATCTCTACTTTCTGCGGAGCGGGAGCGGCCCGGGCCTCACCGCCGCGAGACTCCGAGTACTGGTCGCTTCGCCGGGCCCAAAGGCGTCCGATCGTGTCGCTGAGGCAGGCGTCCGATGCGCCGGTCCGCAGCGGTCCCCTCAGATCGTGAGAGGCGATACCGAATAGACACGTGTAGAGGCGGCCGTCGGCGGACATGCGAATGCGGGAGCAGTCGCCGCAGAAGGGGCGCGTGACGGAGGCGATAACACCGAGTTCGCCCGCTCCGTCGGCGTAGCGCCACCGTTCGGCGACCTCACCCCGGTACTGGTGCGCCAGCGGCTCGATCGGGAACCGGCGGCTGACGAGCGCCAGGATTTCTTCCGCCGGGATGACGTCCTGCATCTGCCAGCGGTTCGTCGTCCCGACATCCATGAACTCGATGAAGCGCAGGTTGATGCCGGTCCAACGGAAGAATTCGGCGATCTCCGGAACGGCGGAGTCGTTCAGGCCGCGCTTGACGACGGAGTTCACCTTGATCTTGGGGAAACCGGCGGCCCGGGCCGCCTCAAGGCCGTCGAGGACACGGCCGACGGGGAAGTCGACGTCGTTCATCGCCCGGAACGTGTCGTCGTCCAGCGAGTCGAGGCTCACCGTCACGCGTGAAAGGCCGGCGTCGCGTAGCGGGACGGCCAGTTCGGTCAGCCGGGAGCCGTTCGTGGTCAGATTGATCTCCTTCAATCCGCGGATTCGGGCAAGCTTCTCGACGAGGCGGGGAAGGTCTCGGCGCAGTGTGGGCTCGCCGCCGGTAAGCCGCACCTTCTCGACTCCTAGCTCGGCGAAGATGGCGGTCACGCGCGCGATCTCCTCGAAGGAGAGGACCTCGGAATGCTTCAGAAAGCGATAGCGTGAACCGAAGGCACGCTTGGGCATGCAGTACGTGCAGCGGAAGTTGCAACGGTCGGTGACGGAGATGCGGAGTTGGTGAAGGGGCCGGTCGAGCGAGTCAGTCGCGGAGGCAAGCTGCTCCGCTGCCGCGCCCGGGGGCGCAGAGGTGTCTGCGGCATGTGCATTGCGCTTCCACATAGTCACCCACTCTCTTACGCTTCGACGGTATCAGCCCGTATGGCGCCCGGTCAGTCAGGCGCACGGTGGCGGGGTGTGGAGCGCTGCCCCACAGCGCTGAGGCGTGCACGGAACATGGAACACCGAAGGCCGCGGCTAGTCCGCCGTGCTCAGCTCTCCGGATGCAGGCTCTGTGGCGCGCTCTGTCAGCGTGCCCAGGAGCTGGACGGCGAAGGCGACGACGAACGACGGTATCGCTGCGCCCAGCCAGGTGGCCTCATCTCCCAGTGGGAACGGCAACGCGATCAGGGCGAACGGCTCCTCTATGACGTCTTGCCACCAGGCGATGTCCGCCGGCGATATCCACTGGTAGGCGACGAATCCGGCCACGACGGCGACTATCGCGGGTGCCGCCGACCGTTCCGCGGGCCACAGAGCGTGCGCGATCACTACGGCAAATGCCGGTATGAAGGCGGCGCTGGCGAGCAGCAGATATGGCTCGAGGTCGCCGATGCTGAGGAACAGCGCCGCCGGGACGGCGGCCAGCAGCGGCACGATTCCAACGAGGCGGCCGTCTCCGCGAACGCCGATGGACTCAAGCGTGGGGACCGCCGCATACACGCTGGCGTAGACTTCGTCAGCCTGGAGCAGGAACAGCAGCATGATCGCGCCGAGGCTCAGTTCCATGCCGACGACGAACCCCGGGATGTCGCCTGACTCCGTTGCCGGCAGGTAGATGATACCGAGCGTTCCAAACCAGGCGATCATCAGAAAGACGCCGGCGAACGTTCCGCTCCCCACGGCGCGCGGCTCACGACCGAGGCGGCCGAAGTCGGCGACGACCGGGAGCCAGAGAAGGGGGACGATCAACATGATGTCGATCGCTTGCCAGATGGACGGCCAGCCGCCGACGGCCGGGCGCCGCAGATAGGACGGGATCTCGAACTCCATGTAGGCTGACGCGGCTACTCCCGCAGCGACGAGCAGCACGAGCAAGAGCCCGCCACGGCGCAGGGCCGTCGCCACTCGCCGCGGGCCGGCGACGACAAGCGCGAGGCCGGCGGCCGCAAAGAGCAGGACCCAGACGGGCCTCAGGTCGGCTCCCAGCGCGCGCTCGCCCACCAGCTGGGCAGAGTCGGCGATGAGGACGAGCGCGAAGGCCGCGAAGAGCGCATGGCGGGCCAGGAGCAGCAGCGCCACAGGCCAGCGGCCTCGCTCGCCGAACGGTTCGGCGAGGAGCTGCGCCGTCGAGTGCCCGGTGCGGGACGCCAGCGCCGCTATAGCGGCGAGCAGCAGGCCCGAGAGGAGCCCGGCGATCACTGCCGCGACGACCGCCTGCTCGATGCTGAGCGCCGGCACCAGCAGGGCGCCGAACGGCATCACATAGAGCGTGGCGCAGATGGTGGCCCACAGCGCGAAGTTGTCGAAGAATCCGAAGCCGCCGTTTCGGGTCTCTTCCGTCACGTCATCTTCTCCACTTCCACCCGGACGGCACGGTCTACCTGCTGCTGCACCCAGTTCCAGCGCCAGTAGTTCAGGTGCCCGTAGCCGCCCGCCAGGTGCAGCCACTTGATCATGCCGGGCACGACGTTGTCATAGGATTTCCAGTTCCGGTGCTGATACGGCTCCCAGGCGTGGTAGACGATCACGGTGCCCGGCTGCGTCGCTGATGAGAACTTCGTCCGGATGTGAAACTCCTCGAAGTCGTTAAAGATCCGGACCTCTTCGCCGTCCTTGACGCCGCGTGCCTCGGCGTCAATCGGGTTCATGATCACCAGCGGGTGGCCGCGGTGCGTGCGGAGCAGCGTCTGGTTGATGACGTTGGTGGAGTGAATGCTCCAGCGCTGGTGACCGCTCATCATGTTGAGGGGGAAATCACCACCCATCTTCGGCGGCGGCTTGTGCACCGGGAGTTCTTCGCCGGCTTCGAGGAACCAGTCGTGGTCGATGTAGAACTGGATCCGTCGCGTATAAGTTGGGTACGGGACTTTGCGCTCCACGTGCCACTTCAGAGGCGAGATCGTCTCACCCGGCCTGATGTCGGTCGCCAGCCCGACGCCAACGGCGTCCGCGCCGAGGCCGGTGAAGCGGATGATGCCCTCTTCGCGCACCTTCTTCAGGTCGGTCTTCTCTGGCAGAGCGCCGACGCGCACAGTGTCCTTCACCATCTCGTCAGCCAGCTTCTCGCCTTCGTGCTCCTTGATTGCGCCGCCCATCGTGAAGGTCCCGTAGAGGTCGTGCAGGTCGTACGCGCGGCCGCTGTCGTCCTCGTAACGCTCGATGCCGCGGGCCTTCGCCTGGTCTTCGATCTTGCGGGCGAGGAGAGCGAATATCTCCCACTCCGGCTTGGCCTCGCCCACCGGCTCGACAGCCTTGTCGGTGAACGTCAGGAAGTTCGTGTGGGCTGTGGGGAAGCGGAAGTCAACCTTCTCGTAGAAGCCGGCCGCCGGAAGGACGATGTCGGAGAAGGCCGCGGTCGAGCTCATCCGGATGTCGCAGGAGACGATGAGCTTGTAGTTGGGCCAGGTGTGCTTGAGGAGCTGCTTGAAGCCGCCGCGCGTGCGGCGAAGGGTCGATCCGGCGACGCCGAGATAGACGCGGGGCGTCTTGTCAGCCGCCGGACGCACCAGGCCGTCCCACCAGCCGCGCTCCATCGCCTCGTCCATGTAATCGTCGAACGTCCGCTTCATCCCCGGGTCGTTCCAGTCCGGGTTGTTCCAGACTTCCCTGTAACCGGCGTGGTGATACCAGTAGAAGGCCGGCGGCACCATGAGCGGCGTCGCTGGTATCCCCTCGGCGACGGTTTCGCCGCGGACCTCCAGGCGCTCGGTCTCGATCAGCACCATCTCCTCGGTCCGGGTGTCGTCCTCATCGAGGATGCGCTTCTCCGTCTCGCGCGCATTGCGTGCGAACTGGAGGAAGCCTTCCAGGCCCGGCTTCGTCTTGAGCAGGTTGCTGGCGACGAGCTGAGCGCTGTTCCAGCCGCGCATGCCGGTGCCCTTGCGGCCGAAGTTGCCGGTGAGGGCGAGCAGCAGCGCCATGGCCCGCTCCATCAGGTCGCCGTGATAGTACTTGCAGACGCTGAAGCCCTGGAGGATGTGGATCGCCTTCGCCTTTGCCACCTTCTTGGCGAGGTTGCGGATGATGCCAGGGCGAATGCCGGTGATCTCCGCCGCTCTCTCGACCGTGTACTCGGAGATCCGCTCGCGCATGATCTCGAATGCGGGCCGCACCTGGACCGTGGCGCCGTCTCGCAGCGTCACCTCTGTCGATCCGTTGAGGGCCGGCGCGCGACCTTCGAGGTCGAGCGATCCGCGCGGCGCCTTCACGACGTCACCGGTCTTCTCGTCGAGCCAGTACAGCTGGTCTTCGCGGCCGTCTTCCTCAAGGTCCTCCTCGCGCAGGAACCGCTGGGTGTCGGCGCGGACGAGGAGCGAGAGGTCAGTCTGCTCGCGGACGAACTCCTCGTTGACGAGGCCTTCCTCGACGATGATCTTGCACATCGCCAGGGCGAGCGCGGCGTCCGTGCCGGGGTTGACGGGCACGAACAGATCGGCGTGGATCGAGGATGCGTTGTAGTCCGGCGCGATCGAGACGATGTCCGTCCCGTGGTAGCGCGCCTCCGCGATGTAGTGAGCGGACGGTATGCGGGTGTACAGCGGGTTCATGTGCCACACGAGCAGCAGGTCGGAGTGGTACCAGTCGTCGATGGAGGAGCAGAAGTTGAACTTGCCGAATGTCTGGTAGAGGCCGACGTTGTAGTCGGAAGTCAGCCCGTTGGAATCGAGCGTTGTACCGCCGATGAGGCGCATCAGCCGCCAGGCGGGAGCAGACCCGTTAACGCTGCCTCCGTTGCCGGAGCCGAACTCGTAGATGATCGTCTCCGGCCCGTCCTCGTCGATCGCCTCGAGGGTGGCGTCCGCTATCTCAGCGAACGCCTCGTCCCAGGTGATGCGCTGCCACTTGCCCTCTCCCCGCTCGCCCGTGCGCTTGAGCGGGTACTTGAGCCGTTCCGCGCCGTACATGACCTCGCTGAAGCACGACCCCTTCTGGCAGCCGCGCGGGTTCATGTCCGGCACGCCGTCTTCGATCTGGGGGTAGACGCCGGCCTGTTCTTCCCGCCAGACGATGCCGTCCTTCGTGTAGACGCGGAAGGAGCAGCCGCCCGGATAGCAGTCGACGAGGTGGGTTCCCCAGGTGACCTTGTCCCATGTCCACTTTTCGCGGTACAGGTCTTCCCAGCTGGCGTACGCGTAATAGCGGAATATCTCTTCCTCGGCGGCGCCTGGCAGGCTGGGGTCGATGTAGCGGAAGCCGAGGCGTGTAAGAGTCAGCCCGACGCCGACTCCGGCTGCTCCTTTGAGGAAGTTTCGGCGAGAAAGGCGAGGCATCAGGTCATCCAGCCCCTTCCAGCGCCGGTTCTGCCAGCTCCACGTCGAGCCGCACAGATCGGTCCACGGGGACCGGCTGCCACATCAGTGGCCGGAACCGGAGGTGACCGTAGCCGCCGGCCAGGTGCAGCCACTTGACCATTCCTGGTTCGATCCAGGACGGGTCCTGCCAGTCCGGGAACTGGAACGGCTCGAACCCGTTGTAGACGATCACCTGTCCGGGGCGCACGGCGGGCGTCAGCTTCACCCAGATCTTGAACTCGCCCATGTCGTTGTGGCCGCGCACGAGGTCGCCTTCGGAGATGCCGCGCTCGGCTGCGTCGTCCACGTTCATGAACATGAACGGCCGGCCCTGGTTTGTCTCCTGCATCGTCCGGTTGATGATGTTGGCGGCGTGGATGCTCCAGCGGTTGTGTCCCGTGGAGAGCACGAGCGGGTAGTCGCCGCCCATCCGGGGGTTCTCCTTGTGGCGCGGCAGCTGCTCGTCGGCCTCCAGGAACCACTCGTGGTCGATGTAGAACTGGGCTCGCTGGGTCAGCGTTGGGTAAGGCAGGTGGTTCTCAATGTGCCAGCGGAGCGGGCAGAAGGCCTCGTCCTCCTTCAGATCGGACGCATGGCCGAGCATCGCCCCTGAGCGGCCGATGTTGGTAAAGCGCATGACGCCCTTTTCGCGCAGGGTGGCCAGGGTGGTGCCCTTCGGCAGCACGCCGGCGATGGCCGTGTCGCGGACCCATTCCTCGACGACGGCCTCGTCATCTTCGAACGCTCCGCCCATCGTGTACTGGTCGTACAGGTTGTCGAGGCGGCGCTGGATGCCGCGGCTGTCCGTGTATTCGGTGAACCCCTTGGCGATCGCCCGTTCCTGGACCTTCTTACACAGGCGGCGGAAGATGTGCCACTCCGAGAGCGCCTCGCCCTGGGGCGCCGCGCCCCGGTCGTTGAGGATGAGCTGGAGAGTGTGGACGGTGGCGTAGTGAAAGTTGATCTTCTCCGTGTGCGTGGAGCACGGAAGCACAATGTCCGAATGCATCGCGGTTGTGCTCATGCGCCAGTCGATCGTCACGATCTTGGAGAGCTTCGGCCAGAGGTTCTTCAGCAGCATGTTGCCGCCGCCCCGCGTTCGGCGAATCGTGTCGCCGCCGCATTCGATGTAGATGCGCGGTGGCTTGTCCTCGAGAGGCCGCGCGACGCCTGACCACCAGCCCTTCTCCAGCGCCTCCGTCATGTAGTCATCGAAGGGGCGCGTCATGGACGGGTCGGACCACTCGGCGCGGTTCCAGTTCTCCTTGTGGCCGCAGTGGTAGTACCAGAAGAAGGCGGGCGGCGTCGTGTTGCCCATGCCGACGGTGCGAGTCTCAAGCTCGACCATCGCCTGTTCCCGCGAGCGCCCGGGGTCTTCGTTCTGGATCACGTCGACCATGGTGTCCAGCATTTCGATCATTTCGATCGAGGCTTCCTGCCCGGGCCGTTGCTTTCCGCCGAAGAGGCCGATGCCGTCCCACGGGCCGACACACCAGATACGGATGCCGCTGCCCTTCTTGCCCCAGTTGCCGGTCAACGCCAGCATCAGGATCATCGAGCGTTCCATCAGGTCGCCGTGGTAGTACTTGGGCGAGTTGAAGCCGAGCAGGATGTTCGTCCGGCTCTTCGCGGCCTTTCGCGCCAGGTAGCGGATCGATTCCGCGCCGGAGCCTGAGATCTCAGCGGCGTGCTCCGGCGTGTAGTCCTCCAGGCGCTCCCGCACGAGCTGGAATACCGGCGCGACATCGACTTCGCTGCCGTCGGCCAGGCGCACCTTTGTGCCCTCATCGAGCGAGGGGGCGATTTCGCCGAGCGCGAGGTTGTTCCGCGGGGTCTTGGCGATCGCGGCGGTCTTGGTGTCGTAGAAGTAGAACTGATCGTCCCGGCCGCCCTCTTCCATGTCGCTCTCGCGCAGCAAGCGCTTGCTGTCCATCTTCACCAGCAGCGGCAGATCGGTCTGCTCGGTGATGAACGTCTCGTCGTAGAGGCCTTCGTCGACGATGACTTTGCACATCGCCAGGGCGATCGCCGCGTCGGTGCCCGGCCGCACGGGCACAAACCAGTCGGTGTGCGGCGCTGAGGGGCTGAAGTCCGGCGCGAAGATCGCCACTTCCGCGCCCTTGTAGCGGGCTTCGGTGATGTAGTGGTAGTAGGGGATGCGCGTGTAGGCCGGGTTCATGTGCCAGATGAGCAGCAGGTCGGAGTGGAACCAGTCGTCGACGGTGGAGGCGAAGATCTTGCCGAACGTCTCGTACATCCCCATCGCCAGGTCCCCGACGACGCCGTCGAGGTCCATCGAGAGGCCGCCCATCTTGCTGATGAACCGCATGCATGAGGTGATGGCCATCGGGCCGCCCTGCGCGCCGGTGATCTCGTGGACGATCGATTCCGGTCCGATTTCGCGTACGGCGTCGACGACGGCGTCGGCGACTTCCGTCAGGGCGTCATCCCAGCTAATGCGCTTCCAGCGGCCGGCGCCCCTTTCGCCGACGCGCTTGAGCGGGTAGAGTACGCGCTCCTTGGAGTACAGCATCTGTCCCCACATGGCGCCCTTGTTGCAGCCCATGGGGTTCATGTCCGGCACGCCTTCCTCGATCGTGTTGTAGGTGGCGGCCTGCTCTTCGTGCAAGACGAGGCCGTCCTTGATGTAGACCCGGTACGGACAGTTGCCGGGGTAGCAGTCGACGCAGTGGGTGCCCCACACCACGCGGTCCCACTGCCAGCGCTGCTTGTAGAGATCGTCCTCTGAGAAGTAGGGCAGGGCCGCGGCCGCTTCGCTTTGCTTCAGGTTCTGTTGCTTCTTCTCAGGCATCGCGATATCCCCCAAGTGTGTGCTGGATGAAGGGCTGGTCGGCCGCGACGAGTCGGGCTGTCAGCCTGACCAGAGAGCCGTAGAATCGCGGCGGATCGGAGCGGGCGACGCGCTCGGCGAGCGTGGATAGCCACGACAGGTGGCTCTTCAGGAAGTCGCGTTGCGCTCGCAACAGGCTCGGCTGGTCGCTGACGCTGCCGCCCGCCAGGTGGCTCATAAACTCCAGCTCGACCGTTGCATGGTCTGGCATGACGCCTTCGGCGAGATGGAACTTGAAATAGTTGTAGAAGCGGATTGCGTGCTGCAGGGTGTAGCCACGGTCCCGGGTGTAGTGCCCTTCGTGCAGCGGGCAGGGCGGCCCGCGGCGGCCGCCAATCTGAAAGATCCGGATGTACTCGGTCTGCATCTCGTCGTAGCTGTCCGGGGCCGGCCAGGCGAGGTCATGCGTCCGCAGCCGGTAGGGGAGTCCTGCCAGCTCGGCGGCGATCTCTTCCGGCCATTCAGCGGCTGCAACCCGTTCGCGGAGCGTCGAGTCCGGGAACGCCAGGGCGCTCGACAGCCGGGTGTAAAGGGCTGCGCGCGCCGGGCCCTCGGCGGGTGGCCGAGAGGCTGCGGTCGTTCGAGGACTGGTCGAGGTCATCGCTATCCTGCGCCCTGTCCGGGCTGGCCCCCGGGCGTCCTTGACCACTCGATCTCTCCGGGGTCCTGGTCGAAGGGCTTGAACATATCCTTCCACCAGTAGGCGATCAGGGTGTCCATCAGCTCGGATTTGCCGCCCGAGCGCGTGCTCTCCATCTCCCGGCTCAGCGTTTCGAGCGCGGGCCGGACGCGAGGTCCGAAGAGGGATTCGAGGTACTCGGTCGGGACGCGGGGCTGGCCTTCTTCGAAATCGTTGGCCTCATTGAGCCGCGCCGGCAGGATCGGGGGGATGTAGAAGACGTTGGGCTCAGTCCCGTATTCCGGGTGCAGCGGCAGCGCTACCTCCCACTTCTTGACGAGCTTGTGAACGGGGCTGGTCTCGTCGTCGAGGAGTCCGAACCAGACGGCGCGCCCGGGGCACCCGCGCACGCAGGACGGCGCCACGTTCTGCTCCAGGCGGGGGTAGCAGAGGATGCAATGCTCGCTGACTTCGCGGGCGAAGTTGAAGTAGATCTTCTTGTAGGGGCAGGCCTCAAGACAGAACTGATAGCCGCGGCAGCGGCTTTCGTCACGCAGGACGATGCCGTCTTCCTCACGCTTGGACATGGCGCCGCGCGGGCAGGCCTCAACGCAGGCGGGCTTTGTGCAGTGGTTGCAGAGGCGCGGCAGGTAGAAGAAGTAGGAGTTCGGGTATTCGCCCGCGCCCTGGTCTTCGTCCCAGTTCGGCCCCCACTCGGGCTGCTCGCCCACCACCTGCAGGTGCACACTCTGGCCCTTGCCGCTGTGAAGGACTTCGTCGTAGTTGAAGTCCCAGCCGCCGCCCCACTCTTGCCGGGCCGGCCGCCGGCCGGCCTGTGGCACGTCATCCGCATAGCCGCCGCCCATCGATTCCCAGTCGCGGGGGTGTCCCCGCCCCGGGAGCGTGTTGACGGTACACCACCACTGGTACTCCTGGCCTTCCGCCCGTGTCCACAGCGTCTTGCAGGCGACGGAGCAAGTCTGGCAGCCCATGCACTTGTTGAGGTCAAAGACCATGGCTGCCTGCTTCTGTGTTGCGGCGTTTCCTTTGGCGTTCATCCGATGCTCAATTCCTGCCATTGCGGCGAATACGAGTGCAGCCCTGCTCGCTCCTGGTTGCTCCCCTCCCAGACGGCGAACGCCACTCGCTTGTGGTCCGTGGCCACGTCGACGGGGCCGCCGATGACGACGCGCCAGCGGCCGTCCTCCCAGTCCGCCGATGTGACGACGAACTGAGCCGCTTGCGGCTCCTCCGTGGCGAAGCCGTGAAAGGCGAGGCTTTCGCCCTCGTCCCGGTTGGCCCGCCAGTACCAGGCGTCGATTCCGGCTTTTGGTGATCCCATCCGGGCCAGCGGCGGATCGCCGTCGCCGGGGAAGAGGACGGCGGCGGCGTCAGGGAAGACGAGGCCGTCGCCATAGTCGGCGTCGTGGGTCGGGTCCGGCCACTCCAGCCGGAAGAAGAGGTTCTGGCGGTTGTAGGCGGCCTGCACGGAGATGGTGGGCACGGCGCCAACGCGTTTCCCGGCCCAGACGGCCCGGACGTACGGCGACGGTTGCGTCTCCGTGTCGGTGGCCTGCAGGGCCACGTCCTGCAGCGGCGCGCGCTTCCACTGCGGAGAGGAGTGCTTCAGCAGAGTCCTGTTCGCGAGCTGTAATTTGATCGCTTCCATGGATATCACCTGCGCATTCGGTTATCGATGAGTGGTCATGGGTGGTCAGTCCGGCTTGTCCCGCACGCCGTGGTGCGGCTTTTCCCTACATCTCCTTCAGCCAGGCGAGATCGCGCCGGCAAAACTCGACGACGCGGACGCTCAGGCGGCGATAGAAGTCCGGCGCGCGATCGCTGGCCTCCAGGCGTGTAAGAAACCTCGGTAGCCACTGGCACAGGTGGCGGTCCAGAAAATCGCGCTGGGCCCGCTTCAGGTCGGCGGCGGAATCGCCGTGCGCCAGCGCCGCTGCCTCCTTGAACGACAGGTAGTGCATGAAGTCAAGCTCGGCGCAGATGTGGTCCGGCTGGTCCTCCGGCGCCGCGCGCAGGCCGAAGTGCTCGTAGAAGCGAACGACGTCTTCCATTAGCTTCATCCGGCCGCTGCGGTGCGAACCTTCGTAGAGCGGGCAGAATGGCTTTCCGGGCCCGACCTCGAATACGCTGACGTAGCCTTCTTCGAGGCCGTCTGCGTCGGCGCCGGCTCCAGGGGCCTCGGGCAGCTCAAAGGGCAGGTTCTGCGCTGCGCCGCTCCACGCCGCTTCCGCCTCGCCGGAGGCGATGGCGGCGCGCAGCTCCTGGTCTGGGAACGAGAACGCCCTCGCGAACCAGTGGTAGCACGCGCTGCGCGCACCGGCCTGCAGCTGGGGCCCGTCTTCCACAGCCAGCGACGCGATCGTCATTGGGGCCTCTTCAGTGTTGAGGGGTCCTTGGTGAAGCCGCCGAACATGCTCTTCCACTGATGAGCGATCAGTGTGTCCAGCATCTCCGATTCGCCTCCGCCGCGGACCGTCTCCATCTCCGCCGTCAGCGTGTCCAGCACGCGGTTGACGTCGGGCCCGAACAGGGATTCGAGGTAGCTTCTCGGAACGCGCTCGGAGCCTTCGATGACTTCGCCGTCGTCGTCGAACATCGGGGGCGAAAGAGGCGGCACGTAGTAGATGTTCGGCTGCGTACCGTATTCGGGATGCAGCGGGAGCGCGACCTTCCAGCGCTCAACCAGCTTGTGAACGGCGCCGTCCTCGTCGTCCAGGAAGCCGAGGAAGCGGACGCGGCCGGGGCACTGGCGGAAGCAGGCCGGGGCGACGCCCTGTTCGATCCTGGGGTAGCAGAGGATGCACTTCTGAGATGCCTTCGCGTTGTGGTTGAAGTAGATGCGCTTGTAAGGGCAGGCCTCCATGCAGAAGCGGTAGCCGTTGCACCGCTCCTGGTCGATCAGGACGATCCCGTCGTCGACGCGCTTGTAGATCGCCTGTCGTGGGCAGGCCGCGAGGCAGGCGGGGTCCGTGCAGTGCATGCAGATCATCTGCAGGTAGAAGAAGTAGGCGTTGGGGTACTCTCCCGTGGCCTCGTCCTCGTCCCACAGGGCTCCCCAGTCGCCGTCGTCCTGCTTCGGCTGGAGGTACTTGTTCGTGCCCTCGCCGCCGTAGAACACTTCTTCGTAGTTGAACTCCCACGCCTGGCCGAACTCGTTCACGGTCGGGATGCGGCTGGGGTCGGGGTCGCCGTCGTTGGGAAAGCCGCCGCCCAGCGTTTGCCAGTCGCGCGGCGAGCCCTTGCCCGGCATCGTCGAGACGATGTTCCACCACATGTACTCCATGCCCTCTTCGTCGGTCCACAGTGTCTTGCAGGCGATCGTGCAGGTCTGGCAGCCGAGGCATTTGTTCATGTCGAACACGGCGGCCAGCTGTCGCTTGACGGCGGGTGGCATTGCTACGCCTCCAGCTCCAGGGGCTGCCACTCCAGCGTCACCGCCTTCAGGCCGGCCCGTTCGTCATTGCCGCCCTGCCACACGGCGAAGGCGACCTTTCCCTCCTCGCCCGCGGTCAGCTGCACGTATCCGTCGCCCGCGGACTGAAGCGCGCGGCCGATGACGACCGCCCAGGCGCCGCCCGTGTGGGCGCCGTTTCCCCGCAGGTTTGGGTCGATCGTGCGGATCGTTGTGCTCGTCCCTTCGGAGGTCACACTGAAAGGCGTCTCCATGTCCGGACGCCAGTACCAGGCGTTCACCGGCTCATCGGGTGAACCCATGCTGGTGAGAGGGGCATCCTCTTTGACCGGGAAGAGGACTGCTGCGGCGTCGGTGAACTGGTCAGTGTCGCGAATGTCGTCGTTCTCGGTCGCGTCGTTCCACTGAAGCCGGAAGAAGATGCCGCCGTCGTTGTGGAGCGCCTGCACCGACACGTTGCCGATGGCGCCGTAGTCGATAGTCTCCCATTTCGCCTGCACGTAGGCAGAGGGCTGAGAGATCAGCGGTGTTGGTTCCAGCGACAGGCGGGTCGACGGCGCGCTCCGCCATTCGCTCCCAGCGGGATCGATCAGCGCCGAATCAGCAGCTTCCACGCGCTGTGCCTTGATCATGTCCACATCCTGCGACCGCCGACGCACCGAACCCAATCGGGCAGCCACCAGCAAAAAGCGGTAGGGCGAAACCCCACCGGGCTCCACCGCCTGCATGACAGACCTTCTTCCCCCGGTCGTCGCATGATCCTCTCAGCCGACAGAGCGGAGGGCGTAATCATGTCTGTTGACAGTACCCAGGCAACTGGTAAAGAGGACACCCGGGAGTGGGGCAGCAAGTACCGCGACCGCTGGAGCTGGGACCGTATCGGCTGGGCGAGTCACTGTATCGACTGCTACCCCGGCAACTGCCCGATGCGCGTATACGTCAAGGACGGCATCGCCCTCCGCGAGGAGCAATGCGGCACCATGCCGGCGATTGAGACGGGGGTTCCGGACATGAACCCCATGGGCTGCCAGAAGGGTGTCGCCTGGGCGTCCATGCACTACTCACAGGAGCGCCTCCTCCACCCGATGAAGCGCGACGGCGAACGGGGCAGCGGCAAATGGAAGCAGATCTCGTGGGACGAAGCTCTTACGGAAGTCGCCGACTCCGTCGTCGACGCCATCGAAGAACAAGGGCCGGAGTCCATCATCCACCTGAGCGGGTGCAACACCCCCACGGGAGGCATCGTCGGCCGCAGCCGCTTCTCCGGTCTGCTTGGCGCTCTCACCATGGACCTGAACGCCGAGATGAACGACTTCGCCCCCGGCCACTACCTCACTTATGGCGTGTTTGATCCGGTCAGCTCCACCGACGACTGGTTCCACGCGGAGCTCATCTTCATCTGGTTCTCCAACCCCGCATACACACGCATCCCGCATCAGCACTACATCAACGAAGCACGCTACAACGGCGCCGAGGTCGTGACCGTCGCCCCCGACGTCAGCCCGTCCGCCATGCACGCCGACTACTACGTCCCGGTCTCTCCCGGTTCGGACGCCGCCTTTGCCCTCGGCATGGCCCAGGTCGTCATGGAGGAACGTCTCTACGACGAGGCGTTCGTCAAAGACCAGACCGACTTGCCCCTCCTGGTCCGCCTGGATACCGGCACCTATCTCCGCGCGAACGATATGGAAGAGGGCGGGAGCGATGAACAGTTCTACTGGTACGACCAGAACTCCGGCTCGATAGCGCAGGCCCCGCGCGGCGATCTCAGTCTTGGTGATGCTGATCCGGCGATGGAGGGCACTTTCCAGGCAGCCCTCAAGGACGGCAGCACCGTTGAAGTCACCACAGTCTTCGAACTCATCCGGCGGCGGCTGAACGAAAGCTACACCCCGGAGCAGGCCGAGAAGATGTGCGGCGTTGCCCCGTCAACGATGCGTGATCTTGCTCGCAAGGTCGCCAGCAAGCGGACAGCGATCATCTGCTGCCTTGGCAACGCCTCCAAGTACTACCATGGCGACCTCATCGAGCGCTCGGAACTCCTTCTCCTCGGGCTCACCGGAAACTGGGGCCGGAAGGGTACAGGCGTCCGCGCCTGGCTGGGCGCTCTTCTGGACGGTTACTTCATCACCCCCGGCAAGGGTGCGCCCGGCCCGGAGGCGGCCCGCAACGTCATGGGCATGATGGACACGATGATCGGGGCCATGCAGAACATCGACCCCACTCTGACCAACGAGATCGCCAGCATCGAGATGGCCAAGCGAGCAACGGCTATGGCGCACCCGTCCATGGTCCCGCCCATCTTCCTCTGGTATAACCACGCCGGGTTCGACGGGATCTGGACTCGTTCGGAGTGGCACGACCCCTCGATGAAGCGGCCCTTCCAGGAGTACTGGGACGAGGCCATGAGCAAAGGCTGGTGGGACGGCGTTACCTATCCGACCGCAACTCAGGAGCCGCGGGTCTTCATTGAAATGGGCGGAAACGCTCTTCGCCGCACCCGCGGTGGCCAGAACATGCTCCTTGAGCACCTCTGGCCCAAGCTCAAGATGGTCGCCGTCATTGACGTTCGCATGAGCACGACGGCGATGTACGCTGATATCGTCCTCCCGGCGGCCCAGCAGTACGAAAAGATCGGCTTCGGAATCCCGAGCACTCACACGCTCAACCTCACTTACTCCGACCGTACCCTGGAGCCGGCCGGCGAATCCCTCGGCGAATGGGCGATCTTCCGCGACCTCGTCGCTAAAGTAGAGGAGCGCGCAAAGGCACGCGGACTGACGGAGTTCAAGGACATCAGGGGGGCCGTCCGCAAGTTCGACGGCCTCTACAACGCGTTCACGGCCAACGGCGCATTCCATGAAGAGGAGCGGCTGACGGACGAGATGGTGCGCGACACCGCCACCGTCGGCGCCCTCCCTGAGGGGTCATCTCTGGACACCCTCCGCGAGAAGGGGTTCATCCGCTTCACAGGCCTCGGCCGTTCCCCGCGCGCCCTGGGTCAGGCCTCAGAGATCAGGCCGGATGAGACGTTCACTCCCTTCCGTCACCATGTTGAGAAGAAGCTTCCATATCCCACCCTCGTCCGCCGCGCCCAGTTCTATATCGATCACCCCTGGTTCATCGAGGCCGGCGAAGAGATGCCCTGCCACAAGGACCCACCGGCCGCCGGGGGAGACTACCCGCTCATGATCACCAGCGGCCACAACCGCTGGAGCATCCACTCCAACAACATCGTCAACCGCGTCATGCAGGAGACCCATCGCGGCACACCACACGCCCAGATCAACCCGGACGACGCGGCCGGCCGCGGCATCGACGACGGACAGATGATCAACGTCTTCAACGATATGGGCCGCATGGTGATCGAGGCGAAGGTGTCACCGTCTGTCCGCCCGGGTCAGGTCATCATCTACAACGGCTGGGAGCCGTACCAGTTCAAGAGCTGGTGGGACGAATCCAACCTGGAGCCGGGCATGATCAAGTGGCTACACCTCGCCGGCGGCTACGGTCACCTCAAGTACTGGCCCACGGAATGGCAACCCTGCCCGGCCATGCGCGCCACTCGCGTGGACATCGCCCCGGCAGACGGCAGCCCGCCGATCGGCCTCAAGTCGTGAAGCCTTAGGCCTTCGCATCCTAGACCGACTGCCCTGCACGACGTCGGTACGAAGGAAGTGACGACCGACTGGTCTAACGGCAAGCCCCCGTACGGGGGACTACAACTAGCCGCCCGCGACGGAGTCTCGGGCGGGGACAGGCGGCAGCATCTGAAGAAGTTCAGATTCCGCCCTGTCCTTCGCCACGCAGACGTAGCCCCAGCGGTCAGCGATCGCACGGCGGTACTCTGAGGAGTCCTCGCTGAGGAGCACGATGACTGTCAGGCCGGGCAGGTTGTCCGCGATCGCGCGTAGCCGTCCTGCCGGCTGGCCCATAACGAGATCGATGTCGAGAAGCACGACGTTGGCGCTCGTGCTCCGCACCATACGCAGCGCCGAGTGCAGCGTGTCCGCCTCGCCGGCGATGGCTGCCTGCGTCCGTTGGGCGATCACGCGCCTCAGGGTCTCGCGAAAATGCGGTCGGCGATCAGCGATCACGACACTAGGCGTGCTTGGCTCGGCTGGCGTCATCATGTACGGTGGGTACCCCTAGGATCAGAATCTCAGGGCCCTTTGGCTCTGTCTGTAGGGCAAGGGGAGACTTAATCTTGGGGCAGTCGGCGGTCCCGTAGGGCATTGCCGTACGTACCGGAGGAGATGGTGACTCAGACAGGGAACATTGCGCGCGGCCCGGCCGGCAAGCGGGGTTCGGATCTCGCTGCGGGGCCGGAGCCAGACCTTGCGCGCGTCCTGCGGGTGCTGGGCAGCGACACGCGGCTGGCCATCCTGCGACGTCTCGCTGTGGGGCAGGACGAGCCGGCAGTGATCGCTCGCGAGTTGGACATGCCCCTTCCCGTTGTCCGGCGGCACTTGAGGGCGCTGGCCGACGTCGGCGTTGTCCGCGCGGAAACCCGGGGTGATGTTGGAGTTTATAGCCTCGTTCAGCCCGCGGTGAGCCTTCTCAGCACCAGCCTGGTTTACGGCACCAGCGGTGGCACCACGCCGATCAACAAGAAGGAAGACGTCATTCCCGTCTCCGTGCCCAGGCCGCCCCTCGGCTGCACCTTGTGTGACAACGCGGGGTTCGTCGGCGAAGTGCTCGACGACCTTGGCGCCGCTCTTGATGAGGCGCGCATCTATCACGGCCAACTTCAGGAGATGTCATCGCGGATCCTGACCGCTCACGAAGAAGAGCGAAAGCGGATCGCCCGTGAACTCCACGACGACACCGCACAAGCGATCACTTCTATCCTCGTCCGTCTGCGGCTGTTGGAGCGCTCGGCGGAGGGCGATGAGGTGCTGAAGAATGTCGAGGAGCTGCGGGAGCTGACGTCGGGCGCGCTGGACTCCGTGCGGCGTATGGCGATGGACCTGCGGCCGGCTTCGCTGGATGACCTGGGGCTGGTGCCGGCACTCCAGTCCTACGCCGAGAAGTTCTCACAGAGCGTTCCGATCGCCGTATCGCTGGAAGTTGACGGGCTCGGGCGCCGGCTGCCCCGCGATGTCGAACTCGTACTCTACCGCGTCTTTCAGGAGGCGCTCACTAACATCTCCAGGCACGCTTCCGCGAAGACTGCGCTCGTGCAACTGGAGCGGAAGCGTAACGAAGTCTCGCTCGTCATTAAGGACGACGGCGTCGGCTTCGATTCGGGTGAGCTAAGCCCCACACAGGGTACCGGCCTCGGTCTCTTCGGCATGCGAGAGCGGTTGACGCTCGTGGGAGGCGTCGTGGAGGTCGAGTCAAAGAAGGGCAAGGGGACTAAGATAGTGGCGAGAGTACCACTTGGCAAGAAGTTAAGGACGGCGAGATGAGTCAGACGAAAGCGGACGCGAAGGTACAAATCCTCCTTGTGGATGATCACCAGGTGCTGCGTTCGGGCCTGCGCGCGCTCCTGAACCTGGAGCCGGACTTTGATGTCGTAGGGGAGGCCTCGAACGGGATTGAGGCGGTGAAGCTGGCGGAGACGTTGCGCCCGGACATCATCGTCATGGACGTTTCGATGCCGGAGATGGACGGACTGAAGGCTGCGGAGGAGATCCATAACCTGGGATTGAAGTCCAGGATCGTGATGCTAACGGTGCACGCCGACGAGGAGTATCTGTTCCAGACACTGAAGGCGGGCGCCTCCGGCTACGTGCACAAGAGCTCTGCCGACCGCGAGCTTATCGAAGCCATTCGCACGGCGAACCGGGGTGATGTGTTCCTCTACCCGTCGGCGATCAAGAAGCTCCTGGGGGAGTACCTCCGTGGAGAATCGAGAGACACGGACGACAAGGACCCGCTTACGAACCGCGAGCGCGAAGTGCTGAAGGCGACCGCCGAAGGCTTTACAAACAACGAGATCGCGGAGCAGCTCGTGATCAGCCCCAAGACGGTCGATACTTACCGGCAGCGCATTATGGAGAAGCTAAACTTGCACCACCGCTCCGAACTCATCCAGTATGCTCTCAAGCGTGGCTATCTGGTGCCTGGTGAATAGCGTCTGTGAGTGGGGCTCTGCCTCACGGCTCGATCTTCGGCCGCCTGACAGACAAACAGAGGCGGCGCCTGTACTGTACACGCAAGGATCAAAGCAGGTGACTGGCTCGCAGGAGAGATGATGATACCGGTAATCAGCTTCGTCGGTAACTCCGGCGTCGGCAAGACCACGTTCCTCGAGAAGCTCATAGGCGTTCTCAAGGCGCGTGGCTACCGCGTGGCGGCGATCAAGCACGACGTGCATGAGTTCGAGGTTGACTACCCGGGCAAAGACTCCTGGCGGCTGACCAGGGCCGGCAGCGATATCGTCCTGCTCTCGTCGGCGGACAAGCTCGCGCTGATCGAGATCCCGGACGCGGAGCGCAATCTGGAGGGGCTGGTCGCGATGGTGGACGACCGCGTCGATGTCGTTCTCACTGAGGGATATCGTGGCGCCTCCGCTATGAAGATCGAGGTCTCTCGCTCAGCGCACAGCCACGAAATCACAGGGAGGCTTGATGATCTTCTGGCGATCGTCACGGACGCCGCCTTCGATTACCAGGTGCCGCAGTTCGACCTGGAAGACGCCGCCGGCGTGGCGGCCTTCCTGGAGGAGCGGTTTTCGCTGCTGCCTTCGACGCAGGGGCTTCCCCGGAGGTTGGACCTTTGAGCGATCGGCGCCAGGCGACCGGTATCATCCTGGCCGGCGGGGGCAGCGTGCGCATGGGCAATGACAAGGCCAACCTTCGCTTGTCGGAGCAGACCCTGCTGTCGCGCGCCGTCCAGACGGTCTCGCTCGTCTGCCCGGAAGTCATCATCGCCGGTGGTGAACAGAGCCTCGCCGACGGCTTCGGCCCCGAGGTGCGCCGGGTTTCCGACCCGCCCGGCTCGACTGGGCCGCTCGCCGGCGTCACGGCCGGCCTGCAGGCGGCACGCCACGATGCCTGCCTGATCGTGGCGTGCGACATGCCCTTCCTGAATCCGGCCTTACTGAGCCACCTCGTCGACTGCCTGGAGACGTTCGATGCCGTTGTGCCGATCTCGCAGGGGGTCAGTCAGTACCTGCACGCCGTCTATGCGCGCTCGACGGCGACGACGGCTCAGGCGCTCCTCCGGTTAGAGGCGCGGTCCGTGCACGAACTCGTCGTGCGCCTGCAAGTGCTGCATCTGTCCGAGGAGCACTGTTCCCGGTTCGACCCGGCAGGCCTGAGCTGCTTCAACATGAACACGCCCGCCGACCTGGACCGCGCTCGCGCGCTCGAAGCTGCTCCGCCCGCGGCGTAGTCGTCGCCTTGCTCGCGTGGCCGATCGCCGCCCGCGCAGTCACGATTAGGCGCGCACGATGCGTCGTTTACCGACAAGGGTGGGGAAAAACCGGACACCATAACCGCTTGCTACCCGACTGAAGGCCTTCCGCCGCCGCCGGATACTCGGGTCTAGCGCCGGTACAGGCGTAAACCTCGACTATTAGCGGAGGCAGCCATGACGCCGCGTGCGAACGCCAGCGGGAACGGCTCGGGACGGACCGAGCATTATCGAGACAAGTGGAAGTGGGACCAGGTTACCTGGGGAAGCCACGCTGTCGACTGTTATCCCGGCGGCTGTCCGTTCAGGGTCTACGTGCGGGACGGCAAGATAGTCCGGGAAGAGCAGAGTGGCACGCTGCCAGTGATCCAGCAGGGCGTTCCAGACATGAACCCGATGGGCTGCCAGAAGGGGTCTTGCTGGGGCTACCAGCACACGGGCCCCGACCGCGTAACGACTCCTCTGAAGCGTGTCGGCGAGCGCGGCGAAGGCAAGTTCGAACCGGTCTCCTGGGACGAGGCTCTCGGCGACATCGCCGACGCGATGCTGGACGCCTGTGAGGATCAGGGGCCGGAGTCCATCATCACGCTGATGACCCCTGAGGTAGGTGCCGCGCCGTCGCGCAGTCACCTCGGCGTCCTCGGTTCGCCACTGACGGACGGGAACGCGGAGTTCCAGGACTTTAGCCCCGGTTACTACACCACCTGGGGCAAGTTCAACCCGGTTTCGACGATGGACGACTGGTTCCTCGCGGAGCTGACGCTAATCTGGCACTGCAACCCCGTCTACACCAACATCCAGTGGTTCCACTTCACGCTGGAGTCCCGCTACAACGGCGGCGAAGTGATTACCATCGCGCCCGACTATAGTCCCTCGTCGATCCACTCCGACTATCACTTCCCGGTGCGAATTGGCACGGACGCCGCGCTTGCGCTGGCGATGTGCAAGACGATCATCGACGAGAAGCTGTACAACAAGAAGTTCGTCCATGAACAGACCGACCTGCCGATGCTGGTCCGTACTGACACCGGCCGCTTCCTGCGCGGCCCCGAGGTTAACGCGGGCGACCGCGACGACCAGTTCTTCTGGTGGGACGTCAAGGCACAGCAGGCAGTGCCGGCGCCGCGCGGGACACTGGCACTCGGCGACGTCTCGCCGGCCCTCGAGGGGACGTTCAAGGTCAGGCTTGTCGATGGCACCGACGTGGAAGTGCAGCCGGTGTTCCAGCGCCTGCTTAAGGTGCTCGAAGACTACACACCGGAGAAGGCGGCCAAGGTCTGCAACATTGACGCTGAGGCGATCCGTATGATCGCCCGCAAGGCGGCGACGAAGCGCACGAAGATCTTCTCCGGCTGGAACTCTGGCAAGTACTACCACGGTGACCTGATGGAGCGAGCGATGGCGCTGCTCCTGGGCCTCACCGCAAACTGGGGCAAGCAGGGCACCGGTACGCGTTCGTGGTCGATCTTTGGCTTCGACGGTTTCGCGTTCCTGTCAGCCAAGGGCAAGCCCGGCCAGGAAGCCGCCCGCGAGTTCCAGAAGCAGATGATCTCGATGCGGCGCATGCTATCGCAGGACGACCCGACGATGACGCTGGAGATGGTGCTGAACCGCTTCCAGGAGATGGGGGGCGCCCGCGTCGGGGGCATGGGAGGGATGATCCCGCCCGCCTTCCTCTGGTACCACCAGTATGGCTACAAGGAACGCTGGAACAAGAAGGAGTGGTCCGATCAGTCGATGAAGCGCACCTTCGACGAGTACTACCAGGAGGCGATGGACAAGGGCTGGTGGGACGAGTTCATGGCCAAGACCTGGGAGAAGACGGAGCCCCGCGTGCTCTTTGAGGCCGGCGGCAACGTCCTGAGGCGCCACCGCGGCGGTCAGAACACGCTCTTGAAGGAGCTGTGGCCGAAGCTGAAGATGATCGTCTCGGTCGACTTTCGCATCAACACGACCGGCCTCCACTCCGACTATATCCTGCCCGCGGCGCAGCACTACGAGAAGCTGGGCCAGAGCATGCCTTCGCCGCACCACCTCAACTTCGTCTTCATCGACAAGGCGGTCGAGCCGCCCGGAGACGCGAAGTCTGACCGTGAGATCGGCCAGATGCTCGTGAAGGCGATCGAGACTCGAGCGAGGGAACGCGGCATCAAGGAATCGAAGGGCCAGAACGGGGCCTCGATCGTCATCGAGGGCGCTTTCGACCGGGCGACGCTCAACGGCTACTACGAGAACGAGGAGGTCGAGTTCGACGAGGCGCTCAAGGACATGTCGGCCTACGGAATCCTTCCGCCGGGAGCCTCCCTGGAGAAGCTCCGTGAGATCGGCACGATGCGCACACAGGCCTGGGGCATCGCCGGATTCGGAATCGCCCAGGCCTCAACGATCGAGCCGGACAAGACCCACAACCCGTTCCGCTGGCACACAGAAGACAAGGTCCCCTATCCGACCCTCACCCGTCGCGCTCAGTTCTACATCGACCACGACTGGTTCATCGAGGCGGGCGAGGAACTGCCGGTGCACAAGGAGAACCCGAACCACGGTGGCGACGGTGAGTTCCGGCTGACGAGCGGACACCCGCGCTGGTCGGTTCACTCGATGAACCTGACGAACAACGTCATTCAGAACACGCATCGGGGAGAGCCGTTCATCTTCATGAACGACAAGGACGCCGCCGCCAAGGGAATCGAAAACGGTGAGCCGGTGACGGTGCACAACGAAGTTGGCACGATGGAGATCGCGGCGAAGCTCTCGCCGACGGTGTCTCCCGGCCAGGTCATCCTCTACAACGGCTTCGAGCCCTACCAGCACAAGCGATGGTTCTCCCAGAGCGACGTTGAGCCCGGCATGGTGAAGTGGCTGCACATGGCCGGCGGCTACGGGCACCTGACGTATCGGCCATGGCACTGGCAGCCGATCCCCGTGGACAGGGCGGTTGCTGTGGAAATCGACAAAGTCTCCGCCTAGGCGGCGGCGAGTTAGGAGAGAGATATGACGACCAACGGAAAGACAGCAAAGGGCAAGCAACTGGCCTGGGTCTTTGACCTCAACAAGTGCATCGGTTGTCAGACCTGCTCGGTCGCCTGCAAGGTCCTCTGGAAAGAGGGAGAGGCGGGCACAGAGCACATGTGGTGGATGACCGTCAACACGAAGCCCGGCAAGGGCACGCCGAAGGACTGGGAGACGATGGGCGGCGGCTACAAGGACGGCAAGGTCCAGCTGGGCAAGGTGCCGACGAACGAAGAGTTCGGTGGTGGCTGGGACTACAACTACGATGAGGTGCTCCACGGCGGTAAGGGCCGCGACGTGCACCTGCAGAAGACTGCCGGCAGCAAGGACTGGGGTCCGAACTGGGACGAGGACGAAGGCGGCGGCGTCTGGCCGAACGCCTACTACTTCTACCTGCCGCGCCTCTGCAACCACTGCACTGACGCACCGTGCCTGGAAGCCTGCCCGACAGGCGCGCTTCGCAAGGACGAGGAGTTCGGCCTGGTCTTGCGCAATGAGGACGACTGCACGGGCCAGCAGCAGTGCTCGGCGGCCTGCCCGTACAAGAAGATCTACTTCAACGAGGCGCGCGGCGTTAGCCAGCAGTGCATCGGCTGCTTCCCCCGTATCGAAAAGGGAGTGGCGCCGGCCTGCGTCCGCCAGTGCCCGGGTCGCGCCGTCTTCATCGGCTATATCGATGACGAGACAAGCCTCGTGCACAAGTTCGTCAACGAATGGAAGGTGGCGGTGCCGCTGCACGGCGAATACAACACGAAGCCCAACGTGTTCTACGTGCCGCCGCTGGCGCCGGCCCCGCTCGCGGCCGACGGCTCCATCAACGAGGCCGGTGACCGAATCCCGCCTGAATATCTGGAGTCGCTCTTTGGCCCGGACGTGCACACGGCGCTCGGGAACATCAAGGAAGAGATCGCGAAGAAGCGCCGCGGTGAAAGCTCAGAGGCGATGGATGCACTGATCCTCTACGAGTGGAAGGATGCACTCGGTCCGTTCGACCGAGACCCTGCTGAAATCACCTGGCAATAGACCAATGCGTTCCGCACTAGCGGTCACGGCGGTGCCACCAACCGCCGTGACCGCTCCTTTGTCCGCGCGGGCGGCCCCGGATGGCTGAGCGGCGGGACTTCCTGATCGGTTATCACATGCCGGTGCGCGAGGCCGTCCTCGCCTACCCGGGTATCGAGGCGGTGTTCGAGCGGCACGGTCTGGCCGGCTGCGGTGGCTCCGAAGGGCCCAGCGAGCCGATCGCCTCCTTCGCGCGCGCCCACGGAGTGGACCCGGAGGCGCTCCTGCGCGCCCTCAACGAGTTCGCCGCGAGGCGTGCCGAAGCCGTTAGCTTGCCGGTGGTGGATGAGCGCCCGCAGCAGCCCTTCGAGACGTATCGTCTCGCTATCTTCACATCGCTAGCGCTGGCGCTCGTCGGCGGACTGCCGCTGGCCGTTCTCGTCGCCCTGGGCGGCGGGCGCGACATCGGGCTCGGCCTTCGCTGGGCGCCACTCGTGCAGGCGCACGGTCACCTGCAGCTGGTCGGGTTTGTGGGAGTGTTCATCGTCGGCATCGCCTATCACGTCCTGCCGCGCTTCAAGAACACGGAGCTGAGGTATCCGGGCCTGGCTCTCGCATCCATCGGCCTGCTCGCCGGTGGCGTCGTGCTAAGGACGGCGACGCAGCCGTGGGCGGACTCTGATCCGATCGGCGCGCTATTCGTCGTTTCGGCGCTGATCGAGCTTGCCGGCGCGTTGGCCTTCGTCGTCGTCGTCGTGTCGACGCTAAGAAGCACGCCGCGCAAGAACTACGACCGCTATCTGCTGGCCGCTGTCGCCTGGTTCGCTGCGGCGTCCGTCGCGAACCTTGTCGTGGTCGGCGAAGTCATCTCCGACGGTGTCACGACTGCTGCCTCCTCGCGCGGAACGCCACTCCTCGAGATGTACGTCTTTGGCTTTGTCATCCTCTTCATCCTCGGTGTGTCGGTCCGCGTTTTACCGCATTTCCTCAGCCTCAGGCCGCCGCGCGTCCAGTTCCTGGCGCCGGCGCTTCTGCTGTTCAACACGGCTCTGCTCGCCCGCGTCGGTTCAGGCTGGCTGGCGGCTTACACCGGCTGGAGCAACCCGGATTGGCTGCATACGGCCGCGGTCTACGGCATGGGGGCGGCGGTGTTGTCCTTCGCCTTCGCGCTGAACCTTCATCGGGCGGCCGTACGGGCCGATGATGGCGTCACGGTGGGCGGCCACGAGCGCCTGATCAGAGTCGCCTACGTCTGGTTGGTCATCGCGTTCGCGATCGAGGTATGGTACGCGTCCAGGGGGCTGGCCGGCGACTTCCGGCCCGACTTCCTGGAGCAGGGCGCCGCCCGCCACGCCCTGGCCGTCGGGTTCTTCATGCAGATGATCTTCGGCGTTGGCGCCCGCGCGTTGCCGGCGTTCGCGGGGAGGAGCCTGTACAGCCAGCGGCTGCTGGGCATCACCTGGGTGCTCATCAACATCGCCGTGATCGTGCGCGTCGGCCACGCAGTGATCCCTTCCGGCTCCACTACGTTTCGCTTCGATCATATCGCCGCATCGGGGGCGATCGCCTTCCTGGCGGTCTCTCTCTTTGCCTACAATATCACTCGTACTTTGACCCCATCGCGCCGCCGCCGGGCGCAGAACCGGCCGAAGGAGGAGTCCATGAAGCCAGGACCGAAATCAGAACCGTCCGGCGCCATTCGCCCTGAGAACACCGTTGCGGACGTGCTCGACCGTGTCCCCGGCTCCCTGGAGCTGCTGCTCGCATACGGGTTCAAGCCGCTCGCCGATCCGGAGTTGCGGGCGCAGATGGCGCCGCGCGTCACGCTGGGCACGGCGTGCGAGATGCACGGTATCGACGTAGATGGGCTGATCGCCGACCTGGAGAGGCTCATGGCCGGTGACGGGCAGGGTGACGAGGTTACGCCGCCGGCGCAGCGCGTCCTCAACGCCCTGCGCGACTGCCAGGACCCGGAGATCCCGGTGAACATCGTTGACCTGGGGCTCGTGTACGGCGTCGAGTCGGACGGCCAGAGTGCGACCGTGCGCATGGCCCTGACATCCCCTCACTGCCCGCTCGCCGGACAGATACTGGACGACGTGCGGGAGCGGGTCCGGGCGCTGGGCTTTGCTGACGTGGACGTGCAGCTGGTCCAGGAGCCCCCCTGGGAGCCGTCGAGAATGACACCGGCTGCCCACCAGGCACTCGGCTGGTAATGACCGGCGAGGCGTCCGCCCGCAGCCCGGCGCAGCTGCCGCTTCTGGCGCGGTTCCCGCGGCTCGCTGCGCGGACGCCGGTCGTCCCCCTTGCGGCCGGGCCGAGCCCGGTCGCGCGCCTGGGCCGGCTGTCGGAGTCGCTGGGCGGGCCCGATGTCTGGCTCAAGAACGACGGCCTGTACGGGACCATCTATGGCGGCAACAAGCCCCGAAAGCTGGAATTTGTGCTCGCGGATGCCCTGCGCCGGAAGTCGAAGACGGTGCTGACTACCGGCGCCATCGGCACCAACCACGGTCTGGCGACGGCGCTCTACGGAGCGCAGGCCGGTCTGCACGTCGGCCTTCTGCTGACGTACGAGGAGCCCGGGCCGGACACCGGCCGGCAGCTCCTGCGCATGGCCGCCGCCGGCGCGGACATCTACTACACCCGCAACCACGCTCTGACGGCGGCCGCGGCACCGTACTTCATCGCGCGCTACTGGCTTCGCGACCGGCGCCGGCCCTACATACTGGGGCCCGGTGGGTCGAGCTCGATGGGTGCGCTCGGGTTCGTCAACGCCGGCTTCGAACTCGCGGCGCAGGTGGCCGCCGGCGAGTTGCCGGCGCCGCGATCGATCGTCGTCCCCGTCGGAACGGGCGCCACCGTCGCCGGCCTGCTCGCGGGGCTGCGCCTTGCCGGGCTCGATTCCGAGGTCATCGGTGTCGCTGTGACCAGGGCGCCCACGGCGTGGCCCGTTGCCGTGAAGCGTCTGGCGCGCAACGTGACGAAGCTCGTGGCCGGGCGCGCGGGTGATCGAAAGCTAGCGCGCGTTGGCCTTGACGGCTTGCGCATCAGCAGTGACTGGCTGGGCCCCGGCTATGCCCGGCCGAGCAGGCGCAGCGCACAAGCTCTGGCGATGGCGGCGGATCTGGAGAATCTGGAGCTCGACGCCGTTTACACAGCGAAGACGATGAGCGCGGTCATCGGCCTGGCGGGACAGGGCGTGCTCGAAGGCCCCGTCCTTTACTGGCACACGCACAACGCCATCCGGATGCCCGAGCCCGACCCGGCGGTGGCGTCGCGGCTTCCGTCCGGCCTGCGGCGTGTGGGGAAAATCCGCACACGAGTGTAGAGCTTGCCGGACGGAAGAGTTGGCGTTGCGGCCGCAGAATTGGCGTTGAAGCCCGACTGGGAGGTGTACCTATGACCACTTACCTTGAACTGAACAAGGAGCTGACGTTCGATGAGTCGAACGTAAAGGATCAAATCCACCGCTTCGGCGTCGAATTCTTGCGCCCGGCTGCAGCGGAGCTTGACCAGTTGTCTCCGGAGGAAGTGATCTCCTCCGGCTCGGTGCTCTGGGAGGTGCTCCGCAAAGCGTACGAACTCGGCTTTCACACGCGTGGGCTGCCGGAGTCCCTGGGCGGCGTCGACATGTCGCCCCTTGCCGGTCACGTCTACGCGGAAGAGATGGGATGGGCCAGCGCCGACTTTGCGATCGCGCTCGGTGTTGCTCCGTTCCCCTTCAACTTCGCCGCAATGAGCGGCCGGGCGTCGGTGCTGGACGAGCTTGTCAAGCCGTTCGCGGAAGACAAGGAGGCCCGTTACATCGGTTGCTGGGCGATCACGGAACCGCAGCACGGCTCCGACAGTCTCCTCACCAGCGAGGAGCACTTCACCAACCCTGAGACGGCGTTCGACCTCTTCGCGAAAGAGGACGGCGATGAGTACGTGCTCAACGGCCAGAAGTCTGCCTGGGTGTCGAACGGCACGATCGCCACTCACGCGCTAGTGTTCCTGGGCGTCGATAAGTCGCGTGGCGCCGCTGGCAGCTCCGTCGCGATCGTGCCGCTGGACGGGCCCGGCGTCACCCGCGGAAAGCCGCTGGACAAGCTCGGCCAGCGCGCCCTCAACCAGGGGGAGATATTCCTCGAGGACGTGCGCATACCGAAGGACTACATGCTGGTGGCGACCGAAGCCTACCCGTTCACGATCGAAACGGTGCTGGCGGGCGCCAATGCCGGCATGGGCGCGATCTTCACGGGCGTCGCGCGCGCAGCCTTCGAAGAGGGGTTGTCCTATGCGCGCGATCGCAAGCAGGGCGGCAAGGCGATCTGCGAGCACCAGGCGGTCCAGTTGAAGCTGATGGACATGTTCATCAGCGTCGAGGCGGCGCGCCAGCTGTCCCGCGCGGCGCTGTCCTACAATTCCCAGACGATGCCGCCGGCCCTGCAGTACTCCGTGGCGTCGAAGGTGTTCTGCACGGAAGCCGCGTTCAACGTGTCCAGCGACGCTCTGCAGCTGCACGGTGGGATGGGCCTGGCCAAGGGCATGCTGATCGAAAAGCTCTTCCGCGACGCCCGCGCATCGATGATCGAAGACGGCACGAACGAGGTGCTATCGCTGGGCGCGGCTCGTCGCGTGATCGATTCGTACAACGTCTAGGCGGTCCTTTCAGTCACACGGCTGCTGAACGGGACGGCCCGTCTGACGATGCCCTTCGCTACGAGGGGAGATCTGCGCGGTGGCCGTCGCACCAGCGTCTCTATCGTGCGCCTACGAACCGGGGATGGTCGGGGAGGGCCCTACCGGGTCGTCGCAGGCCATCTGACAGACGTCACCGGCGCGGGGCTGCTATAGTGAACACTGAAATCTGTTAGGAGGATCACATGTTCACATCCAGCATCAGTCCGGAGAGCCTGCAATCGCTTGCCGGTGGGAAAGACCCGATTTGCGGCAAGGATCTCCTTCCGAGCACCGCCGCGTCATCGGCCGTGAAGGATGGCAAGACGCTCTACTTCTGCTCCACCGAGTGCAAGACCAAGTTCGACGCTGCGCCGGCAAAGTAACCGGCCCTCTGTAAGGAGCTGACGCCTCAAGGGCGTCGTCGGCCACCGCAGTCGCTGCCCGCGCGGGCAGCGACTGTTCGACTGTCTGGCCCACGGCTCGCTCGTCTCCCGAAATTCGTGTGGGGGAAACCCGCACAGCCCTGCCATCGCCTGCCGGATTGAGGCCGCCCTATGTGCCGCTGACAATTCTGGGGACTGCGTGAGCATGCGCTAAGGAGCGCTCACGCGCGTTCAAGGACAACTGAGCCGAACGGGGGGACTCATGACGGCGAGCGAAGGCAACGGCGGGCAAGAACGGTACCGGGACCGCTGGAAGTGGGACAAGGTAACCTGGGGCAGCCACGCTGTCGATTGCTACCCCGGCGGCTGTCCGCTTCACGTCTACGTGCGTGACGGCAAGATCGTTCGCGAGGAGCAGTCCGGTTCTCTTCCCGTCGTCCAACCGGGCGTTCCCGACATGAACCCCATGGGCTGCAACAAGGGCGTCTGCTGGGGGTACGTGCACAGCGCCCCGGACCGCGTTACGAGCCCGCTCAAGCGCGTCGGCGAGCGTGGTGAGGGCAAGTTCGAAGAGGTCTCGTGGGATGAGGCGTTGACCGACGTCGCCGACGCGATGCTCGACGCCTGCGAAGATCAGGGCGCCGAGTCGGTGATCACGTTGATGACGCCGGAGCCGGGCGCCGCCGCCGCGCGGTCGTTCGCCTCGGCCATCGGCTCGCCGACGACGGACGGAAACGCCGAGTTCCAGGACTGGAACCCCGGCTTCTACATGACCTGGGGCAAGTTCAACCCGGTCGCCTCCGCAGACGACTGGTTCCTGGCCGACCTGATCATCGTCTGGGCCAACAACCCGGTCTACTCGGCGATTCAGTGGTATCACTACGTGCCGGAGTGCCGCTACAACGGCGGTGAAGTCGTCGTCATCGCGCCGGACTACAGCCCGTCGGCGATCCACGCCGACTACCACGTGCCGGTGCAGTTCGGCACGGACGCCGCGCTGGCGCTGGCGATGTGCCGTGTGATCGTCGATGAGACACTCTACGACGAGCGCTTCGTTCGGGAGCAGACCGACCTATCGCTGCTCGTACGCAAAGACACGGGACGTTTCCTGCGTGGCAACGAGTTCCACCCGGGCGAACGCGAAGACCAGTTCTTCTGGCTTGACTCGAAGTCGAGGCAGGCCGTCCCTGCGCCGCGCAGTACGCTCGCCTCCGGTGACGTTGCTCCCGCGCTTGAAGGCGGCATCCGGATCCGGCTCCTCGACGGCACGGAGGTCGATGTGGAGCCCGCGTTCGAGCGGCTGCGCCGGCGCCTCGGCGACTACTCACCAGAGGCCGCGTCAGCGACCTCCGGCGTGAACCCGGAGACGATACGCACACTGGCGCGCAAAGTCGCCTCGAGGCGCACGAAGATCATGGCCGGCTGGAACACCGGCAAGTCATACCACGGCGACCTCATGGAGCGCTCGATGGCGCTGCTGCTGGCGCTGACCGGCAACTGGGGCAAGCAGGGCGCGGGCACGCAGTCCTGGGGTATCTCCGGCCTGGATGGAGCGGCGCTGCTGACCGCCAAGGGCGCGCCTGGGCAGGAGGCGGCACGGTCGTTCCAGCAGCAGATGATCATGATGCGCCGCATGATCAGCGCCGACGACCCCACGCTAACCACGGAGATGATCATCAACCGCGCGATGGAGATGGCCTCTTCGCGCGGCGGTGCCATGGGGCGCATGTTCCCGCCTGTCTTCCTCTGGTACGAGCAGTTCGGTTACAAGGAGCGCTGGAACAATCCCGAATGGTCCGACCCTTCGATGAAACGCACCTTCGACGAGTACTACCAGGAGGCGCTGGACAAGGGCTGGTGGGACCACACGCTGGCGAAGGTCTGGCAGGAGGTGGAGCCGCGGGTGCTTGTCGAAGCCGGCGGCAACGTCCTGCGCCGTCACAGAGGCGGGCAGGAGATGCTCCTGAAGAACCTGTGGCCGAAGCTGAAGATGATCGTCTCCATCGACTACCGGATGACGACGACCGGTCTCTACTCAGACTACATCCTGCCGGCGGCGCAGCACTACGAGAAGATGGGCATCAGTATGCCCGCCGTGCATCACCTGAACACCGTCTTCATGGACAAGGCGATCGAGCCGCCCGGCAACGCCAGGTCCGACTACGAGATCGGCCTCATGCTCACCGAGAAGCTCGAAGAGCGTGCGAAGGCGCGCGGCCAGACGAAGATCGCCAGCAAGGCCGGCGGCCCGGCCTCAGACGTTGAGGGCGCGGCCGACCGCATGACGCTTGGTGGTGCGTTTCGCTCGGAGGAGAAGCGCCTTGACGAGGCGTTCCGCGACGACGCCGTCTACGGCATCCTCCCGCCGGACGCCAGCCTGGAGACGTTCCGCGAAAAGGGCGTGATGCGCTGGCAGGGCTGGGGCATCGCCGGTCACGGCCTGGCGCAGGCGTCCACCCTTGAGCCCGACGAGACTCACAGCCCGTTCCGCTGGCACGTCGAGGAGAAGCAGCCGTATCCTACTCTGACGCGCCGCGCCCAGTTCTACATCGACCACGAGTGGTTCCTGGAGGCCGGCGAGGAGCTGCCCTGCCACAAGGACGACCCCCGGCAGGGTGGGCGGCGTGAGTTCTTCCTCACCAGCGGTCACCCGCGCTGGAGCGTCCACTCGATGAACATGATCAACAACATCATCCAGAACACGCACCGCGGCGAACCGTTCGTGATGATCAATCCGGATGACGCGGCGGCGAAGGCGATCGGCAACGGGGCGCCCGTGAGAGTCCACAACGACGTGTCGTCGATAGAACTTGCCGCAAAGCTGTCGCCGTCCGTCAAGCCGGGGCAGGTGATCCTCTACAACGGCTTCGAGCCGTATCAGCACAAGGCCTGGCGTGGCCAATCAGAGGTCGAGCCGGGGATGGTCAAGTGGCTGCATCTGGCAGGCGGCTACGGGCATCTCAAGTACCGGCCGTGGCACTGGCAACCGGTGCCGACGGACAGGGGCGTCAGCGTGGACATCGAGCCACTGAACGGCGCCGCAGAAGGAGCGGGACGATGACGATCACTGGTGGCGCGGCCGCAGCGCGCGTACTAAAGCAGCTTGGAGTGCGCAATCTCTTCGGCTTGCACGGCGGGCACGTCGACCCCATATTTCAGGGCTGCTACGACGAGGACATTCGGATCGTCGACACGCGGCACGAGCAGGCGGCCGGACACATGGCCGACGCCTGGGCGCGCCTCACGGGGCAGCCGGGAGTCGCCGTCGTCACCGCCGGGCCCGGCGTCACCGACATCGTGACCGCTGTCGCCAACGCTCACCTGGACTGCGTTCCGATGGTAGTCATCGGTGGGCGGTACGCTCTGGGCGAGGAGGAGACGATGCCGCTGCAGGAGATGCACGGCGTTCCCCTCATGCAGTCGATCACGAAGTGGAGCCGCGCCGTTCACGACCCGGCCCGCATACCGGAGTACGTGGCGCTGGCGTTCCACCAGGCGACGAGCGGCCGCCCCGGACCGGTCTTCCTGGAGATCCCGGCGGACGTCCTGGCGGCCAAGATGGAACCTGATTCCCTGCGCTGGCCGGCCGTGCCGGAGGCCCAGCCATCTCGCCCACGGCCGTCCGCTGAGGCCGTAGAGGGCGTGCTCGACATGATCGCTCAAGCCGAACGGCCGCTGATCATGGCGGGAAGGGGCGTCTGGTTCGCCGGCGCGACGGCTGAGCTGAGCGACTTCGCCGAGGCGACGGACACACCGGTGATCGCCAACGGCCAGACGCGCGGTGCTGTCCCGGAGGGTTCGCCGCTGGGACTCGGCGGCTTCCTCGGCGCCGGTCGCGCCCTGGCGATGGGTGCACAGCCGGACCTCGTTCTGATGCTCGGCGCCCGCTTCGGGCTTTTCACGGGCGGCCGCCAGTCGATCGTCCCGCCAACGGCGCGCGTCATCCAGATCGACGTTGAGCCTGAGGAGCTGGGCCGCGGCGGACGCGTTGACGCCGGCATCACCGCTGACTGTCGAGAAGCGCTGCGGGCGCTAACTGCCGCCGCCAGTCCGCGTCAGTGGCCCGACCGTTCGCAGTGGCTGCAGGCCGCAGCCACTGCCGCTGGAGCGGCGCGCGCGATGATCGCGCAGTCGCCCAGCGCTTCGAGCGACTGCATCCACCCCTACACGGTGGCCGCGGAGGTGAGCGCCCTCATCGAAGACAAGGGCGTACTCTGCGTCGATGGCGGCGACACGTTCGTCTGGGGAGAGCTGGCGCTGAACGCTCAGCGGCCGGGACGCTACCTGGGTCACGGCTATCTCGGTTGCCTGGGAATCGGGTTGCCGTTCGCGCTCGCCGCCAAGCTGGCGCACCCCGACGAGCCCGTCATCCTCCTGACCGGAGATGGCTCCATCGGCCTTAACTTCACCGAATTCGACACGGCGATGCGCCACGACCTGCCGATCGTCGTCGTCGTCAACAACGACGCGGCCTGGGGCATGTGCAAGCACGAGCAGATGGTCAGCCTCGGAGCAGACAGGGTGATCGGCACGGAGCTGGGCCCGACGCGATACGAGAAGGCGGCCGAGGCGTTCGGCGTCTACGCGGAGTTCGTTGAGGATGGCGATGGCATCCGGCCGGCGATCGAACGCGCCATCGCGTCCGGCCGGCCCGCGTGCGTGAACATCATGACCGATCCGAACGCCATATCGCCCGCGCAGGCGGCGTTGGCAGTGGCCGGTTCCGCATGAGAGCGTCCGCGCGTGTAGGATTCGTTCTATGAAGGCGAAGGAAGCCGCGCGGGCGCGCATCGACGAAATCCGCGATTCGCTCATCGACCTGAGCCATCGCATCCACGCCAACCCCGAGCTGCGCTTCGAAGAGCACAAATCGAGCGGCTGGGCGGCCGATGCGCTTGAGGCGGGCGGCCTGTCCGTGGAACGCGGGGCCTGCTCGCTACCGACGGCGTTCATCGCCCGCGCGGGGAGCGGCCCGCTGCACGTGGCGATCTGCGCAGAGTACGACGCGCTGCCCGGGATCGGGCACGCGTGTGGCCACAACATTATCGCCTCGGCGGCGGTTGGCGCCGGGATCGCCGCTGCCGCTGTCGCGGATGAGGTCGGGCTGACCGTCAGCGTGATGGGTACTCCGGCCGAAGAGGGCGGTGGCGGCAAGATCTTCATGCTGGAGCGCAACGCCTTCGACGGCGTGCACGCGGCGATGATGGTGCACCCGGCGCCCCTGGACGTTGCGGAGCCGCCGATCATCGCCGCGCAGAGGGTGGAGGTGGAGTACACGGGCAGGGAGGCGCATGCCTCGGCCAATCCGCAGATGGGGATCAACGCCGCGGACGCGTTGACGGTGGCGCAGGTGGCGATCGGCCTGACCCGACAGCACATCAAGCCAACGGACAGAGTGCACGGGATCGTGACGAAGGGCGGAGACGCCGCGAACGTTGTCCCGGCCCACACGTCGGCGTCATACTCGATCCGCGCGCTGACGCTGACGGAGCTGGATGACGTGCAGGCGAAGGTGCTGCGCTGCTTCGAGGCGGGCGCGCTGGCGACGGGCTGCGAGGTCAAGATCATCGCCTCGCCGTACGCCTATGCGGAGATGCGGCATGACAGCGATATCGCGGCCGTCTACAAGCGGAACGCGGAGGCGCTGGGCCGCAAGTTCGCGGAGATGGGCCCGGAATTCCAGCGCTTCGCCGCATCGACCGACATGGGGAACGTCTCGCTGGCGCTGCCCTCAATCCACCCGATGATCGGCATCAACTCGTGGCCGGCCGCGAACCACCAGCCGGAGTTCACGGAGCACTGCGCGACTGAGGCGGCCGACAGGGCGGTGATCGACGGCGCACTGGCGATGGCGTGGACGGCGATCGACCTGGCGACGGACAAGGGAGTGCGAGGGCGGCTGCTGGCCGCAGGTGATCGCTCGTAGGAGCGTCGGAGCCTCCGGGTCGGGTGCTAGGATGAATCCTGCTATGAGACCTCCATTGCGCAGGCGCGGCGGCGGAGACGTTGAGTAACCGCTACATCGTCTCGCTTGATCTCGGCACCAGCGGTCTCAAGGCCGCCCTGGTCAGCGAGGGCGGCGAGATCGTCGCTTCCGCCTATCGCCCGGTCGAGACGGTCCTCGTCGAGCCCGGCGGTGCGGAGCAGGACGCCGAGGCGATCTGGACCGCGACGAAAGACGCGATGAGGCAGGTCGTGCAAGAAGCCGCCCGGCCCGCCGAGGAGATCATCGCCGTTGCGATCGCGAGCCAGTTCTCGTCCATCGTGCCGGTGGACAGCGCCGGCAAGCCCGTCATGAACCTCATTGTCTGGATGGACAGCCGCGGCGGCGCCTGCTCGCGCGAGATCTACGGCCGGCATCCGGAGGCTTTTCCCACGTGGGTAGAGATCCACGGCGCGATGCCACTCCCGTCCGGCAACGACTCACTTTCGCACATCCTCTGGGTCAAGGAGGCGCGCCCGGACGTCTACGAGCGCACCGCCAAGTTCGTCGAGCCGATGGACTACCTGGCAGCGCGGCTGTCCGGCGAGATCACCGCCAACGCGTGCACCGCATTCATGATGGTCCTCACCGACAACCGGCGGCTCGACGCCGTGCAGTACGACGACACGCTGATCGAGATGTCGGGAGTCGACCGAGACAAGCTCCCCGACCTCGTGCCGGTCCTTTCGTCCGTCGGTACCGTGATTCCGGACGTCGCAGCCGAGATCGGCCTCTCGCCCGAGACGAAGGTGCTCTCCGGGCTTAACGACACGCAGTCAGTGGCCGTCGGTACCGGCACGTTCCAGGGGGGTGTCGGCGGCGTCAACATCGGCACCACCAGCCAGGTGCTCGCGCACCTCGCGAACAAGGCTTCGGACCTGGAGCACGCCATCGTCGCCAGTCCCAGCCCGATAGACGGCAGCTACGTCGCCATCGCCGAGAACGGGATTGGGGCGAAGGCGCTGGACCATTTCCTGACGAACGTTGTCTTCGCGTCGGACGCGCTCGCTGACCACACTACCGATGACGTGTTCGGTCGCGTTGACGAACTCGTTCGGGACGTGCCGGCGGGCAGCGGCAGCGTCCTGTTCCTGCCGTGGCTGACCGGCGCTCACGCCCCGTCTTCGAACGAGAACGCTCGCGGCGGCTTTCTCAACCTCTCGCTCAGCACGACGCGCGCGCACATGGTGCGGTCGATCCTGGAGGGCGTGGCCTACAACCTGCGCTGGCTGCTGCCCTCCGTCGAGCAGTTCGCCGGGGGCGAGTTCGAGCAGATATACCTGTCCGGCGGCGCCGCGCTCTCCGACGAATGGTCGCAGATACTCGCCGATGTGATGGGCCGGCCACTTCTGCAGCTGGACGACCCTCGCCACTGCATCACGCGGACGACGGCGTTCCTGGGGTTCGAGCGGCTGGGTCTGCTGGAGATGGCCGACTTCCCCCGGATCAGCCACGTCAGGCGCACTTACGAACCGCGACCGGAACGAAGCGAAATCTACGACGGCCTGTTCGAGCAGTTCCTCGCGGCCTTTGACCGCAACCGGCCGATATTCGACTCGCTGAACGGATGAAGACACGCATGGAGGTGCCCCGTGGCTAAAGGACCCTACCCCTACGCAGATCGTTACGGCGTTAACAGGCGCCTGCCGGAGCAGGGGCGCCCACGCGAAGAGATCCTGGCGGAGCTGCGGGAGATCGCACAGGAGGAGGACACGTTCTGGCAGACGGGCAAGTGCTCCGGGACGATGTACTGCGGCGATATGGAGCACTACGGCTTCATGAAAGAGGCCTTCGGGCTCTACTCGCACGTGAACGCGCTGCAACGCGACATATGCCCCAGCGAAACACGCTTCGAGGGCGAGATCATCGCTATGACGCTCGATATGCTGCACGCGGAGGCTGCCTCCGACGCTTCGCCTTGCGGGACCGTGACCGCCGGCGGCACCGATAGCATCCTGCACTCACTCCTCGCCTACCGCGAGAAGTTCCGCGGAGAGCGCGACATCACGCAGCCCCAGGTCATCGTTCCGGAGACGGCACACCCGGCCTTCCACAAGGGCGCGCACCTCTTTGGCATCGAGGTCGTACCGGCGCCCATCGACCCGGAGACGACGCTCGTTGACGTCGACTTCGTGCGCGATCACATCACGCCGAACACGATCGCGCTGATCGGCTCGGCCTGCAACTACGGCTACGGGACGATCGACCCGATCGACAAGCTCTCGGGCCTCGCGCTGGAGCACGGGATCGGCCTGCACGTCGATGGCTGCCTCGGCGGCTTCATCCTGCCGTGGGGGCAAGAGCTTGGATACGACGTCCCCGTGTTCGACTTCCGGCTACCGGGCGTCACGAGCATCTCGGCCGACACTCACAAGTACGGCTACGGGGTCAAGGGCGCTTCCGTACTCGCCTTCCGCGACAAGTCCCTGCGTGAGGGGTTGTACTTCATGCTGCAGGACTGGTCGGGCGGCAAGTACATCTCGCCAGGCATCGCCGGAAGCCGGTCGGGCGGCCTGCTCGCGGCGACGTGGGCTTCGATGGTCAGCCTGGGCCGCGAGGGCTACCTCAAGTACGCCAAGCGCATCTTCGAGACTTCGTTCGCGATGCAGGACGCCGTGCGGCGCCACCCGGAGCTGCGGATCATGGGCGAGCCGACCTTCTGCTTCTCCTTCCTGTCCAACGAGTTCGACATCTACCACGTGAACGACTTCATGCGGGAGCGCGGCTGGCGGTTCAACGGCCAGCAGCACCCGAACGCCATCCACATGTGCGTCACGCGGCCGCAGACGCAGGAAGGCGTCGTTGAGGAGTTTGCGAAGGACCTCGCCGAGGCCGTCGAGTACGCGAAGAACCCAAAGACGGATCAGCCCGTCACGGGCGCGATTTACGGCGGGCTGCCGAAGGGCGTACCCGCCATTCGTGAAGCGGTCAAGGTGCGAATGGTAGAGATGCTCGACACTTTCCAGGGCGTTCCGCCCGAATAGTGCCACCGGCGGTGAACGAGCCCGAGAGCCTACCGGACGCGACGGAGGAGACCGACTCCATCGCCGGGCTATCGTGGTTCCGGCGGCCCCTCGTCTCGCTCAGGCACGCCCCGTTCCGGCTGTTCTGGATGAGCAACGTCGTCTTCGCCATCGGCATGATGGTGCAGTTCACGGCCCGTGGCTGGCTCACCGTGCAGCTGACGGACTCAGCCCTCATCCTTGGACTGGTCGAAGGCGTCTTCGGCGTCACGTTCGCGCTGAGCTCGATTCCGACCGGCATACTCGCGGACCGCCGCAACCGGCGCAACCTCTTGATCGCCGGCGACTCGCTGGCCCTCGTTGCCGTGGTGCTCATTGGCGTGCTGGTCGCGGTGGACGCTATCGAGATCTGGCACGTGCTGGTTGCGTCGGCGTTCGGTGGCGTACTGTTCGCGCTGCGGATTCCCACCGGCCAGGCGATGACCGCCCGGCTCGTGCCGCCGGCGCACATCATGAACGCGATCTCCCTCAACCAGATTGCCCACAGCCTGCCCAACGTGGCCGGTCCCGCTGCCGGAGGCGTGTTGATCGCGCTCGTGGGAATCGCCGGCGCGTACTTCGTTACGACAGGCGCCTTCGTCATCGGCCTGATGATGATGCTGGGCGTGGCCGCGTCCTTTGGCAGCATCGATCGTGCCAACGTGAAGAGCGTCGGCGAGGACCTTCGCGAGGCGGTCAACTACGTCCTTGCTCACCGCGATCTTCTCTCGCTTACCGCCGCCATGCTGATCCCGTTCATCCTCGGCCAGTCGTACGTCCTGCTGCTGGCGCTGTTCGTCGAACAGGAGCTCGGGCTAGGCCCGGAGGCGTTCGGCGCTCTCAGCGCCACCCTTGGTCTCGGCGCCGTCGTCGGCGGAATGGCGGTCGCAACGTTCGGCGAAGAGCGCCAGATCGGGTTGATCATGTTCCTCGGCATCGTGTCTACGGGTGTGGCAGCGATCGTCTACGGCCTGTCGCACTCGGTGGTCCTGACGGCCAGCGTTCTGTTCTTCGCGGGCGCGGGCCAGAGCGCGCTGTTCGCGGCCTACGACACGCTGCTGCTGATCCGCCTGCCTGACGAGATGCGGGGCCGCGTCATGGGCCTGATGTTCACACTGGTGGCGCTCTTTCCCATCGGCGCCGCTGTTGCCGGTGCGATCGCCGATCAGGTGGGCCTGAGGGCCGTTGCGATTGGGGAGGGCGTCGTCATCATCTTGATGGCCGCGGTCGCCTGGAGGGTCGTGCTCAGCCGCACGTCGGCGTGACGGCGCGGCTGTGGGCTTCTTCGGCTGTACATGGCCTGCAATCTGCGGATAATGGTGGTATCGCCCCGAATCGCCGCGCTTGAGGTTCGAGCCGGTGCCACGTGCCCGAGGAGGTTGCCATGAAGATGAACGTTCAGCCGATCCCGACACTGTCCGAGCGGGTCAACGAAATCCGGTCGCTGACGGCGCAGATCGTCAACAAGGAGATCCTCCCGCATGAGAACGAACTCTGGGGCTGGCGATCCGACGGAGAGCTCGCGGAGGGCGAAGCAGCAGAGGCTCGCGAGCTGCGGGAGCAGATCAAGGAGAAGGTGAGGCAGGCCGGCCTCTGGGCGCCGCACCTGCCGGAGGAGTACGGTGGCGCCGGGCTCAACTTCCTCGAGCACGCGTACATGAACGAGGTGCTGGCGTACGCGATTGGCGCGGCGTCGCTGTTCGGGGTCGTCGCCCCGAACTCGGGTAACCAGACGATCCTCCTCAAGTACGGCTCGGAGGAGCAGAAGAAGAAGTGGCTCATCCCCCTCATCGAGGGAAGGATGGAGTCCGGCTTCTCGATGACGGAGCCGGACCAGCCCGGCTCCGATCCGCGCTCGATCAAGACGATGGCGCGCCGCGACGGCGACGACTGGGTGATCAACGGCCACAAGTGGTTCACGTCTAACGGCAAGCGCGCGGACTTCTTCATCGTCATGTGCCGGACGGAAGACCCCGATGGCCCCGCCGACCAGAACGGAAAGATGACGCAGATCATCGTGCCGAGGGAGACTCCCGGCGTGAACATGATCCGCGGCGTCCCCGTCTGGGGCAAGGACAGCGACCACTGCGAGATCTTCTACGACGACGTGCGTGTGCCGGTCACGAACCAGCTCGGGCAGACGGGGACCGGCCACCGGGCGGCGCAGGACCGCCTGGGCGCGGGCCGCGTGTTCCACTGCATGAACTCAGTCGGGCAGATGTCGCGGGCGTTCGATCTGATGGTCGAGCGCGCAATGGTGCGTGAGGTGCACGGCGGCCTCCTCGAGACGAAGCAGTTCATACAGGGCTTTATCGCCGATTCGTACATCGACATCCAGGCAGCGCGCCTGATGACGATCCACTGCGCGGAGAAGATGGAGAGCATGGTCGACCCACGCACCGACATCTCGGCGATCAAGATCTTCGTGCCGGCAGCCTATCACCGCGTCGTGGACCGCGCGATCCAGGTCTGGGGCGCAGCCGGAGTGTCGGGGGACCTGCCGCTCTGGGCGATGTACGAAGGGGCGAGGACGTTGCGCTTGGCCGACGGGCCCGACGAGGTGCACAGGATCCTCATCGCCAAGAACATCCTGAAGCGCTACCACTCTGGCCAGGGCTGGGACTTCGGCAACTAGTCCCGTCTACTGCCAGCGGAAGGCGCGCACCGAGGCGGTGAAGCCAACCAGGATCCAGACGCCAAGGGCGGCCCAGCTCACCCACAGGTCGCCCAGTTCACCGCTGCCGTTCACGACTTCTCGCATGGCGTCGTTGATGTGCGTGAGCGGCATGGCCTGGACGAGCGGCGTGAGCGCCGGCGGTGTGTCCAGCGGAAAATAGGCTTTCCCGAGGAAAATCATCGGGAAGGCGACCGCGTTGATCACCGCGTTCACCGCCGTCGGTGTGTGTAAGAAGCTCCCGATCAAGTAGCCGATCGACAGCATCGTAGCGATGCCGAGCCCAACGGTGAGAGCAAGCCAGGCGAAACTCCCGTTAATCGAGACGTCGAACAGCAGATAGCCGAGACCGAGGATGATCACTACTTGCAGCAGCGACACGACGGCGAAGGAAGCGGCCTGGGAGAGGATGAGATTGCTCGCCCGGAGCGGAGTGACGCCGAGCCTGCGCAGGACGCCCTGGTCTCTCCACGTCACGAGCATGAACCCGACGCCGAGGTTGATGTACATGATCGCCATGCCGACCATCCCGGGAATGAGGAAGTCGATGTAGCGCGTGTTCACGGTGGAGATTGAGCGCGCCTCGAGAGTCACCGCTGAAGCTCCGCCTGATACGTCTTCGTTGAACGCGCTGATCACGGCGCTCACGGTTGATGTCACGTAACCGACCCGGATGAGGTCCGAGTTGTCGTAGTACGCCAGCACGCTCGCCTGGCCCTCGGCCAGCGACGCGCCGAAGCCCTCCGGAATGATCAGCACCGCCGCCCGGTCTCCCTCTTCGAGCGAGGAGAGTTCCGAGTCTTGATCTCCGCTCGCCACGTCCACGTTGTCGACGCCTTCGAAGGCGGCTACAAGCGACAGCGCCGGCTCAGAGCCATCTTCATCCACGATCGCCAGATCGAACGGCCGCGTATCGGGGTTGAACAGCCACCCGAACACCAGGATCGACACTACCGCGACGATGATGCTGCCGAGCCAGAAGCCTGTGTTCCGGCGCAGCATCGTCGCCTGTGTCGCCACGAGCCGCACGAATCCCGTAATCCGCAACCTAGTCCCTCAGCCTTCTGCCCGTGTGTGAGATGAAGACGTCCTCGAGCGTGGCCGTCCTCACGTGCAGGCTCTTCACGCGCTGGCCCGCGTCGTCCCGGACTTCCATGAGACCGGCGAGGGTTGCAGCCACGTCATCGGTGAAAAGGATGAACGCCGAATCCTCCGACTTGACTTCGCGAACGGCCGGGAGCGCCTCCATTGTCCCCACCGGAACACTGCCAGAGAAGCCACACTCCACGGTGCTATCGAACGATAGCCCGCGGACAAGCTGACGGGGCGTATCCAGCGCCATGATCTGACCCCGGTCCATGATCGCCACGCGATCGCACAGCGCCTCCGCTTCCTCCATGTAGTGCGTCGTTACGATCACCGTCTTGCCGTCAGCTTGCAGCTCTCGTATCAGGTCCCAGAAGCTCTGTCGAGCTGACGGATCGAGGCCGGTCGTCGGCTCATCGAGGAAGATGATGTCCGGGTCGTTTACGAGCGCGGTGGCCACCGATAGTCTCTGCTTCTGTCCGCCGGAGAGCCCGCGCACCAACTCTCCTCGCTTCTCGCTCAGCGAAAAGCGCTCCATCAACGGTTGGATAGGAACCGGGTTCCGGAACACGGCCGCGAACAGCTTGAGCGTCTCCTCCACCGTCAGCTCAACCCAGAGCGTCTGCGACTGTAGCTGCACGCCGATCCTCTCCTGCACGGCGCGTCTGTTCTTGACCGCGTCCTCGCCCAGCAGCGTTATCTGACCGGCGTCCGGGCTCCGCAGCCCCTCGATTATTTCCAGAGTCGTAGTCTTGCCGGCGCCGTTCGGCCCCAGCAGCCCGAACGTCTCCCCGCGCGGCACCGCGAACGAGATCCCGTCCACGGCCGTCAGCCGCCCGTAGCGCTTCGTCAGGCCTGTGACCTCGAGGACTGATTCTCGTCCGCTGACGGCATCCGACTTCCCCGGCTTCACGTCGGCGATCGCCATCAGTCGGTCTCTTCCTCGGCTGCGCTGTCGGGGCCTGCCGACGGCAGGATCCAGGATGCACCCTGCAGCCACTCCGAACTCTTGAGCTCGTCCGCGTCCGGCCAGCCTTCCGTGGTACCCGTCGTCAGGAACGGACTCACTATGGAAACCAGGATCTCCTCACTGATGCTCGGGTCGATCAGTTTGTAATGACGGAGACCTTCCCACGCACATATCGAGAGGACGGCGAGCGTGTCCGGGTCAGCGTCAGAACTGATCTCGCCCGCTTCCTGCGCCTCCCGCAGCAGCTTCCCAACTTCTTGCCGCCAGAAGCCCATCTCCCGCCGAGACCCGGCCGCCATCTCCTCGTTGCGGATCATCTCCGGCCACATCTCGATGCTCAGTCTCGTTGCTGCTTCGAAGCCGGGATCGGAGAACACCGATATCATCGCGGCGCCGATCGAACGTATCGTGCTCAATGGGCCCGCAGACTTCGCCCGCGCCGCCTCCACCATCCGCCGGCCTGTCTCCAGGCTTCGCTGGTTCAGTGCCCTGACCAGCGCGTCCTTGCTCTCGTAGTAGAGATAGATCGCGCCGGTGCTCAGCCCTGCCTCCGTGGCGATGTCCTGCATCGTCGCCTGACGGTAGCCACGCTCGGCGAAGCACACCCAGGCCGCATCGAGTATCTGGTTCTGTCTGGCCTCAACGTGAGCGTCTGTGGTCCGCATTGAACCTCGCTTCAGTTAAATGAAGGGCTATTCAGTAAACTGAAGCTTCGTTCAGGCAAAGCCCGTTGTCAAGCCCTAAGCCGTACAGCGCAGACGTAGATCGCTCTCACTTCGCCCCGTCGAGGAACTGCTCGAAGCCGGACGTGGCGTGCGGCCCGATGCACATCTGCTCAAGGGCGCCGATGCCTTCCTGGCCGTCCATGCGGGCGCGCACCACCTGTTGGATGTGCACGCTGTCGAGGGCCAGCGGGTTGACCTCGTCCGTCTTCCACGACTCGCCGCCGATCGCCAGCTCGCCCTTCCAGCGGCCGTGCCCCCATTCCGGGTGCGTGTAGCCGATGCCCTTCATGCGGAAGCAGAGCAGGGGCTCCAGTTCGATCTCGTGGCGCTTGCCGGACGGCTCGACGAGAGCGAGCTGGACTGACTCCGCCCTCCGGGTGCCCTTCTCGTAGGCGATCTGGTGCGCTACGGACGCCATCCTCTCGATTCCCGGGTCCTCGACGGCCGGGATCTCCTCGGGCGATGCGTACGCCGGAACGATCGCGCCGTCCTGGTGCCAGGCGAACCCACGCTCGTCCTCCAGGACGCCGAGGTGCGTACAGCGGTCTTCCCAGTGGATCGGTGCCCAGAGGAAGAAGAACTGCGGCAGCTGCATCGCCGGCGCGCCTCCGGTTTCGGGCTCGCCGACGGGGCGGACTCCCCACGAACGGTCCTTCGTTCCGTAGACCCGCGACGAGTCGACAGCAAGCGTCTTCCCCGCGTAGCGAACCTCGCCCTGCCAGCGGCCAAACTGCGCGAACCGGGTGACGTCGAAGAACGCGCGAAGGCCCTGACGCAGCGTCTGGCGGCCCTCCTCGACGCAGCCGGTTCTGGCGGTGAAGATGAGGTCACACTCTATCCCCGTCTCGTTTGAGTCGAGCGTCACGCGCGCCTGGCGCATCGGCTCCAGGACCTCGATCCTGAAAGGGCCGACGGTAGTGTCGCTGGGTTCCGTGGGCGCGCGACGCGAGCCGTGGAAGGAGTGCTGCTCGCCGTCGCGGACGATGCTGAAGCCGCAATCGAGGATCCCCCGGTTGGGGTAGAGGCCCATGCCGACGGCGAAGTAGAACTCGCCGTCGTCCGCGTAGCCGTTGAACCAGTAGCGGTCGTAGACGTTGCGGTCGCTGGAGGCGGTGTGGGCCACTGGCTCAGGCGTCTGGTGTATCGGATAGTCGTCGAATCGCGTCAGCATTAGTCCCCCTTCGTCACGGGCGCGCGCCGCCCGCACGGGCGTCTAGGCATCGGTCAGTCCGTCGGTGGCTTGATGGTCGATCGCGTGGGCGAAGTGACGTTCCGCCATGGCCGCGAACATCGCCCGGCCCCGGTCGTCGGAGGCGACCGCCTGCGAAGCGATAACCGTCATGAGAACGCCCGCCAGCGTCGCGCTCCGGTATTCGTCGAGGCACCGCTGCCATTTGTAACCTGTGACTCCTCGAGAGACGAGCGCATCGTGATAGTGCCTGAGCACGTCCATCTCGTGCGCCCGGCGGTCGGGCAGTGTGAGTCCGGCGCCGATGAAGTAGGTGGCGTCCCGGATGCCCGGGCCGTGGCCGACGGTCTGCCAGTCGACGGTGGCGAGCGGGTAGCCGCCTTCCTCGGTGCCAAACATCATGTTGTCCAACCGGTAGTCGCCATGGATCACACAGGCGGGTGGGATCCAGCCCCGACTCCAATCGCCGACGGAAGAGCCAAACGCCTCGCCGAGCGCGAGCGCCTTGGCGCTGAGGGCCGGCCCGTACTCCGCGGCGAATCTGGGCCACAGGCCCTGATACGCCATCTGGATCATGTCGACGCCCTGCGCGTCGCCGGACTGGCCCAGCCACTCGATCTCCGCCAGAGCGGGATCGCCCCAGCGAGGAGCGTGCAGCGCCGCGAGTTCGCGCATCGCCAGCAACGCCTGATCAACGCTGCACCCGGCGACCTGATCGCCCTGAACGGCGGGACGAAGGTCCTCCATCAGCAGCACGAAGTCACCAGTTCCGACGTTTATGTCGGCGAAGTAGCAGGCAGGGACGCGGATATCAACGGTCTTGGCGATGGTCTCGTAGAAGCGGACCTCGCGTTCGTACAAGCGGAAGGACATCCCGGCCGCACGGCTCTGGGGCTCCGGTGAAGGAAACTTGCCGACGACGGTCGCTGGAGCATCAAACGCAGGCCCATCGTATGTAAGCGAGAACGCGACGCTTTGAGCGACCTGCCCGGTTCCGACTCGCCTCCGCTCGACCGCGGTCACGACCGCGTCACCCAGCGCGCCGGCGTGCTGAAGCACCTCCGTGAACCAGCGGGCGTCCGCCAGCGCGGGATCGGAGACGAGCGCGGGCTTTGCCGGCCTCTCAGCCATCAGCCAGCGCTCACGAACTCTCGACCGTTTCCCCGGTCGGCTGCATCGCCAGATCCGTTGAGGGGTTGCGTTCGTTGAGAATGTTCTCCATCCGGGTGCGCACCCCCTCCTTCGCCTCCGGATGCGGCAGCACGTACAATCGCTCCTCCCGGATCGCGTCTACGACCATGTCCGCGATCACGCTCGCGTCCGTGCCGCCTGCCACGAGCGCTCGGACGACCTGGTCCATCATGACTGCCTGCGGCCGCGCCTTCGTCTCACCCTGGTTCTGCAGGCCGGCCGGCCGGTTCCTTTCTGCGTCCATGAGTCGTGTGCTCACCCAGATGGGGCAGAGCACAGATGCCTTCACCTTCGAGTCCACGAGAGCGAGTTCCCCGTACAGCGATTCGGACAGCGTGACGACGCCGTGCTTCGCCACGGTGTACGTAGATCCCCATGGCAATGAGACCAGGCCGGCGGCGGACGAGACGTTGACGATGTGCCCGTCGCTATCCTGCGCGATCATGCGCGGCACGAAGGCACGGATGCCGTGAAGGACGCCCCACAGGTTCACGCCCAGCACCCACTGCCAGTCTGCCTCCGTCAGCTCCCAGGTCGCGCCCATCACGGGCGCGACGCCGGCGTTGTTGCACAAGACGTGCACTCCACCGAAGGTCTCGAACGCCTTGTCCGCCAGCGCCTCCACGTCGGCGCCCTTCGAGACGTCCGTCCGCACGGCGAGCACGGTGGCGCCGCCTGCCTTCATCTCTCGTTCCGCCTTCGCCAGCGCTTCTTCTTCGATATCGGCGAGGACGACCTTCATCCCTTCCGAGGCGAACTTCTCCGCCAGCGCTCGTCCAATGCCACTGGCCGCGCCGGTGACAACGGCGGTCTTGTCCTTGAATTCCTTCACGTTTTCTCCTCCTCAACTGGTGCCCGGGCGTGGCCCAGGCCGGTCGTATCGGTTAGCTGAAGCAGCCAAGCTCCCGCGCGATGATGTACTTCTGAACCTCGCTCGTGCCCTCGGCGATCGTGGCCGCTCTGATGTCCCGGTAGTAGCGGGAGACGGGGGTCTCGTCCATGTAGCCCATGCCGCCGAAGATCTGCACCGCGTGGTCTGCGGCGCGCTTGCCCATCTCCGTGCAGAAAAGCTTGGCCATCGCCGCCTCCTTCGCGTATGGCAGCTTTGCGTCGTGCAGGGCGCAGGCCTTGTCGCGAAGCAGCCGCGCGGCCTCGATCTCCAGCGCCATGTCGACGAGCATCCCCTGTACGTATTGGAAGCGCGTGATCGGGCGCTTGAACGCCACCCTGCTCCTGGCGTGCGCCAGCGACTGGTCGAGACACTCCGCGGCCACACCGACGGCCTGGGAGGCCAGGTAGAGCCGCGTGATGTGGAACCCTCCACCGACGATGGCCTGGCGGCCCAACGAGGCTCCACCGAGGACGTTAAGCTCCGGCACCCGGCAATCGTCGAACGAAAGCTCCCTCGTGTCGGAGGAACGCAGCCCCATCTTGCGGAGCGGCGGGCTCATCGTGAAGCCGGGTGTCCCCGTCGGCACGATGACGATGCCGAAGCCTTCGTCCGTCCGGCAGAGCACCATGGCGAAGGCGCAGTTCTCCAGGCCCGCGTTGCTGATGAAGATCTTGTTGCCGTTGACGACCCACTCGTTGCCGGCCTGCTCGGCCCGCGTCTTGATCGCCGCCGTGTCTGAGCCGGCGTCGGGCTCTGTGATCGCCCCGGCGCTCACGACATCGCCGGCGATCGTGGCGGCGATGTAGGGCTCGCGCCAGGCCGATATCTGATCGTCGCTGCCGTGAGTCATCGAAATTGCGCCCTGGATGCCGACCCACAGAGTCAGGCCAAGAGACATGTCCGCCCGGCTCACTTCTTCGATGGCCAGGCAGAACGTCTGCGAGTCGGCGTCCGCCCCGCCGAACTCCTCCTGGAACGGCATCCCGGCCAGCCCCAGTTCGCACAGGCGGCGGTACAGGTCGTAGTCGAACGTCCCGGTTTCGTCGCGCTCGGCTGCTCCGGGGCGCACTTCCTTGCCCGCGAACTCGCGGACCGTGCGCCGTATCGCTTCCTGCGCGTCCGTATATCCGATCATGATTCGCCCCCACCTAGCTCTGGGCCGGTGCTCTCATGCTTGCGGATCGACGGCGCAACGCTCTCCGCCGGCCTGGGTCAGTCCAGCTTCGAGATGTTGACGCGCATGCCACGGTCGAATGGCACCGGCTGCCACTGCATCGGCCAGTATCGCAGATGACCGCTGCTGCTGCCGCCGGCGAAGTGGAGCCACTTCACCATGCCCGTCTCGACATCGGAGGCGCCCTTCCACGTCTTGTACTGATACGGTTCCCAGCCGTTGTAGGACACGATCTGTCCCGGCATTACTCCGGGCGAGAGCTTCACCGGGCTGATGAAGACGCCCATGTCGTTCGAGATCTCGACTTCCTCGTCGTCCTCAATCCCCAGTCGCGCGGCATCTTCCGTGTTCATCACTATATTGGGCTTGCCCCGGTGTGTTTCCTGAAGAACGCGGTTCACGATGTTCATTGAGTGGACGCTCCAGCGGTTGTGGCCGCTGGTCATCACGAACGGGTAGTCGCCTCCCTGCGGTGGGTTGTCCTTGTGACAGGGCAGCTCCTCCCCTGCCTCCAGGAACCATTCGTGGTCGATGTAGAACTGGGCGCGCCTCGTGAGAGTCGGATACGGCAGCTGGTTTTCGACGTGGTGGCGGAAGGCTGTGTGTGTCTCGTTCTCTTCGATGTCGGCCGCCTGGCTGTATGACATCGCGCCCATGCCCCAGCTCTTGAAGCGCTGATAGCCTCTCTCCCTGAGTTTCTCGAGGTTGAAGCCCTTGTCGAAGTTCCCCGACTCGGCGCTGTCCACGATCCACTCCTCGGCGATCGCCTCACCATCGCGAAACACGCCACCCTTCGTGTAGCGGTCGACGAGGTCGTCCAGCTTCCGCTCGGTGCCCTGCGTGTCGCCGTACTCGACGATGCCCCGCGCCTTGGCCCTCTCCTGGATCTTCTCGGCGAGAAGGACGCCGATCTCAACCTCGTCCTTGACGTCCGGGGGCGGCTCAACCGCCTTGTCGGAGAACGTCAGGTTCATGAGTTGTGGCGTGGGGAACATGAACGCGACCTTCTCGTAGTGCTGAGCGACCGGCAGGAAGTAGTCGGAAAGCAGACCGGTCGTGTTCATCCGCCAGTCGACGGTGACGGCGCACTTCAGGTTCGCCCAGAGGCTGTTGAGCAGCTGGTTCTGGCCGCCCCTTGTCCTGCGCATGACGTTGCCGCCCACCTCGAAGTACACGCGGGGCGTGAGGTCAGGCCCGGGGCGGCCGGACCACCAACCACGCTCCAGCGACTCGTTGAAGTACTCGTCGAAGTCGCGCTGCATCGTCGGTTCGCTCCACTCCTTGCGGTTCCAGTTGTCCTTGTAGCCGCAGTGGTAGTACCAGAAGAACGCTGGTGGGACCATCGGAATCTGGGGCACCATCGCCCGCAGCATCTCGATGTGGGCCATCTCTTCGGTGCGGGTCGGGTCCTGGTCCTTGAACATCTTGACCGCCGCGTCACGCATCTCCAGGATGCGGCGCGTCTCCTCCAGGCCGCCCTTCTCCTTCGCCCCGTAGATGAACGGCCCGTCGAATCCGGCGACGGACCACTCACCGGGGCCTGTGCCCTTACGGCCCCAGTTCCCGGTGAGGCCCAACACCAGGAGATATGCCCGCACCATCAGGTCTGAGTGGAAGTACTTGAAAGACGTGCCCCCGCAGAAGATAGTGCCGCGCTTCGAGGCGATCTTGCGGGCGAGCATGCGCGTAGTGTCGGGGTGGACGTCGCACATGGCCTGCGCCTTCTCCGGCGTGTAGTCCTTGAGCCGGTCCTTGAGCATCTCGAAGACCGGCAGCACCTCAACGCGTTGCCCGTCCGCGAGCTCGACCGTATACGCCCCCGTAAGGACGGGATCGATCTCCCCGAGGTCGAGCGTCGATAGCGGCGCTTCCGCCAGCGAGTCCGAGACGCCGTCCCAGACGTAGAACTGGTCGTCGCGGCCGCCCTCACGGATCTCGCTTTCGCGCAGGAACGCACGTGTGTCCAGCCGGATGAGCAGCGGCAGATCGGTCTGCTCCTTGACGAACGGCGCTTCGTACAGGCCTTCCTCAATGATGACCTGCGCCATGCCCAGCGCCAGTGCCGCATCGGTTCCCGGCTTGATTGGCACGTGGTAGTCAGCGTGCGTGTGTGAGGGGCTAACGTCGGGAGAGACGAGGACGACTTCCGCGCCCTTGTACCTGGCCTCCGCCGTGAAGTGGTAGGCCGGTATCTGCGTGTACACGGGGTTCATGTGCGTGTACATGATGAAGTCCGAATAGAAGAAGTCGTCGATGCTGCTCGCAGGGTCGAACTTCCCGTATGTGAGGTAGATGCCGGTCGAGAAGTCGTTGATGACGCCGTTCACATCGGGTGTTAGCCCGCCAATCATCTCTATCAGGCGGCCGAACGGGAACCCCGTTAGCAACCCGCCCTCGCCCGGCGTGCCTTCCCGGATGATCGTCTCCGGACCGTTCTCTTCGATGGCGTCGAGCATGTGGTCGGCGATCTCTGTGAGCGCCTTGTCCCACGTCACCTGCTCCCAGTTCGCCTCGCCGCGCTCGCCCGCGCGCTTGAGCGGGTGCAGTACCCGTTCAGGCGATTCGAGCATCTGGCTCCAGGCAGCGCCCTTCTGACAGCCCATCGGGTTCATGTCCGGGACGTTGGCGTCGATGATGGGGAACGTCGCGGCCTGCTCCTCGGCGATCACCTTGCCGTCGCGGACGAAGACCTTGTACGGGCAGTTGCCCGGGTAGCAGTCGACGCAGTGTGTGGCCCAGAACGTCTTGTCCCACCGCCAGCGACTACGATAGCGTTCCGATGTTTCGTTGGCGCTCTGGGCGCTTAGGTCTGAACCGGTTGTCTCACTTACGCTCATGGTATGCCTCCGGGGAATTGGATATCGACTCTATTCTTGGCCACATCTCGCGGCACGTCAGTCGGGCGGCAAGGCGTGATTTCCCCCGACTTTCGTGGGGGAAAGCCGCACAAGCACTACTGGCGAATGCCTGATTGGGATTCGATGCTGCCGCGGCAGAGAATCTGGAACGAAGGCGGGCCGAGTAATGAGGAGCGCCCTATGACTGCGTATCTGGAGCTCAACAAGACCCTGAGCGAGGAAGACTCATCGATTAAGGATCAGGTCCATCGCTTCGCTGCCGACATCATGCGGCCGGCGGCGGCCGAGCTTGATCAGCTCACGCCGGAAGAGGTGATAGCCGACGGTTCACCCCTGTGGGAGGTGTTCCGGCGCTACCGTGAGCTGGGCTACCACCTGCGGGGGATGCCCGAGGAGTTCGGCGGCATCGCATTGTCTCCCCTGGCCGGGCACTTCATCAGCGAGGAGATGGGCTGGGGGGCCGGCGACCTCGCGATTTCGATGGGCGCCGCCTCCATGCCGTATGGCTTCGCCGCGCGTAGCGGCAACCCGGAGCTCGTGGAGAACTTCGTTCGCCCGTTCATCGAGGATACAGAGGGGCGGTTCATCGGCTGTTGGGCCATTACCGAGCCTCAGCACGGCTCCGACGTAGGATTCCTGGGCAACGGCGACGAGCCAGGCCCAGGATTCGACGTCTTCGCCGAAAAGCAGGGCGACGAGTGGGTAATCCGCGGCCAGAAGTCGTCCTGGGTGTCCAACGGCACGATCGCTACGCACGCCATGGTGCATATGGGCGTCGACCGAAGCAAGGGCATGGCGGGCAGCGCCATCGCCTTCGTTCCGCTCGATCTGCCCGGCGTGACCAAGGGAAAGCCGCTGGACAAGCTGGGCCAGCGCGCGCTCAACCAGGGCGAAGTCTTCTTCGACGATGTGTGCATCCCCTCGGCCAACATACTCGTCGTGCCGCAGGGATACGTGATGATTATGGATTTCATCATTGCGGGCGCCAACGCAGGCATGGGCGCGACGTTCACCGGGCTGGCGAGGGCGGCTTTCGAGGAGGGCCTGTCTTACGCCCGCGAGCGCGTTCAGGGCGGCAAGGCGATCTGCGAGCACCAGGCCGTTCAGCTCAAGCTCATGGACATGTTCATTAAGGTCGAGGCTGCTCGCGGGCTCTCCCGCGCCGCGCTCGTCTACAACACAAGCACAATCCCGCCCGCTCCCGAGTACTCTATCGCCTCGAAGGTCTTCTGCACGCAGTCCGCTTTCGAGGTCGCCAGCGACGCCCTGCAGTTGCACGGTGGCTACGGTCTGGCGAAGGGGATGCTAATCGAGAAACTGTTCCGTGACGCACGCGCCGCGCTGATCGAGGACGGCACGAACGACATGCTGTCGCTAAACGGCGCCAGACGAATCATTGACCGCAGTAGCTAGGAGAAAGCCATGGAATTCAAGCAGGTACTTGGCCGAAGACGCACGATCCGTTTCTTTCTGCCGTTCCGTCCGGTAGAGAGGGCGAAAGTGCAGAAGATGCTGGAGGCGGCGCGCCGTTCGTCCTGCGTGGGCAACGTGAACAACACGCGTGGCATCGTCATCTGGAAAGAGGAGGCGTCGGAGGCGCTGATCAAGGCGATTACGCCCCCTCTTGGCTACCAGCAGATGCAGACGGCGCCCTGCTTTATCCTCTGGTACCACGACACTGATGCGTATGAGATCGAGAAGTGGATTCAGGACCTCAACAACCTGGCCGACACCCGGCGCATCGGCACCGACGCCGAGCAGACCAAGGGCGACATCGAGCGGATGCTGCGGCCCGTCTTCGGCGCCACCTGGCAGCAGATGGCCGTGGCACCGCTGGCGTTCATGGACGTTGGCAACGCTGTCTGCCAGGCGCTCCTCATGGCCTACGACGAGGGGCTCGGCGTCTGCCTGATGAGCAGCCCGCGCCTCGAACAAGTCGCGTCGTTGCTGAAGCTTCCGGAGACCGCGATCCCCATGTGTCTCATGGCCGTTGGCTATCCTGCCGAGTCCTGGGAGGCCGGCGGCCAGACCGTGAAGGCGCCGTTCGACTCGCTCTTCCACGAGGGGGAGTACGGCAAGCCCTTCAAGCAGGACGTCGCCGTCGACGAAGACCTGAAACGAGATGGGTTCATCCAGGAGCCGGCACCGTTGGCCTGGCGCGACGCTGAGTTGAAGTACCTGGAGAAGGCGCTCGGGCTGAACAGCACCATCATCGCCTTCCCCGCGCCCCCTGCCGCCGACGAGGACGGTGGCTCCGAATGACGCAGACACTGCAGGTCACCGCCGCCGGAAAGGGCGACTTCCTGCCGCCGGACCCGGATGGCTTCCGGGAGTACGTCCGCCAGAACAAGGACCGCAGGCCCGTCAACAAGGTCGTCAGTGAGAAGGAGGCGGTGTCGCGCTTCGTAAGCGACGGTGACTACCTTGCGTACGACCAGAACATCGCAGTCAGGGGCCCGACTTCGCTCTACCGCGAGATCATCCGCCAGCACAAGAAGGACCTCTGGGTGGCGGCGAAGTTCACCTGGACCGATGTCAGCCTTCTCATTGCGGGCGGTTGCGTCAGCAAGGTGGACGTTGGCTGGATGGAGTCCGGGGCCCTCCTCAACAAGGCCGTGAAGGACGGCAGCGTGAAGCTGATCGAGTGGACGAACGGCGCGCTCGCCTACCGGCTGCTCGCCGGCTCCCTGGGTGTGCCCTACCTGCCGATGCGCTACATGGGCGGCACCGACACGTTCGAGCAGTCCGGCGCGCGCCTCACGGAGGACCCCTACACGGGCATGCCTCTCTGCGTCGTCCCGGCGCTCAACCCGGACGTAGCGTTGATCCACGTGCACCAGGCGGACGTCCACGGTAACGCCCGCGTCTTCGGGGCCGGCGTCGCGCCCGCCGAGATGGCGATGGCGTCTAAGAAAGTGATCATCTCAACGGAAGAGATCATCGACAACGAAGAGATACGCAAGCAGCCGCAGCGAACGACGATCCCGTACTACCTTGTCGATGCGGTCGTCGAAGCTCCGTTCGGCTCCTATCCCGGCAGCACACCCGGCCTCTACGGCGCTGATATCGAGCACTGGCTTACGTTCGCCGCCGCGCAGGCCCAGGGCAAGACCGACGAATACCTGGATCACTGGGTGCACAGCCTCGCCTCCCACCAGGAGCTGCTGGACGAGCGGCTGGGAGAGCAGAAGCTGGCGCAACTCCGCGAAGGGGAGACGGTCACGGAGGGTTACTATGACTGAATCCGAGGCGGACCGGGCCACTCTCAGCCTCACCGACATCGAGGCGACGATCTGCCACATCGCGCACATCATCGAGGAGGACAAGCTCTACTTCGTGCAGATGGCGGGCGCGCCCTTGATGGCGCTTCTCCTCGCGAAGCGCCTTCACACACCCGGCGTCGGCTACGTCGTCGAGGAGGGCGCCGTGTCCCCGGACCCCTCCTTTCCGCTGCCGCGAATGATGCTCGGCGCCAGCCGCTCGCACTACCGGGCCGTCCAGTGGACCGGTATGAACGTCGTCGACGCGCACGCCGCGCTCGGGTTCATGGACTACGGCCTTCTGGCCGCGCTCCAGATCGACCGCTTCGGCAACTTCAACTCCACGCACATCGGTGGCACGTTCGATCAGCCGGAGCGCCGCTTCGGCGGCCCGGGCGGCGCCACCGAGATCGCCTCCCAGTGCTGGCGGACGATTATCATGACGAAGCTCCAGAAGCGCAAGTTCGTTGAGAAGGTGGACTTCGTCTCGTCGCCGGGCTACCTCGATGGCACGCCGGGAGCGCGCGAGCGCGCCGGGATGCCGTCAGGTACGGGGCCCTGGCGCGTAGTTACGGCCGAGGCCACGTTCGATTTCGACGAAGACAGCCGGCAGATGCGCCTGATCGCTCTGGCGCCGTGGACGACCAAGGAGGAAGTGCTGGAGAAGATGGGGTTCGAGCCGCTGGTCGCCGATAAGCTGGAATCGATGCGAGTGCCCTCAGAAGAGGAGCTGAACGCGATCCGTGCTGAGATCGACCCGGGCGGCTTCAGTACCGGCCGCGGCGAATGGATTACTATCGATGCCGCCACAGGAAACAAGGCAGGCTAGCCGGAAGGAAGCATCGTGAGTACTGAGTCATCTGTCGAGAAGCCGGCTCAACGCGTTGCCATCAAGGGCGCGTCCCTGCGCCTCGGTGAGGGAGAGGAGGCGCTGGAAGGGTGCCGCTGCCCGGACTGCGGCGACACGTTCTACCCGCCGCGGACGGTCTGCCTCAGCTGCTACCACGAAGGGCTCGACCGCGTCGCCCTGAGCCGCTGCGGCGCGCTCCATACGTTCACGATAGCCCGCATGGCGTTGCCCGGCGCGTTCGTCAAGGCGCCGTACGTCATCGCTCAGGTCCAGCTGCCGGAAGGAGTCATCATCCCGACCGTCCTCGATGACGTCGACCCGGAGAGCGTGCAGATCGGCATGGAGCTGGAGATCGTAATCGAGAAGGCGATGTCCGATGCGGAAGGCAACGACGTCATGGCGTTCAAGTTCAGGCCGCTAAAGGGAGGTGCCGCGTGAGCAGTCGCGTAGTTGTTCTCGGAGTTGGCCTACACCCGTTCGGCCGGCACCCCGACAAGAGCATCGGCGAGATGGCGCGCGTTGCCGGATTGGCGGCGCTCAAGGACGCAGGCGTCGAGTACAAGGACGTCCAGGCGGGCTTCTGCGCGCACGTCAACCAGGGCGTGGGCGCCGGGCTTCGCACGTTCGGGCAGCTGGGTATGACCGGCATCCCCGTCACCAACATCGAGCTCGCCTGTGCCAGCTCCTCCCGCGCCGCGATGCTCAGCGCGGACGCGATCGCGAACGGTCTCTATGACGTCGTGATGGTGATCGGAGTGGAGAAGATGGAGCGGGGCCTCCTGTCGGGCGTTGGCGGCAAGGAGTTCGGCTACAACGATGCGATGGGCATCAACCTGATGCCGGCGATCTACGCCATGTGGGCGCAGAGGCACATGCACCTCCATGGGACGAAGCACGAGCACTTCGCGAAAGTCTCCGAGAAGGCGCACCGCAACGGCGCCCTGAACCCGAACGCGCAGTACCAGAAGGCGATCAGCCTGGAGGACGTGCTCACGTCGCGCATGATCGCCGACCCGATCACCCTCTATGAGTGCTCGCCGACGACCGACGGTGCGTCCGCCGTCATCCTCGCCTCGGAAGCGGTGGCGCGTAAGCACACGAACGCGCCGGTCTTCCTCGACACGTGGGTCGGCGGCACGCCCGAGTATCACAGGGGTGAGGCCGAGCAGGCGGAGGGGCCAAACGCCGTCCTCGCGCAGAAGGCCTACGAGGCCGGCGGCCTGGGCCCGGAGGACGTCGACGTCTGCCAGATCCACGATGCGTTCAGCCCCGGCGAAGTCTTCCTGGCCGAGGAGCTGGGCTTCTGCCCCGAAGGCGAGGGCGGCCCGTTCATCTGGGAGGGGAACACGGAGATCGGTGGCCGGATTCCCATCAACACGGACGGCGGCCTGCTCTCCCGCGGCCACCCGATCGGCGCGACCGGCGGGGCGATGATCACGGAACTCGCGCTGCAACTGCGCGGCGACGCCGGCCAGCGGCAGGTGCCCGACGCGAAGACGGCGTTGCTCCACAACGCGGGCATCGGCGGCGTCAACGTGATGGTCCTCAAGCGCTGAGCGCCGGTCGCTGAGAGGGGAAGTCCGATATGGCCACGAAACCAGATGCGGTCGAGCGCAGCCAGTCCCTCATCCGTTCGCACTTGCCAGAGCTGGTGCTGGTTGTCGCCGCCGGCGGTTTCGCTGTCACCTTCGCCGAGCTGCTTTCGACGGATCATAGCGAAGGGACACAGGTGATCGGGGTCATCGCCGCCGGGATTGGCGCGGCCCTGTGCCTGGCCGGTCTGGTGGTGCGTTCCCGGACCATGCTCAGAACGCTGGCGATCGGACTCCTTCTGCTCTCAATATCCGGGCCCGTTGGAGTGTTTCTGCACGCCGGAGGCGAGGCGGACGCCAGCGAAGCGCCCCTCTCCGTTGAGAACGTCTCGGTTCTGGACGAGGACGAAGACGAGGACGAAGACAAGGACGAAGACAAGGACGAAGACGAGGACGAAGACGAAGACGAAGATGAGGGTGACGGTGATGAGGACGAAGACGAGGATGAGGGGGGAGTCCCACCGCTTGCTCCGCTAGGCTTATCGGGGCTGGGCCTCCTGGGAGCCGTCGGCATCCTGGCCAGGGAAGACTAGCCGCGGACCCCACACGTACGCCACCGGCAAGACGGCGAAGGGCGGCGGGAGCCAGAATCAGCGCGCAATCTTCGGCAGCTAACAGATGGACTCAACAATTCGGTGTATCGTATCGGACGTGGCGACCTCGATAATGCGAACCACGGCTGACCAGACTAGTCTGGAGGAATCGTGACAACTACAGAAAGAGACTGGGACGCGATCGTCGTCGGCTCTGGGATGGGCGGACTGACGACCGCCGCGTACCTGGCGACCAACGGCCTGCGGACGCTCGTCCTTGAGAAGCACTACGTGGCCGGTGGCAATGCTCACGTGTTCCGCCGCCAGCAGAAGTTCGAGTTCGACGTCGGCGTCCACTACCTCGGCGACTGCGGACCCGATGGTGGAATACCGACGATCCTGCGCGGCGTCGGGCTGGAAGGCAAGATCGAGTTCCTGGAGATGGATCCCGACGGCTTCGACACGCTGATGTTCCCCGGCCTCACGTTCAAGGTGCCGAAGGGGTGGGACCGCTATCGGGAGCGCCTGGTCGAGGCCCTTCCTGACGACGAAACGGGGATTCACCGCTGTCTCGACGTGCTGCAGGGCGTTGCCGCTGAGTTCGGCAAGGTGCAGATGCCGGTCGCGCCGGAGGACGTGCCGCGGATGATGGAGGAGGCGCCGACGTTCATGAAGTGGGGGATGCGGTCGCTGGCCGAGCTGTTCGACGACTGCCACCTGGGGCAGAAGGCGCGCGCAATCCTCGCCGCCGAGTCCGGTGACTACGCCGCACCACCCTCGCGCGCGCCGATCCTCATGCACGCGGTTCTGATCGACCACTACCTGAAGGACGGTGGCTACTATCCGAAGGGCGGCGGACAGGTGCTGCCCGCCCACCTCGTTGACGTGATCCGCTCGCACGGCGGCGAGGTCCGCACCCGCGCGGGCGTCGAGCGCATCGTAGTCGAGGACGGGCGCGTGACGGGAGTCGTCACTCAGAAGGGCGAGGCCATTGAGGCGCCCATTGTCGTGTCGAACGCCGACCTCAAGCGCACGTTCCTCGAGATGATTGGCGAGGAGCACTTCAGCGCGCAGACGATCGCCAGCGTCAAGAAATACCGGATGGCGCTGCCTCTCTTCTGCGTCTATCTCGGGCTGGACATGGACCTGCGCGACAAGATCCCGAACACGAACTTCTGGGTCTACAGCACTTACGACATCGAAGGCTTGTACCAGGACTGCTACGAAGGCCGCATTCCCGACGAGCTGCTCGTGCTCATCACGGCCGCTTCCGTCAAGGACCCGGAAACCGAAGCGATCGCGCCGAAGGGATGTTCGAGCATCGAGATCATGACGCTCGTGCCCGCCGGCTACGAGATGTGGGGCCTCGAGAAGGGGCCGGCGGCGGGTGAGAAATACCACAAGAACGAGAAGTATCAGGCCGTGAAGCAGCGCCTCACCGACGCTCTGATCGACGGAGCGGAGCAGGTTATCCCGGGGCTGAAGGAGCACATCGTCTGGAAGGAGGCGGCGACTCCGATCAGCCAGGAGCACTTCACCTTCTCGACCGGCGGCACTTCATACGGCCTTGAGATCGCCACCGACCAGTTCGGGCCTTCGCGCCCGCCGCCGAAGACCGAGATCGAGGGCCTGTACCTGGCCGGCGCCAGTACGGTCTACGCTCACGGCATCGGCGGCGTCATGAGCGGCGGCGTTGGCTGCGCGAGCGAGATCCTTGGCCGCAACCTCGCCCGGGAGGTGAGGGAGGGGCGCGTCTACGGCGACCCGTCGAAGCTGACCGGCGGGGGGCCGGACTGGGACCCGTGGGAGGCAAGTCGCGGGGTCGCGCCGGCGAAGGACTGAGGCGCTTCACTGTAAACCGACTTGACAGTCGGAAGTGCGTTGTAGTAAAAAAGACTTGTCAGTCGGTTTTACTACAGTTCGATGGCCAAACACGCTTCCGCAGAAACCCGCCGCGCCCAGGTCCTGGCTGCCGCTATGGTCTGCTTCGCGGAGCACGGCTACCACGAGACGTCCATCGACGACATCGCGGCCCATACCGGCCTCTCCAAGGGCGCCATCTATCACCACTTTGCGGGCAAGCGCGATATCCTTATCGGACTCTTCGAGGTCTGGTCGGCGCAACTGCTTCAGCGATGGGAGGCGATCAGCCGCGAGTCCGACCCCCTGGAGGCGCTCTCGCGAGACGCTGAGGCCGCCTTCGCGTCCGCGGGGGACCTCCTGCCGCTAAGCCGCGGTGCTGTGGAGATGCTGTCTCACGCGGCGCGCGACGAGCAGATGCGAGGCCGCGTCGCCAACCTCTACGCTGCTTCCCGCGGCCACATCTCGGCGCTTTTGTCCGACGCTCAGCGCCAGGGCCTCATCGGTGAGATAGAACCGGACGGTGTGGCGACCGCCCTGATGGGGATGTTCGAGGGGTTGTTCGTCATGAAGGCGATGGACCCGGAGGGCGTTGACATCGCCGCGGTCTGGAGACACGGCGTGTCCGCTGTGCTTGCCGGCCTCATCGCAACACGCAACGAAGGAGTGCCATCATGACCGATCTCGCCGCATCTCCCGAGGGCCCGGCGCTTGCCGCTGGAAGGAAAGTGCTGGTGCGGCTTGAGGGAGTCTCGAAGATCTACGGCGCCGGAGCCACGGAGCTTCGCGCGCTCGACGGCGCAAGCCTGGACGTCTATCGCGGCGAGTTTATCGTCGTCCTCGGCCCCTCCGGCTCAGGCAAGACAACCCTCCTCAACCTGCTCGGCGGCATCGACACGCCGAGCGAAGGCCGTATCGTCGTTGGCGGCAGCGACATCGGGCGCTTCTCTGATGGTCAGCTGACGGAGTACCGGCGCCGCTCAGTGGGGTTCGTCTTCCAGTTCTTTAACCTCATCCCCACGCTCACCGCCGTGGAGAACGTAGAGCTGGCCTCCGATCTCCTGAAGGAACACCGCGAGCCACGGGCGGTTCTGGAGGAGGTCGGGCTGGGCGACCGCCTGGACCACTTCCCCTCGGAGCTTTCCGGAGGCGAGCAGCAGCGCGTCGCCGTCGCGCGCGCGCTGGTCACCGATCCGCCGCTCGTCCTCTGCGACGAGCCGACGGGGAACCTCGACGAAGAGACGGGCAAGAAAGTGCTCGGCGTCATGCGCGAGCTGGGACGGAAACGTGACAAGACGTTCATCCTGGTTACTCACAACTCAGTCATCGGCGAGATGGCCGACCGGGTCGTCCGGCTCAGGGACGGGCGCGTCGCCTCCATCACGGTCAACGAGACGCCTGCCGAGCCCGAGGAGATCAACTGGTGAGGATATCGCGCTCTACACTCAAGATCTTCCGGGACATCCGGCGCTCGCGCTGGCAGTTCGTTGCCGTGGCCGTCGTCATCGCCCTCGGTGTCGCCATCTTCATCGGCTCCTACGGCTCGTTCGTGAACCTGCGCTCCTCGTACGACAGGACCTACGAGGAGCTGGACATGGGCGACCTCTGGTTCGACGTCGCGGACGCGCCCGCGGCGGTTGCTTCGGACGCCCGCGCGGTCGAAGGTGTCATAGCGGCTGATGGCCGCCTCGTCGTCGATCTTCCGGTCACCGTCCCCGCCATTGGCGAAGGGCCGATCCAGGCCCGTCTCAGCACTTTGCCGGGAGACGATCGCCCGGCCGTCAACGACGTCAAGGTCACGCGCGGCGACTACTTCACGGGGCCGGGACAGGTGCTCCTGGAGCAGGGTTTCGCCGACTTCAACGACGTACCAGTGGGCGATGCCGTCCGGCTGCAGTCGACGGACGGCGCGGTGATCGAGCTGACGGTCGTGGGTCACGCCGTCAGCCCCGAGTACCTCTTCGTCGCCCGCAGCGAGCGCGATCTCTTCACGCCGCCGTCCAGCTTCGGTGTCATGTTCGTACCGTATGAAGAGCTGGCACCCGCGCTGGGCCTTGATGAACGCATCAACTCGCTGTCACTCCGCCTCGATCCCAGCGTTGACGCGCAGGCGATCTCTCTCGAGATGTCCGCGTTTCTGGAGCCGTATGGCCTCGGCGCGGTACATGATCGCGACACCCAGCTCTCGAACCAGTTGCTGCAGCTCGACCTCGACGGTTTCGAGAGCCTGGCGGTGGTCTTCCCCATCCTCTTCCTGGTCGTGTCCTCGCTTGCGATCTACACGCTGTTGAACCGGCTGGTCCAGAGCCAGCGCGGCCAGATCGGCGTCATGCGGGCGATGGGCTACTCGCGCGGCCAGGTGCTCCGCCACTACCTGGGTTACGGTCTGGTCATCGGCATCGTCGCGGCGTCAGCCGGCGTCGCCCTCGGTTATGCGATCGCGACGCTCCTGACGCAGGCGTACGGGAGCTTCCTCACGGTGCCGTTCATCTCGACGCAGGCCAACTTCGGCGTTCTCGCCATAGGCTTTGCCGCCGGACTGACGGCGTCTCTGATCGCCGCTGCCATCCCGGCCTGGCTTTCGGCCGGCGTCCGGCCGGCTGAGGCTATGCGGCCTCCGGCGCCCCCGGCGGGCCGTCACATGCTGATCGAGAAGCTGCTACCGCCGCTCAAGCGTCTCCCAGGCGTCGTCAAGCTGCCCCTGCGCAACATCTGGCGAGCACCCAGCCGCACGTTCTACACCGCCTTCGGCATGGCCGCCGGCGTCTCGCTGGTGCTCGTTGCCGCCTCCTTCCTCGACTCTTACGATCGCGCCATCGACCTGCAGTTCGGTCGGATCCAGAACTACGATGCGCGCGTCAACTTTGTGGCGCCTTTCCCGACATCGCTTGCCGACGAGGCCGACGGCATCGAACGCGTCCGCGACGCGGAGTCTCTCCTGGAGGTGCCGGTTGAGCTTTCGACTGACGGCGGGCGGCACGCGACCCTGCTACAGGGGCTGGAAGCCGACGGCGATCTGCTCAGGGTCTACACGCCAGGCGGCGACCGCCTGGAGCCGGCCGGAGGCCTTCTCATCACGACGGTCGTCGCCAACCTTCTCGGCGTCGAAGAGGGCGACAGTCTGAACGTGCGGGCGGTCGTGCCCGGCGCACAGGCCGTCTCGCTCACGGTGGATGGCATCGCGCAGCAGCCGCTGGGCGACGTCGTGTTCGCGCGGCTGGATACGGCCCAGGCGCTGACCGGCGGCCAGCCGATCGGATCGGCGCTCCTCGTGTCGTTCTCCGGGGATCCGACGCCCGCGCTGGAGTCACAGCTTTACGCGTTGGATGGGGCCGGCAGCATCGATTTCACGAGCGACATTCGCGACTACCTCGACGAGCTGAACAGCCTCTTCCTCGTATTTACCGGCGTCATGCTCATCTTCGGCGTTGCCCTGGGATTTGCCATCATCTTCAACACGATCACCATCAACACGCTGGAGCGACAGCGGGAGCTGGCGACGATGCGCACGTTTGGCACCGGCATCGGCCGGCTGGCATCGATGCTGACGATCGAGAACGTTGTGATGGGCGTGATCGGCGTCGTCGCCGGGTTGCCTATCGGCTACGCCCTGGCACAGTACTTTGCTCAGTTCTATCAGAACGACCTCTTCGACATGCCGGTCGTCATCTACGGGCGGACGTACGGCATCGCCGCTGCCGGCGCACTGATCGTGCTGCTCCTCGCCGAGATACCGGCTGTGCGCTTCGTCCGGCGCCTGGATCTGCCGGCCGTCGTCCGCGAGATCGCCACCTAGCGCATCAGGACGCGGCGCCGAGTAGCGCCTGAGGCAGGTCGACGACCTTCGCGCGCAGGTACTCGCCCAGGCTCTTGGCCTGCGGATCCGGCCGAGTCGAGGAGGAGACGCCTTCGCCGAGCAGGCCGACGACGACGAAGTTGAGCGCCCGCAGGTTCGGCAGCTCATAGCGCCGCACCTCAAGCTCCCGCGCTTCGCTCACCAGCTCCTTGAACCGCTCCACCGTCAGGAAGTCCGCGAGCCAGGCGTACGCCGCGTCGTCTCGCGCCCAGACGCCCACGTTGGCGTTGCCGCCCTTGTCTCCGGAACGGGCGCCGAAGATGGCGCCCAGCGGCGCACCGGTGGTCGGCCCCGCAGGCAGCCCGGCGGCGGGTGCGGAGGCGGGCTCCACCGTCACGCTTTCGTCCGATTTCACGGGCGGGACGGGGATCCGCGAGCCGTCGTGCGTCACGACCACTTCGTCGATGGCGTCAGCGCTCACGAGCGCCGGCCAGTAGACGCCGAACGCGTTCTCCGAAGTGAGCCCGGACGCCATGTGGAACCCCGGATAGTTGGCGAGCGCCATCTCGACGACTTTCCCCGAAAACGCGCGGCCCACCTTCTGGGCGTCCTTGTCCTTGACGGTCACCCGCAGGTAGGCGCCGGCTTCCTCGTTGGACTTCGGGTCTTCCTTGTCGGAGCGGGTGAGCTTCACGTCGACTGCGTCGAACTGCTCCTTGCCGCCCAGCTCAGCGAACAGCGTCTCCTCCACCAGCTTCGCCTTCCCCTCGATGTCGAGGCCGGTGAGGACGAAGGTCATCGTATTGCGGAAGCCGCCGAGGTAGTTGATGCAGACCTTCGTTGAATCGGGCGCCGGCTCGCCGCGCACACCGCTAACGCGGACGCGGTCGGGCCCTTCCTGCTCCAGCTGAATCGTGTCGAAGCGCGCCACGACGTCCGGGTTCAGGTAGCGCTCGCTGCCGATCTCGTAGAGCAGCTGGGCGGTGACGGTGCCGGTGGAGACGAGGCCGCTTGTCCCCTCGTGCTTGGTCACGACGAACGAACCGTCGTCGTGCATCTCGGCGATTGGGAAGCCGGGATGCTCCAGCCCCGGTACCTCCTGGAAGAACGAGTAGTTGCCGCCGGTGGCCTGCGCTCCGCACTCCAGGATGTGGCCCGCGACGACCGAAGAGGCGAGCCGGTCCCAGTCTGACTTGCCCCAGCCGAAATGCCAGGCGGCCGGCCCGACGACGACGGACGCGTCGGTGACACGCGGGCAGATGACGACGTCGGCGCCGGTGTTGAGCGCCTCGACGATGCCCCAGGCGCCGAGGTAGGCGTTCGCGGCGATCGGCTGGATGCCCGATTCGGCGAGCAGCTGCCCGCTGTCCAGGTGGGCCAGTTCTTCGCCGCCGGCCTGCAGGTCCGGCAGCTTCGCCAGGATGTCGTCGCCTTCGATGTGCGCGATGTTCGCCTGCAGTCCGAGACCGTCGGCGAGGGCGCGCATGCGCACGGCGAGCGCCGCCGGGTTGAGCCCGCCGGCGTTGGTGACGATCTTGATGCCCCTGTCGAGGCAGGTCCCCAGCACCTCTTCCATCTGCTTCAGGAACGTCCGCGCGTAGCCGCCGTCGGCGTCCTTCTGCTTCATCTTCCAGAGGATGAGCAGCGTCAACTCCGCAAGGTAGTCGCCGGTCAGGAAGTCGATCGGCCCGCCCTCGACCATCTCGCGGGCGGCCGAAAGGCGGTCCCCGTAGAAGCCGGAGCAGTTGGCGACCCGCAGGACGGGCTTCGCTGCGTCCGCCATCACTTGCCCTTGGCCCAGCGCGGCGGACGCTTCTGCGCGAAGGCCGTCATGCCCTCGATCGCTTCCTCAGACCCGAAGTACTCCGCCGTCCACTCCGCCGTCTGGGCGAACGCATCGTCCAGCGTCATGCCGGGGACTTCGCGGACGAGCCGCTTGCAGCCCGAGAGCGCACCGGGAGCGCCCTTCAGGACGCTCGCCACGTAGCGGTCCACCGTTTCGTCGAGCTGCTCAGCGGGCACGGCGGCGTTGAGGAGCCCGAGTCGCGCGGCCTCAGTTCCGTCGAACGTCTCGCCGGTGAGGAAGAGCTCCATCGTTTTCGTCACGCCCAGCTTGGGCAGCACAACCACCGAGATGATGGCCGGGATGAGGCCGATGCGCACTTCGCTGAACGCGAACGTCGCGTCCTCCACGGCGACGGCCATGTCGCAGGCTGCGATCAGGCCGATGCCGCCGGCGCGCGTTGGCCCGCCGATGCGGGCGATCACCGGCTTGGGCGAACGCCAGATGGTCTTGAGGATCGTGACGAGGCCACCGGGGCCCGCGGGCCCTCCCGACGGGCCGCCGCCGCGCAGCTCTTTCAGGTCGGCGCCGGAGCAGAAGACGGGCCCGGTGTGCGTGAGGACGATCAGCCGCGCCGCATCGTCGTTGAGAGCCGCTTCCAGGCTCGCTTCCAGACCGCCCATCAGGGCGCGTGAGAGCGCATTGCGGTTCGATGGCGAGTCGAGCGTGATGGTGGCGACCCCGCCGGCGACTTCAAGGTGGACGAACTCCTCACTCATGACTGCTTCTCTTTGGGGAACTCTCCGGGCTGCCTGCCGCTACCGGGCGGTCCCGCGAACGTCTGCGCGATTCCGATCCACTCTTCGGCCGCCTCGCCGTGCATCTCAAGGTCCGTGTCAGCGACATGGCGGCGTTGAGTTGCCACGCGGCAGAAGTCCGTCGCCGTTCCGCGTACCACGTCGCTGGCGTCCGGATCGCCAAGTAGCCAGGTCTTTCCCGAGGGCGACGTAAGTTCGACGCGGACGGGTGTGCTGGGCGCCTGCATTCCCCGTACCGAGTAGCTGTACGGGCGCGCACGCACGCCGATGAACGCCACGTGATGCAGCCGGTCCGTGTCCGGCCGCTCCGCGCCGACGGCGTCGACGATGTCGAGGCCGTGCGCCCAGGTTTCCATCAGGCGCGCGGTAATGAACGACGCGGGGCTCATGGCGGGGCCGTACCAGGGTACGCGGACGTTGGGGTCTACTTCGCGCGCGGCCGCGATCAGGCCGCAGCTCGCCGACCGCCACCAGTCGAAGAGATCGCCGACTGTGCTGCTCCGGCCGCGCTTCAGGGTGGTGGCTTCGAAATTGCCGGGGTCCTTCATCATCTCTCGCACTTCGGCCGAAAAGGCGTCGCCGTCCTGCATCGCGCGCGTCGCCGCCTCGTCGAAGTAGGCGAGGTGCGACACCTGGTCGTGTACCGACCAGCGCTCGGCGGGGGTCTGTGTACCCCAATCGGCTTCAGAGAGGCCTTCGAGCACCTTCGCGAGCGCCGCCTGTTCGGCCTCCAGGTCGTTTACGATCTCGTCCAGCGCATCGCTCATGACTCGTCCTTCCCCGTGTCGACTACCAGCAGCACGTGCCCGGCCTCGACCTGCTCTTCGGCCGCGACGCGCACCTCCTTGACGGTGCCGCCCTCCGCGCAGGTGATCGCGTGCTCCATCTTCATCGCCTCGACGATGACGAGCAGTTCGCCCGCGGTCACCTGCTGGCCCGCCTTGACGTTGACCGACACGATCCGGCCCGGCATCGGCGCCAGGTAGCCTCCCGCCGCTTGTTCGCGCTCCCGTTCCGGGAAGCGGGGCAGTTCGGCCAGCTGTACTTCGCCGGCCGCGCCCTGCACCCAGTGGGCGGCGCCCCGGCTGACGACCGAGAGCGTTCGCTGCACGCCGTCGATCTCCAGTTCGATCCGGCCGTCCTGCGACCGCAGTATCCGCGCTTCGCCGGTATGGCCGGCGACGTCGTAGGCGAAGGGGCCGCCCCCCTTCGCGAGGTACCGGGTCAGGACCTCTTCCTCCCGGTGCCTGTAGCGGACTTGCTGCATCGCGGCCGGGTTGTTCCGCCATCCGGAGGGGATCGTTGCGAGGACGCGCGCTTCCGCTCGTCGCGTCTCTTGTGAGGCGAGCGCGGCCGCGAGCGCCGCTGCGCGCAGCTCCTCTTCGCCGACGTCACGCTCGCGCGCCGGGTCGTGGCGCTCGATGAAGTCCGTGGTCGTATCGCCGGCGACGAAGGCGTCGTGGCGCAGTACGTTCACGAGGAAGTCCCGGTTGGAGATGATGCCGTGCAGCAGCAGCCGCTCAAGGACGTTCGCCAGCCGGGACGCTGCCTCTGTGCGGTCCCGCGCGTGCACGATGACCTTGGCGAGCATCGGGTCGAAGTATGGCGAGACCTCTGAGCCGGCTTCGACGCCAGACTCGAAGCGCGCCGGCCGCGCCGCGTCGGGCATCCAGGCGATCAGGCGGCCCGTGGCGGGCAGGAAACCGTTCGCCGGGTCCTCGGCGTAGAGACGAGCCTCAATCGCGTGACCGTCCATCCGCAGCTCGTCCTGGCAAAAGGAGAGCGGATCGCCCTCGGCGACCCTGATCTGCTCGCGGACCAGGTCCAGGCCCGTGATCTCCTCAGTCACCGGGTGCTCCACCTGGAGCCGCGTGTTCATCTCGAGGAAGTAGAAGTTGCCGTCCTTGTCCAGCATGAACTCGACAGTTCCGGCGCCGTCGTAGCCGACTGCCCTGGCGGCCTCAACGGCGGCTTCGCCAAGGCGGAGTCGAAGCTCGGCGTCAACCGCGGGCGACGGCGCCTCCTCGATGATCTTCTGGTGGCGGCGCTGGATCGAGCACTCTCTTTCGAAGCAGTGAACGGTGTTCCCGTGGCGGTCACCGAAGATTTGCACCTCGATGTGACGGGCTCCCTCCAGGAAGCGCTCCAGGAACACGGTGTCGTCCCCGAACGCGCCGGCAGCCTCCCGCCTTGCGCCGGCGATCGCGTCCGCGAGTTCTGCATCGTTCTCGACGATGCGCATGCCTTTGCCGCCGCCGCCGCTGGCCGCCTTGACCAGCAGTGGGTAGCCCACCTGGGCTGCGCGCTTGCGGACCGCCTTGGTCACACTCCGGGCGACTTCAACCACCGGCAGCGTTGGGACGGCGGCTTCGGTCATGAGCTTCTTGGCGGCGAGCTTGTCGCCCATCGTGGCGATGGCCTCTGCCCGCGGGCCGACCCAGGTCAGGCCGGCGTCGACTACGGCGCGTGCGAAGTCCGCGTTTTCGGCGAGGAATCCGTAGCCGGGATGCACGCCGTCGGTCCCGGTGCGCCGGGCGGCTTCGATGACTTTCTCGATGTCGAGGTAGGTCTCCTGGCTCGTCGTGCCCCGCAGCGATACCGCCTCATCCGCTTCGCTGACGAAGGGGGCGTCGGCGTCGGGCTCGGCGTACACGGCGACCGTGGCGATGCCCATCTCGCGCGCCGTGCGCATGATTCGGCGCGCAATCTCGCCGCGATTGGCGATCAGCAGCTTCGAGATTCGTGGCACCGGCTACATCCTGTAGACGCCGTATCCCTCGGCGCCTTTGACTTCGTTGTTGTGACAGGCGGAGAGCGTCATCCCGAGCACCGTCCGCGTGTCACGCGGGTCGATGATGCCGTCGTCGACGACCCGCCCGGTGGCGTAAAGCGCGAGCGATGACTTCTCCGTGAAGTCCTCGACCGCAGCCGTGATCATCGCGTCCTGGGCCTCGTTGAACTCTTCCCCCGTCCTGGCGGCCGCCGCCCGCCTGACGATCGACATGACGCCGGCGAGCTGCTTCGGCCCCATGACCGAAATCTTGGCCGTCGGCCACGTGAATATGAAGCGGGTGTCGTAGGCGCGGCCGCTCATTCCGTAGTTCCCGGCGCCGTAGCTGGCGCCGATGATGACGGAGATGTGCGGCACTTTCGAGTTCGAGACCGCGTTGAGCATCTTCGACCCTTCTTTGACGATGCCGCCTTGCTCGTAGACCTTGCCGACGATGTAGCCTGTGATGTTCTGCAGGAAGATGAGCGGCACGTCGATCTGGTTGCAGAGCTGGATGAACTGTGCCGCCTTCTGTGATTCGTCCAGGAAGAGCACGCCGTTGTTCCCGAGGATGCCGACGGGGAACCCGTGGATCGAAGCCCAGCCCGTGACGAGGGTCGGGCCGTAGAGCGGCTTGAACTCCTCGAAGCGTGAGCCGTCGGTGATGCGTCCGATCACCTCGCGGATGTCCATCGGCGTGCGCAGGTCGACCGGCAGCAGGCCGAGGAGGTCTTCGCGGTCGTACAACGGTTCGTCCGGCGGCATCGTCGGTCCCGGGCCCAGCTTGCGCCAGTTCAGGTGCGCTATCACGCCGCGGGCCATACGCAGCGCGTCGGCTTCGTCGTCGGCGAGATAGTCGGCCAGGCCGGACTTCCTGGCGTGCATCTCTGCACCGCCCAGCTCTTCGTCGTCGGAGTCTTCGCCAGTCGCCATCTTCACCAGAGGCGGGCCGCCCAGGAACACCTTGGACCGTCCGCGGATGAAGATGTTGTAATCGGACATGCCGGGCTGGTAGGCGCCGCCGGCCGTTGAGCTGCCAAAGACGACCGACATCGTCGGGATCCGCATCGCCGATAGCTCCGTGATGTCGTGGAAGAAGCGGCCGCTCTCCGCGAAGTGGAAGAGCTGGCGGCGCATCTCGTCTTCGGGCGAGCCGCCCCCGCGCGGACGCAAATCGGCGCCGGCGGACTCCACGAACTGGATGTACGGCAGGCGATTGAGCCGGGAGACCTCCAGCGAGCGGTCGATCTTCTTGCCGACGATCGGCGTCATCGCGCCGCTGAGCACGGTCGGGTCGTTGCCGGCGATCATGCACTCGACGCCGGACACGACGCCGATGCCCGTTACGAACCCGCCCCCGACGGCGAAGTCGGTACCCCAGCCAGCCAGCGCGCTGATCTCGAGGAACGGCGAGTCGCGGTCGAGGAGCAGTTCGATCCGTTCGCGGATCATCATCTTGCCCCGCGCCCGGAGTCGCTCGACGCGACGCTCGCCACCGCCGGCGCGGGCCAGCTCGAGTTGCTCCTCGACTTCCTGGAGCAGCGCGCTCATGGCCTCGCGGTTCGCGCGGAAGCTCTCAGAGTTGGGGTCGACGTTCGTTTGCCAGCGTTCCATTCGATGTCCTTCGTCCGACGGGAGATGTCGATGCGAAGCGTATTGTAGGCGCGGCGTTCCCACGGGCGCAATTTGTGGCGCCGTTCGCCGGCGCATCTGCACGGCCCCGGCCGGGCCCGCGCAGATGCGCCGGGTGAGAGGTTGGAGTCTTCCTGCCGGGGCGCGTTAGGCCGGCGGGGCCACGGGCACGAGCGACCCGTTGGGGCTCATCGTGTAGGGGATCGCTCCCTCGGATACATCGGGAGACAGCTCGTCGCCCACCTGGATCACCGCCCCCTCGGGCAGGTCCCAGCTCTCTCTGGCGGCGCGCTTGAGGGCTGCCCGGCTTTCCAGCCCCATCGCCGCATACGTCGGACTGAGGACATCACGGACAACGGCCCTCGGGGAGTCGATGCCGGTGGAGAGCACAGCGTTCACGAACGCCTCAGCGTTCGGGAGCTTCAGCATCGGCATGCGATAGCGTTCGTAGACGTCCCACATCGCCTGGAGGGCCTTCTCTGGCCAGAACTTGAGGTACACCTTTGTGATCTTCCTGAAGACGCCCTCGTGAAAGCCTTCGTCCGTCGCCAGCGCTTGACAGACCCCCGCGATCGCCGGATAGACGGCCCTCCCGGCTGCGTCCTTTGGCGACCCGTATTCTTGCCATAGGCGCCGCTGCATGTCCCGGTAGTTCTTCTTCGTCTGCCTCTCCTGCGCGATCGCGTACGCGGCGCCTCGCTCCGGCGTTGCCTCGTGACCGGTCTGCCTCTCGAACGTCCACGTGTCCTGGCCGCACTCGTACGTGTACTCGTCCAGTTCCCGCTGAGAGTACAACCCGGAATCAACGAGGCAATACCACAGGGCCTGGCTATGGCGTGTTTCGTCAAAGACCCACTGGGTGTATATCTGCCGCGTGCTGCGGCTGTCCCCGGACGCTCGAATGGCAGTCACCGCGTAGTCTTCGATGAATGACTCGACGCCGTAGTTCCCGAGTAGTATCTCCCGCGACTCCGGGCTCACCGCCGGGCCGTGCTCTCGCATTTCCGGTCTCTGGGGCAGATGCTTGGCGATCCATCTCGGACCTTTGGCGAAGTACTGCTCGTAGATTTCGCTAACGGCCTTCTGAATGGCCGTCTGCTTGCCCTCAAGGGTCCAGGGGTTAGAAGTCTGGTAAACCATTGGCCTCTTTCTTGTTCTCTGCAGATCCACGGGAACGTCCGGAGCCGGGTGTGGTGTGCACGGTCGGAGCCTGGCGTTGCACCCGGATTTCAGGGACGGTCCTCAAGGTCTTCGAATCGCCTTCCGCCGACGGAGCTCGCGTCGTTATCGCCCGGAGGCCGAAGCTGCCATCGATCCGTCCGACCTTTACACAATATAGGATCGTCCCTCGGGGCGCATCGGCGTTGCCCCCTCCTCCGGAGCGGATACGGCCTCGATTCGTCGCGGCGCTCGCGATCTGCGGGCCGGCCATCGTCGCGATCGCATCCGTATGTCCATAGCAAACGGCTGGCCCCTTCGTTAGGAGGGGCCAGCCGTCTGGGTGAGAGCGAGAGAGGGGCTCCTACTCTGCGCCCTCCGCCAGCTGAGCGATGCGCTCGTGCTGGAACCGCAGAACCTGCGCGATCGTGTACAGCGCCAGCACGATGCCCGAAAGCACCAGCGCCAGCCCCGCGAAAGCGAACGACTGCAACCACGCTGCGAACGTCTTCACCGTCTGGAAGTCGTCCAGCAGCCCGGACCCGGCCTCCGCTCCACCGATGGTCGAGAGCGGGTTCCCGTACACGTCACCGGCGGTGAATGCGACGATGACGCTGATCACCAGCGACACGATCAGCACCATCAGGCCGGCCATCATGGCGATTGGGAACACCTGGGCCGACCACGGTGGAGTCAGCGCCAGCACTTTGCGCCCGGACTTCTCCTGGACGAGCCCGCCGTACAGCCGCAGGTTGCCGAGGATCGTCGCCAACAGGAACGTTATCCCGCCGAAGAGTAGCCCCATGCCCAGGAGCTGGAATCGCGGCAGCCACAGCCTCGTCGACTCGATGAACTGCTGCTTGTCGAGGGTCGAGCTGCTGGCGTTCGCGCCTTCACGCGCTGCCTTGTCGAGGTCGAACAGGTCGGCCGACAGCACCGACTCGACACCGCCGATCACCAGGCTCGCGATCAGCACCATGAGGCCCATCGCGAACATCGGCAGCCACATCAGCTTTGCCATCTCCTGCATCTTCGTCATACGGGGAGCGCGAAGCTCTATCGTCTTGGGTAGAGAACCTATTGCTTGAGTCATCTTGCGCCTCCCTTACTTTCCCGCGCCAGCCTGAGCCAGCTCACGGATGCGCTGGCCCTGGAACCGGATTACCTGCAGGATCGTGTGCACGGCGAACGATATCCCGACGAGGATCATCGCGATGCCGATGAACGGGAGCGGCGCCAGCCACGTCTTGTATGTGTTGACCGTCCCGAGGTCGTCCAGAAGGGCCGAACCCTCGGGCGCGGCGTTGATCTCCGCGATCGAGTTGCCGTAGACGTCCCAGGCGAGGCCGCCGATGATCGCCGCGATGACGAGGTTCACGATCAGGACCATGAGCCCCATCATCATCAGCATCGGGAACAGCCGGGCTGTGATCGGCGGGGTCAGGCTCTGCGCCTCACGGCCGAGCGCCTGCTGCAAGCGAACGCCGCCGGCGCGGAAGACGCCGAGGATGCTCGCCAGCGAGAACGTGATCGCCGACAGGATCAGTCCGATCCCGAGGAGCTGCAACCCGGGCAGCCACACGTTTGTGGACTCGATGAACTGCCGGTCGTCTATCACGCTTGCGGGAGCGTCAGCCGCCCCACGGACCGCCTGCGGCAGCCCGAAGTAGTCGGATGCGGCCGCGGCGTTTGTGATGCCAATTACCACGCTCGCGGCGATGACCATCAGCCCCATGAGCAGCATCGGCACCCACATGTAGCGGGCCACCTTCTGCATCGTCGTCGCTTCCGGCCTGGCCAGCACTGTGCGGCCACCGAATAGCGTCTCTGAAGTAGTAGCCATGTCTACTCTCCTCCCTTCGGCTCACCCGTCGGCTGCAGCAGCAGCGCCGGGACGGCCTCCAGCATGGCCGCGCCTCGCGCCTCGCGCAGTGACCGCAGAAGGCCCCAGAAGACGGTGAAGATCCCCGCTATCAGGAAGCCGATGCCCAGGAACGTGAACGGCTGAACCCAGAGCGGGACCGCCGCCAGGCCACTCTGATCGCTCAGTAGCGAAGACCCGGGCAATGCTGCGTCCCTGACTGCCTTGGTGTTGTCAAAGACGTCGGATGCCGTCGCTGCCAGCGCTACTCCGATGACCAGCGCCGCCAGGACGATTAGAAACCCCACTGCGATCAGGACCGGGTAGACCCGCGTCTGAATCGGTGGGGATGGTATTAGGTCGACCCTGTGTTGGTACGACACTACAATCCTCCTCTATTTAGATTCTTGAATCGATTTGGATTTGTGTTTGCTGATTGCGGTTCGTACCACCTCCTGATTGCGTGGAGCCCGGGAGACCCGTCAGGACCCGCATTACCGGGCGTCGACGGCCTGATGGGCCGCGGACCTTCCTTGGCTTTGCTGGGCTGCCTGTGCTTGTTCATGCCCCCAGACTCGCAGGAGCGGATTAACGCGCCATAAACGGGGGCTTTCCGTGCCATTGAAAGAGCTGCGAGTCCGGCATTCGCCTGGACGACGAATCAACCAGCCCACGCTGCGCAACTCCTCAGAACATCTACGCGAGCGTGGGCGCTTGGCCTCGTGCCCTTCCGTCACCTTAATGAGGACGTAATCGCTCGTTAATGGCCCGTTAATTCCGCAGCGCCAAAGTGTGAACCATCACACGGACCAACGCGAGCAGGAGGTCAGCCCAGATGGCTACAACACAGAACAACAGGCAGTTCCGCTTCCGGGCGTGCCAGCACTGCAACGGCGACGCCTACGTCGACTTCAGCGAGTACGAGCCGGAATGGCGCTGCCTCCAGTGCAGCCGCACCGTTCAGCCAGAGGCGATCGCCATGCTCTTCGACGAGGGCCAGGTCCAGCTCGCAGCCTAGCCAGCATTCTTGTTGACGCCCCCACATGTGCCGAGCCATCCCGCCCTCATGAGAGAGCGGTGCGAAAGGAGATCAAACATGGTAAACCCGGATGAAGTGACGGACGCGACCTTCGGGTCAGACGTCCTGGAGTCTGACGTACCGGTGCTCGTAGACTTCTGGGCGCCCTGGTGCGGGCCCTGCCGCATGGTAGCTCCCCTCGTCGAGGAGCTGGCCGGCGAGTACGAAGGGCGCGCCAGAGTCGTCAAGGTCAACGTGGACGGGAACGTCGATACAGTCATGCATCTCGGCGTGCGAAGCATCCCGACGCTGATCCTGTTCAAGGATGGTCAGGCGATCGACGAAGTCGTCGGCTTCCGCCCGAAGAGCGAGCTTCTGCAGTTGCTCGATGGGGCCCTGGTGGAGAGCGCCGCATAGAGTCAGGCCGGCGAGCTTCCTCGTTGACAGAGTCTCCCGCGCGCATATCATGGGGCCACCATCAGAGCCCCCCGATCGTGTCGCCGTCGTATGACAGGTAGATGAGTCGATTGTCCGAGAAGCGCCGAGGAGATCCCTCCCCCGGGAAGACAGCCGCACAACAGCGGGCTGACCCTCTGCCCGTGGTCAACGACATCGCGGCTGAGGCGGCGCGGACCCTGGACCTGCCGGAGCTTCTTGAGGTGGCGCTCAAGCGCATGCTCGCACTCACAGGCATGGAGGCGGGGGCGGCACTTCTCGTTGACGAGGACGGGCGGCTTATGCGGGTCGCGGCGCAGCACAATCTTCCCGCGGCGGCGCGGAGTCAGATGCAAGCAGAGCCAATGCGCGTTGGGCAGGGCATTCCGGGCATCGCCGCTGAGCGCTGCCAGCTCATGATCGTCCAGGACTCCGGACAGGACGACCGCGAGCTTCCGGCGTTCCGCGAGGCGGGCATCAAGACCCATGTGTGCATCCCGCTAGTGGTTCGCGGGCGTTCGGTTGGCGTCCTCGGGCTCGTCGCCCGTGAGCACTGCACATTCGACGCCAGCGAAAAGGCTCTGTTCACCGCTCTGGGCGAGCAGCTGGGCATTGCGATCGAACGTGCGCGTCTCTTCAGCCGGCAGGCGGACCTCACGGAGCGGGCGCAGATCATCAACGAGCTGATGCGGGTGGCGGTTTCCAGCATGAATACGCCGGAGGCCATCGACGGAATCGCAAGCCAGGTGAGGCGGCTGCTTGAGTTCGACCGCCTGAACATCAGCGTCCATCCGCCTGACACTGACTATGTCGAGACGTACGCAGGTTCGGGGGAGGATGCGCCCCAGACGGAGCGTAGCCGCACAGGCCTGTTCGATACTCCCTTCGGAGAGGCCATCCGCTCAGGCCAGCCGATCATTCGCAGCAACATGCTCGAAGACGGCGTTTACCCTATCGAGGCGGTAGTGGCGGCGGAGTCAGGCTACCTGTCGCTCATGTGCGTGCCGCTTGAGTCCCGCGGGCGCGTCATCGGCTGCCTCAACTTTCGCAGTCGTCCGGCTGATAGCTTCAACGTCAAGGACCTGCACGCCGCACAGGAGATCGCCTGCCACCTGGCGGTCGTCGTCGAGCACACGATCCTTCATCAGAAGTCTGAGGAGAGCGCCGACGCCCTGCGGCGACTGAACGTCCAGCTCGAACAGGCGAACCGGCACAAGACCGAGTTCCTCGCGAGCCTCTCTCACGAGCTGCGCACCCCCCTCAACGCCGTCCTCGGTGGCTCGGAACTGCTGGCCGAGGGTGTGCTGGGAGAGCTGAACGAGAGGCAGGCCGAGTACGTAGGCGACATCAACCAGAGCGGCGAGCACCTGCTCAGCCTGATCAACGACGTGCTTGACCTGTCGAAAGTCGAGGCGGGCCGTCTGGAACTGCAGTCCGATCATTTCGCGCTACGCTCCTTGATGGAGAGCAGCGCGAAGATCGTGCGCGAGCGCGCCGCCCGCAAGTCGATCGATTTCCGTGTTCAGTTGCCGGATGGCGAAGTGATCGTCGAGGCGGACCAGCGGAAGCTGAAGCAGATCGTGTACAACCTCCTGTCCAACGCGGTCAAGTTCACGCCCGAGGGCGGCGCCGTGGTCTTCACCGGCCGGCAGATTGGTGACGAAATCGTCCTCTCCGTTGAGGACAACGGACCGGGCATTCCGGAGGAGTACTCCGAGAGAGTGTTCGACGAGTTCGTGCAGGTCCCGGGTACTCACGACGGGACGGGGTTGGGCCTGGCCATTTGCAGGCGCTTCGTCGAGTTGCACGGCGGCCGCGTCTGGCTGGAAAGCGAGCCCGGCGAGGGCAGCGCCTTCCACGTGGCGATCCCGGTCTCACGATAGCGCTCGTCTGGTCGGAGTTCTGGCGGTGGCTGGTTCAGGCGGGCAGGCTGCCGGTGAGGAGCTCCCTCACCAGGCCCAGCAGGGCGGAGAAGCGAAGCGGCTTCGGCATGTAGGCGTCGCATCCTGCTTCGCGTATCATCGATTCGTCCTCTGGCATCGCATGCGCCGTAACCGCAACGACCGGGATCGCCGCCGTCTCCGGGTCAGCCTTTAGCCGTCTGGTCGTCTCGAGTCCGTCCATGCCTGGAAGCCGGATGTCCATCACTATGAGGTCTGGCGTGCCCTCGGCCACCTTCTGCAGGGCCAGCTCGCCGCTGTGGACCTCGTCAGTCTCGTAGCCGGCGGCCCGCAGCGCATCGCGGACCATCTTCTGGCTTACCCGATCGTCCTCGACTATCAGTACTCTGCCGCTCATCGTTGACCTGCCCCTCGAAAGGTTACTCCCGGTGGCGTTCATTCTTCGGCCGCCAGGTTTATCGTAGGGTCGCGGACGGGCGGCTGGAAATAGACAGGACATAGACGATTTGGACAACCAGGTTGGGATCAGGAGATGATGCCCTAAGACGATCGTACGAAGCGATAGCCGAATCCGCGCTCCGTCACGATCCGCCTGGGGTCATTCGGGACTTCCTCGAGCTTCTTCCTCAGCCGCCAGATATAGACGCGCAGGAAGTCGATGTCGTCGACGTACTCCTCGCCCCAGACGCTCCCCAGGAGCGAGGTGTATTCGTGAACTCGTCCGGGCGCCGCGGCCAGGGCGACCAGCAGCCTGAACTCGGTTGGCGAGAGCTCTACGGGTTGGCCGTTCAGCAGTACTTCGTGCTGCGCCGTGTCGACGATGAGAGCCCCGTCGTCGTACCGGAACTCCTCCGGCTCTTCGGTGTGGCTGTGTGACCGTCTCAGGACCGCTTTGACGCGGGCGATCAGCTGACGTGGCGACACCGGCTTCGAGACGAAGTCATCAGCTCCCAGCTCCAGCCCTTTGACGATCTCCTCTTCGCGGTCCAGCGACGTCAGCATGATGACCGGAGTGTCGGTGAACTCTCGAATCCGCTCGCACACTGCCCAGCCGTCCATGCCGGGCATTAGCACGTCCAGTACGATCGCATCCGGATGGTCGGCGAACAGCTTGCGCAGCCCCTCCTGGCCGTCCTCGGCCTCCTCCACCTCGAAACCGTCCGCCTGGAGCGCGTCGCGGAGTAGCCTCCGGTCTGCCTGCGCATCGTCGATCACCAATACTCGCGTCATCTCGGCCCTCAGCTTTGTATCATAGCCGCTCCTCAGTGGCGTTCGCACCGCAGGGCAGCGTCGTTAAGGCGGCCCCAATGCCGTGTTTATGAGGCGTTGATGCGCGCGACCGATTATGGATCTCAGCAGGCACAGGTGGGGCGCGGGTCGTCCGGTGCCAGGTTGAGGTTAGGAGGAGGAACGGGAATGGGCTTCGCAGAGATCGGCGGCATAAGCATCTTCATTGCTTTCTTCGCCGGGCTTCTGTCGATCGCTTCCCCTTGCATCCTTCCCCTGATCCCTGCCTACCTGGGCTATCTCACCGGCGCGTCGCTCGAAGGCCCATCGACCAAAGCTGGCGCTTCGGTGCCGGTGCAGGACGCGGCCGGTGCTGGAGCCGGCACTCTGGTCACGGCTTCGGCAATGGCGACGTCAGGTCACGGACAGGCTGGATCAAACAGCGTCGCCGCCGTCGCTCGGCCGTCGCCCTTCTTGCATGCGGTTAGCTTCACGAGCGGCTTCTCGCTCGTGTTCATTCTGTTTGGCATCTCGCTGGGCATCATCGGGTTCTTCTTGCGAGACCAGCAGGAAATCATCTTCAAGGTGTCCGGCGGCACACTCGTTATTCTCGGGCTCCACCTCGCCGGCGTAATCACCATCCCCTTCCTTGAGGCAGAGCGCCGGCTGGACGCCGGCTCTGGAGCCAAGATCGGGTACGCCCGCTCTTTCGTCGTGGGGTCCACCTTCTCTGCCGGTTGGAGCCCCTGTATCGGCCCAACTCTCGGCGCTATTCTTGCGCTGGCTGTGTCCAGCGGCACCGTCGCCCAGGCCGGGGTGCTCCTCTTCGCCTATGCGGCAGGTCTGGCGGTCCCGTTTCTCGCCATGGGCGCCGCTTACGGCACCGTCAAGCCCGTATACAACTACGTCAAGCGCTACATAGGGTACGTCAACTTCGCGAGCGGCGCCCTGATCATCGTGGTGGGCGTCCTCATCTTCACGGACAGCCTTATCAACCTGAACACTCTCTTCAACTTCGGCCTTCTGGGCGACGTATCGACGGAGGTATAGCATGTCAGAACGTTTGAGCGAGAGGGCGTGGGTGCAGGACCTGCGAAGGCGGCTGACCACGCTCGTCGCCCTGTCGGCAGTTGTCGGTTCGGCTCTGGCCGCGCTTGCGTTCGTCGGCGTGCTCGGCAGCCAGGGCGGCGGCGAGGGGATCGAAGATGCGCTGATCCTCAACACGGCTGCTGTACCGGGCTTCGAGCAGTTCGATGTCGGCCCACAGGCCGGTAAGCTCGCTCCGGACTTCGAGATATCGGACTTTGACGGGACGCGCCACCGTCTGAGCGATCTTCGAGGACAGGCCGTCTACGTTACCTTTTGGGCGTCGTGGTGCGGGCCGTGCAAGGCCGAACTGCCGGATATCGAGCAGCTTCAAGCGGACCATCCAGACGACCTGGTCGTCGTCGCCGTCAACCGGGCCGAACCGCTCGGCCGGGCGCGTGGCTTCCTGGAGGATCTGACCCGCTCCGACGGCGGTACCGGCGTGAGCTTTCCCGTCAACGGAATCGACCCGGATGACTCCGTGTACGACGAGTATCGCGGGCTCGGGATGCCTGTCAGCGTTTTCATCAGTCCGGACGGCGTCGTGACACAGGTCCACAACGGGCTGATCTTGCTGGAGCAGATGGAGGAAGCGCTCGCCGAAGCGGTCGCCTGATCAGGAGGAGGATGAAGGATGGGTGGTGGAGCAAGGGCCGGTGTCATTAACGATGACCGTCCGCAGCTATTGGCGAGCGACGTCCGACCGGCGCTGGTTCTCAGCGGCGGTGGAATTCTGGGGGCCGTTCAGGTTGGCGTTCTCAAGGCGCTCTTCCGGGCCGGACTGAGGCCCTCCATGGTTGTCGGCACAAGCGTGGGCGCTCTCAACGGTGCGTTCGTCGCCTTCCAGCCAGACCCGGCGGGCATCGCCGAACTGGAAGCCGTCTGGCGCGACCTTCGGGCGTCGCGCGTCTTCGAGCAGAATCCGCTGTGGCTGGCCGTCAACCTCATCACGCGGCGCAACTGCATCTTCCGGACCGATCTCCTGAAGCAGCTCATCGATGATTCGTTGGTCGCCGATGATTTCGCGGCCGCGCAGATCCCGCTCCACGTCGTTGCCACCGACATGACCGGAGGAGAGAAGGTCGTCTTCGAGGAGGGTCCGGTGTCCAGGGCCGTACTCGCATCATCCGCGATACCCGGTCTGTTCTGTCCCATAGAGTCGGGCGGCGCGCTGCTCGTAGACGGCGGCCTCATGGCGAATATGGACCTCGAGACTGCCGTGAACGCCGGCGCCACCGACATTCTCGCGATCGACCTGACACAGCCGCCGGACGGGTTCAAGTCAGATAGCATCATCAAGGTCCTCTACCGATCGTTGGAGTTGCTGCTACAGCAGCAAGTGAAGCGCGATATCCAGCTCTTCTCGGGCCGGGCACGGATTACCGTGATCCGTCCCCAGCTTGACCATGAACATACACTGGCGTCCTTTGGTCACGTTGGCCACCTGATCGATGAAGGCGAACGGTTGGGAGTGCAGCTCCTGGAAGAGTGCGTCGATGACGATGGCCACCTGACGTGCGGGCTCGTGACAAACCCGGCGACAACCTGACGCTGGTGGCGTTCGTAGATAAGAGCAGATGAGGAGCAGAACGTCGATCACGGTTGCTGCCGTCGGGGTCGCCCTGGCCGCGCTGGCCTGCGGTGGCAGTGGTGATGGCGCCCCGAGCGGCCCTACCGGGGGCGGCCGGGACACCGTGGCCGGCGTCGACCTGTCGCTGCACAGCGTCCCGCTCGACGAGGTGCACTTCGACACATTTGACGGTGGTTCAGTGCCGCTCTCTGAGATCGGGGAGGATCTGGCGCTCTCCCTCGTCGATGCGATTCCGCCGCTGGACGCGCCGGTCTACGAGGACGCCGCCGGCGGTGACTGGCTCGAGGACGACGACCTGGTGATCGGTTACGTCGGCGCCCGTGGGGGCGCCTGGGCGTTCCCCGTCAAGATCCTCAACTTTCACGAGATCGTGAACGATGAGCTGGACGGTACTCCCGTCCTCATCTCCTACTGCCCGCTCTGTCGCAGTGCCGTCGCCTACGACAGGCGGCTCGACGGGCGGGAACTAACGTTCGGGAACAGCAGCGCGCTGTACGAATCTGACCTGGTGATGCTGGACCGGCAGACGAACTCCTACTGGTGGCAGGTGGCCGGAGAGGCGATCGTCGGCTCGCTCACGGGCTCACGTCTGACGACGCTCCCTTCGACGACGGCGACCTGGGCGCAGTGGGAGCGGGAGCACCCGGGCACGCTGGTCTTGAGTCGCGATACCGGGTTCTCGCGGTCGTACGAGCGTGACGTATTCCAGGGCTATCGCGACCGTGTCAACGAAGAACGCTTCGCCTTTCCTGTGTCTCCAGAGGCGCTCGATGGCCGGCTGGCGGCGGGCGATGAGGTTCTCGGCGTGACGGTCGGTGGCAGCAGCCGGGCCTACTCACCGCGGGCGCTGGGCAACGTGGCCATCAACGACTCTCTCGGTGGCGAGGAGATCGTCGTCTTCTCGACTGCGGACGGCCCCACCGCGGCGGCCTACCTCGCGATGGCGGAGGGCGAACGGCTGTCGTTCTCGTACGACGACGGCCGATACCGGGACGAGCAGACGGGTTCGGCCTGGGACCTCAGCGGTCAGGCGGCCGCCGGCCCGCTGCAGGGGGCAGTCCTGGAGCCGGTGCCCGGCCGTTACACGTTCTGGTTCGCTTACATCGCGGCCTTCCCGGATGCGGATGTGTATGTGCCGTAGAGTTCCGGGCTGGGCCGGACGGCACGAGCCTGTGATAACGTGATCGAGGGTGCGGGGCGCACGACGGAATGTGGGATCAAGGAGAGGTAGTTGCCATGGCAGACGTTCCCGATCTAGAGTCGCAGCTCGCCGGACTGCGTGAGGCAGCGACACAGCGCTTTCCTGCGCTCGTCGAACTCAACCAGCGGATGTTCGCGGAACTTGAGTCGACCGTCATAGCCAAAGCCGTCGATGTCGGCGACCGCGCGCCCGATTTCGAATTGGCGGACGCCAAGGATGGAACGACCGTTAAGCTATCTGCGGTCCTTGAAGAAGGCCCTGCCGTCCTCTCCTTCTACCGCGGCCATTGGTGACCGTACTGCAACCTTGAGCTGCAGGTCCTGCAGCAAGCCTACGAAGAGATCCAGGCGCTGGGCGCGAAGGTATTCCTCATCGGCCCGGAGACGCGTGACAACGCCCTCAAGCTCATGGACAAGCAGAAGGCGACGATTCCCCTTCTGTTCGACCTCGACGGGTCCGTCATGGAGGCGTACAAGATCGCGTTCACGATCCCCGAATACCTCCAGCCCGGCTACCAGATGTTCGGCGGGTTCCCGGACGCCAACCCGGAGACGGGCTGGCGGATTCCAGTGCCGGCAACCTTCGTGGTCGATCAGCAGGGCGTCATTCGGAGCCGCTACGTAAACGCGGACTACACGTACCGCATGGAGCCCGCCGAGATCCTGCGCGTCCTCAGGGAGATCGCCGGCCAGGGATAGCAGTCCGCATGGCTCTGGCCGGCCTGCAACTTCGGACGTCGACGTAAGGGAGTTCACAGCATGCCGCCCGCCCGGAGCCAACCACCGTTCCTCTCCACGCAGCAGATGCGCGAGGTGGATCGCGCCATGATCGAGGACTACAGGATATCGCTCCTGCAGATGATGGAGAACGCCGGTCGCTGCCTCGCGGACGTTGCGCGAAGCCGGTTTCTCGGCGGAGATCCGCGCGGTCAGCGCGTGCTCGTACTCGCCGGAAGCGGAGGAAACGGCGGTGGCGGCCTCGTATGCGCGCGTCGGTTGCACAACTGGGGAGCCGGCGTCCGCGTACTGATGACGGCTGACTCGCAACGGCTCGGCGAGGTCGCGCGGCATCAGCACTCAATACTCGAGAGAATGGGTATCGAGGCTGACATCGCAGCGGACGGGGGCGAGTTGCCCGACAGCAATCTCGTCGTCGACGCGCTAATCGGCTACAGCCTCAGAGGTGCTCCTTCAGGCGTTACGGCGTCACTGATCCGCGCCGCCAACTCACAGACGGCTCCTGTGTTATCGCTTGACGTACCGAGTGGCGTCGACACGACAACAGGCACAGTCCACGAGCCTGCCGTTCGCGCGACGGCGACGATGACGCTGGCTCTCCCCAAGGAAGGCCTGCGAGAGGTTGAGGCGCGGGCAGCCGTGGGAGAGCTTTACCTGGCGGACATCAGCGTTCCGCCGTCCCTTTACGCTGGCCCCACTCTCGGCCTCGATGTCGGGCCCATCTTTCATGAGTCCGACGTCATCCGGGTGTGGTAGCCCCTCGTAAACCTAGAGGTCTCGCTGGCTGCCGCCGACTGTGACCACGATGCGGGTGCCCTTTTTAGGGTTCGAATATACGTCAAACGAGCCACCCACCAGCTCACAGCGCTCTTTCATGCCCACCAGTCCGAGCTTTCCAGCACGGGCCAGATCGGAGACGTTCGAGACGTTGAAGCCATCGCCATCATCGGAGATCGAAAGTTTGATGGCGCCGGGCTCAAAGTCGAGCGCGACCGCTGCGGACGTCGCCCCGGCGTGCTTCTCAACGTTTCTCAGGGATTCCTGAGCGATGCGGAACAACGCCAGCTCAACTGCCTCCGCTACCCGCTCTGCCTTTCCACTCACGCGCAGCGTGGCGCCCCCGGGAAGTCTCGAATCGGTATCCTCCACAATCACCTCGATCGCGGCCAGCAGGCCGAGATCGTCGAGCACCGATGGCCTGAGGTCACGGCTGAAGCGCCGCACCGATCGAATCGTCTCTCGTGTTGCCTTGATTAGATCGTCAACGCCTTGCGCTCTCGTGTCGTCGGAACCATCGTCGATCTGCTCCAGGCCGCGCACGAGTTGGATCAGCTCCTGGGCGGTCTCGTCGTGAAGCTCCCGGGCGATGCGCAGACGCTCTTCCTCCTGCGCCTCCGTTACGTGCCTGACGTAGGACTGCAGGCTCTCCTGTCTTTCACGGTAAAGGCGTGCGTTGACGACGGCCGCGCAGAGTTGCCGCGCGACAGTTGTCAGCACCTCAATCTGTTCGTCCGTAGGGTCTTCCCCACCGGACATGGCCGCTCCGAGAGAACCGACTAGCCCATCCTTCGTGAGCAGTGGTACCGTTACGTATCCCTCCTCGACCTGAGTCGCCAGCGCGTCTTCGATGCGCCCGTGTCGCTCCTGCGGCATTCCCGCGGGCACGCGGCCGCCTTCATCGGAGAGTTCGGCAATGACCCGCAGCTCGCCCTGGGAATCGGACGCCAGGCAGAGCCAGGTGGAATCGAGGGGGAGATCCGAAAGCAGCTTGCGCAGGACCAGAGGCACCTGTTCTTCTGCTTCCAGAGTGTGGCTGAGCGCCTCACCAGTCTGGTTCAGTAGGCTCAAGCTGGCGCTGGTCTGTTCGGCCCGGCGCCGTTGCCTTGCCTCAATGTCGACGCGCCACGCTACGAGCAGGCCGATTGGAAGTGTGACCAACAACTGCCCTATCTCGGTCAGATAGTGTGATTCGCCGCGGTCCCAGTACCAGATGCTGGGAGACACGAGCGCGGCGGCCCACAGGCCGGTCAGAAGAGCCCCCTCCCATCTGTAGTTCAGTGCCGCATACAGGAGCGGAAGGATATACAGGCTGATAGCCAGACTGTGAAGCCCCCAGCTCTCGAACCTGGCAAAGTCTTCGCTGGACTCGATGATGTAGTGGGGTGCGGTGGCCAGCACGACCAGCGCCTGAACCTGCCAGAAGCGCGGCTCTCGGATCCTCTGGGGTAATGCGCGGAAGGGTCTGGAAATCCGGAGCCACAGACCGCGTGCTGTCGGCGACGGCCGGGTTGCCGGTGCTGTCCTCGCTTCAGCTTTCATCCAGATCACCGAGTTCGAGGAATCCGCGACGAAGACCGACTATTACGGCCTCGGTTCTGGAACCGACCCCCAGCTTGTCGAATGTGTGAGACAGGTGTGATTGGACAGTACGCAGGCTGATGCTTAGCCGGCTTGCGATGCTGGCGTTGCTCATTCCGCAGGCGGCCAGGCGCAGAACGTTGCGCTCGCGGTCCGTAAGTACCGTCCTGGATGCCTGCGGGGGAGGCTCGTCGTTCGTCGCTTCCGACGCGATCTTGGCGAGGACCTTCTTCGCTATGGCCGGATGGAGCACCGGCTCCCCGGCATGCACAGCCCTGACGGCCCGCACGACCTCTGCAGACGGCACGTCCTTAAGGAGGTACCCTGCGGCGCCGGCACCAAGGAGCGCGAATACGTACTGGTCATCATCGTAAGCGGTGAGAATCAACACGGCTGTCGAGGGGCGCAGCGCCTTAATCTTCTGCGTCGCTTCTATGCCACCCATGCCGGGCATAGAGATGTCGACGATGGCGACGTCCGGACGGAGCTTATCGACCAGCGCTACGGCTTCGGCACCGTCAGCTGCCTCGCCGATGACTTCGATGTCCTTCTCTCGTTCGAGGAGCTCGCGCGTGCCTTCACGCACGACGGCGTGGTCTTCCGCTATGATGACGCGAATTGTCCCCACCACCGGTTTCTTATCTGCCACTGTGTGGACATTATAGCTAATCTCCTTCTTCAGGCCGGGTTCAAACGTATCTCAGGCCTCGTCCCGCCCGGCGCGTGATCCGCCTAATCAGCGCGGGGAATTTCCTCCGCATTCTGGCCTACGCATTCCGCGCAAAGCGGAGGTTCCCGGTCTGCCTGATCGACCGATGCCCCAGGTTCTGCCCGGTGAGCATAGTGAGAGCGGACTAAAGGCGCTTCTTTGTGAAGCGTGAGCTAAAGGTGGAGAAGAAGATGATGGGCAAGAACGATGGCGGCTCAGGCGCAAGCGACCGAGACGACAGGCCCGGGGAGCCGACCCAGCCGCCGAAGGTAAGCCGGCGCGGCGTGCTGAGACTCTTCGGCATGGCCGCGGCAGGCGCTGCGCCCCTAATCCTCCTGCCCCCGGTCCTGCAGAAGGCGTCAGACGCCGGACGCGTCGTGGAATCGCAAGGAGAGCCTGCCAAGGGGCCCGGCGGCCGCATCCGGCAGTGGACGATGATCATCGACCTCCGCTCCTGCGACGGCTGCCAGAGCCAGGGCACGCCGCCCCAGTGCACGACCGCCTGCGTCGAAGGTCACTTCGCGCCCGAGCCCATGGAGTGGATTCAGATCTTTGAGCACGAGTTGCCGGGAGGCGGCACTCAGTTCATCCCCACGCCGTGCCAGCAGTGCCAGAACCCGCCGTGCGTCAACGTCTGCCCCGTGGCGGCCACGTTCTCGACGCCCGAGGGGACGGTGCTCATCGACCAGGACCGCTGCATCGGTTGCCGGATCTGCATGGCGGCCTGCCCCTACGACCGACGCTTCTTCAACTGGGGTGACCCGCCGGTCCCGCCGGAGGCGCTGCTCGCCGACTACTCGCCTGAGCACCAGGTGCCTGCAAAGAAGGGCACTGTCATGAAGTGCGACTTCTGCCCGGACATGGTCCGTGCGGGGACGCTGCCGTTCTGCATTCAAGCCTGCCCCAACGACGCCATCTACTACGGAGACCTTGAGGACGACGTCGCCACGAACGGCAAGGAGATAGTCGCCGCGTCCCGGTTCCTCTCCGAGAATCAGGCCTACCGCCTGAAGGAAGACAAGGGCACGAAGCCACGCGTGTACTACATCCCTGGCCACGGGGAAGCCGTCGGCCGCGACACAGCGGACGAGGGGCGCTTGCCCACCGAGTGGCCGTGGGTCGAGCGGGTTAAGGGGGCGAAGACGTGGAGGAGATGAGCTCCTGGCGCCAGCGGCTGGAGCACACGATCACGGCTCCGCTCCTCAACACCAGCCGAATCTACTATCTGTGGATCGCCTTTCTCCTGGTGGTGATCGGCTGGGGTGTATACGCTTTCTACGGGCAGCTCAACGATGGCCTCATCGTCACCGACATGCGCGATCGCATCTCCTGGGGCCTTTACATCTCCACGTTCGTCTTCTTCATCGGCATCAGTCACGCCGGCACGTTGATTTCGGCCATACTGCGCATAACTCAAGCGCGTTGGCGGACGCCGATAACCCGCCTGGCGGAATTCATTACGGTGGTCGCGCTCTCGTGCGGCGCCATCTTCGTCATCGTGGACATGGGCCGGGTGGATCGCCTCTTCAACATCATCCTCTACGGCCGCTGGCAGTCACCGATCGTCTGGGACGTGCTGGCCGTAACGACCTACCTGACGGGGAGCATCGCCTATCTGTTCCTGCCGATGATCCCCGACATGGCGTTTCTCCGTGACAGGCTGGCCGGGCGCGTTTCGGCCTGGCGTCTCCGGCTCTACAGCATCCTCGCAGTCGGATGGGTGGGCAACGCCGCTCAGAAGCGGAACCTGGGCTCCGCCATGACCGTGGCCATGCTCCTGATCCTGCCGATCGCCGTCTCCGTCCACACCGTCGTCTCGTGGATCTTCGGCATGACGCTGCGAGAGCCGTGGAACAGCACGATCTTCGGCGCCTTCTTCGTGGCAGGGGCGATCTTCTCCGGCATCGCCACGCTGATTATCGTCATGGCGATCCTCCGCAAGATTTACCACCTGGAGGAGTACATCCACGAGAAGCACTTCATCTACCTGGGCTACATGATGGGAGCCTTCGCTCTGATCATGATCTACGCCAATATCTCGGAGTTCCTGACGACCGGCTACAAGCTGGAAGAGGGCGTGGAGTTTCACTTCAACCAGCTGTTCAGGGAGGAGTACGCCGGTTTCTACTGGTTCTATATGCTCGGCGGTCTTGTCCTGCCGGGGCTCATCATTCTTTTACCGTGGACACGGAACTTCTGGGGCATTCTCGTTGCGGCCGTCTTCGTTGACGCCGGGATGTGGGTCGAGCGCTACTTCATCGTCGTCACCGGCCTGCGCGTGCCGCTCATGCCCTACGAACCCTCCAGCTACAGTCCGAGCTGGGTGGAGTTCTCCATCATGGCGGCCGGGTTCGCCCTCTTCGCGTTACTCATCTCGATATTCGTCAAGATCTTCCCCATCATGGCGCACTGGGAGGTTGAGGAGGACTACGAGCTATCTCTGGCGTCTGCCGCTCCCGCGCCCCCGCCCGGCGCCGCTGCTGAGCCAGCCGGAGGTGCGAACTGATGCGCTCCTGGGGCATCTCCCTGCTGGCCGTCGCTCTGGCCGCGGTCGTGCTGTCACTCGGCGCTGAAGCAGACCCGGCTCGCGCCGACCTCTCGCTCCCGGCGGCCGCCGCGACCATTACGGTCGATGGGGACGACTCCGACTGGGCCGGGATCGACGGTCTGACGCTGACGCTCGCCCAGTTCGAGATACCGCAGGGCTCCGACTGGGAATACGATTCCCTGGACGCGGTTCAAGCAGAGGTAAAGGCCGCCGCGGACAGCGAACGCATCTACTTTCTGATCAAAGTCTTCGACGACTACGACTATGATCCCAACGACGGCAAACTCTCGGGCTCGCCCAACGCCATGTTCCGGATCGAGCAGGCAGCGGGCCCGCACATGGGTTCAGGCGACCAGGACTTCGAGCAGAGCCTGGGCATGGTTGACCTCTGGCACTGGGAACTCGACTGCGGCCCCGGTGAAAGCGCCGGAGGAGGCGCCCCTGGCAGCGGCGATGACCCCGACTGCAACCTGGACGACGAGTTCAGTACCGAACCTGAGGAACGCGATGACGATGGCGGCGGCCCCGACGCGAACCCGAACGCTGAGAACAGCCTGACCGGCGCCTGGGACCACACTGGCCGCGCCGGTGGTGCCGGTGCCGACGGCGCCTGGATCTTCGAGCTGTCGCGTCCGCTGCAGACCGGCGATCCTGAGGACGCCCAGTTCGCACAGAATACCTCCGCCTTCCTCGCCCTCGCTTACTTCGACGCCGACGAGAGTGCCATCGGGTGGTCTGACGCAGGACATCTCACCAGCGCCGGCGAGGGCTGGATCGAAGTGCTGATACCGGGCCCTGATGCCACCCAGCCACCGGCGGCGACTCCCACTCCGGGAGGCGCGACCTCGCCCACGCCCACCATAGCGCCACCCGCGGGCGGTGACTCTGACGGGAAAGCAGAGATCACCGTATCGGCCGATCCACGCGTGGGTGATCTGGCAGACGTCCTAGTGACGCTCACGTCCACGACGGACGGGTCACCGGTTGCCGGCGTGCAAGTGCGGATCCTCCGTGAGGTGACCTTCGCGGGCGTCACCGGGATGGTCGAGGTGGCGGCCGCGACTACGGACGACGACGGCCGGGCAGAGATGGACTTCGTGCCACGTCGCGCCGGCGATCAGGACCTCGTGATCGAGTATCTGCTGCCGGAAGCGGCTGAGCCGGTCGCCGCTTCGCAGTCCCTGGTGGTTGCGGAAGGGGGTCAGATATACCGGTCAGAGGCGGGAGTCGACATCCCGGGGCTTGGCGTCTGGATCATCATCGCCGTGGCAACGACTGTGTGGGTGGTCTTGATCACTATCGCCGTCCGCGTCATCGCCATCGCGCGCGCGACCGGTGTCCCCGAGGAGGCTGATAGGGTTGACTTCCGCGGCCCCGGCCGGTTGGACGAAGAAGCGAGGCTCTCTGGCGCCGGCATCCTGGATAGGGACGACAGGCTCTCAGAGAGCGGTTCGCTGGACAGAGACGACAGGCTCTCGGAGCCAGGCCACCTGGAGGACGATGACTGATGCGTGTCGTTAGACGCTCGGTGCCGCCGGGCCCAATCATGGGCGCCATCGTGATGAGTGCCCTCGCGTTCACGCTCATCGGCGTGATTATCGCCCGCAGCCCGTATACGCACCACAACCTCGAACCCGAGGGCTACGACCGGACCGAACTCGCCACGCTTGGCGAGCCCGCATCATTCGAAGGCCTATCCCTCGCTGATCCGGACCATACGACCGGCGACCCCCTCACCGACGGGCGAATCCTGTTCTTCGCAAACAACTGCGCGAGCTGCCACGGCCTGACGGGCCAGGGCGCGACGGTGGGTGGAGACATTGATGCGTCCGACTTCAATCTCTCGGAGTTCTTGCAGGAAGTGCGTAAGGGCCCGAAAGGGATGCCTGCATTTGTTGAAGAGACCCTTAGTGACGAAGAAGCCGAACGACTGTTCGCGTTCCTGGAGGCTATCGGGCAGGAGGGCTCCGACTGAGCCCAGGGATGTTGAACGGAGTGACGATGCCAGCCACACACGCCGGAGAAATGAAAGGAGACCGGAGATGATGAATCTACTAACCCGCAGAGGAGCGAAGGCAGTGATTGTTCTGCTGGCGGCGCTCGCAGTGCTGGCGCTTGTGGCCGTGGCCTGCGGCGGCGACGACGATGACGGAGCGTCACCGACGGCGGAGCCCACGGCGGCACCAACGGATGCCCCCACGGATGATCCCACGGATGCTCCCACGGCCGCACCGACCGACGCGGGTGATGGTGACGAGATCACGCTCGACGCCGCGACAGCGACGATCACCGTGGACGGGGACAGTTCGGATTGGAGTGATATCGAGGGCGTCACCGTGCCGATGGAACAGATAGAGATCCCGTCCGGCGTGGATTGGGATGAGCCCGGGCCTCTCGACGACATCGATGTCACGCTGAAGATGGCCACTGACGGTGGGAACCTCTATGCGTTGGTGGAGGTGCCCGACGACTACGACTTCGACCCGGCCGACCATAACCTCTCTCCTTCGCTCGCCGTGATGTTCCTCATCGATGCGGCCGCCGGGCCTCACATGGGTGCCGAGGATGAGGACCTGGAGCTGGGCCTGGGGATGGTCGACATCTGGCACTGGGAGCTGGACTGCGCTGCCGGACTTGCATCCGGTGGGGGCGATCCCGGGAGTGGCGACGACCCCGACTGCAACCTGGACGACGAGTTCGCGCTTGATCCAGAAGACCGTGAGGATGATGGAGGTGGTGACACCGCCAACGCCGATGCAGAGAATAGCCTGGTTGGCGTCTGGACGCATACTGCGAGCGCGGACGGCCCGGATGCAGTCGGCGTCTGGATTTTCGAGATGTCAAGGCCCCTGCAGACAGGTGACGCTGAGGATGCCCAGTTCGAAAGCGGCGGCACCGCGCTGATGGCGCTTGCCTACTTCGATCCGGACGAAACGCTGGAGGGCTGGACGGACACCGGGCACCTGCAGAGTGCCGAAAGCGGCTGGATAGAGGTGAGGCTCCCGTAGAGTTTCCCCCCGAATGTTGACCCACCATGGAGAAGGAGGGTATAAGCAACGCGACACAATATTGCCCGCGTCATGAAAAAGTACGAAAGAGGAGGTAATCAAAATGAGTAGCTGGACAAGTACGCTTCGGTCCGCAGGCCTGGGAGCCGTGATCGCCGCGGCCCTTGCGCTGGTCCTGATGGTCGGCAGCGGCACCGCCCAGGCAGACCTGAGCCTGGACGCGGCCGACGCCACGATCACCGTGGACGGCAACAGCGCCGATTGGGCGGCCATCACCGGCCTCACGGTCAACCTGAAACAGTTCGAGATCCCCGCCGGCGTTGACTGGGACGCACCCGGCCCGCTTGACCCGGTGGACGTGACCCTCAAGGTCGCTACCGATGACACCAACATCTACGTGTTGGTTGAGGTGCCGGACGACTACGACTTCGATGGTGTTGTCCCTCCCAATGACCACAAAATGTCGGCGGCTCTCGCCGTGCAGTTCCTCATCGACGCGGCTGCCGGCCCCCACATGGGCTCCGGCGATAGCGACTTCGAGGCCGGTCTGGGGATGGTGGACATCTGGCACTGGGAGCTGGACTGCGCCGCCGGTGCGATGTCCGGTGGCGGCGACGCCGGGAGCGGCAACTACCCGGACTGCAACATGGACGACGAGTACGCCACTGATCCGGAGACCCGCGAAGACGACGGCAAGACCGCGAGTGCCTCCGGTGCCGAAAACAGTCTCGCTGGGTCCTGGAGCCACACGAGTGCCACGATCGGCGAGGCTGGCACCTGGACCTTCGAGATGTCGCGTCCGCTGCAGACGGGCGACATTGAGGACGCCCAGTTCGTAGCTGGTGGCACTGCAAAGATCGCCCTGGCTTACTGGGATGCTGACGAGGGCCTGACCGGCTGGACGGACACCGGCCACCTCACAAGTGCGGACTCAGGATGGATCGTCACCAGCCTGCCGGGCGCTGCCCAGGACACAGCCACACCCGGACCCACCGCCAGCCCGGGCAGCGTCCCGACCACAGGCGGCGCACCCGGCGACGATGGCGGCGTGTCTACCGCGCTGATGCTGGTTCTTGCCCTTGGCGGCGCGGCTGTCGTGGTTGGACTCGGGTCTCTGTACCTGCGAGTCCGGGCCCGCTCTGCGTAGCTGAACTCCGATCATAGGGGGGATGTCCGGACATCCCCCCTATGCCTTTCTTCTCGTACGAGCGCGGGTTGAGCAGACGCGGTGATCGAGGAAGCAGCTGCATATCACCCTTGTCGCTATCCAGCCCAGGTGCCGTACAGCGCTCCGACGATTGCGCCGAAGACCAGGTGAAGCATCAGGAACCCCAGCGACGTCATTGGCGGATAGTTCAGAGCGTAGAAGCCGGGGGCATCGATCTCGCCGTACTCGCGGATTGATATATGGGCGGCGAGCCTCGTCAGCTAAGCGTCAGTGAACGCGCAGGAGGCGGATGAAATTAGCCTGGCGAGCGGAGCCCTCTCGCCCCAACCCAACGACGACGACGTCCTCCCCTGCTGCGACGAGGCGTCGCTTCATGAGCTGACCCCGAATCCGAGCGATCACATCTTCCGCTCGCCCCAGTTCGTCCACAGATACGGGGACGACGCCGCGGAACAGCGCGAGGCTTCTTGCTACGCCGCCTCGCTCGCATAGCGCAAAGATGGGGACGCCGGGACGGAGCGCGGAGAGGATGCGTGCGGATCTTCCAGATCGAGTAAGCGTCACTATCGCAGCGGCGGCAACCTCGTTCGCGAGTCCAACCGCCGCGTGGCAAATGGAGTGACCGCGCGTCGTCTTTCCCGAGGTGTGGGGAGCGTTAGGCATCGCCAGTGATTCGGCCTCCCGCACGATCAGATCCATTACACGTACCGACTCCTCAGGATAGCGACCGGTCGCCGTCTCACCACTGAGCATCACAGCGTCCGTCCCGTCCAGAACGGCGTTCGCAACGTCTGAAGCCTCCGCGCGGGTCGGCCTGGCGTTCTTCGTCATCGACTCCAGCATCTGCGTTGCCGTGATGACCGGCTTGCCGAGGGCGTTGGCCCTATCGATGATTCGCTTCTGAGCGGCCGGCACCTTCTCGGGGCCTATCTCGACCCCCAGGTCACCGCGCGCGACCATCACGCCGTCGAACGCACGCAGCACTCGATCAAGGTTTCGAAGCGCCTGCGGCTTCTCAATCTTCGCCAGCACGGGCACGCTTCGGCCGACATCGCGCATGACCCTTCTCACCGGTTCCACGTCCTTCGCCGACCTTGTGAAGCTCAGTGCAACGGAGTCTATTCCGCGCTCCAGCCCGAACCGCAGGTCGCCACGGTCCTTCGCCGTAAACGCAGATGTTCGGATCGGAATCCCCGGGAGGTTCATTCCTTTTCCAGACTTCAAGGTGCCTCCGCGTACCACCGCGCAGATGACCTCGCCGCGCGACACTTTGTCCACGATCAACTCAATGGCTCCGTCGTCGAGCAGGATCCGGTCGCCTGAACTCACGTCCTGAGCGAGGTGATCGTAAGTTGTTGAGACGCGTGTTGCCGTGCCCTGGATGGGCTTCGACGTCAGGCGGATCCGGGCGCCAGAACGCAGCCGCACAGAGCCGGCCCGAAGGTCCCCAACGCGGATCTTCGGGCCCTGCAAGTCTTGAAGGATCGCGAGATCCCTGCCCGCCGCGACGGCCGCTTCTCTGACGGCCTCGATCAAGCGACCGTGTGTCTCGAGGTCCCCGTATGAGAAGTTGAGCCTCACGGCGTCGACGCCCGCATCGACCAACGCCCGAATGACCTTCGGACTTTCGCTCGCAGGACCCAGCGTTGCTACGATCTTGGTGCGTCGGATCTGAGTCATGGGCTTGTTATCTTGTCGTTACCATCGGCATCGCCGCCGTTGAGTGCCCGAGGAGGCTCTGAACGTCGATCTCCCGCACCTGCCGCTCGACCGCCAGGGTGGCTACGGAGCGCCTCTTGAGCTTGCCTTTGCAGCCGTCGCGCTTGTCTTCAGCAGCTCCTCGAACTCAGGTGCCGGAATGGCCGGGCTGAACAGATAGCCCTGGTACTCGTCGCAGCCCCTTTCTCTCAGAAACTGGAGCTGCGCCTCCGTCTCCACTCCTTCGGCGACGACGCTCAGGTTGAGGCTCTTCGCCATTGATATGATCGCCGACACGATCGCCGCATCCTCAGGGTCGTCTTCGAGGTCGCGGATGAAGGACCGGTCCACCTTCACGACACTCGCGGGGAAGCGCCGAAGATAGTTCAGGGACGAGTGGCCGGTGCCGAAGTCGTCCACAACGATCTGCACTCCCTGTGAGCGCAGGTCAGTCAGTGTAAGAAGCGCGAGATCGGGATCGCGCATCGCCCCCTGCTCAGTTATCTCGACCTGGAGATACTCCGGCCCCATCCCGGCTTTGGCGAGAATCCTTGCGACAACTTGTGGCAGCGCGCTTTCGTAAAGTTCGGCGGGTCCGAGGTTGACGGCCATCCGCATCGGAGGCAAGCCCTTGTTTCTCATTTCAACATGCAGAGCCGCCGCTGATCTCAACATCTGCTCGGTAAGCAGCAGAGATAGCTCCGTCTCTTCTGCTACCTGGATGAAATCGCCGGGAAGCACAAGTCCGCGACTGGGGTGGTGCCAGCGGGCGAGCGCCTCCGCCCCGAGCAGGCGCCCGGTCGCAACGTCGAGTTGGGGCTGGAAGTACGCCACGATCTCGTCGTTCTCCAGCGCGCTCCTCAGTTCGGCTTCCATGACAAGCCGTTTCTCAATGTCGGTGGTCATGCCGGGATCGTAGATCTGGTACTGGTTCCTGCCACGGTCCTTGGCGCGGTACATGGCCGTGTCAGCGTGCGACAGCAGGTCCTCCGCGTTGTCCCCGTCTGGCGGATACAGGCTAATGCCGATGCTGGCGGTCACGACGATCTCCTGTCCCAGCAGCGTGCGCTTTCTGCTGAGGCGCTTGAGGGTTCGGGCTGCCACACCGACCGCGTCTTCGGGATCCTCGATCGTGGGTAGCAGCATGACGAACTCATCACCACCGATTCTGGCGACGGTGTCGCCATCTCGAACCAGGCGCGATAGTTGGCGACCGATCCTGTGCAGAAGCTTGTCTCCCGCAGGATGTCCCAGCGTGTCGTTGACGTTCTTGAACCGGTCGAGATCGAGGTACATGACAGCGACCATGTTTCCGCCGCGACGCGCCTGGGCGAGCGCGATGTCAAGCCGGTCCTTCAACAGTTCGCGGTTGGGCAACCCGGTCAGCGCGTCGTGGTAAGCCATGCGCTCGATGGTGGCCTCCGCCTGCTTGCGCTCGGTGATGTTACGGACCATCGCAAGGGCCTGATCGTCTCCGTGGGGCACGTAGCGGGCCTCGAAGTCCAACGTCTTACCGCCAATCGTGAGCTGGTATTCGAACGCGCGTATCGTCCGCTTCTCGATAGCAAACTCAATGTTCTCCATAGTGCGGTCCGCGACTTCTCTCGGCATGATCTCCCGGACGGTCTTGCCGAGAAACTCATCGGGAGACACATAGAGTTCATCGGAGGAAGGCGCATGGTAGTCGAGATATGTTCCGTCCCGGCCAATGACGAACATCAGGTCTGGCATCGCAGCCAGCAGCGCCTCTTTCCTTCGCTCGCTCTCCTGCAGAGCCTCCTCGGCCTGCTTGCGCTCCGTGATGTCGGTTGCGACCAAAGTGGCCGCGACGACCTCCCCGCCGCTCGTCAGCGGTGCGATGCGCACCGCGTACCATGGAGTCGTACCATCAGGGCCTCGCCCTCGGGCCTCGTAGCTGGCTCTCTCGCCCGTCTCTGCAGCCTGTTGAAATGCCTTCCTTACTGTGTCCCGGTCTTCGTCCACGACCAGATCGAAGACGCTCGTCCCGATGATCTCGTCCACGTCACCCCCCGCCGCTCTGCGGTTGGTGTAAAGCAGCGTCCCGTCGGCGGCCACAGTCGCTACGATGTCGGGTACCGTCTCAAGAATCGATCGCAGCTTCTCCTCGCTCTCCCGCAGCGCCTCCTCCGCGCGCTTGCGCTCCGTGATGTCGAGCACTGTCCCGGCCATTCGGACTGGCCGGCCATCTTCGTCGAATGTAACCTCAGCTCGCTCATGCACTGCCTTCTGATCGCCGTTGGGGAGGACGATGAGGTGTTCGACGCTATAGGGCTTGCGCTCGTAGAGGGCGGCGTCGACAGCGGTGCGTACTAAGTCACGGTCATCGGAGTGGACGGATTCGAGGAACGACTCGTAGGTATCGCCGAACTCCTCTCGGCTCAGGCCAAATATCCGGTAGACTTCGTCGGACCACCAGAGTTCGCCTGCGACGATATCCCAGTCCCAGTTGCCAACACGGGCGATTCGCTGCGCCTCCGACAGTCTCTGTTCTGATAGTTGCAGCGCCTCCTCTGCTCGCTTTCTATCTGTGATATCGAACGCCGTTCCAAGTATCGCGGCCTCTCCCTCAAGCTCAACGCCCGCGGCGGTGTAATCCAGCCACCGCTCCTCGCCGTCCTTGGTGAGCATCTTGACCTCGTGCCGGGCCGGAACGTCTTCGCCCCGTTGCCGTGCCCCGTGCCGCTCTCTCGCGAGGTCCTGGAAATCCGGGTGCAGGAGATCCCAGAGATCCATCGACTGCCATTCATTCCGGGAGTATCCACTGATGGCTTCCGCCGCCGGGTTAGCGTATTTCAGGTGTGGACCCTGGAAGATGAAAATGAGCGCGGTCGTCGTCTCTGCCAGCGTGCGGAGCTTCTCTTCGCTCTCCCGGAGCGCCTTCTGGGATTCCTCTCGTTCGGTGATCTCCTCTCGCAGCCGCTCATTGGCCGCTGCCAGGTCGGCGGTCCGTTCCGTCACCCGCGACTCCAGCTCATCGCGGGCCCTTCGCAGCTCTTCCTCCGCCAGCTTGCGCTCGGTGACATCGCGGGCGATGCCGAGGACCAGGGGCCGCCCGTCGATGGTCGTCGGGTACGTGGTTATCTCCAGGCTTACCTGCGTGCCGTCCTTCCGGATCAAGATCAGTTCGTGTGGGCCGCTGTGCCCTCCAAGTTTGCTGCTGGCCAAATGATCGGCTGCCACCGGCAGCTGGTCCTGAGGCAGTACGCCGACCTCAAGGAAGTTCTTCCCTATGAGTTCTTCCCTGCTATATCCACTCAGCTCTTCGGCAGCTCTATTCCCGTCGACGAAATTGCCGTTGAGATCGTTCAGATAGTAGGCGTCCGGCGCATACTCAAACAGTATCTCCAGGCGTTCGCTGTGCTGGCGTAGTTGCTCTTCGGCTTGCTTGCGCTTGGTGATGTCCCTGGCGAGCCCAAGCAGGCACAGACGACCGTCAATTTCAATCGGCGAAAGCCGCAGCTCTACGGGGACAGGCGTGCCGTCCTTCCGGCGCTGCACGGCCTCAGCCGTTACCGGCTCACCGGCCGCAACAGCCGTGAACGCCTCCCTTAGCTTGCTCTCGCCGTCGTCGGTGATGTCTGGAACGGACAGCGAGCGAAGCTCCTCTCGCGTATAGCCGAGACTCTGGCAGGTGGCCACGTTGGCGAAGAGGAGTCTGCCGCTGGAATTCGCCAGGAAGGCGCTGTCGGCAAGATGATCCAGCAGCTTCAGGTAGACCCGGCCACCGCCGGCCGGGGGTTTGCTAGCCTGTTCGTTCATGGCATTTCTCTTACTGCGTCGTGGCGTCTGGCCGCACTGAGACAGGCTGTACCGCAACCGCTACGCGTCGCCGGGTTTGGTGCGGCCGCTTCGCCGACCTTCCGATTGGTGCCCATTCTAAGCGCCAGTGCCAAGTTTTGTAACCTTTCCATCAACTGCTGTGCCAGCCGCTAGGGTTAGCCTTGATTAGGCAGGGGCATTCCACATTGTGGATAATCGCAATATGGTAGACTGGCTCCGTCGCCAGCCTGCCATCGAGCAGGAGCAAACGCGGAGCGATAGAGGCCGATGCTCTTTCGCTCCCGATAAAGGCAAACCGTCTGAAAGGGCGGGACGCAAAGCCACGGACCTAAGGGCCCGAAAGGGACTAAGGCCGCCGGGCTACCGAAGGAGGGGAAGGACGCATGTTTGCGGTCACTTTTTCCGGCGCGCCGCCTCGAATCCAATCAGCCCCGGGTGTTTTCACGTCCGGGGCTTTCTTCTGTCGTGACCCGCGGCTGACTCTCAGCCGTGATCGCCCTGGTGAGGGCGGAGGAGGCCCCAGATGTTGATGACGATCGATGAAGTAGCCGAGTACCTGGAAGTCCATCCCGATACCGTTCGGCGTCGCGCCCGGGACGGGGAGATACCGGCCGCCAAGATCGGCAAGCAATGGCGGTTTCATCCCGAAGTGGTCGCTGAGTTGCGGCAGAGGCGGAATGGGCGCCGGCCCCCCGGCGATCATTGAACTGATCAGCCTGCAGGGGCTCAATATTGATGCGGTTCGCTCAGGCTGCCCCCCGCTACTCAGACGATCGGCTGGAGCGTAGGATTGCGGCCCGCGACAATGTCCTCCATTCGCGTTTGGACAGTCGCCTTCGTCTCCTCGTGTGTGATTACGTAGAAGCGCTCGCCGCGGATAGCGTCGAGCACGGCGTCCGCCACCGCTTCGGGCGCAAGGCCGCCGGCGAGCATCGCGCGGAAGGCCTGCTCCATCGCCTGCATCTGGGCCGGGTTGCCTTCTTCCGCCTCGTTGCCGAGGGCGGCCGGCCGGTTTCGCTCCGACTCGCCGATGCGGGTGTTGACCACCGCCGGACATAGCACCGAGACCTTCGTTTTTGTCCCCATCAGCGCCAGTTCGTGGTGAAGCGACTCCGACAGCGCCACGACCGCGTGCTTGCTGGCGCAGTACATCGCGAGCCACGGCCGCGTGTGTAGCCCGGCGCCCGAGGCGGTATTGACGATGTGCGACTCCTCATCCTGATCGATCATGCGCGGGACGAACGCGCGTATGCCGTGGATGACGCCCCAGAGGTTGACGCCGAGAAGCCACTCCCAGTCCTGGACGGTCTGTTCCCAGCTGACGCCGCCGACGCCGGCGTTGTTGCACACGACGTGTACGCCGCCGAACGTGTCGACCGTGAAACGGGCCAGCTCCTCAACATCCTCGCTTTTGGATACGTCCGTCACTCTGGAGGCGACTTCGGCGGAGGCTGCCTTCATCTCGCTCTCGGCACTCGCCAGGGCGTCTGGCTCAATGTCCGCCAGGACGACCTTCATCCCTTCGGCGGCGAAGCGGTCAGCCATCGCCCGGCCGATCCCGCTGGCGCCGCCGGTCACGACCGCCACTTTGCCTTTCAGGTCCTTCACGACTTCCTCCTCAATCTCAACTCACGTAAAGCCGGGCACCGGCACGAGCTTGCGCACGCCGCCCTGCAGCAAAACCATCACTTCTCCGGCGAGTGATTCGTTGCCCACCAGCTCCATTACGCCCTCGGCCACTTCAGACGCAGCGATCATCGGTATGCGCTCCAGCGCCCCTTCCCAGCGGGCGCGCTGATCCGGCGGCATGTCAGCGAGCCGTCGCCTGGGCAGCGCCGTATCGACGAAGCCCGGGCAGAGGCAGTTCACGCGGATGTTCGCCTCCTCCTTCAGCCCGCCGAGCGCGCGCGTGAGCCCGACGACGCCGTGCTTGGTCGCCGCGTATATGGGGTCCGTGCCGTAGGCGACGAGCCCGGCGAGCGAGGCCATGTTGACGATGGCGCCGCCGCCGCTGCTTCTCATGGCTGGCACGACCGCCTGTATCCCCGCTATCACCGCCCACAGGTTGATGGCGAGGACCTTCTCCCAGCGCGCGCGAGCGGCCTCCGGGAAGTCCGGCCAGCCGGTGTTGATACCGGCGTTGTTGTGAAAGACGTGAAGCCCGCCGAACGTCTCCACCGTGAAGGAGACCGCTCGCTCCAGGTCGTCCCACTCCGTGACGTCGGTCCGCACGAACGCGCTGCGTCCGCCCGCAGCATCGATCAGCCCGGCGGTCTCCTGGCCGGCGGCTTCGTCGATGTCGGCGATGACGACGCCCGCGCCGGCTTCGGCGAGCGCAAGAGCAGTCGCGCGGCCGATGCCTGAGCCACCGCCGGTGACGAGCGCTGCTTTGCTGCTAAGGTCCGTCACGCGGCGCCGGCCCTCGCAGCCGACCAGAGCGCGAGGCCCGGAGGGTCAATGTTCTCGACAGGATCTACGGCCGCGTGGATCACCGCGGTCCGTCCGCTTGCGGTCGCTCGTTCGAGCGCGGCGGACAGCTCCGAAGCGCTCTCGACGAACTCGGCGTGGCAGCCCATCGCCTCGGCGACCTTGTCGTAGCGTACGGGCGCGTGGTTGCTGCCGTACCAGTCCGCCTCGCGGCCGAAGACGCGGCGCTGGGCGCTCTTCTCCATACCGTACGCGCCATCGACGGCGACGATCACGATGATCGGAAGCTCGTAACGAACGGCCGTCTCCAGCTCCTGCATGTTGAAGCGAAAGGCGCTGTCGCCCGTGACGCAGAAGACGGTCCGGTCGGGAGCCGCGATCTTCGCGCCGACGGCGAACGGAAGGCCCGTTCCCAGGTGCCCGGCGTTGGATGTCCAGAGCATGGACCGTGGCGCCCGCGCCTTGAGGTAGTGCGCGGCCCAGACGCAGGTGTTGCCGCCGTCGAGAGCGGCGATGGCGTCATCGGCGAAGTATTCGTTCGTGACGGCGAAGATCTGGCCCGACACCATCGGCCTGCGGTCCAGGTTGGCGATGCGTGCGTCCATCTGTTCGCGCCAACTCTCTTCGGCGGCCCGGATCGAGGACATCTGCTCGTGCGCCTCACGCTTCGGCGTCAGCTCGCGCACGGCCCCCAGCAGCTGTCCCGCAACCGCCCTAGCGTCGCCCACGAGGGCAAGGTCGACAGGGCGGCTGAGCCCAATGCTGCGGGGGTCGACGTCAGACTGGATCAGCTTCTGCTGCCCGGGCGCCGCCCAGACCGGCGGCTTTCCCCAGAAGTCGAGCTCGCCCAGCCTCGTGCCGATCGCGAGGACGACGTCGGCCATGTTCTTCGCAACGGCGGAAGCTGGCGAGGTCGGTTGTAGCGTCAGCTCGTGGCCATCCGGCACGATGCCCCGCGAACCGGCGCCCATCGTGACGGGGCAGCCGAGGTACTCCGCGAGCGCGCGGATCTCGGCGCCGGCACCTGAGCGCTGCGTGCCACCGCCGCAGTGGATCAGCGGCAACCGAGCGTCGACGAGCATCTCCGCGGCGCGGCGGACGAGGTCGGGATCGGCCGGGGCGGGCGCGGTGGAGCCCTCTTCCTGCACCCAGAGCGAGACGCTATCGAGGTCGCCCTTCTGAGCGAGTACGTCCTCGGGGAACTCGATGTGCACGGGACCAGGCCGCCCCGTCATCGCCTCCCGAAACGCCTGGCGAACCCCGTCCGGTATTCGCTTCCACTGCTTCACCTGAGTGTTCCACTTGACCGCCGGCTTGAAGTACGCCATCTGGTCTAACACCTGCATGCCGCCGAGGTGCGGGTAGGCGATATCTGAGCGGCGCGTCGTCGTTATCGCGATCAGCGGGCTGCCTTCATCCTGCGCGCAGAGGACGCCGGAGATCAGGTTGGCGGCACCCGGCCCGGCGCAGGCCATGACGACGGCAGGCTTCCCCGTCACGCGCGTCATGGCGTCTGCTGCGTGCGCGGCAGCAGCCTCGTGGTCCGGGACCAGAAGCTCCATGCCGAGTTCCGGTCCCAACCGCTCAAGCGCCTCCAGGAAGATCATGTACGTCCCGTCGGGGATCGCCCAGACGTGGCGCACACCCTCGGCATGCAGGCTTCTTACGAGCAGCTCTCCTCCGGTGACGTCACCCATGCTTGTTCTCCTCACTATTAACCGATTGTGCCATCGTGGCTGCGGCCCCGTCAGTACGAGCGCGGCAGACCGAGGACGTGCTCGCCGATGTAGTTCAGGATCATCTCGCGCGAGACCGGCACCGTGCGCAGCATCCGAATGTACGGCCACAATTCGAGGAGGTCAACGTCGGTGCTGAAACCGCTCCCTCCGTGTACCTCGATCGCCACGTCGCAGGCCTCGGTGGCCGCGTCGGCCGCGGCGAACTTTGCCATGTTGGCGTACTCGCCGGCCGTCAGCTTGTCGCCCTCGTCAGCCAGATACGCCGCGTATCGAGTCATCACGGCCGCCAGTTCGAGGTGCGTCTTCGCCTCCGCCAGCGGGTGCGCCAGCCCCTGGTGGGTGCCGATCGGCTGGTCGAAGACGACGCGCTCCTTGGCGTAGTTCACAGCCTTGTCCAGCACGTGGCGGCCCAGCCCCACCGCGACCGCCGCGGCCGTGATGCGTTCCGGGTTGAGGGCGTCGAACAGGTACCGGGTGCCCCTTCCCTCCTCGCCGATGAGGTCAGAACGCGGCACGCGGACGTCATCGAAATAGACCGCGAACTGTGTCTCCGGATGGAGTACGCCCATCTCCAGCGGCTGCAGCGTGATGCCGGGCGCGTGGCGGTCCACGATCAACAGCGAGAGCCCCTCCCGCTTGTCCTCCACCTCTTCGAACGCTGTCGTGCGGGCGACGACGAGCAGGTGATCCGAGGCGTCGACGCCGGTGATGAACATCTTCTGGCCGTTGAGCACGTACGAGTCGCCGTCCAGCTTCGCCGAAGTCTCGATCCGGAAGCTGTTCGAGCCGGCCGTCGGCTCCGTCAGAGCGAAGCAGAAGCGCAGGTCGCCGCGGGCAAGCGGCGGCAGGTAGCGTTCCTTCGTCTCCTCGCTCCCGTACCTGGCGATGAGGCCGGCGTCCATCACGTTGCCCACCACCAATAGGAGCAGCGGGATGCCGTGATGGCCCATCTCCTCAAGGAGCACCGCCATCTGCTGCAGGCCGAGCCCGCCGCCTCCGTGCTCCTCCGGGATCATCATCCCCAGGTATCCACCGGCCGCCATCTCTTGCCAGAGCTCGTCCGGGAAAGCACCCTCACGGGCTTTCGCCAGCCAGTACTTGCGGTCGTACTGTCTGGCGACCTGCCGCACGAACTCGCGGATCATCTTCTCTTCGGGAATCGCTTCGAACACTTCAGTCCTCTCTCCGGGGGTGTCTTGCGTGGGTCTGACCGGGGCCGTGCCCTATTCTAGCGAACGGCACGGCAAATTGCTCCCGTGGGAACGGCGCGCCCATGAGACGGCACAAGCACTCCGCCCGTGCTCACTCAACTGGGCCGCAAAGTCAACTTCGCTCTTGGAGGAGGCTTCACGCCCTAACACTTCCAGATACGGATGGCATTTTGGCACCCCACAGGCAGGAGACAATCAGTTCTGGGTGCGTGTTGCGATGCGATGCACTTCTTTCCATGCGCTCCGGCCGACCGTACAGTAGGCTACATGGCGCAGAAGACGTACGACTACATCATCGTGGGCGGGGGGTCGGCGGGCTGCGTTCTGGCGAACCGGCTGAGTGAAGATCGCACGCGAGAGGTGCTGGTTCTGGAAGCCGGCCGGCCGGACTACTTCTGGGACATCTTCATTCACATGCCTGCTGCACTGACCTATCCCAACGGCAACAGGTTCTACGATTGGTGCTATGAGTCCGAGCCGGAGCCGTTCATGAACAACCGGCGCATCTATCACGCACGGGGAAAGGTGCTCGGCGGTTCGAGCAGCATCAACGGCATGATCTTCCAGCGTGGCAATCCGCTGGACTACGAGAAGTGGAGCCGCGACGAGGGGATGGGCGACTGGGACTACGCTCATTGCCTGCCGTACTTCAAGCGAATGGAGACGTGTACTGCGGGCGGCGACGACTATCGCGGTGACTCCGGGCCTCTGGTCCTGGAGCGAGGGCCCGGGGAGACGCCGCTGTTCGAGGCGTTCTTCGAGGCTGTGCAGCAGGCCGGCTACTCGCTTACTGACGACGTGAACGGGTATCGCCAGGAAGGCTTCGCTCGCTTCGATCGCAACATCGAGAGGGGACGCCGACTGAGCGCCGCACGTGCTTATCTGCACCCCGTGAAGAGCCGGGGCAATCTCACAGTCAAGACTGCGGCGGTCGCTACAAGGATTCTCTTCGAAGGCAAGAAGGCGGTCGGCGTCGAGTACACCCACGGTAGTGGTAAACCCCGGGTGGTTCGCGGGGGCGAAGTGATCTGCTGCGGTGGCGCATTTAACTCGCCACAACTGCTGCAACTTTCCGGCGTTGGCAACGCCGCTGAGCTGGAACGCCTCGGAGTCAAGGTCCTGCACGACCTTCCAGGTGTGGGCGAAAACCTGCAGGACCATCTGGAGGTCTACGTTCAGCACGCGTGCACGAAACCGGTCTCGATGTACCCCGCCTTGAAGTGGTCGAACAAGCCGTGGATTGGATTCCAGTGGCTCTTCAACAGGAAGGGGCCTGCCGCGACCAATCACTTCGAGGCCGGTGGGTTCGTGCGCGGCAACGAGGACGTTGACTACCCCAACGTGATGTTTCACTTCCTGCCGCTCGCGATACGATACGATGGGTCCGCTCCGACTTCGGGGCATGGCTATCAGCTGCACGTCGGGCCGATGTACTCGAGTGCACGCGGTTCGGTGAAGATCAGAAGCACCGATGTGAATGATCATCCGAGCCTCAGGTTCAACTACCTCTCCACAGACGAGGACCGTCGTGAGTGGGTTGAAGCCGTCCGCTGCGCCAGGAGCATACTGAACCAACCCGCATTCACAGAGTTCAGCGGTGGTGAGATTTCTCCCGGTCCGGAAGTGCATCGCGACCCGGATATCCTGGACTGGGTAGCCAGAGACGGCGAGTCGGCCCTGCATCCTTCAGGCACCTGCAAGATGGGTGTTGACGGCATGGCCGTTGTCGACCCGGCGAGCATGAAGGTTCATGGCCTGGAGAACCTGCGGGTGGTGGACGCCTCAGTGATGCCTTACGTGACCAACGCCAACATCTACGCTCCCGTGATGATGATCGCCGAGAAGGCTGCGGACCTGATCCTCCGGAACGCCCCGCCGCCGCCAGAGGCCGTGGCGTTCTACGTGCATCAGCGAAGCTAGAGCCTACCGACCGTGGGGCCCTGTGTTCGGGTGTGTCTAGATACGGAGAGGGAGTCCTGAAGCGAGCGCTCAGCGCTCTTCGGGCCCGCGGTACTGGAACGTTACACAGCCCGATGATCCGTCATCGCAGTAGTAGGAGACAAAGGTCAGCAGCGCCACTTCACCCGACGGTGTTCGGAGAGCGTAGGTGTGGTCCTTGCTCGTTATGATGTGCGTAGTCCAGTTGTAGTTGTACCACTTGTGCAAGTCCGGGTTTTCAAGCCCGCGGTCTTCGTGGGTCTCGTCTGTCAGAAAGCCGTCGCTGGGCGCCACAGCCTCAGCAAGAGTGACTTTGCCCAGATCGACGGCCCCACCCATGCCCAGCGGGTTGCTTTCGCCGCCGTTGGTGAGCAGGTCGTTGCGGCGGACCGCCAGGTCCCAGTCCAGCGCGTCCTGTGAGGTGGATATGACCATCCCCTCCTCGAAGCTGAAGTACACCCAGTCCTCTCGACTCCTGGCGTCGATCGTGTACTGAAGCACGCTTGTCTGCTGGTCATCGATGCCGGAGGCCTCACCGGTGGTGGGGGCGAAACCGTCGGGCGGGGGACGAAGTACGAAGATCCAGAGCATCCAGGCGCCTGCCAATAGGAGCAGCCCCATGAAAAGGGCCGCAAGGCCGATGCCAACGGGCCTCAGGAGAGATCGCCGGTTGGTGGCCTCAGTTGCCATCAGGCACCGCGGCGGAAGTGGCGACGCGCCTTCGCCGGAAGCGGACCCAAAGCGGAAAGATCACGAGGAAGCCAACGACGTGCGCGGCCAGAATGGGGAGCAGGGCAACCAGACCCTGGAGTCCACCGTTTGCCACCGTGTACGCCGCGAAGCCAAGCATCAACGAGGGCATCACAACCCTCATTACGATCCTTAGCACGATCCTCCCGGCGCTCCTGCGCTTAACTTCCTCATCGCCGGTTCGCACCGCGTTCACGCCGGCTCCTCAGCCGGCGAATACACGCACGAGGGGTCTTCCGCGAGGTAGTCGCCGTTTACCGCCCAGGCCCGGGCGCGGCTGCCGCCGCACACGCTACGGAAGTCGCAGACGCCGCACTTGCCCTTCAGCTCTGCGGGGTCGCGCAGATCGCGGAACAGCTTCGAGTTTCGGTACAGGTCGGCGAGGCCCTGGGTGCGGACGTTGCCTGCTGATAGCGGGAGGAAGCCGGACGGGCAGACCTCGCCAACGTGGGAAACGAAGCAGAACCCGTTGCCGTCGTTCACACCCAGCGTGGGACGGTGCAGACCGTCCTGGAAACGGTAACCTGCACCAGCTATCGGCCGGCCATCGGCGCCGTTGTGCTGCTCCTTCTGGGCCCGCTGTACTGCCACCCGCCGGTAGGCGGGCGCGGCGGTGCTCTTGACGTCGAACGGCGCGCTGCGGGAGAGGTCGTATAGCCAGTTGAAGAGCCGCTCGTGGTCCTCTGCTGAAATCATGTCGCTCTCCTTGCCCCGGCCCGTGGGCACGAGAAAGAAGACGCTCCACTGGACGGCCTGCGCCTGTGCGACTATGTCCGGCATCTGCTCCAGGACAGGCAGGTTGTAGCGGCTAACGGTCGTGTTGATCTGAAGAGAGAGACCAGCTTCGATCACGTCTCGCATGATCTGCCGCGTCCGATCGAAGGAGCCACGGAAGCCGCGGAAGCGGTCGTGGACTTCGGCGGAGGGGCCGTCAAGGCTGATCGCTACGCGACTGACGCCGGTCTCTCGTACCCGCGCCAGGTTCTCTGGTGTCACCAGTGCCGTGGCGCTGGGTGTCAGGGACGTGCGCAGCCCCTTTTGGACGGCATAAGTAAGGATGTCGAAGGCATCGCGGCGCATAAGCGGGTCGCCGCCGGTAACCACGAGGATGGGGTTGCCCATCTCCGCGATCTCGTCGACCAGGCTCAGCGCCTCCTTGCTGGTTAGCTGGTCTGGGTCGGGCTTCGGCTGGGCTTCGGCCCGGCAATGCAGGCAGGACAGCGCGCAAGCGCGGGTGATCTCCCATGCCAGGACGAAGGGCGACCGGTCAAAGTTGGACTCCGCCAGGCGGGCGTCCATCCCGTGGCGCACTGTGGCGCCGGTCTCGCGCGTGGCCGGGCCCGGGTCGTTCACGAAACTGCCTCCGCGGCCTGCTGGACGGGTACGGGCCATTCCGCTGCTTCAAGGGCCTGTGGAGAGCCGGCGCTGATCCCGATCTCCTCATCTGTGAGGTAGCAGGCCGGATCCGGGGCGAGGAAGTCGTCGAAGTAGCTCTCGGCGCGGGCGCGCAGGTTCCCGTTGCAGATATCGAGGAACCGGCAGGACTTGCAGCGTCCCTTGAGGTGGCTCTTGCGGTCCTTCAAGACCGCCATCCTGGGATCGGAGCGGTCGGGCCAGATAGCGCTGAAAGGCCGCTCCCGGACGTTGCCAAAGCTGTAGTTCCACGAGAACTGATCGGCGTGCACGTTCCCCACCGGGTCGATTGAAGTTACAGCGATCCCTGACTGGTTGCCCCCGTTCCAGCCGAGGAGCTGGAGGACTTCATCCGCGCGCTCCGGGTCCTCTTCGCGCATGCGCAGGTAGAGGTAGGCGGAGTCGACGTGGTTGTCGACTGTCAGTATCTCTTTGCCGATGCCGCGGCGGTGGAAGTCTTCGACGCGCTGGAACAGATATGCCATGGCGGCCCGCGTCTCGGCCGGGCTCAGGTCAAAGCGCCGAATCTGATCGCCGCGCCCCGCGTAGGCGAGGTGGTACATGCAGAAGCGGGGGATGTTCTCTTCCTCCAGCAGATCGAGGACTGCCGGCAGGTCTTGCACGTTCTTGCCGTGCAGCGTGAAGCGGACGCCTACTTTCATGCCGATGTCCCGGCAGCGGCGGATCCCCGCCAGCGCTTCGTCGAATGAGCCCTTCTTGCCGCGTACCTTGTCGTGCACGTCCCTCATACCGTCCAGGCTAATGCCGACGTAGACGAACCCGGCCTCGCTAATCTGCCGCGCTACTTTGTCGGTGATCAGCGTGCCGTTGGTTGAGAGGACGCAGCGGAGGCCGCGGCGAGAGGCGTGGGCGGCCAGGTCGAAGATGTCTGCCCGCATCAGGGGCTCTCCACCAGAGAAGAGCATCGTCGGTGAGCCGAAGGCTGCGATGTCGTCGATGAGCTGCACGGCCTCGTCTGTGGTCAGCTCGCCCGGGTCCTCCCGGTTGGTGGCCGAAGCGTAGCAGTGCATGCAGTGCAGGTTGCAGCGCCGCGTGCCGTTCCAGACAACGACGGGCTTCTTGTCCTGTGAGTAGTGAATGAGGTGGGAAGGGAGCCTGGCGGTGGACCGCCGGTGCCGCAGAGCGTCCTCTGGGCGGACGCTTCCGTCCAATAGCGCGGATACCGGGATCATCGCACTTCCTCCCCTTGGACCTCGCGGGCCGGAGGGGCCAGCCCGAAGAGGTCTGACATGACACGGCTCGACTCTACGCCATTGCCGCCGGCAGCGCTCGCCCGCAGGGCCATGATTGACCGGTGCAGAAGCTTCTTCTGTATGGCAAGTGTAAGCGCCTCGATGCGCCGCCGGTCCTGCTCCGGAAGACGTCCCAGGACTCCGGACATTCGCGCCAGCTCCGAGTCCCGGATCTCGTCCGCGCGCCGCACAAGGGCGGTAATGGTTGGGACGACCCTGAGGACGTCCATCCACTCGTCGAACTGCGCCAGCCCATCTTCGATGATGTACTCAACGTCGGCGGCCTCTGCCAGGCGCCCTTGTACGTTGGTTTCCACAGTTTCCTGAAGGTCGTCGATGTTCAGGAGGCTCACGCCGGGCACGTCGGCCACCGCTGGTTCCGCGTCCCTGGGGATGGCGATGTCGATGATGAGGAGCGGCCGGTCTCGGCGGGTCTCCATCGTCCGCTCCACCATCTGCTTGACTATGACAGGGTGGGGAGCGCTGGTGCCCGAAATCACGATGTCGCAGCCGCGAAGGCCGTCCTCTAGCTGCGTGAGCGTCGCCGTGCTGCCGCAGCGGACCGCCAGCTGCTGGGCCCGCTCAACTGTGCGCCCAACAACCGCGATCTCAGAAGCGCCACGGTCCACGAGGCTCTTCGCCGCGAGTTCGCCCATCTTGCCGGCGCCCACCAGAAGAACGTGGGCCGAGCTGAGGTCACCGAAATGCCGCCGCGCCATCTCCACCGCCGCCGAACCGACCGAGGCAGCGTTGCGCCCGATCGCCGTCTCCGTTCGCGCCCGTTTTCCGGTCGTCACGGCCTGTCTGAACAGGGTGGAGAGCACCCGGCCCATGGACTTCGCCGCGAGGCCGCGCCGCAGGGCGTCCCGCACCTGCCCGAGTACCTGCGGTTCGCCCACGATCGCTGAGTCCAGCGCGCAGGACACCGTCAGCAGGTGCTGCACAGCTTCCCGGTCAGCAAGCCGGTAGACATACGGCCTGAACTCCTCAGGTTGAACTCGTTTGGCAGTCTTCCAGAACGTCTCCAGCGCCTCGGTTGCCTCAGCAGTGTCGTTCGTCGCGGCGTAGAGCTCGACACGATGGCAGGTCGAAAGGATGGCACCCTCCGGGACGTGGCGCTTGAGCTCCGTCAGGGAATCGTCCAGGTCCCTGCCCGAAAAGGAGAGCCGCTCCCGGAGGTGGATCGGCGCTCGCCTGTAGTTCAGGCCGAGCGCCAGGACGTGTCGCCCCCAGCTACGGGCGCCATTATCTGAGGCTCTCTCGCCGGTCTCGTGCGCCCGGGACCAATCGAGTCTCGTGCCCGCCTGCGGGGGCGAGGGCGAGGGCGATGCTGGTGCGTATGGACAGTCCGAGTCTCGCTCAGACTGTGCGAATCCGTCTGTGATCCCTTCCTCCACGTCCATAACGTAACCGGTCAACCAGGGCGAGGCCTCCCTATTGGTCTGATTTTCCAATACCATCGCTATCTGGAGCCTGAATCGAAAGTTACCTTGATGATACAAACCCTCGGGCACAGGGATACCGGCGCTACTTCTACCCTACGAGACAGGCAGCCGCCTTCAACGGGCCACAGTAGTGGCTCTGAAGGCTGCCGCACCCAATTTTCATCCATCCCTCGTGGCCTCGTTCTGGTAGTCGATGCTGCATATTCGCCGTGTTGTTAACAGGTTCGCCTAATGGGAGCCTTGATCCATCCGCCAAGGGGTCACAATTTCGGTGACTTTCGGCCCATAGCCATACGCATAATGCGCTTGCCGAACCTGCGCGAAATGCGTAGATCGGCATCGCACCGGAATCCGATAGGGGCGAGGAGGCGATGGTGTGCCCCTTCCGCTCGTGTTGCTTTCACCGACTTCACCTCGTCAGGGCCGCTGATGCGAGCCGACCCTACTCGACGTACACGCGGGCGATCGTCGAGAACGTGGTGGCGTAGATGTCCCGGTCCCAGCCAACGCTGGGGAAGACTACGGACTGCATCGGACTGTTGATGGCGACGCGGCCTTTCTCCTCGCCGGTCTCGATTTCGAGGACGACGACTCGCTCAGTGCCGTTCTCGTGATCGTAATCGTATGAAACCATCTCGCCTGTGCGCGGAAAGCGGATCATGTGCCCCGCCTGGTCCTGGTCGCGGCTCCAGAGAAGGTCTGCTTCGCCGGGCTCACCGTAGCGCCAGGCAGTGACGACGCCGTTGCCACTGTCGTAGCCAACGGCGATGCGGCGTTCGGTGTCGATCAACGGTGGGTTGGCGACGATTCCTCCCGGCTTGCCGCACACCTCGACATACGCCGGTTCGGGCCGATCGAGCGGGATACGGATGAGGTGTAGAGGCGACGGCGATTGCCCCTTACCTCGAAACGAGGGGCCGAAGGCGGACGTGCCCTCGCCGTTGTCGAGGAACCATGCCGAGCCGCCAGCGAGTACAACGTCCCAGCCGAACGTCTGGCCTTCGAAGCGGACATATTCGGGCATCCAGCCGTCGTCCAGGTCCAACTTCAATCGCCGCGCGTCCCAGCGCAGGCGCAACGCCTGTCGGTCTCCGATGACGTAGATGAGCGGCCTGCCGTCCTCCGCGACGTCTGCCGAGAGCCGAGCGATCGATCCTTGAGGCAGTTCATACCGGGCAACTATCTCCAGTTTCTCCGGCTCGAGGACGACGAGTTCCGAGCCCCGCACCCCGTCCGGGAGGGCGTGCAGTCCCTGGCCGCCCGCAAAGTCCTTCATTACGAGATGGCCGTCAGGCAGGATGATGAGCGAGTTGTACGGCCGGTTCCGGGGCAGCTTGCACGAAGCGACCGGCTGGCAGTCGGCGTCGAGCCGGTGGCAGTAACGCCCGAAGGTGACGTAGAGCGAGCCGTTGGCGTGAGCGGCGACGCCGCCCGGCCAGAAAGGCCCCGCCGCCAACGCCGGCGACTTCTTGAGTGGCTCAAGCGATTCGGGGTCGACGCGCTCGACCCACGATGTAGCATCGACGCCGACGCCGCCCAGGTGCCCCTGGACGTATACTTCCCCGCGCTCTCGCAGAATCGTCATGCAAGCGACCATGACGTTTCGCGAGTGGGCCGCAAGCTTCTCGCCGGGTCTAACGTCGAGCGCGAAGTCCGAGGCGGGTGCCTGAGTGCGGCGCGGCCCACCGTCCTCGCAGGGCCAGGGGCTCTGCCAGTACCCGGCGAGCATCGGGTCGCGCTTCTGGGCGCTTGTCATCGGCCTGGGCACCTCATGTTCAGGGGATCAGTATAGCCCGACCACGAAGGGCGCCTCTGTCCGGTCCGGTCGTTGTTTTGCACCTCCCTTCGTGCGAACCTACTGTCAGCGATGGCGAAGAAAGTCAGAGTTCTCTCGATCGATGGTGGAGGGATCAGGGGCATCATCCCCGCTGTCATCCTCTCAGAGCTGGAAAAGGCGACGGGCAAGCCGATCGCCCGGCTGTTCGACCTGATAGTCGGCACTTCCTCCGGGGGCGTGCTGGCTCTGGGGCTGGTTATTCCGGGAGAAGACGGCAAGCCGAAGTACACAGCCGACGACGGCGTGAGGCTGTACATGGGTGAAGGCCGCCGCATCTTCTCCCGCTCAGCGCTTCACAAGGTACGCTCAGTCTGGGCCGTCGAGGGAGAGAAGTACCCGGCCAGGGGGATCGAAGCCGTCTTCAGTGAGTACTACGGGGAAGCGCGGCTCAAGGAGGCCATAACCCCGGTTGTGGTGACCAGCTATGAGATCGAGCGCCGCACGCCGTTCTTCTTCAAGAGCGAAGCGGCGAAGTCCGACGAGGCGGAGTACGACTTTCCGATGAGCCAAGTCGCACGGGCGACGACTGCGGCGCCGACGTTCTTCGAGCCGGCCAGGCTAACTACCACCAGCGGGGCCAGGACCTACTCGCTGGTCGACGCCGGGATCTTCGCCAACGATCCGGCCATGTGCGCCCTGGCGGAAGCCCGGTCGATGCGCCTCGGAGATGACGTCCTGATCGCCTCCCTGGGCAGTGGCGAATCGACGGAGCCCATTCTGTATCAGCGGGCCGCTCAGTGGGGCCTGAGGCAGTGGGCGCAGCCCCTCTTTGGCATTAGCTTCGATGGCACGAGCTCCACGGTGAACTACCAGCTGCGGCAGCTACTCCCCGAGAACCGCTACTACCGGTTCCAGGCGAAGCTCAACGAATGCAGCGACGCAATGGACGATACCAGCTCAACGAACCTGCGTGCGCTTGAGCTGCTGGGACAGAGCATCGTTGATGAGAACGCCGATGCGTTTCAAGAGCTGTGCGATCAACTCTCGTGACCCTAAGAAGTCAGTTGGCGGCGGCGGGCCGCTGACGGCGTCGCAGGTGCAGGATTGACGCCCAGGCGTCGGTGCCGCCAGGGCGCTCCTCGATAACGGCGCGGGCGCCGTTGGCGAACGGGAACGCCACACGGTAACGCCCGACGTCGCCGTCGGGGTAGAGGAAGGCGTTCTCGAAGCCGGTACCTTCGAGGACCAGCTTGTTGTCGGCGACGTGTACCAGCCGCGGCCTCGTCGTCATGCTTACGAGCCGTTCCACAACGCCGGGTGGGACGAGGTCTGCGAGCCGGTATCGGCCCTGAACTCGCCGCGTGAAGGCCGCCCACTCGTCCGCCTTGTCATCCGGGACGCCCCGTGGCAACCCCGGAATGACCTCCGGCTGGAGACCGAGTGAGGACTCAAGGAACCGTTCAGCGACACGGGACGTGAATGCAAGGTCGCCGCCGTTCGTCAGGACGACGACACCAACCCCGTCCTGCGGAGAAAGCTGGATCAGGGTAGAGACTCCGGAGAAGCCACCGCTGTGCGAGATAAGCAGGCGCCCGCGCCACTCACGCGCCGCAAAGCCAAGACCCCAGCCGTCGTCGAGTTCGGCATGGTTCCGGGCGTGGATCTTCGATGCCTCGCTCAGAATCGCCTCCGAGACGATTCGCTTGCTATCGAGCTTGCCGCCGCGGAGAACCATCTGACCGAAGCGGGCGAGATCGCCCGCAGTAACGACGAGCGCGCCCGCTGGGCCAGCGTAGACGTTGACCCGCATCGCCGGCTTACGGCCCCCGCGCATTTGGCCGCCGTATGCTGTTGCGACGCCGACGCCGGATGTGCTTACAGGCAAGGATGAGTCACGCATGCCGAGCGGATCAAAGACGCGACCCTGCACCAGATCGGCGAACGGCCGGCTGTTCAGGCGCTGGACGATGTAGCCCAGGAGGTTGAAGCCCTGGTTGGCGTAGACGATGCGTCTGCCCGGCCGGCGAATGGTCTTCTGACCGGCGACTACTCGGTCGAGGGAGTGCGGCGGGCGAAAAGCCTCATTGCGCACAAGCTTATAGAACAGCGGATCGTACTCCATGCCCCGCCACGAGACGGCCAGGCCAGACGTATGCGTAAGAAGATGGCGGACCGTCACGTCGTCAGCAGGGCTGCCATCCTTCCTTCGTATCCGCGCAGGCTTGTCGAGGTGCTTGTTGACGGGGTTGTCAAGCGAAAGCGTGCCGGCGTCGATCTCCTGGAACACGAGGGCCGTCGTGAAGAGCTTCGTGATGGAGGCGGCGCGGAATCGTGTGTCAGAGGTCACGGGCTCGGCCCGCTGGAGGTCGGCGTAGCCGAATGCGCCCGCAGCCCGGACGCCGTCCCGGTCGATGGCGGCTACCGACACGCCGACGACGTCGGCCCGTCTCCGTTCGGCTTCCACGAATGCCGCAAGGTCAGCGGGAATCGGCGGGGCGGCGGTTTCGCTCGGGGTCTGCGTCATCTGGCTTCCTCCCTGAGCGACGGATGCATCGCTCTGGGCAACTCTCGGCGAGAACTACGATGGTGCGCTATGAGCTGGATCACATGTGATAGGCTCGCCATCGTTAAGGGTGCAGTCCGGCCATGCCCCACGCCCCTACAGGTGCCTCACCCGATAGACGCGCGTGCCGCCGGTGGCGACGCTTGAGCCGCCATCTCCCACCTGAGGGGCGCAGAGCGCCTCCCGCGGGGAAGATTGAGAGCAGACACGATGAAGCGTGAAGACATCGCCTTTTACTCGGAGGGCAGCCGCCTGTCCGGACACCTGTATCTCCCCGATGGCCCGGGAGATGGAGCGCCGAAGCCGGCAATAGTCCTGGCCCACGGTTTCACGGGCGTCAAGGAGCTTATGCTTCCGGACTTCGCCACGAACTTCGCTGAAGAAGGGTGGGTGGCGCTGACCTTCGACTACCGTGGCTTCGGAACGAGCGAGGGTCAGCGGGGACGGCTGCTCGCCCCCGACCAGATAGAGGACATCCGCAACGCCGTGACCTACGCGCGCACGCGCACCGAAGTCGATCCCGACCGTATCGGCCTCTGGGGCACGTCCTACGGTTGCGGTCTTGTGGTCCACGCGGCGGCCGTCGACGATCGGGTAAGGGCGGTGGTCGCCCAGATCGGCATTGCGGACGGCCGGACGTCGATGACTCGGAGCCTGAGCGAGCCGCAGGCCGAAGCGTTGAAGGCCATGGTAGAGCAGGACCGTAAGCAGCGTGTTCAGACCGGTCGCGGCACGTACGTGGACCCGTTCGCTCTTCTCCCGGATCCGGAGATGAAGGCGACGTTCGAACAGTATTTCCCACAGCTGCCCCACCTCAAGACTCAGATCACACTTCAGTTCATCGAGGCGCACATGGAGTTCAGCCCGATATCGGTGGTTGAACGCATCTCGCCGCGAGCGCTGCTGATTATCGCTGCGGAGCACGACGTCATCTGTCCCGCCGACGAACTGAAGCGTATGTACGATCGCGCCGGCGACCCGAAGAGGTTCGCACTGCTGGACGGCCTCACTCACTTCCAGTGCTACGAGGGCCAGGGGCTGGAGCGAGCGTGCGGTGAAGCGATCGAGTGGTACAAGGCCCATCTCTGATGGAGTAGCAGGAGAAAGACATGCGTATCGGTATCTTCTCATTTTCCGGCGGTCCGAGTCTGGATGAGCAGCTAAGGCTGGCAGTTGACGCTGAAGAGGCCGGCTTCGACAGTTTCTGGATCGGCCATATCTTCGGTCATGACGCGCTCACGCTTGCCGCCCTGGCAGCCTTGAAGACGAAGCGTATCGAGCTGGGGACGGCGGTAGCTCAGACGTACGCCCGGCATCCGTTCGTTATGGCGCAGCAGGCGCTGACGATTCAGGCGGCTGCCGAGGGACGGTTCACGCTTGGCATCGGTCCATCGCACCAGGTACTCGTCCAGGGCGTGTGGGGCATTCCGTATGAGCGGGTAGCAAAGCACGTTCGCGAATATCTGTCTGTGCTGCGGCCGCTCCTGGACCAGGGCAACGTCGCCTTCAGTGGCGAGGAGTACCGCGTCGTCGGAGCCCTCCAGATCCCGGACAGAAAGCCCTGTCCGGTCCTGATCTCTGCCTTGGCACCCATGATGCTACGGATCGCCGGCGAACTGGCCGATGGCACGCTCGCGGTGTTGACGGGCCCAAGGACGGTGGCGGAGCACATCGTGCCGCGGATCACTTCCGCGGCCGAAGAGGCCGGAAGACCGCCGCCAAGGGTGAGCGTTTCATTGCCGGTAGCCGTTACAGACGACGTTGCGGCCGCTAGAGAGGCGGCGGCCAGGCTGTTCGAACTGTACGGCCGGCTCCCGAACTACCGGCGGGTCCTGGACCGCGAGGGCGCGGCCGGACCGGCGGAAGTTGCCATCGTGGGAAACGAGGCGGACGTAGAGCGACAGATCCGCGCCATCGCCAGTACCGGCGCCACAGACTTCGGCGCCTGGATCTTCCCAGTCGGTGAGGACGCCCGAGCGTCAGTCGACCGCACGTGGTCGCTCTTGAAGGGCCTCGTCGGCAAAGTCTGAGACAGGCTCGTGGGACAAAACCCCACAGGTTAAAAGGTAGCGCCCGCGTTACCTCCCGCCCCGGCGACGGCAAGATGGTGGCAGGGCGCCTCAGGAGATCGATGATAATGTCGGCGCTCTACGGTCGTGTCTGCCAACTGGGAGGTAGCAATGAGTAAGCAATCTAAAGCCGCGGACGCAAGCGGACGCCCTTCCGACAGTACGTCCAAGCGGTACCGGGAGAAGTGGAACTGGGACGAGACGACCTGGGCCAGCCACTGCATCAACTGCTACCCGGGGAACTGCCAGTACCGCGTATACGTGAAGGACGGGAAGATCGTTCGCGAGGAGCAGGCGGGCACGTACAAGCCGGTCGAGGCCGGCGTCCCGGACATGAACCCCATGGGCTGCCAGAAAGGCAACGCCTGGAGCCAGATGCTGAGCAGCCCGGAGCGAGAGCTGTACCCCCTGAAGCGCGCCGGGGAGCGCGGCGAGGGCAACTGGACCCGCGTCTCCTGGGACGAAGCGCTCTCAGACGTCGCCGACGCCACCCTCGACGCCATTGAGGAGTCCGGGCCGGAGTCCATATTGCAGGTCTCGACGCCGAACGAGGGTGGACTCATGGCGGGCATGCTCTTCGGAAAGATCATCGAGGGGCTGGGTGGCACAACCACCGACGTGAACGCCGACATCAACGACTTCAACCCCGGACTCTACATGACGTACGGGAAGGTCAACTCCGCCAGCAGCGTAGACGACTGGTTCCACGCCGAGCTGACGCTGGTCTGGCACCGCAACCCTGTCTACACGGCGATCCCCTGGTATCACTTCGTGCTGGAGTCGCGCTACAACGGTGGCGAGGTCGTCGTCATCGCGCCTGACTACAGCCCCTCGGCGATCCACGCCGACTACCACGTGCCCGTTGAGCCGGGCTCAGATGCGGCGCTCTCGTTGGGCATGTGCCAGGTGATTATCGAGGAAGACCTGTACGACGCAGAGTTCGTTCGGGAACAGACTGACCTCGCCCTCCTGGTGCGCACCGATAATCAACGCTTCCTGCGCCAGACGGAGATGTCGGAGTCCGGGCGCGATGACCAGTTCTACGTCTTCGATGCCAAGACCGGCGGCGTCGTGGAGGCATCCAGAGTGACACTCGATCTCGGCGAGATCGAAGCTGCGCTGGAGGGCCGATTCGAGGTCAAGCTGGCCGACGGCAGCACCGTAGAAGTGGCGCCGGCTTTCCAGCACCTCAAGGACCAGCTCGTGGACTACACGCCGGAGAAGGCAGCGGCCATGTGCGGGGCGAACGCGGAGATGATCCGCTCGTTGGCGCGCAAGGTAGCGACCCGCCGCACGAATGCGCTGCTCGGGTTCAACGCCGGCAAGTACTACCACGGCGATCTCATCGAGCGGTCCATGTGCCTGCTGCTTGGTCTCACCGGCAACTGGGGCAAGAAGGGTACGGGTACCCGTAGCTGGTCGGTCGGCATGTTCGATGGGGCGTACCTTTACTCCATGAAGGAGAAGGCCGGCCGCGAGGAGGCGGAGCGCGTGATGAACATGCGCAACATGATCGCGCAGGGGGTGAAGGCGCAGGACCCGACGATGACTGACGAGATGGCCTCCTTCGAGCTGATGCGGATGTCGGCGCCCATGGGGAGCACGGTGCCGCCGGCCTTCCTCTGGTACTACCACTGCGGCTACGCAGAGCGCTGGAACAAGCCGGAATGGAACGATCCGGCCATCGGCGAAGGGTTCGACGCCAGGCTTGAGGAGGCGATCTCCAAGGGTTGGTGGCAGGGCCTCAACCGTCCCGGCCCCGAGTCGCCGCCGAAGGTGATGTTCGAGATAGGCGGCAACTTCCTCCGCCGCATGCGAGGAGGGCAGGAACTCCTGCTGGAGAACCTGTGGCCCAAGCTGAATATGATCGTCACCGTTGACTGGCGAATGCACACGACGGGCATGCACTCGGATATCTTCCTTCCCGTGGCGCTCAGCTACGAGAAGATGACCTTCCACATCCCGACGCCGGACATCCTCAACCTCACCCTCTCGGACGTGGCGGCAGACCCGCCGGGCGAGGCCAAGCCGGAGTTCGAGATATTCCATCTGCTCGCCCAGAAGCTTGAGGAGCGGGCCGCCGCCCGGGGACTCGAGGAGTACCAGGACTCACGCGGCGCCACGCGTCGCCTCGACAACCTCGTCAACTCATACACGCTGGGCGGGGAGATCACGAGCCCGGAGGAGCTGGCCGACGAGTGGATCCAGGACACCGCAACTTTCGGCAACCTGCCCGAGGGCACAGATCTGGAGACGCTGCGTGAGCACGGCTCGGTGAGGTTCACGAACTGGGGCGCCGTGCCGTTCGCGATCGCCCAGGCGTCAGACCTGGAGCCGGACAGCACTCACAATCCGTTCCGCTGGCACACGGAAAAGAAGATGCCCTACCCGACGCTCACCCGCCGGGCGCAGTTCTACATCGACCACGAGTGGTTCCTGGAGGCCGGCGAGCAGTTCCCGGTGCACAAGGAGAACCCGAGACAGGGCGGAGACCACCCCTTCACGCTGACCAGCGGCCACGCTCGCTCGACTGTGCATACGACGAACGCGGTGAACCGCGCGATGTTGCAGACGCACCGGGGCGAGCCGTCCGTGATGCTGAGCCCGGCCGACGCCGAGGGCCGCGACATCGGAGCGGACGACCGCGTGCGCGTGTTCAACGACATATCGGAGTTCGTCTGCGCCGTGAAGATTTCGCCCTCCGTGAGGCCCGGCCAGGTGATCATGTACAACGGCTGGGAGCCGTACCAGTTCGAGGAGTGGAAGGACCCGTCTTCGATCGAGCCCGGGATGGTCAAGTGGCTCCATCTGGCGGGCGGCTACGGCCACATGCGCTACTGGCTGATGCAGTGTCAGCCGATTCCGATCGACCGGGGTCTCGCCGTCGACGTCGTCAAGGCGTGACGCCAGCGCGAGTAGGCGCCGTGACCTCGATAGTCCGCACACTTCGATCGGTACTGCGTTTCCGCCGCTTCGGGATCGATCCGACTGAGGTCCGGCTGTCCCGCGCGGCCAATGTCAGCGATCTGCGCCGGATCGCCCGCCGTCGCCTGCCCAGGGGAGTGTTCGACTACATCGACGGCGCCGCCGAGGACGAACTGACCGCGGCCCGCAACGCCGCCGCCTTTCGGAACGTGGAGTTCCGGCCCCGCGTGCTGCGCAACGTGGACAAAATCGACACGTCGGCCAGCCTGCTCGGCCAACCCCTGGCGTTTCCGCTGGTGCTCGCGCCCACGGGCTTCACACGCATGGTCGAACCGCAGGGTGAGCTTGCGGTCGCGCGGGCGGCAGACAGGGCTGGACTGCCGTACACGCTGTCGACGATGGGCACACGCTCGATCGAAGAAGTCGCCGCGGTTTCGGGTGGCCGCAAGTGGTTTCAGGTCTACGTCTGGCGGGACCGGGGTCTGGTCAAGGAGATGCTGGAGCGGGCGGCCGCTGCCGCCTACGAAGCCATCGTCATCACCGTCGACGTGCCCGTGCTCGGGAGTCGCGAACGCGATGTCCGCCGCGGTTTCACCCTCCCGCCGAAAATGGGGCTCGACACGATCATTGACGGCGCGCTCCACCTGGGCTGGACCTGGAGCTTCGTGCGGTCCGAGCCGATCGCTTTCTCCAACGTCGTCAACAGATCCGAGACCGACGAGTCTGATCCGGTGTCGCTGGCCGACTACGTTAACTCCCAGTTCGATGCCGCCCTGTCCTGGGACGACATCGCCTGGTTTCGGTCCATCTGGGACGGCCCGATCGTGCTCAAAGGCATCCAGACGGTCGAGGACGCCCGCCTCGCCGCCGACGCGGGGGTCGAGGCCATTGCCCTCTCCAACCACGGTGGACGGCAGCTGGACGGCGCGCCTCCGGCGCTGGAGCTGGTGGGGCCGGTCGCCGAGGCCGTCGGCGGACGTGTCGAGATCATCTGCGACGGCGGCATCCAGCGCGGCAGCGACATCGTCAAGGCCGTCTCGCTCGGCGCCCGGGCCTGCATGGCCGGGCGAGCCTACCTCTACGCTCTTGGCGCCGGGGGCGAACGCGGCGTCGACCACGTCCTCCGGCAACTACACGAAGGAGTCCGCCGAACGATGGCCCTCACGGGGGCCACGAGCATCGACAACCTCACGCCAGACATCGTGCACTGGCGAGATCGGACGGGACCGTGACCGCTACTCGCGCCAGATCGGAGTCTAGAGCCCTATGAAGCGACTTATCTTCCTCTCTGCGGCCTCAGCAGTCGGTGTTCTGGCATGGGGCCGTCGCGGACACCTCAAGAGCATCGGCGCCCGGAAGCTCGCGGCCGCGGTGGCCGATCCGCTGAGAAAGCGTGGCCTCAAGATCAGGATTCCGATCGAGCGGGGCGACTGGATCCGGACGACGTTGACGGCGGACCTCGGCCCGACGCTTTCCGAAGTGGTGGGCTACCCGCTTGAGGCGGCCGCTCATTCTCACTTCGGAGGGTTCAATCTGAGCCGCGTATACAGCGACTTCATGAACCCCGATTCCGCTTACTATCATGCCTGGGTCGGCGCCTACGTTGTCTTCGACGGCGAGGGAAGACGCCACTTCGGCTTCGACGACGAAGGACGACCGATTCAGCAGGACGCCCTCGACGTCCTCGAAGCCGATCAGCGGCTTGTCCTCGGCGGCGCTGGCTGTCCCCATTCGTTCTCGGACGGCCGCCGCGTTAGGCTGCTGGGCGATATGTCCGCCGCGCAGGTCGAAAGCGGCGGAGCAACGTGGTGGAAACTGGAGGGGGAGGCTGACACTTGGTCGGCCTATCATCGGGGCACCGCCGCGGCCGGCCGGGGACGGTCCGAAGCGGTCAACGGCCGCGTACCAGACGACGCTCCGCACCCGGTGGACGACTACCATCCGCTGACCTACACGGGGTCGTTCTGGCAGCGCTACGTTCCGGAGTGGCAGGCCACGATCGCCAAGTTCTACATCTGCCCGGCGTACGTAACGAGAGACGGCCGCGAAGTTACCAGCAGCCAATCCCTCGTGGGGGAATGCGAGTGGATAATCGAGACGATCTCCTTCGCCATGGAGTGAGCGACCCTCACAACGCGCCACGCACTGAGGCCACTCTGGGAGAAGAAGGTGGCCGGCAATAGTCCGGCACGGGGCTCCCGGAGTGAGAATCCGTCCGTCAGAGCCGCAGGTTCACGAAGCGTCTCACCGCCTGGGACATCCACATCGGGGGGCTACCCATGGTATCCCCCCGATGTGTGATTATTCGCTTATTCGACGCGTGCCCGGACTCGCAGGTACAGAGACCCGAGTCCAACCACGACAGCCACGCCGCTAAGGCCAAGAACCAGCATCAGCGCGGTGGACACGCCGCCATCGTCGCCGGGTGCGCCGCCTGTGGTCTGGACGCTGCCCGGGCTGGCGGTAGGTCCGGGTGTGGGTGTGTCCTGGCTGGCAGCGCCGGGCAGGCTGGTGACGATCCATCCTGAATCCGCACTGGTGAGGTGACCGGTGTCGGTCCAGCCCGTCAGGCCCTCGTCGGCATCCCAGTAAGCCAGGGCTATCTTCGCTGTGCCGCCAGCTGCGAACTGGGCGTCCTCAGGGTCGCCGGTCTGCAGCGGACGCGACATCTCGAAGGTCCAGGTGCCGGCCGCGCCGATGGTGGCACTCGTGTGGCTCCAGGACCCGGTGAGACTGTTTTCGGCAGCGGCGTTCGGGTCTCCGCCGCCGTCGTCCTCACGTTCCTCGGGATCAGTGCTGTACTCGTCGTCCATGTTGCAGTCCGGGTCGTTGCCGCTCCCGGCGTCACCGCCGCCGGACGCTGCACCGGCGGCACAGTCCAGCTCCCAGTGCCAGAGGTCGACCATCCCCAGGCCGGCCTCGAAATCGTCTGCGCCAGAGCCCATGTGGGGACCGGCAGCCGTGTCGATGAGGAACTGCACGGCGAGAGCCGCCGACATCTTGTGGTCATTGGGAGGGACGACACCATCGAAGTCGTAGTCGTCCGGCACCTCAAACAGCACGTAGATGTTGTTGTCATCGGTGGCGACCTTTAGGGTCGCGTCCACCGGGGCGACCACGCCGGGTGCGTCCCAGTCAACGCCGGCGGGGATCTCGAACTGTGCCAGGTTGACCGTGAGGCCGGTGATGGCTGCCCAGTCAGAGTTGTCGCCGTCGACGGTGATTGTGGCTGTCGCGGCGTCCAGGCTCAGGTCCGCCCTCGCGGCGCCATTGCCGATCATCAGGACCACCGCAAGGGCCGCGGCGATCACAGCTCCCAGGCCGGCGGGCCGGAACAAGTTCGTCAGGTTACTCAATTCGAATGCCTCCTATTTCGTTGATTGATGGCTCAATGTTGTGGCCGTAACCACAAGACAATTTCTTCTTGTTGGTTAGTTCAGGCAGGCCACTCATGATCCCATTCCTCGGTCGCTCATTCAGGGAAGTGTTACCTCAATCCAACCCTCGTAACTGCTGGTGAGGTGGCCGACGTCCGTCCAGCCCTCGAGCGTCTCGTCAGAATCGAAGTAGGCGAGGGCGAGTAGCATAGTCCCGCCGCTTGCGAACTGGGCGTCCTGAGGGTCAGCGGTGTCAAGAGGCCTGGACATTTCGAATATCCAGGTGCCGTCGGCGCCCTCGCCGCCAGCCCGGCCGGTGTGTTCCCAGACGCCGATGAGGCTGTTTTCGGCGGCGGCATTCGCGTCATCGCCATCCCCGTCGTCCTCCCGGTCCTCCGGAGTGAGGGCGTACTCGTCATCGAGGTTGCACGTCGGGTCGTCGCCGCCGAGAACGCCGGCGCCGCCGGAGATCTCGCCGGGTCCGCAGTCCAGCTCCCAGTGCCACATATCCACAACGCCCAGGCTCTCCTCCAGGTCGTCCTCAGGCGAACCCATGTGAACGTCCGCCCCCTGATCGATGAGGAACTGCACGGCGATGGAAGCTGCCAGGTTGTGGTCCTCCGGGTTGAAGTCGTAGTCGTCGGGCACTTCCATCAGGACGTAGACGTTGTCGGCGTCCGTCGCGACCTTCAGCGTGACGTCGATGGCGTCGAGAGGCTCGAAATCTATCTCCATGTCCTCCAATTGAGTTGGGTCCAGACCATCGAGGCGTATCTGTTCCATGGGTACCGTGACGCCATCGATGTCGCTCCAGTCGGCGGTGTCTCCGTCCACGGTGATCGTAGCGGAGGTTGCCGTGAACGATAGGTCATCGCCGTCTCCCGGCGCATCACTCGGGAGGTCGGTGTCGGTCGCCTGGGGAGCCTCCGTCCCCTGCGTGATCTGGATCGTCGCAGTCGGCCCCTCGGTGGGCGTCGCGTCATCGCTATCGTCGCCACCGCAAGCGACCGCTGCGAGGGCGCCGACCGTCAGCACCACCAGTGCTGACCGAAGGAGAGCTGTTCTGTGTGAGAGCAGATTGTTCATGGACCTTCCTTTGTGGTTGTGCCTGGCCAGCCAGCCCTGCTAAGGCGCCTGGTTGGCCGGGGCATCGGTGTCTCGTTGTATGTCCGATTGTTCTGGTTTGTCGCCGGTCGATAGCGGGCCGGGCCCGTGCCACGTGCGCGTGCCGGCACTGCGACTGATCTGAAGGTCGTATGCACCTCCGGGCGCGGTTTCCGCCGCCGTCTCGTAGCGCCTACCGACGGTCCAAATTCCCCAACCGACGCGGAACACTACGGCAGCGAGGATCAGCCACACGGTCAGCACGACGGCTATCGCGCCCGGTGTTGCCCACCGCCGCAGCGGGCTGAGATGCTCTTCGGCAGGCAGGTCGGTCAGAGGCAGGCCGCTGAGTTGCAGCACTGAGGTGGCCTCGATTGGCTCGTGAGTATCGTCACCAGCGTAGTGGGCCGTTATCCGGTGCTCACCCTCCCAGGTGGGCTCGTAGATGATGCTGGAGACGCCGTCCTTGTTGGTGACGGCGGCGCGGATGAAAACGGGACGTTCGCCGAGGAAATCCGGGGTCACGAAGAACTCGACAGGCTCGCGGGCTACAGGCTCGCCGTCAGCAGAAGCCAGGCGGACGGAAACGGATATCCCGCCATCACTTCTGGCCACCGCTTGCTCGAAGATCGCGGTCACAGGCGTGGTCTCGCTTGATTCGTCGGCGAGCGTGGGGCCTGTGCCGGCCACGAGGCCCAGGGCCACCATCGCCAGCACCGCAGCGAGAACGAACTTGGTTAGACTGCGCATGATTTTACGCAAGCCTCCCTTCCGCTTGCAGGCCTCGCGGGGTCTCCGGCTGTATCTCCGGCTCCTCGGCAACTTCTTCCATCTCCCAGATGGACAGGATCGGAAAGAAGCGAACGAAGAGCATGATCGTCAGGGGAATGGCTGCCGCCGCACCGATAGTGATCGCGGCCTCGGTCCAGCTTGGGTTGTACGACACGGCGTCCGAGCCGGCCAGGGGCCGGGCCAGAGGTGGCACGACGATGAGGAACCGCTTCAGCCACATGCCTCCCACCGCCAGGGCGGCCGCTAACGCGATGCCAGGGATGGTACGCGTACGGGGCAAGGCCACCAGCGCCAGAGGAACGATGAGTCCGCCGACGATGAAGAACCAGAAGAGAGGTGCGAAGTTCTTGAGGAGCAGCGTTTCATAGAGCACCTGTGTCTCCTCATCCAGCGCGTATCCCTCGGTCAGGAACTCCGAGAAGGTGAAGTAGAGGTACAAAAGGCCCAGGGCGAGCATGATGTAGCTCAGATAGTGGATTTGCTTTTCGCCGATGTAATCTTCCAGGTGGTAGGCCTTCCTGAACGCCACAACGACCAGGATTACGGTGGCCACGCCGGAGAATAGGGCGGCAACTACGAAGTAGGGACCGAAGATTGTGCTGTGCCATCCGGCCCGGCTCGTTACTGAAAACGCAAATGCGAGCACTGAGTGCACGGAGATGGCGATGGGGATGATCAGGACCGCCATGATCGTCGTTCCCCACTTCAGCAATCGCTGTTGCTGGGGCAGTCCTCGCCAGCCGAGGGCGAGGAGCGAGTAGAGGCGCCGCCGCAGGAATCCGGCGGAGGAGCCGATCCTGTCCCGGCAGACGGCGATATCGGGAATCAGAGGCAAGTAGAGGAAGATTACGGTGGCAGCCAGGTACGTGGCGATGGCCAGCATGTCCCACATCAACGGCGACGCGAGCCGCCCGTGCACGAACATCTCCCATACTCGGTCCGGGCGTCCTAGATGGATGATGGGGAACAGGGCGCCGATCGCAAGCGAGAAGACGGCCATAGCCTCCGCCAGGCGCGTTATGGGTGCTCGCCATCCGGCGCCCGTGATGCGGAGTATGGCGGAGACCACGGCGCCACCGTAGCTAATGCCGATGAATGCGACGAAGTTGGCCGTGTATACGCCCCAGAACACGCGGTCGCTCATTCCTGTGACGCCCAGGCCGTTCCTCAACTGGTATACGTAGGCAACGATGCCCAGGGCCACGAGCGCGCCGAGGCCCAGAGCCAGCAGCCAGAACGCCCAGCCGGCACGACCGAGAGGCCGGAGGGCGGCATCTTCAATCGCGGTCATGTGCTGTGCTTCTGCTCTCATCACAATCCTGCGTTTCTATTACGAGTCCTGCCCGTGGCCGGCGATGTAGTAGACCCTGGGATGAGTGTTGAGCTCCTCTTTGTAGTGGAAGGCATCATTGTCTTTCAGCAGGTCGGAGAGCTTAACCGTCTGCTTGCCGTTGGTTGCCAGATCAGTCTTCAGGTCTCCGATGTAGATGGCCCTCATGGTGCAGGCCTTAACGCAAGCCGGCAGTTTTCCAAACCTGAGATTGTGAACGCAGAGGACGCACTTGCCGGCCGTGCCCTTCTGCTGCGGGACCGGGAACTCCGGCGTCGGCTCGCCCATCACGTCGTCGGTAGGTGGCGGGTCGTCCCAGTTGAACGTACGGGCGTCATACGGGCAGGCGGCCATGCACATGCGGCAGCCGATGCAGCGGTCCTGATCAACTAGAACCGCTCCGTCTGCCACCTTGTAGGTTGCGCCGACGGGGCACACGTTGACACAAGGAGGCTCCTCGCAATGCTGACAGGGAACCGGCATGTAGTAGGTCTGCCCGGATGCGTCCTCCAGCTCAAGCGTCTTGATCCACTCCTGACCCTCGGGCAGATTGTGCTCCCGGCGGCACCCCTTCATGCATTTCTCGCAGCCGTCGCAACGACGCAGATCGATGACCATTACCCACTGGTGCTTGGCGATATCGCTGTCGTTGGGCGCCTCAGCGTCGGCGTCACCGGCCGCCACGAGGTCCTTCAGAGGAAGGAGGGCGCCGCTCGCCGCCGCGACGAGTCCGGCGGCGCCGAGCCCCTTCAGGAGGCGTCTTCGCGATAGCTTCTGGTTGGGAGCCGCCTGATCGTTCTTGTCGGAAACTTCCGCCACGTCAACCTCGCTTCTGTGAATTCCATCACAACCGTAACAAGCGGAGTGCTGGTGAGGTATCGGATATAGCGGGTATTCTCCGGCGCGAACCCCTCGGGTTTATGTAGTACCTTTCCGGTACGAATCTAGGAGCCCGGAGAGCGGCGACCTACTCTGCAGATAGCAGTTATGGAGTATCCGGGCGGATCAGGCCGACCCGTGCCGCGTAGGTGACGAGTTGTGCGCGGTTGTGAAGACCCAGCTTCTCCATGATGTTGGACCGGTGGGTCTGCACCGTGTGTACGCTGAGGCTCACCTTTGCTGCGATCTCCGCATTGGTCAAGCCATCGCCGATCATGGTGAGGATCTCTTTCTCGCGGGCTGTCAGGTTGTCGTAGCTGGAGCGGTCCTCGCCGCTCCCCACGCGCAGGAGGAGCTCCTCGACGAGCTTCTTGGCCAGGGAGGGGTAGATGAACGCACCTCCGGCATGCACGGCTGTGATCGCGGCCATCAGATCCGCGACATCGGCCTCTTTGAGCACGTAGCCGGAAGCGCCAGACTCGAGGACCCGAAAGAGATAGTCATCAGTGCCATGCATGCTGAGGGCCAGGACCTGAATCTGCGGGTGCTCTGTCTTTATCTGCCGAGTTGCCTCCATCCCGTTGAGGTCGGGCATGGCCAGGTCCATCAGAATCACGTCCGGCTGGAACTCCGCGGCCTTGGCGATGGCTTCGTGTCCTCCTGACGCCTCCGCCACCACCTCAATGCCGTCCTGGGTCTCCAGGAGCGAGCGTATACCCTGCCGCACCAGGATGTGGTCATCCACCAGCAATAGGCGAATCTTCGCCAATGTCTCCTCCTCCTTGGTGAATCGACACAGCGATGCGCACGCTTGTCCCGCGTCCTGGTGTCGAATCTATCTCCACGGTGCCTCCGACCAGGCTGGCCCTCTCTTTCATACCGAGGATTCCCAGCCCTCGCGTGTCCGACGGCGAGGGGTGTAGCCTTTCAGGGTCGAACCCCTCGCCGTCGTCTCGCACGTCAATCGAGACCGTCGAGTCCGTGGCATCGAACCGTATCCACACATGTCTCGCGTCCGCATGCTTGACAACGTTGGTGATCGCCTCCTGCGTGATGCGGAAGAGCGCTATCACTGTCGGCTCGGGGAGCTGGCCCGGTTCTCCCTTGGCCTCCCACATGAACTTGATGTCCAGAGGGCTGAGGCGGTATTCCGCGTACCAGCGAATCGCAGGAGCGAGACCCAGGTCATCGAGCGCGGACGGCCGCAGGTCAAGAATGCTCTTGCGCATCTCCTGGAGCGCCTGCGTGGCCACCGATTTCAAGCCCGCGAGGGTCTCCCTGGCTTTGTCCGGCGCAGAAGGCAGAGCGGCCTCTGCGGTCTGGACACCGGCGAGGAGCGCTACCAGGTCCTGGGCGGATTCGTCATGCAGATCTCGAGCGATGCGCATCCGCTCCTCTTCTTGGGCGGAGATCACCTTTCCGAGGAGGGATTGGACCTCACGCGTGCGTTCTCGCACGCGCGCTTCCAGCTGTTCCTCCCAGCGGCGGCGCTCCTCCAGAGACTCCTTCAGGCGCACGCGCATGGTCTCGAAGCTGCTGGCCAGCTGCCCCACTTCGTCGCGGCGGCTTACGCGGATGGGGTTATCCAGACTCCCGGCCGCCATCTTCGCTGAGGCCTCGGTCAGCTCCCGGATGGGCTGCACGACGCCGCGGCCGTGCAGCCACGCTCCCGCTGACGCAACCACCATGCCACCGATGCCGATCCAGAGCATGTTTGTCTCCAGCCTTCCCGGGATGGCCAGAGCGCGGTCTTCCCTTTCCTCCACGACGACGCCCGCCGGTATGGCGGCGAGTGGGTGGTATGCCTCCACGTGGGTGCCGCCGTGCGCTCTGTCGATGGCGGTCCCTGACTCCTTATTGGCGATCAGGTGCTCGATCGCTTTCGCATCCCAATCTTCCTCCGTAAGCGGCGCCGAGCCTGCACCCTGCGCCAACACGCCGCCCACATCGTCGATCAGGAACGCCGTCGTACCCGTTCCCAGGTTGGCCAGGGGGAGAAGCTCCAGGTGCTCCGCCTCGGCGTGGAGTTCACCGGCGAGATAGCCGGTCACCTCTCCGGCGTCGTTCCTGATCGGTGCCGTCACTACTGCGATCAGCACCGAGTCAGAATCAGGCTGGCTGGGCCGGACGAGGGCGGTCTCACCCGATTCCAGTGCTTCGACAACCTGGTCGTCGTATGCCAGACTCCACTCGCCCGTATCCATCGACGACGGCACCGTCCAAGCTGGCTGCCCATCGTGGTCGAGCCTGACAATAATCCGGAAGGCTTCGAGAACCTTGTAGAGTCTGGCGAGAAGGTCCTGCTCAGACTGCGTCGATTGCATTTCGCTTATCTGCGAGGCCGCTTCTTCAAGCTCCTCAGCCTCGTGCTCCAGGATGGCGTCGATGGCGTGGGCCGACGCGTGGGCTATGTCCAGACGACCTTCAAGAGCCAGGTCCCGCGTGTCGCGGATCGTCTGTATGGCCAGCCACCCGAAAACAGATGACAGAACCACAACTCCCACAACAACACCCGCCGCGATCTGGTATTGCAGGCTTATTCTGCGCAACAGGCCCATACGCCGCCACCTCCAGAAAAGGGGTATGTCGTTTGAAGTCGTCCCCTCGTCCGAGCCAAATGATACTACGCGGGCCTCAGCCGGCGAGCGTGTATCGCTCGTCGACGTTGCGGTACTGATTCACCGGTGAGCAATCGTGTCAGCTCGCCTTGCAGATACCGCAGACGGTTCAGCGCTTTGCCCGCCCACCCGGCATTGGCGACGCTGATCGATCGCTACATTGCCCCTGGCCGGCCCGCGAGCCAGGTGTTCAGGACCTCAATCCTGGCGAGTTCGTCACCGGCCGCGGTCAGCGGGTTGTGCTCCAGAACGACGAAGTCCGCAAGCTTCCCCACCTCGATACTGCCGATATCGCCATCGGCGAACAGCTGCCACGCGGCGTCTATCGTTACTGCTCGCAGGGCCTGCTCCGCAGAGATCGCTTCCGCTGCACCCAGCTGATCGCCGGCCCTGGTCAGTCGTGTGACCGCAGTCCTCATCAAGCTCAGCGGCTTCGCGGGATACATCGGCGAGTCCGCGTGAAGGCTGATGCGGTGCCCCGCCCGGACGGCCGAGCCCAGGGGCATCATCGCTTCCGCCCGCTCCGAGCCGATGATCGACTCGCGTAGCTCCGGACCGTAGTAGTAGACGTGGTTCACATGGAAGCTCAGCGCGACCCCAAGCCTTGCTGCGCGCGTCACATCGTCGCGGCTGATCAGGGCACAGTGCTCAAGCCGCCACCGGTGATCGCTCGCCGGGTGCTCTCCGAGCACCTTCTCGTAGGCGTCCAGAACTTCCCTCGTCCCCCGGTCACCTTGAGCGTGCGTCAGCACCTGCCAGCCACGATCCCGGTACTCCCGCAGCGTCGCAACCAGCTCCTCCGGGCCAACGTTCGCGTGGCCGCTCGTGTCCGGAGCGATGCCAAGCGTCTGACAGCACAGGTCGGAGTCCAGGTACGGATCGTCGAGCAGCATCGTGCCGGAATAGGGGGAGCCGTCGTACCAGAGCTTCACGCCCCGCAATTGAAAGCGGCCGGTCTCGTCCGATGGCTTCCAGTCGCTACCCGTGAGGGCATGATGTCGATAAGCGACGGCACGCACGGCGTCGTCCCGCGTAGTGACCTCTTCCAGCATTGGCAGTAACGGGCCGGGCGTGAAAATGCCCGCGATCCCTACCGTCGTAATCCCCGCAGAGCGGTATCGCCCGTACTGATCACTCAGTCTCTTCACCCACGCCTCGGGAGACAGATCGAGGAACGACAGGAACCTCTGCGCCGCAGGCTGCTCCATGACGATGCCGTTGGGCTCCCCGGATTCATCACGCATGAAGCGCCCGCCGCCTGCGGGATCTGGCGTGCTCCGGTCTACGCCCGCCGCCCGCAGCGCCGCCGAATTCACGAACAGCGTGTGCATCGACTGGATCATTACCGAGACCGGGTTGTCCGGCGCCAGCAGATCGAGCCGGCTCCGGTCCCAGGTTCCCAGGTCCGACGTCAACATCGGGTCGAGCCCGAACGCAAAGACCCACTTGCCGGGCCCGGCGGCTTTCACGGCGTCTTGAAGCGCCTTCTCGACCGATTCGACGCTCGAGTAGGTGAATCCGCTGACATCCACCCACGAATAGCACTGGGCCGATAGGTCCGGATGTGTATGTGGCTCGATGAATCCGGGGAGCAGCGCTGCCCCGCGCAGGTCAACGACCTCCGTGGCGGGACCTTTTGCGTCCAGCACCTCCGCCCGGGGTCCGACGGCGGTGATCCGCTCTCCTGTTACGGCCACTGCCTCGGCCGATGTGCCGGTGCCGGTGACCACATCTGCGCCAAGGATGATCGTGTCAGCAGGTGGCATGTTGCGGGACCCTGCGCTACCTAGAGACGTGCTTAACGGCGTTGTCGATCATCTTCTGGCGGCCTGTACGTTGGACACACCGCTGCTTTCGTACGATCGTCACGGGGACAACCATTTAGGGTGAGCGGCCTCAAGTCCGGAGATGTCGTCCCCGCCACGACGGATGGCGAGTCGGCAGTGGTCCTTGCCGGAGTTGGACTGGGACTCCATCACGACCAGTTGACCGCCGATGCTTCGAAGCAAGGCACGGTCGAACTCCATCGCGTTCCAGCAGGCCTCAGCATTTCCGGTTCCTCTGAGCGGACAGTGAATGCGTATTTCCACATATGCCGTTCGATCGTCGGATTCAAGAACCGGGTAGCGAGACCTCGGCGCTGGCATGAGCCGGTTCCATTCCTCAGCCAGTCCCTGAGGTGAACCGTGCGCTCTTCCTCCAAGCATCCACAGGACGATTCGAGCGTCGAGCCTGGCCAGAAACCGCGCGAATCGTCTGAACAGACGGACCCGGGCCATGAAGAAGATTGGCAAGCCGAGGCCGATGAAGACCGGCACCGTGTAGATCCTGCGAAGCAGCGCTCTCATTGGTGCCTCTTCTTGTACCACGAATGCCTGTTTCGCATCTGAAGGCGGTCACCGATGTCCCATCGCGTGCCAGCCGAATGCAGTCAGACGCTGGTGCCGCTGGATTTCTACTCCTCTTCGAGCCGCGGCAGAAGAGCTGATCTCCTAATCGCCGCCGCCTTCGTCCTGCCACTCCGGCCAGCCGGCAGCACCAGCAAAGCCCGCGTCAAGCCAATCGACGGCGCGGCCTGCACACGCTTCGAGCGCCCCAGGCTCTTCGAACGAGGGGTCGGCACCGGCCAAGACGGTGAGAGTTGCGCACTCGCTTCTGGCGACCAGCGTCTTTAGCGTCTCCAAGGCGGGGTCCTTGGACCCGGCGATTACCAGGGTCGGCGCCCCGATGGCGACGAACCCACAGGGCTCGAGGTCCGGCGATATCAGGGCCAGTACGCGCGGGCGGACAAGGCCATGGCGCACAGCCCGCAATACGATTCCCACTCCGGGGCCCAACGCCGCGATTCCAACGCGTTCTTCATCGACGTCTTCCCTGTTCGTCGTCCAGTGCGAGACGGCCTCAACGTCTTCCACGTAGGCTTCTTCGCCACGTTTGTCTGGTGCAGACTCGCCCTGGCCGTTCAGGTCGAAGAGTACTACGCCAATGTCCTCCTCCAGCAGCCGGTGGCAAAGGAGAGCTGTGGGCATCGAGTCGTCCGCGCTGCCGAGTCCGTGCGAGATGATGACGCAGGGCGACGGCCTGTCCGCAGCCGGCAGGAGGAACCGCATGCGGAGGCTGACGCCACCACGGTCCAGAGTTTCGTTAAGTCTCTGACTCTCGTGAGTGGCTAGCATAAGTCACCACCTCAGGGCTTGACCCACGCGCGGATCTTGTCTGCGAGTTGGGTCGCGATCTCCTCTGGTGAGCCCGAGAGGAACTCACGCCGGCGATCGGCGCCTTCTGCGACGCTGACGCCGGCGACGACGGTCGGTGAGCCTGGCACGCCGGCCTTCTCGACATCGATCTCCAGGTCCGTTGCAGACCATATCTGCACCGGCGCCTCATTCATCGCCCAGTCCCAGCGGCCAGAGTCGAGGAAGCGCGGTTCGTTGACGTCATGCTTGACGGACACGACGCACGGGAGGTCCGCCTCCACGACCTCAGATCCCGCGCCCAGCTCTCGGCGCGCGCTGAGCGATCCGTCCGACACGTCAACACGGCGGACGTCGGTGGCCTGTGGAAGGCCGAGCCACTCCGCGATGCCGGGCGGGACCTGGCCGGTCGCTCCGTCGGAAGACTCGTCGCCGCACAGCACGAGGTCGAACGACCCGATGGCTTTGATGCCCTCTGCCAGGACGTAAGAAGTCGCCAGAGTGTCGGCGCCGCCGAAGGCGCGGTCGCTCATCAGGAACGCCTGGTCTGCACCCATGGCCAGGCCAAGGCGCAAGTAAGGCTCGAACAGCGGTGGGCCCATAGCGAGCAGCGAGACGGTTCCTCCGTTGCGCTCCTTCAGCTTCAGGGCCATCTCCACGGCGTTCATGTCGGGCGGGTTGATCTCCGAGCGCGCCTTGCTCCGGTCCAGCGTCTTCGTCTCGTCGTCGATCGTCACTTCCTCGGACTTCGGGACGACCTTCAGACAAACGATCGTGTGCATCTCAGCTCTTCTCTTCCACGGGCTCGCGGCGCAGCGCCTCAATGAGCGGTGGTATCACCTGGAAGGCGTCCTCGGCGACGCAGTAGTCGGCCACCTCGAAGATCGGCGCCTCAGGATCGGAGTTGATGGCGATGATCGTCTCGCTGTCCTTAACGCCGACCGTGAACTGCATGGCGCCGCTGGCACCGCAGATGATGGCCAGCTTCGGACGGGTGACGGAGCCAGTCTGCCCGATCATGCGGTCCTCACGCACCCAGCCCTGGTCAACGGCGACGCGGGTGGCGCCTACGTCGGCGTGTACAGCCTTTGCCAGGCGCCTGAGCAGGGCGAAGTCGCCCTCCATGCCCCGTCCGCCGATCACCAGCCGCTCCGCCTGCGTCACATCCGCGGCGCGCCGGCTCGTCTGCTTGACCACTCGCACCGGCTGATCGCTCGCTGAGAGGATCACGTCGACCCGCTCGACTTTGCCCGAGTGGGTGGGATCCGCGACCGGCCGTGGGAACACACCGGGCCGAACAGTCGCCATCTGGGGCCTGTGGACCGGGCACTCGATCGTCGCCAGGATGCCGTGGCCGAAGCCCGTCACCTCCCCTAGCAGGAGGCCCGACTTCGGGCCGATGCTCAGGTCCGTGCAGTCCGCCGTTAAGCCCGTGCGCAGGCGGACGGCGAGGCGACCGGCAAGATCGCGCCCGTTCGTCGTGGCGCCGAGCAGGAGAATGTTCGGCCGCTGCTCAACGATCAGGCCGGTGATCACTTTCGTAAACGGCTCCGTTGTGTACTGGCCAAGCAGCGCGTGCTCCGCCACAAGTACCCGATCGGCGCCGGCAGCGATCGCTTCTTCGGCCAGGGGCTCCACTTGCTCTCCCAGCAGGAGCGCCGTCAGGCTCTCCCCTGTCTCCTGCGCCAGCTCACGCGACCGGCCGAGCAGCTCAAGGGAAACGCCCTCCAGCTTTCCGTCGCGGTGTTCGAGGTATACCCAGACGCCGCTGGCTTCCTCTGGTGAATACGGTGATGCGTTCATTCCTCGCTCGTCCCGGCTACCGCCTCCGCAACCAGCTCCGCGACGTCGATGACCCGCATGCCGCTATCGGTCTGCTTGATGCTGTCCTCCAGACAGGCGATGCAGTGCGGGCAGGCGGTAACGAGCACGTCCGCGCCGGTTTCGACCGCCTCCTTCGCGCGCAAGTCTGAGAACCGCTCGCCTACCTTGGTGTCCATCCACATGCGCCCGCCGCCGCCGCCGCAGCAGAGGGCGTCCGCGCGGCTCTGTGGCATCTCCGTCAGCTCTAGACCCGGTATTGCGGCGAGCACCTCTCGCGGCGCGTCGTAGACGTCGTTTCGCCGGCCCAGGTAGCAGGGATCGTGGTACGTGGCGCGGATGGGATAGTCGCTGTCAAAGGAGAGGCTCCCCTCCCTGATCAGCTGCGCGAGGTACTGCGTGTAGTGCAGCGGCTGGAAGCCGTCGCGCGGCGGATGGTGGTTGAGAAACATGTCGTAGCAGTGCGGAGAGGCCGTCACCAGGGTCCGCACGCCGGCCTCCTCGAATCGCTGCGTGTTCGCCTCGACGATCTGGTTCAGGTAGTCGTGCTGGCCGAGCGCATACGCGGCGTCACCACAACACGGTTCGTCTTCGCCGAGCGTTCCAAAGGACACTTCGGAGGCCTCGAAGATCCCGGCCAGGGCGCGGGCCACCTTCTGAGAGCGGTTGTCGTATGAGCACGTGCAACCGGCGTAGAGGAGGACATCTGTTGAGGCGGTGAACGCCGGTATGTCCATCCCCCGCGACCAGTCGGCCCGTTGTGAAGGCGGGCCGCGCCACGGGTTGCCGTCCCAGTGGAGCGACCACATGACAGGCGATAGGCCCTTCGGCACGTGGCCGTCCTGCCAGGCGAGCTTCCTGAGCGCCAGCATTACCTCCGCGATCGGTACTCCCCGCGGGCACTGCTCCTCGCAGGCGCGGCAGGTCGTGCACCACCACATCTCGCCGTCCGTCTGGGCGACGCCCAGCTGGGCGCGGCGCATCAGCATGCGGACGTTGGCGGGCTCGTCCTGAAGGAGGCCCCACGGACAGCTGGCGGTACAGACGCCGCACTGGTAGCAGGGCGCGATGGCGCCGTCGGTCGCTGCCATGACGCGCTCCCAGAGAGCGTCGTCCAGCGTCACCGGGCGTGTCGCCGAAGGCGTGGCTGAGCTCGTTCCCGTCTGCTTCATGACGTTGCCACCGTTTCCTTGGTGCGGCTGTGCAGGTACCCGTCCATCTCGCGTATCTTGGCCGCGAACTCCCGTCCTTCGGCAGCGGAGATCCACTGAAGTTGCAGGCGCTCCGGCTCGATCCCCTTCCGCTCGAACTTCCGTTGCCAGAAGGTGAACCGCTTCTGCGTGTGGACGTTGGCGTCGATGTAGTGGCAGTCGGACCCCTTCTCCGTTAGCCGGCAACCGGTGACGAGCACGGCGCCTGCTCCGAGGTCGAAGGCGCGGGCGATGAAGTCTTCCTCAATGCGCCCGGAGCACATCGCGCGGATGATGCGCGCCGAACTCGGATACTGGATCTTCTCGACGCCGGCCTGATCGGCGCCGGCGTAGGAGCACCAGTTGCAGGCGAAGACGAGGACCTTCTCCTCCGCGCGGTCCGCGAGCGCAGCCTCGATTTGGGCGAGGATCTGCTCTTTCGTGAAATAGGGCATCGTTATGGCTTCGGGCTTGCACTCCGCGGCGCAGGTGCCGCAGCCCTGGCAGGCGGCCTCGATGAAGCTGATAGGTCCTTCCTTGACCGGGCCGAGCATCTCGATCGCGCCGAAGGGACAGACCGGAACGCAGCGACCGCAGAAGATGCACTTGTCGATGTCCAGCTGAGCGGTGATCGGCTCCTTTTCGATGTGGTCCTTCGCCAGAAGCGACGCCGCCTTCGAGGCTGTCGCCAACCCCTGGGCCAGAGACTCGCGCACGTCCTTGGGGCCCTGCACGGCTCCGGCGAGGAAGATGCCGGGCGAGCCGGCTTCGACGGGGCCCAGCTTCGGGTGCTTCTCAAGGAGGAACCCGTCTTCGCTGCGCGATACCTTGAGCTGAGACGAGACCTCTTCCGTCGGTGGCTTCAGGCCGAGCGCGAGGACCAGCAGGTCGGTCGGGATCTTCACGTCGGCGCCGAGCAGTTCGTCGTGGACGATGACGGAGTCTGCCTTGATGCGCAGGGCCTGCTGAGCCGGCACGTCGGGGTAGCGGACGAACTGCACGCCCTTGCGCGCGGCCTCTTCGTAAGACTCCTCCGCCTGCCGGCTGAAGGTCCGGATGTCCCGGTACAGAACGCGCACCTTCTTGCCCATCTCTCGCAAGCGAATAGCCTGGCCGATCATCGACTCACAGCAGTAGCGGGAGCAGCCGGCGCCATCGTCACGGGAGCCAACGCAGCCCACCACCGTGACGCGGTCGCCGGGGACTTCCGGCCAGAGGCCTTCCAGTTCAAGGTTCGTGACCGTTTGCAGGGCGGTGCCGTCGAACTCAACCGGCTCATGCGGCTCGGCGCCCATCGCCAGCACAACGGCGCCCGCTGCGATCTCCTCACCGTCTGAGAGACGAGCGTTGAAGTCGCCGATGTGTCCGCCGATGTGCTCGACCTCCACGCCGGCGTGCACCTTGACGCCGGAACGCAGTAGCTCCGCGCGCTGATGCTTGAGAATCTCGTGCGCGCTGAGTCCGGCCGGTGCGATCTCGTCGAGGTGGCGGAGCACCCCGCCAAGCTCGGATTCTCGCTCGATGAGATGAGTCTCGTAGCCCTGGTCCGCGAGGTTCGTGCTCGCGACCATTCCGGCGATGCCGCCGCCGATGACGATGGCCGCCTGTACCATCGGCTGTCTTGTCGTTTCGAGGGGCACGAGCAGGGCCGCCTTCTCGACGCCCATCTTGACCATATCCATCGCCTTGTACGTGGCGTCGTCCCTGTCCGCCTTATGCACCCACGAGTCCTGATTGCGGAGGTTGACCATCTCCAGCAGGTACGGGTTCAGCCCGGCCTTGAAGCAGACCCGGCGGAACGTCCCCTCATGGGTCTTCGGTGAGCAGGCGGCGATGACGAGGCGGTTTACGCCTTGCTCCCGAATGCGGTCGACGATCTCTCCCTGGGTGTTGCCGGCGCACGAGAACTTCTGGTCCTGCGCGTAGACGACGTTCGGCAGCTTCGTGGCGAATTCGACCACGCGGTCGACGTCCACGACGCCGGCGATGTTGCTGCCGCAGTGGCAGACGAAGACTCCGACTCGGGGTTGATCGAGGTCGGTTATCGGCTCGGCCGCTTCGATCTCCGGCCATGAGCGCTCTTCGAGGTGGATGAGTGCTGCGGCGGCGGCGCCGCTTGCCTCGGCGACGCTGTCGGGGATGTCCTTGGGTCCGCCGGCGCAACCCGCCAGGTAGATTCCCGGCTGCGAGCTGCCGATGAGGCCGAACCCGGTTTCCTCGGCGCGAAGGAAGCCGTCTTCGCCCAGCTCGAGACCGAGCGTCGCGCCAAGGTCGCCAAGCCCCTCGGGCGCCTGGACGGCGGTGGCGAGCACGACCATGTCGAAGTCTTGCTCCTCGATGCGGCTCTCGCTGACGTCCTCAAAGCGGACGGTCAGGTTGTCTTCGCCGGGCGTGATGCGGGACGGGCGGCCGTGCACGAACTTCGCGCCCTCTTCCTCGGTCCGTTTCCAGAAGGCGTCGAACCCCTTTCCGTAGGCGCGTACGTCCATGTAAAGGACCGTGACGTCGGGGACGCCGTGGTCGAGTGCCTGGAAGGCGTGCTTGATGGAGTACATGCAACAGAAGCGAGAGCAGTACTTGAAGAAGCGCTGGTCCCGGGAGCCGACGCAGAGCACGAAAGCGATATTCTTAGGGTGCTCGCCGTTCGAAGGCCGGACGATCTCGCCGCCAGTCGGCCCGGCGGACGTCAGGAGGCGCTCGAACTCCATCGCCGTCAGGATGTCGGGGTGCGTTCCGTAGCCATACTCCCCCAGGCGCGAGGCATCCATCGATTCGAAGCCGGCGCTGACGATGATCGCACCGGCCTGGCGTTCCAGATCGGCCTGCAGCGGCATGCTGAAATCGATGCACTGCGGAGGACAGACCTCCGCGCAGCGATGGCAGGGCCAGTAGTTGGGCGGCTCGTTCAGACAGTTCTCGATGTCGATGACGTAAGCGCCGGGAACGGCCTGCGGATATGGCGTATAGACTGCCTTGCGGGACGCCATCGCGGCGTCGAACTCGTTGGCCAGAGGCACAGGGCAGACCGGCTCGCATTCGCCGCAACGGGTGCACTCGTCGGTGACGAACCCCGCCTTCTGGTGGATCGTCACAGTGAAGTTGCCGGCCTCTCCCTCGACGCGCGTGACTTCGGCGTTGTTGAGCACTTCGATGTTCGGGTGCTCGCCGACCTCGGAAAGCTTCGGTGCCTCGATGCAGACGGAGCAGTCGAGAGTAGGGAAGTTCTTGTCCAGCGCGGCCATCTTCCCGCCGATGGATGGCCCCTTCTCTACGATGACGACCCGGGCGCCGGCCTCCGCCAGGTCTAGAGATGCCTGCACCCCTGCGATGCCGCCACCGATGATGATTACTGAATCGCTCATGTCGCCGCTTTCTGTTGGTTGGCTGAACTCTCGCTCAGCCCGTATTCAAACCCCGTCTTCAGCGCGCTCATGTTGAGTTCCAGGAGGCGCGGCTTGACGGTTTCGCGAACCGACTGCTCTAACGCCTCCCGGCTGACCACGCCCGTGACGCTGGCGAGGAATCCGAGCATCACGACGTTGGCCGCCATGCGGTTCCCCAGGTCGGTCGCCAGGCGCATCGCGGGCAGGCGCTTGATCCCGTTGCTGCCGGCCTCCACGAGATCGCTGTCGATGATCAGCTCGGCGCCGTCGGCGAGGGCCACGCCGTACTTGCTGTACGCCTCCTGGGACATGCAGACGACCAGGTCGGGGCGTGTGACCAGCGGGTAGTCGATGGGTCCGTCGCTGATCACGACCTCGGCTGCACAGGCGCCGCCACGTGCCTCCGGGCCGTAGGACTGCGTGAAGACGGCCTCTTTGCCGTCGTAAATGGAGGCGGCGCGGCCGAGTACGAACCCGGCAAGAATGATGCCCTGTCCGCCGAAGCCTGCCAGCTGGATCTCCTGTCTCATCCTCTGTCTACTCCGCTCGGGGCGAAAACTGGCCGCTCGATATCCACGAAGTCGCCAAGCACAATCGGCGAGTCCCTCTGCATGTCGATGCCGGCATTAGCCAGGTCCGCATCAGGATCGACAACGGAGTTGGTCCGGTACATGCGCATCTCGTCCAGGCCCTCACCGATCTCGTTGGACTTGCCGAAGCCGACGGGGCAGGGAGAGATGACCTCGATGAACGTGAACCCCGGCTTGCGGATTGCGTTCAGCATTGAGTGATGTACCTGGCGCACGTGGAGTGACGTCCAGCGGGCAACGTACACGGCGCCCAGGCTGGCGGCGAGGTGCGGGAGGTTGAAGGCCGGCTCGCTGTTGCCGAAGGGTGTCGTCGTGGTGCGGGCGCCCGTGGGCGTCGTGGGGCCGCACTGGCCCCCGGTCATTCCGTAGTTGAAGTTGTTGACGCAGATGACGTTGATGTCGATGTTGCGGCGGGCGGCGTGGAGGAAGTGGTTGCCGCCGATGGAGAACAGATCGCCGTCGCCGCTAAAGACGGTGACGACCAGCTCCGGCTTGGCGAGCTTGAGCCCGATGGCAAAGGGGATCGCGCGGCCGTGGGTCGTATGGAACGAATCGAGTTTCAGGTAGCCGGCGACTCTGCCCGTGCAGCCAATGCCGGAGACGATGGCGTGCTGATTCAGGTCGGTGCCGGACTCGGTAATCGCGCTGGTCAGGCAGGACATAATGCTCCCCAGGCCGCAGCCGGGGCACCAGATGTGGGGCAGGCGGTCGGCTCGCAGGAGTCCGTCCAGGGGATGGTCCTGGACCATCAGTTCGCCGCTCATCGCGCGGTCTCCTGAAGGGCCAGAAGCACTTCCTCGGGAGGGATCATCTTGCCACCGGCATGAGTAACCCAGGTTGCAGGCCGGCGCAGGTGCCGCTCTACTTCGCGAGCGATCTGGCCGAGGTTCATCTCGGCCACGACAAAGCGATTCACCTGGTTCGCCAGTCCTCGAAGCTTCCTGAAGGGGAACGGCCAGAGCGTGATAGGCCGGAACATACCAGCCTTGATGCCACGCTCCCGCGCCACCATGACGGCCTGCCGGGCGGAGCGGGACATTGCGCCGTACGCAACGACGACCACTTCGGCGTCCTCAGTCATTAGCTCTTCCACCTGCGTTAGCTCCTTTTCGTGGATCTGGACCTTGTGTGTCAGGCGGCGTACAAGCCTGTCGTGAACGAGCGGGTCGCCGGCCGGGTATCCGCGTTCGTCGTGGGTGAGGCCCGTGACGTGGAAGGCGTGACCCTCGCCCGCTATCGGCATCGGCGGCACCAGGTCTTCGTCCGCCGCGTAGAACAGCCGGTCCTCGCTGCCAGCCGGAACGCGCTTCCGGTTGACGATCGATACGCGGTCTTCTGATGGGATCGTCACCCGTTCGGTCATATGACCGACTAACTCATCGGCCATCACGAAGACGGGCATGCGGAAGCGCTCGGCGGCGTTGAAGGCGCTGATCGCGAGATCGAACATCTCCTGTGGTGAGGCCGGCGCGAAGGCGATGGGCTCGTAATCTCCATGGCTGCCCCATTTCGCCTGCATCACGTCCGCCTGGCTGACGAGCGTCGGCAACCCCGTGGATGGACCGCCGCGCTGGACGTCGATGATGACGCATGGGGTCTCGGTCATCACACCGAGGCCGAAGTTCTCCATCATGAGGGTGAAGCCAGGCCCGGACGTGGCGGTCATAGCCTTGGCCCCACTCCAGGAGCCTCCCAGGACGGCCGCAATCGAGGCCAGCTCGTCCTCCATCTGGACGTAGACGCCGCCCAGCTTGGGAAGTCGCCGAGAGAGGCGCTCGGCGACTTCAGTTGATGGCGTTATCGGGTAGCCGGCGAAGAAGGTGCAGCCAGCCGCCAGAGCCCCCTCCGCGAAGGCAATGTCGCCGTTCATGAAATGCTGTCCGGTTAGAACGCGCGGCTCAGCTTCGGCGGTGACCATCACGTTTCCTCGGTGTAGATGGCGAATTCAGGGCAGACGAGCTTGCAGAACGCACAGTTGATGCAGGCGTCTTCCTTGCCCGACTCCACCACGGGATAGTGATAGCCTTTGGCGTTGATGCCCGTGGACTCCGCCAGAACCTGCTCCGGGCAGAACTCTACGCAGAAGCGGCAGCCCTTACAGCGCTCGGCGATGACAAAGACCTGGCCAGTGGGAACGGAAACCTGCTCGCTGTCGAGAGGTTTGCGGTATTGAGTTCTGACCATTCAAGAACGCCCCGTTCGTTTCCGTCCGCTCGGGGGCTCTTGGTCCAGGTACCCGCTACTAACATAGGAGCGGCCAATTCTTAGTGTCTGTAGGGCGCAAGACCAGTGCGGTGTAGGGCCGAACCCGACCAGCGCCCTTGCCTTGATAGGGAACAAGCGTGGAGGACCCGGTGGGATTCGGCCCCACGATTTCCGGATCAGGCGCCAGATACGGACACTTCAGGGGAGATTCACGCTATCGGCCCACATAGCGGGGTTTCCGCTTCTCGGCGAAAGCCCTTGGGCCCTCCCGTGCGTCCTCAGTCCGGATGATCGCCCGTACGGCCTCATCCTCCAGCGCGAACCCCTCCTCTGTCGGTCGGCCCAGAGCCTTGAGTACCGTTTCCTTGATCTTCTGGACGGCAAGCGGTCCGTTCTCAGAGATCTTGCGCGCGAACTCCTCCGCCGTCTCCATGAGTCGTTCAGCCGGGACGACGCGATTGATCAGGCCAAATCGGTAGGCGTCGTCTGCTGCGATCGAGTCTCCCACCAGGAGCACCTCCATTGCGTTGCAGAACGAAATCTGCCGCGGCAAGCGTGCCATCGACCCGCCCCCGGGCACGATGGCACGCTTAACTTCGGTCAGCCCGAAGGTGGCGTGCGTGGCGGCGATCCGGATGTCGGTGGCCTGGATTAGCTCCGTGCCGCCCGCCAGGCAGAAGCCGTTAATAGCGGAGATGATGGGCTTGTACAGCTCGAAGCCGCGCAGGAGGCCGATGTTCATCATGCGGCGGTTCTCGAGAAACTTGCGGTCCCACTCGTCCTCGGGCTCGCGGGCGCCGGTCATGAGCGGGATCAACTTGCGCAGGTCAGCGCCGGCACTGAAGGCCTTTTCGCCGGCGCCTGTGAGGATCGCCACGCGCAGAGAATCGTCGGCGGCGAAGTCCTGCCACGCGTCGGCCAGGCGGACCATGACCTCGGCGTCCATCGCGTTGTGAACCTCGGGCCGGTTCAGCGTGACGTAGGCGATTTCGCCTCGCTTTTCGTACAGAAGTGCGGGCATGGTATGACCCTCCTACAGTCCGAGCTGGTGGGCGATCGTGTTGCGCTGAATGTGAGACGTTCCTTCGCCGATCTCCAGCACCATACAGTCACGGTAGAAGCGCTGGATGTCATGCTCCATAACGAAACCGGCTCCCCCGTGAATCAGCACGGACGTCTTGGCGATCTCGGTGGCCGCTTCGCTGGCGAACAGCTTCGCCATCGACGACTCCGTGATGTAGGGAAGCCCCTGCTCGGCACGCCAGGCAGCCTGGTAGGTGAGGAGACGCGCCGCTTCCAGGCGCGTCGCCATGTCCGCGAACATCCATTGCAGCCCCTGGAAGCTGCCGACTGGCTGGCCGAAGGCCATCCGTTGCTTCGCGAACTCGAGACTGCGACCGAACGCAGCCCGGCCGAGCCCCAGGGCGAAGGCTGAGGCGATGACTCTGCCTTCCGTTAGCGTACGCAGGGCCTTCTTGAAGCCGGTATTCTCTTCGCCGAGCAGGTGATCGGCCGGTACGCGGCAGTCCTGGAACGAAAGCTCGGCCGTGTGGGCGGCTCTCATCCCCATCGTGTCCAGGCGCCTCGCGCTGAAGCCGGGAGAGTCCTTATCCACGACGATCAGGCTCAGACCGCCCATCCCAGCGCCCGGCGTGGTGACTGTGGTTACGACGAGGAAGTCGGCCAGGTCGCCGTTCGTAATGAGTATCTTGCTGCCGTTGATGACGTAGTCATCGCCGTCCCTGATTGCGGTTGTCTTCATGCCGCCCGGGTCAGACCCGGCGTCAGGCTCGGCGAATCCCCAGGCGCTGATCTGTTCGCCGGCGATTCCCGCCCGCAGGTATTTCTGCTTCTGAGCTTCGCTTCCGAAGGCATGGATAGCGGAGAGCCCCAGGTACACGTTGACGTAGATACCCAGGAAGATGCCCGGTGACGCTTGTGACATCTCTTCCGCCATGATCACGCCGCTCACAAGGCCTGACTCCGTACCGCCGTACTCGACGGGGAACTTCGCCCCCAGGTAGCCCAGGTCGCCGAGCTTTCGGACTATCTCCAGCGGGAACTCGCGTCGCTCGTCACAGTCGCGGGCGATCGGCTCTATCTCCTTCTCGGCGAAGGTGCGAACGGACTTCTGGAACAGCTTCTGGTCATCGGTGAATTCGAAGTCCATGACTCACCGCCCCTGAAAGACGGGCTCTCGCTTTTCCAGAAAAGCGCGCCGGCCCTCCTGATAGTCCTCCGTCAGCAGGCACGCGACCTGCGCGAAGAGCTCGTAGTCGAACTGCGCCTGCCAGTCCCTGTCCGGGCTGGCCTGGAGCGCCTTCTTCGTGAACTTGAGGCCCTGAGGCGGGCCCGCCGCCAGCCGGCTGGCGAGCTCCTCCGTGGCGGAGTCAAGCTCCTCAGCTGGCACGACCCGGTTCACCATGCCGATCCGATACGCCTCCGCGGCGTCGATCGACTCGCCTGTCATCAGCATCTCCGCCGCAGCGCCATGCCCCACGAGGCGCGGCAGGAGATACGTCGCTCCCATGTCCGCTCCGCTGATGCCGATCTTGACGAAGGGGAAACCGAAGCTTGCCCCTTCTGAGGCTATCCGCATGTCCGCAGCCAGCGCGGTGCAGCAGCCGCCCCCCACCGCGAGCCCGTTGACCTTTGCCACGACGGGCTTGTCGGTGCTTCGGATCGCCACGATTAGGTCCAGGTACAGGTCGACGATCTCCTGGGCCACCTGTGGTGTCATCGTGTCCGGCGCGTCCTTGAGATCCGCCCCTGCGCAGAAGGCAGCGCCGGTGCCGGTCACCACGACGGCCCTGACCCAATCATCCTCGTTTGCCTGCGTGATAGCGGCGATCATCTCGTTCACCGTCTGCACGCTGAGCGCGTTAAGGCGGTGGGGGCGGTTGATTGTGATGGTCACGATCCGCTCCGCCTTCTCGTAGACGATGTTGTCGAAGCTCATCACATCCCTCCTTCCGTTCGTCTGATTTTGATGTCCGGCTCCCGTCTGGGCAGTCACAGGATCGTCCGGGCCTGCCGGAGACTTTCGATCTTCTCCCAGGAGTAGCCCAGGTCCCCAAGCACCTCTTCCGTGTGCTGGCCCAGGTCCGGCGCCGGACGAATCTCGCCCGGCGTCTCGCCGAGTTGTACCGGCGGGCCCGGTAACCGCACGGCCCCGAGTCGCGGGTCCTCCGCTTCCACGATGTAGCCGTTGGCCCGCGCCTGCTCGTCTTCGGCCAACTCCTGGTAGTCCTGCACGGCGCCGCACGGGATGCCCTCTGCCTCCAGCAGCTTCAACCAGTGATCGCGCGTCTCTTCGGCGAACCGCTCATCAAAGATGGCGATGAGATCGGATGCGTGGTCGTTGCGGCTGCGGGTCTCGGCAAACCGAGGGTCGCCCTCAAGTTCGGGAAGCCCGACGATTCTACAGAGGGCGGGCCACTGCCGGGGGTCGATGATGGCGATCGTGAACCAACCGTCGCTGGCCCGGTAGTAGGTGAACAGCGGGCTGCGCATCTTCCGGTCGGACGACATCAGGGCCATCTTGCCGGTCAGAAGGTAGTGGGCGATGTGCCAGCCCTGAAGCGCGATCATCCCGCCCAGCAGAGATGCGTCAACTCTCTGGCCCTGGCCCGTGCGCTCGCGGTGGTACAGCGCCAGCAGCACACCGCAGGCAAGAGCGAAGGCGCCCGTCTGGTCCGCGACCGTCGGGCCCACGGCTATGGGCTCACCACCATCCGCGCCGGAGTTCGCCATCATGAGGCCGCCCACTCCCTGCGCCACCATGTCCATGGCCGGCAGCGCGGCGCGCGGACCCAGCGGCCCGAAGCCGCTGGCCGAGGCGTAGATGATATCCGGCTTGACCTCGCGAACGGCTTCATAATCCAGACCGAGGCGTTCGATGACGCCCGGCGTCCAGCTCTGGACGAACACGTGGGCCTGAGAGGCGAGCTGCAGCGCCACGTCCTTGCCCTCCGGGTGCCGGAGGTTGAGGGTGAGGCTCTTCTTCCCCCGGTTGTGGGTCATGAAGAAGGCGGAGCTGCCGTCGGGCTGGAGTTCAACGCCCCGGCCGGGGTCTCCGTGCCGCGACTCAATCTTGATGACGTCCGCACCCATATCAGCCAGCAGCGCCGTCGCCGACGGGCCCATCTGCCCGATACTCAGATCAACGACGCGAATTCCTTCCAGTGGACCCATGTGGAACCTATCCGCCCGGGGGCTGGACGCCCGCGAAGGCTCCCCCGCCCTCCGCCATCTCCCATGAATACGTGTCGATGATCATCTGCTTGGTCGCCTTGAGTGCTGCCAGCGGCGCCTCGGCCACGGTGCCGGCGGCTGCCAGCGTTTCCTCCAGCAGCCGGTCTGCCGGGACGACCTTGCTCACCAGGCCGATGCGCTGCGCCTCCTGAGCATCGATGCGCCGGCCGGTGAGGCAGAGGTCGCGGGCGAGGCCGCCGCCGATGATCTCCCGCAGCGGGCCGAAGAGCACTGGCGCTCCAAACTTGATCTCAGGATGGGCGAAGGTAGCGCCCTCGGCGCAGATCCGCATGTCGCAGAGTACCGCTAGGTCGAGCCCGCCGCCCATGGCCGGCCCGTTGATGGCCGCCAGCAACGGCTTGCCGAACTCCATCAGCCGGCGATGGTAGCGGTCAGAGGAAGCAGCCACTTCCTCCATCCTGTCGGGGGAGAACTCCTTGGTGTCGAAGCCCGCGCAGAAGACAGGGCCGGACCCGATGATGACCGTGGCGCTCACCGAGTCGTCGGCTTCGAGTTCCTGCAGGCAGCGGTCGATCTCATCCCGGAGCGCGATAGAGAGGGCGTTGCGCTTCTCGGCACGATTGAGGGTAACCAGCGCGGTCTTGTCGCGCCTTTCCAGGATTAGCAGTTCGTATGACATGAGGCTCTCCTTCCATCGTCCTCTATTGCGCTGCCTGAAGCTCCAGGTGCTTCTCTGCCAGCTTCTGAAGTACCTCTTCCGCCTCCTCCACCATCTCGCGCACCAGCTCGCCGGCCGTCTTAACCTCGTGGATGACGCCGGATACCTGGCCGGCGGGCATGAGGCCCAGGCCGGTGTCGCCGTGGGTAATGGCCGCTTCCATCTTGGCGCTGTCCACCATCATCTGGAAGGGGAAGGGCTTGATCTCTCCCTGGCGGTCTTCCCACTGGTCGAGGTAGCGGTTCTTGATCACCCGGCAGTCCTTGCCCGTGAACGCCTTGCTGACCTGCGTACCGTCCTCGTTCGCGTCCACGATCTTCTGCTTGTAATTGTCGTGGCCGGCCGCCTCACGGCTGGCGACAAAGCGGGTTCCCACCCAGATCCCGCAGGCGCCGAGCGAGAGCGCTGCGACAAGGCCCCGGCCATCAGCGATGCCGCCCGCGGCAACGACTGGCGTGGGTGCGATGGCGTCCACGACCTGCGGGACGAGAGCCATCGTCGCTATCCGGCCGGTGTGCCCGCCGCCTTCGGTTCCCTGGGCGATGATGATGTCCGTCCCGCCCTCAGCGCACTTCTGCGCGTGGCGCACCAGTCCGATGACCGCCATCACGGTCATGTCGTGCTTGTGCATCTCTTCAGCGTATGGGGCCGGGTTGCCGAGGCCGGAGGCGAATACCGGCACCTTCTCCTCGAACATGACCTCGATCAGCTCCTCCTGGCCCGGCCAGTTCGGGGCGAGCAAGAGATCGACGCCGTAGGGCTTGTCCGTCAGGTCCTTCACCTTGCGGACTTCGTCGCGAAGCGCGTCCGGCGTCATGAGGGCGGCCCCGATTATGCCGAGACCACCGGCGTTGGAGACGGCCGCCACGAGGTCTGCCATCGCAACGCCACCCATGCCGGCCTGGATGATTGGGTACTCAATCCCTAACTTCTCTGTCAGCTCTGTCTTGAACATCGGCCCCTCCTGACCTCCTTGAATCCGGTCTCGTGCTTCTCAGCGAAAACTCGTGCCACGAATAGTCTCCTAACCCGCCTTCGTCACGTCCACGCGCGTGTCGCGGTCGTTGTGTCCGGGCTGGAAAAGGGCTGGCGTGTGCTTGATATGGAAATAGTCGCCCGCCAGCTCGACGGGGTTCATCGGCGTGGGGATCACGTTGCGATGCCCCATCCCGCCCTCGTACTGGTAGTTCTCCCAGGCGTGATAGACGACTACCTGTCCCGGACGGACCGCGGGCGATACCTTGGCACGAATTGTGAACTCACCGATATCGTTGTGTACGCGGACGGCGTCGTGGTTCTCGATGCTCCTCTCACTCGCATCGTGCGTAGACATGAGCATCGCCGGCTCGCCGCGCTCCATCTGGAGCGTTAGAGGGTTGGCCAAATAGGTGCCGTGAATACTGTGGCGATTGTGTCCGCCGGTCATGATCAGCGGGTAGTCGCCGCCGGCCTTCAGAGGTTCTTTGTGGACAGGCAGCTCTTCACCCAGGTCCAGGTACCATGGGTGGTCAATGTAGAACTGGATGCGGCGTGTCAGCGTAGGCCACGGCACCTTCTTCTCTGTTCGCCAGGTCTGCGGCGTGAAGGTCTCGTCCTCCCGCAGATCGCCGGCGTTCCCGAAGTTGCCCGGATGCGAACCGAGGCCGAGGAAGCGCTGAAAGCCTTTGCGCTTGAAGTCCTCCCAGCGCGGGTTCCCAAGATGCTTGGAACCGGCCACGACGGCCTCCGCGACCTTCTCGTGATCAAGGGCAGTGAACTTGCTCTTGAACGTCAGCCTGTGCACGAAATCGTCAAGCGTACGGCGCTTGCCTTCGGCGTCAGCGTACTCAGACACGCGACGCTCGCGGGCGCGCTCCTGCAGCTTCATCGCCAGCGAGACCATGATCTCCCACTCTGGCTTCGCCTCGCCGGGTGGGTCGACGGCCGCATTGGTGACGTGCGCGAACGGCATAAGCGGCGTGTACCATTCGTTCACGTCGGTCTTCTCGTAGGAGGACGCGGCGGGAAGGACGTAATCGGCGTTCAGCGCCGTGGAACTCATTCGTATGTCCATGCAGACAAGCAGGTCCAGGCCGGGCAGCATCTCGTCGATCAGCCTGTGGCTGCCCCGGACGCGGCGGAGCGGGTTGACTCCCGATGAGAACAGGACCTTCGGGGCCGCGGACGGTGGTGCTATCTGCCAACCCAGGCGCACCGCGTCCGCGAGGTACTCATCGACCTCCTTCGTGAGATAGGGATCCCACTCCTTGCTCCTTCCGCTGATCTGCCGCAGGCCGCCGTGGTAGTACCAGAAGAGGACCGCGCTGACGAAGCCCTTGAGGGCCACCCTTCGTCCGAGCTCGAACATGGCCATCTCATTCGTAAGGCCCTTCAGTCGCAGAGCGGCGTACGCGGGCAACATTGGAGCTAGCATCCGGAGCTCGTCGAAGCGGCCCAGCCCCTCAGCAGAGGAGACGGTCATCGTTCCCTCCACGATCAAGAACGGCAGCGAATCGTAGCCGGCGCCCTTTTTCCCTATGTGGCCGCAGAGTGCGAAGAGCAGGATCTGAGCGCGCATCATCAGGTCGCCGTGGTAGTACTTGGAGATGCTGGCGCCCGCCACACCGGAGACAGCCCTTGCGCGCGCGATCTCTCGCGCAAGATCGCGGATATCATCGGGGTGGACACCGCACACGGCCGAGGCTTTCTCGGGCGTATAGTCCCTCTCGGCCCGGGCTTTGAGCACCTGGAACACAGGCGTAACGCGGACTGTGCCCTCCAGCGTTTCCGCCTCGTATTCGCCATCCAGTGCCGGAACCACTTTCCCCAGCCGCAACGTCCGCCTGGAAGGCTTGGCCAGACGCTGCTTGCGTTCATCGAACACGTAGAAGACATCGTCTTTGCCGCCGCGCTTCACGTCAGATTCGCGCAGGAACCTGCCGTTGTCAGTGCGCACGAGCAGGGGAAGGTCCGTCTGTTCCCGGATGAAGTCACCATCGTACAGACCTTCGGAGATGATCACTTGCGCCATGGCAAGGGCGAGGGCGGCGTCCGTGCCCGGCCGCACGGATATCCAGCGGTCGGCGTGGATGCTGGAGGCGTTGCAATCGGGGTTTATGGCGATGACACGCGCCCCGTTGTAGCGTGCCTCCGCAAGGAAATGGAAGTTGGGAATCTGGGTAAATGCCGGGTTTCCGCCCCAGATGAGAATGACGTCGGAGTAGAAGTAGTCGTCAGCCGATCGGCAGGCGATCGGCGTACCGAACGTGAGCGCGGCACCCTGCTGCTCGTCGCCGACTTCGGTGTTGATATCCAGCACACTGGCCCCCAGCTGGTTAGCGAACCGATGAACTGCCGTTCCCGCGGCGATGCCGGTAGCGTTACCGTCGAACACGACAGCTTCGGGGCCGTCCGCGACAACTGTATCGAGGATACTGTCGGCGATACCAGTGAGCGCCTCGTCCCAGCTGACCTGCTGCCATTCGCCCCCGCCGCGCTCGCCGACGCGCTTCAGAGGATGGATCACGCGCGCCGGCTGGTTCATGTTGACGGCGTAGCAGGCCCCCTTGTTGCACCCTCTGGGATTGAAGTCAGGGACGGAGGAGTTGGTGCGCGGATAGTCGGCGGAGGGTTCCTCAAAGGCGACTTTGCCGTCGTTCACGTAGACGTTGTACGCGCAACTACGCTGATACCAGCAGTTCAGAAGGTGTGTGCCCTTAACGACCTTGTCCCATCGCCACCTTCTCTTATAGGCCTGCATGCCTTTGTCCGTTCCAGGCCCTGAGTCTGCTGGGGGATTTGTATTCGGATTCACATTGGCTCCTCGGCTCGCTGGGTCTTCGCCTATCGTCCCTTGAACTCGGGCTGGCGCTTCTCATAGAAGGCTTTCGTCGCTTCCTGCAGGTCCTCGCTGCTCATCGTGGCCGCCTCCAGGAACATGGATGCGTCAAGCGCCAGGTTGACGTGGTCGCGCAGTATCTTGTTGATTGAGTACTTGGTCCAGCGGATGGCTTGCGGTGCGCCCAGCGCCAGCCTTTTCGCGATCTCCATCGCCCTGGGCATGACATCTTCCTGGGGCACGGCGTAGTTCACCAGGCCGATGCGCTCGGCCTCCTTGCCGTCGATCCATTGACCGGTGAGCAGATACTCCTTCGCCCGCGCCATGCCGACAAGCCAGGGCCAGATGACGACCCCGCCGTCGCCGGCCACGAGGCCCATCCGCACGTGCGTGTCCGCCAGCCGGGCCGTCTCCGCCATCACGATGATGTCCGAGAAGAGCGGAATGGTGGCGCCGAGGCCGGCACCGTCGCCGTTGACGGCCGCCACTATCGGCTGCTCCACCTCCAGCAGGTTCACGATGAGCCTGCGGACCATGTGAAAGGGAGTGGAAGGGCCGGAGGGCCGGAACGAGCCCGTCTTCATGCCTTCCACGTCGCCGCCGCCGCAGAAGACGCTCCCCGCCCCCGTCAGGACGATCGAGCGCACTTCGTCATCGTTGCGCAGGTCGACGAAGATCTCCTCAAGCTCGCCGTGCATCTCGAGGCTGACAGCGTTGCGCTTCTCCGGCCGATTGAGCGTGACAATGGCGACGCCGTCGCCGTCTTTCTCGATGAGAAGCGTCTTGTAGTTGCTGTAGTCGACCATTCTGGCCCTCCTTCTATCGTTCGTCTGGTATGTGGCGCTCCGGGGCGCCGGCGTAAGCCGCTCCAAGAGCATCCGGGATGATCCGGAGCGGCACTCCTTCTTTGATCTCCTCCACAACGTGGGCGACGAGCGCGTAGCTGTACCCCGCGGCGGCCAGCGCCTCGATCTCGATCGGGTCGAAGCCGAGCTCACATTGGACGGCGGCGATCATTCCGGCGAGGTTGGCGGGCAGCGGCGTCTTCCGGCGCTCATTGAGGGCGTCCCCGATCGCGTCGAAGAGCTGCGCCTTCTCACCCCAACCTCCCAACTCCTGCACCTTGCGTTTGAGGAGGGCGGCGCGCGGCTCGATTTCCTTGTGCATCGGGTGGCCGAAGCCGGGCACAGTTCTCCCATCGTGCCGATACATCTCGACAATGCGGGAGGCCGCCTGCTCGGACGTGATGCTCTCTTCCTGGAGAAGCCCGTGGGCTTCGTAGATCATCTCGGCTGCCGGCCGTGGTGAGCCGGTGACGGAGCCGTGTGCCAGGATTCCTGCCGCCAGGCCCGGGATGGGAGACTCCGGGTGGGCAGAAGCCACGAACCGCGCGGCACACGCTGCTGAGCTGATGAACTGCTGATCCATCGCGATCTTCATCGTCAGCTCCCAGATCGCGGCCTGCTGCTTCGTCGGCAGCTCGCCTCGCAGCAAGAGCCACATCGCCTCGACGTATGAGAGCTTCTCGACGACCTCTTCCAGCGGGTAGCCGCGTACCAGGATGCGTCCCTTCTCAGCGTGGCTGATCCGGGTCGTCCAGTAGTCGCTCCAGTCGCCGCTCTTGAAGAACTCGCCGACTGATCGCCGCCCCCGCTGTTCTGCGGTCATCTCGAGGCCCCCTCCCAGGTCAGTATCACCACTCGCACCGGTCTACACTCCTTGGCTATTGACGCGGGCAACAGCCGGTGTTAACTTAACGCTCGTTAGCTTAACGCGCGTTAGGCTAGCACGAGGCGCCAAGAGATGTCAAGGCACAGCACAGCGAAACCACGATCCTCGCCCAGAGGCGGTGACAGGACTCGTCGCCGCATCCTGTCGCAGGCCCAGAGCCTCTTCTCCAGGAACGGCTTTCATGGAGCCTCCGTTCGCGATATCGCCCGCTCCGCCGGCCTCACAGAGGCCGCCATCTACTACCACTTCCCTTCCAAGCAAGCGATCGTCAAGGAGCTGTATGAGCAGCGGGGGTTCATGGCCGCTCTTGATGAGCTGGAGCACCTGCCCGGCAATCTGCCGCTGCGCGAACAGCTCGCCGCCAACGCCCTTGCCAGCGCGCGGCTGTGGGACGAGAACTCAGACCTCCTCCGCGTGGTTATTACCGAGGTCCTGCGCGGCGATAGAGCGGCGCGAGGGGCCCACCGGGAGCTCATGGACAGGTGGCGCCGGGCCATCCTCAATCTCGTCACGCGATATCAGGCGCGAGGTGAGATCCCCCTGGGCATCGACATCGCCGGGGCGGCGGATTCGTGGGTGAACCTCATGTTCGGGACCTTCATGGACCGTCTCCTGGAACTGGGTCGGCCGACCCGGCGCTCCGGCTTTCTTACGCCTGAGTTCCAGCGCCACGTGGAGAGCACAGCCCTGGTGTTCGCCGATCGCCTCCGAGAGGAAACAAAGGATGGAGGGGACAGCTGATCGCGATCCGGGACCATCGACTCAAGCGAAGCTGCAAGGAGGCCTGACATGACCACGAGCCTTGAAACGGTCCGCAAGTTCTGCGAGGCGTTCAGCAGGAAGGATGTGGACGAGCTACTGGAGTTCTTCGTTGATGACGCCGTCTATCACAACATGCCGATGGCGCCGGTCCGGGGGAAGGTTGCCATCAGGACGGTCCTCGACATGTTCCTGAAGCCGGCGCAGTCAGTGGAGTTTGTGATGCTCAACGATGCCGCCAGTGGGAGCACCGTCCTGACTGAGCGCCTCGACAAGTTTCAGATCGGCGACCGGGCCGTTGATCTTCCCGTCGCGGGCGTGTTCGAGGTTGAAGGTGGAAAGATAACCTCCTGGAGGGACTACTTCGACATGGCGACCTGGACCAAGCAGACTGCCGCCTCGTAGCTGCGGCCCCTAGTGGGGGAGAGTAAGCCGGCGGAGGCAGACTCCGGCCGTTACCTGCGAGGGACTTGACGGTGATAGGATTGTTGGCGCACATCCAGGGACGGGTGCTGCCAATGCCGGCCCCCGCGAAGAATTCACCCTCGAGAGGAAATACTAATGAGGCTACACGACTATTTTGACTACCAGGCCCGTGAGCATCCGGACAACGACTTTGCTGTCCTCGGCGACCGCCACGTAACGTATGCGGAGGCGCTTGGGGAGGTGAACCGGCTGGCCAACGCGCTTGTCGGGGCCGGGATGGAGATTGGGGACCGGATCGCGGTCCTCTCTAAGAACAGCATCGAGTACGTGCTCATGTTCTATGCGGCCTCCAAGGTGGGTGTCGTGACGGTGCCGCTGAACTACCGGATGGCGGGACCGGAATGGGAGTACATGATCAACGACGCCGGGGCGAAGATGGTCTTCGCCTCCTCCGGCTACGTGGGGAGCATCAGCAGGATAAAGGCGAACCTGGGCACCGTCGGCGCATACGTCGCTATCGACGGTGGAGCCGACGGCTGGCAGGGTTACGAGGCGTGGCAGCGGGATCAGCCAGAGACGCCGCCAGAACGGACAGTCACGGACCAGCATGACGTGTACCAGATGTACACGAGCGGCACGACGGGCAGGCCGAAAGGGGCGGTGCTCACACACGGGGCCGTGACCGCAAACATGGAGCAGCTTACCCTCGAGATTTCTGGTAGGCCGGGGGACCGAGACCTGATTGTGGCGCCGGTGTACCACGCCGCGGCGGCGATAACCTGCTTTGCCGCGGTCGTGTGGGGCGGGTGCCTGTACATCCAGGAGGACTTCAACCCGATGGAGGTCGTCCGGGCGCTCAGTGAGGAGGAGATCGCAATTACGACGCTGGTGCCGGCGATGATCCAGGCGTGCCTGGTCTACGTGCCGGACGTTGCTGAGCGCAACTTCGATACGCTGCGGACGATCATATATGGCGCGTCGCCAATAGCGGAAGACACGCTGCGAAAGGCGGCGGCTGTGTTCAAGTGCGACTTTGTCCAGGGGTACGGAATGACGGAGACGACGGCGGTACTGACGTTGCTGCTGGCGGATGATCATCGTCGCGCGCTCAAGGACAATCCTGACCTGCTGCTTTCCGCCGGGCGGCCGATGGTGGGCACGGAGATCAAGATCGTGGACGAGGACGACAACCTGCTGCCGCTTGGCCAGATCGGGGAGATCGCAGGTCGCGGGCCACAGTTGATGGCCGGGTACTGGAACCTGCCAGACGAGTCGGCTCAGGCTCTGCGCGGCGGCTGGATGCACACGGGAGATGCAGGGATCATGGACGAGGACGGTTACCTGTACGTGCAGGACCGCGTGAAGGACATGATCGTGTCCGGCGGCGAGAACGTGTACCCGCGGGTGGTGGAGGAGGTGCTATTCAAGCACCCGGCGATCGCCGACGCTGCCGTGTTCGGCGTGCCTCACGATGAGTGGGGCGAGACCGTGAAGGCGGCGGTGGTTCTGCGCGAAGGGCAGACGGCGACTGAAGAAGAAGTTATCGACTTCTGCCGTGACAAACTGGGCGGCTATGAGCGCCCGACGTCCGTGGACTTCATCGCGGCGCTTCCGCGCAACCCGACCGGAAAGGTGCTGAAGCGTGAGCTACGCGAGCCGTACTGGGCGGGGCACAAGCGCCGAGTTGCAGGCTCATAGCGATAGGAGCTTACGGGGAGACGACGGTGCTTGAAGCCGGCATCATTGACGGGCCGTGATTGCCCCGATAGTGTAAGTCCTCCCAGATCATGTGATGTCGTCGATTCGATCGACGGCGCGAGCCCAGAGGAGGACCGCCATGGCGGAGAGCGTATACAAGGTTATCGAGCTGGTCGGTACGAGCAGCGAGTCGTGGGAGAAGGCGGCGGCAGCAGCCGTCCAGAAGGCGTCAGCCACCCTGCGGGATCTACGTATCGCCGAAGTCGTCGAGCTGGACATGCAACTCGATGATGGCAAGATACTCGCCTACCGCGCCAAGATGAAGGTGTCGTTCAAGTTCGAAGGCGGGGACTAGCCGCCATCGCCTGACCGCGAAGCCAAACGCTGCCGGGAGCATCCAGTCCCCCGGATCCAGGTGGTCCGTCCGGTATCGAGGAACTGTGCCAGGGCCTCGATGAGAAGACTCTCACGATTTACTCACGATCGTCTTAGTCGGAACGCATTAGAATTAAGTCCGCAACAGAGTTAGATTCTCTTTCCAACCGGAACGAAGGCCATATCTTCCAGTAGCCTCAGGCAGAGGAGGATGGCCAGCAACGAGGTCACTTGTTTCCGCACGACCAGGGACCACGGCAAATGGGGAAACTCAAAGACAACGACGATCGTGTCACGCGCCCGGCTGAACGAGCGCAGGCAGCGCCGTCACCCGTCAGCCGATTGTGGCGCGTCGCTGGCACTGCGGCCGTCCTCGGCATGGCGATCGTAGGGCTGGTAGTCAGCCTGTCCCTTCTCGGCACTTCTTCGTCCTGGGATGACGGAGTCACCCTTGTCAGCCTCACAGATATCGAAGGCACCTCTGCGATTGCGGGTGAGGACGGCCAGCCGGCTCAGCTCACGGGGCAGATCGTGAGAATCGATGAATCCACGGTCGTGATCGACGGACAGACCGTGACTATCGACTCCGGCACGAATTTCGACAACTTTGAAGGGCTGCCGCTCGATGAGCAGCAGTACGTCGAAATTGAGGGAATACCCCAGCCGGACGGCTCAATCCTCGCCACGAACATCGATCTACAGCCGGACCCGCCTCTCGACCCACCGCCGGTCGACGCGGGAGGGCCAGATCCGCCATCGATTCCGACAAACGGCCCCTTTCCCACCGCAACCGCCAACCCGGGCTCGTCGCCGGCACCAGCGCTCAACTCCTCGCCCACTCCGATCGCACCGTCCGAGCCGCAGGCAGACTTCACCGCCTATGTCATAGCGCTGAGTGGAAGCACAGCCGTCATCGGTGCCTTCACTGTCAGGGCCGACGCCTTCACGGACTTCCAGAACTTCGGCGGGCAACCGTTGGCCGCCGGCCAGTATGTGGCGGTGCACGGCCGGATCCAGGTTGACGGCTCCGTCCTTGCGACCACGATCGAACTCCGGGCGGCCGCACCACCCACGTCGGCCCCTGCTCCTACACCAACCTCGGTCCCTGCATCGACTCCGGTTCCCACGTCAGCTCCGGTTCCCACGCCGACCCCTATCCCCGGCCCGCCGCCCACGCCGGCGCCAAACCCAACGCCTGTCCAAACGCCGGCCCCGACGCCGACGCCCAGCCCAACATCCACGCCGGACCCCGATACCGGTGTTCAAATGGAATTCGAGGGCACGATCGGAGCGACCGACGGAAGCACCCTGGTTATCGGCGGGTTCACGGTCAGGATCGACGCCTCCACGGACCTCGAGAGCTTCGAGGGGCAACCGCCGGCCGTCGGCCAGCATGTGGAAGTGCACGGTTGGCTCCAGACAGACGGCTCGGTTCTCGCCTACAAGATCGATCTCGATTGAGCAGACGGTCTTCGATGAGAATTCTCTCACTCTTTTCTCATGATCCCCTTAAGGGCCGCCGTCAGACTAAGGTGATCGTACTGATATCACCGCTCGCTCTCGGGGTGCGGATTCCTGGGAGCGGGCACGATCGAAAACGGCAGTGGCGCGGCCCGGTAGGGGAGGGCGGCCGAGTTTTGACGCCGCGCCACTGCCATTCCTCACCGGCCGCAGGCTAGAGGAACGCCGGCAGGCGGACGACAAATACCGCGCCCTCACCCTGGATGCTCTCGACTTCGACGGTGCCGCCATGAGCACGGATAACAGCGTCTACGATGGTGAGGCCAAGGCCAGTACCCGGCCGCGTGCTGTTTGAGGAGGCAGAGGTTCGATAGAACCGCTCGAAGATCCGGGGAAGGTCGTCGGCCGAGATGCCTTCTCCATCGTCTCGGACCCTGATAGTGACCCAGCCGCTCTGGTGGGCAGCTTCCAGACTCACGGACTGCCCGGCCTGAGTGTGGTCGACAGCGTTCTGGAGCAGGTTCAGAAGTGCGCCCATCAACTGATCGCGGTCGGCCACGACGTTGCACTCCGGCAGGTCACTCAGGCTCCACGACCTTTGCGCCAGTCCTTCCGCCTTCAGCATGACCTCCTGCAGAAGAGGACGAAGGGCGACGCTGGACGGCCTGACGAAATCGATAGAGCCGGTGCGGGCAAGAAGGAGAAGATCTCCTACCAGGCGATTCATCCTGTCGGCCTCATCAATCGCCGTCTCGATGCTCTCCAGGGAGTCCCGCCTGGGAAGATCAGGGTGACGACGCACAAGGTCGAGATGGCCACGGATGACGGTGATGGGTGTGCGCAGTTGGTGAGAAAGATCCGCCAGCAGTTGACGCTGCTCGCGGAAGGCGTGATCCAGGCGCGCGATCATGTCGTCGAAGGCAGAAGCTAGCTCGCCCACCTCGTCGCTTGCGCCCCGATAGTCTAGGCGCCGGCTGAGGTCCTTCTCGCCGATCGATCTGGCGGCACGGGTGATGCCACTGATGGGCGCCATGGAGACACTGGCGATGACGTAAGCGCCGAGGCCCGCCAATGCGAGCCCCGCGAGGGCGATTACGATAGTCTCCCGGACCCGCTGGTCGATCAAGGCCTCCACCGGCGCTGTCGGCTCGGCGACGTGTAGAGTGCCAACTTCTTCCCCGTCCACTACGATGGACACGGCGGCGATCCGGTACATCTCTCCGTCCAGGGAGCGCAGACCCGAGATGCTGATGGCCCCCGGCGTAGCCGGTGGCAACTCGGGCGGAAAGAGATCCGTGTCTGACGGGACGTGCAGGGTCAAAGCCGTGCCTTCCGTCAGCTGAAACAGGAAAACTCTCTCCTCTTCCTCAAAGCGATGGCTCAGGAAGTACTCCCCCGCGAACCGAAGCACCTCATCCCGCCCCGGCAGCGTGGACGTGGCGATCGAGAACTCTCGCGCCTCCTCGGCGATAGCTCCGTCCAGCTGGTCCCGGGCGAAGTCGCTCCAGAGACGGTTGCTGAGGAAGCTGCTCGCAGCGATGACGACGCCCACAAGGGCCATGATGGAGATGACGAGGCGCCACTTAATGGGAACTTTGATGAAGCGCAAGTTTCCTATCCGCCGTCGAGCCGGTAGCCAGCGCCTCTTACGGTTTCGATTCGCAGCGGCCCGGCCCGGAGGTTCAGCTTTCGGCGGAGGTAGCCGATGTAGACATCCACTATGTTCGTCTCGGGATCATGCTCGTAGCCCCAGACGTGGTCCAGAAGCTGCGCTCTACTCACGACCTGGCGAGGGTGACGCATGAGGAACTCAAGGAGACGGAACTCGGTGGCTGAAAGAGCTACCTTCTCGCCCATGTGCTCGGCTTCGTGTGCCTTCAGGTCTAGCGACAGACTACCCACGCTCAGCTGAAACGACGTTGGCTCGTCTCGCGCCCGCAGGTGGGCTCGCAGGCGGGCCATCAGCTCCTCGAAGGCGAAGGGCTTCGTGAGATAGTCCGTAGCGCCGTCATCGAGAGTTTCCACCTTGGTGTCAACGTCATCCTTGACGGTGAGCATGATGATTGGGACATGCGGCTTGCGGCTGCGAATCTCCCTGAGTACGGCGCGTCCGTCTTTCTTGGGCAGCATGATGTCGAGGATCACGAGGTCAAAGTCCCCGTCCAGGCCGAGTTGTGCGCCCTCTGCTCCGTCCCTGGCGATGGTGGCCGTATAGCCTTCCGCACGCAGCCCCTTAGAGAGGAGATCGGCTACCTTCGGTTCGTCTTCTACTACAAGTATGTTCACCGCAGACCTGCCATGGTGGGAGCTTCTTCACGGGAAATCTTATCAGCCTTCGATAAGAATCCTCTCACTCTCGTCTCACGATCGTCTTAAAGGCCGCCGTCAGACTTCAAAGAAATGGTTCTAGAGCGATGCCCACGGCCACGGGCCGTTCGGCGGGACGGAAAGGTGAGCAGAATGAAGACCTCAACGCACACGTGGGTTCGCGCTCTCGTGATATTCGGGCTCCTGATGGCGCTACTGGCCTCCGCGGCCACCGCCTTCGCGGAGTTGACGGAGGCTGAGAAGAAGGCTCTGGAGGAGGAGCAGAAGGCCGCAGAGGAGGCTAACGAGCCGCCGGAGGACCAGCAGATTCAGG